>CAVYVL010000003.1:0-410564 GCA_963771975.1 uncultured Alphaproteobacteria bacterium | reverse complement strand
GAGAGGAAAGCCGGTGCGGCCGAGCTCGGAGGCGCGACCGACGGCGATAACGCATTCAATGCGATGTCCGTCCCTCGTCGAACGGCACTTCGCCCCCTGCATCGTGCTCCGGCAAGGCCTCAACCTCGACCGCTGTCTCCAGCGGCGACCAGCCCGGTCTGATCGCGATTTCAGTCAGCTCCTCGATCATGGCCCTCACGTCCCGTCGAGCGACGCACTCTTCGGGTCTCCGCATGGAAGGCCTCTGCGTCCGGCGGATAGAAATTCTCACTGCGAAATCGGCGAAACTCCTCGATCAGCGCGGCCTCATCCTGGACTTCCACGATCTCGCTGACGGTGATGCGATAGTGTTGGATGCCCATTTGCCTACCCTTTGCTCCGCTCGAACCGTGCGCGCATGCGTTCGATGGTGGGCGGCGGTGTGAAACCGAGTTTCTTCATTGCCTCCTCGGCGAGGTCGAGTGTCTCGAAGGCGTGCTCCATCTGCGGAAAGTCCCTATCGTCGTAGCAAAGGTCGAGTTGCGTCGAGACCTCCACGGAGAGGCGCCACAGCGCGAGGCGAGCGGCGTCGAGGTCGGTCGCGGAAATGGCGGTGTTCATCGTTCAGCCTTGGGGATTTGAATTGGTCGGGTGCCGGCGGCGAGCTCTGCGAGCCTCTGGCCGAGGGTGTTGATTCCTGCGCGGACGGTCTCGTCTGTCAGATGCGCGTAACGTTGAGTGGTCTGAATGGTCTGATGGCCGAGCATCTCCTTGATGTGCAGCAAGCCATATCCGGCAGCCGCCGCAAAGCTTGCGTAGCTGTGCCGGAGATCATGAAGTTTGACGTCCGGTATTTGCGCCGCGGCGCGAATCCGGCGCCACGGCTTCTGGATATTAGAGTCGGACTCGAAACTCATGACGTGCGTGCCAGTCGTCGGGCGAGGAGCATGACGGAAGCGGCGTAGAGGAAGGCCTCTGCCGACTTGATGGACGCCTCGAAGTCCTTGGCGAGGCGACGATTGCGGTTCAGCCAGGCGAGCAGGCGTTCCACGACCCAGCGCCGGGGGTGGACGGCGAAGCCCACCTGGTCGGGATGTTTGCGCACGATCTCGATGGTTATAGAGGTCGCGTCTGCGACGCGGTCGCTGCCGTAGGCGCTGTCCGCGAATGCGTGCTCGACGAACGGGAATGACGCCCGCGAGGCCTTCAGCAGAGGAACGGCGCCGTCTCGATCCTGCGTTGCGGCGGTGTGGGCCTGCAGCACCAGGGGACGGCCGTCGGTGTCGACCATGACGTGCCGCTTGCGGCCCTTGATCTTCTTGCCCGCGTCGTAGCCGCGAGGACCGCCCGCCTCCGTGGTCTTGACGCTTTGGCTGTCGATGACCGCTGCGGAAGGGCTCGCGTCCCGCCCGGTACGCTCGCGGTCGCGCATCATGAGGTGGTGGTTCATCGTCTTGAAGACGCCGTCGTCACGCAGCCGCATGAACCAGCGGTAGACGGTGCTGGCGGGCGGGAAGCCGTCTGGCACCATGTGCCACGGACAGCCCGACCGCAGCACGTAGAAGATGGCGTTGATCAACTCGCGCATTGGCCAGCGCCGCGGCCGGCCCGTACGGCTCGGTGGCGGAAGGAACGGCTCAACAATCACCCACTCCGCGTCCGTCAAGTCGCTACCGTAGCGCAGGCCCTTGCGATTATGTTGCCGACGGGTGGTCGGGGTCCACATGACGTTCTCCAAGCTGGCTTCAACAACCGCTTGGGAATCATGTTCGGCCACCGGCCATCCACCCCTCGATGGCACTTTCGAAACGGCCTCTGAGACGGCGGGGCTCCGACAGGCGACCATTTCGGAGATCGAGCGAGGGGAGGGGGCCCGCCTCGACAGCCTCATGCAAATCCTCGCAGCTCTCGACCTCGAACTGACGGTCCGCCCGCGCACCCGCATGGTCCTTGCAGGACTCGGCATGGCCGCCGCACTCGCCATGGCGGTGCCGGCGGCCTTTGCCCAGGAAGCGCTCACCGAGATCCGTATCGGCTGGCAGCCCACCACCACGGTCGAGGCGCAAATCGCACACGCCCTCGCGAAGACAGACATCCTGGAGAAGCACGGACTCGAGGGCGAGTTCACGATGTTCTCTTACGGTCCGGCGGTGAATGAGGCGCTAGAGCAGGTTCAACGATCCCGGAGTCGCAACGGTCGGTAAGTCTCACCGTGCTTCGCTTGTCCCGATTGATTCGGGAGGACCGTATGGGGCGGGCGATGAGCATGGATCTTCGGCTTCGGGTGGTGCAGGCGATCGAGGACGGCCTGTCGACTCGCGAGGCCGCCCGCCGGTTCGCCATCGGCATCGCGACGGCCGGTGCGTGGCACCGCCTGTGGCGCCGGACCGGCAGCGTCGAGCCCGGCCGGCAAGGCCATCCTGTGCGCTCCAAGCTCGACGCGCACGAGGCCTTCATCATGGCGCTTGTCGAGGCCGACAAGGACATCACCCTCACCGAGATCGCCGAGCGGCTGGACGCCGAGCGCGGCGTCAGGGCAAGCCGCGCGCTCGTGTGGTACTTCTTCGACAAGCGCGGCGTGACGTTCAAAAAAAGACCGCGCACGCGGCCGAGCAGGATCGGCCGGACGTCGCGAGCCGACGCCGGGCCTGGTTCGAAGGCCAGCTCGACCTCGACCCGTCTCGCCTGATCTTCATCGACGAGACCGGCACCAACACCAAGATGGCCCGCCTCCGTGGCCGGGCGCCGCGCGGGGAGCGCTGCCGCGCCAGCATCCCGCATGGCCATTGGAAGACGACGACGTTCACCTGCGGCATCCGCATGGACGGGCTGGTCGCGCCCTTCGTGCTCGACGGCGCAATGGATGCCGACGCCTTCCGCACCTATGTCGGGCGCATCCTCGTCCCCGAGCTGCGCCCCGGCGACGTCGTGATCATGGACAACCTGGCGACCCACAAGGTCGACGGTGTGCGCGAGGCCATCGCAGCCGCCGGCGCAAGCCTCCTGTACCTCCCGCCTTACTCGCCGGACTTCAACCCGATCGAGAAGGCCTTCGCCAAGCTGAAGGCTCTTCTGCGAAGAGCCGCCGCCCGAACCCGCGACGTAAGCGGCCGGTCAGGACCCTTCATCCATAGAGCGGCGAGCGTTCTCCTTGTGGATCTCGACGAGCTCACGAAGGTTGTCGATGCCATCCCTGGTGAAGGCCGGCGTGTAGTCTTCGCCGACGCCGTAGACGGCGGCGAGCCCGTCCTCGGGCATCATCTCCAGGCAGATGTCGTAGAGCCAGTCCTCGTCCTCGCCGAGCATCTCGGCGACGCGTTTGATCGTGAAGACGTGGCCGATCGCAGGCACTTCAGGCCGCGGCCTTTTCCTGGACCGCAGCCAGCGGCGTCCAGTTCCACGGCAGGAGCTCGTCGAGCCGGGTGACGAGGTGGTCGTTGATCCTGGCGAGCACGTCGGCGAGGTAGTCCTGCGGATTGAGGCCGGCGAGCTTTGCCGTCTCGATGAGCGTCATCGCGTCGGCGACGATCTCGCCGCCGGCGTCAGAGCCCGCGAAGAGGTCGTTCTTCCTGCCGATGGCGATAGGCCGGATGGCGCGTTCGGCGGCGTTGTTGTCGATGGCCACGCGGCCGTCCTCGAGGAAGAGCGTGAAGGACGTCCAGCGGTTCAGCGCGTAGCGCATCGCCTTCGCCAGTTCGCCCTTGCTGGACAGGCGCGCGAGCTGTCCCTCGCACCAGGTGCGGAAGGCCTCGACGCGCGGCAGGCTCTCTTTCCGGCGGACAGCCAGGCGCTCCTCGGCAGGGCGGCCGTTGATCTCGCGCTCGATGTCGTAGAGCGCGCCGATCCGGTCGAGCGCGTCCTTGGCGATCGGCGAGCCCGTGGCCTTCCAGACGTCGTGGAAGTCGCGGCGCAGGTGGGCCCAGCAGGCTGCCTCGCGAACGCGTGCCTTGCCTGAGGCGTCGGGCTTGTAGAGCTCCTTGAAGCCCGCATAGGCGTCGGCTTGCAGGATGCCTTCGAAGTTGGCCAGGTGGTTCCGGGGGTGCTCGCCCTTCCGGTCCGGTGAGAACCAGTAGGCGGCGCCAGGCGGATCGCCGCCGGCCCAGGGGCGATCGTCGCGCACATAGACCCAGATCCGGCCTTCCTTGACGCCGCGGGCGCTGCCGTTCTTCCGGCGCGGGTCGAGGACCTTGATCGGCGTGTCGTCGGCGTGCAGCCGGTCGGTCTTCATGACCTCCAGCTTGATCCGCTCGCTCAACGGCCGGAGCGTAGCAACGGCTTGGCCGCACCAGTCGATCAGCGTCGACCGCGGGATCTCGGCACCCTGCCGGGCGAAGATCTCGCGCTGGCGGTAGAGGGGAACGTGGTCGTCGAACTTCGACACGAGGATGTGGGCGAGCAGGTTCGGGCCGGCCATGCCGCGGCGGATCGGCCGCGTCGGCGCAGGCGGCTGGACGATCTTCTCGCAGAGCCGGCAGGTCTTCTTCAGCCGTGCCGTGTCGACGACCTTGAGCTTCGCCGCGATGTAATCGAGGACGGCGGAGACGTCCTCGCCGAGGAGGCGCAGCTCACCGCCGCAATCCGGGCAGACGTTGCCGGGATCGAGCACGACCCGCTCGCGTGGCGTGTCGTCGGCGATCCGCGGCTTCCGGCGAGGCTGAACCGGCGTCGATGAGGCCTCCGTCTCGGCGTGCTCGGGCTCCGGGGATGTGTCGGCCGCGGCGGCCGCGACCTCGAGGTCCTCGAGCGCAAGCTGAAGCTGCTCGATCTCGCGCTGGATCTTCTCCGAGCTCGGCCCGAACTTCAGCTTCTGGAGCTTGGCGATGCGCACCTTCAGGGCCTGGATGAGAGCCTCGAAGACGCGTTCCGTGGCCGTCAGCCGCGTGATCTTCTCGTGCTGGGCGAGCGATGATCGCCTTCAGCGCCGCAGGATCGTCAGGAAGTGATTCGAGCACGACCGCCATGCCTGCAATATTACCCTGCGTCGCGCCGCAGAGACAGCATTATCTCCTTGATTCAAGAGGATAATCTACACAACGCGAGACGGCGGAGCAGTCCGCGCGGGGCGCCTCCAGTCGATCCCCTCCCACAGCATCGCGAGCTGTGCGGACGTCAGCCGCGCGGTCCCGTCGGCGGGTGACGGCCACGGGAAGTGACCCTTCTCGAGCACCTTGTAGTAGAGGCAGAAGCCTTGCCCGTCCCAGTGCAGGAGCTTGATCCTGTCGCCACGGCGACCTCGGAACGCGAAGACCGCGCCTGACGCCGGCTTCTGCCGGAGGACCTCCTGCGCCAGCGCCGCCAGGCCGCTGATGCCCTTCCTCATGTCGGTCGTGCCGCAGGCGAGATAGACACGCACGCCGGACCCGGGACCGATCATGCGGTCTCCGCAATGCGGATCGCACGCATCAGCAGGTCTTCCGCCATGTCCGCGGCGGCACGCACCGTCCGGCCGTTGCGGAGACCGATCTCGATCGTCCGATCCTGCGGGCTGGGCTCGCTTGCTGTCGTGGCCAGCCTCGGTTCGGCAACCTCTACGGGGAGGAACTTCGTCTCCTCTCGCGATGCCGCGTGCCTCCGGCGGAACTCCCGCCGCCACTGGTAGATGTGCTGGCGGGTGATGTCGTAACGGCGGGCCACCTCGGCGACCGTCGCGCCGTCCACGCCGACTTCCGACAGGACCTCGAGCTTCTGCTCGATCGACCACCGTCGTCGCCGCTCGACCCCGATCAGCACTTCCTGCCGCACCGTCCACCTCCTTGACGACGTCAATAACGACGTCGTTAGCGACGTGAACTTACCGCTTCGACAGATCCCTCAGAAGGCGGCCTCGATCGGCCGCTTACGACGGATCGAAAGTCGGCGGCACGAGGGTCATCATCTCCACGTCGCCGTTTTGCGAGAACCGATATCGGTTCGCCGCGGCCTTCTTCGCTCTCGTGTACGCGGACCGTGCCGTGCTCGGGTTGGTCGCTCCGTACATCTCGACGAACGCGTCCCGCACGTCGTGAACGGGAATGTTGTCGTTGCCGGCCACTTCCGCGACGTGCTCATACGCCTCCCGCAAGGCGCGCTCCGGCTTCCCTTCCGTCGGCATTTTGACGGGAGGCGCGAAGTTCAAGACCAGCGTGTTGACCGGCGAGGGGATCTTTGCTGTTCGGCTTCAGCCGGAAGACGGGCAGGCCGCGGGCGGCGAGGAAGAGCGCCCAGGCGGCGAACCTTCACTCCGTAACCCTCACCGACGTGGGGTCGAACTCCCAGCTCTCGCCGTCGATTTCGGCAGCGGCGCTCATGTCCGTCTTCTCCTCGAGCGGCGGCAGCGAGGGGAACAGCTTGAGGTCCGACGCGCGCTGGCCCAGCCCCATGTAGCGCTCCCGCTCGGCCTCGTTGAACGACAGGCGGATGTCCGAAAGAGCCTCGGCCTCCCATTGGGGGTCAAAGGCGGTTGCCGTTTGGATCGTCTCCACCGGCAGGGTCTGCGCCGCTGCGGGCTCTCGAAACCACGCGTTCGCCATCTCCTGGTTCTGCGCGACGAAAAGGGTCGCCTCTTTGTGAGCCTTGAGGAACTGCTGCACCTCGTCGGGATGCTCCTCGATGAAGTCGTCGCGCATGGCGATCACCATCGTCAGCGAAGTGTCCTGCGCGACCACCTTGGCGATGCCGTTTCGAACGAAGTTCTCGATCCACGGGTCCCATACGAAGACGGCATCAATCTGGCCCGTCCTCAGGGCATCGGAGAGGTCGGCAAAGCCCATGTTGACGACCTGCAGGTCCACCCCCGGGGTCAGCCCTGCCTCGTCGAGCATGCCGAGAGCGGCCAGATGGATCGAGCTGCCGACAGGACCGTAGAGCTGCTTGCCCCGCAGATCGTCCAGTGTCTAGATTCCGCTGTCGGCGGAGGCGATGATTGCTCCGCGGAACGTCGACTGGCGTCCGATCACCTTGGTAGGGGCCCCGGCCGCAGCGAGCGAGATGGACGGCAGATCGCCGATGAAGCCGACGTCGATGGAGCCCGAGACTAGAGCAGATTCAACCTACTCGCAGTCGTATCCGCAGGCGGCGAAGAGGTTGCGGCATTCATCGGGTGTGAAGGCATCGACGGCATCGGCGATGGCTGCCCAAAGGTCGTCGCGGGTTCGGGCGGCGGCTCTTCGCAGAAGAGCCTTCAGCTTGGCGAAGGCCTTCTCGATCGGGTTGAAGTCCGGCGAGTAAGGCGGGAGGTACAGGAGGCTTGCGCCGGCGGCTGCGATGGCCTCGCGCACACCGTCGACCTTGTGGGTCGCCAGGTTGTCCATGATCACGACGTCGCCGGGGCGCAGCTCGGGGACGAGGATGCGCCCGACATAGGTGCGGAAGGCGTCGGCGTCCATTGCGCCGTCGAGCACGAAGGGCGCGACCAGCCCGTCCATGCGGATGCCGCAGGTGAACGTCGTCGTCTTCCAATGGCCATGCGGGATGCTGGCGCGGCAGCGCTCCCCGCGCGGCGCCCGGCCACGGAGGCGGGCCATCTTGGTGTTGGTGCCGGTCTCGTCGATGAAGATCAGGCGAGACGGGTCGAGGTCGAGCTGGCCTTCGAACCAGGCCCGGCGTCGGCTCGCGACGTCCGGCCGATCCTGCTCGGCCGCGTGCGCGGTCTTTTTTTGAACGTCACGCCGCGCTTGTCGAAGAAGTACCACACGAGCGCGCGGCTTGCCCTGACGCCGCGCTCGGCGTCCAGCCGCTCGGCGATCTCGGTGAGGGTGATGTCCTTGTCGGCCTCGACAAGCGCCATGATGAAGGCCTCGTGCGCGTCGAGCTTGGAGCGCACAGGATGGCCTTGCCGGCCGGGCTCGACGCTGCCGGTCCGGCGCCACAGGCGGTGCCACGCACCGGCCGTCGCGATGCCGATGGCGAACCGGCGGGCGGCCTCGCGAGTCGACAGGCCGTCCTCGATCGCCTGCACCACCCGAAGCCGAAGATCCATGCTCATCGCCCGCCCCATACGGTCCTCCCGAATCAATCGGGACAAGCGAAGCACGGTGAGACTTACCGACCGTTGCGACTCCGGGATCGTTGAACCTGCTCTAGCGCCTCATTCACCGCCGGACCGTAAGAGAACATCGTGAACTCGCCCTCGAGTCCGTGCTTCTCCAGGATGTCTGTCTTCGCGAGGGCGTGTGCGATTTGCGCCTCGACCGTGGTGGTGGGCTGCCAGCCGATACGGATCTCGGTGAGCGCTTCCTGGGCAAAGGCCGCCGGCACCGCCATGGCGAGTGCGGCGGCCATGCCGAGTCCTGCAAGGACCATGCGGGTGCGCGGGCGGACCCTCAGTTCGAGGTCGAGAGCTGCGAGGATTTGCATGAGGCTGTCGAGGCGGGCCCCCTCCCCTCGCTCGATCTCCGAAATGGTCGCCTGTCGGAGCCCCGCCGTCCCAGAGGCCGTTTCGAAAGTGCCATCGAGGGGTGGATGGCCGGTGGCCGAACATGCTTCCCAAGCGGTTGTTGAAGCCAGCTTGGAGAACGTCATGTGGACCCCGACCACCCGTCGGCAACATAATCGCAAGGGCCTGCGCTACGGTAGCGACTTGACGGACGCGGAGTGGGTGATTGTTGAGCCGTTCCTTCCGCCACCGAGCCGTACGGGCCGGCCGCGGCGCTGGCCAATGCGCGAGTTGATCAACGCCATCTTCTACGTGCTGCGGTCGGGCTGTCCGTGGCACATGGTGCCAGACGGCTTCCCGCCCGCCAGCACCGTCTACCGCTGGTTCATGCGGCTGCGTGACGACGGCGTCTTCAAGACGATGAACCACCACCTCATGATGCGCGACCGCGAGCGTACCGGGCGGGACGCGAGCCCTTCCGCAGCGGTCATCGACAGCCAAAGCGTCAAGACCACGGAGGCGGGCGGTCCTCGCGGCTACGACGCGGGCAAGAAGATCAAGGGCCGCAAGCGGCACGTCATGGTCGACACCGACGGCCGTCCCCTGGTGCTGCAGGCCCACACCGCCGCAACGCAGGATCGAGACGGCGCCGTTCCTCTGCTGAAGGCCTCGCGGGCGTCATTCCCGTTCGTCGAGCACGCATTCGCGGACAGCGCCTACGGCAGCGACCGCGTCGCAGACGCGACCTCTATAACCATCGAGATCGTGCGCAAACATCCCGACCAGGTGGGCTTCGCCGTCCACCCCCGGCGCTGGGTCGTGGAACGCCTGCTCGCCTGGCTGAACCGCAATCGTCGCCTCGCCAAGGACTTCGAGGCGTCCATCAAGTCGGCAGAGGCCTTCCTCTACGCCGCTTCCGTCATGCTCCTCGCCCGACGACTGGCACGCACGTCATGAGTTTCGAGTCCGACTCTCAGCAAGACCGGTCTGCGTGAGGCCAAGCGTCTTGCGCCGGCGCTGGATGGCGATGCCATCCATCCACGGATCGCCAATGCACCGAAGGTTGGTGCTGCGACACTTCTCCCTCAGAGATCTCAAGCCAGCTTGCCTCAGCTGCTGAGTGGATGAGTATTTGAGTTCATGAGTGATTGAGTAACCACTCATGAACTAGAGAGCTCTCGTTCAGCCAGCAGGAGAGGTCCATGACCATCATCGCTGTCCTCAACCCCAAAGGGGGGAGCGGCAAGACGACGTTGTCCACCAATCTCGTGCAAGCGTTCGACGAGCGAGGGTCGCGCGCCCTCCTGGTCGATTCCGATCCGCAAGGGAGTGCCAGCGACTGGCATGCGGTGCGTGAGGACAACCCGATCCCCCTCCTCGCCTACGGGCGGCCGGAAAACATGAAGGCGCTGCCGGACGTGGCCCGCCCCTACGACATCGTCGTGATCGACGGCGCCGCCAAGCTCGAGGGGATGATCGCGGCGGCGGTTAAGCTCGCCGACGTGGTGCTGATCTCGGTCCAGCCCTCGCCGTACGACATCTGGGCGGCGTCCGACCTCGTCGACCTCGTCGGTGCGCGGCGCGAGGTGACGGGGGGAAAGCCCCAAGCCGCCTTCGTGATCTCGCGCGCGATCAAGCGCACCAGGCTCGGCCACGAGGTGGGCACGGCGCTCGCCGAGTACGGCTTGCCGGTGTTCGAGGCCGGGACGACCCAGCGCCAAGCCTACCCGCGCACGGCGTCCGAGGGGCAGACGGTGTTCGACGAGGGCGATACCGAAGCCGCGCGGGAGATCGAGGCGATCGCCGACGAGGTGAGCGTGCTGATGGAGGGGGGCAACCATGCTCAGCACCAAACGGCCTAGCCGCACCGTCAAGGAAATACTCATGGCCGAGGTGCGCGAAGCGCCGGCCGGGGCGAAGAAGCGGCTCAACGCCGAGGTTGAGGCCGTGCTCTACAAGCGGATCAAGTCACAGGCCGTAGCCGAGGAGCGGACCATTTCGGAGATCACCCGCCAGCTCTGGATTGAGTATTTGAGTAACAACTCAACGGGATGAGTGTTTGAGTATCTACTCATTTGGGGGCTTGAGTAGGGGCGGTCGTAATCCTGAATTCGCCGACCGCTGGATCGACATCGGCAAGGTCGACAAGATCGTCATAGGCGCGCCAAGCCACGCAGATGGGGCACATCGCCGAATGGTCCGGGCAGCGCGGCCCGAAATCCCGCTCGATCGCAGCGCTCAGCTCGACAATAAGCGGCTTCCATACTTCGTCCACGTTCCTCCTCAGATCCATTCGGGGCATTCAATTGAGTAACAATTCAAATGAGTGGATGTATGCTCGCATGTCTCAGGGCCGGCCGCGTTTCTCGAACCAGGCGATGCAGAAGCTGACGAAGTGGCGGTCGGGGTTGCGCGGCTCAATCTCCTGCTCGGCGCACCAGGATCGCCACTCCTGTTCGAGGTAGTAGACGTCCCATCCGGGCGCGCGGCTGCGGGCGTCCTCGTAGCCGAGGCTGGATACCGCGCCGATGGTGACATCGGCGATGCGGCGTTCGAGCTGCATCGTGTTGCGGTTAGTGAAGACGACGTTGTCCTCCTCCAGCGTCACCGAATAGTCGGGGAGGTGGTCGTGATCGACGAGATGGCGCACGATCTGCCGGAAGAGGCGGATAGGAGAGGTGGACCCGACTTCTTGCGCAGCGTGTCCACCGAGATACGCCAGGTCTTCTGCGTTCCGCAGTGCTTGCGCGCCATCTCGTAGACGCGCCGCTCGAGCGGCTTGCGCAGGCGGAAATAGTCGCGATGCAGCGTCAGCACCTCGTTGGCGCGGATCGCGTTGAAGACCCAGTCCGACAGGACGACCTCGCACCACAGCATCCGTCCATTGAGGCCGAAACGGCGCTCGATGGCGGACGCGTCGATCAAACCGAATCCTTCGGTGCGCGCATGATCACCGGTGCGGATGCGCGTCCCCTCCAGGCGGTCGAGCGCATCCACGAGAAGTCGATATTCGCGGCCACCCGTCCCGCGATTGGTGAAGCGCAAAAGGTCGGCGCTGTTGACCCTGACGCGCCTCGAAACCTTCTCGCCGCGTTTGAGCGCCGCCATCACCTGGCTGATGCAGTAGATCAGGATGTCCTTGTCGTGGATCGTCGCGAGGCCTTTGACGCTCGGCGTGATCTCGATCCAGTTGGCGCCATGCTCGTAGCGCCGCACGACGGTGTCGGGTAAGCTCGAAACCGCTCGGCGGCTCCGCTCGACTATATCCCGTGTCTTTCGTCTGGGGGTGGCGAGTAGCTTGGCCGATACCGACCCGACGTTCGCTCTAAAGGAAGCACTCGCCACGCCGAAGACGACGCATCGCGCCGCCATCACCGACCTTCCGGGAATGCAGCGCCTCTTCGTGGCCATCGACGCCTACGACGGCCAGCACACGACGAAGGCGGCGCTGAGCTCCTTGCGCTGCAAGTTCCCCGGTCGGGGGAACTGCGCCACGCGCATTGGAGCGAGTTCGATCTGGACGCGCAGATCTGGTCGGTGCCGGCGGAGCGCATGGAGATGAGGCGTCCGCACCGAGTTCCGCTTTCGCAACCCGCAGTCGCGATCCTTGTCGATCTTCGTGTCTAGATGTTTGGTCCCGGAATTTGGTGGTGCGGATCATTGATGAACCTGGACGGTTCGTCTGTCCAGGCTTTGCAGATGGCTTCGTAGGGCGTGAGACCGCGTAGGGTCTTGAGACGGCGAGCGAAGTTGTAAGCCGCCACGAAATCGGCGAGGTGCTGCCGGAGCTGGTCGTGATCGTCGTAGTGGAAGCGCTTGACGGTCGCGTCTTTGATCGTGCGGTTCATGCGCAGGGCCTGGCCGTTCGTCCATGGGTGACGAGGTTTGGTCAGCCGATGCTCGATGTCCTGATCGGCACAGGCGCCCTCGAAGGCGTGACAGCGAAAGAGGATCTTGTCGGCCCGCATCTGCTTGATCTCTGCAGGCGTCCAGGTCTCACCGGAGGGCTCGGTGAAGTGCGTACCGTTGTCGGTCAGCACCGTGTGGATCTTGTAGGGGACGGCGGCAGCAAGAGCTCGCAGGAAGTTGCCGGCGACACGGCGGGTCGCCTTCTCGTGCAGTTCGACGTAGGCGAACTTGGACGTCCGATCGATTGCAACGAGCAGGTAAAGCTTGCCCTCCTGGGTTCGCACCTCGGCGATATCGATATGGAAGGTGCCGATCGGATAACGCTTGAACTTGGAGCGTTGAGGTCTGTCGCCTTCCACGTCCGGCAGACGCGAGATCCCGTGGCGCTGAAGACAGCGATGCAAGGACGACCGTGTCATACCAGCGCGCCTAATTCATGACCCGTTCGATCCACGGCTGTAGGCAAAGCGATCGCAGGCGGTCTGTCTCGGCGACGAGGGCGTTCCAGGCCTCGCAGCAGGCATCGACGATGGCGTCGGTGTCGGCGAGCAGCCGCAGGCTGAGGTAGCGCTCACGCAGATACAGCCAGACGCGCTCCATGGGATTGAGCTGCGGGGAGTAGGGCGGTAGCGGTACCAGGGTGACGTTTGGTGGAACCAGGAGAGCCCTGGCCCCGTGCCAGCCGGCGCCGTCCAGAACCATGACGGCGTGCTCGTCTGGGGCGAGCGTTTCGGCGAAGCCGTCGAGAAAGACCTGCATCGCAGCCGTGCCGACCTCGGGAAGAACGAGAGCGAAGGCGGCCTCGCCATCGGCCCGGGCCGCGCCGAACAGATACGTGAAGGAGAAGCGCCGGTCCTGGCGTCCCGGCGGACGCTCGCCCCTCAGCCACCAGCGATGGCACAGTCGACCTTTCTGGCCGACCCGCATCTCGTCCTGGAAATAAAGGACGATACGCTTGTCCGGATGAGCCGCGGCGGCCGCGTTCAGCGCGTCGCGGAGCCCCTTTTTTGGAACCCGGCCTGGCGCTCGGGCGACATCTTCGGGTGCTGTGGCCGTGCCTTCTGGCGGGAAAAACCTTCGCGGCGCAAGATCCGCGACAGGCTCTGCGGCGTGATCGTCTTGCCGAACCGTTCGTCGACGAAGCGGCACAGATCCGGCAGCGTCCAGCTCGAGACCCCGTCCGCCTCGGGGTCGGGACCCCTGAAGATCCGCTCTGCAAGCAGCGCGAGCTCGCATTCGCTCAGCGCCGGCGGGCGGCCGCCCCGCGGACGATCCGAGAGCCCTGCCACCCCTTCGGCGTTGTAACGTACGACGGCGTCGCGCAGCGCTTGCCGCTCCATCCCGGCTGCCTCCGCGGCGTCGGCGCGGCTCATCCCGTCGAGCGCATTGGCAATCGCCAGCATCCGCCTTGCCGTGTGCACCGACCCCACGCAGCGCGCCATCCGGCGCAACTCGTGCGCCGAAAGCGTGCCATCGATCTCCAGCCCGTGCGCCATCGTACCGCCCCCCGGAATCACCCCTGTGATCCAGAAGGAATCAGAACCGGACGACCAAAACCTTATCGAGTCATGAGAATGGCGCGCCGGTATCAGCTGTGGGATTGTCGCCTGGAGGGCGTAAAGGCAGTCGTCGAGCGGGAGCAGCGTGTGGCGCCGGAAGGCAACGATAGCGGCTTCGTCCTCGGGCGTCAGCACCGTCGATCTGGGGTCCGTCGGCCCCGTTTTGCGATCAGCCGTCGAGGTCCGCTTCTTCCACTTGGCCACCGTCTTCGGGTTGATCCCGTGGCGCTTGGCCAAGGTCCTCAGGCTCTCTTGACTATGCTGTATCGCAGGGCGGACTGCCGCAGTCGTTGTGGCGCTTGCGTGGTGAACCTGCCCCATATTGCCTCCTTCCACTCGTGCGAAAAGATTGCACCATCAAAGCCTGGGACGAAACATCTAGCGCGACGGGGTGGGCCTCGTCTTTCCGTCGATGCGAGGGCGCGGTCGTCCCATGTCGGAGAACACGTTCAACGTCGCGCTCAGGACGATGGGGTACTCGGGTGAGGTGATGACCAGTCATGGATTCCGGGCAGCGTTTTCAACGATTGCGAATGAAGCCGGACAATGGAACCCTGATGCCATCGAGCGATCGCTCGCGCATGTCGAGGCGAATGCGGTCCGACGTGCCTACGCCCGTGGGGAGCATTGGGAAGAGCGGATCCGGATGATGGAGTGGTGGGCGGCGTTGCTGGTCGACGGGCGGAGCGAAAGCCCACATCATCGCCATGATGGTGGAGATGATGGCCCGACACCGAAGGACACGATCTGTGATCCCGCCGCCGGCGCGTGCGGCTTCCGCGTCGCCGCGGGCGAAACCTCAGGGACAACCACCGCGGGCTGTTCCGCGGCGATGTCCTCCGGGAGCACTTCCACAAGGGGATGTTCCACGGGTTCGACTTTAACGGGACGATGCTGCGGATCGGCTCGATCAACATGATCTCCACGGGGTGGAGGAGCCGGATATCCGCTACAAGGACACGCTCGCCGAGAAGCATGACGGCGATGTGGACCTCTACAGCCTGGTGCTCGCCAACCCGCCGTTCGCCGGATCGCTGGATTGTGCGCGTCAAACGAAAGGGACGTCGATCACGTTCAGCAGCTCGGCGCTGATGGCGCGGACGGTATCCGCGTCGCTGGTGTCGACATTGCGGAAGATCAGCATCCCGTCGCCGTCATTGAGTTCGGCGATGACACGGCCTCGATCCTCGTCGAGTGAGAGGTCCGTGACGGTCGTGCCGCGGCCGAGGGCGATCTGGTCGTCGTCCGGGTCGAAGTCCGAAATCGCGGTCTTGCTCCCCGCTCGGACGACGAAGATATCCGCCCCACCGCCACCGATGTAGTGAACCGCGCCATCGCGGCCATCGAGGATGTTGTCGCCCCCGTCGCCGGTCAGCCAATCGTTGAATCTCGTGCCGATCAGATTCTCGATGCCGCGGAGCACATCGACGTCACCCCGGGACACGGCGACGCCCTCTTCCAGATTGGCCTGGACGCCGGAGGACAGGGTGAGGAACTCGGCGGAGTCGACCCCGGTGTAACCGATGAGCGTGTCCGAGCCGCGCCCACCGTCCAGGTGGTCGTTTCCCACTCCGCCCCGTAGCACGTCGTCGCCGCCGCCGCCGTCAAGCACGTCATCGCCGGTCTGTCCACGCAGCGTGTCATCGCCGACCTTCCCGTTCAGCACGTCGTCGGCGGCGCGGCCGAGCAAGGTGTCGTCGCCGCGGCTACCGGTGAGGACGTCGGCGCCGACCGAACCATGAAGCGTCTCCGACGCCCTCGCACCCACCTGTAGCCTTCCGCCGACGAGTCCGGTGCTGAGCGAGCCGTCGGCCGCCGCGACAGGCGTCAGGACGATATCGTCCACGGCGCCGGGTCCGAAGAGCTGGATCTCGAGCGACGTGATGGCGGTGAAGTCGAGGTCGACCGGGGTGTAGCGGTTCTCACCCACGGGGGAGTCCGCCGGGTTGATGGTGACGCTCTGCTCCGCGCCCGCCCCATGGCCGGTGATGACCGCCGGAAAGGTGGTGCCGGACGTGTCGCCGCTGAGGCCGATGAGTTTCAGCCCAGCGACATTGAAGGCCTTGTCGAATGTGAAGGTGATCGTGCTCGGTTCGCCGCCGGCGCCGGACGTCGCATCGGCGACGAGGACGTTGTCGGCCGTCCAGTTCTTGATCGCCTGCGCGAGATTGACGGGAGCGCTCGATGCATCGCTGTCGATGATGGTCGCGACGTTGGTCTCGTCGGCATCGCCTGCAATGACGGCGTCGATGGTGATGCCGAGGTTGGCGTAGGCGTTCGCGGCCGGTCCGGGAGCAATGCCGATGCTGTCGAAGTCCAGGATCAGGCTCGTGACCCGCTGGGCATGCGCCGTGTAGACGGTCCCATCGGCGAAGACGAACTGCTCGATCGTGTCGGCCACGCCGATCGTCTCGCCGGTCGCGCGATCCACGATCGTGTAGGTTCCGTCCGGCCCCACGAGGGAAATCTGTTTGAACGGGGCGTCGATGACGAGGTTGTCGTAGCCGTTGCCGCCATGATAGCGCGACGCGCCGTCCATCGAGGCGAAGATCCAGTCGTCGCCCGCGTTGCCGAAGATCTCGTCGGAGCCTCCATTCCCGTCGAGGATGTCGTTGCCGTCCTGTCCCCAGATCCGGTTGGCGTCGCTCGTCCCGACGAGAACATCACCGTAGTCACTGCCACCCACGTTCTCGATGTCGTAGATGTTGTAGTTCCAGGTTTGGCCCGACACCACGAAACTGGCGTTGTCAGGCAACGAATCGTTCGGGACGACCAGCGAGTATTCCGGCAGGTCAAAGCCGCGCTCCAGGGCCAGATTGATGTTGGCGGGGGTCCCGTTCGGCGCCGTCCCGTTCTGAACCTCGAGCGTGTCGGTTCCGCTGCCGCCGTCGATCAAGGCGAGACCGGAGTTGGTGATCAGCTGATCGTCGCCGTCCTCGCCGTAGAGGAACGAGATCTGCCCCTCGTTGTTCGCGTATCCGGACGGGTTGTCGAAGATGATGTCATCCCCGTCACCGCCCCGGAGCGTGTCGCTGCCGATGCCACCGGTGATGATGTCGTTGCCATCGAAGCCGTAGATGGTCACGGCCTCGTCGTAGACCGTAAAGGTCACCGTCGTGTTGGACGTATCGTAGGTGCTGTTCGCGGTGATGTTGTCGCCGAAGTTCGTGCCGCCGATCGCCGAGGCGGAAAGGTTGGCGATGGCCTGCGGCGCGAAGGCCCCGATACCTTGAAACGACTGACCATCCTGCAGCGTCAGTCCGAGCGCGTCCTCGCCGGCCGCCGTACGGAACGCGTTCATGTTGGCGAGGTCGTCGGTATTGAACAGCGTCTTCGCGACGCTCGCCGCGAGCGCGTCCACGTCCGGGCCGACGGCATCGAGGTAGTCCTGTGAGAACTCGACCACGGCGATCGTCGAATAGGTCGTGCTGCCCGGCAACGTTCCCTGAATCAAAATGCCGGGCTTTTCATCGCTGTTCGCATTGCCGGTGGCGACGAACTGGACTGTCGTGTCCTTGGCCGGGACCATGAGGATGTCTTCACGCGGATCGAAGTCCAGGACGAACAGCGTGTCTTCGTTCTGCTGTGTCTTCGGATCCACCGAATCGAGGATTGCGTCCTGGATCAACTGGATGAGGAACTCGACGCCCAAGAAGAGTCCCTCGGTCAGGAAGGAGTTGAAGGCGTCGGTGACGGCGCCGATCGCCGCTTTGGCCAGCGCGTTGTTCTCGAATCCGATGTCCTTGGTGAAGGTCTCCGCGTCGAACGTCAACGCGCCGAACGTCGCCGACGGGTCGATGTTCTGGATGTAGCTGGTGAAGAACGCGGAGGAGGCGGCCGGCGCGGTGCTGCTGCTGACGACCACGAGGTCGGTCCCGGCGCCGAGGGAAACCGTGTCTGTGTCGCCGACGCCGCGCGGGCCCGCGTCGACGTAGTCGTCTCCGTCCCCGGCATAGATCGTGTCCGAGCCCCGCCCCGTGATGATGATGTCATTGCCGGGTGCCGTTGCGACGACGTTGCCGTCATTGTCGGTGTCGCTCGATCCGACGGACCACGCGTTGAAGACGTCCTTGGGACGTTTGTCGGTCGACAGGGTGCTCGGCTTGTCCCAGCCGTCACCGTAGACGAGGTCGTCCGCCGACGCATTGGAGGGGAAAGGGCCGAGATTGGGGTCGAGAGCACGGTCGACGATATAGGCCTGAACAGGATTCTCGCCGTCGAACTCGTGGTAGTTTCCATCGCTGAAGATCAGATCGTCGCCGCTGCCGCCCACCACCGAATCGTCGCCGAGGCTCGTCGCGAGCGTGTCGTTACCGGTTCCGCCGAAGACGATGTCGGCACGCTGGATCGGCGAATTGGCGTTGACCGTCAGGATCTCGTTGCCGATCCCCATGTAGGCGCGGTTGTCGTAGGAGGGCAGCGCGTACCAGGCGGTGACGCTCGTCGGCCCGCCGACCTGGTTCGCGTCCTGCGTGCCGACGATGCCGAACGGAAAGGCCGAGGAGTTGTCGGTTTCGAGCCTGACAGACCCCTTCCAGCTGAACTTATTGTTCGAGGCGTCGAGAAAGACGTACCGGTACTTGCCGCTGGTCCGAACATCCGCCTCATCGATTTCGCCATCGAACGGATAATCATATGTCTGATCGACGACGCTGACAGTCATCGGGCCCCTCCCGCGCTCCCGCGGCGGAGCGTCGTTTGCAATCCTTCTTCAAGGAAGAATTGGATAGCAAAACGAGTGACTGTCAATTAACTAGAGCACGTTCAAAAGTCGCGGAGTCGCAGGGTCCGTTAACCGGCGGCTGATTCGCTTGGCCTGAACCGATTCGGGAGAGCGGCATGGGGCGAGCGTTGAGCATGGATCTGCGGCTACGGGTCGTCGAGGCGATGGATGGGGGTGTCACGACGCGAGAGGCCGCCGAGCGGTTCGCCATCGGCATCGCGACGGCTGGCGCGTGGCACCGCTTGTGGCGGCGGACCGGCAGCGTGGCGCCTCGGCGGCAGGGACCGCCGGTCCGCTCCAAGCTCGACGCGCACGAAGCCTTCATCATGGCGCTGGTCGAGGCGGACCGGGATATCACCCTCACCGAGATCGCCGAGCGGCTCCAGGCCGACCGTGGCGTCGAGGCGAGCCGGGCGCTCGTCTGGTACTTCTTCGACAAGCGCGGCGTGACGTTCAAAAAAAGACCGCGCACGCGGCCGAGCAGGATCGTCCGGACGTCGCTCGGCAGCGCCAGGCCTGGTTCGACGGCCAGCTCGATCTCGACCCGTCCCACCTGATCTTCATCGACGAGACCGGCACCAACACCAAGATGGCCCGGCTGCGCGGGCGCTCACCCCGCGGCGAGCGGTGCCGCGCCAGCATCCCGCACGGACACTGGAAGACGACGACGTTCACCGCCGGCGTCCGCCTGGACGGGATGATCGCCCCGTTCGTCCTCGACGGCGCGATGGACGCCGACGCCTTCCGCGCCTACGTCGCCCGCGTGCTCGTCCCGGAGCTGCGTCCTGGCGACATCGTCATCATGGACAACCTTCCCACCCACAAGGTCGACGGTGTGCGCCAGGCGATCGCGGCGGTCGGCGCGAGCGTCCTCTACCTCCCGCCCTACTCGCCGGACTTCAACCCGATCGAAAAGGCGTTCGCCAAGCTCAAGGCACTCCTGCGCAAAACCGCGGCCCGCACCCGCGACGAACTGTGGTCCGCCATCGCCGAAGCCATCGATGCCTTCACTCCAGACGAATGCCGCAACCTCTTCGCCGCCTGCGGCTACGACTGTGATTAGGTTGAATCTGCTCTAGTTGGTTGGAATCTTGCTCATGCGAAGCACCAGCTCCTGGCAAGTGTCGCACCTTGCGCGAAGCCGCGTGATGGGCGCGAGCGCGACCACCGGACTGCTATAGAGACCCTTGTCCGGGCCGCGAAATACCCGCAGAAAACTGACGTTTAGCAGGTTGTTGAAGAAGGTGCCAGCACGGCCGTGAGGATCGCCTCGTCGCCCAGGTTGCGATTGAACTGGATCTCAAGGGAGCCGTCTCCAGTTAAAGGTCGGCCTCGACGATCCGCCAGCAACCGATGCTAGGCCCACAACACTGGCGGCCGTGCCGCAGGTCCTTTCCCTTCGAGGGTGATGAGGCTTTTAGGCGGAGGCTACGTAAGCCTCCGGTGAAGCTTTCAATTACCCACATTTCTCGAAAATGCAGCCATTTCCGGTGATGGCGCATTCATTAATTCTTGCGTGATTCGTTGGGTGGCACCAAAGCCTGAGGGGGCGGTGCCATGGATGAGGGCGGGAACGCGTGGCTTGATGACGAGCTTGCCGGGTGTAGCCTCGCAGATAGGCGTCTGACGAAACGCCTGCGCAAGCTTCTGGAGATGATGGAGGGTGCCGTGGGCTGCAGCATTCCTCTGGCCTGTCAGGATTGGGCGAACACGAAGGCGGCGTATCGCTTCTTCTCGAATGATCGCGTCGACGAAGCGCAGATCCTCGCCGGCCATTTTCAGGCAACGCGCGATCGGTTCAAGGCGAGTGAAGGGCCGGTGCTCGTTCTCCAGGACACCACCGAATTCACCTATCAGCGGGAGCGGTCGGAACCGATCGGCCTCACGAAGAGCACCAACAGCGGTAGGGACAAGGCCGGCAGACTGCGCAAACACTCGGTTTGCGGGCTGCTGATGCATTCAAGCCTTGTGGTCACGTTGGAGGGCCTGCCGCTTGGGCTTGCGGCCGTCAAGTTCTGGACGCGTTCGAAGTTCAAGGGAACCGCCGCGCTCAAGAGGAAGATCAACCCGACCCGCGTTCCAATCGAGCAGAAGGAGAGCTTTCGCTGGCTCGAGAACTTGCGGCAGTCGAACGCTCTGCTGGACGATCCCGGCCGCTCAGTGCATGTGGGAGATCGGGAAAGCGACATCTACGAGCTGTTCTGCCTCGCCGAGGAACTCGGGACGCACATCCTTGTCAGAACCTGCGTCGATCGGTTGGCGGGCGAGGGAGACCATACGATCGCCGCCGAGATGAGCGCGGTTGAGGCCTGCGGCGCCCACACCGTCGAGGTGCAGACCGGCAAGGGCATCATCGAGACGGCCGAAGTCGAGTTGAAATATCATCGTCTTCGCGTTCTACCGCCGATCGGCAAGCAGACGCGCTATCCTGCGCTGACCCTCACCGTCCTTCATGCCAGGGAACGTGAGGAGCCGGTTGGCCGCCCCCGGATCGAGTGGAAGTTGATGACGGATTTGCCTGTCGAATCGCCTGCACAGGCCGTCGAAAAACTTCACTGGTATGCACTCAGGTGGAAGATCGAAGTCTTCCACAAAATCCTGAAGTCCGGTTGCAAGGCGGAAGACGCCAGACTGCGGACAGCGGAACGGCTGACCAGGCTGATCAGCGTGTTCTGCATTCTCGCGTGGCGGGTGTTCTGGATGACCATGGTTCGACGTGCGCACCCCGACGCCCCGGCCAGCATCGCACTGACCCCGACCGAAATGCGTATCCTCGACCGTCTCGTACCGAACAAGACGAAATATCCTCCGTCCCGTCAAATCGTCTCCGTCTACCTGACGAAGCTCGCCCGCCTCGGGGGCTATCTCGCGCGAGGCAGCGATCCTCCACCAGGAAATACTGTCATGTGGCGCGGCATGATCCGCCTCGCCGACATCAGACTCGGTCTTGAGCTTGCCGAAAACTCGGGAGGAGAATGTGGGTAATTGAAAGCCGGTGAAGGCCGCCTTGTGGCGTCGCCGCGCGTGGTCCGCCGGCCGAGGCCAGTGCGTGGAATACATCGACAGCCCGACTTCAGGACGTGGATGATGCCGCTGATGACCCGGCGATCATCCACCCTCGGCTTGCCGCGCGTGTCGGTCGGTAGAAGCGGTGCAGGCCTCTCGAACTGCGCCTCGCTCAGCCAGAAGTGCTCTCGGATCATGGCCATCTCCCTTCGGAGATCGTGGAATCAGATCCGCCTTAACGGATCGTGTTTATGGGTCCTGAGCCTAGGCAACCGGCTGATCCCGTGGCGTTGCAGGCAACGATGAAGGGATGAGCGCGTGAGGTGCGGGATCGTCGGCTGAAGCGCATAGAGGCCGTCGTCGAGCGGCAACAGAGTGTGGCGGCGAAAGGCGACGACGATCGCTTCGTCTGAGGCTGACAGAACCATCGACTTCGCTTCCCGTGGCCCCGTCGGCAGGTCAGCGACTGAGCGACGCTTCTTCCATTTGGCAACGGTCTTCTGATTGATCCCGTGGCGCCTGGCGAGCGTCCTCAGGCTCTTTTGACTATCTTGTATTGCTCGACGGACCGCCTCTGTCGTGGTGGCGCACCCGTGCAGAACCTGGCCCATAGTGCATCCTTCCAATCCTGCGAAAAGACTGCACCCTCAAAGTCTCGGATCGTACACCTAGTCGATTAAGAGCGCCTAGTGGATTGACTCCAACGCTTGGAACCCTCGGTTTCGGGCGGCGATGATTTGCGTCGGGATCGGCGCGCCAGACGAAGGGCTTGGCCTCGGTCTCGTTGTGTTCGGCGATGAAGCGGTTGATGGCGGCCTGCAGGTCGACGACGCCGGTGAAGACGCCGTACTTCAGTCGTCGCCGGGTGAGCTTGGCGAAGAAGCCCTCGACCGCGTTGAGCCACGAGCTCGAAGTCGGGGTGAAGTGGAAGGTCCAGCGCGGATGGCGGGCGAGCCATCGCCGAACCTTGGGCGTCTTGTGCGAGGACACGTTGTCGAGGATGACGTGGATGATCTTGCCCGGCCGGGATGTCGCGCTCGAGCGCGTTCAGGAAGCGGATGAACTCCTGATGGCGGTGACGCTGCATGTTCTTCCCGATGACCTCGCCGGTCAGGACGTTGAGCGCGGCGAACAGCGTCGTCGTGCCGTTGCGTTTGTAGTCGTGGGTCATGGTGGCGCCGCGGCCCTCTCTTCAGCGGCAGGCCGGGCTGGGTGCGGTCGAGCGCCTGGATCTGCCTCTTCTCGTCGATCGACAGCACCACGGCGTGGGCCGGCGGCGCGACGTAAAGCCCGACGACATCGCGCAGCTTCTCCACGAAGGCGGGGTCACTGGAGAGCTTGAACGTGCGCCAGCGATGCGGGGCGAGGCCATGCGCGTTCCAGATCCGCTGCACCGTGACGACGCCGAGCCCGACCGCCTTGGCCATCGCCCGCGCCGTCCAGTGGGTCGCCTCATGCGGCGGCGGCTCGTGGGTCATCGCGCACCACCTCGGCCACCTTGTCGGGCGGCGACCGGCGCCTTGCCCGGCGGCCGGGACTTGTCCGAGAAGCAGCCCCTCGACGCCGTCCGCGCAGAACCGCTCCTGCCATCGCCAGACGCGTGGTCTTGCTCTTGCCGGTCGCCGCCATGATCGCGTGGGTGCCGATGCCCATCAGCCCTCAGCAGCACGATGCGCGCCCGCCAGACATGCTTCTGCGGCGTGTTCCGGCCCGACGCGATGGCTTCGAGCTGCGTTCGCTCAGTCGCCGAGACCGTGAAGGAGATACCTGTTCGCATCTCCCTCCTTCGCATGGCCAGCACACTGGCGGAATCCCGACTGCGGACTCTTTTGAATGGGTCAATCCACTAGGCGCTCATAGTTGGCGCACCGGTTCGTCTTCGTCGCACGCGCAGGACGATCTCAAACCCACTGAATATAACAAGAACGACGGCGGCCAGCGCAATCATGTTGAGCCCTACCGCCATAAAGCCGGCTGCGCCGATTAGGATGCCGGCAACGAAGCTCAAGATGACATAAACGTAGTTGATGAGACCCTTCCCGGAGATCGCGGGATGGGTCGCATGCTGCTCCGTCTTTCTAGCAGTCCCCAGCGCGTCGATAGCACTCGCGAGGAACCGCACAAGGTTACCGGTCATCACAGTCGTCGGCATATGGTGCCTGAGGGAAAGCGCCATCAGCGTGTTTTGCAGCGACATTGCGACTACGCCGAAAAGCGCGAGTGTGATCGCGTCCGGATCAGTCGGGTTGATGATGGGCGTTAGAATGATGTTGCAGAGCACGAACGCGCCTAGAAGCGCAGCTTCCGTGGCAAGAAGTGCCGGCACTAGAATAGTCGCACCTTCAAATCGACGAATTATCTGAATCCAGAATACTGTCGCAACGACAAAGCCCAGAATCACAACAGTTTTCAGTCGCGGGTGGCCATCTTGAACGACAAGTTGTTCGCCAAGAATGATCAGGGTGCCCGTGACGAATGCGACGAAGGTATGAAAGAGCCCGAGGTAACAAACCACATCCACCAGCCCGGCAACGAACGCGAGAACGACAGGCGCCGGCAAGTCGAGCACAAGGCGATGATGGAACTCCGCAGATGGCCTAGACTGGTCGGGCATCGTGTAATCCATAAGAGGTTAAATAGTGCCCTGCCTTCGTCTCAGATCCATTCGACGAGCAGATCTATCCGCACCTCGTGGCGAAGAGGAAGCGGTTATAGCGCAGAATACTTGCCGAGTACCAGTGGAGATCGACCTCCACGAGGTGGTCCGGTTGCAATGTCAGGCTGGGGACCCATAAGCACGATTCGTTCAGGCGGATCTGATTCCACGATCTCTAAAGGGAGATCGCCATGACCCGAGAGCACTTCTGGCTGAGCGAGGCACAGTTCGAAAGCCTCGCCCCTCATCTGCCGACCGACACGCGAGGCAAGCCGAGGATCGACGACCGTCGGGTCATCAGCGGCATCATTCACGTCCTGAAGTCTGGCTGCCGCTGGAAGGATGCGCCCGAGGCCTATGGCCCGCACAAGACCCTCTATAACCGGTTCGTCCGCTGGGCTGCGAAGGGCGTGCGGCTCGACGTCTTCCGCGCCCTGGCCGCGGCTGGTGGCCCGCCGGCTGCGATCCTGATCGACTCGTCTGCGGTGAAGGCGCACCGCTGCGCCGCCGGGGGAAAAGGGGGGAGCGGGTCCATGCGATTGGCCGGTCGCGAGGCGGGCGCACGACCAAGATCCACGCCCTGACGGACGGCCTCGGCAGGCCCGTCGCCTCCCACTTGACCGGCGGACAGGCCGCGGCTTGTAGGGCGGCCGAGGAACTCCTGAACGCATTGCCGAACTGCCGGGTGGTCCACGCCGACAAGGCCTACGACACGAACGCGATCCGCCGTGCCATCGAGGCTCGCGGCGCCCTTCCGAACATCTCGCCGAAGTCCAACCGACGCTGGAAGAGCTGCTTCTCGCAACTTCCTCGCAGCCGTCTGCCTCGCCGCTACAATCAGCTACTGGATATGAGTCCCGACCCTATAGTCACCTGGAACTGAAGTTCGGCTCACAGCTGGACACCTCGGATAACCGGTGTTTGTGCGGTCGGGCGGCTGGGTAGGCGCTGCTTCGGCGTGCGGTCTGGTTCCGGCGAGGGGCGATCAGCGCTTTGGAAGGGCCATGAAGGCGCCGGGGACCGCCCGAGGCGGTCACGCACGCCCGCCGACGCGACGGGCTCAGAAGTTGCCCCGCGCCGCCTCCTGCAGGATCAGCTTGTCCAGCGTGAGATCGGAAAGGGCCCGTCTCAGCCGCGCGTTCTCCTGTTCGAGACCTTTGATCCGGCGAACCTGATCGTGCTTCAGGCCGCGGTACTCCTTGCGCTGGCGATAGTGCGTCAACTCCGTCACGCCGACCCGCCGGATCGCATCGGCAACTGGCGTGCCCTGCGCCGTCAGCACATCCACCTGGCGCAGCTTCGCGACGATCTCTTCAGCCTTGTGCCTCCTCCTCGGCATCGTGGTCCTTCTCGTCCGGCTCCTCAGAGCGATACATCAGGATGGACCACTTCAGTGGGGGAGGCTCAGCCGAGGAGTTGCGGCTTGCAACGGCGGCGGATATCAATCCGTCAAGGCGAATGCATAACTGCAATGCATTTGGATCATAACAAGAGGGAGGATACCCGAATGAAGTTCACGACGATGGCGCTCGTCGCCGTTTCCGCGACCGCGCTCTTCTCCGCCAGCACATTCTGGGCGCCGGACGCCGAGGCGCGCGTTCTGAACGTTCAGACAAGCTCCAACGCCAGCCATTTCTCGCTGCGCTACCTTCAGGACAACTGGCTGCCGAAGCTCTCGGAAATGACCGATGGCGAGGTCGAGATCGAGCTTCTGCCCATCGAATTGGTCGTCGGCCGCCGGGACACGCCCGACGCCGTGCAGAACGGCATTCTGGACGGCGACTACACCGCCGTCGCCTACTTCGCCGGCATCGATCCCGGCTTCGCGCTGATGGGCGACCTCATCGCCGGCTACGACCGCCCCGAGCAGCTCTGGAATTTCTGCCAGCGCGAAGGCGGCAAGGAGATCCTACAGAAGCTCTACGACGAGCACTTCCCCGGGGTTCACGTTGTCGCGTGCGGCACCTACAACCGTGAAGCATTCGTCTCGACAGTCCCGATTGAAGGTGTGTCCGACCTCGAAGGTCTCAAGATCCGCGCGCCGGAAGGCATGGCGGCGGACGTCTTCCGCCGCGCCGGCGCTTCGCCGGTGGCGCTGCCGTCATCGGAAACCTACGGCGCGCTGGAGCGCGGTGTGATCGACGCGGCCGACAACTCCGCGTACGTGAACAACGACGCCAACGGCATGCACAAGATCGCGAAGTATCCGCTCTACCCCGGCATTCACTCGATGCCGTTCCTGCAGCTCACCTTCAATCAGGACACCTGGGACTCGCTCACAAAAGCGCAGCAGACGATCATCGAAGTGTGGTGGGAGGCGGCTCTGATGGACGTGACCCGCGAGGTGCGCCAGCAGGACATCACGCTCGTTGCCCGTGACCGCGCGGACTCCGACCTCACGATCATCGACTGGAGCCAGGAAGAGCGCGACAAGCTGCGCGAAATTGCGGTCGACAGCTGGAAGGCCTTCGCCAAGGGTTCGCCGCTGGCCGAAGAAGCCTACAACGCGCACATCGCCTACATGAAGAAGGCCGGCATGCTGAGCCCGGAGTTCGACGCCAGCATCGACTAGGCGAACGACGGCCCGCGGCAACGCCGCGGGCAACATCCTGAGCGTTCGGCCAAGGACTGCGCCGGGCGCTCCCTCCAGTGCCATGCCTCACGCAAGCGCGAAGGCGCCAACCTCATACGCTGCGCGCGTGATCGCGGGCCGCGGCCGGCGAAAGGCTGACCGATGACCACCCCAGGCAACAACGTGTTCGATGACGCACCGCTCGACGTTTCGGGGACAGCGCCCGGCGAGGGCCAGGACCTCGACGTGCGGAAATACACGCCGATCGATCATGTCAGCCATTTCACCGGGATCGCCGTATCGGTCCTGTACCTCTTTGCGGTCGGTATCACGCTTTGGGAGATCTTCGCCCGCTACGTGATGAACGCGCCCACGCTGTGGGCTTTCGAGGTCGTGCTTGTTCTCGTCGGCGCCGCCTGGATGCTGTCGTCCGGCATCATCACCCTGAAGGGCCGTCACATCGCGATCACGGTCCTTCATTCGGCCGTGTCGCCGAGGGCGCGATACTGGCTCGACCTCTTCGCCATGATTGTCGGGATCGTTGCGCTCTATCTGCTTCTCTCGGACGCGGCGCTGCGCGGCTACAGCGCCCTTCTCAAGGTCGAGCGAATGGGTTCGCCCTTCAACTCGCCGCTGCCGTTGATGATGAAGATGCTGCTGGCGCTCGGCGCCTTCCTCTATCTCGCACAGCTCACGGTCAACCTTCACCGCCACGTCACCAGCCGCGCCGCCAAGTTCGCCGTTCAGCTCCTCGCACTGTTCATGGTCGTCTACTTCGGCACCCAGGCGCTGGCGACATTCCTTGGCGAAACCGAAGGGTTCGGCCCCATGGTGACGGGGCTGCAGGAGGCGTTCACATCGGTCGGCGAGGCGCTTGATCCCCGTCAGGTCATCTCGATGCGCGAATACGGGCTCGGCACGGTCTCTGTCGTCATGGTGGTGCTGCTGATCGCGCTGATGGTGACCGGGATGCCGCTGGGCATCGTCACGTTGATCGTTTCCGTCATCATGGCGGTGCTATTCTTTGGGCCGAACGGTCTTTACCTCGTCGCTCAGAACGCGGTGAAGCTCCTTGAGAAGTATCCGCTCGTCGCCGTCCCGTTCTTCGTTCTGATGGCTTCGATCCTCGAACGGGCCGGTATTGCCGAAGACCTGTTTGACGCGATGAGTGTGTTTGCCGGCAACTTCCGCGGCGGCGTCGCAGTGCAGACGACGGTGGTCGCGGTGATTCTGGCGGCAATGTCTGGCGTGATGGGCGGAGAGATCGTGATGCTCGGCCTCGTCGCTCTGCCGCAGATGTTCCGCCTCGGTTACGACCGCAAGCTCACCATCGGCCTCATATGCGCGGCCGGGGCACTTGCGACCTTGATACCACCGTCGATCATCATGATCGTCTACGGCCTGTCGGCAGAAGTGGGCATCGGCGACCTCTTCATGGCGGGCGCCGTGCCGGGCCTGATGCTCGCGGTCTTCTATGCCTCGTACGTCCTCGTTCGGGTCAACATCAATCCCAAGCTTGCGCCGACTGCCGCGGAAGTGAGTGAAATAACTGGAGAAACACGCAGGCTCTCGCGTGCCCGACTTTCGGCGGTGTTCCTGTGCATTCTCCTGATCGCTGCCGTGATGGGCTCGATCTACGGCGGCGTCACGTCCGTTACGGAAGCGGCGGGTGTGGGCGTCGCGGGTGCGTTGCTCGTCGCGGCGGTCCGCAACGAATTCAAGTGGAGCGTCATCACCGCAGCACTCGCCGGCACCATGACGACGGTCGGCACGATCATCTGGCTGATCCTCGGCGCCGTCTCTTTCGTCGGCATCTTCAACCTTGTGGGCGGCGCAAGGTTCATGGAATCGCTCTTCCTCGACCTTGGCCTGCCGCCCATCGGCGTCATCCTCGCTATGATGGCGATCCTGGTGGTGCTCGGCACCTTCATGGAGTGGATCGCGATCGTGTTCATCACGGTTCCGGTGTTCGCGCCCGTGGTGGAAGGGCTCGCCCCCGAACTCGGCCTTACGATCGACCAGGCAAAAATCTGGTTCGGCATCCTGTTCGTGATGAACATCCAGATCTATTTTCTCTCACCTCCCTTCGGTCCGGCGTGTTTCTGGCTGAAATCCGTCGCCCCGAAGGACGTCACACTGCAGGAGATCTACCTGGCAGTGCTGCCTTTCATCGCGCTCCAGATCGTCGGCCTCGCTCTGGTGCTCTTCATTCCGCAGATTGCCCTGTGGCTTCCCGAGCTTCTGTCTTGACGAGGAGAACCCCATGATTGGACGCGATAGCCGCGAAGATCTCGACCGCTACGGCCTGGCGCCCTGGATTGGCGGCGTCGTCCTCGCCGTGGCGCTGATTTTCCTGATGTTCGAGTTTGCTCTGCCCATCGGCTGATGGCGCCCGCGGCCTTCCTAAGAAACACACGGTGGCTCGGGCACGGCGCTGGAGATTGGCGAGGACGCTCGTTCGGTGCCGTTCCTCGTATGCGTTGGCACCCGGGTCACGACACATCATCCCAAAGCGGAGCGTGTTGTAGAAGAGAACTGCGAGCTTGCGCGCCGTGGCAGTGACCGCCTTCTGCTTGCCGATCCGGGCAGACAGTCGGCGGTAGAAGGCCCCAAGAGCTGTATCGCTGCGCCCGACTGCCGTCGCCGCGAGCCGCAACAAAGCCGCCGCGCGGTTGGACGAGCGCCGGGTCCGCGACGAGCTTGCCGCCCGAGATCTTGTTGCCCGGTGCGAGGCTGAGCCACGGGGTGAAGTGTTTTGCGCTCGGCCAGGCGGACAGGTCGGTGCCGCACTCGGCGACAAGCTTCAGCGCGAGGGACGGGCCGAGACCGCGCGTGCAGTAGCACCATGGCCGCGGCGCTCGGGGTCATCATGGCGATCATCATGACCCACCACATGAAGAACATGACGACCCAGTAGCCGGCGCTCCACTCCATCGCCATCGATCAGCGCATTGGCGGCGGGAAGGAGCACGTTGTCATTGCCCATACGCTCATTCCGGTCCCGGCGCCGTCCAGAACGAAGAGCCAGGCCAGAATGGTCAGGATCACAAGACCGGCCAGCATGACGCGTCGGTCTCGCGCCAAGGCGGCCTCGACCGCGCGGTTGAGGATGGACGGCATGGGTTGCTCTTGCGTGAAAGCCGCGTCGTCAGCTGCCGAGGCTGGCCATCTCCCTGTCCGTCTCATCCGCGATAAGTATTCAGGGGAGCAGACCATGGAGTGAAAGCCACGCGCGCGGCGGGGAGGCGGCGTTTGGGCCGGCCACAATGGCAGCCGACCCGCGTACGTCATCGCATCAGCGACGGCAGAAATAGGGATATCTGCGGGACGAACGTCACCAGGAGCAACGCCACGATGAGTGGGACGTAGAACGGGGCGAGCGCCGATACAGCCCGGTTGATCGACACGTTGCCCACTTTAGCCACCGCGAACAGCACCATCCCGACCGGCGGCGTCAAAAGGCCGATCATGAGATTGAGCACCATGACGACGCCGAAGTGGACGGGATCCACCCCCGCCGAGACCGCGAGCGGCAGAAGCATCGGGGTGAAGATCGTGATCGCCGCATTGGTCTCCATGAAGAGCCCCACCACCAAAAGGAACACGTTGATGAGGAGAAGCAGAACATATGCGTTGAGCTGAAGATCACCGACGAGGCCGACAAGCTCCTGCGGGATCTGGCTGAAGACGAGGAGCCAGGCGTAGAGCGCCGCCGCGGCGATGATGATCAGGATGATCGCCGTTTCACGCATAGTCTCGCGCAGCACCGTCCAGAAGTGAGCCAAGGTCAGCTCACGGTACACCAGAAGCGCGATGGCGAATGCGTAGACCGCCGCGACCGCCGCCGCCTCCGTCGGCGTGAACACGCCGGTCCACATGCCACCGATGATGATGACCGGCGTTACGATCGCCGGAAGGGCGGCGATGAAGCTCACCACCAGCGCGCGCACCCCCTGCCACTTCTCGGTCGGGATATCGAGACGGCGCGCGCGGATTGCGACGACGATCATCAACATCGCCGCCATGAGGAGCCCCGGAAGGAGGCCCGCGATCAGCAGCGAAGTCGCCGACGCGTTGGCGATCACCGCGTAGACGATGAGTGGGATCGAGGGCGGGATGATCGGCCCGATGGTGGCCGAGGCCGCGGTCACCGCGACGGAGAAATCGTCTGGATAGCCAGATTGGCGCATGGCGCGGATCTCGACCTGACCGATCCCCACCGCGTCCGCCACTGCCGAGCCCGACATGCCGGAGAAGATAATGGAGGCGGCGATGTTGACCTGCCCGAGTCCGCCGCGCCAGTGACCGACGAGGCGGCGCGCGAACAGGAAAATCCGGTCCGTCACCCCGCCTGAGTTCATCAGCTTGCCGGCGAGGATGAAGAAGGGGATGGCGAGCAGCGGGAAACTGTTGACGCCGTAGACCATGCGCTGGGCGATGATCGTGAAGGGGATGGCGTCGAACCCGCGGTCGACGATGGTGACGATCAGCGAAGTCAGACCGAGGGCGAAGGCGGCGGGAATACCGATGATGAAGAGCGCCAGAAGCGCTCCAATGAAGACGGCGAGAATCACGCGGTCTCCTCCACGTGCCGGCCGGAGATGACGGCGAGGCGTGTCACAACGTCGAGCATGACGATGAGAAGCATCATTGAGACGGCAAAGCCGACGGCCGAATAGACGTAGCCCATGCGGAACCAGGGCATCGTCGTTGTGAAGGTCGTCCAGGTCGCCTCGACCATGAGGACGCATCCGTAGGCGACCGCGGCCAGGAACAGCGCGATCAAAAGGTCGCCGAAAATCGCGATGACCGCCATCGTGCGCGGGCCGACCATCGTCTCGATGATGTCGACCCGGATGTGCTCACGGGCGATCAATACGACGACGCCGCCGAAATAGGTGGTGCCGACCGCCATCAAACGGGCGAGTTCCTCGGTCCACATCAGCGGCGCGTTCATGACGTAGCGCATGAAGACCTGCAGCAGTGACGAGCTCAGCATGACGAGGAAAAACGCGATCGCCACCGCTTCGAACAGGCGATAGACGGCGCTGCGAAACGCCATGATGGCGCGCATGACGGTCTCCGATCATTGTCGTTAACGATAAACGGCGGGCCATGGCCGGCGCGAACGCCGCCGGCCGTGGCCCGCCTCGCGGTGGTCGGGGCCTAGTTGAGGTACTGCGAGACCGCGTCCATCACGCCCGGCGCCCAGTCCTTGGAAAGCTCGTCGATCGCCGGACGGGCCGCCTCTACGAACGCGGCGCGGTCGACCTCGACGGAGGTCATGCCGTGCTCGTCGGCAAGTTCCTGACAGGTCGACTCGATCTGCTCCTTGGCGACCTGGTCGCCGTATTCGGCGGCCTCCTTCGCGGAGGAGATAACGATCTCACGCATCTCCGGCGACAGGCTTTCAAGGAACTTGGAAGAGACCGACCAATGCCAAACCGCGGGAACGTGCGCGGTCTTCATGATGTGCGATTGTACTTCGTACATCTTGGCCTGGTTGATGTTGAAGCACGGGTTTTCCTGCCCCTCCACGACGCCCATTTGCAGGGCTGAGAAAAGCTCCGGATAGGCGACCGGCGTCGGGCTGGCACCGACCGCGGTCCACACCTGCACCCAGGACGGGATCTCCGGCACGCGCAGCTTCAGCCCTTCGATGTCGGCGGGGCTCGGGATCGCCTTGCTGGCGGTCAGATGCCGATCTCCGCGACGCATGAAGGCGACGACGTCGATGCCGGCGTTTTCCTTGATCCGCGCCTTGGCGTCGTCACCGACGGGGCTTGCCCAATACTCGTACACTTCCTCCGGTCCGGGGAAGACGAAGGGCACGACCGTCGCGGCATATTCCGGCGCGATGACACTCGGCAGAAGATCGCCGTTCAACGTCATCTGAACGTCGTTGACGGTGAGCTGCTCAACGTTGTCGCGCTCACCGCCCAGCACCGCGGCCGGGTATGTGCGAACGTTCAGCTCGCCACCGGAGCGCTCCTCGACCAGCTCCTTGAATTGCTCGACCGCTTCGAACTCGGGGCCCGGCGGTGAAGTGTGCAGTGCGAAGCCGATGTCTGTCGCCTGGGCGGCTGCGACACCGAAAACGAGACCTGAGGCGGTCGCTGCCGCCAATAGGGTCTTCAACATGTGTTTCCTCCATTTGTTATATATCGTTGTTGCGGAGTTCGCTCGCTCAGCGGTCGTGCTTGGCAAACGCCTCCACGGAGTCTCGAACCGATTGGCCTACGGTGAGGCCGGCTCGGGCCGCCAGCGCGTTGACGGCGCTGAGGCGGCCGTTCAGCCACGCGTCTTCGGCTTCGCCGATACGCGCGCTGTCGTGAGCGACGGCGACGCAGGCCACCCCGAATGTTTCGAGAAGGCCGGTCGCGGCGCGTCCGCCGTCATTCTTGCCGCCGCCCGCATCGTTGAAAAGTACGAGGCGCGGCGGGTAGCGTGCGGCGAAGGCCGCCGAGATGCGCCCACCGTGCGAGCCGGACACGATCACAGCGTCCGCATCGCCCGCGCCGATCGCCGAGATCGAATCCATCAAAATGACCCGGCAACCGTCGATGGTGGCGACGGTCTCGTTTTTCATGCGGTGTCTCCGTAGACACGGCGGATCGCGTCTTGAAGCCGCTCGCCTGTGCGAAACCCGGCGGCGCGGGCAGGGGCGTTGAGGACGCTGACGACCCCGGTCTCCCATGCGTCCTGCGCGTCGCCGATCACCGCGCTGTCGTGCGAGACGGTGCCGGCTGCAGTGCCCGTCGCTTCGAGCGTGGCAAGGCCTGCGACACCGGCATCGTCCTTGCCGATCCCGGCGTCATTGAAGAAGACCGCGGCGACCGGGTGGCGCGCCGCGAATTCTCCAGAACTGACGCCGCCGTGGGAGCCGGTGACGATGATGGCGCCCGCGTGCTCGGCGGCGACATGCGAGATAGTGTCGAGCGCGATCACGCGCCGACCACCGATGGTCGCCAAATGCGCGCGCACCATCTCGACATCGACGAGACTTCACGCCTTCTCGGCCGGGTCGAGCCCCGCCATCTCCTGCGACAGGAGCGCGAGGGCGGAGTTGTCGAGGTCGTTCCGCCCGGTCGCGGCGAGGATACCGTAGAGTTCCTGCACCAGCGCTGTGGCGGGGAGCGGGGTCTGCGTGGCGGTTCCCGTCTCCAGCGCGATCCGAAGGTCTTTGCGTTGGAGGGCGACGCGGAAGCCGGCGGCGAAGTTGTTGTCGAGCACGCGCTGGCCGTGGAGGTCGAGCGCGGTGCTGCGGGCGAAGCCGCCCAGCAACGCATCGCGTACATTGGCGGGATCGACGCCGTTCTTCTTGGCGAGCGTCATCGCCTCTGCCATCGCCTGGATGGTGATGGCGACGGCGACCTGGTTGCATGCCTTGCAAACTTGACCGGCGCCGCTGCCGCCGATGTGCTTGATCGTCTTGCCCATCGCCATGAAGACGGGCGCGCATCGCTCGACGATGTCCGCGTCCCCGCCAACCATGATGGAGAGGGTGCCGTTCTCCGCGCCCTGGAAGCCGCCGCTGACCGGAGCGTCGAGCATCGCGACGTCCGCTGCGGCAAGACGAGCGGCATAGTCGCGTGTCGCAACCGGTGAGATTGAGCTCATGTCGACGAGGACGGTGCCTGGTCGCAGCGCTGCGGCGAGGCCATTTTCGCCGAAGAGCACCGCATCGACATCAGGCGTGTCGGGCAGCATCGTGATGACGATGTCGCCTTCCGCGACACCCTGCAGGGAGCCGCCGTCGCGTGCGCCCAGGGCCACCAGCTCGTCGACCGCGGCGCGGTTGAGATCGTGGACGATGAGCGGGAAGCCGGCCTTGATGAGGTTGGCGGCCATGCGGCGTCCCATGACGCCGAGCCCGATGAAGCCGATGAGCGTGTTTTGCGTGGTGTCGGTATGTGTCACGTCGCGCGTGGTCCGATCGTTAATGTGTTTTGCAGTGGAGGCCGCCGTCGACGCACAGGTCGATGCCGGTGATGTATTTCGAACTCGTCCGAGGCGAGGAAAACCGCGGCGTTGGCGATGTCCCATCCATCGCCCATGCGCTTCATCGGGGTGACAGCGGCGCGTTGCTGCTGCATCTCGGTGAAGTCCGAATAGTGGTCCTTCATCGCTTCGTAGATGTGCGGCGTGTCCATCAGGCCGGGGAGGATGGTGTTGGCGCGAATGCCTTTGTCGGCATATTGCAGCGCGACGGCGCGGGTGAAGTTGTTCACCGCCGCCTTCGAGGCATAATAGGAGATATAGTTGAAGCCGACCCAGCGGATCGACGCCAACGACGAGATGTTGACGATTGCCCCGCGGCCCTGTGCCTCCATCACCGGCAAGACGACTTTGCAGGTGAAGAACATGCTCTTCAGGTTGATGGCCATCACCCGGTCCCACTCCGCTTCGGGGGTGTCCACCGGGCCGCCGACGGAATTGGTGCCGACGTTGTTGTGCAGAATGTCGATCTGGCCCCAGGTATCGGTGACCTTGCGCGCGGTTTCCTCGACCGCCGGCAGATTTGTGACGTTCGCCTGAATCGCGAGCGCGGTGCCGCCTTCATCCACGATGATGGAGGCCGTCTCTTCGGCGGCCTTCGCGTTCATGTCGATGCAGGCGACCTTGGCGCCTTCGCGCGCATAAAGCACCGCGGACGCCTTGCCGTTCCCCCATCCTTCGCCGACAGAACCAGCGCCGAAGACGAGCGCCACCTTCCCTTGAAGACGCGACCCCATCAATCCTCCCCGCTCGCCGTCGCCGGGTCCGGCGCGGTCGAGGCTCGTTGTGTTCCGCCCGCTTCTTTGGCGGGTCGTAACGCCGGGCCCGCTGCTCGGCTAGCCTGGCCCATATTCTCGTGCCGCACTCCCAGTGCGGACGAATGATCGAAAATTTTCAGCCATCCGGTATGCCAACTCTCAGATTTCATCGCGTCCATTGTCAATGGCTCCAGTAAAATCCGCTTGAAGGGCGACACGCTTTCGAAGCGCGGATGGGTCGAGTGGTGAAGCAGAAGAGCGCCGCGCGCACGAAATGGGCGGAATACCGGCTGTTCCGGCGAACTGAAATTGGGCGCGAATTCCGGCCGGTGTCGCTTGGACGACGCGCATGAGCGGGTAAGGTTCTGCCGTTCGCGGGCACCACTTTGGCGCGGATTTGGTATACCGCCCCGATTCGGGCGAACGGGAACACGCGTTGCATCTGAAGTCTGCTCATGTCGAAGAGACGACCGGCGCAGCCGGATCAATGATAAGATTGCCCATGGCTGGCCAACCAGAAGACGAAACCGCGGCCGATGCGTCGGATGCCGCGCCCAAGCCCGATCGGGTCGCCGGTCTGATCCGCGATCGGATCTTGCAAGACCAGCTCCATCCGGGGATGGCGATCCGCGAACGCCATCTCGCCGAAGAGCTCGGCGTGTCGCGCACGCCGTTGAGAGAGGCGTTCAAAATCCTATCGGCGGAAGGTCTCGTCGAGCTTTCGCCGCGCCGGGGCGCCACCGTGGCGGCCCCGAAGGATCAGGAGATCCGCGAGTTGTTGCAGCTTCTGGGGGGAATCGAAGGGTTCGCCGGTCAGCTCGCCTGTGATCATGTGACGGACGAAACCATCCGCCAGCTTTGGGCGCTGCATTATGAGATGCTCGCCGCCTACTTGCGCGGCGACCGCCTCGCCTACTTTCACAAGAACCAAGAAATCCACATCCGCCTGGTGGAAGCCAGCGGCAACCGCGTTCTGATCCAGCATCATCGCAAGCTGAACGCGCAGGTTTACCGCATCCGCTACGTTTGCAATTTCAAGACGGAGCGATGGGACAGCGCCATAAAGGAGCACGAGGCTTTCCTCACCGCACTGGAGCGGCGGGACCGGCGCGTCATCCGCGACATCCTCGAGAACCACGTCATCAAGGCATTCGACCTGATGCAGCAGAACGAGGCCACTCGCGAAGGACTGCCACGTCCGACTGTCTCGCCATAGGGGCGCGACGGCGGTCAAGCTGGACACCGTCTCGCCGCCGAGTGTCCCGGGCTGAGGCGACATTCAGGCGCGGCCCGTGGCTTTAAATGCGCCGGCCGCACATTGGCCATATACCATTGCATCCAGAAAAGTGGCATTCGCCTGATTTGCGATGGCTGCTTGTTATGCTCGAAATGCCGGTCGATTTCGTCCGTGTTGGTGACGAAATCGGGAAGAATTGAAAATCGCATAACTGGACGCCTCCGGAAACTCCTGTGGACCCACGTGCCAGCCCGTGATTCCCTTTCCGGCAGGGGATTCGTCGGGAGGGATGGATGGCGTCGGATCAACCGGGCTTCTTTGACGTCGAGCATCGGCTGCAGGATCTCTCGGCGCAGGGTGATCCGCTGGAGAAGCTCGCAGCGACCGTGGATTTCGAGATGTTCCGGGACGACCTCGAACGCTCGATCGGGCGCCCCGACCGGTCGAAGGGAGGCCGGCCGCCGCTCGATGCGGTGCTGAAGTTCCGGATGCTGGTGCTGCAGGCGATGCACGGCCTGTCGCTGGCGCAGACCGAGTATCTCATCAAGGATCGGCTGAGCTGGATGCGGTTTTGCAGGCTCGGCCCCGGCGACAGCGTGCCGGACGCGAACACGCTGTGGGATTTTCGCGAGGCGCTGATCGCCGCCGGCGCGCTGGAGACACTGTTCGCACGGCTGGACCGCGCCATCACGGAAGCCGGCTATCTGCCGATGTCCGGGCAGATCGTCGACGCCACGCTGGTGGCCGCCCCGCGCCAGCGGCTGACGGACGGGGAGAAGGCAGCCATCAAGGGCGGCTGCTCGGCCGGCGAGATCTGGCCCGAAAAGCCCGCGAAGGCGCGCCAGAAGGACACCGACGCGCGCTGGACGATGAAGTTCTCCAAGGCCAAGCCCGCCGCCGATGGGTCGCCGCAGATCGACATTGCCGTGCCGACGTTCGGCTACAAGAGCCACATCTCGGTCGACCGGCGGCACGGCATCATCCGGCGGCACCGGGTCACCCATGCCGCGGCCCACGACGGTGCGCAGCTGCGTGAGGGGTTGATCGATCCGAACAATACGGCCTCGGACGTGTGGGCCGACACCGCCTACCGCTCGCAGGCGAACGAGCGGTACCTGGCTGACGTCGGCAAGGTGAGCCAGATCCACCGCAAGAAACCGCGCGGCAAGCCCATGCCGAGGCACCACGCCCGGGCCAACGGGAAGAAGTCGGCCGTGCGGGCCCGTGTGGAGCACTGCTTCGGCCACCAGAAGAGCGTGATGGGTCTCGTGGTGCGCACCATCGGCCGGACCCGTGCCGAGGCCGGCATCACCCTCGCCAACATCGCGTACAACATGAAGCGATGGTGTTGGCTCGACAGGCGAACTGCGCCCGCCTGACCGCCTCGGGCGGGCCAAGGGGCCTTCGAGGCCCTTTCAAGCGGCTGATCGACCTCGCCCGAAGCCAGGCTGCACGCCGAACCAGCGCCTACGAGTCCGCGTCCGGTATGCTGCGCCGGGTGAGCTGATTCGGGAGGCGGGCGTGCGCGGGACAGACGATCGGACGGGCCAGCTGTTCAGCTATGTGGACCTCGAGGCTCGGATCCGGCCCGATCATCCGCTGCGCAAGATCCGGGCGTGGCGAACGAGGCGCTCGAGGCGATCGGGCCCGATCTCAGGACGCTGCACTGCGGCATCGGTCGGCCTTCAATACCGCCGGAGCGCCTCCTCAGGGCGATGCTTCTTCAGGCCTTCTACTCGATCCGATCCGAGCGGCAGCTGATGGAGCGGCTGGAGTTCGACCTCCTGTTCCGGTGGTTCGTCGGGCTGTCGGCCGATGAGCCGGTGTGGAACCACTCGACCTTCTCGAAGAACCGCGACCGTCTGCTCGAAGGCGAGATCGCTGCGCGCTTTCTCGGCGGCCATCCTCGCATTGCCCCAGGTCCGCCGGCTCCTGTCTAGCGATCACTTCAGCGTCGACGGGACGCTGATCGAAACGTGGGCATCGATGAAGAGCGTGCGGCCTCGCGACGGCTCAGAGCCCGACCACCCACCGTCCTCGCCCCGCGGCCGCAACGCCCCGGCGGACTTCCGCGGCGAGAAGCGCTCGAACGCCACCCACGCCTCCACCACCGACCCCGAGCGCACGGCTCTACCCGCAAGGGGCCGAGCATGGAAGCCAAGCTCGCCTATCTCGGCCACCCTCTCATGGAGAACCGATCCGGTCACTTCGTCGATGCCTGCGTCAGCCAGGCCGACGGCCACGCCGAGCGGGTCGCCGCGCTCGCGATGATCGAGCCGCTGGCGGACCGGCCGCGTCCGATCACGCTCGGGGCCGATCGCGGATACGATGCGCAGGACTTCGTGAACGAGCTGCGCTCCACGAACGTGCGCCCGCACGTCGCGCAGAACCTGTCGCGCACCCGAGGCCGCTCTGCCATCGACGGGTGCACCACCCGCCATCACGGTTACGGGGCCAGCCAGCGGGTCCGCAAACGGATCGAGGAGGGCTTCGGCTGGATCAAACAGATCGCGGGCTTCGCACGACCCAAGCTCAGAGGCCGTTTCGAAAGTGCCATCGAGGGGTGGATGGCCGGTGGCCGAACATGCTTCCCAAGCGGTTGTTGAAGCCAGCTTGGAGAACGTCATGTGGACCCCGACCACCCGTCGGCAACATAATCGCAAGGGCCTGCGCTACGGTAGCGACTTGACGGACGCGGAGTGGGTGATTGTTGAGCCGTTCCTTCCGCCACCGAGCCGTACGGGCCGGCCGCGGCGCTGGCCAATGCGCGAGTTGATCAACGCCATCTTCTACGTGCTGCGGTCGGGCTGTCCGTGGCACATGGTGCCAGACGGCTTCCCGCCCGCCAGCACCGTCTACCGCTGGTTCATGCGGCTGCGTGACGACGGCGTCTTCAAGACGATGAACCACCACCTCATGATGCGCGACCGCGAGCGTACCGGGCGGGACGCGAGCCCTTCCGCAGCGGTCATCGACAGCCAAAGCGTCAAGACCACGGAGGCGGGCGGTCCTCGCGGCTACGACGCGGGCAAGAAGATCAAGGGCCGCAAGCGGCACGTCATGGTCGACACCGACGGCCGTCCCCTGGTGCTGCAGGCCCACACCGCCGCAACGCAGGATCGAGACGGCGCCGTTCCTCTGCTGAAGGCCTCGCGGGCGTCATTCCCGTTCGTCGAGCACGCATTCGCGGACAGCGCCTACGGCAGCGACCGCGTCGCAGACGCGACCTCTATAACCATCGAGATCGTGCGCAAACATCCCGACCAGGTGGGCTTCGCCGCCCCCCCCGGCGCTGGGTCGTGGAACGCCTGCTCGCCTGGCTGAACCGCAATCGTCGCCTCGCCAAGGACTTCGAGGCGTCCATCAAGTCGGCAGAGGCCTTCCTCTACGCCGCTTCCGTCATGCTCCTCGCCCGACGACTGGCACGCACGTCATGAGTTTCGAGTCCGACTTCTCAGGGGGCGAACCAGGCTCGACTGGTCCTTCGCCTTCGCGGCCGCCGCCTACAATCTCGTCCGGCTGCCGAAGCTCCTGGAGAGAACACCGTGAGCGAGCCCCGCGACTGCCGCGTCATCGGCCATTGGCGGATCGTCGAAGCCGATCTGTGGAGCGCCGAATACCTCGACCTCGTGTCGCCGGCCACGCTGATCATCGGCGGCGACCGCACACGGGGAGATCGCCTTCGGCGCCTTCCAGGCCGGTCTCGACGTCTCCTACGGTAAGATGATCGCCTTCTTTACGTGGTCCGGGTTCGACGAGATGGACGAGGTGACCGGCGACGGCTCTGCCGACCTTCTTGAGGACGGCACTCTCGAGATCGAGATCAAACGTCACCTCGGCGACGAGGCTGTCCTCAAAGCAGTACCAATGCATTCTTCAACAGCCCGCTAGGGCATCGGCGGCGTTTCGTATATGTCTGTATGATGGCTCCTGACGGAGTTCTGTATTGAGAGATCAAGCAGCTGTGCACCCGTGCCACCTCGTGATCGTCATCGAGATGAGCCAGATCACGCCGCCTGTCGGCATCAACCTCTTCATCCTGCAGTCGATGACGGGCCGTGATCTGCTGTTCGTCGCAAAGGCGGCGTTCCCGTTCTTCATCCTCCTGATCGTGGCAACGGCGCTGCTTGTCGCCATGCCGGGCATCGCTACGCTGCTACCGTCGATGATGTCCGCGGGCTGACGCGCCGCGAGGCGTCGTTCGATTACGCTCTCCCCACCGCCGGTCACGGCGCGCCCTCCGGCGCTGCGTGATGGCGCCGGTCTCCTCCCGTTTCCCACCTGGACTTGATGCCATGACACGACCTTCCGACTTCCACGCCCGCGCCGTCGATGCGCTGCACGCCGCGATCGTCGCCAGCCGAGGCGAGAGCGACCCCGAGCAGGCGGTCCGCCACTTCACCCGCACGACCCGCGAACTCCTCGGCAAGCCGGGGGCGGAGACGGCGCCGGGCGCGCTGGAAGAGGGCGAGACGCAGTTCGTGGTATCGGGCTGCTTCTTCATCACGCCGGCGCGCGACAACATGATCCTCTTCGCCGACCACGGCTTCCCGCCCGCGCAACGCCACGCGCGCATCAGCGTGACAGACAGCCGCCCCGGTCACGCGGTGCAGACGAAGACGCCCGCGGTGGTCCCCAACACCGACGAGGATGCGATCTTCCGCCAGATTCTCCAGCTCCGGCGTGGTGGGCTGCTCGGTCTACGTCCCGGTGTTCTGGGACAACGAGGTGGTGGGCATGTTCAACACCGCAGCGCAGGCCCGCTACATGTACGACGAGACGGATCTCGCCGTGCAGGTGCTGTTCGCGAACGCGGCCATCGGCGCCTGGATGGCGAAGGGTGGCGCGGAGATGGTCGCCCGGGTCGCTGCCGACCTCGGCCCGTTCGCCCCTTGACCCTTCGCCTGAGTCGCGAGCCAAACGCTTCACCCGTCGGGTAAGGCGCGCGGTTCGGCTTCGGTATCGGCGTCGAACGGTGCCGCGTCGCGGGGCGGGCCGAGGTGCCGCGCGCCGCGGGCCTCGGCGAGCTCCGTCTGGCGCTGGCGCTCGCGGAACCGGGCGCGATCGCCGTCGGTGTAGGACGCGGCGCAGTGGTGGCACGCGACGCCCTCTTCGAAGTCCGCGTGGGCGCGGTCCTCGGCACCGAGCGGGCGACCGCACGCGCGGCAAAGCGCGAACGGCAGCGGCGCGAGGCCATGGCCAACGGCCACCCGCTCGTCGAACACGAAACAGGCGCCCTGCCAGTCGCTGTCCGCCGCCGGGACGGTCTCCAGATACTTCAGGATACCGCCCTTCAGATGGTACACGTCGTCCACGCCACGCGACTTCAGGTACGCCGTCGACTTCTCGCAGCGAATGCCACCGGTGCAGAACATGGCGATCCGTTTGCCGGCGAACTCCGCCGTCGTGGGCGTCCCACCAGGCGGGAAAATCGCGGAACCGCTCCGTCCCTGGATCGACCGCCCCGGCGAAGGTGCCGATCCCAACCTCGTAGGCATTGCGCGTGTCGATGACGGCGACGTCGGGCTCGCGAATCAGCGCGTCCCAGGCCTCGGGGGGCACGTAGGCACCGCATTCGTCGGCGTCCAACTCGGGCTGCCCCATGGTCACGATTTCAGCCTTCAGCCGCACCTTAAGCCGGGCGAAGGGCATCTCGCTGGCGCAAGGATTCCTTCCACTCCAGCGCTGCAAAGCCGGGCTCGCGGCGTATGGCATCGATGACCGCGCGCACGCCCTCGGACGATCCGGCGATGGTGCCGTTGATGCCCTCGCGAGCGAGGATCAGCGACCCTTTGATCGCGGCAGCCTCCGCCTCCGCGCGGAGCGATGCGGCGAGGGCTTCGGGCCGAGGAACGTCGGCGAAATGATAGAGCGCAGCAACGGTGATCATGGCCGATCAGGTACGAGGTCGCCGGGCCGCGCACAAGCGGGGGATGGTCCGGCACGGTCTCTCCATCCGAGGTGGCGCACGGGGCGGATATGGGCCTCGCGGCAGTTCAGGCAACGGCAATGACGTTCAGCAGGAACGCCGTCGACTGGCGTAAATATTGCGTGTGGAGCGCAAAATAGCCGTCTGAGGAGCCCCCGCCATGAGTGACCCCCTGCCAGTGATACGGACCCCACGGAGCGGACCCGCCCGCTCGGCGCGGACGCTCTAAAGTGGGCATCACCCATATTCGTGCGGCCGACTGGGCCATCGTCTGGGACGCGGACGCCGCGGCCCATCGCTACGCCCGCGATGTCGATGTCGCCTTCGACGACAGCGGGATCCTTCATGTCGGCCCCGGGTACGTCGCACCCGAGACGGCGGAGGTTGCGACGGTCGACGGGCGCGGCCTGATGGTCATGCCCGGCCTCATCGACGCGCACAGCCATCCGACGGCCGAGCCCTTCATGCGCGGTCTCTCGGAGGAGCGCAAAAGCCGCCAGTTCTTCATGTCCACGCTCTACGAGTTCATCCAGCTCGTGGGGCGCTCGCCCAAGACGGCCACGCTCGACGAAATGTCGGGCAGCACGATGGCGCACATGGCCCACGACGAAGGCACAAGGCGGGCCGCCGCTCGCCTCGCCATGTACGAGATGCTCAAGAGCGGTGTGACGACCGTGATGGACTACTCGCCCATGCGCCCCGGCTGGGTCGAGGATATCGACGCCATCGGTATCCGCACCGTGTTCGCGCCATCCTTCCGATCCGGCACCTGGTACACGCCCAATGGCCGCAATGTCCTCTACGATTGGGACGAGGCGGCCGGCGAGCGCGCCTTCACCGAAGCGATGACGTTCCTCGACGGCATCGCGGCGAGCGGCAACCCGCTTCACCACGCGCTCGTCGCCTGCGGCCAGGTGGACACCTGCACGCCCGATCTCATCAGGGCCGCGCACGCCGAAGCCGTGAGCCGCAACTTGCCGATGACGATCCACGCCTCGCAGAGCGTCGTGGAGTTCCGCGAGATGATGAGCCGGCACGGCATGACGCCGCTCGCGTGGCTGGAAAGCCTCGGCGTGCTGGACCGGCACATGACCATCGGCCACGCCATCTTCGTCGATGAGCATTCGTGGATCCGCTGGCCCGATCACGACGACATCGATCGTCTCGCCCGCAGCGGTGCCTCCGTCGCGCACTGTCCGAACCAGTTCGCCCGTGGCGGTGTCACGCTCGAGTGGCTGAACCGCTATCTCGACCGCGGCATCAACGTGGCGATCGGGACGGATACCTTCCCGCACAACATGCTGGACGAGATGCGATGGGCGGCGGTTCTGGCCAAGGTCGCGTCCCGCGACGTCGACGGTGCGTCCAGCGCCTCGGTCTTCGCATGTGCCACGACGGGCGGTGCGAAAGCCCTGATGCAGGACAGGCTCGGTCGCCTCGACCCGGGCTGCGTCTCGGACGTCGTCACCGTCGACATCACGCACCCGATGATGCAGCCGGCGCGCGATCCGCTGCGCGGCCTGCTGTTCTCCGCGCAGGACCGCGCGGTGCGCGACGTCTGGGTCGGTGGACGCAAGGTCGTCGACAACGGGACCGTGCTCACCATCGACGTGGAGTCTGCGTGTGCGACCCTGACGGCCGGTCAGGCGCACGGCCTCAAGGACGTCCCCAAGCGTGACTGGGCCGGCCGCTCGGCGGAGGAAGCGTTCCCGCTGGCGTTGCCCATAATGGACGACAACCACCACCGGAGAAGCCCGTTGACCGCCACGACGCTGACCAATGCTCAGGCCCTCCTCGGCGAGGCGGCCCGGCTCTCCGACGGTCCGGTCGACATCGTGGTGCGGGAGGGCAAGATCGCCGAGATCCGCCCCGCCGGCGCGCGCGAGCCGGAGGGCACCGCAGTCGACTGCACCGGTCTGCTGCTCACGCCCGGACTGATCAACGGCCACCACCACAGCCACGAGCACTTTTACAAGGGCCGCAAGGAAAACCTGCCGCTCGAGCTCTGGATGAACTACGTGCGGCCGCTGAAGCCGATCGAGTACACGCCCCGGCAGGTCTACCTGCGCACGATGATCGGGGCCCTGGAGGCCGTGCGCACCGGCACCACCACCATGTGCGACGACCTCAACGTCTCGCCGCATATCCGCGAGGACCATGTCGAGGCCGCGCACCAGGCCTACGAGGACGTCGGCATCCGCGCGCTCGTCGGGATCACGCTGTTCGATCGTCCGTTCTTCCGCGCCGTTCCGTTCGTCGAGGAGGAGTTCCCGCCGGAACTTCTCGCAGAGCTCGACAAGACGGCGATGTACTCAGGCGACGAACTGCTCGCCTTCGCGGGTCGCCTCGCACGTGACCACCATCCGAAGGAGAAGCGGGTCGGGTACATTGCGGCGCCATCCGCCCCGCAGCGCTGCTCGGCCGACTTCATCAGGTCGGTCCGACGTCTGGCGGACGACTACGATCTGCCGGTGATGATGCACGTTCAGGAAACGCGCATGCAGGTCGTCACCGGCGGGCTGTGGTACGGCTCGACGATGGTCGAGTATCTCGACTCGCTCGGCTTCATGAAGCCGAACACCCAGTTCATCCACGCCGTCTGGCTGAACCCGCGCGAACTCGACCTCATCGCCGAGCGCGGCGTCTCGATCCAGCACAATCCGACCAGCAACCTGAAGGTCGGCTCCGGCCTCATCCCACTGCGTGCCGTGCTGGACGCCGGAATCAACGTCTCGCTCGGAACCGACGGATGCGGGTCGATCGAGAACGTCGACATGCAGGTCGTTCTGACCACCGGGGCGCTGTTGCAAAAGCTGCGCGGCGACCATACGCGCTGGCCTGGCGCTGCGGACATGTACCGTGCGGGCACGCTCGGCGGGGCCACTTCGCTCGGTCGCGAAGGTGAGCTCGGCGCGATCTCCGAAGGCTACATCGCCGATCTCACCGGCTATCGGCTGGATGCTCTGGCGTTCACGCCGCTGAACGAGCCGGTCAATCAGCTCGTCTATTCGGCGAGCCGGGCGGACGTCGCCTTCTCCATGGTCGACGGGGAGGTCGTCCTCAAGGACGGCGCGTTCACCCGGGTCGACGAGGCGGCGCTGATCGCCGAGATCCATGCCGCCCACAAGACGCTGGAGCCGGTGCTCGGCCAGTCGGAGAAGGACGTCGAGGTGCTGTTGGCGCCCTACGAGCGGATCTACCGGCGGTGCCAGAACATGCCGATCGCGCCGGACACCTACCCGGCCCGTTTCGAGTATTGAGGTCCGGCCCGCCCGTCGGTGGGCCGGAACCACCCTCAGCCCACCGTGGCCGGCGCCTCGACATGGGGTGGCAGCCACCCTTGGGCGACGCCGTGGCATGTGGTCGTCGTCCCGGCGCCATCCGGCACCGGCTTCGGCACATCCGTCCGGCACACGTCGCGGGCGTGGGCGCAGCGGGGGTGGAAGGGGCAGCCGGGCGGCGGATTGATGGGGTTGGGCACCTCGCCCTTCGGCGGCCGGCGTCGCGCCCTGTCGCCCGCGAGGCTCGGAATCGTGTCGACCAGCAGGCGGGTGTACGGGTGGCTCGGCCGAGCGAAGATCTGCTCCGCCGGCCCGATCTCCACGAAGCGGCCCAGGTACATCACCGCAACCCGTTTCGCCATGTGCGAGACGACCGAAAGGTCGTGCGAGATCAGGAGGTAGCTCAGCTCGAGTTGATCCTGCAGATCGCGCACCAGGTTGAGGATTTGCGCCTGAACCGAGACGTCCAGCGCCGAAGTCGGTTCGTCGCAGACGATGAAGCGCGGGTTGGTGGCCAGGGCCCGTGCGATCGAGATGCGCTGGCGCTGTCCACCGGAGAACTGATGCGGGTACCGTCCGCCCGCATCGGCTGGAAGGCGCACGAGATCGAGGAGCTCGCGCACCCGCGCCGCCCGATCCGCCGCGCCCGCGATGAGGCCGTGCGTGTGAAGCGGCTCCCCGATGATGTCGGCCACGCGCCAGCGAGGATTGAGGCTCGCGTACGGGTCCTGAAAGATCATCTGCATGTGGCGGCGCAGGGCTAGCTCGTCCGGGCGCCGCCGCGCATCCGTGAAGTTCGCCCCCATGAAGGTGATCGCGCCGTAGCTCGGCCGGTGGAGGCCCGCGATGCACCGCGCCAACGTGGACTTGCCGCATCCGCTCTCGCCGACGATCGCGAACGTCTCGGCGCGGGAGACCGAGAAGGTCACGTTGTCGACAGCCTTGAGCGTCCGCCGCCCTTCCCGCTCCAACAGGCGGTTCATCAGCGGTTTGGAGACGTCGAAGTGCTTGTGAAGCCGGTCGACATGGAGGAGCGGCTCGAAGTCGGGATCAACCGCGACCATCGGCGGCCTCCATCGCGTTGGAGACATCGCCAGCGCGCAGGCACGCGGCCTGTGTCGTTTCGGTCTGCTCCAACGTGGGACGAACCTCGCTGCAGGTTGGGATTGCGATCGGACAACGCGGGTGGAAGGGGCATCCCGGCGGCATCGCCGACAATGCCGGCATCGAGCCGTCGATCTGGTCGAGCCGGCGCTCGCCCCGTCCGATCTCGGGGATGGAGGCCATGAGACCGCGCGTGTAAGGGTGATGCGAAGCGCCCAGCACCGCCTGCGTTGCGCCGATTTCCACGATGCGCCCGGCATACATCACGGCCACTCTGTCGGTCGCCTCCGCGATCACGCCCATGTCGTGGGTGATGAGGACGACAGCGGTTCCCCGCTCGTCCGTCAGCCGGCGGATGAGGTCGACGATCTGCGCCTGGATCGACACGTCGAGTGCCGTCGTCGGCTCGTCCGCGATGATGAGGCGCGGCTCGCACGCGAGTGCGAGAGCGATCACCACGCGCTGACGCATGCCGCCGGAAAACTCGTGCGGGTAGCTGTTCAGACGGTCCTCGGCGGCGGGGATCCCCACCTCGTCGAGGAGGTCCAGCGCGCGGCGCCGGGCGGCGGGCGGTGTCAGGTCGAGGTGGGTGAGGATCGTCTCGACGAGCTGTTGGCCGACCGTGAAGAGCGGGTCCAGGCTCGTCAGCGGGTCCTGAAAGATCGCGCCGATACGCCGGCCGCGGAGCCGGCGCATCTCTTCCTGGGATAGTGTGTCGATCCGCGTCCCCTCAAGGCTGATCGCGCCCCCCGTCTGATGCAGCGGCGGGTCCAGCAGACCGATCACCGACATGCCGGTGATCGACTTGCCCGCGCCGGACTCGCCCACGAGGCCGAGGATCTCGCCCGCTTCGACCGAGAACGAGACGTCGTCGACCGCCGTCAGCGGCGGCCCACGCCGCGGCTTGAGACCGATCGACAGGTTCTGAACATCCAGAACGGGCATCAGCGGAGCGTCGGGTTGAGCGCGTCGCGAAGCCAGTCACCGACCAGGTTCACCGACAGGGCGACGAGGAGAAGAACGGCGCCCGGAAAGATCGTGATCCACCAGCTGCCGGAGAACAGATACTCGTTGCCGATCCGCACCAGCGTGCCGAGCGAGGGTTGCGTGGGCGGCACGCCGACACCGAGGAACGAGAGTGTCGATTCGGCAATGATCGCGAGTGCCAGGCTGATCGTGGCGATCACCGTGACGGGGCCCATCACGTTCGGGAGCAGGTGGTGCGCGATGATGCGGATCGGGTGGACGCCCGTCACGCGTGCCGCCTCGACGTACTCCCGCCGGCGCTCCACCAGAACAACGCTGCGGACCGTGCGCGCATACTGCACCCAGTTCGAGATGCCGATGGCGAAGATGAGCACGAGGATCGCGATCTCTTCGTGTAGCGAGCGGCTGATGACGGTGCGCGCCAGCCCGTCCACCAGCAGCGCGACGAGAATGGCCGGGAAGCTCAGCTGCACGTCCGCGATGCGCATGATGACGGTGTCGACGAAGCCGCCGAAGAATCCGGAGACGAGGCCGAGCGTGAGGCCGACGATGGCCGCGAACGCGACGCTCGCGAACCCCACCAGGAGGCTCGTCCGGGCGCCGTAGAGGATCGCCGACAGCATGTCCCGGCCCTGCGGATCGGACCCGAGCAGGTAGGTCTGCCCGAACATGTCTTCCGACATCGGCGGCAGGCGGGCGTCGATGATGTTGGCGGCGGCCGGATCGAACGGGTCGGTCGGCGCGATCAGCGGCGCCAGAAGCGCCGCCCCCGTGATCGCGATGAAGACGAGGAAGGCGACGAGCGCGATGGGAGAACGAACGAAGTCGTAGATGAGGTCGCTGCTGGCAAAACGGGTCAGCAGACCCCGGCGACGGGCCGGCGCCTCGGTGTTCGGGGCCATGCTCATGCGGGCGTTCCGGCGGCAACGTTGCGGTCGAACCGCAGGCGGGGGTCGATCGCGAAATAGAGCACGTCAACGATGAAGTTGATGGTCACAAACAAGGCGGCGATGAGCACGATGTAGGCCGCCATGACCGGCACGTCGGCGAACTGGATCGCCGTGATGATGAGCTGCCCCATACCCGGCCACTGGAATACGGTCTCCACGATGATGGAGAATGCGATGATATTGCCGAGCTGAAGCCCCGCGACGGTGACGACCGGCACCAGCGTGTTCTTGAGGGCGTGAGAAAAATTGATGCTGCGCCGGGTCAGCCCGCGAGCGCGCGCGAACTTGATGAAATCGCGCCGCAGGATCTCCAGCATCTCGGCGCGCACCAGACGCATGATGAGCGTCATCTGGAAGAGCCCGAGGGTGACGGAGGGGAGGATGATCGCGCGCCATCCGCTCGCGGTGAGGAACCCGGTGGTCCACCACCCGAGGGTGACCGTCTCGCCACGGCCGAACGCGGGAAGCCACCCCAGGTAGACGGAGAACACGAGGATCAGGATGATGCCGATGAGGAAGGTCGGCAGCGACACCCCGATCAGCGAGAGCGTCAGCAGGATCTGGCTCGACACCGCGCGGCGCTTGAGCGCGGTGTAGACACCGAGCGGGATGCCGATGCCGAGAGCCAGCACGACCGCCGCGAAGGACAACTCCAGCGTCGCCGGCAGGCGCTGGCCGATCACGGTCGCAACCGGCTGGGAGAAGCGGTACGACATGCCGAAATCGCCCTGGACGGCGTTGCCGACGAAGCGTGCGAATTGCACGACGAACGGCTGATCCAGCCCCAGGGCCGTCCGCAGCTCCGCGCGGTCCGCGCTCGTCGCCGACTGGCCCACCATGTTGTTCACCGGATCGCCGACATACTGGAACAGCATGAAGGCGATCAGTGCGGCCGCCAGCATCACGAGGATGGACTGACCCAGGCGGCGGAAAACGAAGGCGAGAAAGGCCATCGGCGACTCCGAGGCCGGCTGCGGGATCCGCGGCCGGCCTCACTGGAACGACAGGTTCGGGCGCAGCGCTACGGAATGGCCGGGTCTACTCGCCCGGCATCTTGACCCACTGCAGCATGAACGAATCGTCCGGACGCTGGACGAGCTCGACGCCCTTGCGCACGCCCCATGCGATGGCCTGCTGGTGCAGCGGAATGTGGCCGAAGTCGTCGCGGTGCATCGCCAGCGCCTCGGAAATCATCTCCTGCCGCTTTTCCTGGTCCGTCTCGACGCCAATCTTGGCCGTCAGTGCGTCCAGCTCCGGGTTGGAGTAGGAGCCCACATTGTACGTGCCGGCAGACTTCGAGGGCGTGTGGATGACGGTGTAGAGCGGGCTGTGGGCGTCATACGTCAGCGGCTGCCAGCCGAGCAGCGACATGGTCTGATTGCGCGACAGGATCTTCTCGAAATACTGGCTGCGCGTTTGTGCCAGCAGGTCCACGTCGATGCCGACACGCGCCAGCATGCCGACGATGGCGAGGCAGATCTCCTCATCGTTGACGTAGCGGTCGTTCGGGCAATCCATGCCGATGGAGAACCCGTCCGCATAACCGGCCTCCGCCAGTAGCTCGCGCGAGGCATCCGGGTCGTAGGGAATGCGCTCGTCGATCGAAGCGTCATAGCCGTTGATGCCGGGACCCACCATGATCGCCGTCGGGCGGGACGCGCCGCCCATCACGCGGTCACGGATCGCCTCGATATCGATCGCCTGATAGATGGCCTGCCGAACGCGCTTGTCTTTGAACGGGTTCTCGCCCTCGACGCTGGATTCCAGCAGCTCGTCCCGGCCTTGATCCAGGTTCAGGAAGATCGTGCGCAGCTCCGCGCTCTGCAGAACTTCCGCGTTCTCCGACGCCTCGATCCGGGGCACGTCCTGGATCGGGGCCGGGTAGATCATGTCCAGCTCGCCCGACAGGAGCGCCGCAACGCGCGTGGCGTCGGATTCCACCGGGGTGTAGATCACTTCGGTCAGGTTGTGCGTCGGCTCGCCCCACCAGTCCTCGTTCGGGACCAGCACCGTGCGCACGCCGACCTGGCGATCCTTGATCTTGAACGGGCCCGTCCCGTTGAGGTGCGTGCTCGCGTAGTTCTCCCGGCCGGCCTTGACGCTCGACGGCTCGGTCGCGCCGTTCGCCTCGGCCCACTCCTTGTCCATCATATACACAGAGGTGATCTGCTGGGGCAGGATCGGGTTCGGCCCGTCGGTGACGAACTCCACGGTGTGGTCGTCGATTTTACGCGTCTCCACGACGGAGCCGACGTTCTGGGACATGTCGGACCCGTCGGACTTGATCCGCTCGATCGAGAAGATGACATCGTCCGCCGTGAACGGCTGACCTTCGTGGAAGGTCACGCCCTGGCGCAGATTGAACCGCCACACATTCGGCTCGGTATTCTCCCAGGACTCGGCGAGGCCGGGGACGAGCTCGAGCTCCTTGCCCCGCGAGACGAGCGGCTCGTAAAGATTGCCCAGCCAAGCGAGCGTAAAGGTCTCGGCCAACGCATAGGGATCGAGCGAATTGGGGTCGATGCGATAGGCGTACCGGAGCGTCTCGCCGGAGGCCGCATTGGCAAGGCCCAACGATAGTGCAATCGCGGACGCTGCAAGAACGGTCTTTCGCATAGGCGCATTCCTTCTCTGGCTCGTTCCCGATCATCGCACCGGGCCATAGAGGCAAAGCAAATTGAATGCCAAACCGCACGGTCGGGGACCGGGCTGTCCCTCCACGTCAACGGGGGCCTGCTGGCGCACACGCAGGCGGCGACGACGACGCGGTGCGCCGAGTTTGCGGATGACCCTCTACAAGTACGCCACACGCGAAACCGATTGCCGTGGACGGTGTGGCCTACCCTCATGCCTCGAAAAGGAGTGATCGAGGCGACCGCTCATTCCTGTGCCGGTGCTTGTCTGATCCGGCCGTCACGCCGGCACAGGCCCTGCAGGACCGGATCGGCATGAGGCCCGGCATGAGACCGACAAGAAGGAGAGCTGCTGGTGTATGAAGGACAGGATCTCGTCCACGAGGAAGTCGTCCCCGCGCGGACGGGCTGGGCCCGCCGGATCGGACACGGGGAGACCCTCGTCATCACCGATCTGGAAGGCCGCCAAGCGGTCGACTTCCTGTGCTTCGATGCCGGCGCGCCGCAGGACCGATACTCGGCGACGAATACGGTCAAGGTTCAGGGCAACATCTATGTCGGCCTCGGCACGGTGCTCTATGCCGACAGCGGCAAGGCGCTGATGAGGGTGGTCGAGGACACGGTCGGCCGCCACGACACGATCTATGGCTGCTGCAGCAATGCAAACAACCGCCTGCGCTACGGCGTCGAGACCACACAGTCCTGCTATTCCAACTTCGAGAGTGTGCTGGCGCCGCTGGGGCTCGGCCGGGAGGCGATCGTCGCCAACGTCAACTGGTTCATGAGCGTGCCGGTGCTGGAGGATGGCGGCGCCGGGGTGGCGGAGGCGGCCCTTTCGCCCGGAAGCCGCGTCGGTCTCCTCGCCGAGTGCGACGTGCTGGCGGCCCTTTCCAACTGCCCGCAGATGCACAACCCCTGCAACGGCTACGACCCGACCCCGATCCTCGTGCGCGTCTTCCGCCCCGGCGCCGCAGCCGCACCGTGACCTTGCCGCGTGACACGGGGCCGACCTGCCTGGATACTTCGGACCACGTTCAAGCTTGAGCCCGCTGCCCCTGATGCTGTTTCAGACTGCCCCTTTTCAGACTGCCCGTTGCGAGGCGGTTGGACGACGGGGCGGGGCGCGGAGAGGATGTTGCGGATCGACTGGCCGATCCCGTGTCCGGGTGCGATCGACGGGACGAGGAGCGTGGAGGCGAACGGGGCCCCGTACGTGTTATCGAACAGGCAGAAGGCCGAAGTTGAGTGACTCCACCTGCCGACGAACGACTTCGCCAACCTGTTCCTGGGAGTGCGGCCGGACGGCGCCTCTGCATTCGGAGATCCGGACGTCTCCTCGTGCGCGGTGGGCGGCTCGATGTCCGACCGCCTCCTGCCGCGCAACTCGGTCCACCTCGCCATGACGTTCAACGCGATCGGCTTCCTCAGCCGCCGCCCGCTGGAGCGTTGGCCGGGATACATCCTTCCCAACGGACCGAGCGCGGTCCGCGGGGTGGGATCGGTCACGGCGCAGGAGGCGGACGTGTTCGCCGCGCAGGCGCGCGCCGACGTCGACGTTCCTGAACGCGCGCGCGGCGGAGATCGTGCCGGGGGGCAAGCTGTGCATTCAGGTCTTCGGCGCCGGGCCGAGCCTGCGCGTGTGCGACGGCATCTACGACGTCCTCGAGGCCGGGATGATCGACCGGTACAGCGACGAGGCGTTCTACCAGCCGGTCTACTGCCGCACGCTCGACGAGATCGTCTCGCCCGTCCGAGGCACGCCCTTCCGCGTCGACCATGCCGAGACCTACGAGGTGGAGGACGACTTCAACGACGCGCGGGCTGCGGGCTGCGACCTCGCCACCTACGCCCGGCGCTACACCGGCTTCTACCTCGCCTTCACCGAGCCGGTCGTGCGGCGCCACTGCGGCCCGCGCCCAGACCACGAGGCCCTGAGCGAGGCGATCTACGCCCGCAGCGCCGAAGGGGTGGCCGCCGCGCCCGACCTCTACCCGCACAACTACATCGCCCACGCTTTCTAGCCCTCTGTGCGCAGTCGCGTGCCTCCTGGCCGGAAGCGCTGCGGCCGAGGATCTCGATCTAACGGACCGTGCGACCTGGACGACCGATTCCGCGCCCGGAGGACGATCGGCATCGCCGATTTGCACGCCCGCGCGATCGGCGAAGCGCTGCGCACGGCGGGAACGGACCTGCACATCGAGCTCGGACCGGACGACGTCTCGCGCCTCCGTTTGGTGCGCGAGGGGCGGTCGATGCCATCGCCGGGTCGGTCGCCGCACAGGAGCTTGGGGTCCGGCAGTTGCGAAAAAGTATTAGTTGCACTGCTTGGTTTGTTGGAAGTCGATGAGCGCTCTAAGTACCTGCGTCCGAGCGCACCCCGCGCCAACCAAACAGGATCCTTCGATGCGTGACGCCGATTTCCACACCCTCTGTCCTCACAGAGGTTTTCCAGTCGGCGGCGACCTTCGAATTGTCAGAAGAACCGATCACCCGCTCTCTTCAGGTCATCCGGCGTCACTTGGGCATGGACGTCGCATATGCGTCCGAATTCGTCGGAAACGATTCCGTCTACCGCGCGGTCGACGCCCCTGGCCTCGAGCAGCTCATCAAACCTGGCGACTCCCGATCGCTCGACGATGTCTACTGCCGGCACATTTTGGCCGGGCGGCTTCCGGAACTTATCCCGGACACGGCCGATGAGCCATTCGCGCAGTCGATGCCGATCACACAGGCCGTGCCGATCGGCGCGCACGTCAGCGTGCCCATTCGGCTGTCGGACGGCCAACTCTTCGGGATGTTTTGCTGCTTGAGCGCCCGATCCGACCGGTCCTTGAACGATCGTGACCATCAGGCCATGCGGGCCTTTGCCGACCTTGCAGCCTTCGATATCGAACGCGACTTGGTGATGAAGCGCGAGGCGGATCAGAAGCGCGATCGGATCAATTCGCTGTTGACCGGCAATGGCATCAGGACTGTCTACCAACCGATCGTGGATCTGCAATCAGGCCGGCCGGTCGGCTTCGAAGCGCTGAGCCGGATCGATCTGGAGCCGGTCCGCGGTCCGGATCAGTGGTTCCACGAAGCCCAGGGGATCGGAGAAGGCGTCGCACTCGAGATCGCCGCGATCGCGGCAGCGCTCGGTGGGCGGAGCCGTATCCCGGAGGACCCGTTATCTCACCATCAATGCCTCACCCGGGACGGTCGAAAGCGACGCGCTGCATCAGCTCCTGAGATCGGCCGACCTGGACCGTCTCGTCCTCGAGCTCACCGAGCAGCTGCCGATCGAAGATTACGATCGTGTCCACGAGGCTCTGTCTCCAATGAAGGCGCGTGGTCTTAAGATCGCGGTCGACGATGCGGGCGCGGGATACGCCAGTTTCCGCCACATTTCCCAGCTGCGACCGGATTTCATCAAGTGCGACATGAGCCTCACCAGAGGCGTTGATGGCGATCGCGTCCTGCAGGCGCTCATCAAGGCACTGCTCGGTTTCTCCGAGGAGATCGGCTCATCCCTCGTGGCCGAGGGCGTCGAAACGCCGGACGAATTGAATTGCCTCCTCGATTTGGGCGTCCGATTCGCGCAAGGCTATTATCTGGGCCGGCCGGCGCCGTTGCCCGCAGTGATCGCCGGGTGAGGGCAGAGCACAGGCTGGAATGACGCGCGCTGCGGCTGAAGTCATCGGCCCGGTTTGATCCATCGTCTCTCGACCGCCAGGGCCTCCATTGCGCCCGCGCGAGGGCTGAACAGATGGAGCGGTCATTGCTGTGCGGGTCCAGGGATGGGCCAAGCCGTCATGTTGCCGGGCCGCGCCAGCGCTCACGCGCCCCTCGCTTTTGATGCGGGGCAAAACGAGGAGGATCGGGTCCCCAATGACAACCGAGTGCGGCCACTGCCGCGACGCCAAGCCGCTCGATTTCGAGTTCACCTTCGCATTCCAGCCGATCGTCGACTGGCGACAGCAGGTGGCGATTGGATACGAAGCCCTCGTGCGGGGGCAGGACGGCTCGGGTGCTGCGAGCGTGTTGTCCCGCCTCGATGCGAGCAATATCTATACGTTCGACCAACTTGCGCGGCAGCGTGCGATCCGGCTCGGCAGCCGGCTTTTGCCGCCGGACGCGTATCTGTTCATCAATATCCTGCCGAACGCGATCTACGATCCCGTTCGCTGCTTCGTCACGACGCTCAAGACCGCCAAGGAATTGAACTTCCCGTTGGCGCGGCTCGTCATGGAGCTCTCCGAGACGGAAAAGGTCGACGATATCGACCACGTGAAGAGGATCTTCGCGCACTATTCGGGAATGGGCTTGAAAACCGCGATCGACGACTTCGGTAGCGGGTTTTCCGACCTCAGATTGTTGCTGGAGTTCACTCCGCAAGTCATCAAGCTGGACCGCTCGATGGTGACGGATGTAGACGCTTGCCCCAAGCGCCAAGCGATCGTGCTGGGCGTGGTCGCCATATGCCAACGGCTCGAGATTCAGCTGGTGGCCGAGGGCGTCGAGACCGCGAACGAGTTGGCCTGCCTCTTGGAGGTTGGCGTGACCGTTTTTCAGGGGTATTTTTTCGCCAAACCAGCGTTCGAGGCGGCCCCCGCGGTGGACTTCGCCGCTCTGTCGGCCGAACTCGACGCGGCGCGCCTCGCCAGTTGAGCCGCAATCCAACGACCCCGGCCGCACGGGATCAGATGTTTTATGGCCCACCCATAATCGACGCTCCACGCAATCGTCGATTTGGAAATCGTGACGCACAGACCGAGGGAGCTGGCGCGTAGTGGACAAGAAGGCGGCCGAGGCGTTCGCGGCCTATGTCGACGCGTCGCTGACGACCGAACCGAGGCGATTCCATTTTGCCGAGATCGCTGCCGAAGGGCGCCGCCGTGGCGTCTTGAGCGCAGAGGAGATGGGCCGCTGCCAGCGCGCGGCCGTCTTCCCGGCCTGGCTCGTCGCGGCGCTGCGCGGATCGCAGCGCCCGACGTTCAGCGCCAACGGACGCGTTGCCGAGATCGAGGCGCCGTTCGGCTCATCGGGCGAGCCGGTCACCCTGGTGGATGCTGGGCCGGTCCGGTTGTCGGTACACAACTTCAATCGCCTGGCGATCGCATCGGATGGCTTGGTGAAAGCATTGTCGCCGCCGCGCGGACGCTGGATGGCGTCGCGGATCGCGGAGGCGGCCGGTGTGCCCCACCTTCCCGGCACGACGTTCGACGGTGTCGTCGAAGGCGGATCCTACTACTCGCACTTTCTGTTCGACGTTCTTCCGAAGCTGCTGCTGCTCAGCCGGACAGAGCTGGCGAGCATCGACAATTTCCTCTTTACCGCCTTGCACCAGCCCTTCCACGGCGAAGCTCTCGCCCGTCTCGGCATCGACCCCGAGCGCTGCCTCGCTCGAAACCCGAGCGGCGCGGTTTTCGATGCCGACCGCGTTCTCTGGGTCTCGCCCGTCCGGCGCGGGGTGCAGGCGCCACCTCAGCTTTACCACGCCGTGAAGAGCCTTTTCGCCCCCTCGACCACGACCGGTCCGACGCCCAAGCGCATCTACATTTCGCGCAGCCGGGCACCGCGGCGGCGCATCCTCAACGAAGACGACCTGCTGCCGATCCTGGAGGCGCACGGCTACACGGTGGTTCACTTCGAGGATCACGGGATCGCCGGCGCGGCGGCGCTGTTGGCCGATGCGGAACATATCATCGGTCTGCATGGCGCCGGCTTCGCGAACATCGTTTTCGCGCCTGGGGGCTGCCGGGTCACCGAGATCCACGGCCCGCATATCAGCGCGGAATACAGGACCATGGCGGCGCTCTTCGGCATGCCCTACGAGGCGTTCGATTGCGGATCCCTGGAGCACGACTTCGACGGTGACGCGTTTCGCAAGAACGGCTCGGACGTCGTGCTGCCGCCGGACGCGCTCCGCTCTCTGCTGCTGCGCTAGCGAGCTGCCGCGGGCGAGTGTCCCTCCCGCGCAATAGGATTGTGCGGGCGCCGCTCATGCGCTGGCGCCCGCTGCCCTGTCAGGCCGAACCGGGCCCGGGGGAACGGCTGGACGCCAGGACGTCACGCTCAGCGAGGAGCGCATTCTTGAGGCCGTGGCCGGCGAGCCAGTAGACCGTCGGTAGCGCGAGGAGCGCGGCGACGGCCCACCCTATGGACGGAGAGTGCGTGAAGCTGCCGGCGACCCAGGCGGCTGCCACTTCCATAGGCAGCACCATGACGGCGATGAATGAGAGGCCCGCCAGCGCATTGAGCCACACGACAAAAGGCCGCGGCGGCGCTGGGCGTGCCACGGAGGACGACGGATCGACCATGATTGAGAACCACTGTGCAGGGTGCGCGCCGTCCGCGGCACAGACGCGCGACGGCTGCCGATAAGTCGGTGCAACCCGGTCCCGCCGCAAGCGGGCGTTCCATCCACGGGCCCTGAAATTTACGCTCAGCGCAAAACGTGCCGGTCGGGCCTCCAGATCAGGCCGGGACGGATCACGCCTCTGTGCCGCCCACCGTCATGGCGTTGATGCGGATCGAGGGCTGGCCGACGCCCACCGGCACCCACTGCCCGGACTTGCCGCACGTGCCGATTCCGTCGTCCAGCGCCATGTCGTTGCCGACGGCGGCGATGCGGGTCAGCGCGTCCGGCCCGTTGCCGATCAGCATGGCGCCCTTCACCGGCTCGCAGATCTTTCCGTCGCGCAGCCGGTATCCCTCCGTGCAGGAGAAGACGAACTTGCCAGACGTAATGTCCACCTGCCCGCCGCCGAACGAGACCATGTAGAGGCCGTCCTTGACCCCGGCGCGGATCTCCTCGGGGTCCGTGTCGCCGCCCTTCATGATGGTGTTGGTCATGCGCGGCATCACCGTGTGCGCGTAGGACTGGCGGCGGCCGTTGCCGGTCGGGACCATGCCCATCAGCCGTGCGTTCTGCCGGTCCTGCATGTAGCCGACCAGCCGGCCGTCCTCGATCAGCACCGTCTCCGACGACGGCGTGCCCTCGTCGTCGATGGTGAGCGAGCCGCGCCGGTCGGGGTGGGTGCCGTCGTCGACCACGGTCACGCCGGAGGCGGCGACCTTCTCGCCCATCAGCCCGGCGAAGGCGCTGGTCTTGCGGCGGTTGAAGTCACCCTCGAGGCCGTGGCCGACCGCCTCGTGCAGCAGGATGCCCGGCCAGCCGGGGCCGAGCACGACGTCGAACGTGCCGGCGGGGGCGGGGACGGCGTCGAGGTTGACGAGCGCACGGCGGAGCGCCTCGTCCACCGCCTTCTGCCACGACCCCTCGGCGATGAAGCGGGCGTAGGGCTCGCGGCCGCCGGTGCCGTAGTTGCCGGTCTCCAGGCGGTCGCCGTCGCCGACCATCACTGTGACGGAAAAGCGCACGAGCGGACGGATGTCGGCGATCTGAAGCCCGTCGCCGCGCAGGATGTTGACCACCTGCCGCTCGGCCGCCAGCGAAATCGAGACCTGCCGCACGCGCGGATCACGCCCGCGGGCGTAGGCGTCGATGGTCGTCATCAGCGCCGCCTTCTCGGCGAAGTCCGGCGCGCCGATGGGGTCGAGGTCCGCGTAGAGCCGGCGATTGGTGCCCGCGGGGGCCACGTCCAGCGTGCCGGCATGGCCGCGCCCGACACTGCCGACGGTGGCCGCGGCGCGCATGAGCGCGGCCTCGGAGACATCGGAGGCATGGGCGACGGCGACCGCCTCGCCGGCGACCGCGCGCAGTCCGAAACCGTCGGACACGTCGAACGCGGCGGACTTCATCCGGCCGTCGTCGAACACCAGGCTCTCGCTCGTGCGGTGTTCCAGGAACAGCTCGCCGTCGTCTGCCCCCGACAGCGCGTCCGCGACGATCCGCTCCGTCCGGGCTGTGTCCAGGCCGTGGCGCTCGAACAAATTGTCACTCATCGTGCGTCCTCGCGGGAATTGGGTTGTGCTAAAGGTGGCCGCTCGCACCGACCGCGGCAAGCGTCTGAATCGAATGGGGCCGGGTTTGCTTTGACCCTAGAACCATTCGAGGCTAGTCAAGTCGCGGAATTCCAGGGGGAGCTTCATGGCGAGCGCAGACACCGAAGTGAGCCGTCGGCCACGGCCACTTTCGCCGCACCTATCGATCTACCGACCCATCGTCACGATGGTCATGTCGATCATGCACCGCGTGACCGGCATCATGAACATTGCCGGCCTCGTGCTCGTGGTGGCCTATCTCCTGGCGCTCGCCGCCGGGCCGGACGCCTACGCGGCGGCCAACGGCGTCTACTCGTCCTGGCTCGGCCGCATCGTCCTCGTGGCGTTCACCTGGTCGCATGATCCACCACATGCTCGGCGGCATCCGCCACTTCATCTGGGACACGGGCCACGGCTTCGGCGAGGTGCGTGTCAACCTCGCCTGGGCTACCGTGACGGGCTCGATCCTCATCACCACCGCCCTGTGGGCGCTCATCGTGGTACTGGAGGTCGAGTGATGCGCCACCCTGTCGACAAATCCGCCGAAGCCGGCTTCACGCGGCCATCAGCGCACCCCGCTGAAGACCATCCGCGGCCTCGGCTCCGCCCGCTCAGGCACAGGCCACTTCATCCAGCAGCGCCTGACGGCGCTCGCCAACATGGTGCTCATCCTGGTGCTGGTCGTGGTCGCCATCATGCTGTCCGGCCGGGACTATGCATCCGCGGTGGCGCTGGTGGGCTCGCCCTGGGTCGCAGTGCCGCTGGGTCTGGCCGTCGTCTCGGTGGCGGTCCACATGAAGATCGGCGTGCAGGTGGTCATCGAGGACTACATCCACGGCGGACTCGGGGTGCTGCTGTCGCTCCTCAACACGTTCTTCGCGGTGGCGATCGCCGCGACGGCCATCTTTGCGATCGTGAAAATCATGCTCGCCGTGCTGATCGGCGGCGGCGTCGAGACGGGGGCTTGAGTATGGCGACCAACGGCAACGGGACGACCGGTCCGGCCTACAAGGTCATCGAACACGAATACGACGTGGTCGTGGTGGGTGCCGGCGGCTCGGGCTTGCGCGCCGTCGTGGGCTGCGCCGAGGCTGGCCTGCGCACAGCCTGCATCACCAAGGTGTTTCCGACGCGTTCGCACACCGTCGCGGCGCAGGGCGGCATCTCCGCCGCACTCGGCAACATGGGCCAGGACGACTGGCGCTGGCACATGTACGACACCGTGAAGGGGTCGGACTGGCTGGGCGACCAGGACGCCATCGAGTACCTCTGCCGCAACGCCCCCGAGGCGGTGTACGAGCTGGAGCACTGGGGCGTCCCGTTCTCGCGCACCGAAGAGGGCAAGATCTACCAGCGCCCCTTCGGCGGCATGACCACCAACTACGGCAAGGGCACCGCGCAGCGCACCTGCGCCGCGGCGGACCGGACCGGCCACGCCATCCTGCACACGCTGTACGGCCAGTCGCTGCGCCACTCGGCCGAGTTCTTCATCGAGTACTTCGCGCTTGACCTCATCATGGAGGAGGGGCAGTGCCTCGGCGTCATGGCGATGTGCCAGGACGACGGCACCATCCACCGCTTCCGCGCGCACAAGACCATCCTCGCCACCGGCGGCTACGGCCGCGCCTACTTCTCCTGCACGTCCGCGCACACCTGCACGGGCGACGGCAACGCCATGGTGCTGCGCGCCGGCCTGCCGCTGCAGGACATGGAGTTCGTGCAGTTCCACCCGACCGGCATCTACGGCTCGGGCTGCCTCATCACCGAAGGCTCGCGCGGCGAGGGCGGCTACCTCACCAACTCCGACGGTGAGCGCTTCATGGAGCGCTATGCCCCGTCCGCGAAGGACCTCGCTTCGCGCGACGTCGTCTCGCGCTCGATGACCGTGGAGATCCGCGAGGGGCGCGGCGTCGGCAAGAATTCCGACCACATCCACCTGCACCTGGAGCATCTGGACCCGGCGATCCTGCACGAGCGCCTGCCGGGCATCTCCGAGAGCGCCAAGGTCTTCGCCGGCGTCGACGTTACCAAGGAGCCGATCCCGGTGCTGCCGACGGTTCACTACAACATGGGCGGCATCCCGACGAACTTCCACGGCGAGGTGCTGACCAAGGTGAACGGCGACCCCGACACCGTGGTCCCGGGCCTGATGGCCGTCGGCGAGGCGGCCTGCGTCTCCGTGCACGGCGCCAACCGCCTCGGCTCCAACTCGCTGATCGACCTCGTGGTGTTCGGCCGGGCCACCGCGCAGCGCTGCGCCGATACGGTCAAGGCCGGCGAGCAGCTGCCGCCCTGCCCGGACCGCGCGTCCGAGCCGGCGCTGTCGCGCCTCGATCACTTCCGCCATGCCGACGGCGGCACGCCGACGGCCGAGCTCCGCGACGAGATGCAGCGCACGATGCAGAACAACTGCGCCGTGTTCCGCACCGGCGAAGTGCTGGAGGAAGGCCACGAGCTGATCCACAAGGTGGCCGGCGGATTGGGCGACATCCAGGTTCGCGACAAGACGATGATCTGGAACACCGACCTCCTCGAGACGCTGGAGTTCGACAACCTGATCGGCCAGGCGGTGGTGACGATGGACTCCGCGCTCAACCGCCAGGAAAGCCGCGGCGCCCACGCCCGCGAGGACTTCCCCGAGCGGGACGACGCCGAGTGGATGAAGCACACCCTGGCGTTCCTGAGCGACGACTACAAGGTCACGCTTGGAGGACCGCCCGGTCCACGCCTACACGCTGTCGAACGCGATCGAGTACATCGCGCCCGCCAAGCGCGTGTACTAAGGACGGCGAGGGCGCCGCATCATCGGCGCCCGAATGCTTCGGTACGGCCCGGCCGCGAGGATAGAGGGAGGATCGGAATGCGCACGATCATGGCGACCGTCGCGGCGGCGGCCTTCCTAACAGCGGCGGTGGCGGTATCCGGGCCGGCGGCGGCCGACCCTGCCGACGCCGACCCGGCCATCAAGTCCTGGATCAGCGGGCGGCCGGTGTGGAAGCAGTACTCCGGCTATCCCGCCCCCGACCCGGCGCTTGACCCGTCCGGCTCCTGCCGGGACAACGGCTACGGGACCTGTCTGCCGACCGGCGACGGCTTCTCGCTGTTCGGCCCGCTCGGCGCTGGCCTGTTCGGCAACACAGCGGGCCCGGTGATCCGCAGCCTCATCCCCTCACAGCGCTACGACGGCCCCTCCGGCCCTGCCGGCGGCACCGCGGTCCAGCGATAACCCCCGCCCCCGGCCGCGAGATTTGGCCTAGCGGCACGATGCGGCATTGCGGGCGGCCTTGCTGTGCATCCACTCCGGCTTCTTGTTGAAATTCGGCGTGAGGTTGGAGGTCGACGTCCACCCGTCGAAGGTGCCGTCGTCGTCATAGTCGACTTCGACGACGCTGCCGCGGGTGCTGCCGATGCGGGTGGCGTTGGCGTAGTCGACGGTGTCCGTGTGGCGCACGGTGCGCCCGCCGAAGCAGCGCGACTGCGACGAGATCAGGTCGGCCGCCCCGGAGTTGGCGTTCTTGCGGATGCGTGCGTCGCCATCGCAGGCGAAGCGGCGGGCGACGTAGATGGCGCGCGTACGCTCCGGCGGGAGCTGGTAGAGCCCGCGGCGCGTCCAGAACCCGAGCGCTTGTTTCGCGAACCGGGCGTTCTTGACGTTCACGTCGAGCGGCAGACCATGACGGCACTGGCCGGGGCTCCCGCCAAACCACTCGAGGTTCACGCCGCTCTGGAAGAGGTGCCAGCGGCCGGTGTTGTGAAACGCCGTCGACCCCGGGTAGGCGCGTGAGGCCGACAGCCATGCCACGCGGATGAGCCCCTTGTCCTGCAGCACCTCCAGCGCGTCACCGTTGCCGTAGGCGCCGAGGATGTAGCCGGCGCGATCCATGATGCCCTTTATCGCCTCGAAGTAGGACACCATCGCGCGCTGCGTGGCGATGTCTGTCTTGCTGAAGGCGATGTCGACGCCGAAGAAAATGGTGGTGCCGGTCGGCTGGCCCATGGCCTTGGCCTGCTCGACCGCGGCCCGGGCATCGAGCCCGCCTTCGTCGGCCGGCGTGCGCGCCTGCGTCGTGGCGCGGCAGTTGGCATCCGGCAGCGGCTTGCCGTTGCGATCCTTGCCAACGAACTTGTTCTTGGAGTTGTTATTGTACTGGTAGATCGACAGGATCGCCATGCCGGAGTCGAGGATGCGGCGCACCTCGCTGTTGGGATCGCTGAGCGGGCCCTGGTCGATCAGCCGCTTGGAGGGGATGTGGCGCTCCGGCTGCGGGCAGCGGGCGTAGTAGCGGCCGACGACTTCGACACCTCTCTCGCGCAGCTGCGGGATGAAGTCGCGCGTGTCCCAGGCGGCGTCGATGATGGCGGCGCGCGCGTCGCGGGCGGCACCCGGCGAGGCTCCGGCCATGGCTCCGGCACCGAGGGTGATCGACGCGGCGATCAGGCGGACAGCGCCCCGCCAGGTGATTTTCGAGGTCATCTGCATGGCGCGACGATGCCGACGCTCGCTCCTCAGGTCAAGGATGAGAGCCGGTTCGTCACGCTTTGCCGCGGCGGTGGCAGGTGCTGTGGCACGCATACTTGATCGCGCGGCGCAGAACGCGGAACGTGCCCGTTGAGCCGTGCGCCGCGCGGCCCAAGAAGCACCACAGACGGCGCCGCTCAGCCGGTGCATGAGGGACCCCATGGCCATCCGATTCTTCTACGACTTCTCCTCCTCTTACTCCTACCTCGCCGCCATGCGGATGGAGGATCTCGCCCGTGCGGACGGGATCGAGTTGGAGTGGACGCCGTTCCTGCTCGGCCCGATCTTCACCGAGGCAGGCCTCGGCGGAACGCCTAACATGTCGTCCGAGGCGAAGGGCTCATTCATGTGGGAGGATCTGGCACGGCGGGCGGCGCACCGTGGCCTGCCATTCGTGAAGCCTGACGTGTTTCCGCAGCGCAGCGTTGCCGCCGGCCGGGCGGCGCTGTCGTTGGAGGGGGCGGAGCGCAGTGCCTTCACCCGCGCGGTGTTCCACTGCGAGTGGGGCAAGGGGATGGACATTGGCCAGCCGGAGACGCTCACCGAGGCGGCGGCGGCGGCCGGGCTCGACCCGGAGCGCGTCGCCGACGGCGCCAAGAGCGACGCGGCGAAGGCCGGGCTTTTTGCCAACGTGGAAGCCGCGAAGGCGGCCGGCGTGTTCGGTGCGCCGACGTTCATCACCGGCGACGGCACGCGCTTCTGGGGCGACGCTCAGCTGCGCGATGCGCTTTCCTGGGAGCGCACGGGCAAGCTCGCCGACCTCGCCTGACGGTTCGGCCCGCCGCGTCGCGCGCCTTAACGCAAACAGGCCGCCCGAGGGCGGCCTGTGGCAACGGGTCCGAGCGGGCACGGATCAGTCGATGATGCCGCGCGCCTTCAGAAGGTCGACGATCCGCTCGGCGTGCGCCTCGGGATCGCCCGTCGTGGTGTTCACTGAGATCTCCGCGTTCTCGGGAGCCTCGTACGGCGAGTTGACGCCGGTGAAGTGCTTCAGCTGACCCGAGTCGGCCTTCTTGTAGAGCCCCTTCGGGTCGCGCCGACGGCACTCCTCGATCGGGGTGTCGATGTAGACCTCGAGGAACTCTCCGTCCTCCACGAGCTCGCGCGCCATCCGCCGCTCGGAGCGGAACGGGGAGATGAACGTGACCACCACCAGGAGGCCCGCGTCGACGAATAGCTTCGCCGTCTCGGCGACGCGGCGGATGTTTTCCACCCGGTCCGCATCGGTGAAGCCGAGGTCGCGGTTGAGCCCATGGCGCACGTTATCGCCGTCGAGGATGTAGGTGTGGCGGCCCATCGCCGACAGGCGCTTCTCGACGAGGTTGCCGATGGTCGACTTGCCCGAGCCCGAGAGACCGGTGAACCACAGGATCGCCGGCTTCTGGCCCTTCATGGCCGCCCGGCTGTCCTTGGAGACGTCGGTGGCCTGCCAGTGGATGTTCGTCGCGCGGCGCAGTGCGAACCACACCATGCCCGCGCCCACCGTCGCGTTGGTGCGCCGGTCGATCAGGATGAAGGCGCCGGTGTCGCGGTTGGCCTCGTAGGGATCGAAGGCAATGTCGGCCGACAGCGAGACGTTGCAGAAGCCCACCTCGTTGAGGCCCAGCTCCTTGGCGGCCAGGTGGTCGAAGGTGTTGACGTCGATCCGGTGCTTGATTTCGGTGACTGAGGCCGACACCGTCTTGTTGCCGATCTTCAGGATGTAGGGCCGGCCCGGGTAGAGCGGCTCCTCGGCCATCCAGACGATGTGCGCGGCGAACTGATCGGCGACCTCGGGGCGGTGTGCGGGCGGCACGAGAATGTCGCCGCGCGAGACGTCGATCTCGCGGTCGAGAACGAGTGTCACCGCCTCGGAGGCGGCGGCCTCTGGCAGATCGCCGTCCATGGTGACGATGCGCCGGACGATCGCGTCACGCCCGGACCCTGCCACCACCACGGGGTCGCCCGGCCGGATCCGTCCCGACGCGATGGTGCCGGAGAAGCCACGGAAGTTGAGGTTCGGCCGGTTCACCCACTGCACCGACATGCGGAAGGGGCGCTCCTCGAGGTCGGACTGGACCTCGACGTCCTCGAGGTAGCTGATGAGTGTCGGCCCGCTGTACCAGGGCAGCTTGTCGGACTTGGCGACGACGTTGTCGCCATAGCGGGCCGAGATCGGCACCGCGATCATGGTGTCGAAGTCGAAGCCGTGGGCGAACTTCTCGAATTCGGTGCGGATCTCGTTGAATCGCGCCTCGGAGAAGTCGACCAGATCGATCTTGTTCACCGCCAGCACGACGTGGCGGATCCCCAGCAATGACACCAGGAAGGCGTGCCGCTTGGTCTGCACCTGGATGCCGTGCCGCGCATCCACAAGCAGCACCGCGAGGTCGGCGGTGGAGGCGCCGGTCGCCATGTTGCGCGTGTACTGCTCGTGACCGGGCGTGTCGGCGACGATGAACTTGCGCTTGTCGGTGGTGAAGAAGCGGTACGCGACGTCGATCGTGATGCCCTGCTGCCGCTCGGCCTCGAGCCCGTCGACGAGCAGCGCCAGGTCGATGTCCTCGCCGGTGGTCCCGTGACGGCGCGAGTCGCGCTCGACGGCGGCGAGCTGGTCCTCGAAGATCAGCTTGGACTCGAAGAGGAGGCGGCCGATCAGCGTCGACTTGCCGTCGTCCACCGAGCCGCAGGTGATGAAGCGCAGGAAGGACTTCTTTTCCTGGCTCGCGAGATATTCGGAAAAGGCCTCGGGGGTGAGGTTCTCGGCAACCGACATCAGAAGTACCCCTCGCGCTTCTTCTTCTCCATGGACGCCGCTTCGTCCTGGTCGATCAGACGGCCGGACCGCTCCGAGGTGCGGGCGATCAGCATCTCGGCGACGATCTCCTCCAGGGTGGCGGCCGGGCTCTCGACCGCGCCCGTGAGCGGATAGCAGCCGAGGGTGCGGAAGCGGACCGTCTTCATCTCGGGCGTGCGCCCGTCGAGCGGGAAGCGGTCGTCGTCCACCATCAGGAGCTGACCGTCGACCTCGAGAACCGGGCGCTCCTTGGCGTAGTACAGCGGCACAATCTCGATGTTTTCCATCATGATGTACTGCCAGATGTCGAGCTCGGTCCAGTTCGACAGCGGGAACACGCGGATGGATTCGCCCTTGGCCACGCGGCAATTGTAGAGGTGCCAGAGCTCGGGGCGCTGGGTCTTGGGGTCCCAGCCGTGGTTCTGGGTACGGAACGAGAACACGCGCTCCTTGGCGCGGGACTTCTCCTCGTCGCGGCGCGCGCCACCGAAGGCGGCGTCGAAGCCGTGCTTGGTGAGCGCCTCTTTCAGCGCGTCGGTCTTCATGACCTGCGTGTGGTACGACGAGCCGTGCGTGAACGGGCCGACGCCCTCACGGACACCGGCGTCGTTGGTGTGCACGATCAGCTCGAGCCCGAGCTCTTTCGCCTTGCGATCGCGAAATTCGATCATCTCGCGGAATTTCCACGTCGTGTCGACGTGCATCAGCGGGAACGGCGGAACGGAGGGGTAAAAGGCTTTCATGGCAAGGTGCAGCATCACTGCCGAATCCTTGCCGATCGAATACAGCATCACCGGATTGCGGAACTCGGCCGCGACCTCGCGGATGATGTGGATCGACTCGTCCTCGAGCCGCTTCAAGTGCGAGCCGCGGTCGACGGCCATAACGCTACTCCATGTTCATGCAGGGCAAGAAAGCGCCCCCGATGCGTTGCAAATGCTTAGTAGTATGCGACGCAGAAATTAAGACGCTTTCGCCAGGGCGAAAGGGTCGAACGCCGCGGCAGCCACGAAATGCGGGTTCGCGTACGCCCCGGTGGGGGTCTCTGTCTTGCCGTAACTGAGCGGGGCGCCGTCCAAGGTGTAGACTTCGCCGCCCGCGGCTCGCAGCACGGCATGACCCGCGGCGGTGTCCCACTCCATCGTCCGTCCCATGCGGGGGTAGAGGTGGGCGGTTCCGTCGGCCACGCGGCAGAACTTCAGCGACGATCCGAACGACAGGAAGCTGTCGACGTCGAAGCGGGCGATGAAGTCCTTGGTCTCGTCGGTCAGATGCGACTTGGAGGCGACGACCTTCAGCGCACCGCCCGGCTCGGAGACATGGATGGTCCGGGCTTCGGTCACGGCCCCCGCCTCGATCCGGCCGTGGTGGGCGCCGCTCTCGTCGGTCCAGTAGACCTCGTCCAGCGCCGGGCACAGGACGACGCCTTGCACCGGCCGCCCATCGACGATGCGGGCGATGTTGACGGTGAACTCGCCACTGCCGGAAATGAAGTCCTTCGTGCCGTCGAGCGGGTCGACCAGCCAGAACTCGTTTCCGATCGCCGGGATCCGCCCGGCCGCGACGGCTTCCTCGGCAAGCACTGCGGTGATGCCGTGCTCGGCGAGGCGCTGCAGGATGATGGCCTCGGCCGCCTCGTCCGCCGCCGTCACCGGCGAGCCGTCACCCTTCGTGCGCGCCTCTTGTCCGTTCGGATCGTAGAACGGCAGAATGGCGGCGCCGGCTTCGATGGCGATGGAGACGAGCGCGTGACCGGACAAAGGTGACGTCATGGGTGCATCCAATTTCGCTTGACGCCTATACGACCGGATTGTGCGGTGCAATACGATCGGCGCATTCCCGCCATACACAAAACGAGGAAGGAGCAGACGGGTCAGCCGAAAAGGCCGCGCCGGATGAGGTTGAGGCCGGCAATCACCAGCACCGCGAGCGTGGCCTGGCGAAAGCGGTTCTGGTCCATGCGATCGGAGATCCGCATCCCGATCACCATGCCGATCAGCGCCGGAACGATCAGGATCGCCGAGAACGGCGCCGTGTGGCGGTCGAGGACGTTCGAGCCGATGTGCGCCGACGTCAGCACGACGGCGCCGATGCCGTAGACGATCCCCTGCACCCGCAACTGTTCGACCTTCGGCGTCTCCAGCGAGGTGAGGTAGATCACCGTGGGTGGTCCCCATACGCCCGACACCCCGCCGATCAGCCCGGCCACAATTCCGAGGCCGATGCTGATCGCCCCGCGGTGGCGCGAGCCCAGCGAGATCCGCCGCCCCATCAGCTGGATGATGGCGAATATCGTCACCGGGACGCCGATGAGGAGGTAGAGCACGTGCGCCGGCAGGACGTTCACCATCTGCGCCGAGAGCGCGATGAAGACACAGACGACGGCGATGTAGCGCCAATGGGTCTTGGCGGCATCGAGTGCGGCGGCGGCGCCGTTGCGGAAGGCCTGAGCGAGGTTGGCAAGCAGCGTCGGTAGGATGAGGGCGGCGAGGGCGAGTTCCGGACGCAGGAAGGAGCCGAGCCCGGAGACCATGATCATCGGCATGGCAAACCCGACCGCGCCTTTGACGAAGCCGGCGAGCAAGGTGATGCCGAGGACGGTGATCCAAAGCGACGGGGAGAGGCCGAGGTGGGTAAGCATGTCGCACCATCGCACGGCGGCCCGGTGTCGTCACCGGCGCGGCTGGTCGACCGGCCCTGCGCACGGTCATCGAGCAACTCGGCCTTAGATGTCCTGAATCGTGTGCAGGCAAGCTTCGTCAACAGGCCGTAAACGCTGAGCCGAGCGGAGTTGTCGGATCGAGCGCGGCGGTCGGTCCATCCGACAGCGCGCTGTTGTGCAGGAGCGACCGCCGCGAATGACGTGCGTCATTGGACCAATGCACAAAAAAGCGCGACCGGCTGGAGGGCCGATCGCGCCAAAAATTATTATCGTTTTTATTACGCCGGCGCGCCTTTGGCTGCACCGACGACTCCGTTTAAACGGGGCTTCCTCCCTAGGCGGTTCTGACGACCGTTGATTTGGTGTGTCGCATACCTGCCGAGCTATGCGCAAGTGGTAGATGAGCCTCCCTGCGAATGAATAGCAGATCAAGGGCTGGTTACATGTTGAGCGGCGGGCGAAATTGGATTTATCCAACGCGTGTGGCGCGCTCCGAATTGCACACAACCGCACTATAGAGGGGGCTTTGGCGCCTGTGGCGGCGATGCACCGCAGGCGATGCATAATCCCAAAATCTCATGCGGCGTTCTGACGCAGGGCGGATGAAATCGCATCTTGCGGGCAGCGGTGTGTGCGCCATCTGCTCCTGCAAGGGTTTGGAAGCTGGCGGATTTCCACCCTGACCGGAGGCGTATGGCCCACGACCACCACCACCACGACCACGGCATGCGCGACGCCGGCGACACACGTGTGGCCGGCGCCATCGCCGTCAATGTGCTGCTGACGGTTGCACAAATCGTAGGCGGCCTCATCTCGGGCAGCCTCGCCCTCATCGCCGATGGATTGCACAATCTGTCGGACGCCGTCTCGCTGATCATCGCCTTTGCCGCCCGCAAGATCGGCCGACGCGGATCTGACGCGACCATGACGTTCGGATACCGCCGCATCGAGATCGTCGCGGCGCTGGTGAACTACACCACGCTGATCGTCCTCGGGCTCTACTTGGCCGGGCAAGCCGTCGAGCGCTTTTTCGATCCCCAGCCCATCGACGGGTGGATCGTCGTCGCCATCGCCGGCCTCGCTCTTGTGGTCGATCTGGTCACCGCGTTGCTCACCGTCGCTCTCGCAAAGGAGAGCATGAACATCCGCGCGGCGTTCCTCCACAACGTCGCCGACGCGCTGGGATCTGTGGGCGTCATCGTCGCCGGCACGCTGGTGATCCTGTTCGGCTGGTGGATCATCGACCCGATCGTGACGCTCATGATCTCCGGCTATATCCTGTGGATGTCGTTCGCGGAGATCGGCGGCGTGATCCGCATCCTGATGCTCGGCAGCCCGCCCGGCATCGCGACGGAGGACGTCATGGACGCCGTCCGCACCGTCGAGGGCGTCAGCAACGTTCACCGCGCGCGCTTCTGGCAAGTGCACGAAGAGGCCTACGCGTTCGACGCGCACGTGGTCATCATCGGCGGCTCATGGGGCGAAGCCGACGCGATCAAGGCCCGCGTGAAAGGCCTGCTCGCCGATCGGTTCGCCATCCACCAGTCGACGCTGGAGATCGAGTGCGCGGCCCACGCCTGCGACGCCGCGCCCGCCATCGGGAGCTGAACGGTTCCGGCGGCCTCGCCGCCCGGGGGATGCTGCTGCGTCGACCCGCGCGCCCGCCGTCCGTCCTGGGAAGCTAGATGCAGCGGCCCCCGTCGATCTCCAGATTGACGCCCGTCACCAGATCCGCATCGTCCGAGGCCAGATAGACCGCCGCGCCCGCGATGTCCGACGGTTTCGACAGGCGCCCCAGCGGGATCGTGGCGATGAACTTCTTGCGGTTCTCCGGCGTGTCGGGCATCCCCATGAAGGTCTCGAGCAGCCCCGTCTCGCCCATCACCGGGGCTATCCCGCACACCCGGATCTTGTCCGCCGCCAGCTCGATCGCCAGCGATTTGGTGATATTGTTCACCGTCGCCTTCGTCGCGTTGTACCAGACGAGGCCCGGCCGCGGCCGCAACCCGGCGGTGGAGCCGACGTTGATCATCACGCCACGACCGATGGAGCGCCAGTGCGGGACGATCGCCTTGGTGAAGTGGAAGATCGACTTCACGTTCACCGCGAACAGCTTGTCGAACGTCGCCTCGTCGACGTTCATCACCGGGGTGTTGGGGTTCGACCAGCCGGCGTTGTTGACCAGGATGTCGAGTTCGCCGAACGCCGACAGCGCGGTGTCGACCGCCGATGCCACGGCATCGCCGTCGGTGATGTCGCACACGACGGGCGTCGCGGCATTGCCGAGCGCGCTCGCAACCGCCTTGGCGCCATCGGCGTTGACGTCGAGAACCACCACGCGCGCCCCTTCGGCCACGTATCGCTCGGCAATGCCGCGGCCGAAGCCCGAGGCCGCACCTGTGATGAGCGCGGTTTTTCCCTTGAGGCGCTGGCTGTCCGTCATGTGTATCCCCCAACATATTGTTTTGCTGGACCGTAGACGGACGGCTCGCGGCGGGAAAGAGTTTGCGATCAACTCGCGAGACGACGCGGCCGCGAAGACGGTTCATTTGTGCCTTCCATGACGCTCAAGCGCGGAGTTGAACGATGGCCATGCTGGATGAACTGAACGAGACCGCTCGGCGGATGGCCGAGGATCCGCGGTGGACCGCCGTCTGCGCCCGCGACGGCGAGCACGATGGCGCGTTCGTCTACGCGGTGGCGACGACCGGCGTCTATTGCCGGCCGAGCTGCCCCTCCCGCCGCCCCAAGCGCGTGAACGTGACGTTTTACGCCCTGCCGAGAGAGGCGGAGCTTGCCGGCTACCGCGCGTGCCGCCGCTGCCGGCCGACCGCGATGTCGCCCGCGCAGTGCCATGCGTTGATGGTGGAGGCGGCTTGCCGCGTGCTGGCCGACGGTCCGGTGCCGCTGATCGACCTCGCCGCGGCGGCGGGCGTGAGTGCGCACCACTTCCATCGCATCTTCAAGGCGCACACCGGCACCACGCCAGCCCAGTATGCGCGGGCCGGCAGAGCGCGGCGTGCGGCCGAGGCGCTGGCCGCGGGGGAGCGTCCCGCTGACGCCGCCTTCGCCGCCGGGTTCGCCAGCCTTTCGCGATTCTACGACGAGGCGGCCGCGCGCTTTGCGGTGGCTCCCGCCGCGCTGGCGAACGGTGGCCGCGGCGAGGTCGTGGTGCTCGCCTTCGGCCGCTGCGAGCTGGGCGTCGTCACCGTCGCCTTCTCCCGTCAGGGGATTGCCGCCGTGCGCCTCAACGACACCGAGGAGGACGGCCGCGCCGAGGCGGGGGCCCTGTTCCGCGACGCGCTCCTGGTGGATGGCGGCGAACCGTTCGATGCGCTGGTCGCCGACGTCATCGCCGCGATCGGGGAGCCGGGGCTGGCCAGCGAGCTGCCGCTCGACATTCGCGGCACCGCGTTCGAGGAGCGGGTGTGGGCCGCGCTTCGGGAGATCCCCATCGGCTCCACGGCAAGCTACGCCGAGGTCGCCGCGGCCATCGGCGCGCCGACGTCCCACCGCGCCGTCGCGCGCGCTTGCGGGGCCAACAAGATCGCCGTGCTCGTCCCATGCCACCGCGTGGTGCGGGCGGACGGATCCCTGGCGGGGTATCGCTGGGGTGTGGAACGAAAGGCCGCCCTGCTCGGCTGGGAGAGAGACCGCGAGAAGGAGGCCAGCCATGGCCAATAGAGCCAAAGCCAAGGGCGTGAGTGCCACCGTCGACGGCCTCGACTGGGCACGGATCGGCGCCGAGCTGGACGAGTTCGGCGTCGCCCGCACCGGCCCGCTTGTCGATGCCGCCACCTGCAAGGCGTTGTCCGGCCTCTATGAGGAGGATCGGTTCCGTAGCCGGGTGGTGATGAAGCGGCACGGTTTCGGCTCCGGCGAGTACAAGTACTTCGCCAATCCGCTGCCCGAGACGGTCGCGGCGCTGCGCGAATCGGTCTACCCGCACGCCGCGACGATCGCCAACGGCTGGGCCGAGCGGCTGGGGATGCCGGCGTATCCGGACAACCTTGCCGAGATGCTGGCGCGCTGCCATGCCGAAGGTCAGGAGAAGCCGACCCCGCTGGTGCTGAAGTACGGCCCGGGCGACTACAACTGCCTGCACCAGGACCTCTACGGCGCGGTCGCCTTCCCGCTGCAGTTGGTGGTGCTGCTGTCGGATCCGGCGACGTTCGAGGGCGGCGAACTCGTCCTTACCGAGCAGCGCCCCCGCATGCAGTCCCGCGCGGAGGTGGTGACGCTCGGCCAGGGCGAGGGGGCGCTGTTCACCACCTCGATCCGCCCGCGCCGCGGCACCAAGGGCGACCACCGCGTGATGCTGAAACACGGCGTCAGCCGGCTGCGCTCGGGCGAGCGCTACACCCTCGGCGTCATCTTCCACGACGCCGCTTGAGGCGCGCGGCCGGCTGGCGCTACGCCGCTTGCGCCAGGGTGCGGACCTCGCCCAGAAGATCGGCCTCGACCATGATCGGACCGCCCTTGCGCCGATTGGTGTGGCGCCGCTCGCCCGGGATCCGCACGCCCGGCACCTGACGCATCCGCTCGACGAAGGCGGCAGCGTCGGCGAGTGCCGTCTCGCCACCGAGCGCGGCCGGCGACAGTGCCAGCACGAACACCGCACCCACCGGCACGCCGGCGCCCGAGGCATCCTTCGCCACATCGCTGTACGGCCCGCCGCAGAGGCCCGCGAGCAGTTCGACCATCAGCGCGATCGCCGAGCCCTTGTGGCCGCCGAATGGGAGCTGCGCCCCCTTCAGGATCGCGGCCGGGTCGGACGTGGGCAGCCCGTCGGGGCCGAGGCCGACACCGTCCGCCACAGGCCGCCCCTCGCGCGCGGCGAGCATGACGTCGCCGCGGGCCATGGTCGACGACGCCATGTCGATCGCCACCGGCGGGTCGCCGGGCAGCGCGAAGGCGAGCGGGTTGGTGCCGAAGATCGGCCGAGTGCCGCCCGCGGGGGCGAGGTACGGATAGTTGGCGGTGCAGGCGAAGGCGACCAGCCCGTGCGCGGCGAGCCACTCCGTCTCCGGCCACATCGCTTGGAAGTGTGCGACGTTGGCGAGCGACAGGACACCGACGCCCAGCCGCTCCGCGACCTCCGCCAGCTCCGGCAGCGTCACCGCGTAGGCGAACGGGGCGGCGCAGCGCTCGGCGTCGTAGCGCAGCACCGCGCCCTCGCGCGCCACCAGACGCGGCACGGCATGACCGTCGATGGCGCCGGCCTTCAGCGCCTTCACGTAACCGGGCACGCGGAAGACGCCATGCGAATGAGCGCCGTCGCCCTCGGCGGTGACAACCATCTCGGCGATTGCGGTGGCGGCCGCCGCGCTCGCCCCGTTGCGCGCCAGGGCGGTGCCGACGAGGCGGAGCAGGTCGTCCCGCTCCACAGGGGTACGCTCGACTGACGTGGGGGACGCCATCGCCGCGATCCGCAACGCGGCGATGCGGTGGACCTCGTTCAGCGCCTTGCGGAACTCCGCCTCTTGCGTGCCCTCCACCCGCTCTCGAAAGGACTGGAGGATGGCAGCGCGATCCAGTCCGCGCACGGCGATGATGAACGGGAAGCCGAAGCGTGCGACGTAATGTTCGTTGAGGGCGGTGAACTCCGCGAATTCGGCCTCGGAGCATTGGTCCAGTCCGGCGCCGGCCTGCTCGGCGGCGGAGTCGGCGGTGAGCTCTCCCACGCCGATCCGCCCGGCGAGATCCGGGTGCGCCCGCAGCAGCGCCAGCTGCGCCTCGTGGCCCGCGCGCTCGACGATCCGCCGCAGAGCCGGCACGATGTCGCCCGCCTCGGCCACGCCGCCGTCCCAGGCGCGCTCCGCCACCCACGGGCTGTGCTCGTAGACGCCGCCGTAACGCGCGACGAACGCGTCCCGCTCAGTGCTCATCCGCGCCCCTCCCGTGCCGCGGCACCCCTTCGGCCTCCGTGGCAACTTCCATCATGTCGAACGTCGTTCCGGCGCCCACGTCGCTGCCGAGCTGAACCTTCACGCCAGCCGCCAGGAGCCGCGAAACACCGCACCGTCCGGAGCCCAGGAACCTGTTGGCTGTGGGGCAGTGTGCCGCGACCGATCCGCTCTCGGCCAGGAGACCCACTTCGCGGTCCGACAGGTGGATCGCATGGGCGAAGATCGCCCCCGGCCCGACCAGCCCGAACGCCTCGTAGACGCCCAGGTAGTCCGGCGCGGTGGGGAAGAGGCGGCGCACCCACTCCACCTCGGCGGTGCTTTCGGAGAGGTGCGTCTGCATCGTGCAGCTCGGGAACTCCTCCCATAGTGTGGCCGCTGCCTCCAGCAGCGCGGGGGTCGAAGTGGGTGCGAAACGGGGGGTGATGGCGTAGGTGAGGCGGCCATTCTCGGCCCCGTGCCAACGCTCGATGAGGGCGCGGCTCTGGTCGTAGGCGTCCTGCGCGGGAGTCAGCAGCGCCGACGGAGCATTGCGGTCCATCATCACGAGGCCGGCGCAGATGCGCAGCGAGCGGTCGCGCGCCTCCTCGAACAGCGCATCGACGGAGATGGGGTTCGAGGTGCAGTAGACGGTGGCGGAGGTCGTGCCCACCGCCTCCAGCGTATCGCAGAACTCGCGCGCCACCGTGGCGGCGTAGGCAGGATCGTCGAACCGCGCTTCTTCGGGGAACGTGACGGTCTCCAGCCACTCCAGCAGGCCGCCGGCGAAGGTCCCGACGATGCGGCTCTGGCTGTAGTGGATATGCGCGTCGTAGAGCCCCGGCGTCAGCAGGGCCGCGCTGTCGACCACGGGCGCCTCGGGGTAGGCGTCGATCATCGAAGCGGCCGTGCCGAAGTCGACGACCTCGCCGTCGTCCAACACCAGCGCACCGTCGGCGATAATAGCGAACGGATCCACACCGGTAATCTCGCCGGTGAACGGGCGCAGACGCCCCCGCTTGATCAGCATGCCCGGTCCACAGTGAGGATCTGTGCAGCGACGGAAGCGGCAATCACGGCGGGCTCCTTTCCGGGAATGTCCAGGCCGATGGGGCAGGTCAGGCGCGCTGTGTCAAGATTGCGCTCGTGCAGGCGGTTCAGGAACGCGGCCCGCTTCGAGGCGGATCCGATCAGCCCCAGAAACGCGAAGGGGCGCGCCAGAACCGCCGCGACGATCTCGAGGTCCACCGCATGGCTGTGGGTCATGACGAGGTGGAATGCGTCGTCCGGCGCCTCGGCGGCGACGGTCTCGGGCAGTGCGACCCGGCGGCACGGGACGGAACTTGCCACGGGGTAGGCGTCCTCGTGCCGCGCATCGACCCAGGTGAGGTTGAACGGCAGCGGCTCGAGCGCGCGGATCAGCGCCTGGCCGACATGCCCTGCGCCGTAGACGACGACGGTGCGGCTATGCGGGTCCTGCAGTAGCGGCCCGCCTTCGGTGAGCGCGAACGGGGCCTCCGGCACGTCGTCCATGAGCCGCAGCGCTACAATGAGGTGGCCGCCGCAGCACTGGTCGAGTGCCGGGCCGAGCGGCATGTCCAGCTCCATCGCCGGGATCCCGCTGGCGATCATCCCGCGTGCCGCTTCCACGGTACGCCGCTCCGCCTCGCCGCCGCCGATGGTGCCGGCGAAGCGGTCGGCCGTAACGATCAGCCAGGCGCCGCGGTCGCGCGGGGTGGAGCCGGCCTTCTGGGTGATGGCGGCGACGACCGCGGGCCCGTGGGCCGCCATCTCGCGAAGTCGCGCCAGTGTCGCTTCGCCTGTTGCTGTCATCTTGGTCCGAACCTCTGCGCCTCTGCGGGAGGTTCGGACCGAACGGGCCGCGCCGTCAACTCGGTGCGCGGGGCGAGACGATCAGCGATAGAGGAGGGTCGGCAGCCACATGGTGATCGCCGGCACGAAGGTGACGAGGAGGAGGACGATGCCCAGCGGGATGAGGAACGGTGCGGTTGCCGTCACACAGCGCTCGAACGGCACCTTGGAGACGCGCGAGAGCACGTAAAGCACCATGCCGATCGGTGGGGTCAGCAGGCCGATCATCAGGTTCAGCACCATGATGACGCCGAAGTGTACCGGATCCACGCCCATCTTCACCGCGATCGGCAAGAGCACCGGCACCAGGATGGTGATCGCCGCCACAGTCTCCAGGAAGCAACCGACGATGAGCAGAATCAGGTTGATCAGAATGAGAATGACGATCGGGTTGTCGGACGCCGACAAGAGCAGCGCGGCGAACTGCTCCGGCACGCGGTTCGACGTCAGCAGCCAGGCGAAGATCGAGGCGGCGGCGACGATGAAGAGGACCACGGACGTCGTCTCGATCGTGTCGTAGGAGACGCGCAGGAAGCGGCGCCACGTCAGCGTCCGGTAGACGATGAGGCCCAGGAACAGCGCCCAGACGCAGGCGGCGATGGCGGCCTCGGTCGGCGTGAAGGCGCCGGTGAGGATCCCGCCGACAATGATCACCGGGGTCAGCAGAGAAAGGAAGGCGCGCCGGGACGACGAACCCAGCCGGCGGATCGAGAAGCGCGCGTCGCGGGGATAGTTCCGCACGCGGGAATAAAAGAACACCATCACCATCAGCGAGACGGCCATGACGAGGCCGGGGATGAACCCCGCGGCGAAGAGCTGCCCGATGGAGGCGCCCGCGACGACGCCGTAGATCACCATCGGCAGCGACGGGGGAATGATCGGCCCGATGGTGGACGAGGCCGCCGTCACGCCGACCGAAAAGCCGGGGTCGTAACCTGCATCGCGCATCGCCTTGATCTCGATGGCGCCGAGGCCGCCGGCATCCGCCACCGCAGCGCCCGACATGCCGGCGAAGATCACCGATGCGCCGATGTTCACATGGCCGAGCCCGCCGCGCATCCAGCCCACCAGCGCCTTGGCGAACTCGAAGATGCGCTCGGTGATCCCGGACGTGTTCATCAGATTGCCGGCGAGGATGAAGAACGGCACCGCCAGCAGCGGGAAGGAATCCACCCCGTTGATCATCCGGTGCGCCACGACCATCGACGGCACCTGGCCGGTGACGATGATGAAGACCGCAGACGACCCGGCAAGCGCGATCGCGACCGGGAAGCCGAGCGCCAGAGAGCCAAACAGGAGGCCGAATAGAAGGACGAGATCCACGCGTGACCTTTCTTACGCGGCCGTCGCCGTGGCGAGCGCGGTACGCATATGGGCTTGGTGTCCACGGCCGCCGGTGACCGCGATTTCGGCGAACCCGCTGCGCATGAACTCGGCGATGCGCGCCAGCGCCTCGGGCGGGTTCGCCTGAAGCATCATCGCGACGCGCACGGTGCCGTTGCGGAACATGTCGAAGAGATCGCCGGGGTCGGGAAAGCTGACGGTCGTGTCGAGAATGCTGACGTCGACATTGCCGAAGCCGGCGTCCGAGAGGAGCGACGTCGCCTGCACCGGGTCGGCGAAGCGGAACATGGGCGGGGCGGGCGGCATGGCGGCGAGCGCCTCAGGGGTGGCCCCCGCCTGGATCGCCGACAGAACGGTCTTGAAGACCGGCGATGTTTCCGGTCCACACCAGTCGATCAGGGCCAGGCGGCCGCCCGGGCGCAGCACGCGCCGCATCTCGCGCAGGGCGGCCATCGTGTCGGGAATGTGCGGTACGCCGAGGATGCAGGCGACGGCGTCGAACGCGCCGTCCACGAAGGGCATCGCCTGGGCGTCGCCCTCGAAATACGTGGCCGCCGGCGCGCGGGCGCGGGCACTCGCCAGCATGGCGGGCGAGAAGTCGAGCGCGGAGACCGTGGCGCCGCGCGCCAGGGCGGCTTCGGTCAGGAGCCCCTGGCCGCAGCACACGTCGAGCAGCGTCGTCTGCGCACCGACGCCGAGGGCGTCGAGGACGGGCTCGACCGTCTGCCCGGTGGGCTCGGCGAAATGGTCGAAATAGGTCGCTGTCGTCGCGGCGTCGGCCCAGCCAGCGCGCTCGGCTGAACCGAACTTTTCAAGCTCGGTCATCCTCACTCCATCGACGGGGTGGCTGCGTGCATCTCCGGGTCGATCAGTTGGCTGGTGCCGGTTCTGAGATGACGGACGGCAACGATGATCGCGTACATCGTCATCAGCGCGAAGCAGACCATGACGCCGTAGTAGAGCCACGACTTCGGCACGTCGATGGACACCATCATCTGGAAGGTGCGGCCGGCGAGCTGGTAGGTGAACCACGTCAGCGTGCCGTAGAAGACCACGGCGGACACGTCGACGAGGGTCTGCAGCACCTTGCGCAGCGGCCGCGGGAACCAGCGGTAGAGGATCTCCACCGCGATGTGGCTGCCCTTCCGCACCGCCATGATCGAGCCGATGAAGGTGACGGCGATCAGCAGGAAGCGGGCGATCTCCTCGGTCCACCCGAGGGAATTGTTCAGCACGTATCGCGTGAAGAACTGCAGGAAGACGACGAACGCCAGGAGCCAGAAGACGACCAGCACGGGCGCGTCGTCCCATTGGATGTCGCTGAGGTCGATCGGCTCGTCGTCCGTGGGGAAGGGGCTCGTCGAGGTGTCCGTCGTCGATGGGTCGGTCATGCCGTGGCTGCTTCGCGGAACGCTTTGGTCAACGCGTCGGGATCCTCCGGCTGGTGCGGGTGCGCGTAGGCCGACGCCGGAATGGTCACGCCGGGGAGCGCGCGCGAGGTCCACACATGCGCCGAGGGATAGACGAAAGAGGGGTCGTCGAGTGTGCCGGCGAAGAGGCTCACCGTGTCCCGGTCGGCTCGCGTCGTGACGATCCGGGTGCCGCACTCGGGGCAGAAGTGGGCGGTCATTCGCGCACCGGAATTGGCCACGCGCTCGCGCGCTGCGAGCGTGTCCCAGTCGACCGAAAGGTCGGTCGCCGGCACGCGCAGGATCAGGGCGTAGGCCGAGCCGGACCGCTTCTGGCAGTCGCGGCAATGGCACGCGTACATCGCGACCGGCGGACCGGTCACGATATAGCGCACCGCGTCACAGGCGCAGCCGCCGAGCCAGGGGAGGGGAGGCTGCACCGGACGCATGGGCGGTTATTTGATCGCCTGGAGGCGGTCGTAGGTCTCCTGGTCCCAGGTCGCCATCTCGCCGTTGTGCATGGCCTTCGTCGCCTCGATGAAGGGGCCGCGGTCGACCTCGTTCACCGTCACGCCCTGCTCCTCGAACCAGGCGGCGAGCTCGTTTTCCTTGTCGATGATCTGCTGGGTGGCGCAGTCGGCCGTCTCTTCCAGCACCGTCGTCAGCGCCGCCTTGTCCTCGTCGGACAACTGATTCCAGGTCGGCCCGCCGACGATGGTCAGGAGCGCGTCGGTGATGTGGCCGGTGAGGTTGATGTCATCCTGGACCTCGTAGAACTTCTTGGCCTGGATGGTCGGCAGCGGGTTCTCCTGCGCGTCCACCGTGCCCTGCTGCAGTGCCAGGTACACTTCGGCGAAGGCGATCGGCGTCGGGTTGGCGCCCGTCGCGCGCGGGAACATCATGTAGAGCGGCGCGTTCGGCACGCGGATCTTGAGGCCCTTCATGTCGGCCGGCTTGAGGATCGGCTTGTTCGAGGTGACGTGGCGGTTGCCGTAGTACGTGAGCGTCACGATGTGGTTGCCGGTCGCATCCTCGTAGCCCTGCGACAGCTCGCTGAAGAGGTCGGAGTTGCGGAAGGCGTCCCAGTGCTCGTAGTCGCGGAACATGAAGGGCGCGCCGCCGATGGCGATCGGCCCGTACGCGCGACCGGCGAAGAGCTGGCCGGTGTAGATGATGTCGACGGTGCCGAGGCCGAGGCCCTCGTTGATGTCGACTTCCTTGCCCAGCGACGATGCCGGGAAGACCTCGATGCCGTAGCGGTCGTCGGTCGCCGCCAGCAGCCGGTCCGACGCCTCGACGGCGCAGGTGTGATACGGCTCGCTCGACTCGTAGACGTGGGCGAACTTGAGCATCGTCTGCGCGGAGGCCGTGACCGGCGCGAGCGCGATGACAGCGGCAGAGGCCGCAAGAATAGTGCGGATAACCATATTTTCCGTTCCTCCCTGGGATGGACGGCTACAACCGTTCTTGGCGGCGGACACTAGGGGGTTCGGGCTCATTTCTCAACCGGGTTTCGTCGCGCGCCGGCGCGCGCCCCATGGAAATCAGACGGATGGCTCGGCCGCACAGGCGCGCCGGCGTCAGCGAAACGTCAAGAAGCGTTCATCGGCTCGTCTTACGGCGGGCGTAGGTCGCAGGCCACTCAACGATCACGAGGTTGTCATGATCCGCCTGTCCGTTGCGCTCGTCGCGCTCCTGACCGCTCCCGTCGTCGCGCAAGCCGACGACGTTCTCGGCAAGACCTTCCCGGCCACCCTCGCCGGCCATGCCGTGCTCGAGGCCAACACCATCATCCCCGCGCCGGCCGATGCCCCGGCGGACGCTCGGGTCTCCGGCAAATTCGCGGCTGGCGCCGCCCGGGTCGACGAGCCGGCCAGCGTCGAAGGCAACACCGGCGCTCTCCACGGCAAGCGCGGTACCGGGCTCTCGTTCCCGTTCGAGGGCCAGCCGGTTCAGGGCTTCTCGGGCTTTGCCATGAACCGCGCCGACGACGGCTCGATCATCGCGCTGACCGACAACGGTTTCGGCTCGAAGGCCAACTCGCCGGACGCGCTGCTCTTCTTCCACAAGATCAACCCCGACTTCGAATCCGGTGAGGTCGCTCGTGAGACGATCTTCCTGAAGGACCCGAACAAGGTCGTGCCGTTCCGCATCGCCTACGAGGGCACGTCCGAGCGCTACCTCACCGGCGCGGACTTCGACCTGGAGTCCATCCAGCTCGTCGACGGCGCGCTGTGGATCGGCGAGGAGTTCGGCCCCTACCTCATCGAGGCGGACCTCGACGGCGTGGTGCAGGGTGTCTACCCGACGCTGCTGGACGGCGCGGAGCTGAAGAGCCCCGACCACCCGGCGCTGAAGATCCCCGCCGAAGAGGGCAAGGACTACCAGTCGGCCCGCTCCGGCGGCTACGAGGGCATGGCTCTGCAGCCCGGCACCGGCCTCCTGTGGGCGATGCTGGAGAAGCCGCTGCTGGGGTCGGGCGAGAACGCCCTCACCGTCATGGCGTTCGACCCGAAAGCCAAGGAATGGACCGGCGACGTGGTGAAGTTCCCGCTCGCCGAAGGCGCCACCGCGATCGGCGACTTCAACTTCATCGACGAGACCCGCGCGCTGGTGATCGAGCGTGACAACGGCGAAGGCGACCCGTCGCTGAAGTGCGAGGGCGAGGCCAACGTCGACTGCTTCCCGCACCCGGCGATGGTGAAGCGCGTCGTGCTGGTCGACATGTCGGACCGCAACGAGGCCGGCCATGTCCGCCGCATCGGCCACATCGACCTGATGAACATCGCCGATCCGGACGGCATCGCCCGCCTCGAGACGGCCGCCGCCCGCGACCTCTCCGGCACGTACACCTTCCCGTTCTTCACCATCGAGGACGTCATGAAGGTCGACGACACGCACATCCTCGTCGCCAACGACAACAACCTGCCGTTCTCCTCGGGTCGCCAGCTCGACGCCCCGGCGGCCAACGAGTTCATCCTCCTGTCGGTGCCGGAGCTCCTCTCCGCCGAGTAGGGCCGCGCTTGCCGGGTCCGCGGCCGGTGACGGTCGCGGCGCCGGGACCGTACGTGGCGCCGGATCGGGGTGAGCCCCCGTCCGGCGTTCTTCGTTCCGGCCATTGGCCATGCTGGTTTGTTTGGGAGGCAAAGGGGGCTCGGGCTTCACCAGGAAACAGGGCGGGGCGCCTGTTTCCCGAAGCCAGCCGTCGCTGATTGATGCCCTGAGCCGGAGCGGAGTGCAGCGCAAGGCATCGCTTCGCTCACCTTCGGTGGCCTTGCCCTGCACTCCGCTCCGGCTCGTTCCGGGCATCAGCGACGGCTGGCTCCGGGAAACAGGCTCGAGCCCGGGGCGCCACCGGGCGCACTCGCGGGCGCCGCGCGCTGTTCTATGGGGCGAGCGCCATCAATACGCACTCCGGCGTGGCGGGCGCGTCGAGCGGGCGCCAGCTGCCGCGCGCTGCGGCCACCGCGTCGGCGACCGCCTGGTGCGCCGAGATCGCCAGCATGAACGGCGGCTCCCCCACGGCCTTGGAGCGGCGGATCGCAAGCTCCCGGTTCTCGCCCGGACCCCAGATCTCGGCGCGGAAGTCGAGCGGGCGGTCGGACGCGCAGGGGATCTTGTAGGTCGACGGGGCGTGAGTCAGGAGCCGGCCATCCTGAGACCACACCAGCTCTTCGGTCAGAAGCCAGCCGCAGCCCTGGACGTAGCCGCCCTCGATCTGGCCGAGGTCCACCGCCGGGTTCAGCGAGCGGCCGCAGTCGTGCAGGATGTCGGCCCGCAGAAGGCGCGTCTCGCCGGTCAGCGTGTCGATCGCCGCCTCGGTGACGGCGGCGCCATAGGCGAAGTAGTAGAACGGGCGCCCGCTGGCCTTCTCGCGGTCCCAGTGGATCTTCGGCGTCGCGTAGAACCCCGTCGACGAGAGGGAGATGCGTGCCATGTACGCGTCCCGCACCAGGGCGCCGAACGCCACTCGGGTGCCGGCGACGGTGACGGTGCCGCCTTCGAAGCGCGCCGGCCCCGGCGCGACGCCGGCCCGCTCCGCCGCGAAGGCGACCAGCCGCGCCTTGATCCGCTCGCACGCGTCCGCCACGGCCATGGCGTTCATGTCGGCGCCCGAGGAGGCTGCGGTGGCGGAGGTGTTGGGAACCTTGTCGGTCCGCGTCGCGGTGATCTTCACGTCCGCCAGCGGCACGCCGAAGGCTTCGGCCGCCACCTGCGCCACCTTGATGTAGACGCCCTGGCCCATCTCGATGCCGCCGTGATTGATCATCACGGAGCCGTCCTTGTAGACGTGCACCAGCGCGCCGGCCTGGTTCAGAAAGGTGGTCGTGAATGAGATGCCGAACTTCACCGGGGTCAGCGCGATTCCGCGTTTGAGGACCGGCGAGGTCGCATTCCACCTCGCGATCTCCGCCCGCCGCCGCTCGTAGTCCGACCCGGCCACCAGATCGTCGATGATGGGCGCGGCGACGGCGTCTTCCACTTCCATGCCGTAGTGCGTCATCCGCTCGGCTGCGGGTGCGGATGCGCGGTAGAGGTTGGCGCGGCGCACCTGCAGCGGGTCCATTCCGAGGTCTGCGGCGACGTGCTCGATGACGCGCTCGATGCCGACCATCCCTTGCGGCCCGCCGAACCCGCGAAAGGCCGTGTTGGAGGCCGTGTTGGTGCGCCAGCGGTGCGAGACGACCTCGAGCGCGGGGATGAAGTAGGCATTGTCGGCGTGGAACATGGCCCGGTCGCAGATCGCGCGGCTGAGATCGAGCGACCAGCCGCAGCGGGCGTGCTGGACGAACGAGACTCCGTGCAGCTTGCCCGTCTCGTCGAATCCGGCCTCGTACGCGATGAGGAAATCGTGCCGCTTGCCGGTCATGATGAAGTCGTCGTCGCGGTCGAGCCGCACCTTCGCGGGGCGCCCGGTGAGCCGCGCCGCCAGCGCCGCCACCGCCGCGGTGAGATTGCCCTGCGTCTCCTTGCCGCCGAAGCCGCCGCCGAGCCGCCGCACCTCCACCGTGACGGCGTGGTTGGGCGAGCCCAGCACCCGGGCCACCACCTCCTGGCACTCCGACGGATGCTGGTTCGAGGAGACGATGTGCATGTCGTCGTCCTCGCCGGGTGTGGCGAGCGCGACTTGGGCCTCCAGCGCAAAGTGCTCCTGGCCGCCGATGACCATGCGCCCGGCGACCCGCCGTGGGGCGCCTGCGATGGCCGCCGCCGCATCGCCGCGGCCCATGTGGTAGCTCTCGTCCACCTTGTCGCCGTTCGCGGCGATGGCATCCTCGATGGTGACGATGGCCTTGGCCGGCGCCGCGTCGATCACCGCCAGCCGCGCGGCGGCCCGCGCCGCGCGCCGCGACGTCGCCACCACGGCGAACAGCGCCTGCCCCTCGACCATCACGTCCGCGCGTCCGCCCACCAGCGCCAGCATGATCTCGTCGTGCTTGACGGGGCCGACGTTGTTCTCGCCGGGCACGTCCTCGCCGGTCAGCACCGCGATGACGCCCGGGGCGGCGCGGACGGGGGAGAGATCCGCCGTCAATGACCCGCAGGCGAATGTGGCATAGGCGATGTGGACGTGGAGGAGCGCGGCGGGCTCCGGAATGTCGTCCGCGTAGATGGCGCGGCCGGTGACGTGCTTGTCGCCCGAATCGTGCTTGATGGCGCGGTGCGTGGTGCCGCCGGTGTTGGCGAGCGTGACTGGCGCGTCCGGCATCAGCCGCCCCTCGGCGGAGCGTGGGAGTACATCGTCGGTCATCGGCCCCTCCATCGCCCCGTCATCTTACACACTTGGGGCCGCTTTCGCGTAGGCCTCGGGGCAGCGGCGGCACGCGTTGCGAGGCCCGCCGCGCATGCCGGCCAGACGGGCGGCGCGGGGACGGGTGCCGATCAGGGCGTCGCGCCGTTGTCCGTGACGGGCGGCGGTGCGGGCGGACGGGCCGGGGCGATCTTCGCCACCACCGGGACGTGGTCGGAGGCCTTCTCCCAGCCACGCGCTTCGGTCAGCACCGAGGTGGTCACGCGGCCCGCCACCTGCGGCGAGGCCCAGATGTGGTCGAGCCGCCGGCCGCGGTTGTTCCCCGGCCAGATCGGATTGCGGTAGCTCCACCAGGTGTAGACCTTCTCCGGCTCGGGACGGTCGCGGCGGACGACGTCCACCCACCCCTGCTCGGCGCGGATGCGCTCCAGCGCCTCGGTCTCCACCGGCGTATGGCTCACCACTTTGAGGAGCTGGCGGTGGGACCACACGTCGTCCGGATACGGCGCGACGTTGAAATCGCCCGTCAGCAGCGCCGGCTCGGCCACCGCCGTGCGGCCCCACGTCAGCATCTCCTCCAGGAACGCCAGCTTGTGGGCGAACTTCGGGTTGATCGCCGGGTCCGGCTCGTCCCCGCCGGAGGGAATGTAGAGCGAGTGCAGGCGGATCGGCCCGCCGAAGTCCACCACGGCGGAGACGTGCCGCGGGTGGTCCAGCCCGCCGATGGTGTCGGCCGTCGCATCCAGGATCGGGACCTTGGAGAGGATCGCGACGCCGTGGTGCCCGCCGCGCCCGTTCATTGCGGTGTACTTGAAGCCCCTCCGGCGCATCGGCTTCATCGGAAACTGCCCGTCGGCGCAGCGCGTCTCCTGCAGGAGCACCACGTCCGGCTTCACCTTGCGCACCATCTTGGCGAACAGATCCATCCGCGCACGGATGGAGTTGACGTTCCAGGTGACGACCGTCAGCGGCGGCGCCTCGTCGGTGTTGAGGGCTGGAGGCACCTCCGCGCTCACGCGGCGGCGATCGCGCCGGCCCAGTCGGCCGGAATGTGGAGGACAGGTCGGCGCAGCTTCGGCATTTTCGTCTCCGGCCGCGAAAGGTGCGGTCGTCCCTGCTATCGTTTCAGCAACACGTTGAGCAAGAGGACGATCATGCTGGGCAAGACGGTGGTGGCCATCTCATCCACGGTGATGCGTGGGGCGGTGGGCCTCCGCCCGATCACGTTCGCGCTGGAGCAGCGGGGTTGTACCGCCTGGCCGGTGCCGACGGTGCTGCTGCCGTGGCACCCCGGCCTCGGCCCCTCTACGCGCACCCCCAACCCGGACCTTGCCGCGCACCTGACAGACCTCGCCACCCGTGCGGCGGACGTCGATGCCATCCTGACCGGCTATTTCGCCACCGCCGAGCAGGTCCATGCGGCGGCGCGCTTCATCGACGCCGTGCGCGCGGTCCGGCCGGCGGCCCTGGTGCTGGTCGATCCGGTCACAGGCGACGAGGGCGGTCGCTACGTGCCGGACGCAGTCGCCGAAGCGGTGAGGGCCGTGCTGGTGCCGCGGGCCGATATCGTCACACCCAACGTCCACGAGCTCGCCGATCTGGGGGGCGACGCGGCCCTCGACGTCGCGGCGCGGGCGCTGGGGGCGCGGCAGGTGATCGTGACGTCCGCAGTGCGCGAAGACGGGCGTCTTGGCACGCTGCTGTGGGAGAACGGCACGGCGACGCTCGCCCTGCACGACGAAGTGATCCCCGCCCCGCGCGGCACCGGAGACCTCTTCAGCGCCGTCTACCTGGCGTCCTTGCTGGTCAATGCGCCACGCGATGCGGTGCGCGACGCAGCCGCGGCCGTCCTCGCGGCGATCCGCGCCTCCACGGGCGATATGCTCGACTACGCCGCCGCAAAGGCCGCGATCGTCGCGCCCGATCGGGAAAGTGTCGGGCTCAGGCCGCTCGGCGTGGGCGCCGCCACAGCGCGCCCGGTTAGCGGCGGCGACCCCGGCGACGTGGTCTATGGCGTCGACGGCTGCCGTGGCGGCTGGGCGGTGGTGGCGCTCGGCAGCGGGGAGGCGCTGGAACCTCGCCTATCGTTCCACGCGGACCTGGCGGACCTCGTGACCAGCGGGGCGGTGATGGCGATCGACATGCCGATCGGGCTGCCGGACCGGATCGTCGGTCCCGGCCGGCCCGCCGAGCAGGCCGTGCGGCCGCTGCTGGGGCCGCGCCAGTCTAGCGTGTTCTCGATGCCGGGCCGGGCCGCCGTCTTCGCCGAACGCTACCGTGACGCCTGTGAGGCGGCGCTTGCGGCGTCCGATCCACCGAGGAAGGTGAGCCAGCAAGGGTTCGCGCTCTTCCCCGCGATCCGGCGGCTCGACGCGCTGCTGACCCCGGACAACCAGGGGCGCATCTTCGAGTGCCACGCCGAGGTGGCGTTCTGGCGGCTCAACGGCGAGGCGCCGATGCCGACGGCCAAGCGGGTAAAAGGCGTTCCGGCGCGGGAGGGGCTGGAGGAGCGCATCGCTCTCCTCGAGCGCTACGGGATTCCCCGGTCGCTGTTCGAGACGCGACCGCCGCTGATGCCGCTGGTCGATGCGGTGGATGCCGCCGCGATGGCGCTCATCGCGCGCCGCTGTGCCCGCGGTGAAGCGCGGCCGTTTCCCGATCCGCCCGCCGTCGACGGGCGCGGCCTGCGCGTGGCGATCTGGGCCTGACGCCCGGTCAGCCGTGCGCGCCGACCACGGTGACGAGCTCGTCCACCAGCGTGCGGACCAGCGAGGCGTCATCGCCTTCGGCCATGATGCGGATCAGCGGCTCAGTGCCGGACGGGCGAATGACGATCCGTCCCGAGCCGCCCAGCCGCGCCTTGGCGGCGTCGATGGCGTCGATCACCGGCTCGGCCTCCAGCGGCTTGCCGCCGTTGAAGCGCACGTTCTTCAGGATCTGCGGCACACGCTCGAACCGGTGGCAGACCTCCGAGACGCGGCGCCCGCTCTCCACCACCACGGCGAGCAGCTCCAGCGCCGCCAGGATGCCGTCGCCGGTGGTGGTATAGTCGGACAGGATGATGTGGCCGGACTGCTCGCCGCCGATGTTGAAGCCGCCCTCGCGCATCCGCTCGGCGACGTAGCGGTCGCCGACCTTGGTGCGCTCCATGATGATGCCGCACTGGTCGAAATAGCGCTGCAGGCCGAGGTTGGACATGACGGTGGTGACCACAGTGCCCTGCTCGAGCCGCCCCGCCTCCTGCCAGGAACGCGCGATCACGGCGAGAAGCTGGTCGCCATCGACCACCTCGCCCTTCTCGTCGATGATGATGACGCGGTCGGCGTCGCCGTCGAGCGCGATGCCGACATCCGCCCGCACCTCGCGCACCTTGGCGCGGATGGCGTCGAGCGAGGTGGAGCCGCAATCGCTGTTGATGTTGGTGCCGTCCGGGCTGACGCCGATCTCGACCACCTCGGCGCCGAGCTCCCACAAGACGTCGGGCGCCACGCGGTACGCCGCCCCGTTGGCGCAGTCGACGACGACGCGCAGCCCGTCGAGCGAGCGGTGCCGCGGGAAGGTGCGCTTGGCGAACTCGACATAGCGGTCGCGCACGCCGTCGAGCCGGGTGGCGCGGCCGATGTCGCCGTTGCGGGCGAGCTTGGCGCTCATGTCGAAGTCCATCAGCGCCTCGATCTTCGGCTTCGACGCTGTCCGACAGCTTGAAGCCGTCGGCGCCGAAAATCTTGATGCCGTTGTCGGCATAGCCATTGTGCGAGGCGGAGATGACGACGCCGATGTCCGCCCGCAGCGAGCGGGTGAGCATCGCGACGGCGGGCGTCGGAATCGGGCCGAGCATGAAGACATCGGCACCGACGGCGGTGAACCCGGCGCAAAGGGCCGTCTCCAGCATGTAGCCGGAAAGGCGGGTGTCCTTGCCGATGACGATCCGCTGGCTTCCCTCACGGGTGGCGAGCACGAGCCCCGTCGCCATGCCCACACGCATGGCGAGCTCGGGGGTCATGTTGGCGCCGTTCGCGGGCCCCCGGATGCCGTCGGTTCCGAAATACTTTCGTGACATACGCTCGACCTTCACAACTCGCCCGCGAATAAGCGATCCTGCCCGATGGGTGTCAACCGTTCGTATCCCATCGCAAGAATGCTGCGCGGCGATGACGAGCCGGCAGGATCGTGCGCGAGCGCCTCAGCCGTGCGGCAGGCGCCGGGGCATGGCGGGCAGCGGGATGATGTCGTCCGGCGGCGCGATGCTGTCGGCGGGCGGGACGAGATCGGCGAGGCCCTGCCAGACGGCGCCGTTCCAGAACCGGCGGGCCTGCCCCGAGGGTGACGTCAGCACGAAGAGGCGAGTGGACCCCATGTGCTCGTCCTGCAGGCCGAGCGCAATGGCGCCGGTCGGGCGCCCCAGCACCGCCGCCGCGGCGGTTTTGGAGGTGAAGGCGAGGATGCCGGGGCGATGGCGTTCGATCTTCATCCGCAGCGCCTCCACATCAAAGGCGTCGGCGGGGAGTTGCGCATCGTTGCCGAAGTGCGCCTTGCAGACGTCTGTCAGGCCGATGCCCCACTCCAGCAGGCGCGGCCACTCCTGGGGCGTGAGCCGGAACGGGGTGAGGCCGGTCGTGTGGAGCGTACGCCAGAAGAGGTTGCCGGGGTGCGCGTAGTAGGCGCGCCGCTCCGCCGAGACACGCCCCAGCGCGGTGCCGCAGAAGACGAGGCGCAGGCCCGGCGCGAGGAGGTCGGGAACGTGGCCGGGCGGAAGCGGGCCGAAGCGGGGCGCGGATGCGTGCGGCATGGCGCCGAGCGTACCGCAATTCCTGCTCCGATGGCACCAAGAAGCGGTGAGGAAACGCGCGTCGTCGACCCGTTTGGGGCCGGGCGGCCCAGTGCCGACTTACCGCCAGTGCGCTCTGCCTTCGGGCGCGCTCGCGGTTGGTGGCACCCAAACTTGGTAAATCAGTAGGGCCCCCGACGGGGCGGCCAGCGCGAGCATCCGCGCCTCTGCCAAAGCCCAGCGTCACCGGGTCCGGCGGAGCCGACGGGGGTGGCACGCAACATCGGCGGGCGATTGGCCGAACAGATCCTTGGAGACGGTGCGCCAATCCAATCCATCTCCGGGGCATCGGCCGGATCCACCCCGCTGACGGCGTTGGAAACGCCTCGCCAAATGAAAACGGCCGCCTCGGGGGCGGCCGTTTGGGACGTGGCGGCGGCGCCGCTTAGGAGGGCTGGGGCTCCCAGCCGCCCTCGTTGGCGGGCGGGCGCGGCTTGGGCGCGCCGGTCGGCGGCACCGTCGACGCGCGCGGCGGTCCGTCGTCGTCGGTGCTCTCGCGCACCGGCGCCTTGCCCTTGATGAGATCGCGGATCTCGTCGCCCGACAGCGTCTCGTACTCCAGCAGACCCTTGGCGACCGTGTGCAGATCGTCGAGGTTGGTCTTGATGACCGCCATCGCCGTCTCGTAGCCCTCGTTCACGAACCGCTTCACTTCGCGGTCGACCGTCTCCTGCGTCTTCTCCGAAACGCTCTGGCTGCGGGCGACGGAGTGGCCGAGGAACACCTCCTCCTCGTTCTCCGCGTAGAGCAGCGGCCCCAGCTCGTCCGACATGCCGAACTGCGTCGCCATCGCGCGTGACAGCTTGGTCGCCATCTTGATGTCCGCCGAGGCGCCGGACGTCACCTTCTCGTGGCCGAAGATCAGCTCTTCGGCGACGCGGCCGCCCATGGCGACGGCAAGGTCCGCCTTGCACTTGGCGCGGGTCAGCGAGATCTGGTCGCGCTCCGGCAGGCGCATGACCATGCCGAGCGCGCGGCCGCGGGGGATGATCGTCGCCTTGTGGATCGGGTCGGACGCCGGCATGTGCAGCGCGACCAGAGCGTGGCCGGCCTCATGGTAGGCGGTCAGCTTCTTCTCGTCCTCGGTCATGACGAGGGTGCGGCGCTCGGCGCCCATCATGACCTTGTCCTTGGCGTCCTCGAACTCCTGGTGGGTGACGAGGCGCTTGTTGCGGCGCGCGGCCAGCAGCGCCGCCTCGTTGACGAGGTTGGCGAGGTCCGCACCGGCGAAGCCGGGCGTGCCGCGGGCGAGGGTCTTGAGGTTCACGTCCGGCGCCAGCGGCACCTTGCGCACGTGGACCTTCAGGATCTTCTCGCGGCCGACGAGGTCCGGGTTCGGCACCACGATCTGGCGGTCGAAGCGGCCGGGACGCAGGAGCGCCGGGTCCAGCACGTCCGGACGGTTGGTGGCGGCGATGAGGATGATGCCCTCGTTCGCCTCGAAGCCGTCCATCTCCACCAGCAGCTGGTTCAGGGTCTGCTCGCGCTCGTCGTTGCCGCCGCCGAGGCCCGCGCCGCGATGGCGGCCGACCGCGTCGATCTCGTCGATGAAGATGATGCAGGGCGCGTTCTTCTTCGCCTGCTCGAACATGTCGCGCACGCGGCTGGCGCCGACGCCGACGAACATCTCGACGAAGTCCGAACCGGAGATCGAGAAGAAGGGGACGTTGGCCTCACCGGCGATGGCGCGGGCGAGAAGCGTCTTACCGGTGCCCGGAGGGCCGACCAGGAGCACGCCGCGGGGGATCTTGCCGCCGAGCTTCTGGAAGCGCGACGGGTCCTTCAGGAAGTCGACGATCTCCTGCAGGTCTTCCTTCGCCTCGTCGACGCCGGCGACGTCCTCGAACAGGACGCGGCCGTGCGCCTCGTTGAGGAGCTTGGCCTTGGACTTGCCGAAGCCCATGGCCTTGCCGGCGCCGCCGCCCTGCATCTGGCGCATCAGGAACAGCCAGATGCCCAGGATGAGGAGCATCGGGAACCAGGTGGCGAGGATGCCCCACAGACGAGATGCCGTCGTTCGGTGGCTCGGCGCGGATGGTCACGCCCTGCGCGTCCAGCGTGTCGATGTAGTTCGGCGCCTTCGGGGGCGTAGGTCGGAATCGGCCGCCCGAGTTGTAGGTACCCGGTAATATTGCGCTGCTGGATCGTGACGGCGCGGACGTTGCCCTGCGCGGATCTCGGTCAGGAACTGCGAGAACGAGATATCCGTCGTGTTGGTCCGCTGCCCGGGATTCTGGAACAGCTGGAACAACGCGATCAGCAGCAGCGCGATCACCACCCACAGCGCGAAATTGCGGAAATGGTTGCTCATGACATACCTTGATTGGCGCCAAGCACTGGCGCGCGAGCGGCGAAGCGACCCCTCGTCAGATCGTGATAACATAGGAACTTCGGGGTCTGGTGCCAACTACTTGGCGGTTATAGAACCCAGTGGACCAAAGAGCGCAGCTCAGCGCAAGGGCCGTACGAACGCTGCGTTCGCGGGCCAGTCGCGCACGCCTGACGCCGACGGTCGGGAGCGCGACGAGACGATCCGCCACGAAAAGCGCCGGCATCGTCTGCTGCGGCCGCCGGGTAATCGGCTCTGCGCGCCCAGCGCGCCCCGCCGCACCCGCCGCCGCCACCTGCACGATACGGCCTGTGGCGGGCACCTCCACGGCTGTAGCGCCCGTCGAACACGGCCCGCTCGCCGGGCGCCACCGCGATCGGCTCGATCCCCCGCGACTCGCGCCACAGCACCAGCGACCCGCGGCGGCAGATTGCACGGCAGCGGCCCAGCGTCGTCGGCTGGCCGCGACGGAGCGCCGCATCAGCGCCGCCAGCGTGGCGAAGCGTGGCGGGAACTCCAGCCCGCCCGCGGTGCGTACGGCCTCGGCCAGAGCACGAAGCCGAACCTCGTCGTGAGCCGCGAACCATGGCGCGCGATTGATCACGATCGCGCCGGTTCGGCTGCGGCTGGCGGCCCGCGCCAGAAGATCGGCGGCGAGCCCGTCCACAAGGTCGCTCGCCCGGGCGAGATGGCCGGCGGCGGCGGCGATGCGTTCGCCGCTCAGACCGGCGTGCGCCAACGCCGGCAGCCAGCTCGCGCAGCGCGATCCGGTCGAACCGCGCGTCGTGGTTGGACGGATCTTCGCGCCAGGTGATGCCGCGCTCCCGCAGCATCTCGCGCAGCGCCTCGCGGCGTGCGGCGAGCAGAGGCCGCAGGATCCGCAGCCGTGATGGGTGACGTCGGGCCGCATCGCGGCCAGACCGCTTGCAGGCCGCTCCCGCGCGCCAGGCGGAGCAGCAGCGTCTCGGCCTGGTCGTCCAGCGTGTGGCCGGTGGCGATCGCGCTCAGCCCATGCGCACGGGCGGCGCCGGCGAGGGCGGCGTAGCGCGCCGCGCGCGCCCAAGCCTGCAGGGAGCCGACCGGCGGTCCGTCCGCCTTCAGCACAAATGCGGGCCGTCCAAGCTTGGCGGCCAGCGCCTCGACGAAACGGCACTCGTCTGCCGCCTCGGGGCGCAGACCGTGGTCGACGGTGAGCAAGGTGATGTCGCGGTCCGGGCGGGCCTCGCACACGAGAACCGCGAGGGCGACGAAGTCGCTGCCGCCCGACACCGCGAGACCCAGCGGGCCATGGACAGCGTCGAGCAGCGAAAGGTCGAGGTCGGGGGCCGTTGTGGCCGCGATCAAGAGGCGCAGTTGGCCGAGCGGCGTTCGGCCTCGGCCTGGGCGCGCAGGCTGCCGCTGACGTTCGGATACGCCCCGAACAGCTCCTCCAGCGACGAACACGCCGCCTCGCTCTCGCCCAGCCCGTTGAGGGAGGTCGACAAGCTTCAGCAGGCTCTCGGGCGCGCGCGCGCCGTTGGGATCGATCGTGTATGTCTCGAGAAACTGGTTGGCGGCGGCGCGGAAGTCACGCTGCGCCGAACAGCGCCTCGCCCAGCAGGAAACGCGCCTCGCCGGCCACAGGGCCCGTCGGATTGTCCGTCAGCACCGTGCGGGCGGCGTCTGCGGCCATGGCGAAGCGGCCGGACTGCTGCAGATCGCGCACCTGGTCGAGCGCGGGGTCGGACACTGGAGCCGCGTTGCGCGCGACGGGGGACGGTTGCGACGGTGCCGGTGTCGCCGACAGGTCGCCGTTGAGCGCCGAGAGGTCCACCGGGCCCGTGCCGGCCTGCCCGAACTCCGTCGACGGGGCCGATTGCGCCGGGAGTTGGCCCAGCGAGCTCGGTGGCGCGCCGGTCCCGGGCGTGGGTTGCGCCGCCCCGCGCTGATCCGTCCCGGGGGCGCCGCTGGTCATGCCTGCGCCGCCCGTCTCGATGATCGACTGCAGGCGGCGGACGGTGAACGTGAGTTCCTCGACTTGGCCGGTCAGCATGCGCACCTGCGACTCGAGCTGCTGGATGCGCAGCTCGGCGTCGGCCCCGGCGCTGCCTTGGTTGCCGTCCTCGTTGTTGCCGAAGATCCGCGGCAGGAAACGGTTCTGTACCGCCGTCACTGCGGCTTCGGGAGCCAGCGGCCCGGAGGCCGCGGGTTCGCCGACCTGGACCCAGCGCGGCAGCGCCATCGCCGGGCTCGCCAACGCGACGATCATGACCGTCAGTACGAAGCGCATGAGACTCTCCATCACGACGTTAGCAACGGGTATAGCGCGCCAACGCCGTGGAGAACATGGTTACGAGCCCAGAACCGTGACGGCACGCCGGTTCTGATTCCAGGAGCATTCGTTGTCGCACACCGCGACCGGCCGTTCCTTGCCGAACGATAGGGTGCGCATGCGGCTGGGATTGATGCCGCGCCCGGCGAGGTAGCGGCGCGCCGCCTCCGCGCGGCGGGCCGATAGCGCGATGTTGTACTCGCGCGTGCCGCGCTCGTCGGCATGGCCTTCGACGGTGATCTGGTACTGCGAGTACTTCTGCAGCCAGGTGGCCTGGCGGTCCAGAACGCTGGCCGCCGTCGAGTTGATCTCCGAGGAGATCGACCGTGAAGAACACGCGGTCACCCACGTTCACGGCGAAGTCCTGCGGTGAGCCGGGGGTGGCCGCACCGGCGCCGCCGGTGTTCGTCGGCTTCTGGGCGCAGCCGGCAACCGTCAGCGCGACGAGCGCGGCGCCGACCCCCTGGACAAGCCAACGTCTCGTTCGGAACTCAGTCATTCACGCAACTCCGACGCAAAAATTCTGCACTTGTGGACTATCACGCCACGGTTAACGCACTCTTGGCAAAGCGCCTGATTCGGCGTGTGCGCGGCGTGGCTATACGCACGGCCACGGTCGGTCTTCAAGGAAGAAATCGTCGTGCCGGGGGCGCAGCGCCCCGCGCCGGCCCTCAGCGTTCCTTGAGGTAGGGGACGCCGAGCGCGCGTGGCGGGATGGCCCGGCCGAAGAATCCCGCCAGCAGGATGACCGTCAGCACGTAGGGCGCGATCAGGATCACCTCGATCGGGATCTGCCCCACGAAGGGCAGCGAAACGCCCGAAAGCCGGGCCGCCGAGCTTTCCAGCACGCCGAAGAGGAGGCAGGCGAAGAGCGTCGGCAGCGGTCGCCATTTGCCGAAGATCAGCGCCGCCAACGCGATGTAGCCCTTGCCCGCACTCATCTCGCGGACGAACCCGCCGCCGTGGGCGGTCGACAGGTATGCGCCGGCGATGCCGCACAGGAGCCCGGTGATGATCACCGCGCGGTAGCGAAGCCACGCCACCGAGTAGCCGGCGCTGTCCACCGCCTCCGGCGCTTCACCCGCGGCCCGCAGACGCAGGCCGAAGCTCGTCGAGAACAGGACGAGCGAGCACAGCGGCACCGCCAGGAGCGCGGCGTAGACCAGGATGTTATGGCCCGACAGAAGCTCGGCATAGAACGGGCCCAGCCACGGGACGTCGGCGAGGGCGCTCTCGAACGGGAGCGTGATGGGGCCGAAGCGTTCGTCTCGCGTGAGCGGCGGCGTCTGCCCGCCCTGGGTGAAGAGGGCGATCCCGATCACCACGGTCAGCCCCGACGCGAGGATGTTGATCGCCACGCCCGAGACGATGTGGTCGCCGCGGTGGGTGATGCAGGCGAACCCATGCACGAGCGCCAGCATGATCGACGCGCCGATCGCAGCCACCAGCCCGACCAGCGGCGAACCGGTGAGGCTGGTGACGGCGGCGGCCGCGAAGGCGCCCATCAGGAGCTTTCCCTCCAGACCGATGTCGACGATGCCGGCGCGCTCGGAGAACATGCCGGCCATGGCGCACAGGATCAGCGGGGTGGCGAGCCGCAGCGTGCTCGCCAGGATCTGCATGGTGTCGAGCCAGGCGTCGGTGGCCCAGAGGTCAGCCCCCATGCCGCGCCCTCCCAATGGTCCGGGGGCGTGCGTTCGGCGGAGAGGGCGGCGCCGTTCGCGGCGTCAGTCCGTGAAGCTGACCCGGCCGTCGTCGCCGATGTGGATCATCGGCTGCCAGGCGATCTCCCAGGCGTGGCCATCGGGATCCGCCACGTAGCCGCGCAAGCCCCCATGCGCCGGTTCGTCGGCCGCCCGCAGCAGCGTGCCGCCCGCCGCCAGCAGAGCGTCCATCACCGGCTGTACGCCCTCCGGCGTGGTGACATTGTGCGCCAGCGCGTAGGCACCCGGCGTTTCGAAGGGTCCGGCGATGCCCATGTCCTCGGCGAGCGAATTCCGCCAGGAAGGTGCCCAGGATCAGGCCGTTCATCTGGTAGAAGACGATCTGCTCGTTGCTGAACCCCGGCGTCCAGCCGAAGCCCTCCTGGTAGAAGTGGCTGGCGACCGCGAGGTCCGCCACGCCGAGCGTGATCAGCGAGATCTGGTGTTGCATCGAGACGTCCTTTTCCGTTCCCCGGCGCACCATGCGGCGGGGTCAGGTCAAGGGGCTCATGCCACGGCACGGCCTGGACCCGCGATACGCGGGGGGCGCGCCAACCAAGCCACGCCCTCTCCATTTTCGACAAGGCCATAGTGCGCCCGCGCGCGGCGTGAGGCAATGCCCGGCTCATGAGGGTGCCAACCGTGCGCGCGACGCGAAAAGGCGCGACAGCGGCCCGTCCAGCATGTGCGCCAAGGCGCCGGAGAAGAGGATGATGAACCCCTGCAGCACCAGCACCACGTTGCGGTCCAAGGTGGAGTAGGTGAAGGAGAGCTCCGTGCCACCCTGGTAGAGCGCCCCGAAGAGCAGGCTCGCCATGACGATGCCGACCGGGTGCGCGCGCCCCATTAGCGCCACCGCGATTCCCGTGAAGCCGAACCCTGCGGTGAAGTTGTTGACGAGCTTCTCCTGCGCGCCGAGGACCGCGTTGGTCGCCATCAGCCCCGCCAGCGCGCCGGAGATGACCATTGCCAAGATCACCATCCGCGGCACCGAAACGCCGGAGTACCGCGCGGCGGGCTCCGATTCGCCGAGGGTGCGCAGACGGAAGCCGAACGGCGTGCGCCAGATCAGCACCCACACGCCGACCGCCGCCACGAGCGCCAGGATGATCGAGAGGTTGAGCGGCGAGGAGGCCGCCTCGAGCCCCAGCGCCCGCGCGATCTCGTGGAATTGCGGGATCGTCGCGTCGGGGGCGATGTTGCGGGTCTGCGGGGTCGACTGGCCCGGCCGGATCAGCGGCCGGTGAGGAGCCACACCAGGATCCCCGCGGCGATGAAGTTGAACATGATCGTGGTGATCACGACGTGGCTGCCGCGCGTCGCCTGCAGGAGCCCCGGAATGTACGCCCACGCGCCGCCGAACAGCGCCGCGCCGAGGATGGCGAACGGGATCACCAGCGGGCCCGGTAGATACGGGTCCAGCACTAGGCAGACCAGGATGGCGCCGAGGCCGCCCATCGCCGCCTGTCCCTCGCCGCCGATGTTGAAGAGCTTGGCGTGGAAGGCGACCGCCACGGCAAGCCCGGTGAAGACGAAGTTGGTGGCGTAATAGAGCGTGTAGCCGAGGCTGCCGGCGGAAGACGAAGCGCGCCCTGGAGCATCACGCCCAGCGCGTCGATCGGGTTCTCGCCGATCAGCGCCACGACGAGGCCCGCCACCACGAATGCCAGCGCCACGTTGAGGAGCGGGATGACGACGAGGTCCGCCCACGCCGGAAGCGGCCCCCTCACGCGCTGCGCTCCACATCGTGCGTGTCTGGGCCGCTGTCCGCCGCGATGCCGGCCATCATCAGGCCGACGTTCTGACGGTTCGCATCGGCGGCGGGGATGGTGCCGACGATGCGCCCGCCGTTCATGCCGATGATGCGGTCCGACAGGGCCAGGATCTCGTCGAGCTCCACCGAGACCAGGAGGATCGCACAGCCCGCGTCGCGCAGCGCCAGCAGCTCGCGGTGGATGAACTCGATGGCGCCGATATCGACCCCCCGCGTGGGCTGCCCCACGAGGAGCACGCGCGGCGCCGCGCCATGCTCGCGGGCGATGACGAGTTTCTGCTGGTTGCCGCCCGAGAAGCCGGCCGCCGCCAGTCGCGGGTCGGCCGGGCGCACATCGAAGCGGTCCATCAGCGACTGGCATCGGGCGCGCATCCGCCGCGTCTTGAGGAGCCAGGGCCGGCTGGCGCGCGCCTGGTCGAGATAGCCGAGCACCGCGTTCTCGCTCATCGCGAACGGCATCACGAGGCCCTCGCGTCGGCGGTCTTCCGGCACATGGGCGACGCCGAGGTCGCGGATGGCGCCGGGGTCGGCCGGGTGGCCGGGAGCGACCGTCCGTCCGCCGACGGTGAACGTGCCGCCGCTCGGCGCGATCAGTCCCGCGAGCACCCCCAGCAGCTCTGATTGGCCGTTGCCGGACACGCCCGCGACGCCGACGATCTCGCCCGCATGCAGCGCGAACGAGACGTCGGCGAGCCGCGGTCACCCCGCCCTCGTCGCGCACGGTGAGCCCGTCGGTGACGAGCACCGGCGCGCCGGCCCGACGCGTCCCCTGGTTGCGCACCAGCGTGACCGCGCGGCCGACCATCAGCTCGGCAAGCTCCTCGCGGCCGGTGTCGGCGGTGCGCCGCTCGGCCACCATCCTGCCGCGGCGCATCACCGAGACGTCGTCCGTGGCGGCCATGATCTCGCGCAGCTTGTGAGTGATGAGGAGGATGGTGACGCCCTTGGCCTTGAGCGTCGCGAGGCTTTCGAACAGGCGATCGGTCTCGTCGGGCGTCAGCACGCCGGTCGGCTCGTCGAGGATGAGGATGCGCCCGCCCGCCAGCAGCGCCTTGATGATCTCGACGCGCTGTTGCAGGCCCACCGGCAGGCGCTCCACTACCGCGTCGGGGTCCACCGAGAGGCCGTAGGTGGCTTCGATCTCCTTGAGCCGCTCGCGCACCTCGGCCCGGCTCGCCTTGAGGAAGGGCGCCTTGGCCGTCTGGAGCATCAAGTTCTCGAGGACGGTGAAGTTCGGCACCAGCATGAAGTGCTGATGCACCATGCCGATCCCCTGGCGGATCGCGTCGGCGCTCGACGCCAGCTTCACGGTCTCGCCGAAGAGGCGGATCGTGCCGTGATCGGCGTGGTAGTGACCCGACAGGATCGACACCAGGGTCGACTTGCCGGCCCCGTTCTCGCCGATGATCCCGTGCACGGCCCCGGCGCGGACCTTCAGCGAAACGTCGTCGTTCGCCTGGACTGCGCCGAAGCGCTTCGAAATGCCGGCCAGCTCGACGGCCGGCGTCTCGGACGATGTCATCTGCGCGCGAGCGTCAGACCGGGCACTCCTGGTCGTCCTCGTAGTTGTGCACCTCGATCTCGCCGGAGATGATGCCGGCCTTCGCCGTCTCCACCGCCTCGCGGATCTCCGGCGTCATCAGCTCGGCGTTCGCCTCGTTCTCGACGAGGCCGACGCCCTCTTCCTCCAGCCCCAGGGAGACGATGCCGGCGGTGAACTCGTCGTTCATGGCATCCATCAGCGTGTCGTAGGCCGCATTGTCGACGCGCTTGAGCATCGAGGTCAGCACCTGGCCGGGCGCCACGTCCTCCTGATCGGAGTTGACGCCGATGGCGAGCTTGCCGGCGTCCGCGGTGGCGCGGATGACGCCGAGGCCCGTGCCCCCGGCGGCGTGGTAGACGACGTCCGCACCGCGGTCGATCTGGCTCTGCGCCAGCTCGGCGCCCTTGGACGGATCGTTCCATGCCGAGGGGGTGGTGCCCGTCATGTTCTGCAGCACGGTGGCGTCCGTGTCGGTGTCCTTCACGCCCTGGACGTAGCCGCAGGCGAACTTGCGGATGAGGGGCACGTCCATCCCGCCGACGAAGCCGACGGTGCCGGTCTCGGACGCCATCGCCGCCGCGACGCCGGCGAGGTACGACCCCTCGTGCTCCTCGAAGCGGTATTGGCGCAGGTTCGGCTGGTCGAGCCAGTAGACGTCGATGATCGCGAACTCGGTGTCGGGATACTCCTGGGCGATCTTGTCGATCGCGTCGGCCTGGGCGAAGCCGACGCCGAGCACCAGGTCCGCGCCGCGCTGGGCCATGCGGGTGATGGCCTGCTCGCGCTGCGTCTCGTTGGTGACCTCGAACTCCATCACCTCGATGCCTGTCTCGTCCATGAACCGCTTGACGCCGTTCCAGACCCCTTCGTTGAACGACTTGTCGAACTTGCCGCCCATGTCGAAGACGACGGCGGGCTTGAAGTCCTGGGCGTGGGCGGAGAAGGCGAAGACGGCGCCGGCGAGGCCGGCCAGAACGGCCTTGAGCATTGAACCCTCCAGTTGCTTGTTCACGACACTAAGGCCGGATCCGATCGCTTGGCTAGCAAATCGCCAGCCAAGACAGCGATACAATTTGTCCGCCGGCAAGGGACGCCGCGGCGCGCCTCACGCCAGACCGATCTCCCTCAGCCGCTCCATCAGATAGGCGCCGGCTGTCTTCTCGGGGCTCAGCGCGACCTCCGAGCGCGGGTGGATGAACATCGGCATCGAGAACCGCGCGCCGCCTTCGCCGCCGTCCGGGTTCACGACGCGGTGCGTCGTCGACGGGTAGTACCCGCCGGACGCCAGCTGCAGCATGTCGCCGATGTTGACCGCGATCATGCCGCTGTCGCACGGCACCTCGTGCCAGGCGCCGGTACGGTCCTGGGCCTGCAGGCCGGGCGCGGAGCCCGCCAGCAGCAGGGTGATGAGGTTGATGTCCTCGTGCGCCGCGGCCCGGGTGGCGCCCGGCTCGGGCGGCGCGCCGGACTGCGCCGGGTAGTGCAGGATGCGGAACATGGAGTTGCCCGACCCGCGCAGCATGTCGGGCAGCGGCTCGGCGAAGCTGGCGCGGACGTCGGCGGGGGTGTTGGTCTCGATCCAGTCGAGCATGGTGACGCCGAGGGCGACCAGATCGTCGTAGAGGGCGCGGGTCACGGGTTCGACCGGACCGGGGAGGCGGGTCTTGGGATAGACCTGGAAGAACTCCTTGAGATCCTTCGCCTTCGACCCCTTGGCGTTTTCGGAGCGGAAGGGGAAGTAGCCCTCCGGCGAGGGCGGCTGCACCTTGAAGTCCATCTTGGCCTCGGTGGCGAAGAACGCCGCCCCACTGCGCGTAGGCGCTGTCGATCCGGTCCGGAGTGATCGGATGGTCCTTCAGGACGGCGAACCCCGTCTCGTGCAGCGAGCGGGTGAAGAGGGCGGGCGCCTCCGGATCGGTGAAGCTGACGGCTTTGATGGCGAACATGGGATCCCTCGACAGGCCGGCGGAGGGGGCACACTATCGCGCCGCCTCGCGCCCTTTCAATGCGTCGACCGTGAGACCCTCGGTTGGCCGCGGGGAACGCGGGCGGCGGCGTGTTCGAAAGGCCCTGACGGCCTGAAGTGGAGAGACCGCGCGATGATCGAGCATCTGCAGTTGCCGCTGATCCTGCTGGCGGCACTCGTCGCCATGGCGAGCCCCGGCCCGGCGACCTTGGCGATCGCCGGCACCGCGATGGCGCGCGGCCGCGGCGCGGGGCTGGCGCTCGCGGCCGGTATCATCACCGGATCGCTCATCTGGACGACATCGGCCGCCTTCGGCCTCGCCGCGATCATGGCCGCGCACGCGTGGGTCTTCGAGTTGGTGCGCTACGTCGGCGGGGCGTACCTGGCGTATCTCGCCATCAAGTCGGCGCGGGCGGCGCTGTCGGCCGAGACGCTGCACACGCGCGCCATGGCGGGCTCGCTGCGGGCGGTCTACCGCAAGGGCCTCGCGCTGCACCTCACGAACCCCAAGGCGGTGTTCTTCATCGGCTCGATCTTCACGGTCGGCGTCCCGCAGGATGCCACGGCGGCCGAGTTCGCGCTCGTCATCGCTGCACTCGGCGCGCTGAGCATCCTCGTCAACTGCGGCTATGCGGTGCTCTTCTCGGTGTCGGCGATGACGCGCACCTACGTGCGGGCGCGCCGCTGGTTCGAAGGTGCCTTCGCCGTCGGCTTCGGCCTCGCCAGCCTCAAGGTGATGACCGCGCGGTCTGTCCTGAGATCGTGTGAGGACGGCACGACGCAAAAAGGGCTGCGCGTTGGTGACTGCGCAGCCCTCGAGAGGTCGATGCCGAGATGAGTTCGCGCGGTGGGCCGTGGCGGACCGTCCCACCGCGCGCGCCTCAGGCCGCCGCTTGGACGGCACCGGGGACGTAGTTGAGGATCGGGGCGAGCCAACGTTCGCAGGTCTCGACGTCCCAACCCTTGCGTTTCGCGTAGTCCTCCACCTGGTCGCGCTCGATCTTGCCGACGCCGAAGTAGAAGCTCTCCGGGTGCGAGAAGTAGATGCCGGAGACCGACGACGCCGGCCACATGGCAAAGCTCTCGGTGAGCTTGACGCCGATCCGCGCCTCCGCCTCCAGCAGCTCGAAGAGCGTCGCCTTCTCGGTGTGGTCCGGCTGGGCGGGATAGCCCGGGGCCGGGCGGATGCCCTGGTAGTTCTCGGCGATCAGCTCCTCCGGCGTCAGCGTCTCGTCCGGCGCATAGCCCCAGATGGTGCGGCGCATCCGCATGTGCGCGTCTCGGCGAAGGCCTCGGCGAGCCGGTCGGCCAGCGACTGGAGCAGGATCTTGCCGTAGTCGTCGCCCTTCTGGCCGAAGCGCGCGACGACGTCGTCCTCGCCCTTGCCGGCGGTGACCGCGAAGCCGCCGAGGTAGTCGGCCGGTCCGCCCGACCGGCGCGACGAAGTCCGACAGGGCGACGTGTCACGGCCCGTCCGATTTTCGCCATCTGCTGGCGCAGGGTGTGGAACCGGCCCAGCTCGCGGCCGCCGTCGGAGACGACGATGTCGTCGCCGATCGGCGTGCGCCGGCCAGAAGCCGACGACGCCCTTGGCCGTCAGCCACTTCTTGGAGACGATCTCGGCCAGCATCTTCTGCGCGTCGTCGAAGAGCTTCGACGCCGGCTCGCCGAAGCGCTCGTCGTTCAGGATGGCGGGGTAGCGGCCCTTCATCTCCCAGGCCGAGAAGAACGGCGTCCAGTCGATGTAGGACACCAGCGTCTGGATCGGCACTTCGATGTTGCGCAGGCCCAGCTCCGCCGGCACGCGGCGGGGTGTAGGCCGTCCAGTCGGTCGGCATCCGGTTGGCGCGCGCGTCGGCGAGGGCGATGCGCTTCTTCGTCGCCCTGCCCTTGCAGGTAGCGCTCGGCCGTCTTCGTCGTAGTCCATGCGGATCTGCGCGGCATAGTTCGTCGCGGTCGCCCAGCAGCTTGCGAGCAGACGCCCACCGCGCGCGAGGCGTCGATGACGTAGACCGCGGGGCCGCGGGTAGTTCGGGCTGATCTTCACCGCCGTGTGGATCTTCGAGGTCGTCGCGCCGCCGATCAGCAGCGGCATGTCGAACCCGCCGCGCTGCATCTCGCCGGCGACGTGCACCATCTCGTCGAGCGACGGCGTGATCAGGCCGGACAGGCCGATGATGTCCGACGTTCTCTCCTTGGCGCGTCGTCGAGGATCTTCTGCGCTGGGCACCATCACGCCGAGGTCGATGACCTCGTAGTTGTTGCACTGCAGCACGACGCCGACGATGTTCTTGCCGATGTCGTGGACGTCGCCCTTCACCGTGGCCATCAGGATCTTGCCCTGCGGTCTGCGCGTCGCGCCGGCCTTCTCCGCCTCCATGTAGGGCATCAGGTAGGCGACGGCCTGCTTCATCACGCGGGCGCGACTTGACCACCTGCGGCAGGAACATCTTGCCCGCGCCGAACAGATCGCCGACGACGTTCATGCCGTCCATCAGCGGCCCTTCGATGACGTCGAGCGGCGCTCGGCCTGCTGCCGCGCCTCCTCGGTGTCCTCCTCGATGTACTCGGTGATGCCGTTGACCAGGGCGTGCGCTCAGCCGCTCCTCGACGGGCGCCTCGCGCCACGTGAGGTCGCTTCACGCGGTCCGCGCCCGCGCCGCCCTTGCAGCGCTCGGCCGATCTCCAGCAGCCGCTCGGTGGCGTCCGCGCGGCGGTTGAGGATCACGTCCTCGCACGGCTCGCGCAGCTCGGTCGTCGACGTCGTCGTAGACCGCGAGCTGGCCGGCGTTGACGATGCCCATGTCCATGCCGCGCTTGATGGCGTGGTAGAGGAACACCGAGTGCATCGCCTCGCGCACCGGGTCGTTGCCGCGGAACGAGAACGAGACGTTGGAGACGCCGCCGCGAGATGTGCGCGTGGGGCAGGTTCTTGCGGATCCACTGCGCCGGCTTCGATGAAGTCGACGGCGTAGTTGTTGTGCTCCTCGATGCCGGTGGCGACGGCGAAGATGTTGGGATCGAAGATGATGTCCTCGGGCGGGAAGCCGACTTCTCGGTCAGCAGCTTGTAGGCGCGCTCGCAGATCTCGATCTTGCGCTCGACGGTGTCGGCCTGACCCTCCTCGTCGAAGGCCATCACGACGACCGCGGCGCCGTAGCGGCGCACGAGCTCGGCCTGCTGGAGGAACGCTCCTCGCCCTCCTTCAGGGTGATCGAGTTGACGATCGCCTTGCCCTGAACGTTTCGCAGGCCCGCCTCGATGACCTCCCACTTGGAGCTGTCGACCATGACCGGCACGCGGGCGATGTCCGGCTCGGCGGCGATCAGGTTCAGGAAGCGTCGCCATCGCCGCCTTCGACGTCGAGCATGCCCTCGTCCATGTTGATGTCGATGATCTGGGCGCCGTTCTCGACCTGCTCGCGCGCGACGTCCAGGGCGGTCGTCGTAGTCGCCCTCCTTGATCAGCTTGCGGAAGCGGGCCGAGCCGGTGACGTTGGTGCGCTCGCCGACGTTGACGAACGGTGATCTCCGGCGTGAGGATCGAACGGCTCCAGCCCGCGACAGGCGCATCATGGCGCGGTGCTCGGGCACGCACGCGCGGCGCGTAGCTCGCCACCGTGTCGCGGATGGCGGCGATGTGCTCGGGCGTCGTGCCGCAGCAGCCGCCGACGATGTTGAGCGAGACCCTCCTCGGCGAAGTCCTTGAGCTGCCGCGCCATCTAGGCCGGGCGTCTCGTCGTACTCGCCGAACTCGTTGGGCAGGCCGGCGTTCGGGTAGACGCAGGTGAGCGCGTCGGCGACCTGGCGATCTCCGCCACGTACGGGCCGCATCTCCTCGGCGCCGAGCGCGCAGTTGAGGCCGATGGAGAGCGGCTGCGCGTGCATCACCGAGTTCCAGAACGCGCTCGGCGTCTGGCCGGAGAGCGTGCGGCCGGAGCGGTCGGTGATGGTGCCGGAGATCATGATCGGCACGCGCCGGCGCGCCGGCCGCGAACAGCTCCTCGATGGCGAAGATCGCCGCCTTGGCGTTCAGCGTGTCGAAGATCGTCTCGACCAGCAGGAAGTCGACGCCGCCGTCGAGCAGGCCGCGCGCGGCCTCGTCGTAGGCCGTCACCATCTCCTCGAACGTGACGCGCGCGGAAGCCGGGGTCGTTGACGTCGGGCGAGATCGACAGCGTGCGGTTGGTCGGCCCGATGGCGCCGGCGACGAAGCGCGGCTTGCTCCGGTTCGTTCGCGGTCACCGCGTCGGCGGCGCGGCGCGCGACCTGGGCGCGAGCCGACGTTGAGGTCGTAGACGCGGTCCTCCAGCCCGTAGTCGGCCTGGGCGATCGAGGTGGACGTTGAACGTGTTCGTCTCGACGATGTCGGCGCCCGGCCTCCAGGTACTGGCGGTGGATCCTCTCGATGATGTCCGGCTGCGTCAGCGACAGGAGGTCGTTGTTGCCCGACTGCGGCAGGTCCGAGTGGATGTGGCAGCCGCAGCCGCCATGGCCCACGAACCCCTCCTCGTCGAACTTCTCCTTCTGGATCATCGTGCCCATGGCACCGTCGATGATCAGAATGCGCTTCTTCGCGGCCTCGAGAATTGGATGGCTCATAAAATCTCCGGTCAAGCCGCGGCGGCCGACTGTGTCGCCGGGTTGATCCCGATGAGGCGGCACAGTGCGTAGACGAGCTCGGCGCGGTTCATCGTGTAGAAATGGAAGGTGTCGACGCCGCGGCTCTGCAAGTCGAGGACTTGTTCGGCGGCGACGGCGGCCGCCACGAGCATGCGCTGCTCGACATCGTCGTCGAGCCCCTCGAAGCGGGTGGCGATGCTGTCGGGGACCGACGCGCCGCACATCCCGGCGAAGCGCTTGACCTGCTTGAACGAGTGGATCGGCGCGATGCCCGGCACGATGTTGATGTCGATGCCGCGCTTGGCGACCCGCTCGCGATAGGCGTCGAACAGGTGGTTCTCGAAGAAGAACTGCGTGATGGCGCGGTCGGCGCCGGCGTCGACCTTGCGGGCGAGCTGGTCGATGTCGGCGTCCCAGTCGGCCGAGTCGGGATGGCACTCGGGATAGGCGCCGACCGAGACCTCGAACGGGGCGATCGCCTTGATGCCGGCGGTGAGCTCTGCGCCGTTGGCGTAGCCGTCGGCATGCGCCTCGTAGGGCGTGCCGGGGCCTTCCGGCATGTCGCCGCGAAGGGCCACGATATGGCGCACGCCGGCATCCCAGTACTGGCGGATCACCTCGTTCACCTCCTCCTTGGAGGCGGCCACGCAGGTGAGGTGGGCGGCGGCCTTCAGGCCCGTCTCGTCGACGATGCGCTTGACCGTGCGGTGAGTGCGCTCACGCGTCGACCCGCCGGCGCCGTAGGTCACCGAGACGAAATCCGGCTCCAGCGGCTCCAGCTTCTTGATGGTCGCCCACAGCGTCTCTTCCATGGCGTCGGATTTTGGGGGGAAAAACTCGAACGAAACCCGGGTCATGCGTAGGCGCCTTCCTTCTGGCGAATGTCGTCGGTGATGATGCGGCGGTCCTGGGCGAGCCAGAGCGTCACGGTCAGGGTGTCGCCTTCACCCGTTCCGGATGAGCCGCTCGGTGGCGATGCTTTCCAAGTCGGCCTCGCGCAGCCATTCGGCCATCTCGCTATCGGCAACGCCGAGGCGGCGGTGCTGCGCCGTGATGCGCAGCTCCTCCAGCGTGTGAGGCGCGAAATCGACCACCAGCAGCCGGCCGCCGGGGCGGATCGCGCGGGCGGCCTCGCTGAGTGCGCGGCCGGGATCGTCCAGGTAGTGCAGGACCTGGTGGATGAGGACGACGTCGAAGCGGTCCGCGCCGACGGAGAGAGCGTAGATGTCGTCCTGGGCGAGCCGAGCGTTGGTGATGCCGGCCTTGGCGAGGTTGGCGCGGGCGACCGCGAGCATCGCCGCGCTGGCGTCGACGCCGAGGGTCCGCTGGGCGCGGTCCGCCAGCAGCTCAAGCATGCGGCCGGTGCCGGTGCCGACATCGAGCAGGTCGCGGATCGGCCGGTCGCCGAGGATGGCGCGGATCGCGGCCTCGACCTCGGCCTCCGGCACGTGGAGCGAGCGGATCCGGTCCCACACCTCGGCGTTGGCGGCGAAGTAGTCCGCCGCGGCGGCGGCCTTGGCGGCGCGGGTCGCGTTCCGGCGCTCGCGGTCCCGGACGTGGATGGGGTCGTTCGGATCGAGCTGGTCGAGCAGGACTTCGGCGAGCCGCGTGCCGGCGCCGGTGTCGGCGAGGCGGTAGAAGGCGAACGCACCCTCCGCCGAGCGCGCGACGAGGCCGGCATCCGCCAGGAGCTTCAGATGGCGGGAGATGCGGGGCTGGCTCTGGCCGAGGATCAGGGTGAGGTCCTTCACGGTAAGATCGGAATCGCTGAGGAGCGACAGGATGCGCAGGCGCGTCGTCTCGCCGGCCGCTCGCAGTGCGGCGACAAGGGTTTCGTGCCTCGTACCGGAGGCGCCGGCATTCATCGTACGCATTTCCACATAAAGAAATCTTTATGAGATTATGCGGTCGCGCCGGGGTAGTGTCAACAGCCAGCCTGCCCTGACGATCCCAAACGGCTGCGGCCACGGGCGAAAATGCCCCCCCCCAGCGCCTGAGTTGCCGCATCTGACGAACCACGGCTGGCCGCTTGCCATTGGCGGCCTCGGGTGGGGGGACCCGTGCGGGAACGAATTGCGAGCGCAGACGGAGGCGCCAGGCCGCACCGCGCCGCGCGTAAATCTGGAACAAGGGGCGCTGGGGCTTGCCTTCACTGGGGCCGCGGCGCCATGAGCGGTCGAGCGAGGACAAACCATGATCACCGTCAGCAGAACGCCTCGGCCGTTCACCGTCACGCCGCGCATGGTCGCCGGGATCGCCGTGCCGATGACGCTCGCGTACCTGTCGACGCCACTGATCGGCATCGTCGACGTCGCGGTGATCGGTCAACTCGGCGACGCGGCACTTCTCGGCGCGGTCGCACTCGGCGCGCTGCTGTTCGACTTCCTGGGGGTCAGCCTCAACTTCCTGCGCTCGGGCACCACCGGCCTCGTCGCCCAGGCGATGGGCGCGGAGGACCGCGAGGCCGAGGCGATGGTGCTGTGGCGCGCGCTGCTGTTCGCGGCCGCGGCGGGGTTCCTCGTCGTGCTCCTCCACCGGCCGATGTTGTGGGTGTTCCTCGTCGCCATGGGCCCGTCCGAGGCGGTCGCCAGCGCGACACGCGACTACTTCACCGTCCGGGTCTATGCGATGCCGCTGATGCTGGCCAACTACGCGATCCTCGGATGGCTCCTTGGGCTGGGGCGTTCGCGGGTCGGGCTGGCGCTGCAGTTCATCACCGCCATCGTCAACATCGCCGCCTCGGTGGCGCTGGTGATGGGGCTCGGCTACGGAGTCGCCGGTGCGGCGGCGGCCTCGGTGCTGGCCGAGCTGGTGACCGCGGCGGCCGGGGCCGTGGTGGTGATGCGTGCGCTGGGGCGGCGGCCGCGACCGGCGCTGGCGGCGGTGCTGGAGCGGACAGGCTTCCTGCGCATGATGAGCGTCAATCGCGACATCTTCATCCGGTCCATGCTGCTGATCGGCACGTTCTCGTTCTTCTCGGCGGTGGGGGCGCGCTTCGGCGACGTGACATTGGCGGCCAACGCCATCCTGCTCAACGTCTTCCTGCTGGGCGGGTACTTCCTCGACGGCCTCGCCACCGCCTCCGAGCAGCTCGCCGGCCGCTCCGTCGGCGCCAATTACCGCCCGGCGTTCGACCGCACGGTGACGCTGTCGACGGTGATCGGCGTCGCGATGGCGGCGGGCGTGTCGCTGGCGGCGCTGGTGTTCGGCGAGGCATTCGTGTTCGCCCTGACGACCGCGCCGGAGGTGCGCGCCGAGAGCCTCGTGTACCTGGCCTGGGCCGCGGCGACACCGGTGGTCGGGTCGCTCGCCTTCATCATGGACGGCGTCTACATCGGCGCGGCGTGGTCGGCGATGATGCGCAACATGATGATCGTGTCGACGGTCGCCTTCTTCGCGGTGTGGGCGATCGCGGTCCCGGCGCTCGGCAACCATGGCCTTTGGCTGGCGCTGCTGGTGTTCCTGGGCGCGCGCGGATTCACGCTGCTCTTCGCCGTCCCCGCACGCGCAAGGGCGACGTTCGGCCCGGTGGCGGGTGCTGCACCCGGCGGGGCCGGACCGCGACACGGCGCCCTTTCTTGATATAAGGCGCTTTGTTTACGGGAGCATTAAGTACGGGCAACGCGCAGTCCCTCGAGTTCGACCGCACCATTTCCGCCAAGGATCACATGAACGCGGCGAGCGTCGAGGCTTACTTCCGCACCACCAGAAGCGCGGCCACCGCCATCTACACCGCATTGGAGGCGGCCGAGGTCGAGCCGACGCAAGTGCGCTCCGCGCTCGACTTCGGGTGCGGGTATGGCCGCGTCTACCGGGCCTTCCCGGTGATGTTTCCCAACGCGTCCCTGGTTGCGAGCGATCTGATGGACGAGGCGGCTACCTTCTGCGCGTCCACCTTCGGCGGCCGCGCCGTCCAGTCGAACGAGGCGATGACCGTCGATCTGGGCGAGCGTTTCGACGTCATCTGGCTGGGGTCGGTGTTGACGCATCTGCCGCGCCCGGCCTGGGACCGTCTTCACGCGCTGCTCGCGGCTCATACCCATCCTGGCGGCGTGGTGATCTACACCGTGCACGGCGCCCGTTCGCTGGAGCAGATGGAAGAGGGGCCGCTGAAGCGCAATCCCCATCTGATCGAGGCGGCGCAGTGGCAGCGGATCAAGTCGTCCGTCGGCGAGACCGGCTTCGAGTTCGTCAGCCAACGGCCTGCCAACCACGAAGCCGCGATCAACATGGGCATGAACGTGACGCGGGAGGAATACGGGTTCTGCTTCACGTCCCGGCACTGGGTCTGCGAGTACGCTGCGGGTCTGACGGACTGGACGCTGGTCGGCTATTTCGACCGCCTCTGGGGCAACAATCACGACGTGGTGGTCCTGAAGCGCGCCTAGGCCTCAGCGTTTAGTCTCGCCGCAGGTGGGCGACCCTTCGCTCGACCCACCGAAGTGCGTCACGCGGATCCCGCGCCGGCTCGACGTCAGAGGGTCATACAAGGGATGTGGTGCGAGAGGGGGGACTCGAACCCCCAAGCCTTGCGGCGGACGATTTTGAGTTGTCTGCGTCTACCGATTCCGCCACTCTCGCATTGCAAGACGAATTGCTCGAAGCCGTGGTTTGGCCGTGCGCAAAGGGCTTGCCAGCCCGACTTGCAGGCGGCGCACCATACAATGTCGCCCGCCCCGCACAAGGGGGGCTCTGAGCTCTTGCAGATGCGCTTCCGGAGGTTGCAATTCTGCCTCTGTCATTCAACATAGGATTGTTGTATCGATTAAATCATAGATTGCCGTTGTCCGAGCTTGGCGGGAGACCGAAATGCGCCTTGTCGTCGCCGCTCTCCTTGCTGGATGCGCCACGACGTCCGCATTGGCCGGCGCCTGGACCATAGAGCGCGGCGAGACGCGCACGTACATCACCTCCAGCTTCACCTACGGCGACCATGGGTTCGACGAGAATGGCGATCTGGTGGCGGTGCCCGAGTACCAGAAGATGACGCTGTCGGCCGCGCTGGAGTATGGGCTGCGGCCGTGGCTCACCGGCATCGTCCGCGGCGAGCTGACCGAGGAGCGGACGGAGCGTGAGATCACCCCGACGCTCATCGCGCCCGTGCCGCAGACCTTTGCCTCGATTGCCGGTGGCGCGCGCATCCGGCTCTTTCAAGGGCCGTTGTGGGTGGCCTCGACGGAGGTGACGGCCTTCTCCGGCGGCTTCTCCTCCGTCGGCGACGCAAAGCCGAGCGACGGGCCGGGGCTCGAGCTCCGCGCGCTGGGCGGCATCGGCACGACGGTCATGGGCAAGCCCGTGTTCGCCGACGCGCAAGTCGCCTACCGCGCCCGCCTCGACGCGGACGCGCCGGACGAAGTGAAGCTGGACCTCACGGTCGGCGCGCAAGTGCTGCCGAAGTGGATGATCCTGGGGCAGACCTTCTCCACCTTCGAGATCGGCGGCGAGGCCAGCTACCACAAGGTCTCTGGCAGCGTGGTGCGATCGGTGACGGACAACCTGCGCGTCGCCGTCGGCGGGATCGCGACCATCTCCGGGCGGAACGCGATCCAGGAGTTGGGCGGGCACATCGGCTTCTGGTACGTGCTGCCGAAGAAGAAGGCGCTCTTCGCGATCGATCCGTAACCGCGCGCCAAGCGGACGTCGCCCGGACGACCTTCGACGAGGCCCGCTCCGCCGGGTGGGGAGGGGCAGGCATCGACGTCCGAAGGGGCGCGCTTTCAACCCCTGGCCGGCGCGCCCCGGTCCCACCGCCACGGCATGCCTGAGCGGCGGGCGCATCCTTGACGCTGGCCACGGCGGACGGCAACGACGGCGGGATCCAATGTGCGGAGACCCCCGTTGCGGCAATCCCTTCAAAGTCTGCTCCTGTCGACCCGGTGGGAGACCTTCATCGTCAGCCTGATCGTGATCAACGCGGTCATCCTGGGCCTGATGACCTCGTCTCAGGTGATGGCCGCGGTCGGCCCGGCGCTGGAGCTGATCGACGGCATCATCCTGGCGGTCTTCGTGGTGGAGATCGCGCTGCGGATTTTCGCATTCCGCCTCCGTTTCTTCCGCGATCCGTGGAGCCTGTTCGACTTCTTCGTCGTCGCCATCGCGCTGCTCCCCACGACGGAGGGCTTCTCGGTGCTGCGGGCGCTGCGGATCCTGCGGGTGATGCGCCTCATCTCGGTGGTGCCGACGCTTCGCCGCGTCGTCGGGGGGCTGATCGCCGCGCTGCCGGGGATGGCCTCCATCATCTTGCTGATGGTCATCATCTTCTACGTCGTTCGCGGTGATGGCGACGTCGCTCTACGGGTCCACGTTCCCCCAATGGTTCGGCTCCATCGGCACCTCGCTTTACTCGCTGTTCCAGGTGATGACCCTGGAGTCCTGGTCGATGGGCATCGTCCGGCCGGTGATGGAGGTGCATCCCTACGCGTGGGCGTTCTTCGTGCCGTTCATCATGGTGACCACGTTCGCGGTGCTGAACCTCTTCATCGGTATCATCGTCTCGGGCATGCAGCAGGACGTGGAGCAGGAGGCCGCCGCCAGCCGCACCGCCATGCTGGAGGAGCAGACGCACGTCTCCCAGGACGTCAAGGCGCTGCGCGACGAGGTGCGGGCGCTGACGCGGGCGGTCGAGGCGCTCTCCGGCGCCCAGACGCCGCCCCCGCGGTCATCGCCGAAGTCCCCGCCGAAGTCATCGCGGTGAGCCGGGGCGCGCCCGACGCGGCGCCGGCGCCCGAGGTCGTCTTCCTCCACGCCGTCACCCGCGACCGCTCCGACTTCGACGAGCTGCGGCTCCATCTCGACGTGCCCACCGCCGCGCTCGACCTCGCCGGGCACGGCGAGGGTGCCCGCACCGCGCCCTACTCGATCACGCGCATGGCCGAGGCCCTGGCGCTGCCCGAGGGGCCTCCGCCGATCCTATACGGCCACTCGCTGGGGGGATGCGTCGCGCTCGCGCTGGCGGCGCAGCGGCCCCGTGCGGTGCGCGCACTGGTGCTGGAAGACCCGCCGCTCTTCGCGTTCGACCCCGCGCGCAGCGAGCGCCGGGCCTTCTATCGCGGCTTCGTGCGCCTCAAGGAGCAGATGGAGGGGCCGTTCGCCGGCCACACGGCGGAGCAATGGTCGGCGGAGGTCGCCGGGTGGGGCTCCGGTCACGGGCGCGTCAGCCTGGCCGACAAATTCGGCACAAAGGCGGTGCGCCGTCGCGGCCGCCAGCTCGCCACGTTCGACAGCCGCGTGCTGGACGGGCTGATCGACATGTCCATCGGCGACGGGTTCGACCCTGTGGCGTGCCTCGCCGCAGTGGACGTGCCGGTGACGCTGATCGCCGGCGATCCGGCGCACTCCAGTGTGCTGGCGGCGGAGGATGTCCGGCGGCTTGATGCCGAACTCGGTGTCGAGGTGGTGCAAATCGCCGGCGAGGGGCACTTTATCCACGAAGTCCTCCCCGAGCCGTGCCTCGCCCCGGTGCGCGCGCGTCTCGGACCTCGCTGAAGGAAAACGATCATGGCGACGGCGCCGCGAATGGACGGTCTCGCGTGGGCGATGCTCCTCACGTTGGCGTTGGTGTGGGGGCTCTCGTTCCCGTTCGCCGAGATCGCCTTGCGGGGCCTGCCGGTTCTCACGGTGGTGGCACTGCGGGTGGCGCTGGCGACCGTCACGCTCTGGGGCGTCGTCGCAATGATGGGCATCCCGCTGCCGCGGGCGCGTGCGGCGTGGCTGTCTCTGGGCGTCATGGGGATCGTCAACAACGTGATCCCGTTTGCGCTCATCGTGTGGGGGCAGACGGCGATCACATCCGGTATGGCGGCAGTGCTGATCGGGACGACGCCGCTCTTCACCGGCTTCGTCGCGGGGGCGCTCCTCCCGGACGAGCGGCTGACGGCGCCGCGTGTCCTCGGGATCCTCTTCGGAGTCGGCGGTGTGGCGGTGATCGTCGGCCCGAGCGTTCTGGACGACATCGGCGGGGCGCTGTGGGCTGAGTTCGCGGTCATCGGCGCGGCGCTCTCCTACGCATTCGCGTCGGTGTTCGCCCGGAGCCTGGGCCGGTTCGCGGTTCATCCGGTGGTGCTGAGCGCGGGGCAGACGATGGCGGCCTCGCTCGTGCTGGTGCCCGCGGCGCTGCTGATCGACCGCCCGTTTTCCCTGCCGGCGCCCAGCGTCGAGGTGTGGGCCGCGGTCGTGGCCTTCGCGATCCTCGGCACGGCCGTCGCCTACATCCTCTACTTCGCGATCATCGCCCGCGCGGGGGCGACGAACACCATGCTGGTCACGGTGCTGATCCCGGTGGTGGCGCTCCTGAGCGGCGTCGTCCTGCTGGGCGAGGCGGTCACGCTGCGCCAGCTCGCCGGCATGGCACTGATCGCGCTCGGTCTGTCGGTGATCGACGGCCGGATCTGGCGCTGGCTCGGCATCAGCACGCGGGCAGCGACGGGATTCGGGGCGCCGCCGCGCAGCTGACGAGGCCGCCAGTGCAGTGAAGGCGCAATCAAACGGCCAGCCGCTTCGCGACGAAAATCTGATTGCTGCCGGCTCGGAAGCCCCGAGAAAGATGAGTGTCCTACTTTTACGCTGGCGATCGGTCTTGGCGGATCCGGAACTCTCCGGGGGGCCCCGAACGGCTTTAGTCAAAAGGAGGGCGTCTTGCCTCGAACCATACTCGCCTGTGCGACCGCACTGTCCATGCTCGCAGGCGTCTATCTCTCAACCGGAACAACCGCCGCGGCGGTCGAGGCCGATAAAGGGCTCACCGCCGCGTTGATCACCGAAGACGTGATCGAGGTCATCCGCGAGCAGTTGTCGAACCCGCTGGTCGCGATGTCGATCAAGATGCAGAACGAGCTCCGCGCCGATCTCGGGCAATCGGAGGTCGTGGCCCTCGACAATGTCTGGCGGGCCGAGCTCAAAACCGCACGCCAACCGCTGATCGCCGCGACGTTGTCGAGCCCGCTCTCGACGTACCTCACCCGGCTCCAGGCCCGGTCGGTGGGACTCTACGTCGAGATCTTCGTGACGGACGCTTACGGCCTCAACGTCGGCCAGTCGAGTATCACCTCCGACTACTGGCAAGGCGACGAAGCGAAATGGCAGAAGACCTATCCGGTCGGACCCGACGCGGTCTTCATCGACGAGGCGGAGTGGCACGAGGACAGCCGAACGTGGCGGGCGCAAGTGTCGATGACGATGACCGATCCCGCCTCCGGGATGGCCATCGGCGCGGCCACGATCGAACTCAATCTTACGGAACTCCAGCGCCGGGCATTCAAGCGATGATGGACAACCTCTCAATATCACGCAAATTGTGGGTCGCGTTCGCGGGTGTCATCGCGGTCACGGTCCTGTCAGCCGCGTTCATTCTCTACGATTCGCTATTGGTGGTGCAGGGACTCGAAGAAAGCGCCCGGCGCTCGGCCAAGGTCACGCGGGTCGAAAACTGGCACCGCGCGGCGAGCCAGACCCACAGTTCGCTGCTGTCCTACATCAACAGCGGCGATATCAAGTACGCGGAGGTGGTGGAGAACGGGTTCGCCAACACGGAGGCCGCTGAACGGGCGCTCGGTGACATGCTGAATGCGGGAACGGCTCTCTCGAATGACGCAGCCCAGCTGTCTGCTCTGATGGACGAGTGGCGCAGCGAAGTCGCCGAACCGCAGCTCCGGGAGATGACGGATCCGCTAACCTTCGACATGGCGCGTCTGCGTGAGCTGTCGCCGCTCAACCAACGGCTTTGGTCAGAGATCAATGACGAATTCGAGCTGATCAGCCAGGACTTCCAACGCGGCTTTGAATGAGCAGCGGGAGCGCCAGCTTCGTGAGCTCGATTTTCTCATGTACGTCTCGCTCGGCTCGGCCATCACGATCTTTATCGTGTCGGTCGTGATGGCGCTCGTCATGCGGCACAGTGTAGCGCTGCCGGTCCGTCGGCTCGCCGCGACCACCGCCCGGCTGAAGGACCGCGACTGGACGGTGTCGATCGAAGGCACCAGCCGCGGAGATGAGATCGGCGAAATGGCCCGCGCGCTCGAAATCTTCCGCGACCAGGGTGAGGAGAACGAGAAGATCGAAGCGCAGCGGGTGCGCGACGCCGAGGACAAGGCGCGCCGCGCGGAAGAGATCACTGAGGCGGTGCGCGGTTTCCGCGGCCACTCGAGCCAGCTGCTGGCCCAGCTGTCCGACGCCGGCATCAAGCTCGACGGTGCGGCGACCTCGCTCGATGACGTGGTGGGCGCCAGTTACACCTACACCCGCACGGTGAACGACGCGGCGATGGCGACCGGCCTCAGCGTGAAGGGTGTCGCGGCGGCGGTCGAGGAGATGACGGCCTCGATCCAGGACATCTCCGGCCAGCTGCAGAATGTGTCGAGTCTGACGCAGACGACCACCGAGGCCACCGAAACGGCAACCGGCAAGGTCGCGGGCCTCAAGGCGCGTTCCGACGAGATCCATCAGGTGGTGGACCTCATCAACGGCATCGCCGGGCAGATCAACCTGCTGGCCCTCAATGCCACCATCGAGGCGGCGCGTGCCGGTGATGCTGGCAAGGGCTTCGCCGTCGTGGCGCACGAAGTGAAGCAGCTCGCGGACCAGACGGCGAAGGCGACCGAGGACATCGGCCGCGTCATCGGTCAGGTCTCGGCGGAAGTCGACGAGGTCGTCGAGGCGATCGGCGTCATCAGCGGCTCGATCGCGGAGGTGAACGCCAACTCCTCGGCCGTGTCGACGGCAGTGGAGGAACAATCGGCGGCGCTGAGTGAGATCTCACGCAACGTGAACGAGGTGTCGGCGCAGACGACCGGTGTGGCGGACAACGTCCAGGGCGTTGAGAACAAGGTCGGCGAGACGCGCGAGGTGGCGACGAGCGTCAACCAGCTCTCCAAGGCCCTGCGGGACTCGAGCGCGGATCTGTCGGGCAGCATCGACACATTCATCGGGACCGTCGCCAACGACGACATGGGGCGCCGGTCGGCGATGTAGCCGACACCCGCCCGCCGCGGCTTGGGCGATGGCAGGGAGGGCGCCGGCGTCCACCTAGCCGACCCTGGCCGCACCGCGCGACAATCGTCCGCGGCATTGCGTGGCGCTCGCTTTCGCCCATCCGGCCGTCCGCCGGGTGGGAGATTGCCGTCGAGCGGCCGGATACACGGCGCTTCGGGCGTCCAAAAGAGGCGGCGGCGGGCAAAGTCGGGCAGGAAAAGCGACCGCGGCCGCGCTGCGGCAACGGCTTCATACCGTCAAGCGCCGTTGCGCCCCAAAAACGCGTATGCTAAGCGCGCCGCTGACCCTGGTTGGGCAAGACGAACACCAGAAAGAGCGCATTGGCTACATCCGAATCATCAGGCGTCGCAGGACGCTATGCATCCGCGTTGTTCGACCTCGCGCGCGAAACGAACGCGCTCGATGACGTCGAGTCCAATGTGACCACCCTCCGCGCGATGATCAGCGAGAGCGATGATCTGCGGCGCCTTCTGGAGAGCCCCGTCTTGCAGACGGAGGATCAGATCCGTGCGCTCGACGCCGTGATGCAGTCGCACGGCGTGACGGGGCTCGCGGCCAACTTCGCCAAGCTCACGGCCAGGAATCGCCGACTGTTCGCTCTGCCGGACATGTTGAAGGAGTACGCCGCGCTGATGGCCAAGCACCGCGGCGAGACGCTCGCGGTCGTCACCAGCGCCGAGCCCTTGACCGAGCAGCAGCTCGACACGCTGCGCCAGGTGCTGTCCGAAAAGACCGGCGGCACCATGAAGCTCGAGACGATCGTCGATCCGTCGCTCATCGGCGGCTTGATCGTTCGTCTCGGGAGCCAAATGATCGATACTTCCGTGCGCACCCGTCTCCAGGGGCTGCGCCAGGCCATGAAGGAAGCCGCATAAGATGGACGTTCGCGCCGCCGAAATTTCGGCAATCCTGAAGGACCAGATCGCCAACTTCGGCCAAGAGGTCGAAGTTTCCGAGGTCGGCCAGGTGCTGTCCATCGGTGATGGCATCGCCCGTGTTTACGGCCTCGACAAGGTGCAGGCCGGCGAGCTGGTCGAGTTCGAGGACGGCACCCGCGGCATGGCGTTGAACCTCGAGGTCGACAACGTCGGCGTCGTCGTGTTCGGCGACGACCGCCACATCTCCGAAGGGCAGACCGTGAAGCGGACGGGCGACATCGTCGACGCTCCGGTCGGCATGGGTCTGCTCGGCCGTGTCGTCGACGCGCTCGGCAACCCGATCGACGGCAAGGGCCCGATCGAGGCCGAGGAGCGCCGCCGCGTGGACGTGAAGGCGCCGGGCATCATCCCGCGCAAGTCCGTGCACGAGCCGATGTCGACCGGCCTCAAGGCCGTGGACGCGCTCATCCCGATCGGCCGCGGCCAGCGCGAGCTCATCATCGGCGACCGTCAGACCGGCAAGTCCGCGATCATTCTGGACACCTTCCTGAACCAGAAGTCGATCCACGACTCCGGTGACGAGACCAACAAGCTCTACTGCATCTACGTCGCCGTCGGTCAGAAGCGCTCGACCGTCGCGCAGTTCGTGAAGGTGCTCGAAGAGTCCGGTGCGCTGCCGTATTCCATCGTCATCGCCGCCACCGCGTCCGACCCGGCGCCGATGCAGTTCTTGGCGCCCTTCACCGGCACCGCCATGGGCGAGTTCTTCCGCGACAGCGGCAAGCACGCCGTGATCGGCTACGACGACCTCTCCAAGCAGGCTGTCGCCTATCGTCAGATGTCGCTGCTGCTGCGCCGCCCGCCGGGCCGCGAAGCCTATCCGGGCGACGTCTTCTACCTGCACTCCCGCCTGCTCGAGCGTGCGGCGAAGATGGGTGACGAGGCCGGAAACGGTTCGCTGACCGCGCTCCCCGTCATCGAGACGCAGGGCAACGACGTGTCGGCCTTCATTCCGACCAACGTCATCTCCATCACCGACGGTCAGATCTTCCTCGAGACGGACCTCTTCTACCAGGGCATCCGCCCGGCGGTGAACGTCGGCCTCTCCGTGTCGCGCGTGGGCTCCTCGGCCCAGATCAAGGCGATGAAGCAGGTCGCCGGTAAGATTAAGGGCGAGCTCGCGCAGTACCGTGAGATGGCGGCCTTCGCGCAGTTCGGCTCGGACCTCGACACGGCGACGCAGCGACTGCTCGCCCGCGGTGCCCGTCTCACCGAGCTGCTGAAGCAGCCGCAGTTCTCGCCGCTGACCACCCAGGAGCAGGTCGTGGTCATCTACGCCGGCGTGAACGGCTACCTGGACGAAGTTCCGGTCGGCAAGGTCGGCGCCTACGAGGAGGGGCTCCTCTCCCTCGTGCGCGGCCAGCACAAGGATCTCCTCGAAGGGATCTGGGACAAGAAGCAGCTGACCGACGAGCTGTCGGAGAAGCTGAAGTCCGTGGTCGAGGGCTACACCAAGCAGTTCAAGAGCCAAGAGGCGCCGGCGAAGGCTGCGTAAGCCCGCCGCCGACACCAGGATACAAAAATGGCGTCTCTGAAGGACCTCAAAGTCCGCATCGCCTCTGTCAAGGCGACGCAGAAGATCACCAAGGCGATGCAGCTCGTCGCCGCCGCCAAGCTGCGCAAGGCGCAGGAGGCGGCGGAATCCGCCCGGCCGTACGCCGAGCGGATGGCCGCCGTGCTCGCCAACCTCGCGCAGATGACCGAAGGTGATCCGGACGCACCGATCTTGATGACCGGCACCGGGTCCGACCAGCGCCACCTCCTGGTGGTGTGTACGGCGGACCGCGGGCTGGCGGGCGGCTTCAACTCGTCCATCGTCAAGAAGGCGCTGGCGGACGCGCAGAATTCTGATGCTCGCCGGCAAGGACGTGCAGTTCCTGTGCGTCGGCCGCAAGGGCTACGACATCCTCAAGCGCGGCTATCGCGAGCAGATCGTGGAGCTGATCGACTTCAAGTCGGTCCGCAAGATCTCGTTCGCCGAAGCGCAGCTGGTGGGCGACAAGGTCGTCGGCCGCTTCGAGGCGGGCGAGTTCGACGTCGCGACACTCTACTACTCGGAATTCCGCAACGTCATCAGCCAAGTCCCAACCGGCCTGCAGCTGATCCCCGCCGCGCCGGTGATCGACGAGGACGAGGACACCGAGCTAAAGACCGAAGGCGGCGGCGTCTACGAATACGAGCCGGGCGCGGCCGAGATCCTCGACGCGCTGGTGCCGCGCAACATCCGCGTGCAGATCTTCCGCGCGCTGCTGGAGAACGACGCGTCCGAGCAAGGCGCGCGCATGACCGCGATGGACAATGCGACGCGCAACGCGGGGGACATGATCGATCGCCTGACCCTGCAGTTCAACCGGACTCGTCAGGCGCAGATGACCACGGAGCTGATCGAGATCATCTCCGGCGCCGAGTTGCTCAGCGCCGGGGCACGCGGCCGGGTGGGAGGCCGGCGTGCTGGTCAGCCACGCGTATCGGTTCATCTTCATCAAGACCGGCAAGACCGCCGGAACCTCGATCGAGGTGAGCCTCAGCCAGATCATGGGGCCGGACGACATCGTGACGCCGATCGTCCCGTCCGTCGCCGGCCACCGCCCGCGAAACTACGAGACGCTGCGCGGCCGGGCCCTCGCCCACATGCCCGCCCGCCAGGCGCGTCGGCTGCTGGGGCGACGGATCTGGCGGGACTATCTGACCTTCTGCGTCGAGCGCGAGCCGATCGACAAGAACTCTCGACAGTACGCGATGCTCAAGAATTCGCCACAGCACAACAAGGGCCGCTCGGCGCTATCCTGGAGCGAGTTCATGGCGGCGGCTCGCTTCCCGGTGAACGACGAGATGTACACCGGACGGTGGGGAAAGTGTCTGGTCGATAAGATCCTGCGATACGAGGACCTTGAGGCGGAGCTTGCCGCGACCGTTGGTCCGCTGGGTGTGCCATTCACGGGTCTCTACCGTGCGCGCCAAAGGCGGCTTTCGCGAGCCGGACATGCGCGCCGAGATGGTGTCGCCTGAAGATGCACGGACGATTTACAAGGCGTTCGCGCCATCGTTGAAGTACACGAGCTATCGCCTTGCCGACGCCCTCCACGGCGGAACCCCGAGTTCGGCCGGCGCCTGAGCGCCACCGACCCACGTGACGAGATCGTACGATGTATAACGACGATGACTTCGAGATCATGAGCAACGCGTACGGCTCCTACGCGGTGCCGAAGTCGTATCACATGCGCGTCCTGCCGAAGGTTCTGGCGCGGGGGGCGGTGTACGAGCCGCAGACGATCCAGTACATCTGCGACAATGCCCGCGACGGGGATGTGGTGACCGGAGGGGCCTTCATCGGTGACTTCCTGCCGGCGATCTCAAAGGCGGTGGCCAAGGGGAAGCTGGTCCACACCTTCGAGCCGAACCCGTTCTGTTATGAGGCATGTCGACGCACCGTCGAGCTGAACACGCTCACCAATGTCCGCATGCACCCTGTCGCCGTCGGCAACAAGCCCACCAAGCTCCCCTTGCGTGTGCACGACTTCGAAAAGAACGAGCCGGCCGCGGCGCAGAGCGCCATCAACGCGCGCGCATCGGCGGATGACGAGGGCTACATCGAGGTCGACGTGAAGCGCATCGACGAGCTCGTCGAGCGGGGGCGCAAGATCACGGTCCTCCATCTGGACATCGAGGGGTTCGAGCGGCAAGCGCTGCGCGGGGCGGGCCGTATCGTGCGGCGTCATCACCCCAAGCTGGTGATCGAAGGCCGCCGTACCACGGTCGAATGGCTCGCCAAGACCTTCCCGAAGGCGGGTTACCAGCAGGTCGGCGCATGGGAGAAGAACCAGATCTTCGAGGCGACCAGCCCGCCGGAAACGCCGGTGCGCTCGGTTCTGAACCGATTGCGCGGGGGCAAGTCGTCCGGTGGCGCATGACACGATGAGCGCCGTTGCCGCTCACCGGCCGAGAGGCGAGGGCTAGGGTGCAGAAATTGGGGCGCCGCGAGGCGCAGGACACTCAGCCGGCCGCGTACACCGTCGCTTACCGGCAGGCGAACGTCGGGACTGAGACGCACTTCGTCCCCGCCTACGCGGATGGCCGTCCGGCGTCCAAATGCGTGCTCGCGGGCCGGCATTTCGAGCCGATGACCCACACGCTGGTGGCCAAGCTGCTCGCCGACCGGCCGGGCGACATGGTCCACGCCGGGACGTTTTTCGGCGACATGCTGCCCTCGTTCTCCAAGGCGTGCCCGGGGCGGCTCTACGCGTTCGAGCCGGTTCTGGAGAATTACGTCCTCGCCAAGCAGTGCGTCGAGGCGAACGGTCTCACCAACGTCCTCCTCACCAACGCCGGGCTGGGCGAGCAGATCGACGTCGCTTTCATCGATACCGGCCGCGAGAAGGGCCACCGGGGCGGAGCCTCCAGAATTTCCGAGCGCGGTCAGCCCACCATGCTGACCACCATCGACGCCTACGCCATCGCCGACCTCTCCGTGCTGCAGCTCGACGTCGAGGGGCATGAACTGGCGGCCCTCAAGGGCGGAAAGGCGACGATCGAGGCGCAGAGGCCGGTGATCCTGGTCGAAGACAACAAGCGCGAATGCGACACTTGGCTGGAGGCCCTCGGCTACCGCCGGGCCGGACGGTTGCCCGGTATCTTCGCCTGGGCCATGCCGAAGGACAAAAAACGCGTCAGGCCTTTCATTCGTGAACTGCGACAGGCAGAAGCGTCATGACAGGCACGAACATCGCTGTGACCTCCGTTTCCTTCTCAGGGCGTCACCCTTAAAATTCGCGGTTGAACTGGACAACAGCGCACCACCAGTTAAGAAGCGCGCGACGAACGCGCGAAGGCAGAGGATATGGCTGAAGCTACCGGACAAGTTACCCAAGTCATGGGCGCCGTCGTGGACGTGAAGTTCACGGACCATCTGCCCTCGATCATGAACTCGCTCCACACGGACAACAACGGGCAGCTGCTCGTTCTGGAAGTGGCGCAGCACCTCGGCGAGAGCACGGTGCGCTGCATCGCGATGGACGCCACCGAGGGCCTTTCCCGCGGCACGCCCGTCACCGACACCGGCACCCCGATCGAGATGCCGGTCGGTGCCGGCACGCTCGGCCGCATCATGAACGTCATCGGCGAGCCGATCGACGAGGCCGGCCCGATCCCGCACACCGAGACCCGCCCGATCCACGCGCCGGCGCCGTCCTACACGGACCAGTCGACCGACGCGGAGATCCTGGTGACGGGCATCAAGGTCGTCGACCTGCTCGCGCCCGTACGCGCGTGGCGGCAAGATCGGCCTCTTCGGCGGCGCCGGCGTCGGCAAGACCGTGCTCATCCAGGAGCTCATCAACAACGTCGCCAAGGGGCACGGCGGTTTCTCCGTGTTCGCCGGCGTCGGTGAGCGCACCCGCGAGGGCAACGACCTCTACTCACGAGATGATCGAGTCCGGCGTCATCAAGCCCGACGGCGGCGGAGGGCTCCAAGTGCGCCCTGGTCTACGGTCAGATGAACGAGCCCCCGGGCGCCCGTGCCCGCGTCGCGCTGACCGGCCTCACCATCGCCGAGTACTTCCGCGACGCAGGAGAGCAGGACGTGCTGCTCTTCGTCGACAACATCTTCCGCTTCACGCAGGCGGGCTCCGAGGTGTCGGCGCTGCTCGGCCGCATCCCGTCGGCGGTGGGCTACCAGCCCACCCTCGCCACCGACATGGGCGCCCTTCAGGAGCGCATCACCACCACCAAGAAGGGCTCGATCACCTCCGTGCAGGCCGTCTACGTGCCCGCCGACGACCTGACCGACCCGGCGCCCGCCACCACCTTCGCTCACCTGGACGCGACGACCATGCTGTCTCGCTCGATCGCGGAGCTGGGCATCTACCCCGCCGTGGACCCGCTCGACTCCACGTCGCGCATGCTCTCCGCCAACATCATCGGCGAGGAGCACTACCGCGTCGCCCGTGGCGTGCAGGAGATCCTGCAGCGCTACAAGTCGCTCCAGGACATCATCGCCATCCTGGGCATGGACGAGCTCTCCGAAGACGACAAGATCACCGTGGACCGCGCCCGTAAGATCGAGCGCTTCTTCTCCCAGCCGTTCCACGTGGCCGAGGTCTTCACCGGCAAGCCGGGCGTGTTCGTCGAGCTCGCCGACACCATCAAGGCCTTCAAGGGCCTCGTGGCCGGCGATTACGACGACCTTCCCGAGCAGGCCTTCTACATGGTCGGCACCATCGACGAGGCGATCGAGAAGGCGCAGGAACTCGCCGAAGCCGCGTAAGTGGCTGTGGCGGACACACCGTGCTGCAGCGCCCTCGCCGAGGCCCTCGCGGGTCCCGGCGACGGGGCAGAGCCGGCGCTGTTCGTCGACGACGAGGGGGTGCTGACGATGGTCATCGCGACATTGCCGACCCCCGGCGGTCTCGGGTTCTTCGACCGGGCCGTCCTCTATTGCCCGTTCTGCGGAACGGCGCTTCAGTCCCAAGATCAGATCAACGCTAAGGCTCAGTCCTGATGGCCACCTTCCCCTTCGAGATCGTGTCTCCCGAGCGGCTCCTTTTCTCCGGCGAGGTCGAGGCGGTGAAGCTCCCCGGCTCCGAGGGTGAGTTTCAGGTGATGGCCGGCCACGCGCCACTGCTCGCTCTTCTCGGCCCGGGCATCATGGAAGTCTCTGGCGGCGAGTTGGGCGGCGAGCGCCTCTTCATCGACGGCGGCTTCTGCGACATGAACGGTCGCACCTGCACGGTCCTGGCCGAATCCGCGACCCCGGTGGGGGAGCTTTCGTCCGCGTCGATGAACGAAATGATCGAGGCGGCGCAGAAGGAAGCGGCCGAGATGGAGCCCGCGGACCACGATGAGGCGATGCGCCGCATCTCCGTTCTGCATGGTGTCCACTCGCAGCTCTAAAGTATTTTAGTCGCCCGACGGAACCGGCGCGTCACGTGCGCGTTGAGCAATATGACGACGTCCGAGGTATTGAATGATCCGCTTGATCGCAGCGGCGGCTGGTGTCGCCGTTTTGGCCGTGGCCGCAAGCGCGCAGACGGCGCCGAGCGGCGATACCGCACCCGGCCTACAGCGCAGCGAAGACCTCCCAGCTTCGACCGACGTCACCGCTCTCTCTTCCCCAGCCGTATTGGCCTCTCCGGACGTACCGGCCGCGCCTGAGGCCCCCACCGGCCCTGCCGACTTTGTGTTGCGCGGTCCGTCCGCGAGCGTTCCGCAGCCGCAAGTCCCGTCTGCGTCCGTCCCGACCGGATCGATTGTGTTGGCGCAGGCTCCGGCAGAGGCTACCGCCGGTGCCGACGCGCCGACCGATCAGACGCCGTCCGATGCTGCCGAGACGGCCGACGCCGTCGATGATGCCACGGCAGAGCCGGATCCCGACGAGGCGATCCCGACGCCATCGCCGTCGCAGTCCGACGAGCCGATCACGGTGCAGGAGCTGCAAGCGAGCTACAACGCCCGCTTCGCCGACTACGATGCCCGCTTCCTCGACTACGACCTGCGCCTGGAGAGCCTCCAGCGCCGCATCGCCGATCTGGAATCCGCAAGCGGAACGGACGACGTCGCCGCGGACGCTCCCGCTGGGTCCGAAGAGGCCGCCCCTCAGGTCCCGTCCTCGCAGTAGCCCCGCGCGCATTCGCCCGCGCTCGTCATTTCGCAGACGCTTTCGGCGCACTCCCACTATGCGCTATATGCAAGGCTGCCTTGCACTGTTCGCGTGGTTTGAGCCGTTCGGCCGCCGTGATACAGCGACGAGGTGACGTCCGCTGAAACGCGGACGATCAATGCGGCAGTTCATTCTGACGATCCCGTCGGCCTTGGCGCATCGGTGTCGGTCAAACGCCGCGAGCGCTGCGCACGGCGAACCGGGGGCCCTATGGACATCATCCCACGCAATCTTCGCTTCGGCATTTCGGGCGACCCGCAGCGGCAATGGTTCGACGACGACCTCATCAAGAGTGCCGCCGTGGACGCCTTCTCGATCTTTCTCCCCGAGGGCGAGCGCTTCTTCATCCGCTCGCTCCGGCACTACACCGGGAAGCTGGACAACGCGGAACTCGACGCTGAGATCAAGGGCTACGCCATTCAGGAAGCCTACCACACCCGCGAGCACGAGGATTACAACACCGCCCTGCGCGGCCTCGGCTACGACATCGACGGTATGGAGGACTTCGTCCGGCACGTGCTCAACCGGGTGAAGCGGCCGCTGGACCGGCTGCTGGTGACCTGCGCCATCGAGCAGATCACCTATGGCACCTCCAAGATGATGCTGAAGATGCCGCATCTGTTCGACCACGCCGCGCCCCACTACGGCTGCCTGTGGATCTGGCATGCGGTCGAGGAGCTGGAGCACTCCGCCGTCGCGCCGCACGTGCTGGACGCGGCGACGCCGCAGATGTCGGGCCTCAAACGCTACGCGCTGCGCACCGCGTCGATGGCGGGGGTGCTGGCGCTGTTCTACCGCCTCTGGATCCGCCACACGATCATCATCGCCGAGGCCAACGGGGCCAAGCGCGGCATGAAGCTCTACGGCCGCATCGCGTACCTCCTGGTGATCCGTCCGGGTCTGCTGCGCCGCACGTTCACCGGCCTCGGGCGCTATTTCCTCCCGTTCTACAATCCGGTGGCGCCGGAGGATGCCGGGCTACTCCAGGCGGGACGCGCGCGGCTCGACCGGATGCTGGAGAACGCGCACCTGCCCGAGCCGGCCACCGCCGCGTGAGCCGAGCGTTCAACCGCGTTCTGCGCGCCGCCGAGCGCGGCGAGTATCCGAAGACGCTCAAGTTCATTTGGAAGCGCTGGTACCAGGCGATTTCCTTCATCTCGTCCGAGCGTGCCTTCGCGTTCATGAACTACGGGTACCTCCCGCCCGAGCCGGTGCCGCTGGATGCGGCGGACGAGCCGAACCGGGCGTTCATCGGCCTCTACCATCAGGCGGTCGCCGGACTGCCGCTCGACGGGGCGCGGGTCCTCGAGGTCGGCAGCGGCCGCGGCGGCGGGGCGGCCTACATCGCCCGCACCTTCGCGCCGGCCGAGGTCGTGGGCGCCGACTTCTCCTCCACCGCCGTGAACCGCGCGCGCCGCTTTCATGCCGACGTGCCGCGCCTCACCTTCCAGGTCGGCGACGCGGAGGCGCTTCCGTTCCCGGACGCCAGCTTCGACGTCATCGTCAATATCGAGTCCTCCCATTGCTATGCCGACGTCGGGGCGTTCGCGCGGGAGGTGCACCGCGTTCTGAAGCCGGGTGGCGTGTTCACGTGGGCCGACATGCGCAACCCCGCGATGCTCCCAGCCTTGGAGCGCGATTTCGCCGTGCCGGGCCTGGAGCAGGTCGCCGAGACCGATCTCACCGCCGGTGTCGTCGCCGCGCTGGACTCGAACTGATGGGGAGAAGCGCGCTCGGCTGTCGCGATACCGCTGGGCGGGGCGGGTCCTGCAGGAATTCGCCGGGGTCAAAGGCTCGGTCCTCCACAAGGGTCTGCGCAAGCGCGACGTGCTTTATCTGGCGAGGCGGTACCGAAAAGCCTGAGCCATGCTGGGATAACGATATCTTTATATCCTTGATCCAGAGCGCGCGCCGCCATATAGACGCAGCAACGGAAGTACAAGGAATCCACATGGCACTCGCAGAGACCGCTCCCGCCACCGACTACATCGTCAAAGATATCGGCCTTGCCGACTACGGTCGCACCGAGATCGAGATCGCCGAAGTCGAGATGCCCGGCCTGATGGCCGTGCGCGAGGAGAACCGCGCCGCGCAGCCGCTCAAGGGCGCACGCATTGCGGGCTCGCTGCACATGACGATCCAGACGGCCGTCCTCATCGAGACGCTGGTCGCGCTGGGCGCCGACGTGCGCTGGGCGTCCTGCAACATCTACTCGACGCAGGACCACGCCGCAGCCGCCATCGCCGCCTCCGGCACCCCCGTCTTCGCCATCAAGGGCGAGACGCTGGAAGAGTACTGGGACTACGCCGACAAGATCCTCGACTGGGGCAACGGCGAGACCTGCAACATGATCCTCGACGACGGTGGCGATGCCACCATGCTCGTCATGCTGGGCGCCAAGGCCGAGACCGATCCGTCGGTGCTCGACAAGCCGGGCAACGAGGAGGAGGAATTCCTCTTCAAGACCATCAAGAAGCGCCTCGCCTCGGATCCGACCTTCTATTCGCGTTGCAAGAAGGCGATCAAAGGCGTCTCCGAGGAGACGACGACGGGCGTCCTTCGCCTCTACCAGATGGAGAAGCGCGGCGAGCTCGCCTTCCCGGCGATCAACGTCAACGACTCGGTCACCAAGTCCAAGTTCGACAACAAATACGGTTGCCGCGAGTCGCTGGTGGACGCGATCCGCCGCGGCACCGACGTGATGATGGCCGGCAAGGTCGCCCTCGTCGCCGGCTATGGTGACGTTGGCAAGGGCTCGGCCGCCTCGCTGGCCGGTGCCGGCGCCCGCGTCATGGTCACCGAGATCGACCCGATCTGCGCGCTGCAGGCCGCCATGGACGGCTTCGAGGTCGTGACCATGGAAGACGCCGCCCCGCGCGCCGACATCGTCGTCACCGCGACCGGCAACAAGGACGTCCTCACGATCGACCACATGCGCGTCGCTGAAGGACATGGCGATCGTCTGCAACATCGGCCACTTCGACAACGAGATTCAGGTCGCCGGCCTGAAGAACATGAAGTGGAAGAACGTCAAGCCGCAGGTCGACCTGATCACGTTCCCGGACGACAAGCGCATGATCCTGCTGTCGGAAGGCCGCCTCGTGAACCTCGGCAACGCGACGGGGCACCCCTCGTTCGTGATGTCCGCCTCGTTCTCGAACCAGACGCTGGCCCAGATCGAGCTCTGGAACAACGGCGGTGCCTACGAGAACAAGGTCTACGTGCTGCCCAAGCATCTCGACGAGAAGGTGGCCGAGCTGCACCTGGCCAAGCTGGGCGCCAAGCTCACCAAGCTGTCGGACGAGCAGGCCGCCTACATCGGCGTCGACGAGAACGGTCCGTTCAAGACCGACCAGTACCGCTACTGACGGGCCGCCGCGCGGTCGCCGCTCCGGCGGTGGCCCCTGGCGGCGGTGGCCCCGTGCGGGCCCATCCTTCGGGCGTTCGCGGCCGGTTCCGACCGGCCCGTTTCGGCGGTCCCCGCGTGGGCCGCCTTTTTCGCATCTCGGCCGTCGCGCGCTCGGCGGCCGCACCAATCCCGGCCCAACCTGCATTCGAGGCCCCCGATGCTTCCCTTCACGCCCCTTGCGGCAGCGCTGCCGTCCACCGTTCCCTTCGTCGGCCCAGAAGCGCAGGAGCGCGCCCGCGGCGCCGCCTTCGCCGCGCGCATCGGCGCCAACGAGAACGCCTTCGGCGCCTCGCCCCGCGTCGCCGAGGCCATCGCCCGCGCCGCCACCGACGTGTGGCAGTACGGCGACCCGGAGACCTTCGAGCTGAAGCAGGCGCTCTCCGCGCACTTCGGCATCCCCGCCGCCCGCATCGGCATCGGCGAGGGCATCGACGGCCTGCTCCAGGTCATCACCCGGCTCTTCGTGGAGGGGGGCACCCCCGTCGTCACGTCCGCCGGGGCCTATCCCACCTTCAACTATCACGTGAACGGCTTTGGCGGACGCCTCGTCATGGTACCGTACGCGGACGACTGCGAGGATATCGACGGGCTGATCGAGGCGGCCCGGCGGGAGGAGGCGGCGCTCATCTACGTCGCCAATCCCGATAATCCGATGGGCACCTGGCACGACGCCGACCGCCTGGCCGAGATGATCGAGCGGATCCCCGAGAACACCGTGCTGGTGCTCGACGAGGCCTACGTGGAATTCGCGCCCGCCGCCGCAGAGCTGCCGCTGACGGTGGAGCACCCGCGGCTCGTCCGGCTGCGCACCTTCTCCAAGGCCTATGGGCTCGCGGGGCTGCGCATCGGCTACGCGGTGGCCTCGCCGGAGATGGTCACGGGGCTGGACAAGGTCCGCAACCACTTCGGCGTCAACCGGATCGCGCAGGTCGCGGCGATGGCAGCCCTGGAGGACCAAGCGTACCTCACGCGGATGCTGGCCGATGTCGACGCGGCGAAGGTCCGCATCGGCGCCATCGGTGCGGCCCACGGTCTGACCCCGCTCCCCAGCGCGACCAACTTCGTCACGCTCGATACCGGCCGCGACGGGACGGTGGCGCGGGCGCTGGTGGCGGCGCTGTCGGCCCGCGGCGTCTTCGTGCGGATGCCGTTCGTGGCGCCCCAGGACCGCTGCATCCGCGTGACTGCCGCGCCGGACGCGATGCTCGACGTGCTGGACGCCGAACTCGGCGCCGCGATGGCCGAGGTGGCGGGCACGGGCACGATCGCGGCCGCCGCGCCGGATCGCAGCGCCGCGCCCCATGCGGCGGCGGTCCGATAGGCCACGGGCTCGTGCGCCGGCTGGAGCCAGTCGGCGGCGGGGTGGTGCATCGGCCTCATCGTAACGGCGTGGCCTAGCGGTCCCGCAGGCGCCCGTCAGCGCCGATGAGGTCCGGTGAGGCTTCGCGGCGCTCCTGCTGGACGGCGTCGTAGCTGCTGTAGTTGCTGCCGTAGCCGGTCTGCAGCGCATCGCCGGCGTCGAACGACGAGTTGAGACCACGGCCGGGCACGAGGTCGTCGTCGTAGACGACCCCGTTGCGGAACGTGGTCTGCGTATCGCCGAAGCCTTGCGCGGCAGCCACACCGCCGAGCGCCAGCAGCGCCGCGACGCTGATCAAGATGCGGTTCAACACTCTATTCTCCTGCGCAATGTCTCGGATGGCGGCGCCGTTGCGTCGGCGCGGCCGGTCTATGAAGCACTTTAAATCAAATTGCTGACGAAGTGGTTAGGCGGGTGCCCGGTTCGCCCCGCTTCTGCCGCCGGCCGGACGCCGGGCGGCCGCGCATCGTGCGGCCTCGCTGCGGTCATGCCGTGACCTCGCTTGCGAGCGTCGCTTCGGGCGCCTTGCGCCGCAGGTGAGCGGCGGCCGCCGCGTAGCCCCCGCCGGCACCGTCGACGAAGTGGAAGTGCTCGTCGTCGTCGTATGAGGGCACGATGCAGGTCATGAGCGCGGCGTCCTGGCGGTGGACACCGTAGATCAGCGCGCCAGAGGCCTCCGCATCGTCGAGCACGCCGATGAGGTCGGCCTCCAGCGCGGAGTCGCAGTCGATGGTGAGGTGGAGCGCATCGCCGAATTTGCGGTAGTCCGCGTTGGCGGCGGTGATGCTGCGATAGGTGCGGGGATTGAAGGTGCCGGCCTTCACCCCGGTGCGAAAGAGGGTCCAGCCGAGAACGTTGTGCAGCGCCACGCGGACCGCCTCGCCCAGCACGCGGCGACCCTGCCGCCGGGCGAGCGCCTCCAGCCACAGCCCGCGCGACAGCAGGGCCGGGCGCAGCGTCTCGCTGTCGACCGGCTGGAACCGCTCCGATTCCCCCAGCGCCGCGATGATCCGGCTGACCGCCGCGCGAAAGGCGTCCCCGCCCGCGCGGCCCTCCGCGACGATGACCGACACCATGGCGCCATGCCGCGGGGCGATCGGCTGCCAGCGGCAGGAGAGGCCGGTGAGATCCGGCCGCGCGCCCTGGGGGGCGGCCGCGATGCGGTCCGTGCCCGCCTTCATGCGCTGTTCGGCGAGCGCGAGGCCGCCGCCGTCGAACATGGCGTAGGCGACGTGCGGCGACGGGCGGAACAGCGCCACGCGCACGTCCTTGCCGGCGGCGCGCAGTGTGCTGACGGGGACGGTGGCGGCGCGAAGGTCGAGCGCCAGGTCGTCGCGGACCCAGGCGGCGGTCTCGGCGAGCGCCTCGCTGGCGCCAGCGCGATCGGCCTCGGGCAGGGCGAAGACGCAGCCGTCTCCGCCGAAGGCGAAGGGGAAGTGGCGCGTGGCGAACCGGTTCATGATGGCCGAGATGGCGGCGGACCCGGCGACGTTGACGGCTTTGTAGCGACCGTCGGTGATCGCGCGGGTGGACTGCACCACGTCGGTCAGCCCCAGGAACCAGTCGTCGGGGACGGGGGCATAGAGGGCGGGGTCGGTGACGCGGCCGAAGTCGGTGAAGGAGGGGAACTCGTCGATCCTGGCGTGGTCCGCCATCGGTGATGCCCCCGTGGGTGATGATGCCCTTTCCTACGTATGCCCCGCCGCAGCGGACGGGAATGCCGCGCTCACCGGTACGTGAACGAAGTGGCAGTGTGCCACGGGGCGGCCATGCGAGGATTGTCGCGGGGCGTGACCGGCGGAATAGCCGGGCGCGGCGTGACCCTGCGAGGGCGATGCGGGCGCGCTAAGCGGAGCGCGCCGGGTCGGGGAGTGCGACGGCGGGGCGCTCGCCGGGGGGCAGCTCGTCGGCGGGCTCCGGCCGCAGAAAGATGATGGCGGCGAACAGCACGAACGCGAAGATGACGAGCTTCCAGGCATCGGCGCGGCGCCTGAGGCCGGGGAGGCCGAGCGGGCGGATCAGATGCGCGATGATCGCCAGCGCGATGATGACGGTGATGATTTGGGTCATGGCTGGACCCTAGCGCATCGGTGGAGGTGGGCCTACGCGTCGGTTTGCGGGATCGGCGCGGCGTCCGGTGGGGCGCGCCCGCCGCAGGTCGCCGCGACGGGTGGTCGGCCGTGCGTTACCGCACCACGGAGAGGTTGGGGCTGGGCCGCGTGAGCTCGCCGCGGGTGATGTAGCGCAGGATCGCGCTCACCTGCTCGGGCGTTTCGCACACCGCCAGCGCCTGGGCGTCCACCTCCTTCAGCGGGTGGGTGTGCTCCTTGGCGTGCATCACGATGTAGGGGGTGCCGAGCGCCGCGGCATAGCCCGCGTCGAACGCCGCGTTCCACTGCTTGTACTTGTCGCCGAAGCGGATCACCACGAGGTCGGCCTCGCCGATGAGCGTGCGGGTGCGCACCGCGTTCAGCTTGGCGCCCTTGTGATCCTTCCAGAAGGGGTTCTCCTCCGGCCCCAGGATGGCGACGCCGCAGTCGTCCGACGCTTCGTGATCGGTGATGGGGCCCGTGAGATTGACGGGTAGGTCCATCTCCTCGACGGCGATGGCGATCTGGTCGCGCCAGTCACTGTGGATTTCGCCGGAGAGGTAGACGGTGAGTTCGACGTCCATGATCGGTCCTGTCGCAGTCCTGACTGTGCGGGATCATTGGGTCCCGCGCGATACGGCGAACCGGATCGGTCCGTCGACGAGGGCATTCTAGCCCGGTTGCCTGAGGTGGGGACAGGGGTTGAAGCGCGTTTCGCATGGTGCAGGTCGTCTCCTATCGCAATTGGGAGAGAGACGATGGCGGATCACAAGCGCAGATCACGCAACATGTTCGAGCCGCATTCCAACGCGTCGATGACACCGCGGGAGCGGCGGATCTATGCGGCCTACGAGCTGGCCTACACGCTCGTCGACTTCGGCGCGGCGGCGGCCTTCGTGGTGGGATCGGTGCTGTTCTTCTGGGAGGCGACGAAGATGGCCGGCACGTGGGGCTTCGTCATCGGGTCGATCCTGTTCGCGGCGAAGCCGGCGATCCGCCTGGCGCGGGAGCTGCGCCACCTGGAGGAAGGCGACGTAGAGGACGTGGCGGAGAAGGTCGCGGGGAAGTAGCGGCGCCGCGCCACGGAGTCGGTCTCGCCCGGTGCGGGGGCGGCGGCGGCCGCGGTCCCTGGCCGGCCGCGCTGACGCCTGCGATGCGGCGCTCCCCGGCGTTCCGTCCGGGCAGGCCCTGCGAGCGGTGGGTGGAGTATGTCCCCGACCGGCGGGGGCGGGGACAAGACGGCGCGGCCTTGGGAGCCGCGCCGGCGGTCTCAGCCGCGGTAGACGCAGAAGTGGCGGTTGCCGTCGTAGCCGAGGTAGGTGCCCGTGCCGGGATCGAAGCTGCGGAAGCGGTTGCGGCAATACGCGAACCACTCGTCGCTCCAGGGCTCGTAGGCGACGACGACGGTCGTGGTGGAATACGTCGGCACCGTCGCGGCGATCACGCCGATGGTGGGGGCCCAGATCCACGCGCTGTTGGCCCAGTAGTACCAGCCGTCGTAGGCGGGGCGCCAGTAGTAGCCGTTGTAGTATCGACGGTCGCCCCGCCAGCGGGGGTAGCCGCCGTGCCAGCGGCCCTTGCGGTAGTGCCGTCGCCCGTGGTGTCCGGCGTGCCGGCGCTCGCCGCGATGGTAGCGCTGCGCAGGACGGCGGCGGCCGGGATTGCCGGCGACACGGCGCCGGGCGGGATTGCCGGCGACGGCACGGCGACCGGGGCCGCGGACCGCGTCGCGGCGATAGCGCCGGGCACCGCCGCGGTCGGCGTAGGCGCGGGGGGCTTGGCCGCGGACGGCGCGACGGGCGCCGGGCCGGGTGGCCGCCCGGGCCGTGCGGCGGGGGGCACCACGGGCCGCGCTCCGAGGAATGCGGCGCCGCGCCGAGGGGCGAGCCCGGGCGCGGGACCGGCTGCGGGCGGACGGCCGGCCACGCGAGAACGAACGGGCCCGCGATCCGCCGCCGCGATAGCCGCCGCGTCCGCCCCGGTTCTGCACGGTGGCGACGCCATCTTCGGCGGTGCCGACCGCGACGAGTGGGGCACTGAGGGGAGCGCCGACGGGGCCGGCGGCTTGGGCTTGCGGTGGTGCGAGCCACAGAACCGCCACGGCGGCGGCTGCCAGGATCATGCGCATATGAAACCTCTCCCTCAGTTTTTCGGTGCGATCGACGCCGGAGCGGGCGTCATGCCCACGATCCACGCCCTCCCAAATGGCATTTAGACAATCGGGGGCTGAACCGTGACTGAATGGAGCGGGAGAATGGGCCGCGGGCGGCGCGCGGGGCTGGAGCCGCCGTGCGGTGCGGCGATCGGGCGGGACGGGGGCGCGTCGGCCGGGGCGGCGGGCGCGGCTGGAGCGGTGCCGCCGGGGAGCGCCGGGGGCGGCTCGAGGCTATGGGCGTGCGGGTGCGATCCCTCGGAAGGGTTGGGGAGGGGCCGGGCGCGCGAAGAGCGGCGATGTGTTTGGTAGGAGCCGCTCCGCGCGCACCCGCCGTTCGGCGTCTGGGAGGGGCGGGGGCTTTCGGCCTCGCGGCGGAGATGGTCCGCGTGCTCTCGGGGACGCGGGGGCCCGGCCTCGTCGGAGCGGTGCCGCGGGATCGAACCCGGCACGGTCACGCGAGGGGAGGGGCTTTGGCGCCGTCCGACCCGTCACTCCCGCCGGCTGGGTTCGGGTTCGTTACGCCCTGGCCCGGCCGGCGGCCGAAGCACCCGATCCCTGACGGCCGGTCCGGACAGGCCCCCCCGGTGTCGAGTGCCCCTGGAGGGTACGGTGGTGGGGGTGGGGTGGGGATAAGGTTTTGCTGACGCAATCCTCCCATTGGGCTCGGCGTCGCTGCTTCACGAAGTCAGCACGCGCTTTAGCCAGGCCGCGCTGTGCGAAATCTGCATCATCCAAATGCCAAACGGTCAACGTCAAACAGATTGTTCATTCAAATGCAGGCACCCTTGTCCAGCGTGAAGTAATTTGGAACAAATATAGCTGCTGACGATTCTTGATTCGCTCAGATGGTGAGGACCATGTCGATAAATGCCGGCGAGCTTGCTGAACGCATGATGGCGACTGATGGTCATATCGTGCGGCTGGCGGGCGTGCCTACACAGATCGTTCCGGCGACAAACCACTTTTCCATGCACATGAATATCAAGTGGCCACGGCCGAGCCACATCGCGGGGCAGGCCGGCAGAGCCGCACTGGAAACGAAATTTCGTAGCACGGCCGTCTTGATCACACGCGCCATTGATTTTTTGGAGCGTCGGCTTCTTGAGGAAGTGGTTTTAAATGAGGTCCGTGCGGGATGCATAGACTTAAAATGTCACGTTGCGCTTGTCGAGGACGATGCGGAGCTAGCCAGCGCGCTTGATGCGCTGGTGGATCGCCGTCTGGACTATCACGTCGTGGCTTGGGAGGCGGTAAGCGCAGTCACTGCGTGAGACGAGATCTTTATGCGGGTGGAACTTAGTGGCTCGAAAAGCTAATAGGGAGCGCGCTGCGCCCCTGTCGAAGATTTTAATTTTAGTCGCATTGCCTGAAGAGGCCGGTTACCTCCGAGAAGCGATTGCGGGTCGTGACGGGTGGGGTAGGCCAAAGCCTAGTGACAATTTTCGCGTCAACTACAGGCCGCCGCCCGAAGGCCGGGTTGAAGTCACCGTTCGAACGCTCGAAGGTATGGGACCGGTTGAAGCCTGCATCGCAGCTTCGCAGTCAATAACGGAGTTCAGTCCAACTATTGCGATGATGGTCGGAATAGCAGGATCGCTCTGCGAAGATACGGCGAATATGGGTGATGTAGTAGTAAGCACGAGAAGCAAACTCTACGCTCCAGATAAAATTCAAGAACTCGACGATAGGTACATCATTGGATCGCTCGACAATGTAATATCCGGTCGGGTTGTGGTAGATGCGCGAGACAAGCATTTCAATGACTCTTTCATGAGGTATCGCCGCGATTACATTGATGCAAAGGGCCTACAAGCTGATGTTGCGGCATTCATAGAGCGGCGCAACAGTTGGGGCTTCAAGCTAATAAATGCTTGCATTCTCGGGACGGACCACGTCGTTGATAGCGTGGAATATAGAGACTACTTGAATGACAAAGATAAGGATCCCCGCCTCGATGTCCACAAGCAAACCGGCGAAATGCATCGAGTGCGACATGTTGTTGACCCCGTCGTTGCCGTCGACATGGAAAGTTATGGCTTTTTTCGCGCTGTACAAGCGATTGGACCAGCATGCCTAGGTAATAGAGCCGTCGTTTTCCGCGGCATATCAGACTTATGCGCAGGGAAAAAAGGCTTTGACGGGGATAAAAATCAGTATCGCCGTCGCGCCCTGCACAACGCTGCAGATGTCGCGTTAAGCTTTATCGAAAGCCTCATGTATACAGCAATTTTGCTCAAACTCAACCATCCACCTTCAGCGCCGCAATAAACGCCTCCTGCGGGATCTCGACCTTGCCGAACTGGCGCATCTTCTTCTTGCCCGCCTTCTGCTTGTCGAGCAGCTTGCGTTTGCGGGAGGCGTCGCCGCCGTAGCACTTGGCGGTCACGTCCTTGCGCAGGGCGCGGATGGTCTCGCGGGCGATGATGCGGCCGCCGATGGCCGCCTGGATCGGGATGACGAACATGTGCTGCGGGATCAGCTCTTTCAGCTTCTCGCACATGGCGCGGCCGCGCCGCTCGGCCTGGCTGCGGTGGACCAGCATCGACAGCGCGTCCACCGGCTCGGCGTTGACGAGGATGTTCATGCGCACGAGGTCGCCCTCGCGGTAGTCGTCGAGCTGGTAGTCGAACGAGGCGTAGCCCTTGGAGACGGACTTCAGGCGGTCGTAGAAGTCGAACACCACCTCGTTGAGCGGCAGCTCGTAGGTGACCATGGCGCGGCTGCCGACGTAGCTGAGCTCCTTCTGGATGCCGCGGCGCTCCTGGCACAGCTTGAGGATGCCGCCGAGATACTCGTCCGGCGTCAGGATCGTGGCCTTGATCCAGGGCTCGGCGATGGCGTCGATCTCGGTGGGGTCGGGCATGTCGACCGGGTTGTGCAGCTCCTTCATCTCACCCGACTGCAGGTGGATCTGGTAGACCACCGACGGCGCGGTGGCGATGAGGTCGAGGTTGAACTCGCGCTCCAGCCGCTCCTGCACGATCTCCAGATGCAGCAGGCCGAGGAAGCCGCAGCGGAAGCCGAAGCCGAGCGCGGCGGAGGTCTCCATCTCGTAGGAGAAGCTGGCGTCGTTGAGGCGCAGCTTGCCCATGGCGGCGCGCAGGTCCTCGAAGTCGGTGGCGTCGACCGGGAAGAGGCCGCAGAACACCACCGGGATCGCGGGGCGGAAGCCGGGCAGCGGCTCGGCGGCGGGGCGCTTGTCCTCGGTGATGGTGTCGCCGACGCGGGTGTCGGCCACCTCCTTGACGCCGGCGATGAGGAAGCCGATCTCGCCGGGGCCGAGCTCGTCCACCTCGAGCAGCTTGGGGGTGAAGACGCCCACCTTGTCGACCCCGTACTTGAGGCCGGTGCGCATCATGCGGATGGTCTGGCCCTTCTTGAGGTGCCCGTCGATGATGCGCACCAGGGTGACGACGCCGAGATACTGGTCGAACCACGAATCGACGAGCATCGCCTTCAGCGGCGCGTCGGGATTGCCCTTGGGCGGCGGCAGGCGCTTGACGATGGCCTCCAGCACGTCCGGGATGCCGAGGCCGGTCTTGGCGGAGATCGGGATCGCCTCGGACGCGTCGAGGCCGATGACCTCCTCGATCTGCGCGCGGATGCGCTCGGGCTCGGCGGCCGGCAGGTCCACCTTGTTGAGGACGGGGACGATCTCGTGGTCGTTGTCGATCGCCTGGTAGACGTTGGCGAGGGTCTGCGCCTCGACCCCCTGGGACGCGTCGACCACCAGGAGCGAGCCCTCGCAGGCGGCGAGCGAGCGGTTCACCTCGTAGGCGAAGTCGACGTGGCCGGGCGTGTCGATCAGGTTGAGCTTGTACTCCTTGCCGTCGCTCGCCTTGTAGATGAGGCGGACGGTCTGCGCCTTGATGGTGATGCCGCGCTCGCGCTCGATGTCCATCGAGTCGAGCATCTGCTCCTTCATCTCCCGCTCGGTGACCGATCCGGTGGCCTGGATCAGGCGGTCGGCCAGCGTCGACTTCCCGTGGTCGATATGCGCGACGATGGAGAAGTTGCGCACATTGGCGATGGTTTGCGACGAGCCGGCAGACGCGGCGCTCGCAGGGGCTTTCGTTTCGACGGGGGCGATGTCATCCATGGGGTCTATGTAGCAGCGACCCGGCCCCCGGAAAAGCAGTCCTCGCGCTGAGATGGAGCGGCATTGCGCCCTGCGGGGCTGCTCTGCGTGCGGGCGAGCGGCGGGGACGCGCCGGACGGCTCTGCGCGGGGGCTGCGGGTGCGGCCGATGCATCGGTTTTTGTGATCGTCGGCACGGCGCCCATTCGTTTGAGCGATGCCAGCGGGGTTCCTCGCGCCGGTGGCGGTGACGCTCGAGGCGATGGCGGCAATCGATGCGGGCGAGGGGAACGGCTCGGCCGATCGTAAGTGCAGACGGCGGAGGCGGGCGCCGCACAGGCGCTCGCCTTTTGGATGGCCTGCCGTGGCGGGATATGCGGTTCCCTGGCCTCACCGCAGCGCCATGCGGATGCTCACCGGAGGCGGTGTCGAGGAACACTTGGCGGGCGCAAGGGTTGGATCACCATCCGTCATGCGTCCCCCCGAGAGGTCGAGCCACAGGAGTTCCCTTGAACCTCAGGCAATTTGAAAGACGGATCGTCGTTGGGTCACGGTTCTTGACGCTCACCGCCGTGCTCGGCACGTTCGCCGGGTCGATCCTGATGTTCTTCCTCGGCCTCTATAATATCTACGAGGCGTTCGCGAGCGGTCTTCAAGCGCAGGGGGACGAGCCGGGCCAGTACGGGACCAGTGCCGTGATCAGCGTGATCGAGGGGCTGGACCGCTTCCTCATCGGCATCGTGCTGCTTTACTTCGCCTATGGCGTCTATGCGCTGTTCATCCATCCCGGCGAGAAGAGGCAAGACCTCGCCCTGCCGGACTGGCTGCGTGTGACGCAGATCGGCCAGCTCAAGCAGGTGGTGGCGGAGGTGATCGTCGTCATCCTGCTGGTTCTCTTCCTGCGGGTGGCGCTTCAGGCGTTCCATGCGCCGCGAGCGGACCTGTCGCTGCAGCAGGTGATGTCGATGGCGATCCTGCCAGTCTCGATCGTGCTGATCGCGCTGGCGCTTCGGCTGGTCGAACTGCATCCGAAGCCGTCCTCGCCCAACGAGATGGAGGACGCACACGAGACGGACGACTCCAAGCGGTAGCGCACGGCGCAATGTCGGCAGCGCCCGGCGTCACTGTCCGTGGCGGCGTTTCCCCTCCCGCTTGTCGCCTGTGACGGTCGTGAAATGCGGCCCGAACGGTGCTACACCGCTGTAAAGCCGGGGACACGGCAAGGGGGGAACGTATGGACAATCCGCGCTGGGTGCAGCGGCCGGACAACGCGAACTGGGGCGACTTCGGCCCTGACGATCAGCTCGGCCGGCTGAACTTGATCACGCCCGAGAAGGTGCGCCAGGGGGTGGCCGAGGTCGTGGACGGGCGGACGTTCTCGCTCAGCCTTCCGCTCGACTACCCGGGCGGCAACGGGCTCAACCCGCGCCGCCACCCGCCGGTCCTGCGCCCGACCCTGCGCGGCGGCGCGCCGAACTGGAACGCCGCCTTCGACGAGACCACCGACGTGGTGTGCGACGATCTCGCCATCATCCACCTGCAGTATTCGACCCAGTGGGACTCGCTCGCCCACGTCGGCTCGCAGTTCGATGCCGACGGCGACGGGGTGCCGGAGACGGTCTACTACAACGGCTTTCGCGCCGGGGTGGACATCGTCGGGCCCGACTCGATCGCCGACTGCGGCGTCGAGGTCGTCAGCGGCCAGGCGAGCACGTCGTCGGCCAGAAAGCTCGGCATCGAGGGGATGGCCACGCACGGGGTGCAGGGCCGCGCGGTGATGATCGACCTGCGCGCCCATTTCGGCGACGCGCGCCGCCTGGTCGGCCACGACGATATCATGCGCGTGATGGAGGCGGACGGCGTCACCGTGGAGGAAGGCGACATGGTGTGCCTGCACACCGGGTTCGCCCAGCGCGTCTTGGAAATGAACCGGGAGCCCGACCCGGAGCTGCTGCACGGCATGTGCTGCGCGCTGAACGGGCGTGACGCCAAGCTGCTGGACTGGATCACCGCCAGCGGGCTCGCCGTGCTGATCGCCGACAACTACGCCGTCGAGGGGCTGCCGTCCGAGGAGGGCGTGCTGCCGTGTGCGCAGATGCCGCTCCACGAGCACTGCCTGTTCAAGAACGGCATCCACCTCGGCGAGTTATGGCATCTGACGCCGCTGGCCGATTGGCTGCGCGCGCACGGCCGCTCGCGCTTCCTGCTGACGGCGCCGCCGCTGCGCCTGCCGGGCGCTGTGGGAAGCCCGCTGAACCCGATCGCAACGGTATGAGCCGGTGCCAGCGGAGCGGGGGCCGGGCATGACGCGCACGGTGCGCATCGGCGCGGGTGCGGGCTTTTCCGGCGACCGGATCGAGCCGGCGGTGGAGCTTGCCGAGAAGGGCGCGCTCGACGTTCTGGTGTTCGAGTGCCTGGCGGAGCGCACCATCGCGCTCGCGCAGGAGGCGCGGCGGGGCGATCCGGAGATGGGCTTCGACCCGCTCCTGGAGGCGCGTGTGCGGGCGGTGCTGCCGGCGTGCGTCGCCGGCGGGTGTGAAGATCGTCACCAACATGGGCGCGGCCAACCCGGTGGCGGCCGCCTCGCTGGTGCGGGCGATCGCGCGCGAGCTGGGGCTGAACCCGGTGGTCGCGGCCGTGACCGGCGACGACGTGCTGGAGACCCTGCGCGCGGCCGATCCCGTGCTGGAGGAGACCGGGCAGCGCCTGTCGGATCTCGGTGCGGCGGTGATCTCGGCCAACGCCTACCTCGGCGCCGAGCCCATCGCGGCCGCGCTGGCGGAGGGGGCGGATATCGTCGTCACCGGGCGCGTCGCGGATCCGGCGCTCTTCCTGGGGCCGCTGATCCACGCCTTCGGCTGGGCGATGGACGACTGGACGCGGCTCGGCCGGGGGACGCTCGCGGGTCACCTCTTGGAGTGCGCCGCGCAGATCACCGGCGGCTACTTCGCCGACCCCGGCGTGAAGGACGTGGCGGATCTGGCCCGCATCGGCTTTCCGATCGGCGAGGTGGACGCGGACGGCGGGCTGGTCATCAGCAAGGTGGACGGCTCGGGCGGGCGGATCGACGCCGCGACCGTGACCGAGCAGCTCCTCTACGAGGTGCACGACCCGGCCGCCTACCTGCAGCCGGACGTGGCGGCGGATTTCTCCGCCGTGACGGTCGCCGAGGTGGGACCGGACCGCGTGCGCGTCGAGGGCGCCGACGGCCGGGCCCGCAGCGGGTCCTACAAGGTCTCGGTGGGCTATCTCGACGGGTTCGTCGGCGAGGGGCAGATATCATACGCCGGCCCCGGCGCGTTGGCGCGGGGGCGGCTGGCGCTGGAGATCGTGAAGGAGCGGCTGGCGCTGACCGGGACCGCGTGCCGCGAGGTGCGGGCCGAGCTGATCGGCGTCGACAGCGTGTTCGAGGGCGCGCGGGCGCCTGAGGCCGAGCCGGGCGAGGTGCGCGTGCGCGTCGCCGCCCGTACCGACGACCGCGCCACGGCGGTGCGGATCGGCCAGGAGGTGGAGTCGCTCTACCTGTGCGGCCCGGCCGGCGGGGGCGGTGCCACGAAATCGGTGCGCGAGGTGGTGGCGATCGGCTCCACGTACATGGACGAAGGGGACGTCGCGCCGCGCGTGACGGTGGTGAACTGATGCGCCTGCACGAGATTGCTCACGCCCGGGCCGGCGACAAGGGCAACACCTCCAACATCTCGCTGATCGCCTACGACCGGGCCGACTTTGCGCTCCTGGAGCGGGAGGTGACGGCCGAGCGGGTGAAGGCGCACTTCGGCGCGCTGGCGACCGGCACGGTGACCCGCTACGCGCTGCCGCAGCTCGGGGCGCTGAACTTCGTCCTGAAGGGCTCGCTGCGCGGCGGCGTCACCCGCTCGCTGGCGCAGGACGCGCACGGCAAGTGCTTTTCGGGTGTGCTCCTCGATATGGAGGTGCCGGGCTCCGGCGGCTGAGCCGGGCGCAAGGCGCCGGCGGCGCGTATCGCGCGTCATGGTAAACATTTGTTTCACATTTTTCGGCAGCATGGCCGGCGTGCCCAGGGGTCCGGGGTGGCGTCTGCACGATCAGTCCGGGCGGGGCGATGGTGTATCAGGGATCATCGTGATGATGGATTGCATCGACGACGCGCGCATCCGCGAGCGCGCATATACGATTTGGGAGACGACCGGCCGCCCGGCGGGTCTGGAGGCGGACCACTGGCTGCGCGCCGAGAGCGAGCTGCGGGCCGAGCGTCTCATGGCGGTGGGCGAGGCGGCCATCGCCGGGCGCGCCAGGCCGAAGGCAGCCAAGCGCGCCAAGCCCGCCGCGACGAGCAAGGCGGCCGGGGCGGCGACTGTGACGGCGGCGGGCAAGAGCGCCGAGACGGCGGCCCCCAAGGCCCCGCGCTCCAAGGGGGCCGGGGGCAAGGCCACCGGCACGAAGGCGAGCGCCAAGGCGGCCAAAACGCCGAAGGGCGAGGCCTCCGCCGCGCCCCGGCGCAAGCGGCGCGCTGCGGAGGAGCAGCCGGAGAGCGCCGGCACCGGCTGATATCACCGAGCCGGTTTCGCTTGCGCGGCGAGCCGGGAGCACGACGCAGGATCGAAGGGGCGCCGAAGTGGGCGCCCTTTTTGTTGGGCTGGCGCGGCCTCCGGGCGTCCGTCAGCCGACCTCTCGGGCGGACGGCGTGCGGCGCGCGCGGAAGAAGTCCTCCAGCAGCGTGGCCGCTTCGGTGGCGGCGAACCCGCCGTACACTTCGGGCTTGTGGTGGATGGTCGAACGGGTGTAGAGGCAGGGTCCGCTCTCCACGGCTCCGCCTTTCGGATCGAGCGCACCGAAATACAGTCTTCGTATCCTTGCGAAACTGATCGCTGCGGCACACATGGCGCAAGGCTCCAATGTGACGTAGAGATCGCAACCGGGAAGCCGTTCGGACCCAAGGATCCGCGCGGCGACACGGATTGCGACGATTTCGGCATGTGCGGTGGGGTCGAAGTCGGCAAGGGTGCGGTTGCCGGCCATCGAGATGATCGCACCGTCCTTGACCACAACCGCCCCGACCGGCACCTCGCCGCGCGCCGCTGCCATGCGGGCCTCGGCGAGCGCATGCTCCATGAACGTCACGAAGGTTCGACGATGTCCGACACGTCCCCCCCAGAGGCCAGCGATCCCGAACCCGGTATGCCCAAAGGCGACCGCGTCGCCAAGGTGATTGCGCGCGCAGGGGTGGCCTCGCGCCGCGATGCAGAGGCGATGATCGAAGAGAGGCGCGTCTCGGTCAACGGCGTGACGCTGGAAACGCCGGCCTTCACGGTCACCGAGAGCGACGAGATCCGCGTCGACGGCGAGCCGATCCCGCAGCGCCTGCGCACGCGCTGCTTCATGTTCCACAAGCCGCGCGGCCTGGTCACGACGAACCGCGACCCGGAGGGGCGGCCGACGGTGTTCGATTCGCTGCCCGGCCACCTGCCGCGGGTGGTGACGGTCGGCCGGCTCGACATCAACACCGAGGGGCTGCTGCTCCTCACCAACGACGGCGGCCTGGCCCGCGTCCTGGAGCTGCCGGCGACGGGGTGGACGCGCAAGTACCGCGCCCGCGTCAACGGCGCGCTCGACAAGGAGAAGCTCGCCGCGCTCTCGGAAGGCACCGCCGTCGACGGGATTCTCTACGGGCCGATCCACGTCACGGTCGACCGCGAGACGGGCGACAACGCCTGGCTGACGATCGCGCTGGCCGAGGGCAAGAACCGCGAGGTGAAGATCGTGCTGGGCTCGCTGGGCCTGCAGGTCTCGCGCCTCATCCGCATTTCATACGGTCCGTTCCAGCTGTCGGAGCTGCCGCGCGGCGAGGTGGCGGAGATCCCGACGCGCCAGCTGAAGGACCAGCTCGGCCCGCGCCTCGCGGCCGAGGCGGAGGCGGACTTCGAGTTGCCTGTGGCCGCGCAGGTCAGCAAGCCGCGGCCCGCGTCGCGCGGCGGCGCCGGCGAGCGCGATGGACGGGGCGACCGGGGTGGCCCGGGGGCGCGGCGCGATGGCGCGCGCGGCGGACCGGCCGGCCGTGACGGGCGGGACCGGGGTCCGGGTGGCGCGCGGCAGGGCTTTGGCGCCCGCGACGGACGCGGGCGTGACGGCGACCGGCCGAGCGGCGACCGCAATGGCGGCGCTGGGCGGGGTGGCGAGCGCATGGGCGGCGGCGAGCGGCCGCGCCCCGGCGCTCGTGTGCTGGATGAAGGCGGCGCGCGCGCCTACTCGGACTATCGCCAGAGCCGCGAGAGTGAGGGCGCGGACCGTGGCGGCCGTGGCGACGGGGATCGCGGCGGCTCCGACCGCGGTGGCGCGGGGCGTGGTGATCGCGGCGGTTATGAGCGCGGCGGTGGTGATCGCGGCGGCCGCGGTGGTCCCGACAGGGGTGATCGCGGGGCGCCGGAGCGCGGCGCACGCAGTGGCCCCGACCGTGGGGCACGCGGTGGCCCGGATCGCGGCGACCGTGGCGGCTACAATCGCAGCGATCGTGGCGGGCCCGAGCGTAGCGCGGCCGGTGGATACAATCGCGGCGACCGCGCGGGCCAGGACCGCGGCGAGCGGAGCGGGCCGGATCGCGGCGGCCCGCCTGATCGTGGAGGGCCGGGGCGGTTCGATCGCAGCGGACCCGATCGCAGCGGACCCAATCGCAGCGGGCAAGGGCGCGATCGACCCGGCGCCGGGCGCAGCGAGCGGCCCGACGGAGGGCGGCGCTTCGAGCCGCGCGGTGACGGCGGCGCGCGCCGGCCCGAGCGCGACGACCGCAGCCGCCCGCGCGGACGCGACAACGAGGCTGGCGACGCGCGCGGCGGACGCGCACCGGGCCGCGACAACGACCGCGGACCACGCGGCGGCGGTGGCTGGACGCCGCGCCGCGACGGCGACGGACCCCGCCAGGGGCCGGACCGCCGCGAAGGCCGCAGTGACCGTCCCGCACGCTTCGACGGTCCCCGGCCTCCCCGCCGGGAGGACGCCGGCCGCGACGGCGCCCGCGGTGGCAACGGACGCAGCGACGCGCGGCGCGAGGGTGGTGATGGGCGCCGCGACGGCGGCCGGGACCGGTTCGCCGGCGCCGGCGAGGCCCGCGGTCGCAGCGGCGGCGCCGGTGGGCGCGCACCTGGGCCCGATGGCGGGCGCGCCCGCTCCAACGGATTCGATGGTCCTCGCAGCCGCGCGCCCGGAGGCGACGGACCGCGTGGCCGCGGGCCTGCCGGCGCGCAATCGCGCGGCCCCGGCGGCCCTGGTGGCAATCGCGGCCCCCGTGACGGGGCGTTCCGCAAGCCGGGCGCCGGCGGTCCGGGTGGGCCGAAGCGCGAAGGCCGCCCGGGCGGGTTCTCCGGCCCGCGCGGCGGTGGCGCCGAACCGCGTGGCGAAGCCGGATCCAAGCCCAAAGGCTTTGCCCCCCGTGGCGACCGGCGACCCGAAGGGCGTCCGGAGGGCCGGCCGGAACGCCGCAACGACGCCCGCCCCGAGCGCCGGCCGGAGGGGCGCGGGTTCGACGCCAAAGGCCCCGCGCGTCCCAAGCGCGACAAGCCCGGCGGCGCGCGGCCGGAGCGTCCTGGCCGCTCGACCTATCGGCCCTCCGGTGGGTCGCGGTCCAAGCCGCCGCGCTAGGCTCGGCTGATGACCGCGCCGAGGGGGCCGAAAATCGTGCGCCACGATGACGCGACCAGCCACGGCCGTATCGACGGGGTGAGGCGCATGAGCAGTGCGCCCGGGCGCCTTGGGGCGACTCGCGTCGCCGACGCCCCCGCGAGGCCGCGCTGATGCGCATCGTCGGCGGGCGTTACCGCGGGACGCCGCTCGTCGCGCCCAAGGGGGACGCCACGCGCCCCACCACCGACCGCCTCCGCGAGTCGATCTTCAACATCCTCGCCCATCGCTTCGACGACCCCCTCGATGGGGCGCGGGTGCTCGACCTTTTCGCCGGCACAGGTGCGCTCGGCATCGAAGCCCTGAGCCGAGGCGCCGCCTTCGCCCTCTTCGTCGAGACCGGCGCCGACGCCCGCGCCGCGATCCGGCGCAACGTCGAAGCCGTCGGCGCCCTCGGCGTCACCCGCATCTGGCGGCGCGATGCCACCAAGCCCGGGCCGTGCCCGGTGCCGGCGTTCGACGTGGTGTTCGCCGATCCCCCCTATGGCCGCGGCCTCGGCGTGCCGGCCATCGAAGCGGCCGCGCAGGCCGGCTGGATCGCACCCGGCGCGCTCCTGGTGCTGGAAGAACGCACCGACGCCATGCCCGGCGCCCTGGACGGGTTCGAGCCCCCCTTCGTGCGCGAGGCGGGCGCGAGCGCCGTGGGGTACTTCGTCCGCCACTTGGCCGCGGACTGAACCCGGCGCCTCGAGCCCCATGGCGGTCGGATTCGAGGTGGGCGGGCGAGAGGCTCTGGTTTCACCAAGGAACAGGGCCTGTTCCTCGAACCCAACCGTCGCTCACGATGCCCTGACCCAGACCGGGAGGCCGCGCAAGGCACGCTTCGCTCTATCGGCCTTGCACGCCCTCCCGCTCCGGGTCTTTCCGGGCACCGCGACGGTTGGCTCCGAGGAACAGGCCAGGCCCCGCCGTGGGGCACGTCCCACCGCAGCGCTTCGGGTTGGGGCTGGCTGGGTGTTCGCTGCGCTGTTCGGGGCCGTCGCTTGCGATGGCGGGGAGGCTGGCTCTGTGGCGAGGGCGTCGGCGACGTGTGGCGACGATCCGATCCGAGTGGAGCGGCGTGAGGCGGCGTCTATCGCTCTGGGAGCGTGATGGGGGCGCCGTGCGGGGTGGCGGCGGCGGCGTCGCGCCAGCGCTGCTGCTCGGCGGTGAGATCCGCATCGGATGCGACCGCCTCGAGCGCGCGCTCCAGGGCGCGGACGAACGCCACATAGTCCGCCGTCCCATCCTCTGGCGGGGTGTGGCCGCGCCGGAGTTCCTCGCCATAGAACACTGCGAACGCCGAGGCGTCGATGACGCCGCGGTCGAGAAGGTACGCCCGCAGCGCGAACGCGGTCGCCTCCCAGGGCGCGGCGAACGCGGGACCGTCCGTGCGGACGAGATCGGCGAGGTCGCCGGATGTAGCCGCTTGGGGAGTGGCGCGGTGGCGCGAAGCGGCGGCGGTCTCGCTCATCGCGCGGCCTCCAGGTACGGCTCGAAGAGGTCGGCGCAGACCTCGGCGGCGGTGGTGTCGGTGCCCCACAGCGTCTCGGCCGGGAAGACGACGGTGTAGAGCGGGACCGGCTTCTCGCCCTGGCCGTGCGCGTTGGTGTCGGGGAAGACGTGCGCGCCGTGAAAGCGCCCGACCGTGCCGATGCGGCCGCGCACGTAGCTCGGCGCGCGGGTGTGCGTGGCGGGGCGCATCGGCGAGCACGCGCACGGTGTCGCCGACGGCGAAGACGGGCGCCGGGCCGGGGCGGTCGTAGGGGCTCCCGCGCGCCATCGCCGGGCGCACGTCCGCGCGCCGCAGCACCCGCGGCGGCGGTGCATCGAGGTCGACCTCCGCGACCAGGCGCTCCAGCGCGGCGAACCAGATCTCGTAGTAGCTGATGCTGTAGTAGGTGACGTGGGGCAGCGTTTCGCGCATGAAGCGCGACCGGTCCAGCGGCCACAGCCCCGTGGCGCCCATCGCCAGCACCAGCCCGAGCACCTCGCGCTCCCAGTCGGCGTGGAAGGTCGGCTCGTTCGCCTCCGGCACGACGGGGCCGAAGCCGTGCTTGCCGCCGAGATCGGCCGGGCCGTTCATGCCGGCAATCCCGACGGGGCGCTCCGGTCGTGCTGGCGGCCTTGATGCGAGCGGTGCCGGGCTCGCAACGCGGTGCCGAGCCCGACCTCGATAAGAGCGGTGCCGGTCATGCCGGCACCTGTGCGAGGCCTGTGCCGATCATCGAGTCGCGGGTGACGAGGGCGGCGAGAGCGTCTTCGGACAGGCCGTCGGTGCCCTCGGGGCGCATCGGCACGACGAGGTAGCGGATCTCGGCGGTGGAATCCCAGACGCGGATCTTCGTCGCCTCCGGGAGCGAGACGCCGAAATCGCCGAGCACGCCGCGCGGGTCGGCGACCGCCTTGGCGCGGTACGGGGCGGACTTGTACCACACCGGCGGCACGCCCAGCACCGTCCACGGGTAGCAGGAGCACAGCGTGCACACGACCATGTTGTGCACCTCGGGCGTGTTGGCGAGCGCCACCAGATGCTCGCCCTGCCGGCCGGAGAAGCCGAGCTCGGCGACCGCGGCGGTGGCGTCGGCGAACAGGCGGTCGGCGTAGGCGGGGTCGGTCCAGGCGCGGGCGACGACCTTGGCACCGTTCTGCGGCCCGACCTCGTGCTCGTAGAGCGTCACGATCTCGTCGATCGCGGCGGGGTCGACGAAGCCCTTCGCCTCCAGCAGCGACTGCAGCGCGCGCACGCGCACCTCCATCTCGCTGAGATGGCTGTGGTCGTGCGCCTGTCGTGGCCGTGGCCGTGGGCTGGCTGGGCGTGGTCGCCCGTATGCTCGTGCGGGTGGTCGTGATCGGTCATGTCAGGCGGCCTCGCGGGTGCGGGCGGGCAGGGCGGCGCGACATGCGGCGCCGAACGCCTCGAAGATGGCGCGGGAGGCGGGGTCGGTGCGCACCCAGTGCTCCGGATGCCACTGCACGCCGAGCGCGAAGGCCCGCGCGCCGTCGACGCTCACCGCCTCGATGGTGCCGTCGGCTGCGAGCGCCTCGACGCTGAGGCCCTCGCCCAAGCGGTCGACGCCCTGCCGGTGTACCGAATTGACGCGAACCGGACCGCCGCCGAGGATCGCGGCGAGCGGACCGTCCGGCGTGAGCGTCACGTCGTGACGCAGGCCGAAGCGCGCATCGAGGTCCGGCTGCGGCGGCGAGCGATGGTCGTCCCGGCCGTCCACCTCGTGCAGCTCGGCATGGAGGCTGCCGCCGAGGGCGACGTTCAGCTCCTGCATGCCGCGGCAGATGCACAGGAGCGGGAGGCCGCGGCGCAACGTCTCGCGGATCAGCGGAAGCGTCGTGCGGTCGCGGGCCTGGTCGTAGGGGCCGGCTTCCTCCGTCGCCTCGGCGCCGTAGAGCGGGGGGTGAACGTTGGAGCGCGAGCCGGTGACGAGCACGCCGGACGCCACGTCCAGCAGGGCGGCGGGGTCGAGCGGCTCGTCCAGCACCGGGAGCTGCACCGGCAGGCACCCCGCGACGGTCGAGCGGCGAGGTACGTGGTCGGTCCGCCGGACCACGAGGCGTCGTTATGTGTGATCGCGTCGGACGTTACGACGACCAGAGGCGGGGCCATGGAACATCTCCTTGCAGGCCGCGAAACGCGGGCCAAACCGGCGACTTGGCGATCTGGCCGCGAGGTTTTGGACTTGTCTCGCGCGCCGGACTCAGACTACACGTCGCGCTCAAAATTCGCACCAGCGTTCAACGGTAGCGCGTTTGTAGGGAGGACACGATGGATCGTCGTTCGTTTTTGATGGGCACCGGCGCTGTTGCGGCCGGCAGCCACCCTTGCCGCCCCGGCCATTGCCCAGGGTCGCAAAGAGTGGAAGATGGTGACCACCTGGCCCAAGAATTTTCCCGGTCTCGGCACGGGCGCCCAGCGCGCTGCTGACCGCATCACCGCTTTGACCGATGGTCGCGTCACCGTCAAGCTGTATGCCGCCGGCGAGCTGGTGCCGGCGTTCGAGGCGTTCGACGCCGTGTCCAACGGGACCGCCGAGCTGTACCACGCGCCGGACTACTACTTCCAGGGCAAGCACCCGGCGTTCCCCTTCTTCGCCTGCGTGCCGATGGGCCTCATCTATTCCGAGCAGAACGCCTGGCTGCTGCACGGCGGCGGCATGGAGCTGTGGAACGAGCTGTCCAACCAGTTCAACATCAAGCCCTTCCCGTGCGGCAACACCGGCGTGCAGATGGGCGGCTGGTTCCGCAACGAGATCAACTCGATCGACGACCTGCAGGGCCTCAAGTTCCGCATGCCGGGCCTTGGCGGTGAGGCGCTGCGCCAGCTCGGCGTCAACGTCATCGCGCTGCCGGGCGGCGAGATCTTCCAGGCGCTGCAGTCCGGCGCGATCGACGGCGACCGAGTGGGTCGGGCCGTGGAACGATCTGGCGTTCGGCTTCTACCGCATCGCCAAGAACTACTACTATCCGGGCTTCCACGAGCCGGCGCCGACCATCGCCTGCGGCGTGAACCTCACCGCCTTCAACGAGCTGAGCGAGACCGACAAGGCGGCCGTCGAGGCGGCGTGCCTGGCCGAGAACAGCAACATCTACGCCGAGTTCGTGGCCAAGAACGGCCAGGCGCTCAACACGCTGGTGAACCAGCACGGCGTGGAGCTGAAGCGGTTCCCGGACGAGGTCTTCGACGCGTTCGCCGGCGCCTGCGACGACGTGATCGACGAGGTCGGCAACTACGACGCGCTGAGCAAGAAGATCCTCGAGAGCTACCGCAAGGCGCGCAAGGACTACGGCGACTGGACCGAGATCTCGATCCAGGCCTACACCAACGCGCGCCAGCGCACCGGCGGCTGACAGGGCGGCGCCGCGGCGACCGGCCAGCGGCTTGAGCGAAACTACGGCGCAGCGGCCAACGCCCTGCGCCGTAACTCTTTGGGGCAGGTCGAACGGATGGAACTCCTCGCGACCGCGATCGACAACACCAACAGGGCCATCGGCAAGGCCGTCTGCTGGCTGGTGCTGTTGATGGTCCTCGTGCAATTCGGCGTGGTGCTGGCGCGGTACGTGTTCGGCGTCGGCGATCTGTGGGCGCAGGAATCCATCGTCTACATGCACGGCTTCCTGTTCACACTCGCCGCGGCGTACACGCTGTCGGACGACGGGCACGTGCGGGTCGATATCTTCTACCGCGAGGCCTCCCTGCGCTACCGCGCGTGGGTCGACATGCTGGGATCGCTGTGCCTGCTGATCCCGGTCTCGGTGATGATCGTGACGTCGAGCTGGAGCTACGTGGCGGGCTCCTGGCGCGTCCTGGAGAGCTCGCAGGAGGCGTCCGGCATCCCGGCGGTGTTCCTGCTCAAGACCGCCATCCCGGTGATGGGGATGCTGCTGGCGGCGCAGGGGGTGACCATCGTCATCCGCTCCGCCCTGGCGCTCACGGGCCGTGCGGCGGTGACGACCGATCGGGCCGCCGATCCGATCAAGAGCGCATAGTCATGGATCTCGCCAACTATCTCGACATCGCCATGTTCGGCATGGCGATCGTGTTGCTTCTGACCGGCTTTCCGGTCGCCTTCACCCTGGCCGGCACGGGGCTCATCTTCGCGGGCATCGGCGTCCTCAACGGCGTGTTCGACTTCGCCTTCGTCAACGCCCTGCCGCAGCGCATCTACGGCACCATGACGAACGAGGTGCTGATCGCGGTGCCGCTGTTCGTGTTCATGGGCGTCACGCTGGAGCGCAGCCGCGTCGCGGAGGAGCTGCTGCAGACGATGGGCCAGCTCTTCGGCCCGTTGCGCGGTGGCCTCGGGATCGCGGTCTGCCTCGTCGGCGCGCTGCTGGCGGCGTCGACCGGCATCGTCGGCGCGACGGTGGTGACGATGGGGCTCCTGTCGCTGCCGACCATGCTGCGCTACGGCTACGCCCCCTCGCTGGCGGCGGGGACGATCGCGGCGTCGGGCACGTTGGGGCAGATCATCCCGCCGTCGATCGTGCTCGTCATCCTGGGCGATCAGATCTCCAACGCCTACCAGGAGAGCCAGCGGGTGCTGCAGGAGCAGGCCTGGGCGGAGAACGACTTCTCGTTCGTGCCGGGGCCGCCGGTGTCGGTCGGCGACCTCTTCGCGGGGGCGCTGCTGCCGGGCGTTATCCTGGTGCTGTGCTACATCGTTTACATGATCGTGGTGGCGTTCGTGTCGCCGAAGTCGGCGCCGCCGGTGCCCCGCGACCCGGCCAACCCGGTGACGCTGAAGCGCATCTTGCACGCGCTGGTGCCGCCGATCGTGCTCATCGTGTCGGTGCTGGGGTCGATCCTCGCGGGCGTGGCGACGCCGACGGAGGCGGCGGCTGTGGGCGGCCTCGGCGCCGTGCTCCTGGCGGGCTACCGCCTGCAGGAGGACAAGCCGCTCTTCGTCTACGCTGCGGCGGCGGCGCTCCTTGCGCTGCTCGTCATGGTTGCGACGATGGACCTGCGCATCTCCCGCTCGGTGATCCCCGAGGCGGACATGATCGGCATCTACGCCGCGGCGGTGCTGGTGGCGATCGTGGTGATCGGCATCCTGGTGTCGCTGACGCGGGTGGCGCGGTCGGGCGTGCTGACGTCGATCGTGCGCTCCACGGGCGAGATCACCTCGATGGTGTTCATCATCCTGATCGGCGCGGCGCTGTTCAGCCTCGTGTTCCGCGGGCTGGGCGGCGACGACATGGTGGAGGAGGCGCTGTCGGGCATGCCGGGCGGCGCGCTCGGGGCCATGATCGCGGTGATGCTGATCATGTTCGTCCTCGGCTTCTTCCTCGACTTCCTGGAGATCGTTTTCGTCGTGGTGCCGCTGGTGGCGCCGGTGCTTCTGATGCTGGAGATGCCGGACGGGTCGACCATGAGCCCGGTGTGGCTGGGCATCATGATGGCGGTGAACCTGCAGACCTCGTTCCTGACGCCGCCGTTCGGGTTCGCGCTGTTCTACCTGCGCGGCGTGGCGCCGCCGGAGGTGCGCACGACGGCCATCTATCGCGGCATCATCCCGTTCGTGTTCATCCAGATCGGCATGCTGGTGGCGCTGTGGTACCTGCCGTCGCTGGCGACGTGGCTGCCGACGGTGATCTACGGCAGCTAGGCGCGCTCAGGCCAAGCTGTGCCGGGTTTCCGCTCGAGCGCGCGGTTCTGGTCGGGCCCACGGGGCTCGGTGCGCTCGGCGGGGGTCAGACGATGATGCCGTCTTCTACCAGCTTGAGGACGGCGCGGGGGCCCTTCGTCGGCGTCGCGGTGGCGGCGGGGCGGACCACCTCGGCGACCATGGGCGCGGCGGCCACGGGCGTCACCGCCGGCGCCACAGCGCGCGGCACAGGCTCATAGTCGACATCGACCACTGTGCGGGATGTGGGCCCGTCGAGGGTCGTCATGCTCCAGTGTTCGCTGAACTGGGATGCGTGTATCGCTGGCATCGTTTCGCGCCCCGTGCGGTGCAGCACACAAAGTTCCGTCGTCCGGAGCGCGATCACCTCGCAAGAGGTGCGCGGCTCCGCCCCAGAGCACTGCAATGCTTGCCGTTGCTGGTCGGTTACCATCGGCTGTTGGGCCGATGCATCTTAAGGTGCGCGACACTTTAGGCGGATGCAATGGGGATCGCGCGCGAATGGCGGGGGTGGGGCATCCGTCAGGCGTAGGGCGCTAACCCGAAGGGTAGGAAACCCCGCAAATTCTGCCGTGGCTGTGCCGAGGCTGACCCTTCCGCGCACTCGGGCAATGACAGTTATGCACCAATAGCGTTCAGGGCGGAGGAAACGTCGCCGCCCCTCCGTGCGAGCATCGGCGCGCTTTTGCGAAGGCTGAACAAGCAGCGCGAACGATGCGACCTTATATGGGCGGCAATCATGCGTCCCGGCGGGGCTGCGACCGGGGGGCGGACCTCCGCTGTCGCGGCGCCGGAGCGCGCAATCGCGACGATCGGCGGGGGCGGCGAAGGCGCTGTGCTCACCGGTCGCGCCGCTATGGCACGGAGGGCCGGATCGATGACTGACATGGCAGGGCTGCACCACGTGACGGCGATCTGCGGATCGCCGCAGGAAAACGTCGACTTCTACGTCAAGACGATGGGGCAGCGCCTCGTGAAGCGGACCGTCAACTTCGACGATCCGGGCACCTATCACCTCTACTACGGTGACGCGGCCGGCTCGCCGGGCACGATCCTCACCTTCTTTCCGTTCGTGGACGCCGGTCCCGGCCGTGCGGGTCCCGGGATGGCCAAGTCGGTCGCCTATGCGGTGGCGCCGGGCGCGTTCGAGGCGGCGATGGAGCGGCTGGCGCTGGCGGCGGTGGACTTCGACGGGCCGACCGAGCGGTTCGGCTCGCGCGTCCTGACGCTCGCTGATCCGGACGGGATGCCGGTGGAGATCGTCGAGGCGGAGGGGGCGCCCGAGGAAGTGCACCTGTTCCACTCGGTGACGCTGCGGCTGGCCGACGTCGAACCGACCGCACGGCTGCTGACCGAGATCTTCGGCTACGAGACGGTGGGCGAGGAGCGGACGGGCGACATGCCGCGTCTGAGGCTTCGTCCGGCGAATGGCGGGCCAGGCGGCATCGTCGATCTGAAGCGTGACGAGGGGCGGGCGAGCGGCCGGCAGGGGGCCGGGACCATCCACCACGTCGCCTTCCGTGCGCACACTGACGCCGAGCAGGTCGACTGGCAGGACCGGCTGCGCACGGCGGGGATGGATGTGACGCCGGTGATCGACCGACAGTACTTCAACGCCATCTACTTCCGCGAGCCGGGCGGCGTGCTGTTCGAAATCGCCACCGATCCTCCGGGTTTTGCCGTCGACGAGGCGCCCGAGACGCTGGGCAAGGCGCTGAAGCTGCCGCCGCAGTACGAGGCGCAGCGCCAGCGCATCGAGGAGATCCTGCCGCCGATCAAGGTCCCGGCGTGAGGGCAGACGTGCATGCGGCGGGGCGGCTGGTGCGGGCCGGACCGTCGGGCGGCGGGGCGCGGCGGGCGGCCATCGCGCTGCACGGGCGCGGCGCGGGCGCGGAGGATATTGCCGGCCTCGTCGCCAGCCTCGGCTTTCTCGACGTCGCCGTGTTCGCGCCGGAGGCGGCTGGGCTGAGCTGGTGGCCCACGAGCTTCCTGGCGCCGATGGCGACCCTGGAGCCCCATGTCGCCTCCGCGCTCGCGGCGGTGGACCGCGCCGTCGCGGCGGCGGGTGACGAAGGGTATGGCGCCGCGGACGTCGTGCTGCTGGGGTTCAGCCAGGGCGGTTGCCTGGCGCTGGAGTACGCCGCTCGGCGGGGCCATCCGTTCGCGGCGGTGTTCGGTCTGTCGGCGGCGCTGATCGGCACGGCGGATGCCGAGGGGCCGGCGTCCGAGGCGCTCTACGGGCACCGCCCCAAGCGGTTCGACTACGACGCCCGGCTGGACGGCCTCGCGGTGCGCATCAGCGTGCACGAGCAGGATCCGCACATCCCGTTGCGCCGGTCCGAGGACAGCGCGGTGGTGATGCGCAACGCGGGGGCGGCCGTCGACCTGGAGGTGGCGCCGGGCGCGGGGCACGGGCTCATCGACGGCGATGTCGTGAGCCTGCGGGCGGCGTTCAACGCTTGAACCCCCATGCCGCGGCGCCCCGGTGCCGCCATAGCCCCCGGCGCGGACGGCGCGCTGGGGGCGCGGCTGGGGTCAGTCGCAGCCGGCGACGCAGCGGCCTTCGGCATCGAAGCTCAAGGTGCGGCCACTGAGGGGGAGGTAGGCCTCCGTCTCGACGGCCTCCATGAAGGTGGCCGTCTTCGTGCCGTCGACGACCGTGCCGTTCTCCGTTGCCGCCTCGTTGGCGTGGCTGGGGATCACCAACTCCGGCTCGATCAGCTCGTCGATGACGTAGGCGGCCTGGGTGGGGCCTGTGGTGTACACGTCGCCGATGTTCATCACCGCGAGCTCCGCGCCGTAGTGGTCGCCGACGATGATCTCCTGCTCGGCCGTCAGCCCGGTGTCGCCGGAGAGGTAGACGACGAGGCCGTTGGTGAACTCCAGGACGTACCCCGTGGGCGGGCCCACGTAGGCTCCCACACCGGCCGCCTTCAGCATCTCGCCGAGCTCGCCCTCCATCATCCCGTGCGGCACGGCGTTGGAGTGGGTGGCGACGACGGTGGTGATCATGACGCCGTCGAACTCCTGCGAGGAGCCGAAGCGGGCGAGCTTGGAGTTGGACGCATCGCCGCCCGCGGCCGCCATGCGGTTGCCGAAGAAGGCGGCCATCTCGCTGCCCGTCACCATCGTTGCGCCCTTGGCGACGGCGATGTCCACGCTGTTGGAGGCGGGGAAGGCGGACACCGGCGTATCCGGGCTGGCGCAGGTGCCCGCGCCCGTCGCCTCGATGCGGCTGTCGCCGACATGGTCGCCGTGCATGTGGCTGACGAGGACGACGTCGATCTCACCCAGGCGCGGATCGTCGGGCCCGGCGACGGTGCGTCCGGCGTCGTAGAGGATGCGGGTGCCGTTGGGGTCCTCGAACACCATGGCGCGGTCGCGCGAGCAGAACTCGCCGTCGTGGCTGCCGAGCGGCGTGACGCGGACGGCGGCGTCGTCCTGCGCCATCGCGGGACCGGCGACGAGGGCCGCGACGAGGGCCGCGGCGGTCGTGTTGTGTCTGCGCATGTGTTTCCTCCCTGAAATGGCGGGCAGGGAGATAGCGCGTGGTATCCGGATGCCCATGGGATGAGGCAATCCGCCCGGGTCGGTGCGGGGCGCGGCCGCCAGGGACGCAGCCGGCCGCGTCAGATGCGCAGGGGCTTCAGAATGCGGGCCCTGCCGACCGCGCCGGGCCGCGTGCGGCGGGAGGCGTGCCGTCCGGCGGGTGGTGGCGCTGGCGGTAGCTGGCCGGGGTGCTGCCGGTCCACTGCTTGAAGGCGCGGTGGAAGTTGGGTGCCGAGGCGAAGCCGAGATCCTGGCTGATCGCCTCCAGGCTCTTGCCGCCATGGGTGAGATCGCGGATCGCGATATCGCGCCGGAGGCCGTCCTTGATGGCCTGGAAGGAGGTGCCGTCCGCCGCCAGTCTGCGGATCAACGTGCGCGAGGTCATGTTGAGCGTGGTGGCGGCGTCTTCCATCTTGCAGCCCATCGCCCGCGAGCGGTGGATCAGCTCGCGCACGCGCAGCGGCAGGGCGTGCGCCTTGTAGTCGGTGAAGATCCAGTCGCGCGGGGCGCGGACGAGGAAGGCGTGCATGTCCGCCGCCGAGCGCGCCACCGGCAGGCTTCCCAGCGCACGGTCGATGCTGATCGAAGAGTGCTTCGGCATCGAACGCGATCGCGGCGGGGAAAGGACCGGGTAGTCCGCCGCGAAGTCCGGCCGGGGGAAGGCGAAGGCGACGTCGCGCAGCGGCAGCTCGCGCCCCGCCAGCCACGAGATCATGCCATGCGTCAGCTTCAGGAGCAGCATGTGGCCGAAGCGGTGGGGCACGACGCCCGCCCCGCGCGGCACCAGGCTGACGCGGATCGCCTCGCTGTCGCTCTCCAGCTCCAGGGCATAGTCGTCGAGCAGCATGTTCCAGAAGCTGGTGAAGCGGTAGAGGCCGCTGCGGATGGACGATGCGTCCAAGACGACGGTGCAGAGATGCTTGAGCGCGCCGGAGCGGATCGGCCGGCTCCACAGCCCCATCATCTCGTCGCCGGTCTCGGTGGCGACCTGCTGATAGAGGCTGACGATCTGGTCGTGCGTCACCCGCGCAAGCTCCAGGTCCTCCTCGGGAACGGCGAGGCCGGCCCAGTCGAGGAAGGTGGCGAGCTGGTCCGGGCCGCACTGCGCCCGCAGCGTCGCCAGCCAGTCGGCCACGAAGGCGTAGGACACGGTCGACAGGTGGGCGGTTGGGCGATGGGGCGCGGCAGCCATGATCAAGCCGAGCGTGGTGCAATTTGGCAGTTATTGCAAATCGCGCGTCTGAAACAGCGATAGTGTCGAACCGGCGCGGCCACATATGTTGGCCATGAATGAAACCGGCGGGGAGGCAGTCCATGAACTTCGCGGCGCCCGTAAAAGACATGGTGTTCAACATCGAGCACCTCTCAGGCTGGGACGAGCTGTGCCAGCTCCCCGCGTTCGCCGATGTCGAGCTCGACACCTGCAGCGCGATCATCGAGGAATGCGCCCGGTTCGCCGCGGATGAGCTGGCGCCGATGAACGCTGTCGGCGACCGCGCCAGCGCCCGGTTCGACGGTGAGCGGGTCCATCTTCCGGACGGCTTCCACGAGGCCTACGCGCAGTTCGTCGACACCGGCTGGCAGAGCCTGCAGCACCCGCCGGAGTTTGGCGGCCAGGGCCTTCCGCGGGCGGTCGGCGCGGCGTGCGGCGAGATCTTCAACGCCGCCAACATGAGCTTCGCGCTGTGCCCGCTTTTGACGGATGGGGCTATTGACGCGTTGCTGACGGCCGGGTCGGAGACGCAGAAGGCGACCTTCCTGCCGAACCTCGTCTCCGGCCGCTGGACCGGCACCATGAACCTGACCGAGCCGCAGGCCGGCAGCGATCTGACGCTGCTGCGGACCCGCGCCGAGCCGCGCGGGGACGGCACCTACGCCATCCACGGCACCAAGATCTTCATCACCTACGGCGATCACGAGCAGGCCGAGAACATCGTCCACCTGGTGCTGGCGCGCATTCCCGGCGCCCCGGCGGGCGTGAAGGGGATCAGCCTCTTCCTGGTGCCGAAATACATGGTCGAGGCGGACGGTTCGCTGGGTGCGCGCAACCCGGTTCGCACCATCTCGATCGAGCACAAGCTCGGCATCCGCGCCAGCCCGACCGCGGTGCTGGAGTACGAGGGCGCCATCGGCACCCTCATCGGCGAGGAGAACCGCGGGCTCGACATCATGTTCGTGATGATGAACTCGGCGCGCTTCGCCGTCGGCATCCAGGGCATCGCCGTCTCCGAGCGGGCCACGCAGCAGGCGCTGGACTACGCCCGGAACCGCGTGCAGAGCCGCCCCGTCGACGGGTCCTCCAACGAGAGCGTCGCCATCATCCGCCACCCCGACGTGCGGCGGCTGTTGATGCGCATGCGGGCGGTCACCGAAGGGTGCCGGGCACTGGCCGCGGCGGCTGCCGGCTGGCACGACCTCGCCCGCCATGCCGAGGACCCTGACCGCCGCGCCGAGGCGAAGGCGATTGCCGAGTTCCTGGTGCCGCTGGTGAAGGGCTATTCCACCGAGATGAGCGTCGAAGTCGCCTCGTGCGGCATCCAGGTGCACGGCGGGATGGGCTTCATCGAGGAGACCGGGGCCGCGCAGCACTACCGCGACGCGCGCATCCTGCCGATCTACGAAGGCACCACGGCGATCCAGGCCAACGATCTCGTCGGCCGCAAGACGCTGCGTGATGGCGGCCGCACCGCCTACCGGATCGCCGAGATGATCGCCGACACCGAGGCGGCGCTGAACGCGTCCGACGAGCTGGCCGCGCGTGCCGTCGCCCGCCGCCTCGCCAGCGGGCGCGAGGCGTTCCTGGCCGTCGTGGACTACGTGGTGCTGGAGACGCCGCGCGACCCGCAGGCGGTATTTGCCGGCTCCGTCCCGTACCTGATGCTGGCGGGTACCCTCATGGTGGGCTGGCAGCTCGGCCGCGCGCTGCTGGCGGCCCAGGCGCTCGCCGCCGCGGGTGAGGATCCGGCATTCATGGCCGCCAAGATCGCCACGGCCCGCTTCTACGCCGACCACATCCTCAACGACACCGAGGTGCTGCGCGACCGCATCGTCGAAGGCGGCGAGAGCATGCTCACTGCGGCGGCCGCCGCATTTTGACGGTGCCGCCCTCTCCCTAGTCCTGCGCGCGCCCGGTGAAACACCCGGCGCGCGATCGGATCCACGCCGATGTCCACGAGCGGCCCCGCCGATGGGGCCGCCGCTTCCATTCGCCCGCCCGCGCGAACCCGCGCCGAGGCCGGGCCCGATCTACGAGGAACCGCCATGTCGTCGTCCTGAACTTCCTGCGCTTCTCCAATCTCGACCTCGATTGTCGCGCCGACGGGGTCTGGGTGGTGACGCTCAATCGGCCCGCGAAGCGCAACGCGCTCAACTCGGCGACCATCGAGGAACTGGTCGAGCTCTTTTCGACGGCCCCCCGCCGCGGCGCGCGCGCCATGGTGCTGACGGCCGCCGGTGACCACTTTTGCGCCGGGCTCGACCTCATCGAGCATCACGACGCCGACCGCAGCCCGGCCGACTTCATGCACCTGTGCATGCGCTGGCACGAGGCGTTCAACAAGATGGAGTACGGCGGCGTGCCGGTGATCGCGGCGCTGAAGGGCGCGGTGGTCGGCGGCGGGCTGGAGCTGGCGAGCGCCGCCCACGTCCGCGTCGCCGACGCCAGCACGTACTTCGCTCTCCCCGAAGGCCAGCGCGGCCTCTTCACCGGGGGCGGGGCGACCATCCGCGTCGCCGACCTCATCGGCAAGGCGCGCATGATCGACATGATGCTGACCGGCCGCGTCTACCAGGGCCAGGAGGCGATCGATGTCGGCCTGGCGCAGTACCAGGTGGAGGGGTCCAGCTTCGACAAGGCGATGGAGCTTGCCGAGAAGGCGGCGGCCAACCTGCCGCTGACCAACTTCGCCATCTGCTCGGCGATCAGCCACATGCAGAACATGTCGGCCTTCGATGCGGCCTATGCCGAGGCGGTGGTCGCGGGTGTCGTCAACACCCAGCCGGCCGCGCGCGAGCGGCTGGCGGCCTTCGCCGACAAGACCGCCGCCCGGGTGCGCCCCAACGCCGGGTGATGTGACGCGCGATCGCCGGCCGGCACGGCGGCGGGATCGCTGCGCCGTGCGGCGGGCCGTGCCATAAGGCGCGGCGGGCGGCTGGCGTCCGTCTGTTGGCGGCGCGGCCGCGCCGAGGGAGCAGTGTTGGTCGAACCCGAATCCAGGCCCCTCGGCTGGGCGTTTCTCTCCGTCACCGCCTTCGGCTGGGGGCTGGGGTGGCCGATGATCAAGATCGCCATGGAAGACTGGCCGCCGCTCTTCGCCCGCGGGGCGGCGGGGCTCGTCGCGGCGGCCGGGCTTCTCACCGTCGGTGCGGTGCGGCGCGACCTGCTGCTGCCGCCGCTCGCGTTCTGCGGGCCGATCGCGCTGTCGGCCTTCACCAACGTGTTCGCGTGGATGGGGCTGACGGCGCTGGCACTGATCTGGCTCACCGTGTCGGAAGCGGTGCTCCTCACCTTCACCATGCCGATCTGGGCGACGCTGCTCGCCTGGCCGCTGCTCGGGCAGCGCCCGAACCTCGCCAACTGGGTGGCCATCGGCCTCGGCTTCGCGGGGCTTCTGGTGCTGTTCGGCACCCAGCCGGAGGGCGCGGCGGAGGCGCTGCCCGGCATCGTGTTGGCGCTGGCCGCGGCGATCCTCTTCGCGCTCGGCTCGGTGCTGCTGCGCCAGCCGATCCCGCTGACGCCCACCGTGCGGACCGGCTGGCTCATCGGCCTCGGCTCGGGCATGATGATCGCCGCCAGCGCCCTGATCGACTGGCCGGACCCAGGCGCGCTCACCGCCCGTGGGGCAGCGGCGCTCGGCTACATGGCACTGTTTCCGATGGCGCTGTGCTATCTCGCCTGGTTCGCCGCCGTGCGCCGGCTGCCGATGGCGACGGCCTCCACGGGGCTCCTGCTGATCCCGGTGCTGGGCGCGGTGTCGACGGCGCTGATCCTGGGCGAGCCCCTCGGCCCGCGGGCGGGAGTGGCGTTCGCGCTGACGCTGGGCGGCGTCGCCATCGCGATGCGGTCTTCCCCGGCCACGCGCTGACCGGCTCGCCGAATGCTCCGGCTTCAGCGTCCGCACCGGCCCACGCTCCGGGCGGGCCCCCGCTGCATGAACGCACTCTACGCGGCGGCCGCCGGTCGGCTGGGTGCGGTGGGGCGGGCGAGGAGGCGCCGCGTCTCCGGGTGCCGCTCCGGCGCGTCGAGCGCGTCCGGCGCACAGCGGTCGACCACCACGCCCCCGGCCATCACGACGATCTCGTCGGAGATCCAGCGCACGACGTCGACGTCGTGGCCGATGAAGGCCATGGCGAATCCCCGCTCGCGCTGCAGCCGGGCGAGCAGCGTCAGGATCTCGGCCTGCACCGTCATGTCCAGTGACGAGACCACCTCGTCGCAGATGAGCACCTGCGGCTCGCACAGGAGCGCCCGGGCGATGCACACGCGCTGACGCTGCCCGCCGGAGAGCTGGTGCGGGTAGCGCTCGGCCATCTCCGCCGCGAGGCCGACCTCCGCCAGCGCGGCGTCGATGACGGCCTCGAATCCGGAGCGGTGGCCGGCGAGCCGCAGCGGCTCGGCGAGTGCGCGACCGACGGTGAGGCGCGGGTTGAGTGCGCCCTGCGGGTTCTGGAACACGTACTGCACCGCGCGCCGGTCGGACCGCGGCAGGGCCGGCCCGCCCGGGAGCAGTGTCGTCGCAAGGAGTTGCACGCGGCCGGCGCTCGGCTGCTGCATGGCAGCCAGCGTCTGCGCGAAGGTGCTCTTGCCCGAACCCGAGCGGCCGAGGATCCCCAAGGTGCGGCCGGCCCGCAGCGTGGCGTCGACGCCGCGCACGGCCCGCACCGGTTTGGCGAACAGGCTGCGGCCCTTGTAGTCGACCGCGAGGCCGGCCGCTGCGGCGCGCACGGGGGCGTCCGCGCCGGCCGCGGGCGTGCGCGTTTCCGACAGCATGCGGCGGGCGGCCACCAGTTGCTGCGTGTAGGTCTCGCGCGGGGCGCCGAGCACGCGGACGGCGGGTCCTGCCTCGATGATCCGTCCGGCGCGCATCACGGCCACCGTGTCGGCCTCGGCGGCGAGGGCGAGGTCGTGGCTGATGAGAACAAGGGCCATGTCGTGCTCGCGCCGCAGCCGTTCCAGCAGGGCGACGATCTCTGCGGTGGTCGTCGGATCGAGGGCGCTGGTGGGTTCATCCGCCACCAGAAGGTCCGGCTCGCCGGCGAGCGCCATGGCGATCATGACGCGCTGCTGCTGGCCGCCGGATAGCTCGTGCGGGTAGCGCTGCGCGAACTCCGCCGCCAGCTCCACCTCCGCCAGCAGCGCGGCGATGCGCGTCCGCCGGGCGTCGCCACCGCGCAGGCCGACGCGGCCGAGTGCCTCGGCGATCTGCTCGCCCACCCGCATGAACGGGTTGAGCGAGGTCATGGGGTCCTGAAAGATCATGCCGATGCGCTGGCCGCGCAGGGCACGCATCGCGTTGGCGTCGGCGAGCGGCAGGGGCGCATCGTCGAAGTGGACCGCGCCGGCCTGCACGTGCAGGCCGCGCGGCAGCAGCCCGGTGATCGCCAGCGCCAAGGTGGACTTGCCCGATCCCGATTCGCCGACGATGGCGAGCGCCCCGCCGCGGTTCAAGATGAGCGAGGCGTCCGCGACGATGGGCTGCGCCCCGGCGCGGACGGTGAGGCTCTCTACGGTGAGGATGGCGGTCATCGGCTGAGCCTCGGATCGACGGTGCGGTGGATGATGTCGATGACGGCGTTGATCACCACCAGCGCCACGGCGACGACGGTGATGGCGGCCTGCACCACGGGATAGTCGCGCCCGTGGATGGCGTTCAGCATCAGGCTGCCGATGCCGGGCAGGCTGAAGAGGATTTCCATGGTGAGAGTACCGGCGACGAGCCCCGCGAGCACCAGGCCCGAGAGCGCCAGCGCCACCGGGAGCGCGGTGGGCAGCAGGTGAAAGAACGCCACGCGCGGCCGGCCGAGGCCCTTGGCGTGGGCCGTGCGGACGTGGGCGGAGGTGGTCGCCTCGCGCAGCTCCTCGAAGAGCGGTTTGCCGATCTGCCCGGCATTGTCGATGGCGATGATGATGATGGGCATCAAGAGCGCGCCCACCACCGGCAGCCATCCGAGCCAGACGGAGAAGACGAGGATCGCCACCACGCCGACGCAGAACGTCGGCAGCGCGATGGACCACACGTTGACGAGGTTGACGAGCCCGGTGAGGACGCGGCTTCCGGTGATCGCCGCCGACACCGCGAGCCCCAGCGCCAGGATGAGCCCCAGCGTGAAGGACCCGGCCGCCAGCGCGAGGGTGGTGGGGAGGGCGGTCGCGAGCATGTCGGCGACCGGGCGGCCGTAGCGCAGCGAGTTGCCGAAGTCGCCGGTGAGTGCCGCGCCAGCCCAGGTGGTGAGGTCGTCGAGGAGCGGCCGGTCGAGCCCCATCTCGTGACGCAGCGCCGTCTCTTCGGCGGCGGTGAGCCCGCCTTCCAGCGCCATGCGGTCGACCGCGTCGCCGGGGGCCACGCGGCACAGCAGGAACACGACGACGACGATGCCCGCCGCCTGAGCGGCCATGCGCAGCAGCGCGAGCGCCACCGATCCGAACCGGGCCATCACACATCTCCCACGGTGCGGGCGCCGCCGCGCAGCGGGTCGAACCGCTCACGCAGCGCGTCGCCGAGAATGAGGAGGCTCACCGTCAGCGCCACCAGCGCGACGATCGGCACCAGGATCGCGTGCGGCGAGACCTCGAGGTAGCGGCTGGCATCGGAGACCATGCGGCCCCAGGTGGGCGCATCGGGCGACGAGCCGAGGCCGAGGAAAGAGAGGACGGACTCCGTCACGATGCAGCGCGGCAGGATGATGGCGGCCTGGGTGATGAGGCTGCCGAAGACATTGGGCAGGATGTGCAGCCGCAGAACGTGCAGCCGGCCGCCGCCGAAGAGGGGCGCGGCGCGCACATAGTCCTGCGCCGCCTCGCGCTTGAACGTCGCCCGCGCCACATAGGCGAAGAACGGCGCGAAGGAGACGCCGAGCGCCAGGGTGACGGGCCAGGTGCCCTCGCCGACGGCGACGATGATGAGGAGCGCCAGCAGGATGCCGGGAACGGCGCGCACGAGGTCGATGAACGCGAACACGGCGATCTCGCCCCAGCGGCCGAGCGCCATGCCGATGAGGCCGAGCGCACCGCCGAGCAGGAAGGCGATCGCCGCGCCGCCCGCGCCGACGATCAGGGTCAGCCGCGCGCCCATGACGAGGCGGGAGTAGACGTCGCGGCCGATATGGTCGGTGCCGAGGAGGTGTTCGCCCCCCGGCCCCGCGTTGAGGTGGAAGAGGTCCTGCGCGAACGGGTCGTGCGTGACCAGCCACGGCGCGAACACCGCGGTGAGGACGATGGCGAGGACGACAGCCCCCGCGATGGCGGCGGTGATGCTCCGGGCGGACCCGGGGCCGGTGCCGTGGCGGCCCGCGGCCGTCGCGCCGGCCGCCTTCATCGCGAGGGCCATCGGGCTCAATCCTCGACGAGGTAGGTCTGGGCGATGCCGCCGCTCACCCAGTTCGGCGACCAGGTGAAGCCCGGCTCGTAGCCCTTCACCGCCTCGCGCATGGCGATGGCGTTCGGCGCGTGGCCCAGCACCATGAAGTAGTCGTTGTCGAGGACGTGCTGGAAGGCCTGCGAGTAGAGCGACTTGCGGGTCGCCTCGTCGGTCTCGGCGACGGCGGCCTCGATCATGCCGTCGAGCTTAGCGTCCTGGATGCCGCCCCACAGAACGGGGTTGGGGCCGTCGCTCATCAGCCGCACGTAGCGCAGGAAGATGTCGGCGCGCGGGCCGGACGCCATCACCGCGAGATCCCAGTTGTATTCGCCGAGGCGGTTCTGCGCGCCCAGATCGTCGAGCGCGGAGTGCTCCACCTTGAAGCCGAGCTGGCGCAGCATCTGGACGACGACCTGCGGGTAGCTCTCCTGCCAGGAGACGAGGTCGATGGTGATCGTCGACGGATCGACGCCGGCCTCGTCCAGCAGCGCCCTCGCCTTGTCGAGGTCGGCGCCCTGGTGCGCGTCCGCCTCGCCGATCGCCTCGTCGTAGTAGACGTGGCCGGGCATGACCATCTGGTTGGAGACGACACCCGTCTCCGGCGCGATGAACTGCATGAAGGCGCGCTTGTCGATGGCGTGCTGGAGGGCGTCGCGCACCTTGGGGTCATCGAACGGGGCGCGCGGGCTGCGGTTGTTGAAGGCGGCGAAGTACCAGGTCGAGTCCTTCAGGGTGGAGGTCTTGATGTTCGGGTCCTGCGACAGACGGCGGGCGACGTCACGGTCGACGTTGACGATGTCGAGGTCGCCGGCGCGCAGGGCGCTCGCCTTGTCGATGTCTTCGCGCAGGTTCACCTCGATGGCGGCGAGGTAGGGAAGGTCGTCGCCGCGCCAGTAGTTCTCGTAGGCCGGAGCGGTGAGCGACACCTGCGGGCGCCATTCGCCGAAGGTGAACGGGCCGGTGCCGATCGGGGTCTGGATGGTCTCGTCCCAGCCTTCGGAGGCGGGGGAGACGATCCACAGCTCGCTCATCAGGTTCACGAGCGGCGCGTAGGGCTCGCTCATGGTCAGCACGACGGTCTTGCCGTCCGCGGCCTCGACGCTCTCGACGAGCTTCATCGCGGAGGCGAGCCAGCCACCGGTGACGTTGTCCTTCACGCGGTTGATGTTGGCGACGACCGCTTCGGCGTCCATCGGGTCGCCGTTATGGAAGGTGACGCCGTCGCGCAGGGTGAAGGTATAGGTCTTGCCGTCCGCGGAGATGTCCCAGCCTTCGGCGAGGAAGGGCTCGACGCGGCCGTCGGGGCCGATGGAGGTGAGCGCCTCGACGTAGAGCTGCTGCACCGCGATGGAGCCGGTGTGGCGGTGCGGGTCGGACGTGTCGAGGCCGAGGGTGGCGTAGCGCAGCGTGCCGCCCTGGACGGGCTCCTGCGCCATCGCCAGCGGTGCGGTGGCGAGGAGGGTGGCGGCGGCGGTGCCGATCATGAGCTGCCGGCGGTCCAAACGGGGGAACTTCGTCATGGCCGTGGGTCTCCGTGGGGTTCAAGGATGGCTTGAAGATCCCGCCCATCGAGCCCCTCGTGCGGGACTGCGAGATGGGTGAGGATGGTGGGCGCGAGGTCGACCGCGCAGGTCGGCTCGGCCGATGGGGTCCCGGGGCGGAAGCCTGCCCCGCGGATCATGAGGAGGGGGGCCTGCTCTTGGGCGCCGAGGCCTCCGTGCTGGCCGCAGCCGAGCCGGTCCGCCTTGCTGCCGAGCGGGCGCACGACGGCGCTGGTGCCGCGGACGCCGTAGGCGTTGGGCACGTCGCTGGCGGCCATGGAAACGGCGATGGCGAGCCCGCCGGTGGGGGCGTGGCCGACGCGGGCGAGGTCCTCGCCGGCGTAGACGGCGCCGGCCCAGGGCACATCGTTCAGCGCGCGGGCGATGTGCGGGATCTTCGCGGCGCTGTCCGGGTGAACGTAGATGAGGGCGCTGGTGCCATTGGGGGCGACGAGGACGTCGTCGGCGCCCCTCGCCTTCAGCCCCTCGGCGACCAGGAAAGCGTCGATGTCGATGACGCTGCCGACGCTCTGGTGGCCGTGGTCCGAACCGACGACGACGAGCGGGTTGCCGCCCTGGGCCTCGATGGCTTCGAGGACGCGGCCGGCGAGGGCGTCCGCCTGGGCGAGCACCGCGAGGTGCTGGGGCGAGCCGAGCGGCGCGGCGTGCTGCGTCGTGTCGGGCTCGGAGAGCCAGAGCACGGCGAGCGCGGTGCCGCCATGGCGGCCGGCGGGGTCGACCGCCTCGGCGACGAAGCGGTCCACCATCGCCGCGTCACCCTCGATGCCGATCGCGATGTCGAGCGGGTCGGCGACGGGAGCGAGGCCGGGGCCGCGCGAGCCGGCGCGGTGGTAGACGGTGCCGTGGCCGTCCGGGTCGTGGGCGTAGGCGGCGCCCGGCGATACGTTGTTGTAGACGACGGCGCCGCCGCGACCGGCCAGACGCTCCGCCATGGTGGGGCGGGTCAGCGTGGCGCCGGTGAGGGCGCGCTTGGTCTCGAAGAAGTCCGGCTTGCCGACATCGTGCAGCGCGAGGCGGCCATCAGCCATCAGCGCCACCGTGTTGCCCTGCAGGCCGTTCTGGGCTGGGTGACAGCCGGTGGCGAAGGCGGCCGAGACGACGCGCGTCGCCGACGGGAAGACGGAGCGGTGTGCGGTGAAACGCTGCGCCTCCTGCCCGAAGCGCACCAGATTGGGCGTGGTTTCGGGCGAGACGAGGTCGCGGCGGAGGCCGTCGAGGATGAGGACGAAGGCGCGGGCCATCAGCGTGTCCCGTTCAGCGCGAAGTCGAAGATGTCGAAGTTGCGCAGGGGCATCTCGGCGGCGCGGGCGCGGTAGGCGTCGGTGAGCGGGTGGGAGAGGATGAAGGGCACTGCCTGCTCGGCGAGGCCGCCGTGGGAGCGCAGCCGGGTGCCGGCGAGGGCGGAGAGGTCGTGATCCGCCGCGTGGGCGCCCAGCGCGAAACCGGGGGCGGCGATCGCCACCACGTCGCCCTCGCGCTCGGGCGGCATCTCGAACCGCGCGGCGGCCTCCGCGCCGGGAAGCGCCTCGCCGACGCCCTCCGTCGCGGCCACCGCGGCGAGGACGTCGCCCGGGGCGAGCGCCGGGTCCGTGACGTGGACGCGCACGAACCCGCCGAGCGCGCCGTGGTGGCGCACGAAAGGGTCGGTGATGGGGCAGATCACGCGGGTCCGGCCGGCGCCGAACGTGGCGTCGAGCCCATCGGCGAGGTAGGCGACGCGGGCGGTGCCATCCTCGCCAGCCATGTCGTTCATGCCGTGGTCGGCGACGATGCCGACGACGGCGCCGGCCTCCAGCAGCGCACCGACGCGGGCATCCACCGCGGCCATGAATGCGTTGGCCTCGTCGGTGCCGGGGGCGTGGGCGTGCTGCACGAGGTCCGACAGAGAGAGGTAGGCGACATCCGCCATACCGCCGCCGATGAGGCGCACCCCGGCGTCGAGCACGAAGAGCGAGAGGTCCGGCACGTAGGGCGCGGGCGCGGGCCGGCCGACCAGGCGGGTGGCGTCGTCGATGCCGTTCGCGGCCATCGTGGCCGTGTCGGCCCGCTCGGCCGAGAAGGCGATGCCGGCGAGGTCTTTGGCGAGCGCCTTGAGCAGCTTGTCCTTCGCCGTCACCGCGGCGACGCGCACGCCCGCATCCGCCAGGGCGGCGAGGATGGTGCCGCCGCGCATCCCTTCGGCGTCGAGCATCATGATCTCGCGACCGGTGGCGGCGTCGAAGTAGTAGTTGCCGGAGATGCCGTGGACGGCGGGCGGCGCGCCTGTGACGATGGAGACGTTGTTGGGGTTGGTGAAGGTCGGCATCGCGGCCAGCGCGGTGGCGGCGAACCCCTCACCCATCATGCGTGACAGGTGGGGCACGACCCCCGCGGCACGCGCCGTGGCGATGTAGGCCGGATCGCAGCCGTCATAGCAGATGACGGCGGTGGGGCGGCGCGGCAGGCTGTAGCTGCGCCCGTTGACGGTGCAGCTGATGAGTTGGTGCGCGGCGGCGCCGTCCGTTGCGAGAGCCATCGATCCTCCGATGTGCACGACCGCCCGTTATCAAACCGCCATGTGCTTGATGTATAAGGAGGTGAGATGAGAATACGTTTCGTGTTTCGATGGCGTACGGAGTAGTGCCAAGAACCATCGTTCGGCAATGGAAATAAATTCGCCCAATGTGAGATGAATTCACATGACAAAACGACGACTTCCGCCGGTAAAATCTCTAATGGCGCTGGAGAGCGTCGTAAGGACGGGCAGCGTTTCGGCCGCTGCTGAAGATTTGTCCGTGACACATGGTGCGGTGAGCAAGCAACTCGCGCATCTGGAGCAGTGGGCGGGGCGGTCGATGTTCAGCGGGCGTCGCGGCGGGATGGTGGCCAACGCCGCGGGTGAGCGGTTGGCGGCGGCCGTCGGCGGCGCGCTGGAGGAGATCGAGCGGGCGCTGGAGGAGGTGCTCGCCGCCGAGCGGCAGGAGGTGCTCACCGTCGTCGCGCCGGCCACCTTCGCGATGCGCTGGCTCATCCCGCGCCTGCCGACGCTCGACATGGCCGGCAGCGAGGCCGGCATCCGCGTCCGCCCGACCCATACGACCGAGGATTGGGACGCGCTGCAGTTCGACCTGGTGGTGCGGCGCGGGGAGGCGCTGGCGGCGCGGCTGACACCACGGCCGCTGTTCGTGGAGCAGCTCGGCCTGCTGGTGCCGCCGTGCCTCGCGGCGGGCGACGACCCGGCGCGGCTGCCCTTCGTCGATGCCGCCACCCGCACCGGCGAACTCTCGCGCTGGTGCCAGCACGCGTTCGGGGGCCGTCCGGCGCGCCCGCCGAAGGTGTATGCGCACTTCTACGTCGCGATGGAGGCGGCGCTCGCGGGGCTCGGCGCGATCGTGGCCCCGCTGGAACTGCTCGGGCCCCAACTGGAGCAGGGGCTCCTGGTGGAGCCGTGGCCCGCGCTCCGCGTGCCGGGCGCCACCTACAGCGTCGGCGTCTCGCCCGATGGCCCCAACCGTCGCGCGGCCGATGCGCTGGCGCGCACGATGGTGCGCCAGTGGGAGCCCGCCCCGGCTGCGCCCCCCGCGAGGCGCCCGGCCGTCACCGCGGGCGAGTAGCGCGCCGCTCGATCCGGCGCGCCAGCGTCAGGCCTTCTTCTGCTCCTGATTGTAGAGGTGCTCGGCGGCGGCGGAGGCGGCCTGCTCCTCTTCCTCGGGCGTCAGCTCCCGGCCCTGAGGGTCGATCCGCACCGTGACGTAACGGTGGGCGAACGGGATGCCTTCGCGCTCGAACAGATCGTTGATTTCCGTGAAGACGTGCCGGCGCACCACGAACTGATCGCCGGGCTTGGTCATGAACTTCACGCGCAGGATCATCGCCGAGTCGTCCATCTCGATGACGCCCTGCGACTTCAGCGGCGCGAGGAAGAGCGGCCCGATCTCCTCGTCCTGCAGCAGCCGCTCGCCGAGCTTCTTGATCAGCTTGCGGACCCGCTCGACATCGGTGCCGTAGGGGATGCGCAGCGGCAGCTTCATGACCACCCAGTCGCGCGAGAAGTTGGTGAGCTGCTTGATCTCGCCGAACGGGATGGTGTGCAGTGGGCCGTTCTGGTGGCGCAGCTGGAACGAGCGCACCGAGATCTTCTCCACCGCGCCCATGGTCCCGCCGACGTCGATGAACTCGCCCTTGCGGAACGCGTCGTCGGCCAGGAAGAAGGCGCCGGAGAAGACGTCGCGGATGAGCGTCTGGGCGCCGAAGCCGATGGCCAGACCCAGCACGCCGGCGCCTGCGAACAGAGGCGCGACGTTGACGCCGAGGGCGGCCAGGCCGACCGCGGCCATGAAGGTGAACATCGTCACGATCAGGAGATTGCGCAGGAGCGGCAGCAGCGTGGCGAGGCGGGTCGCGCCGGGGCCCATGCCGTCCTCGACCTCGCCGTGCCCGCCGGCGTGGCTGGGCATCTCGTCCTCCATCTTGCCGTCGACCCAGGTGCGCATGGCATCGTAGACGCCCCAGAGAGCGAACAGCACCACCACCAGACCCAGCGAGTTCGATGCCGCCGAGGCGACTTGCGGGATGTCCAGCGCCATGACCACGACCGCCGCGCCGATCACGACCGCCGCCAGCCCGGCGAGGCGGCGGAAGAGCGCGTGCCAGCGGTCCTGCCAGACGAGCAGCGGCTCCAGCTCCGGCTCCACCGGTTCCACCGGCACGACCTCGCCGGCCGGATCCGTGCCGGCCGCCACTTCGGTCGTGGGAACGGGCGTCTCATCCATCCGCGTTGGCTCGGCCGGGGCGGGGCGGAGGGTGGCGCGCAGCGTCGCCTCCGTGGCGTTGAAGCGGCGGGCGAGCACGATCACGCACACGCCGTAGAAGGCGAGCGCCACGATCGTCGCGACGATCGGCGCGACGATGGGCCCGGCCTGCGGCGCCTTGTTCGCCACCACGCCGGCGATGTGAATGGTGCCGGCGACCAGGAGATAGCCGATTGCAATGAACGGCCAGAGCGCGCTCAGGAACTTGCGGAAGGTATTGGGCCGCTGCGACGTCCCGCGCACCATGGCGGTGATGCTGTCGCGGTGGACGATCAGGAAGAGCACCAGCAGCACCACCGCAAGGCCCGAGCCGAGGATGCGCAACGCGTCGACGGTGCGCTGATCGACGCCGACCGCAGAGGACCACAGCGAAAGCGCCAGGATCGTGTACCCGATGGCGGCGATGATCTTGAGGCGGCGCAGCATGCGCGTGGCCGTCGCATCGTCGATGCGCAGGAGCCGTTCGTGCGGGCGGTCCGGCAGGAACAGCGCCGTCAGCATGTCGGTCACGAAGCGGTATGTGGCGATTGAGACGAGCACGGCGAGGGCGGTCGCGCGCACCGGCCCGGGTGAAGGCACGACCAGGACGATGAACGCCGCGCCGGAGACGAGCAAGGCGGCATCGGCGACCAGCGAGAGCACGGTGCGCAGCAACACGTAGCTCGTGCGCGGGGCGGGTACGGGCTCCGGCCGCGTCTCGAGCCGCGTCAGGACGCCCTGCGCCCACCGCCATACGAGCCACCACACCGTCATTGCCACGGCGAGGGCGACGAGGGTGAGCGCCAGCGCGAGCCATAGCCAGTTCGCGGATCCGTCGCCCTGGGCGTTGATGGCCGCGTCGGCCAGCGCGCCGGGGATGGCCGGAATGCGCGCCAGGGTTTCGGCAACGGCGAGCCGTACGGCGACCGCGCTCTCCAGCGCGGCGGCCGGATCGGCGCCGACACCATCCGTTGGCGCCGACTGTGCGCGTCCGTCGATGAGGATGGTCGCCCCGGCGGCGCGCGCGGACTTCACCAGCTCGTCCAGCGTCGGCGAGCCCTGATCGGGCGCTGTGGTTGCGGTCGGTGCGGTGGACGCGGCCGATTGCTCGGCGGTCTCGACCATCCTTACCGCTTCCTGGGCTGTCGCCACTCCGGCGGCAGCGAAGATGGTGAGCGCGATCGCCAGCGCCGCGAGCGCTTGCTTCATGATTGACAGCATGGCCGAAGGTCTCCTCGCGCCGATCCGTGGCGGATCATTATCACTCGGTGTTGATTTAACAATCTTTCGGATCGGTATAATCGGCGCCACCGATCATCCGGCGATCGCCCAGTCGAGCTCAGCCAATATTCAGCGCGGGACCGGCTACGAGCGGGTCGACCGAAGCGTCGGCGACCCTTTCGGCCGGGGTCGGATATTAAATCTGGGCGCCTCGTGTGCAAGTATCTGGTTTGTCGGCGACAAGTTTGCTCATAATAGCGGCGAACCTGCGCGTCCCCATGGGCGCGCTCCGAACCGATGTTAGGAGACGCTCCGGTGTCGACAGGACTCGATCTCAAAACCGTCAACGTACGCATCAGCAACGATTTCTTCGGGCCGAACTTCGTTGCTGGTCTGGCGCTGCAATCGTCAGAATACACAGTCGTCAACGACAGGCTCGCCACGCTGACGTTCCCGGCCGCCTACGATCCCGAGATCATGATCACTCAGGAGGTTCATGGCTACGGGTTCGGCTTCGACGAGAACGGGCGCTACACCGGCACCGTGACGCACTGGGAGGCCTACGAGGTCGATAACCCCCAGAACGGGTGGTCCTTCTCCCCGCTCTCCAGCTCACTCGACCGCGAGAACGAGCTGGCCTCCAACGCCAACGTGACGTTCCAGAACCTGCTGGTGATCCCGCTGGTCTACAACTTCGTCGGCGCGCAGTTCGACGACTTCTACATCTTCGGCTCGTTCGACGACATCGGCCGCGGCTTTCAGGGCGACGACGAATTCAAGACCCTCGACGGCGACGACACGCTCTACGGTCACTCGGGCAACGACACGCTCGTCGGCGGCCCGGGCGACGACATCCACTACGGCGGCCAGGACGACGACGCGATCCGCGGTGGCCAGGGCCGTGACACCGTCTACGCCGGCCAGGGCGACGACCGGGTCAACGGCGGCACCGAGACCGACATCATCGACGGCGGGACCGGCTCGGACACCATCTTCGGTGACGACGGCAACGACGTCATCTACGGCAAGAGCGGCTTCGACCGCATCGACGGCGGCAACGGCAACGACGTCATCATCGGCGGCAACGGCGACAATTCGCTGGTCGGCAACAACGACGCCGACACCATCGTCGGCGGGGCGGGCGAGGAACTCGATCTACGGCGGGCGCGAGGGCGACGTGCTGCGCGGCAATGCGGACAACGACACCATCCGCGGCAATGCCGACGACGACACCATCCACGGCGGCGACGGTGACGACCTGGTGCGCGGCGACACCGGCATCGACTTCGTGTTCGGCGACGCCGGCAACGACACCGTGCTGGGCGATGCCGACACCGATCAGGTCTTCGGCAACCAGGGCGACGATCTGGTCCGCTCCGGCACCGGCGCCGACTTCATCATCGGCGGCATCGGCAACGACGAGCTGTGGGGCAACGGCGCGAACGGCGCCGGCGACTTCGATATCGACACGTTCATCTTCGAGGGGCCGTTCGGCGACGACACGGTCTACGACTTCGAGATCGGGTTCGACGGCATCCAGCTCATCATCGACGAGGACCTCGACACGGTGGACACCGCGACCGACGGCAGCGACGTCGTCATCACGGTGGCGATCGATGGGTTCGACGAGCACACCATCCGCGTGGTGGGCGTGTCCGAGCTCTTCAACCCGGAGACCGATATCTCCATCGCCTGACGGCGGAACGCGAGGGCCGGTCGGGTGCGCCGCGTCCGGTCGGCGGGCTCAACCGGTCGGCGCAGGCTCGGCGTTGCCGCGGAAGAGGCGGTGAAGGCGGGCGCCGATCGGATAGCGGAAGTGGATCGCCGAGCGCGGGCGGCGCAACACGGCGGCCATCGCAGCCATCAGGCGGTGCGCCTTCAACTGCTCCACCGCCTCGGCGAAGGCGAGCGCATCGCTGAGCGCGGCACGGCGATCGGCGATGGCCGCCTGCACCTCGCCCGGCAGATCGTGGTGCGCCTCGAACCCGGCGTCGGCCGCCAGCATCGCCTCGATGTGCTTGACGCCGAGCCGCGCCGAGATCGACCCCGCGCGGCGGCGGTAGACGTAACCGGCATTGTCCACCACGGCGCACCGGGCGCCGCACGCGAGCGCTTCGGCCATCATGAGATAGTCCTCGCCGATCCGCAGCGCCGGGTCGTAATGGAGGCCGTTGGCGTCGAGAAAGGTGCGGCGGAAGAGTGGCTTGGTGTAGCCCAGCGTATCCTTGCGGGCCATCGGGCTGTTGAGGCGCACGTAGCCGCAGAGGTCGAGCGTCGGCCCGCCCGCGGCCTCGGTGACGTCGAGCGTGCGCGGCGGGTGGCCGGTCTCTTCGATGGTGATGGAGTCGACGATGATGTCGGCGCCTTCGCCGTGCTTCAGGCATGCGGCGAGGCGGCCGGGGCGGAAGGCGTCGTCTGCGTCGAGGACGGCGATGAAGGTGCCGTTGGCCGCGGCGAAGCCGGCATTGCGGGCAACGCCGGGGCCGCCGTTGTCGGGGAGCCGCAGCACCCGCACCCGGGGGTCGTCGACGGCGCGGGCGGCGTCTGCGGTGCCGTCGGGCGAGGCATCGTCGACGACGATCACCTCGAGGTCGACGTTCTGGGAGAGTGCGCTGGCGATGGACGCGGCGATCAACTCCTCGGCGCAGTAGGCCGCAATGATAATAGAGACATCAGGCAACGGCTTCGTCTCCTCCATAAAGAGATAGCTTGCGCATGCCGAAGAGGCGCGAGATCGCGCCGGCGTGCATCGCCGCACGGAGGCACCAGAACGCAAAGCGGTGGGGCGACCAGCATGACGCGAGTGCGCCCGCAGCGCAAATCGACGCCTTGGCGCCGGCGATCGCGATCTGTTTGGCCCGCCCGGCGCGGCTGAGGCCCTCTGTCTCGAGGAGCAGGCCGTGGCTCTGCCCGGCGCGGAAGCGGCGCCGGCATCAACCAGCGGAGCGTGGCGCGCGAGCCGGCGACGTCCTCGAACACGGTCGCCGCGGGGGCGGAGGCGATTCGCGCTCCGGCGTTGAAGGCGGCGTGGAAGAAGGCGGTGTCCTCGCCGCCCGAGCGGCCGAGCGCGACGTCGAACCGGCGGCCGGCCAGCGCCGGGGCGGTTCGGGCGAAGAGGACGTTAGAGGTGTAGCCGGTGCGGATCGCGCCGCCGGCCACCACCGGGTACGCGGAATGGAAGTCGCCGTCGCGCATCCAACGCGGCACGTCCGGCGCGTAGCGGGCGATGGCGGGGCCGAGCACCACGTCGGCGCGGGTGGTGCGCTGGACGTCGAGGAGTGCGATCAGCCACTCCGGGCTTGCCACCTCGTCGTCGTCGAGCACCGCGATCCAGGGCGCCTCGGCTGCATCCAGCGCGGCGTTGCGGGCTGTGGAGATATTGCGGGCCGGGGCATGAACGTAGAGCATATCGAGCCCGAAGCGGGCGCCGAGGGCGAGGATGTGCCCGCGCGCCGCGTCCGTCTCGTCGTTGTCGGCGACGATCACGCGGATGGTCATGCCGTGCGGCAGGCGCAGGGCCGCCAGCGAACGCAGCGTGTCCGCGATGGAGCCGCGGCGGAAGGTGCACACGCAGATGTCGACGGTGGTGTCGAGGTCAGCCGGCTCCTGCCAGCGCAGACCGTTGACGGGCGCCGTGGCCGTCGCGAACCGCGCGATGAAGCCCAACGACCAGGAGAGGTGCATCGTCATAGCGGCGACCCCCGCGCACAGAACACATGTGTCGCGCCGTTGCACTGCAAGCATGGTGCCACCTCCGAGCGCGGCGGCAGTCCAGGCGAGGCCGGGCAGGGCCGCGAGTGCCGCAAGCGCCGGGGAAAATGCTGCGACGATCGGTGCCGTGAGCAACCCGGCCGCGGATGGGGCGATCAGGATCGAGGCCACCTGACGCAGCTTCAGCCGCATGTCGTGCTTGCGCACGGTGGAGGCGCGGCCGCGACCGTAGCTGAGGTACTGCTTGAAGAGTTTGCCGAGCGACCGGCGCGGCAGGTAGATGGGCGGCTCCACCCCGCAGAGCCAGATCCGCCCGCCTGCGCGGGTGAGCCGGTGGTCGAACTCGGCGTCCTCGTTGTGGGAGAACGCCTCGTCGTAACCGCCGAGCGCCAGGAAGCTCTCGATCCGCATGGCCGCGTGGTGTCCGTGGTCCACATAGCCCGGCTCCGCGCCGACGCGGTGAGCCGCGTTGCCCGACCCCAGCCGCGAGTTCTGGGCGGCGGCGACGGCGCGCTGCATGCAGCCCCGCCCTTCGGTGCGCATGGCGACGACCACCGAGTCCGATCCGGTGCGGGCGATCTCCGCCAGAAGCTGCGAGCAGTAGCGGGGCGGGTAGAGGCAGTGCGCGTCGATGCGTACGAAGAACTGGCGCCCCTCGCCGAACGCGCGCACCGCGGCGTTGACGCCGGTGCTCTGGATGCGGTCCGGATTGTCCATCAGCCGCACCCGCGCGTCCGTCCGGGCGCGGTCCATGACGATGGCGCGCGAGCGGTCCCGGCTGCCCCCGTCTGCCACGACGATGAGGTCGCCCGCGCCGAGGTCCGCGCACAGGAGGTCGAGAAGGCCGGGAAGGTGTGCCTCTTCGTCGAGGCAGGGAATAACGATCAGAGCGCCGGTCATGCCGCCTCCGCGTGTTGGTGGGTGGCGGGACGGGACCGCCCCGAGATGAGGTCGACGAGGGCGGCGCATTCGGCGGCGTCGCTGACGAAGGCGGACGCGTCCACCCGCGCGACCGCCTCGGCCATGGCGGCGTAGCGCTGCGGCGTCAGGTCGGCGAAGAAGGCGGTGAGTGCGGCGACTGGTTCGCCGTGAAGGATGTGGCCGATGCCGAGCTGCGCGAGACGCGCCGCCGTCGCGGTGCCGGCGCGGGCGATGGGCACCGCCCCGTGCGCGCCGCCCTCGTAGAGTCGGTTGGGCAGCAGCCACTCGGAGTTGGCTCCAGCCTCGAAATAGTCGACGCACCAGATGAAGTGGACATTGCCGTAGAGGCCGGCGAGGTCGTCCGGCATACGGTAGGCGCCGCCGAAGGTGACGTGGGGCAGCGGCGCGACGGTGGCGGCGAGGTCCGCGAACACGGCCGGCGAGGGCTTGCCGCGGATGTCGATCTCGACCGCGCCGTGGTGCGCCTCGGCGGTGCTAGCGAGGATCTCGACCGAGCGGCGGTCGCGCAGTGCGCCGAACAGGCCGACACGCCAGGGCGGTCCGGCGGGGCGCGGCGCGACGGCAGCGGGGGCGGCGAGGAGCTTGTTCTCCACCAGCGTGACCGGGCACCCGAGCCGCGACAGGGGCGCCACATAGGCCTCGACGAACGCGGGTGAGCTGACGATGAGCTGCGACACGGAGGCGCTCAGGACGCCCTCCACGGTGCGCAGGACCTGCCCTTTCCGGCCCAGCAGCATGCGGTGGATGTCCAGCAGCTCGTAGGTCAGCGGCACGGGGCCGAGGTGGGGGCGCACGGCGGCCGCGACCGCCAGCGATTCCAGGTTGCGGGCCATCAGCGCGTCCACCGCGCCGAGCCGTTCGGCGATGCGCGTGTGGGACAGACGGCTCGCCACGACACGGACGGCGCGCGCGGCGAGCTTGCCGTCGGCGGTTTGGCCGAGCGGGATCGGGGTGACACCCGCGATGTCGGTCGGCGGCGTCGCCGTGCGGTGGAAGCCGGCGAGGGCCACCTCCGCGCCGCCGCGCTGCAGCATGGTCACGCGGCGGGCGACGGCCGCATCCCCGAGATCGTGAACAAAATAGCCTAGGCGCAAGGCGATAGTCCTCGTTCCGGTACGCCCAAGGGCTACGGCGCCGCTCGGAGAGCGTCTCCATCAATTGTTATTGAGGCGAGGGCCCGCGACCGCCCCAATGGGGCGAGCATCCAACGCACTCAATCCCAATCGAGGAGGCGCTGTGGCAGATCAGTCCTGGCCGGATCCGGCGCGCGCGGACGTGGCGGTCATCATCCCGGCCTACAACGCGGCGGCGACCATCGGCGCTGCGGTCGCCTCCGCGCTCGCCGAACCGGAGGTGCGAGAGGTCGTGGTCGTCGACGACGCCTCGCAGGACGCGACGCCAGAGGCGGCCGCCTCGGCGGACGACGGGAGCGGGCGGCTCGCCGTTCACCGGCTGACCGCCAACGGCGGCCCGTCGCGGGCACGCAATGTGGCGCTGTCGCGGTCCAGCGCGCCGGTCGTCGCGATCCTCAATTCGGACGATCGCATTCTCGCCGGCCGCTTCCGCCGGCTGCTCGCGATCCCGCACTGGGATCTCATCGCCGACAACATGGTGTTCGTGGCCAGCCCGGAGGCCGCCGACGAGGCGGCCCGGCGCTACGCCGACGCGCCGGTGCGCGCGGCGACCACCAGCCTCGACCTTGCCACGTTCGTTCGCGGCAATGTCGGCAAGCCCGGCATGCTGCGGCGCGAGATGGGCTTCATCCACCCCCTGATGCGCCGCGCGTTCCTCGACCGCCACGCCATCCGCTACAACGAGGCGATGCGGCTGGGCGAGGACTTCGACCTCTACGCCCGCACGCTGCTGGCGGACGCGCGCTTCCTCTTGTGCGCGACGCCCGGCTACCTCGCCGTGGAGCGCGAGGATTCGCTGAGCGCGCGGCACCGTGTGGAGGATCTCGCCGCCTTCCTCGCCTGCCACGACGCGCTGGAGCGCACGCGCCCGCTCACCCGCGCCGAGGCGGCGGCGCTGGCGCTCCATCGCCGCAGCGTCGCCGGGCGCCATGCGCTGCGCCGCGTGCTGGCCACGAAGACCGAGCGCGGGATGACCGCGGCGGCGGCATGGCTGGCGCTGCGGCCGCGGGCCTGGTCGCCGGTCGTCTCGGGCATCGCCCGCGACAAGCTGGCCGCGCGCCGGTCTCGCCGCGGCACCACCGGGCGCGGCGATGACACGCGCGCCGTCACCCTGTTCGAGACCCCGTCCTCCCATGGCCGCACCTTCGACACGCCGCACCTCGACCGGGCGGCTAGTGCGCCGCGGGCGGGTGCGCGCCTGGCTGGAGAAACGCCATGAACGAGCTGCCGACGCACCTTCGCTTCGCCGACCGCCGCGGGGTCGACCCCGCGTCACCGCCGGGCTTTGGGCAGACCGAGGAGTACATCGACTTGCGCGAGGTGATGCGGGCCTGCTGGCGCCAGGCGTGGGTGGTGGTGCTGTGCGTCGTCCTCTTCGCCGCGCTCGCTATCGCCTACGCGCTGTCGCTGCAGCCGAAGTACACCTCGTACGCCACGATCCTGCTCGACCAGGACCGCGCCGCGCTGGTGGAGCTGATCTCCGAGCAGCAGATCGAGGCGTTGCGCGACGGCATCGTGCAGAGCGAGGTGGAGATCCTGAAGAGCCAGGCGCTGGCGCTGCGGGTCGTCGACGCGCTCGCCCTCACGGAGCGGCCCGAGGCTCTCGCCACGGCCGTCTCGCCGGTGGCGGCGACGGTCGGCGCGATCAAGGCGGGCGTCCGCACGCTGGTGGACCGCGTGACCGGCGGCGCGCCCGAGGCCGAGGTGCCGCAACCGGACGAGGCGGCGCGGCTGGCGCGGTTGAAGGAGACAGTGGCGCTGCAGCTGCGCGGTCAACTGTCGGTGCAGCGGGTCGGGCGCAGCTACGTGCTGGGCCTCTCGGTGAAGGCGGCCGACCCGGCGCTCGCTCAGACGCTCGCGGAGGGCTACGTCGACGCCTATCTCGAGTTCGGGCGGGCCGGCGACGCGGCGGCGCTCGACAGCGCGGTCGCCTGGCTGCGGCAGCGCACGGACGACCTGCGCGCCTCCGCGACGGAAGCGGGGCGCGCGCTGGAGCAGTACCGGATCGACAACGGGCTGGTGAGCGTCGGCACGCGCCTCCTGTCCGAGCAGGAGGTCTCCGAGCTGATGAGCCAGCTCATCCTGGCGCAGGCGGAGGCGTCGGCGGCCGAGGCCATGGCGGCGCACGGGCGCGACGCGGTCGCGGCGGGGCCGGAGGCGGCGCTGGCGAACCTCGCGTCCCTCTCCGGCGTGGGGCCGGACGCGGCGATCGACACCCTGCGCGCGGAGTACCTGACCCTGAGCCGCGAGCGCGGCCGGGTGGCCGAGCGCTTCGGCCCGGAACACTCCGAAGTGCGGGCGATCGAGGCGCGGATGGCGACGGTCGAGGCGGGGCTGTACGACGAGGTGCGACGCCGCGCCCGGCAGGCGGAGAACCGGGCCGACGTGCAGGCCCGCCGGGTCGCCGCCTTGCGCGAAGGGCTCGACAACGCCACGCGCACCGCGTCCGACGACACCGGTGCGCAGTACGAGCTCCTGCAGCTTCAGGAGACGGCCGAGAGCTACAAGACGCTGTACCAGTCTGCGCTGACGCGGCTGGAGCGTACGGTGAACCAGCTCTCGCTGCCCATCGTCGACGCCCGCGTCCTCACCGCGCCGGACAAGCCGACGGGCGCGAGCAGCCCGCAGAAGGCGAAGTACGCTGCGCTCGGTATCGCGCTGGGCGGTTTCCTCGGCGCGTTGATCGGCCTTGTGCGGGAGATGACCCGCAGCGCGTTGAAAACCAGCGAGGACGTGCGCCGGGCGCTGGGGCTGCCGGTGCTCGCGATGGTGCGGGGGCGGCGACCCTGGTGGCGCCGGTCGCCGGGCGGGGCGCGCCGCGACCGCGTCCGCACCAATGCCTTGCGGTCGATGAAGATCGCGGTGGACGGGCATACGCGGCGCTCGGGGCTGCGCACGGTGGCCTTCATCTCGGCCCGGTCCGGCGAGGATCGCGGCGGCCTCGCCCATGAGTTTGCGGCGATGCTCGCCGGCCACGGCATTGCGTGCCTATTGGTCGATGTCGCCCAGGAGATCCGCCGGCCGCCGCACCAGCACAATCTGGTCGAGATGATGGAGGGCGGGGCGGTGCCGCCCTTCGCCGAACTCGCGCACGCTCCGGACGTCCCCCTGGCGCACCTGCCCGGCGGGCCGCCCGATATGGACCCAGGCGAGACGGCCGTGTTTGCCGGAAGCGAACGCATGGACGAGGTGATCGCCGCGGTGAGCCAGTCGGCGCAGTACATCGTCCTCGACCTGCCGGCCGCAAGCGAGGGGCCGGGCGCGCGCGCCTTCGCGGAGTACGCGCAGACGGCGATCCTCGTCCACCGGGCGGGCCGAGCGCGGGACCGCGAGATACAATCCCTCGTCGCCCAACCCGATTGGGACGACAAACTGTGCGGCGCGGTGCTGGTCGAGCCTTAGCGCCTCCGGTTTGGCAACAGTGATGGACGAAGCGAGGCGCCCCGATGGGCGCCTTTTTCGTGGGTGCCGCGTCGGCTCCGTGCCACGGCCGCGTGGATGTCGTGGCACGAATACAGCTGGTGCGTGTGTCAGCCTGCCGGAAAGGCAAGGCTCCTATGCCCCATTCCATACAAAAAATAATTGATGCGATACGCGCATGGCACGAATGTCGAAACGCGCTTTGCACGTCCTGAGGGTGCCGCGCCGGCGGCATTTCCAGGACGAAACGGGAAGCAGGCCGCTCATTATATGGTCAATCGCCGCAGTGCGAACGCAATTGTGCCAGCTCTGACTAGAATTGCGATAGTTCCGCCGGAATCAAGAGATTACGGGCGTCTTCGCGCCTGCCTCGTCAATTAGCAAATGATATAGAGCGGGACGAGAGCATCCCCCTAACTCGCCGTTATGAGGCCGCCCGCCCACGGGCGAACGGCCAGAATGTTTCAAGACGCGGGAACAACAATGGGTGGTGCTGTGAATTCGACCGTCCTGACCACGGCCGCGAATCGAAAATATACGAAATCCTGGCTCGGTCTCGCTAAGCGGCCGCGCCATACAACCCTTGGGCGGTCCGGCAGCGGGCAGTCCGAGCCGGTCGGCCACGCGGCGAAACGGGCGCTCGATGTTCTCGCCGCGTCTGCGGGCCTGCTGGTGAGCGCACCGCTCCTGGCGGCCGCCGCCATCGCCACCAGGGCGAGCGATCCCGGACCGGTCTTCTACGCGCATGAGCGTGTCGGGAAAGGCGGGCGCCGTTTCCGCTGCCTCAAGCTGCGCACCATGATGGTGGGCGGCGACGCGGTGCTCGTCGCGCACCTCGCCGCCAATCCGAAAGCGGCGGCGGAATGGGCGGAGACGCAGAAGCTGCGCGATGACCCGCGGGTGACCCGCTGGGGCGCCGTCCTGCGCAAGACGAGCATCGACGAGCTGCCGCAGCTCATCAACGTGCTGCGCGGCGACATGAGCATCGTCGGCCCGCGGCCGGTGACCGAGATGGAACTCGCACGCTACGGGCACCAGCAGCGCATCTATCTCTCGGTGCGGCCGGGGGTGACGGGGCCGTGGCAGGTCTCGGGCCGATCGAGCATCGGCTTCCAGCGCCGCGTCGCGCTCGACACGCACTACGTGAAGACCTGGTCCTTGCTGAAGGACGTCCGGCTGATGCTCCTCACCGTCCCCGCGGTCCTGGCGAGCCGAGGGAGCTATTGATGACCGTCGTCCGCGCCCCGGCCGCCGTAAGTCGCATGACGCTTCGGATCGCGGCGGTCGGTCTCCTGGTGTTCGGCGCGGTCGTCCCGGCGGTGGCCGAGGCGGACGGCGACGTGGTCCACCCCCTCGACACGCTGCGCCTCGAGGTCGCCGCGTGGTCGACCGAGACGCGCACCCTGACGCCGCTCCCCTTCATGGCGGGCGAGTTCGCGGTCGAGACGAACGGGACCATCTCGCTGCCGGTGATCGGCCGGGTCGTGGTGGAGGGGCAGTCGCTGAGCGACCTGTCGGCGACCATGACGCGCGCGCTGCAGCAGCGGCTCGGCATCGTCGACGAGATCTTCGTGTCGCTGAAAGTCGCCGAGAATGCGCCCTTCTTCGTGGTCGGCGCGGTCGAACGCCCCGGCGCGTTCGAGTACCGCCCGGGCATGACGGTGATCCAGGCGGTCGCGGTGGCCGGCGGCGTGCGCCGTTCCCAGACCATCTTCTCACGCACCGATCGGGACGCCGCGCGGGCGCTGGGCGACCACCGCCTGCTGGCGCTGGAGCGGCTGCGGACCATGGCCACCATCGCCCGCCTGGAGGCGGAGCGCGCCGGCGCCGATGCCATCGACCCGCCGGCCGAGCTTGCCGCGCACGACATGGCCGCCGCCTACCTCGAGGTCGAGCACGAGGTGATGAAGGCGCGCCAGGACGAGCACGGGGCGGCGCTGCAATCGATCGCGGAGCTGAAGTCGCTGGTGGGGACGCGGATCGCCACGATGCGCAAGGAGACAGCCATGCGTCAGAAGGTGGTGAGCGCGACCCGCGACGAGGTCGAGACCATGCGCGGGCTCGTCGACCGGGGGTTGGCGCAGACCTCGCGCGCCAACAGCACCGAGCGGCAGCTCGCCGATGCCGAGGCACGGGTCCTGGAACTGGAGACGGCCGTCCTCGCCGCGGAGCAGCAGCTCAACGAGGCCGAGCGCGACGCGGTCGAGCTGAAGGGCCGGCGGCGCGTCACCATCGTCTCGGAGCTGCAGAACGCGCGCACCGAACTCGGGCGCATCGAGGTGAAGCTCGGCACCGCCGAAGAGCTTTTCGCCGAGGCCGCGCGCTTCGGCTCGACGATCGCCGAGCTCGCCGCGGCCGAGCGCGACCGAACGGTGTCGCTCCTGGTGACCCGCACACCGCGCCAGGGCGACGGTGGGCGGACGTTCGTCGCCGCGCCCGGCACCGTGCTGCGCCCCGGCGACGTGCTGGAGGTGCGTGCCCCGGACATCGACGGAGCCGGCGCGGGCTTCGATCCCACACCGGCGCTGCGGACGGCGGGCGCCGACCCGGACGCCCTCAATTGAATGCTGGATCGGCAGCGGGCCGCATGCGGTTCGTCCCGCCCTGTCAAGGAGTGAGGCGATGAACAGAATCCTGGTCACCGGCGGTGCGGGATACATCGGCAGTCACTGCTGCAAAGCGCTGGCGGCGGCCGGGTTCGAACCTGTGGTCTACGACAACCTCTCCACCGGCCATCGCCACTTCTGCAAATGGGGCCCGCTTATTCCGGGCGACATCCGTGACCCCGACACGCTCTCGCGCACCATGGAGGCAATGCGGCCGGTCGCGGTGATGCACTTCGCCGCCCAGTCGATCGTGCCGCGCTCCACCGCGGACCCGCAGGAGACGTTCGACGTCAACGTCGCCGGGACGCTCAACCTTCTCGAGGTGATGAAGCGGTTCGGCGTCGACCGGATCGTGTTCTCCTCGACCTGCGCCATCTACGGAAACGCCGGCAGCGGCCCCATCGACGAGGCGTGCGCGAACGATCCCATCACGCCCTACGGAACGTCCAAGGCGATGGTGGAGAGCATCCTGGCGTCCTACGAGGCGGCCTACGGCCTGCGCTCGGTGCGCCTGCGCTACTTCAACGCGGCGGGGGCGGACGAGGCGGCGGTCGTCGGCGAGTGGCACGAGCCGGAGACGCACCTCATCCCGATCGTGCTCGACGTCGCGCTCGGTCTGCGCCCGGCGCTCCAGATCAACGGCACCGACTACGACACCAGCGACGGCACCGCGGTGCGTGACTACATCCACGTCGAGGATCTCGCCGCCGCGCACGTCGCGGCGCTCGCCCACCTGCTCGACGGCGGGGAGGGCATCTCGGTCAACGTCGGCACCGGCGCGGGCCACTCCGTCGCCGAGATCGTCCGCGCGGTCGCGCGGCTGACGCAGCGCCCCGTTCCCACCGTGCATGGCCCGCGCCGGCTGGGCGACCCCTCGCGCCTGGTGGCCAACCCGCACCGCGCCCAACAGCTGCTCGACTGGCAGCCGACGCGCGACATCGACGCGATGATCCGCGATGCCTGGCGCTGGCATCAGGATCTTCGCAAGTCCGACGGTCTGCAAAGCCTGACGGCGTGACGCCGTTGCTTTGCGTATTGCCGAACAACGACACCCGAGACCGACCGCGGCCCCCCCTCGGACGGCGTCAACCGTGTTCCCTCAAAGCCTTTCATCGTTCGATGTCTGGCCAAGGAGTCGATGTGTGACCGCGAACAGCAAGCTTCGGCCCATCAGTCGACGTATCGAGGCGCTCAGCCACACCAATTCGAATACGCTCACGCGTTTGGAGCATCTTCTCGGCCGCATCAGCGAGCACGCGCGCGGCAGCGTCTTCAGCGAGGTGGGGGCGGTCCGCACGCGGCCGCAGGTCATCGTGGAGGGATGGATGCAGCGCACCCACCTCCTGCAGGACGGCCGCCAACAGGTGCTCGGCCACCTCCTCCCGGGCGATTTCGTCAACTTCTCGCTCCACCCCCAGGTGCCCTCGCTCACCAACGTGGAGTGCGTCACCGACGTGGTGCTCGCCGACGCGTCGGAGTTGCGCGACCATGTCGTCGCCGTCGGCCCGGACGATCCGCTCGCCAGCGCCATCCTCCTGGTGCTGGCGGTCGACGAGGCGATCACCATGAACTGCATCGTGCGCCTCACCCGGCAATCGGCCTACGAGCGGCTGGCGCACCTCTTCCTCGACCTCCACACGCGCCTGTCGCTGGCGGGCCTCGCCGACGAGAACAGCTTCGAGCTGCCGCTGACGCAGCAGGCGCTGGGCGAGGCGCTCGGCCTCAGCGTCGTCCACCTCAACCGCGTCCTCATGCAGTTGCGGCGCGACGGGTGGCTGGAGCGCAGCGGACGAACCATCACGCTGCTGGATCCGGACCGCCTGCGCCGGCGCGTCGACCACTCGTTTCCGAGGTCGCGCGCTCCGGCCCCGTTTCGCCCCCGCTATGGCGCCGTCCCCGCCGGGCCGGCCACAGCCTTTGCCACGCTCTGACGTTAACGCGGATCGAGAACCATGAACGTCACCATCATCGGAACCGGCTACGTCGGCCTCGTCTCGGGCGCCTGCTTCGCGGACTTCGGCCACACCGTCACCTGCGTCGACACGGACGCGGCCAAGGTCGCGCGGCTGCAGGCGGGCGAGGTGCCGATCTTCGAGCCAGAGCTCGACCGGCTGATCGCGGCCAACCAGGAGGCCGGGCGCATCGCGTTCACGACCAATCCGGCCGACGCCGTGGGTGGCGCGGATGTCGTCTTCCTCGCGGTCGGCACACCCTCGCGGCGCGGCGGCGGGCATGCCGACCTCACCTACGTCTACGAGGCGGCGCGCGAGGTGGCGGCGCTGGTGCGCGGCTACACGGTGATCTGCACCAAATCGACCGTCCCGGTCGGCACAGGGGACGAGGTCGAGGCGATCGTCAGGAGGGTGGCGCCGGACGCGGAGGTCGACATCGCGTCCAACCCGGAGTTCCTGCGCGAAGGGGCGGCGATCGCGGACTTCAAGCGGCCGGACCGGGTCATCGTCGGCGCCGAGTCGCCGCGGGCGGTCGCGGTGATGCGCGAGCTCTACCGGCCGCTCTTCCTCAACGAGACGCCGGTGATCTTCACCTCGCGCCGCACCGCCGAGCTGACGAAGTACGCCGCCAATGCCTTCCTGGCCGCCAAGATCACCTTCATCAACGAGATGGCGGACCTGTGCGAGCGGGTCGGGGCGGACGTCCAGGACGTCGCCAAGGGGATGGGCCTCGACAAGCGCATCGGGCCGAAGTTCCTCAACGCCGGGCCCGGCTATGGCGGCTCGTGCTTTCCCAAGGACACGCTGGCGCTCTCGGCGACGGCGAGCGACTACGCCGCGCCGGCCACGGTGGTCGACGCGGTGATCGAGGCCAACGCGAGGCGCAAGGAGCGCATGGCGCAGGTCGTCGTCGAGGCGGCGGGCGGCTCGGTCGCCGGCAAGACGGTGGCGGTGCTCGGCCTCACCTTCAAACCGCAGACCGACGACATGCGCGAGGCGCCGAGCCTTGTCGTCGTCCCGGCGCTGCAGGCCGCCGGGGCCGAGGTGACGGCCTATGATCCCGAAGGCATGGAAGAGGCGGCCAAGTCCCTCGACGTCACCTTCGCCAGCGGCGCCTACGAGGCGATGAAGGGGGCGGACGTCACCGTCATCCTCACCGAGTGGAACGAATTCCGCGCGCTCGACCTTAACCGTGTGCGAGCAACGATGCGGGGCGACGTTCTGGTGGATCTGCGCAACATCTACTCGAGCGAGGCGGCGGGCCAAGCGGGCCTTCGCTACCGCTCCATAGGGCGCACCGACGCGCCGGCTGGCGTGCCCGCGGCGCATTTGACCGATACGTGGTTCGCCGAGATCCAGGGGCTTTTGAAGAATTAGTTCGGCGGCGGGGACGGCGGCTTTTCCAGCACGCCGACCCCGTCGTCCATCCCGCAATGCGCCCGGTGGCCTTACCCGCCAACCGGGCGCATCCGCGTTCGGATCCCGGCGCGCGACCCGAAGAGCGGCCGCCGGTCAGAGCGCGATGTCGCGGCGCATGCGGCCGCCCGGCCAATCGAGGTGCTCCAGCGCGGCGTAGACGTCGCGGCGCGCATCCGCGGGCGTCTCGCCCCGCGCCACCACCGTCAGCACCCGGCCACCGTTCGACAGGACGCGCGCCCCGTCGGGTTTCGTGCCGGAGTGGAAGACGGACGCGCCCGCCGCCGCTACAGCATCGAGCCCGCCGATCGGCTCGCCCTTCTCCACTGGTCCCGGATAGCCCTCGGCGGCGACCACCACACCCACCGCGCATTCCGGCGAAACGGTGAGCGGCGCATCGGCGAGGGTGCCGGCGGCAGTGGCGTAGATCAGCTCGAACGGGTCGCTGGTCACACGCTCCCACATGATCTGACACTCCGGATCGCCGAAGCGCACGTTGTACTCGATCAGCTTGGGACCGTCCGGCGTCAGCATCAGCCCCGCATAGAGGACGCCGATGTAGGGCGTGCCGCGGCTGGCGAGCCAGCCCAGCGTCGGGCGGACGATGGTCGCCATCGCCTCCTCGCACTGCGCATCGGTGAAGCCGGGGGCGGGGGAGACGGCGCCCATGCCGCCGGTGTTGGGGCCGGCGTCGCCGTCGAATGCGCGCTTGTAGTCCCGCGCGGAGGCGAACTCGCGGACCACGTTGCCGTCCGACAATGCGAACAGGCTGACCTCGGGGCCCTCGAGCCGCTCCTCGATGACCACCCGGTGGCCGGCCTCGCCGAACGCGCCCTCCATGGCGCGCCGCACGGCGGCCTCGGCCTCGGCCAGCGTATCGGCCATGACGACGCCCTTGCCGGCGGCGAGCCCGTCCGCCTTCACCACCAGCGGCGCGCCCATCTCCCGGACCGCGGCGAGCGCGTCCTCCAGCGTGTCGGCGATGGCGGCCTTGGCGGTGGGAAGACCGAGGGTGGCGCAGACCTCCTTGGTGTAGGCTTTCGACGATTCCAGCTGCGCCGCCACCGCCGAGGGGCCGAAGACCACGCTGCCCGCCGCGCGCAGGCGGTCGGCGAGACCTTCCGCGAGCGGCGCCTCCGGGCCGATGATGACGAGGTCCATGGACGCGGCGACCGTCTCGATATCGGCCGGCGCGATCTCCTCGGCGATGGCGGCGAGGCCGGCGTTGGGTCCGCCCGCGAATGCCAGATGGGCCACCTTCGGCGAGCGCTTCACCGCCGCGGCGAGCGCATGCTCGCGCCCGCCCGATCCGACGACCAGGACGCGTGCGCCCGAGGGGGCCTCTGACGATGACGACATGCCGCGACGATCCTTTGTGCCGAGATTTGCGAGCCGTCATAGACCATGCGAGGTCTGAGGCGAACACCCGGAGGATGGCCAGTGGCAACGCGTGTGGATCAAGGCCGAGTGGCCGATGCGCCAGCGCAGAATTTCGTGGACCGCGCCCTGCCGCAAGCGCTGCGGCCCTACGCGCGTCTGGCGCGGCTCGACCGGCCGATCGGCTGGTGGCTGCTGCTGTGGCCGGGCTGGTGGAGCGTGGCGCTGGCGGGGGTCGCACAGCGACGCGCCGCCGAACCTGTGGCATCTCGTGCTGATGCTCGTCGGCGCGGTGGTGATGCGCGGCGCCGGCTGCACCTACAACGACATCGTCGACCGCGACATCGACGCCAGGGTGGAGCGCACCCGTTCGCGGCCGATCCCCTCCGGCCAAGTGAAGGTCGAGGCGGCGATGCTCTTCATGGTGGGGCTCTCCCTCATCGGCCTGACTGTGGTGTTGCAGTTCAACCCGTTCACCATCGTCCTCGCGTTCGGCTCGCTGGTGATCGTGGCGTTCTACCCGCTCGCCAAGCGGGTGACGGACTGGCCGCAGGTGGTGCTGGGCTTCGCGTTCTCCTGGAGTGCGCTGGTGGGGTGGGCGGCGACGTTCGGAAGCCTGTCGGCGGCGCCGGTGCTGATCTACCTCGGCTCCATCTTCTGGACCGTGGGCTACGACACGATCTACGCGCACCAGGACCGGCGCGACGATGCGATCATCGGCGTGCGGTCGACCGCGCGGCTCTTCGGCGGCAACAGCAAGCCGGCGGTGGGCGTCGTCTACGGCGTCGCGGTGGCGCTATTCGCCGGGGCGACGTACCTCGCCGGGGGCGGTGTGCTAGCGTTCGCCGGGCTCGCGGCGTTCGCGGTTCACCTGGCGCGGCAGGTGGCGCGGCTGTCGCCGGACGATCCGGCCGCGTGCCTCGCCGCGTTCCGCTCCAACCGCTGGGCGGGGTGGCTCTTCTTCGCCGGTCTGGTGGCCGACGGGGTGGTCGCCTCGCTCTGACGGACTTGCCGCACTCCGCCTCGCGCAGGGCCCCGCGTCAGAGGATAAAGTCGCCGGCCGAGAGATCGGCGACCGCGAGACCTTGCAGGAGCAGGCTGTCGTCGGTGTCGAACGCGATCCGCACGCCCCGCCCGGTGTCGCTCATCAGGCTGACGAGCGCGCCGAAGGTGCCGAGAGAAAGGGCGGCGAGGTGGATCTTGTCGACGCCCGCCTGGTGGTCGCGGATCGTGTCCGCGCCCTGGTCGGGGCCGATGACGAAGCGATCCGCCCCGCGCCCGCCGATGTAGATGTCCGACCCAGCGCCGCCGCGCAGGTTGTCGCGGCCGGCGTTGCCGAACAGCACGTCGTTGCCGCTCTGGCCCATCACGTTGTCGTTGCCGGTCTCGCCGCGGACGACGTCGCTGCCGCGTCCGCCGCGCAGGCGGTCGTTGCCGTCGTCGCCCGAGAGCACGTTGCGCCCAGCGTTGCCGTGGATGAAGTTGGCGCCCGCGTCGCCGGTCGCGTCGATGCGGGCATCTCCGGTCAGTGCCGCCCCCTCGACGTTGCGGAAGAGGCGGAGGTCGAGGTCGATGGTGCTGCTGCGGACGATGTCGAAGCCGTCGCCCCGGGCCTCGGTAATCTGATCGTTGCGCTGGTCGATGACGTACACGTCGTTGCCGGCGCCTCCGGCCATCGCGTCGCGGTCCGACCCGCCGTCGAGGGTGTCATTGCCGGCACTGCCGTTGAGGGTGTCGCGGCCGCCGTTGCCGAACAGGGCGTTGTCGGCGCTGTTGCCGGTGATCGTGTCGCGGCCCGACCCGCCGGACGCGTTTTCGATGACCACGCCCGCGGCGATGGTGAGGCCGCCGTAAATTCCTCGGGCGTGGGACATGATGCCGCCGCCGCCGAGGGCATCCGAGCCGAGGAGGGTTGCGGCGGTGAGGTCGATGGTGGTGCCGCGAAGTCCTTCGGCGGCGATGGTGTCGATCCCGCCGGTGTCCCAGATGGTGGCGTAGCCGGTGCCGGGGGCGTTCACCATCGGCAGCCGGTAGGTGTCGTCGCCGGCGTTGTGGGTGGTGTTGGCGCCGTACTTCTCCTGGATCACGGCGATGTCGAGCGCGCGCGGGCGTGAGGTTATAGCCGTAGCGGTCGTCCGGCGAGACGCCGAGAGGGCCGTTCCACCACCCGTCATTGTAGGACATGACGGTGTAGATGCCCTGGTCGAGACCGGCGCCGGCGCCGTCCGCACCGAGGATGGTCGAGCGTCCGCCTTCGTCGTGCGGGTGGGCGAGGCCGAGGCCGTGGCCGAACTCGTGCAGGAAGGTGAGGAAGGTGTTGGAGCCGGCCTCCAGCAGTCCGCCCTCCGGACCGGACCACAGATCGCGGCCGTTGTTGAACCAGCCGACGCCCTCCGGCAGGCCCAATGACGGGTCGGGCGGGTTGAACGCGCCGAGGCTCTCGCCCCGGCTGTTCTGCGTCAGGATGAAATCCGCCGCCGCGGCGCTGGCGACCTCGGTGAACGAGAGGTTGGCGACATCCTCGTAGGTGCTCAGCGCGGCGAACACCTGGGCGCGCTCGTAGGCCGACCAGTCGGCATCGGAGCGGTTGCCGCCATAGGTCTCTCCCGCTGCGGCGAAGTAGACGGTGACGTGGGGATCGGGCAGCGAGACGCCCCAGTCGATCGATTCCAGCGGATCGGCGAGGCGCGCCTGCGTGATCTCGAGGCGATAGCCGCCAGAGTCGTTGTCGTAGTACGAGCCGGGGACGAGGTAGAGCGTCCGATCCTGCGCGAATGTCACGGTGAGGGCGGCGTCCATCCCGTTCGCATCGTCGTTCTCGGCGATGACGGTGCCGCGGCGGTCCACCAGCGTCAGGAAGGGATCGGCGAGGGCCGAGCCGCCGATGCGCGTGGCCTCAAGGGTGATCTGGTAGATCTCGCCGGCCTCGAACTCGAACGCGTACCAATCTAGGTCGACGGCCGGGTTCTGGGCGCTGAAGCGCACGGTGACGGTGCCTGTCGCCGGCGTGTCGAGGGTGAGGGGGGCGGCGGTGGCGGCGGTATCGCCAGGATCGACGAGTTTGGCTGGCCGAGGCGCGCGGGCAATCTCGTCAGCCGTGGGCGGGGCGATCGTGACCCGACCCGTCGATGGCGGCGCCAGGTCGAACTCGGTCTGCAACCGCATCAACGCATCCCCGTTACGACGTCCCCGCTCCCGCTTCGTCACTCACGCGCGCGGCGCAACCTGAAGTGGGATCTGCGGATCCGACGTAGCATCAATATCGTGACGGCAACAAGGATCGCCCGGTAAAGTCAGTCATCCTGAAATAGCGTTGAGGTCGAGCCGCGACGGTGGGTCACGAACGATGCCGACCAAGCTGCCGTTCCGGCTGGTCCACCCGTCGCGCCGTCCAAGCTCCGGGACAGCAGCGCCGCCAGCGAGTCCTGCCGCAGATGCCACGCCGCCCGTCGATGAGGTGCGGGTGTGTCAGCGGGCCGGTGCGCGGTGTGCGTCGGCGGCGCGGCGCTGCCGGGCGTAGCGTGAGCGGCGGCCGACCAGAGCGGACCCGCGGCGGCGCGGCGAGGGGCGCTCGGCCAGCACCACACCCAGCGTCGTCAGCTCGGCGTGGACGCTGCCGTCCTCGTTGACGGCGAGCAGCGGCAGGTTCAGCGCCTTCGCCCAGGCCTGCCATTCCCGCGCCACGGCCGCCGCCTCGGTGGAGGTGGAGAGCGGGATCGACAGGCGCGGGTTCTCGTGCACCAGGGTGAGGTTGAAGACCGGCTCGCCGTCGCCGCGCCGCACCGCCACGCCCACGCCGCGGAACGAGGAGACCGGCCGCGTCGAAATGCCGTCGGACGCGGCGGCCGTTGCGGTGACGTTCAGGGTGTTGTTGGCAACCTCCAGCGCGATGATGTCCTCGCCCTGCGGGCGCGGTGCCGCTTCGACCTTGCGCGGCGCTGTCGGGCGGCGGACGCCCATGCGGTGGGGCTCCATGTCGTTGTCCGGCACCCAGCGGAAGGCGGAGAGGGGCGCACGAACGGTCGCGATATGAACGGCATCGGGGGAGATGGAGCAGGCGGTGGCGTTCATGGGGGCGTCTCTTCGAAACGTGAACTCGTTGGATGAGGAGAGATTACCCCGATCGATTTTCGTCTCGGCTAAGTGCGAATGGTGAATCCGGGGCGCGCTGTTGATAGAGGCGTAACCTTGTCCGGGCCGGACCCGCAGAATGCCTGGAGGTTGGGTGAATGGCTTGCCGTGGCCATTTAGGCTTCCTAAACCCTATTCGATGCCAGACCCCATCGCCTTCTCAACGACTGCCGATCTGACCAGCCTCGCGGAGGCCGCGCTCGACGCGGCCAAGGCCGCCGGTGCGGATGCGGCCGACACCGTGGTCGCTGCCGGGACGTCCACGACCGTGACCCTTCGCAATGGCGTGACCGAGGAGGTCGAGCGCTCCGAAGGCTCGGAGATCGGCCTGCGCGTCTTCGTCGGTGCCCGCAGCGCGCTCGTCGGCGTGGCGAACGTTCGCGACCTCGCGGATGCCGCCGCCCGCGCCGTCGCCATGGCCCGCGCCGCACCGGAGGACGACACCGTCGCGCCTCGCGCCGCCCGAAGACCTCGCGGCGCCGCCCTTCCCGCGACCTCGACCTCGACGACGGCGTGGAGCCGGACGTCGACGCGCTGACCACGCGGGCGCGCGCGATGGAAGAGGCGATGCTGGCCGTCGCCGGGGTCACGAACTCCAACGGCGTCTCGGCCGGCGCCCGGCGGGCGACGCGGGTGTTCGCGACGACGACCGGCTTCCTGGCGTCCTACACGGCGACCCTGCACCGCCAGAGCGCGACCGCCATCGCCGGCGACGGCACGCGCATGGAGCGCGACAGCTGGTCGAGCGCGCGGCGGCATCTGGCCGATCTCGCCGCGGCCGAGGAGATCGGCCGCATCGCCGCCGAGCGCACCGTGCGCCGGCTCAACGCGCAGCAGCTCACGACGCGCAAGGGCACCATCATCTTCGAGCCGCGCGCCGCCTCCGGGTTCGTGGGGCATCTGTTGTCGGCGGTGAACGGGTCGGCGGTGGCGCGCGGGGCGAGCATCCTCGCCGGCAAGCGCGGCACCAAGGTGATGCCGGACGCCATCACCATCCGCGACGATCCCACCATGCCCCGCGGCCTCGCCTCCCGCCCCTTCGACGGCGAGGGCCTCGCCGCCGCGCCGATCGACATCGTCGCCGCCGGAACGCTGCAGGCCTACATCCTCGACCTCGCCACCGCGCGGCGGCTCGGTGAGACGTCGAACGGCCGCGCGGCCCGTGGCACCGGGTCGCCGAGCCCGGCGTCCACGAACGTCACGGTCGCGGGCGGTTCGGGCGACCTTGACGGCGCTGATGCGCGAGGCCGGGTCGGGCGTGCTGGTGACGGATCTCATCGGCATGGGCGCCAACATCGTCAACGGCAACTACTCGCGCGGGGCGGCCGGCTTCTGGTTCGAGGACGGTGAGATCGCCTACCCGGTGGCCGAGATCACCGTGGCGGGCACCCTCGCCGACATGTTCGCCGCGGCTCGTTTCGCGGACGATGCGCCGGGGCTCGGCCTCGGTCGATGCCCCGTCCATCGCCATTGCGGGAATGACCATCGGTGGGCGCTGAGAGCGATCTCGAGCTTCTCGTGCGTGCGGTGCGCCGGGCGGGGCAGGTGGCGCTCTCCTGGCGCGGCAACGCACGCAACTGGGCCAAGGCCGACGGATCGCCGGTCTCCGAAGCGGACCTTGCCGCCAACGACGCGCTGCAGGAGGTGCTGTGCGGCGCGCGCCCCCACTACGGCTGGCTGTCGGAGGAGAACGGGCGCAAGGGCGGTGGCGGGCGGACCTTCGTGGTCGACCCCATCGACGGCACCCGCGCCTACATCCGGGGCGAAACGACGTGGACCGTGGTGGCGGCCGTCGTCGAGGCCGGCCGGCCCCTCGCCGGCGCGATCTTCCGCCCCGTCGCCGGCACGCTCTACAGCGCCGCGCGCGGCGAGGGCGCGATGCGCAACGGGCGCGCGGTCCAGTCCTCCCGCAAGAGCGATCTGCGCGAGGCGCGGGTGGCGATGCCGGCGCCGCTCTACCGCGACGGTGAGCTTCGAGAGGGCGGGGGTGGAGCGGGCCAACTACATCTCGTCGCTGGCGCTGCGCCTCGCCAAGGCGGGCGAGGGGCGGATCGACGCGGTCATCACCAAGCAAGGCCCGCACCATTGGGACCTTGCGGCGGCCGACCTCTTCGTGCACGAGGCAGGCGGTACGTTGACAGACTTGTCGGGCGAGACGCTTGGACTATGCGGCCGAAACCACCAGCCACGGCGCCATCGTCGCCGGAAGTTCCGCCCTTGCCCAATCCTTGCGGCGCATGGCGGTAGACCACGATCCGGCAATGTAACCCACGACAGATCGGCAACGTTACTTCCTGACACGTTAACATCAACGGAACGGATATGACGGACAAGCAGCTTCTTCATCTCGTCATCGGCGGCGAGCTGGCCGACCCCCGCGGCGTGACCTTCCGTGATCTTGATCAGGTCGACGTCGTCGGCGTGTTCCCCAACTACGCCGAGGCGCACAAAGCGTGGCAGAAAAAGGCGCAGCAGACGGTGGACAACGCGCACATGCGCTACTTCATCGTCCATCTCCACCGCCTCCTGGATCCGGAGACCGGCCAGCCCGCGTGAGCGATCTCGTCTGGTCGCTCTATGGGGCGGCCGGGCGGGCGGTGTCGCCGCTTGCGCGGGGCCATCTGGCGCGGCGCGTCGCGCGCGGGAAGGAAGACCCGGCGCGGCTCGAGGAAAAGCGCGGCGTCCCTTCGGCGCCGGCGTTCGACGCGGCGCCGCTGTGGATCCACGCCGTCAGCATCGGCGAGAGCGTCGCGGCGCTGACGTTGGCGCAGCGGCTGGCGGCCGGCGGGTGGCCGATCCTCCTCACCACGTCGACACCGGCCGCGGCTGCCCGCGTGGCGCCGGCGGTGTCACCGCGCCTCGTTCACCAGTACGCCCCGCTGGACACGCCGCCCTTCGTCGGGCGCTTCCTCGCGCACTGGCGGCCCGCGGCGGCAATCTTCATCGAGTCGGAAATCTGGCCGACGACGCTGCGCGCGCTGCAGCGACGGGGCATCCCGCTGGCGCACGTCAACGCGCGCCTGTCGGACCGTTCGTTCCGCAGCTGGCAGCGCTGGGGCCGGCCGGTGCGCGGCGCTGTTCGGGGCGATCGATCTGGCGCTCGCCCAATCGGACGAGCAGGCCGCGCGGTTCGCGGCGCTGGGCGCCCGCGCCGTGGAGGCGACCGGCAACATCAAGTTCGATGCTGCCCCGCCGGAGGTCGATCCGGCGGCCGTCGAAGCGCTCAGGGCGGTCATCGGCGCGCGGCCGGTGTGGCTGGCCGCCAGCACCCATCCGGGCGAGGACGAGGTGGTGCTCGCCGCGCACCGCACTCTGGCGCAGCGATGGCCGGATCTCCTCACCGTCATCGCCCCGCGGCACGTGGAGCGGGGGCCGGCGGTGGCGGAGCTCGCGGCGGAGGTGGGCGCCGTCACGCGTCGCAGCGCCGGCGAGGCACCGGACGGCGCCATCTACATCGCCGACACGCTGGGCGAGCTCGCGACCCTGTTCGATGTGATCCGGACGGTGCTCCTGGGGGCCTCGTTGCGCCCCTATGGCGGCCATAACCCGGCCGAGCCCGCCGCATTCGGGGCCGCGCTTCTCACCGGCCCCGACCATGGCGTGATGTTCGAGCCCTTCCTCGCCGCCGGGGCCGCGCGCCGCGTGGATGATGACAACGTAGCGCAAGCCGTCGGCGAGCTGCTGGCCGACCCGGACGAGCGGGCCCGCCGCGGCGCTCTGGCGTTGCGCGTGCTGGACGCAGAGCGCGGCGCGGTCGACCGCACGATGCGCGCCCTCGACGCGTGGCTGCCGGAGCGCGCGCCGTGACGCGCCGCCGCCGGGTTGGACCACGGTGTGTCGGCGGACCTCGCCGGTGAAGGCGCCCGGCTTCTGGTGGGACGCGTGCCCCGGCCTCGCGGCGACGCTGCTGTCGCCGGCGGGATGGATCGTCGGGACTGTCGCGGCGCGGCGGATGCGTCGCCCGCCTGCCGTGCGGCTCGACATCCCGGTGATCTGCATCGGCAACCCCACGGTCGGCGGCGCCGGCAAGACGCCGGTGGCCATCGCCGTGGCGCGCGCGCTGCAGGCCGCCGGGCGCCCGTCCCGTCTTCCTCACCCGGGGCTACGGCGGCAAGGCCACCGCCGCCGCGCGTGGTGGGGGACGATGCGGCCGCCACCGTCGGCGACGAGCCGCTGTTGCTGGCCGAGGTCGCCCCCACCGTCGTCTCGCCGGACCGGGTGGCCGGCGGCCGGCTGGCCGCCACCTTGGGCGACGTCGTGGTCATGGACGACGGCTTCCAGAACCCCGGCCTCGCGAAGACGTGGGCGGCGATGGTGATCGACGCGGCGGTCGGCGTCGGCAACGGCTGCGTTACCCCGGCCGGGCCGCTGCGGGCACCACTCGTCGTCCATGCCGGCGCCGACGCGTGGCTCGTCGTGGTCGGCGACGACACGGTGCGGGTGCCTTTGCCGCCCTCGGTCGGTCCGGTGCACGAGGTGCGGCTCGCCGCCGCGTCGCCGGAGCCGCTGGCGGACCGGCCGGTGATCGCCTTCGCGGGGATCGGCCGGCCGGAGAAATTCTTCGCCAGTGTCGCCGCCCTGGGCGCACGGATCGTCGAGCGCCAGGGGTTCGACGACCACCACCCCTACAGCGAGGACGACGCGCGGCGCCTCATCGAGCGTGCCGCCGCGAGCGGGGCCCGGCCGGTCACGACGGCCAAGGATCATGTGCGGCTGACGACGGGCGGTCCGGCGGTCCGGCGGCTCGCGGAGCTGGCGCTTGTCGTCTCCGTCGAAGCGGTGCTCCCATCGGCGCTGGTCGATCAGGTCGTCGCGCTGCTCGGCCCACGTTCGTTGGGGGACGATGGCGCATGACGCCGCGCCGAAGCGGTCGGAGCCTCCACACCTGCGGTGGCGCGAAGGGGATCAGCGCACGCCACACAGCCCGAGGCGGAGGCGGCGGACGCTCAAAATCATCGCGAAGACGTCCGGCCGCTGGAGCTTGGGCGCAGCGTCGACCGCGTCTCGCTGCGGCGGCCGCAGCCGGTTCAGTCCCACCGGCCACTGCTCCCGCGCAATGCGCCTTAGCTCATCGTTCTCGAAATCCACGAATGGCATCGTTCATCTCCGTCTCTCACGCTGTGATCTCGTGACGGGGATGTAGGCTCAGGCCGTGGGGGCCTGCGTGTTCTCCGGCACAGTGTCCCGGCCGGTCTCGCCATCCGCTTTGCGCGAGGACTTCTCCGGCGGCGGCAACTGCGCCGGGCCGCCAGGTGCGGCGCGTTCCGCGACCTTCACCGAACGGGCGAGCCGGGACACCGCCGGCGCCGCGGCGATCTTGCCCTCGTTGACGAAAGCCTCGTGGTTCTTCTCGACGTCGGAGAGGACGTAGCGATAGTTGACCATCATGCTGTAGGCGCTGTCGATGCCGCGCGGTGAGACGTCGCCGCCGAAGTTGACCTGCTCGAGGCGCGCGCCGTTGCCGAGGTGGAAGCGCGCCACGGGGTCGCGCGGGCGGCCGCGATCCTTCGCCTCCAGGAGATAGTGCGCGGTCAACGGCGGGAGCGCCGCCTCGGCGGCCTTGGCTTGCGCGGTGTTGTTGATCCATTGTCGCCCAGCTCGTCCAGCAGGGCGCGCGTGGCGGAATCGACCGCGCTGGCTCGGCCGCGCAGCCTCCTCGCGGAGCCACTTGGAGAAGCCCGGCACCGGCGATAGCGTGACGAAATTCTTCAGGTTCGGCAGCTCGCTTGGCAAGGTCGGTCGCCACCTGCTTGATGAGGAACGAGCCGAACGAGATGCCGCGCAGACCGTCCTGGCAGTTGGAGATGGAGTAGAACACCGCCGTGGTGGCGCTCTCGGGGTCGATGGGCTCGCGGCTGACCGACAGGATCGGACCGATGGCGCGCGGGATCTCGCTCGTCAGCGCCACTTCCACGAAGATCAGCGGCTCGTCGCCCAGTCGCGGGTGGAAGAAGCCGAACAGGCGCCGGTCCGGCACGTCGATGCGCCGGCGCAGGTCGTTCCAGTCGGTGATCGCGTGGACGGCCTCGTAGCGGATGATCTTTTCCAGCACCGCGGCGGAGGTCTGCCAGTTGATCTCCCGCAGCATCAGGAAGCCGCGGTTGAACCAGGCGGCGAACAGGCGCTTGCAGGTCGTCGTCCACCGGGGCGAGGTCCGGGTGGTTCGCCAGCCGGTCGATCAGCTCGCAGCGCATGGCGACCAGCGCCTGCGTGCCGCCCTGCACCTGGTTGAGCCGGCGGAAGATCTCGACGCGGCGCGGCTCGGCGGCGCGCTGCACGGCCTTGGCCGTCTCGCCGTTGGGCATGTCCAGATAGGCCTTGGCGGCCTGGGCGAGGCGCTCGGGTTCGGGCCCGTAGTCGCTCGCGAGGGTGCGGAAGACGAATGTGCGGCCGGCACTGTCGAGGTCGCGATACGCGCGCAGGAATTCCGCTGCCCGCTCCAGCGACGACGACTCGCCACGCCCGTTCAGCAGGCTCTCGATCAGCAGGGCGAGATCGCTTCGGCTCGTGCGGCGCGGCTTGCGGCGCTCGCCGAACAGGCGATTGTCGGTGATGGTGGAAAGGAGGTCATTGATGACGCTGGTCTGACGCATGGGTTCGCTCCCGCGCGGCGTGGCACAAACATGGCCTTAGGGTATAGCACTCCCCGGACCGATGAGGATGCAAATGCCCGAACAGAGTTATAGCGTGCGGCACGTCAAAACAGCCTATAGCGGCTTCATGTCCCTGGACATTTATGAAGCGACGATCGACTTCGGCGGCCGCACGACCGAGGTGGTGCGCGAGGTCCACGACCATGGGCACGGCGCCTGTGTCCTGCCCTTCGATCCGGTCCGCCAGACCTGCCTTCTGGTGCGGCAATTGCGGTTGCCGGTCCACGTGGTCGAGGGCGACGGCCTCTTCCTCGAGGCGGCGGCCGGGCTGATCGACGCGCGCGACGAAAACCCCGCCGCGGCCGCCCAGCGCGAGGCGGCCGAGGAGCTGCGCTACATGGTGCGCAACGTGGCGCCGGTTGGGACGGTTTACCCGATCCCCGGCATGGTGACGGAGCTGATGCACTGCTTCGTCGCGGAATACGCCGAGAGCGACCGGATCACCGAGGGCTTCGATGCCGACGAGGACGAGGTCATCGAGGTCGAGGAGTGGGCGCTCAGCGACCTGTGGCGGGCGTGGAAGGACGGGCGGCTCCGGGACGGCAAGGCGGTGCATGTGCCTGATGGGGCTGAAGATCGAGCGGCCGGAACTCTTCGCGGGCTGAGCGTCCCGAGGACATCTCGTTCGGCGCGTTCGCTTGGGCCGGCGGTGAGGCGGAGCGCGGGCTGACGCTGCGACGGCGTCAGCGCTCCCGATCGAAGCGGGCGCGGAGGCGGCGCAGGATGCCGAAGACGCCGAACGCGACGAACGGTGCGAGGATGCCCAGCGCCACATACTCCGAGATCGGCAGCATGTGGATCTCCTTCAGCGCGCGGACGGGGTAGGAGAGGATGCCGAGGAGGTAGTAGCTGATCGCGATCACCGAGAGCCCCTCCACCGCTTCCGACAGGACGAGCTGGCGGTGCTGGCGCTCGTTCATGGTGCGCATGATCTCCTGGTTCGCCTTGTCCATGGAGACGTCCACCCGCGTCCGCAGCACGTTGAGCGCGCGGCCGATGGCCTGGCTCAGCTCGTCCTGGCGCCGTTCGGTGGAGGTGATCGTGCGCACCGCCGGGCCGAGGCTCGCGGTGATGAAGCCCGAGAGCGTCGCCCGCTCTTCGAGTTTCGATTCCAGCAGCGTCTCGAGCCGCTCCTCGACGAGCTTGGCGTAGGCACGGCTCGCGGAGAACCGGTAACTCGTGGCCGAGCGCATCGCTTCGGTCCGGGCCGAGAGCTGCTGCAGTTTCTCGAGGATGCGCTCGTCGCTCTGCGTGCCCTTGGTAAGGGCCTCGGTGACGTCGGCGAGGTCGCCCTCCAGCTCGTTCAGCACCGGTGCGAACCGGCGGGCCTCCGGCAGGCCGATGAGCGACACCGTGCGGTAGGTCTCCGCCTCGAGCAGGCGCTGGATGCGCCGTCCGAGCTGCGCCGGGCCCCGTCTCCGGCGCGGCCACCTCGAACACGATGAACCCGTCATCTCCTGGCCGGCACGTGGTCGCCAGCACGAGGTCTCCCCGCAGGATCCCGCCGATGGTGAGGTCGGTCGCCGGACCGGGCTTTTCGACCAGCTCGAGCCGCAGCGCCACGAGGAGTTCCGCGTTCTCTGGCGCCCGCGCGGCAATCTCGGCCAGGCGAGCTTGCCCCGCCGCCGGGCCGTCGAACGAGATCAGGCTGAGTGAAAGGAACTCGGTGTGCGGCTCCAGCCGCACGATGAGGCCGTCGTCCTCGCGGATCGTGTGCGGCGCCTCGCGCGCCTCGTCGAGGCCGAAAACGGCGGCGTACAGCGCGAGACGGGTGTCGACGTCGGCCGTGAGGAAGGCGAGATGGTGGATCGTCGCCGGCGGGTGCAGCGGTAGGTAGGGCCGGTCGTGCGCCTCGCGGATGGCGGTATCGCGATCGGGATGGTTGCGGAACGGGAGGCGCTCCGTCCCCGTGATGTTTTGGCTCACCCGATCCTCCGCGCGTGGTTGCGGGCAGGATGGGCGCAGCTATGCGATATCGCAACCCAGGCAAGAGTTCGGATGCAGGCCCTGCAGCATCGCGCGGGGCAGGTCGACCGCGCCAGGTCACAGTGGCGCCGGCCTGCGCGGCGCGCACGGCACGCCTCGGCTACGACTGCAGGTGGCGCACGATGGGGAGCAGCATGCGGCGCGGGCCGTGCCGGGTGATGATGCTGGAGAGCCGGTTCTGCACGCCGGGAATGACGACGCGCTTGCCCGCCTTGAACCCCGCCCAGCCAGCGTCTGCCACCTCGGGCGACGTCATGCGCTTGAGCCGCCGGAACAGGCGCGTGTTCTCCATACCCGACACGGCGCCGAATTCGGAGGTCGTCGGCCCGGGGCACAACGCGGTGATGGTGACGCCCGAACCACGCACCTCCTCCGTCAACGCTTCCGACAGGGAGAGCACGAAGGCCTTGGTGGCGTAGTAGACCGACACGTACGGCCCCGGCAGGAAGGCCGCGGTGGACGCGACGTTGAGGATCCCGCCATGCCTCCGCTCGATGAGCGCCGGCAACACGCGGTGGCTGAGCTCCACCAGGGCGCGGATGTTGAGGTCGACCATGCCGACCTGCGGCTCCAGCGGCTCCTTCGTGAAAGGCCCGGCATGCCCGAAGCCCGCGTTGTTGACGAGCACGTCGATGGGGCGGCCGTAGCGCGCCACCTCCGCCATCAGCGCTTCCGGCGCGCCGCGCTCGGTCAGGTCGAGCGGCACCACGTGGGCCTCGACCGGCAGATCGGCCGCGAGGGCCCGCAGGCGGTCCTCTCGCCGCGCGACCAGGATCAGATCGACGCCATCGGCGGCGATGCGTTGCGCGAGGGCTTCTCCGATACCGGAGGATGCTCCGGTGACCAATGCAAGTTGTGCCATAGGGCGTTACTTGCGCGCGACAGGCGCCGCGGCAAGTGTTTAATCTGGTTTAAAAATCAATTGGCCCTTGGCGATCGCACCGCAACGGCTGCGGCAGCATGCTCTGCGTCCCGCACTCACGGAGGTTCAACGACGAATTCGCCCGCCGGGACGCCGGGGGCCGGCGCGTTGTCAGTTCGCCTGTTCCGGCTCGGTCTCGGCAGCCGGGGTGCCGCCGGGGCGCGGCAGCGACGGCAGGGCGAGGCGGTCGCGCAGTGAAAACCACGTCATCGCCAGCACCGCGAGGGGGCCGAGGAAGCGCGTGCCGCCGGGGTAGGGCGGGACGGGAAGGTGGGCGAAAACGTCGAGCCGTCCGGTGTCGCCGGCAATCGCTTCGGCGATCACCTTGCCGGCGAAGGTGGCGAGACCGACCCCCTGGCCCGAGTAACCCACTGCGGCATAAACGCCCGGCTCCAGGCGGCGGATGAACGGGCAGCGCGTGCGCGTGATGCCCAGCGTGCCGGACCACGCGGCCGCGATCGGCACGTCGGCGAGCTGGGGATACACCTCGGCGAGGTAGGGACGCACGATGGCGGCGACGTCGCCGGCGACCGCCCCATAGCTTTCGCCGCCGCCGAAGATCAGGCGGTTCTCGGCGTCGACGCGCCAATAGCGGATGACGGCGCGCGTGTCGGAAACGGCCTCGCCGCCGGGGATCGGCGAGACGTCCAGCGGCTCCGTGGCCGCGATGTGGTTCACCAGCGGCAGGACGCGCGTCTCGATGCGGGGCTCCAGGCCGGAGAGGTAGCCGTTGCCCGCGAGCACCACCGCATCGGCGGCGATGACGTGGGCGCGCGCGCCGCGGCGGCGCACCGTGACGTCGACACCGCCCTCGCGCGCGTCGAACCCCTCGGCGGTGGTGAGCTGGAAGAGGTGGGCGCCGCTCGCCTCGGCCGCTTGCGCCAGTGCCGTCACCAGAGCCAGCGGGTTGAGATGGCCGCCGGTGGAGTCATGCACCCCGCCCACGTAGCGCTGCGAGCCGATCGCTTCGGCGAGCGTCGCTCGGTCCATGACCTCGGGCACCACGCCATAACGCTCGAACAGGTGATCGGCGTAGGCGCGGTCGTCGTCGAAGGCGGCCTGGGTGTGGGCGGCGTCGATCAGTCCGGGGCGGAAGTCGCAGTCGGCGCCGAGTTCGTCGCGCAGACTATGGACAAGCGCGACGGCCTCCGAGCCCAGCTCCCACAGGTCGTCCGCGACCTCCTCGCCCACGCGCTTGGCGAGCCAGATCTGGTCCCGCCGGTGGCCGGGGTGAAGCTGCCCGCCGTTCCGGCCGGAGGCGCCGTCGCCGATGGCGCCCGCCTCCACCAACGCTACCGTGCGCCCGGCGCGGGTCAGGTGCAGCGCCGTCGACAGTCCGGTCAGGCCACCGCCGATGACGACGACGTCGACGCGCTGCGGCAGATCCTCGGGTGCGGTTTGCGGAGCCGGGACGCTGGCGTCCTCGGCATAGACGGTGTCGGACATTGCCGGCGCCTCAGACGTTGAGGAGCAGGTACTCGCGCTCCCACGGGCTGATGACACGCATGAACGTCTCGTACTCGGCCTGTTTGATGGCGCGGAAGGTCGACACGAAGCTCTTGCCGAAAATGTCGCTCAGCGGCTCGCACTCCTCGAACAGCGTGACGGCGCCGAGAAGGTCGCGCGGCAGGCCGAACGGCAGGTGGGAGGCGGAGCCGTCCACCGGATCGTCCGGGTGCTGGCCCTCCTCGAGCCCCAGAATGCCGCAGGCCAGCGAGGCGGCGATGGCGAGGTAGGGGTTGGCGTCGGACGAGGGGATGCGGTTCTCGAGCCGGCGGGCGGACGGCGGACCGTATGGCACGCGCAGCCCCACGGTACGGTTGTCGTAGCCCCAGGACACGTTGGTGGGGCTGGCCGAGAAGCGCTCCAGCCGGCGATAGGAGTTCACGTAGGGCGCGAGGACGCACATCACCGCCGGCAGGTACTTCTGATGCCCGGCGATGAAGTAGAAGAACTCCCTGGTGGGGTTGCCCTCGTCGTCCGAAAAGATCGTCTTCCCGGTCTCGGTGTCGACCAGCGAGGCGTGGATGTGCATCGCCGAGCCGGGCTCTCCGGACATCGGCTTGGCCATGAAGGTCGCGTACATCTTGTGGCGCAGCGCCGCCTCACGCAGCGTGCGCTTGAAGAGGAACACCTGGTCGGCAAGGTCCACCGCGTCGCCGTGCAGGAGGTTGATCTCCATCTGCGCCGCCCCCTCCTCGTGGATGAGGGTATCGATCTCCAGGCCCTGCGCCTCGGCGTAGTCGTAGATGTCGTCGAACAGGTCGTCGAACTCGTTCACGGCGGCGATGGAGAAGGACTGGCGGCCGATCTCGGGCCGGCCGGAGCGTCCGATGGGCGGCTCGAGCGGGTAGTCCGGGTCGGTGTTCGGCTTGACGAGGTAGAACTCGATCTCCGGTGCGACAACCGGGCGCAGGCCTTTGCGCTCATAGAGCTCGACGACGCGCTTCAGCACGTTGCGCGGTGCATGGTCGACCGGGCGGCCGTCCTTGTGGCGCGCGTCGTGGATGAGCTGTGCGGCGGGATCGGACGCCCAGGGCACGATCGCGAGCGTGGAATAGTCCGGATCGAAGATCAGATCGCCATCGGTCGGGTCGTAGACGAACTCGCCGTCCTCGGGCGGATAGTCGCCGGCGATGGTCTGCGCGAAGATCGACGTGGGCATCGTGATGGACGGAGAGCGGGCGAATTTCTCCGTCGGCATCAGCTTTCCGCGGGCGACCCCGGCCTGATCGGGGACGATGCACTCCACGTCCTGGATCCCGCGCGCCTTCAGCCATTCGACGGCGGCCTGGTGGTCCAGGACGCCGCGGGCCCGCGCCTCGGTATTGTCGGGTCCGATGATGGAGGGAAGGGACTTTTGATCCACAGTGGTGCCACTTGAGGTTTCGCCCCAAACTGGAGCATCGCCTCCATCAAACTCCCCTGACCGCCTATGTCAACGGTGGCCGGGGTGGGGCCTGCCCGATCAGCGCGGGCACATGCGGCGGCGGCGGGGCCATCGAAAAAAGAAAAAAATCGGTTTGTACCGTCGGGAACCAAGTCGGCTCCGCGCAATTTACTCACCGCGATGCAGCTGGCTGCGCTGCTCATGTTAAGTTCAAGGGCACGTGGCCAGAGTGCACAGACGCGGAGAAAGAATTTGTCCGCGATTACTCGACAGACCGTAAAGGGCATTGTCATGTCTTCGAATAAAAACGTTTGGCTCGCGACGGCGTCTGCGCTGGTGCTGTTCTCGGCAGCCCCCGTGATGGCACAGAACACGGACGCGAATGTGACCATCGTTGAGACCGATGGCCCGGCCGAGCAGGCCGGCGAGGCGGTGGACAACGCCGCTGCCGCAACCGCCGAGGCGACGAGCGAGGCCGCGGAAGAGGCCGCCGATACGGCCAACGCAGCTGCCAACGAGGCCGGCGAGGCGATGCAGGACGCTGCGGACGCCACGGAGGAAGCCGCCGAGGAGACGGCTGAGGCTGCCGACGAGGCGATCGACGAGGCTACGACGGTCGATACCGCCGAAGTCGAAGAAGGAACCCCGGTCGAAGGTCAGATCTTCGAGCAGTCGGCTGACACGTACCTCGCGTCGACGCTCATGGACGCCACAGTCTACAACGCTTCCGACGAAGAGGTCGGCGACGTGAACGACATGATCATCACCTCCGATGGCACCATCGAAGGCGTCGTGATCGGCGTGGGCGGTTTCCTCGGCGTCGGCGAGAAGAATGTCGCGATCGAGCTTTCCCGCCTGGAGCTGACGCAGGACGCGGACCGCGACACCTTCTTCATGGCCGACCTTACGAGCGAGGAGCTCGAGGCCGCGCCTGAGTTCATGACGGCTGACGATGTCGCCATGGAGGCCGAGGCCGCGTCGGCGGGCACCGCCGGCATGGGGACCACCACCGGTATGGGTGCAGCTGGCACCGCTCCGGCGCGTCCCGCCACCAACTAATCGGCTCCGGCCGGTTCAGACAGGGAAGGGGCCGCCTCGTGCGGCCCCTTTTCTTTTGTGGCGCGACGTCGCGGCCTGTGGGCCGGCGCCGTCGAGCGCCATGCCGCGTTCCGTATCACGCGGCCGTACGCTGGGGCTTATCGGAGATGATCTGGCGGTGCGGGTAGGGGATCGAGAGGCCGGCGGCTTCCAGATCCTCCTTGGCGCGCTTGGTCAGCTCGCGCTTCAGCGGCCAGTAGTCGTCGGCCGAGACCCAGACGCGCAGGGTGAGATCGACCGAGGATTTGCCCATGTCGTCGACGAACGCGTTGGGGGCCGGCTCGGCCAGCACCTTGGGATGCGAATCGGCGAGGGTGCGCAGGACGCGCAGGCCCTCGGCGATCGGGTCGTCGTAGTCGATGCCGGCGGGGATATCGAGCATCCGCGTCGCGTAGACGGAGTAGTTCGTGACCGTCGCGCCCCAGACCTCGGAGTTGGGCATCAGCTTCTGGATGTTGTCGTAGGTGGCAAGCTCCGTGAGGAACAGCGTGATGGACTTCACCGTCCCCGCATGGCCCGACACCTCGATGTAGTCGCCGATCTTGAACGGCCGCATGACGATGATCATGACGCCCGCCGCGAGCGACGTCAGCGAGCCTTGAAGCGCCAGGCCGACCGCCAGCGACGCGGCGCCTAGCACCGCGATCAGGCTCGCGGTCTGCACCCCGGCAAGGTTCAGCGCCACGATGATCAGCACGGCGAGGATGCCGTAGTAGACGAGCGAGGCAAGGAAGCTCTCGACGATGGGGTCCAGATGGTCGGAGCGTTCCATGTAGTGCTCGGCCCACCCCTTCGATTCGCTTGGCCAGCCACCACCCGACCAGGAGGACGACGAGCGCCGTCAGGATATTGATGCCCTGGACAGCGAGCCAAGAAAGGATCGAGTTCGAGCACGGTTTCGGTCTGGTCGGTCTGTTCCACGCGGTGGCCTCCTGTTCGATGCCACCATAGAGAACCAAGATGGACGCCGTTTCAAAGGCCCAGGCGCGAACCGGCGTCGCGACGCCTGCCACGGCGTGATGGCACCGGAGACTCTCCGACTTGTCGCGGCTGGACCCTTGGGCGGCGCTAGCGCGAGGTCTCCCCATCGTCCGAGGGCGCTTCGTCCGGCGGCGCAGGGGGTTGCGGCGCGGCATCGCGCTCGGTCTGACGGGTCTTCGCCTGCGACTTGCGGCGCCGCAGGTTTGACCTCAGCGCCGCCGCGAGACGGGCTTCGCGATCATCGGAGTCGGTCACGATCTCAATGCCTTGCTTCGTCTGCCTTTGTACCGGGCTGCCGGCGACCTTATCTCTCTAGTCGCGATAGCGCACCCGACAAGAAAAGGGACCTCAGAATGAAGAGACTGCTAGCCCTCGCCGCCGTGATCGGCATGACGACGGCCGCCGCGGCGCAGACGACCGAGATCGTCATCTACACCGGAGGCGCCCCCACCGGCGAAGGCTCCACCTATCACAACGGGATGGGCCAGGCGGTCGAAGAGCAGCTCGTCGAGCTGGCTCGGCCGTTCGGATACGAGGTGCGGCGCGTCCCGTCCGGCGGCGCGGTGGCCAACGCAAATGCCTGTGCCGACGAGACGCAGAACATTTGCTTCGGCATCGGCCAGGGGGGACTGGACTACGAGGCCGTCAGCGCCGGGAACACGCAGATCCTGCGCAACGACCTGCCCGGCGAATGCGCGATGGCTTTCACCGCAGAGGCGCGCCTGCCCAACTGGCGCTCCGTCATGGACAATGCGCAGCGCGTGACGTTCGTGGTGCCCGAGGGTTCCGGCTCCGAGGCGTTCATTCGCAAGCTGTTCGAGGCCGAGCCCTCGCTCGAGGGGATCACGCCGAACTTCGAGTACGCCTCCGGCCAGGACGCGATCTTCAAGGCCGTGCAGTCCACACGCGGCGCGGTGGGCGTCTTCTATGCCTACCCGAACCCGACCGACGGCATGGTGAATGCCGCCGTACGACGCCGAGATGAGCGTGATGGGCATCCTGTCGCCCGCGGTCGCCAAGGGCTCGCAGGACTACTACCTCAACCGCAAGGCGCCCTACGACCTGTCCTGGTTCGGCCTCGGTGAAACGAAGACGGTGCCGGCGATGTGCTCGAAGGCGCTGCTGTTCGCTGGTGATCCGGCCAAGCTCAAAGACACCTGGGCGCAGGGCGATTACCGGGAGTTCATCGAGAAGCTGAAGGCGATGCCGGCGGAGGCGTTCATCCCGCAGGGCGGCCCGCTCGCCAAGCTCATGCTGGAGGTGGAGCAGCTTTCCGAGGAGTACGGTGTGAACGAAATGGTCACCGACCTCGACAAGCAGGTCTCCGAGCGCTTCTAACGCGCCTCCCTCGGGGCAAGGGTGGTCGCGGCGCACAGCCGATCCCGCGTGCAGCGAAGCCGGAGGGGTCCGGGGCGTGACAACGCTTCGGACTCTCGCGCCGATCCCCGCCCGGGTGTGACCCGAGCGGGAGGCGCCTCAGGCGTCGGTCAGGGTTTTGCGTGTAAAGGCGCCGAGCCGGCCGAGCTGCGCGCGGGCTTCGGCGGAGGCGTCGGGCCAGAGTGCCGCCATGTGGAAGAGACCGGGCGTCAGGTGAAGGGCCACGTCGGCCCCGTCGATCGCTCCCTTTTGCGCAAAGGAGAGACTGTCCCCCAGCAGGACCTCACAGCCGCCGACCTCCACGTGACTGGGTGGCAGGTCGCCGAGTGGGGCCAACGCGGGCGAGACATCGGGGGCCGTCCGATCGGCCGTCCCGAGCGCCAGGTCCGCCAGCTCGCGGTCGGTCGCATCGTCGTTCATCGCGTCGCTTGTGATCGCGCGGGTCGGCCCGTCCGCAGCACGGTCGGTGTTGGGCGAGAGGACCGCGATCCCGGCCGCCAGGTCTGGTTCACGCCGCGCCACGGCGATGGCGAGATGCCCCCCGGCGCTGACCCCGCCGAGCACCACCGGCCCGTCCTCGCGCGCGGCCGCAGCCGCATCCGCCGCATCATCGAGCATGGCCGGCCACGGGGCCTCCGGGGCGAGCCGGTAGCGTGGCAGGATGACGCGAATGCCGGTCGCGGCCAGCGCCACCGCCATCATGGTATGGAGACTCTGGCGAGCCGAAGACGAAGCCGCCGCCGCGAAACCACACCAGCGTGGGGCCTTCGCCGACGACCAGAGCTTCCGCACCGCCCAGACGCATGGCGTCGGGACGTGGCTGGACGCCGGCCAGGCGCGAGAACGCCGACCGGCGCTCCTCGGGCGCGCCGGTGACGGGAGTGGCGTCGATTTTGGCGCGCACCTCCTCGAGTGTGGTGGGCCTTGCGTCCATGGTGTTCCCCTTTCGCCAGAGCCAACGGGTCGGCCTGCAGGCCTGTTCCCTCGGTCGCCGGGGCGCGGGTTCGCGTGGCGATCGATTTGTGCGTCGCGCTGCCGCAGTCGCTCTTGCAAAACGGGACGACGCGGAGGATGAAGACGCATGATCGTTCGCGCTGCCACGACCTCGAATCCCGCCGTCGGGGTGACGTGGAAAGTCCTCTCCGTCATGATTTTTTCCGTGATGCTGACCCTGGTGAAGCTGGTCGGCGATCGCGTGCCGGTGGGCGAGATGCTTTTCGCACGCAACTTCTTCGGCCTGGCGCCGGTGCTGGTGGTGATCGCCTGGACCGGCCATCTTCACGATGCTTTGGAGACCAAGTCCATCGTCGGTCACGTCAAGCGCGCGGCCGCGGGAATGATGGCGATGGGGCTGTGGTTCGCCGCGCTGGAGCATCTTCCGCTGCCGGAGGCGACCGCGATCGTCTACGTCGCGCCGCTGATGATGGTGATGCTGGCTGCGCTGGTGCTGGGGGAGACGGTGCGGGTCTATCGCTGGTCCGCCGTCGGGATCGGCTTTCTGGGAGTCGTGGTGATCCTCATTCCGCAGATCCGCTCGGGGTTCGACATCGCCAACGACACCAAGGCGCTGGGCGCGGTCCTGGCGTTGTGCGGGGCGGTGTTCATGTCGCTCGCCTCTATTTTCGTGCGCCAGCTGGCGCGGACCGAGGCCACCAGCACGATCGTGCTCTACTTTCTCATGGCCGGCACGGTCATGACGTTGCTGACGATCCCGACGTGGGTCGTCCCGTCATGGATCGACCTTCTCGGTTTGGTGGCGATCGGTGTCTTCGGCGGGGTGGGGCAGCTCCTCCTCACACAGGCCTACCAGCACGCCGAGGCCTCGCTGATCGCCCCGTTCGAGTACACCTCGATGATCTGGGTGGTCCTGTTCGGCTACTTCACCTTCGACGAGGTGCCGAGCGTTTACGTGCTCGTCGGGGCCTCGATCGTCGTGGCGTCGGGAATTTTCGTGATCCTGCGCGAGCGGCGGCTGGGTTTGCAACGCGAGGAGCGCCGCGTCGGCGCGCCGCTGCGGCCATGACCGTCCGGCGCGGCACCCCATCCGAGGCCCTCGCGGCCAAAGCTCAGCTCCGCACGACGGCGATGCTGCGTCGCCGCGAGGCCGCGGCGACCGTCAAGGGCGCGGCGGCGGCCATCGCCGCACGCGCCGATGCGGTGCCCGAAGGCGCGATCGTCGCCGGGTACCTGCCGATCCGCGACGAGATCGACCCGCGGCCGTTGATGGAGGTGCTGGCCCGCCGCGCGCGGATTGCCCTGCCGAAGGTGGGGCGCGACGCGATGCAGTTCATCGTCATGGGTCCGGACGATACCCTCGAGCGCGGCGGATTTCGGCCTCTCCGAGCCGAGCGGCGGCGAGGTGGTGGTGCCGGACGTACTGCTCGTGCCGCTCCTGGCCTTCACACGCGACGGCGGGCGGCTCGGCTACGGCAAGGGTCACTACGACCGGTGGCTGGGGGCGCATCCGGGCCGGCGGACCGTCGGCATCGCCTACGCGGCGCAAGAGATGGACGCCCTGCCGCTGGAGCCGCACGACCAGCCGCTCGACGCGATCCTCACCGAACGGGAATTAATCCGCGTTGCCTGAGCGGGGCCGGATTTTGGAGTTCAGCTTATGCGGCCGCCTCACATGACACACGGCAAGACCGTTCGGCCGGCGCGGCGGTGCGCGGCATGAGGATCGTCGTTCTGGGCGATGTGGTCGGGCGGGCCGGGCGGCAGGCGGTCCAGACCCATCTGCCCCGCCTGCTGGAACGGTGGTCGCTCGATTTCGTGGTCGTCAACGGCGAGAATGCCGCCGGCGGCTTCGGCATCTCGGAGGAGATCGCGCAAGACATCCTGGACGCCGGCGCCGACGCCATCACCACCGGCAACCACGTCTGGGACCAGCGCGAGGCGCTTGTCTTCATCCAGCGCCAGCCGCGGATGCTGCGACCGATCAATTTTCCGTCCGGCACGCCCGGCCATGGCGCGGCGATGTTCACCGCCCGCAACGGGGCGCGCGTGCTGGTGGCCAACGTCATGGGCCGCGTCTTCATGGATCCGCTCGACGATCCGATCCGTCCGCTGGAGGCTGCGCTCGATGTGCATGCGCTCGGTTCGGAGGTGGACGCGGCCATCGTCGACGTCCACGCCGAGGCTAGCAGCGAGAAGCAGGTGTTCGGCCACATGCTGGACGGTCGCGTGTCGCTGGTGGTGGGGACCCATACCCATTGCCCCACGGCCGACCACCGCGTCCTGCCCGGCGGCACGGCCTTCATTACCGACCTTGGTATGTGCGGCGCCTACGACGGCGTCATCGGCATGGACAAGGACGAGCCGGTTCGGCGTATGATCGAACGCGTTCCGGGTCAGCGGATGACCCCCGCGACCGGCCCCGCGACGATTTGCGGTGTCGCAGTGGAGACCGATGATCGCACGGGTCTGGCGCGTTGGATCGTTCCCATCCGAATGGGCGGTGATCTCGAAGAGGTCGGCCCGACGGCCTGGGACTAGTGCCGTGAATTGTCCAATATGATGCGGAATAATGACGCATTGCGCGCATGAAGTGGGCAGTTGCCCGCTTGGGTAGAATGAGCGACTATCTATACGTGCTGCCGCATATACTAACCGACGTTTACCAAAACATTCTGGTTCAATAAGCCTTTTTCCATCGGCAATTCCGCTGATGGAGAGTGCTATGTATTTCGCAATCGAAGTCGCGTCAGTTCGCAGAGTTCCGTCACCTTCTCGACCAGATGTTTCATCTTCGGCATCGCGTGTTCTGTGAGCAGTTGAAATGGGTAGATGGCGAGGGGAGCGCTGAAAAAGATCAGTATGACGACCTCAACCCCGTGTATCTTTTGCACACAGATCCCGATGCGCAATACCTCTATGCTGCGGCGCGCCTCATGCCGACGTCCGGTCCCACCTTGCTCACGGACGTATTCTCGGAGACTCTTCCCGATGCGGTTGCATTTCAATCGCCTTTCGTGTGGGAAATAACGCGGCTCTGTGTCGACGACACGCTGCTGCGCCAACACTATCCGAACCACCGCGTGATCGAAGTGCTAAGGATGATGCTGCTCGCCGGCATGGAGTTCGGCGCGCGCAACGGTATCGAGACGTTCCTGTCGAACTTCGACGATGTGCGCCTGCGGATCTGGCGGCGGGCCGGCGCCCGCATCGACATCGTCGGCCGCAGCGACGAGTTCAGCACCCCCGTCATGCTGGGGCTGACGGAATTCGGGCCGCGATGCATTGCAGGCCGTGCGTAATCAGCTCGGCCATCACGACCGTGTGCTGCAGCGTGCGCCTCGATTCCTCGAGCCCGCGATGCGTCAGGCGGCCTGACGTTCGCTCCGATGCGCGTCGGCCGGGGTCCGGCCTGGCCGACGCGCATGGATTGCAACAAGGACTTGCGGCCGACCGTCCGGCCGCGAGGTCGCACATGTGGGGGAGACGACGGGGCCGTCATCGGACGCTCGCCTGTGCTGAGACGGGCGGAGGCCCGGAACCCAGTTTCAGCCCATGCCGGACCGCGCGCAGCTCAGGAGGCTTCGTTGAGGAGGCCCATACGCTCGGCCTTCACCACCGCCTGCGCCATGGTCGACGCCTCGAGCTTCAGTCGCGCCGATTTCAGGTAGGTGCGCACCGTGTGCTCCGACAGGCCGGTGATCAGTGCGATGTCCGGGACTTCCTTGCCCAGGCTGATCCAGTGCAGCATCTCTTTCTCGCGCGGGCTCAGCCGCGGCGGCGTCGTCGCCTCGCCGAAAATCTCGCGAGTGGCGCGCAAGTGCAGGATCTGCCCGACTTCGAGCAGCGAGGGGAGCTCTTCGTCGGTGAAGTCCTCCCACGGCTCATCCGGCTCGTCGCTGTTGAGCGAGAGGATCCCGCGCTGGTTGCTCTTGTTGGTGAGCGGGATGAGAAATCCTGTTCGTCCCAGACCGTGGCGCTGCGCATCTTCGAAGAAGGCCGTCACCTCGGGCGTGCCGTCATCCAACTCGTGCCAGTTGAACGGCAGAGAGCGGTGGAAGCCCTCGCGCCCGACCGGATCGATCCGCCAATACTGCTTGAACAGGTACCGCACCAGCCAGCTCGGGGGGTAGGTGGTGCGCACGTACGGGTCGCGGTGCGGCTCGGTGCCATACCGCGCGGCCACGTAAGTGACGTGGCGCACCATCGGATAAGCGTCGCGAATGGCTCGAACGGCTCGGTTCATGCTGCGAGCGGCAGTGACGGCGTCCACGATGCTTCCCTGCGGTGAGTGCGACGGCGGATCGGCGCGATCGGCCGCTTTGCCGTCACCCTTTATCTGATGGCTTTGCCGACCCATAGATCCGACCCAACCGCTCGCTGTAGCAGCTGTTCAAAACAGACATTGACGACGAGGCGCAAGTGGCTCGCGATGGACGACTGTACACCGCACGCCCTCCCCAATTTGAGGATATACCAAACCTCGGCTACAAATTTTACAAAACAAGGAGGTGAAACGACATCCCCAAGGGTGGGCTCCAATGCCTTCGGCTTTGCTCGACGACAAGTGCCTCGCGATGGCACGCACTTTTTTCAGCAGCAATCGCGGATGCGACGAGATCGCCGTGTCCGACGCCCGCTACATGATGGAGGCCATTCACGGTGTGAGCGCGGGAATGGTCGCGGTTGCCATTGCGTGCGACCGTCTGCTCGATGACAAGCTCGACGAGACGCGGTTCTGGATGCGGGTGTATCGCTCGATCATCGGGGCCGACACGAGGGAGACCGATTCATCTCCATTCATTGAAGCGAGCCGGCCTTACGTTCGTGCCCCAATACGGCTAAATACCGCCCGTGAGTTGAGGGGACGACGATGGCCGGACATTCCAAGTTCAAGAACATCATGCACCGCAAAGGCGCGCAGGACGCCAAGCGGTCGAAACTGTTTTCCAAGCTCTCGCGCGAGATCACCGTCGCCGCAAAGATGGGCACGCCGGACCCGGAGATGAATCCGCGTCTGCGCCTGGCGGTGCAGGCCGCCAAGGCCCAGTCGGTGCCGAAGGATGTCATCGAGCGGGCGATCAAGAAAGCGTCGGGCGACGAGGACGCCAACTACGACGAGGTCCGCTACGAGGGCTACGGCCCCGGCGGCGTCGCCGTCTTGGTCGAGGCGCTGACCGACAACCGCAACCGGACCGCCGGTGTGGTGCGCTCGGCGTTCTCCAAGCACGGGGGGGCGCTGGGGGAGACCGGGTCGGTCGCCTTCATGTTCGATCGTGTCGGCGAGATCTGGTACGTCGCCGAGGCGGGCGATGCCGACACCGTGATGGAGGCCGCCATCGAGGCGGGCGCCGAGGACGTCGTCTCGGACACCGAGGGCCACGTGATCACGTGTGCGTTCGAGGACGTGGCGGAGGTCTCCAGCGCCCTCACCAAGAGCTTGGGCGAGCCGCAGTCGGTGTCGATCATCTGGCGCCCGCAGAACACCACCCCCGTCGACGAGGACAAGGGCGCGACCTTGATGAAGCTCATCGACGTGCTCGAGGACGACGACGACGTCCAGAAGGTGTTCGCCAACTACGAGATGTCCGACGAGATCATGGAGAAGCTCGCCGCGGCCTGATGGGACGATCGCGCCGCGCAGGCATGTGCCGCGCGGCGACGATTGCCCACGAACGCCGTTTCGCTGCCGCCATGCGATGATCGCCTCGGCTCCGGCCGCGTCCCATCCTGCCGTGGCAGCCGCACGCCGCCGCATGACGTCCGCGACAGGCGATGAGCCTCCCGCGCCGGCCGCAGCGGCGCGGAACCGCGACCTTCGCCGTATATTTGAGGTGCGCGAAGCCGGTGGCCGCCTCCATGCTGCCCTCCACCGCGATCCTTTTTGTGCTGCCGTGGCCGCGTCGGCGGCCCCATCACCGATCCCGAACCCCGCTCAGCGGCACGCGCTGCCGCGGTACTGGTGCGACCTCGTTGTGCTGGCAGCAGGTGGAAAAGATTGCTACCGCAGTAAAGGAGGCGCACTATCAGGACCGTCAACACCAAGAACATTGCCTCGTCGCCTGAGCTGGTGGCCGCCGTGGCTCAAGCTGTCTCCGTGGCTCAGGCCGTTTAAGGGGCGAGTACCGAACTCCATGCGTCGTCATCAGACCCCTCCTTCGCCGCTGGAAAGCGCGTTGCGAGTTCTATCGTGGCACCATCCGCGAGCCGCGCGGTCTGACCGAAGGGGGCGCCGCGAGCGGCAAGCGCGACCGATCGTGAGTGGCCGGCCTGAATCGTCTTTCCAAAGGCTCCGCACGAAATTTGTCCGCTTGAGCCCCATCGCACCGCATCGCCCCACTCACCCCGAAGCGCGTAATGAATTCAATCCTCAATCGCCACGACGTTCGAAGTCTCCGGGGTCGGACCCCCGATGATGTTCGCGCACGGTTACGGGTGCTCCCAGGAGATGTGGCGTCTCGTGGCGCCGGCGTTCGCGGACAATTACAAAGTCATCACATTCGACTATATTGGCCACGGAAATTCTGACGCGACCGCCTATGACTGGAGCAAATATGCTAGTCTTGATGGCTATTCTGGCGATGTTGTTGAAATTTGCGAGGCGTTAGACCTTCGCGATATCGTGTTCGTGGGGCACTCCGTCAGCGCGATGGTGGGGGTGCTGGCGGCAGTTCGTGCGCCGCACCTGTTCTCGAAGCTCATTCTGATCGGACCCTCGCCACGGTACATCAACGACGGTGACTATGTCGGCGGGTTCGAGAGGCACGAGATCGACGGTCTGCTCGAGGTGCTCGACAGCAACTATCTGGGTTGGTCAAGCCAGATGGCGCCGGCGATCATGGGCAATGCCGACCGCCCCGAGCTGAGTGCGGAGCTCGAAAACAGCTTCTGCCGGACGGATCCCGAGATCGCCAAACACTTTGGGCGCGTGACGTTCCTGTCCGACGACCGCAGCGCACTCCCGCGAGTTGAGGCCGAAGCCCTCATACTGCAATGCTCCGAGGATGCCATCGCGCCCGTGTCCGCCGGGCGCTACATGCATGAGCACATTCCGCGCAGCACGTTCGTTCAGTTGCAAGCGAAAGGTCATTGCCCGCATCTCAGTGCGCCGGGCGAGACAATCGCGGCGATCCGGGCTTTCTTCAACGGTGAGGGCGTGAAGGGGTCGACATCGATTGGCTGATCGCGAAAGCCTGCTCGAAACGGCCGAGGAGCTCTACGAGGAGGCGCCCTGCGGGTACGTGTCGACCCGTCCGGACGGCACGATCGTGCGCGTCAATTCGACGTTTCTGCGATGGCTTGGGCGGAGCAGAGACGATCTCATCGACCGAAGCTTTCGGCATCTCCTCCCCGTTGGCGGCCGTATTTATTACGACACGCACTTGCTCCCGCTGCTCTACATGCAGGGCTACGTCCGCGAGGTCGCCTTCGATTTGCGTGACGCCACGGGCAAACCGCTTCCATTGTTGGTGAACGTCGTTCAGAAATGTGATGGCGACGACAAGCCGTACGTTCATCGCTTCACCATGTTCGACGCGACAGACCGGCGGGCCTATGAGCGCGAGCTGCTGGCCGCCCGCCAGCGGGCCGAGGTGATGGCCGAGGAGTTGAAGCGGCTCAACGACACCCTCGAAGACCGCGTCCGAGCCGAGGTGGCCGAGCGTTTGCGGGTCGAGGAGGCGCTGCACCAGGCCCAGAAGATGGAAGCGATCGGGCAGCTCACCGGCGGCGTTGCCCATGATTTCAACAATCTACTAACCGTCATCATCGGCAGTATGGAGCTGTTGCAGCGGTCTCGGCCGGACGACGTCGATCGCCGCAGTCGGTTCATCGGGATGACGATGAAGGCCGCGCAAAGTGCTGCGGCGCTCACGCACCGGCTCCTCGCATTCTCACGCAGCCAGCCGCTGGACCCCCAACCGATCGACGTGGAGGCGCTCGTCGCCGACATGTCCGAGATGCTGGGTCGGACGCTCGGCCCGGCCGTCACGCTGGAAACTGTGCTGGCGCCGGGAATCTCGCGGATTCAGGCCGATCCCAATCAATTGGAAAACGCCATTCTTAACCTGGCGGTGAACGCGCGGGACGCGATGTCGGGCGGCGGCACACTGACGATCAGGGCGGGGAATGCCACGCTCGACGAGGCTGACGTTGCTATGCTCGCCGAACCGCTGCCGGCTGGCGATTACGTGCGGATCGCCATCACGGACACCGGCACCGGCATGAACGAGGCCACCATCGAGAAAGCGTTCGAGCCATTCTTCACCACCAAGGAGGCCGGGAAGGGCACTGGGCTCGGCCTCAGCCAGATCTATGGCTTCGCCCGGCAGTCGAGCGGGCGATGTTCGTTTGTTGAGTAAAATCGGTGTGGGAACGACGGTCGAGGTCGACTTGCCGAGGTTTCTGGGGGGCGGAGAGGCTGCCGCGCCGGGCGGTGCGAATACCGATGATGAGGAGCGCGGCGCGGGCGAACTCGTGCTGGTGGTCGAGGATGAAGAGGACATCCGGATCTACATCAAGCAAACGCTGCTTGACCTTGGCTACGATGTTCTCGAGGCGATGGACGGGCCGGCGGCACTCACGATCTTGGATATCCGCCCGGATATCGATCTTCTACTGACCGACGTCGTATTGCCGGGAGGGATGAGCGGGCGTTTGCTTGCAGATCGCGCGCGCATGAAGCAACCCGTCTTGAAGGTCTTGTTCATCACCGGCTACGCCTTCAATGAGATTGTCCGTGACGGACGGTTCGATCCGGACAAGCACGTACTCGGTAAGCCATTCGGCAGAGCGAAGCTTGCCGCCAAGGTTCGCGCGGCGATTGCACCCGGAGAGGTTGCAAGGCGAGGACTTTAGACGACTGATTTGCTGCCGATGCGCGCAAGACGAAGACGCTCTCTTGGGCCGATTGGCTGCGGCGCTATTTTAGTCATGCATTCATCATTTCTAGAGTTGCACCATTCGGCGGGATCATCCACTGTGGACTGCTCGTGCTGCACAGCAGCGTTGGCTTGTTGAGGTGGCACACGATAGACGATCGGGCGTTCAGATCTACTGGCAACGATTGGAGAGACGATGAGCACAGATCACAACATCCCGGGCAAGGATGCCCCCGTCGAGTTGACCGAGGACGAGCTGAGCGACGTGTCCGGCGGACAATCGGCCTGGGCCACGGCCGGTGAGGTCGGCGCAGGTGTCGGCGCCGCGGCCGGTACCGTGTTCTGCGCCCCAGCGCTCGCCGCCGAGGGGGTGGCGTGGGGCGCCGCGGCTGCCATCACCGCAGTCGGGTCAGTGGCCGGCGCTGCGGCGGGTGAAGTCGGCACCGCCGCGGTCAAGGGCGCCGAGGCCGTTGGCGGCGACGTCGAGAGCGGCGCGAAAGACCTGTGGGACGACGCGAAGAGCATTTTCTAGGCATCGCGCGCTGGACCGATAGAGCGAGCAAGAGGTGCTCTCGCTGATGAGGTGAGAGCGTCCTGCGACTTTTTTCGCAGGGCGATCTTTAACAACGCGCCGGTGCGCGCTCCTGGTATTCGAGTGTGCAACCATGAAGTCGCAGTCACGGATCCTGGGTGGCCGGTATGAGGTGCGAGCTTCATCGGAGCCCGTTCCGATCTTCGACCTCCGCGCATTCTGCTCTGAAGATCGTTCCCCGGAAGCGCGTGTCTCATACCGGCGCGCCATTCTCATGACTCGATAAGGTTTCGGTCGTCCGGTTCTGATTCCCTCTGGATCACAGCGGTGATTCGGGGGGCGGTACGATGGCGCACGGGCTGGAGATCGATGGCACGGTTTCGGCGCACGAGTTGCGCCGGATGGCGCGCTGCGAGGGGTCGGTGCACACGGCAAGGCGGATGCTGGCGATTGCCAATGCGCTCGACGGGATGAGCCGCGCCGACGCCGCGGAGGCAGCCGGGATGGAGCGGCAAGCGCTGCGCGACGCCGTCGTACGTTACAACGCCGAAGGGGTGGCAGGGCTCTCGGATCGTCCGCGGGGCGGCCGCCCGCCGGCGCTGAGCGAATGCGAGCTCGCGCTGCTTGCAGAGCGGATCTTCAGGGGTCCCGACCCCGAGGCGGACGGGGTCTCGAGCTGGACGCTGCCGGATCTGTGCCGCTTCGTCGACGAACGGTTCGGCAAGACGATCACGCCGCAGAGCCTGTCGCGGATCTTGCGCCGCGAAGGTTTTTCCCGCCAGAAGGCACGGCCACAGCACCCGAAGATGTCGCCCGAGCGCCAGGCCGGGTTCCAAAAAAGGGGCCCAGCGACGCGCTGAACGCGGCCGCCGCGGCTCATCCGGACAAGCGTATCGTCCTTTATTTCCAGGACGAGATGCGGGTCGGCCAGAAAGGTCGACTGTGCCATCGCTGGTGGCTGAGGGGCGAGCGTCCGCCGGGACGCCAGGACCGGCGCTTCTCCTTCACGTATCTGTTCGGCGCGGCCCGGGCCGATGGCGAGGCCGCCTTCGCTCTCGTTCTTCCCGAGGTCGGCACGGCTGCGATGCAGGTCTTTCTAGACCGCTTCGCCGAAACGCTCGGCCCAGACGAGCACGCCGTCATGGTTCTGGACGGCGCCGGCTGGCACGGGGCCAGGGCTCTCCTGGTTCCACCAAACGTCACCCTGGTACCGCTGCCGCCCTACTCCCCACAGCTCAATCCCATGGAGCGCGTCTGGCTGTATCTGCGTGAGCGCTACCTCAGCCTGCGGCTGCTCGCCGACACCGACGCCATCGTCGATGCCTGCTGCGAGGCCTGGAACGCCCTCCTCGCCGAGACAGACCGCCTGCGATCGCTTTGCCTACAGCCGTGGATCGAACAGGTCATGAATTAGGCGCGCTGGTATCAGAGGCTGGCGAGGCAGCCGCCGGCCCTGAGGCGGGCAGTCCGCGACATCGCAGACCTGTGAGCCACCGCCAGCGGACGGTCTTGGCGTTCCGTCAGTGCGCCTGAAGCGGTTGATGCTGACGAGCCGCGAAACGATAAGCGCCGCGCAGGCCAAGCCTGCGCGGCGCTTATCGTTTCGGCATGAGGAACGACTCGTGGAACACCACTCTGATGGCGCGCGGCCCGTTCAATCTACGGGGAGGGGGTTTCGGCGGACCCGGTTCCGTGCGAACGAAATCCGAGAAACTCTCCGCTCTGTCGAAAGCGCCAGAGCGAGAGGGCCGCTCGAGACCCAAGTGGTCCGTTGATCTCATCTGCGCTCGAAACGGCGCATGAGCAGCTCCTTAGCTGACTTTGTCCTCTCCGACGGCGGCGCCCGTTCCGACCATCATCGCACCGGCCCCGGCTGTGGCCGCATTTGCTGCAACGCCGGCCGCCACTTGACCGGTCGTGATCCCGGCGGCGTTCGCCATGGCGCCCACCGTCGCGTCGCTGAGCGCAGCGCCTGCGGCGACACCATCAACGGCGCCGGCGGTCAGAACGCTGGCGGCGGCGAAGCCGACGGTCTCCCACGGGTGGTTCTCCACGGCCTGGCCCACATCCGACGCGGCCGACTTCACGTCGTCCCAAACGCCCGAGAGACTGAAGCCGCCGTCGATCGACTTGAGCTCGTCTTCGGTGAGATGCGCCCGGTCGACATGCTCGATCTTCGTATAGACCGTCATTTTCGTAACTTTGTTTTCATCCGACATGCCCGTGTTCCTTTCGGTCGGTATTCGGCTTCATCGCCGTTCCTGGTCGTCCAGCATTATGAGCACATGACATGATCCCGCAGGACGAACTTCTTGTGCGCGGATCTACACATCATTGATGAGGTCGTGCGGCATTCCTGCAAGCGCTAGATCGGGCGCCTGATGGGACCGTCACTCCGACTATTCGCCCGCGGAGAATTTGAAGATCCAATTCCGCGCGGGGACACAATGAGAAATGCTAGTTAGTATTCCATGGCTCGCCAACAGGTTGCTGCGCTCCAGTACACATGCACAAATGTAGCCGCAATGCTGCGAGGACACAACGAAATTCCTGATATTAATCGTCGGAAATCGCACGCGGATCTTGTCACTGAGTGATCAACTGCCGCTGCGCCAGCGTCGCGAAAGCCCCACCTGCTTCAAGGAGCTCTTCGTACCGGCCGCTCTCGACGAAGGTCCCGTCCTTGAGAACATAAATACAATCGGCGTCGACGATGGTCGACAGGCGGTGCGCAATGACGATCCGCGTCGCGTTGATGTGCGAGAGGGCCTCGCTCACGTGGGTCTGGGTGACGTTGTCCAGCGCGCTCGTCGCCTCGTCGAAGATCACGATGCGGGGGCGTCGCACCAGCGCCCGGGCAATCAAGAGGCGCTGCTTCTGACCGCCGGAAAAGGTCGACGCGCCCTCGCTGACGGGAGTTCTGAAGCCCCATCGGCATCGCCTTGATGTCGCCCTCGAGCCCGGCGTCGCGCACGGCTTGCCATACCTCCTCCTGCGTGAAGGGGGCGTTCATGGTGATGTTGTCCTGGATCGCTCCGGGCAGCAGCATGCCGTTCTGTAGCACCACGCCGAGCTGTCGGCGGAAGGCGCTGGGGTCGAGGGTCGAAAGCTCGCGCCCGTCGTAGGTGATGAGGCCGCTCGTCGGGCGCTCGAAGCCCAGCAGCAACCGCAGGAGCGTAGACTTTCCGCTGCCCGACGCGCCGACGACGGCGATGAACTCGCCGGGGCTGACGTTCATCGACACGCCGTCCAGCACCATCCGCTTGGATCCTTCGTAGGCGAAGGTGACATCGGTCAGCTTGATCCGCCCGGTCAGCTCGCCCGGGTCGGCGCGGCTGGAACCGTCCTCCATCTCGCTCTCCAGGATCGGCTGGGTGCGCTCGTAGATCGGTGCCAGCGAGAACACCGTCATCAGCGCGCCGGCGAACCCGGACAGTCCGCCGGCGAGCTGGCCGAAGGCCGCGTGGAACGCGATGTAGGTGCCGGTGCTGACGTCCCCGGCGACGAAGGCGAAGAAGATCAGCGAGCAGGCGCCGAACGCCGAGAAAATCGCCGTCGACACGAGTTCGCGGCCGAAGCCGAGCATCGTGCTGCGGAGCTGGAAATGAACGTCGCGGGCGTAGCGCCCTGCCCAGTCGCTGAAGGCGAGACGTTCGGCGCCGTTGACCCGGATGGTCTCGATGCCGCGGATGAACCGGAAGATGCGCGAGGACAGATTGCCCCGCAACTCGAGCTGCTGGCGCTGGACGAGGCGGTCGTACCAGGCGAAGCCGATGCCGGTCCCGATCACCAGCAGCACCGCGAGGAGGCCGACGAACGCGAGCCGGGCCTCGTAGTAGACCATCAGGCCGAAGCTCGTGATCGAGAACAGTCCGCCGAAGAGGGCGTTGGCCGAGGCGCCTGTCAGCGCGCGCGAGAGTGTGTTGATGCCGGCCGCCCGGTTGGCGAGGTCGCCGACGTCGTAGGCGCCGAAGAACGTGCTTGGCAGGCGCAGGAGGCGGTCCCAGACGGCCGACTGGACGGCCGCGTCGAGCCGCCCTCGCAGGCGCAGTTCCCCCATCGACTGCGCGAGATGAAAGCCGAGCGAGGCGAAGGCGGCCGCGATCAGCACCACCGTCACCTGGGTGAGCTGGTCGTATTCGGCGTGAGGGATGATGTCGTCGACGATGTGGCCGGAGACGATGGGCGTCAGGAGGCCGAGGATCGAGGCCGCGAACGATCCCAGCAGGATCATCGCGGTCGTCGATACGCTGCGCTTGAAGGCGAAGGCGAAGATCTGGCGGCCCTTCAACTTGCCCTCGGGCAAGGTGCGGTAGAACGCGAACACGTTGCGGTCGAGCTGGTCGGCATAGGCCGCCGTTACCTTGACCGATGTGCCATCGGCCTCGGTTGCCCTGTAGCCGAGGCTGGTCGGGGTGAGGGCGACCGGCTCGCCGCTGCGCTTGAATGCGACGAACGGGCCGTAGTCGGCCATCCACCAGCCGGTCGCGAGGCGTGCGCGGCGCGTGCGAACGCGGTTCGCGCGAGCAATGGCGGTGATTGCGGCCTCGCGACCGCCCGCGGTGTCGCGCGTCGACGAGGGAATGGCCGGGGGCGAGGGATCGAGTGCGAAGCCCTCGGCGGCCGCGACGCGCGCGCACGCGAAGCGCAGGGGATCCTCCCGGTGCTGTGCGCCCGGGTCGCGCAACCTGCGCTCGATTGTGCCGGCGAGCGCAGCGGCCGAGGTGCGCACCCGCAGCAGCGCCGCCGCGTCACTTGCCGCGATCGCCGCGGCGGCACCTTTGCGGGCCTGGCCGGTCGTCCGCCCGATCGCCGCGAGCGCCATGGCGATGGCGCCGGCACGGGCCGCCGCGCGCGTGGCGTCGTTCGGCAATCCGGCGCTGTCGGCGGTCTGGCAGTGCGCCTCGGCGTCGGCCCTCACCCAGAGATCGCGCGTGAGCGGCACGATCGTTCGCGGCGCCACGGTGCCGCCGCTACCGATCGTCAGCGGTTGATCGGACAGGAGCCAGATCAGCGGCGACGCAGCGCAGAGGCCGGTCCCGGCGGGCAGCGTCAACGCCATGCCGGGCTGCATCGGCACCGTGCCGCGCGGTGCTGCATCCGGCGCACTCCAGGCGATGAGGTGGGCAATGAAGCCGTCCAGTAGGTCCCCCGCGCCATCCTCCGTCTCCGGGACCGAGCACAGCACCGCATCCCGCACAGGGATCGCGAGAATATCCGGCGCGCCGTCGACGGCGGGGGCGCCGAGCCCGGCGAAGGCTTCGCCCGGGCCGAGCCGCCCGAGGGGGTGGAGCGGGCCGTAGATGCCGCCGCCCGGCGCCAGCACGGCGAAGATATCCACCTCGCCGCGTTCCACGACCCACATTCCTGTGGCTTCGTTGAGCCGTGCCGCCTTGGGCAGGCTGGCCGGCCGGGGCAGGTCGTCGAACGAGGGGGCGCCGCTCGGCTCGCTCCCGGTCATCGCGAGGCGATCAATGTGGCGTACGCGCCATTTTGCGCGAGGAGCGCATCGTGCGTGCCCCGTTCGGCGATGCGGCCGTGGTCGATGACGATGATCTCGTCGCAGTCCCTCACCGTGGACAGCCGCTGCGCAATGATGAGACAGGCGGCGCCCCGGCGCCGGATGTTGGTGTCGATCTCCGCCTCCGTGACCGGGTCGAGCGCGGCGGTCGCCTCGTCCATCACCAGGATCGTGGGGTTCTTGGCGAGCGCCCGGGCGATCTCCACGCGCTGGCGTTCGCCGCCGCTGAGGTTGCGCCCGCTCTCATTGACCTTCGCGTCGAGCCCGCCTTCCTTCAGCAGCGGCAGATCGGTGAGGCACGCATCCTCGATCGCCCGCTGGATCGTCGCGTCGTCGATCGTGGGGTCCCAGAGGGCGATATTGTCACGCAGGCTGCCCGCGAATAGGGTCACGTCCTGGGTGACGACCCCGATCGAGGCGACGAGGCGCTGCCGGTCGATCGTCTGGATCGGCGCGTCGTCGAGGAGGATGCGCCCCTCCCAAGGCCGGTAGAGCGCGGAGACGAGCTTGGCGATGGTCGACTTGCCCGAACCGCTGGAGCCGACCAGCGCGACCCGGTTGCCCGGCTCGAGGCGGAGGCTGACGTCCCTCACCAGCGGATCGGCGAGGCGGCTGTAGCCGAAGGTAACGCCCTGCAACTCCAACCGCCCCGTGAGTTTTCCCGCGGGACCGGTGGGCGCCGGAATGACCGCAGGGATCAGCGCGGGCGGCGCGGCGGCGGGGCGGCGCCATCTGCGGCGGCGGAAAATGCTCCGCTTCGGCGGCGGCGGGCTGGCGTCGGGATGAGCGTCGTAGGTCATCACGTCGTCGATCCGGTGCAGGTCGACCTGCGCGCTCTGAAGCGTCGAACCGAGGCCGACGAGACCGCTCACCGGACCGTTGAAGCTCTGAGCGAGGATCTGGAAGGCGAAGAGGTCACCGATGGTGAGCCGCCCTTCCAGCACAAACAGCGCACCCAGAGAGAGGACGGCAATTCCGCCGATCGCCGACAGGCCGCCGGGAAGGAGCCGCAGCAGCGCGCTCTCCCGTCCGATCGTTTGGGACAGCGAGACGAAACGCGCCTGAAGGCCGCCCCAGCGGGCGAACAACTGGTCCTCCTGGCCGGCCGACTTGATCGTCTCGATCGCCGCGAGCCCGCCCAGCAGCGCGGACGCCTGCTCCGCCCCGTTCTTGGCGAGGAGATGGCGGGCGTTCTCGAGCCGCATCCACACCACCCGCGCCATCGCCACGTTGAGGAGAGCGCCGCCCACGACGATCGAGGCGAGGGGAAGGCTGTAGGCAAACAACATCCCCCCGTAGAAGAGGATCGAGATGATCCCGACGAGGTTGATGGCGAGGGGGCCGGAGACGAGCGAGGCGACACGGCCGGCCGCGCTCAGCCGCGTGGCGATGTCACCCGCGTAGCGCTGCGTAAAATATTCTACCGGCAGGTTCAGGATGTGCCACAGCATTCGTGTGGTCATACCCAGATTGATGCGCACAGAAAACCGCATCAGATAGTAGCGTTGGAGTGTACTAAGGCCGACGCTGATGATCGATGCAGCGATGAACGTCAGAATGAGCGGTCTCACCCAATGACGCTGCCCGTCGATCAGATACGAATCGACGAAGACCTTGCCGATGACCGGTGTGACGAGCCCGGGGATGATGAGCAGGAGCGTGACGAACACGATGAACGCGAACGGCGTTTCCGACCCGCGGCTATAGTTCCTCAACGCGCGCAGGACCGACGGCCTCTGTCCCCCACGCTCGAAGCTGGGGCCGGGCGCCAGCTCGACGACGACCCCGGTGAAACTGGCGTCGAACTCCTCGCGCGGGACCTCTCGGCGTCCGGCCCCGGGGTCGTTGATGCGCGCACCGTGAGCGTCGATCCGTTCCAGGACGACGAAATGGTTGAAGTTCCAGAAGATGATTGCCGGCAGGGACGTCGCCTTCAAGCCGGCGAGTTCGACCTTCAGGCCGCGGGCCTCGAGCCCGTAGCGGCGTGCCGCCTGCATCACGTTCCACGCGTTGGAGCCGTTGCGCGAGACGCCGCAGGCGAGGCGCAGCTCGCCGAGCGGCACCCAGCGCCCATAATAGGCGAGCATCATGGCAAGGCACGCCGCGCCGCATTCTACCGCTTCCATCTGCAGGATCGTCGGCGTCTTGGTGCGTCGCAGGAAGGGCAGGCGGGGGCGGCTGCTGCGATAGGATTTCATCGACTTATCGGGCCAAGGCTCACGGCTCCAGCCCGAACATGCGGCGCAGTGCCGGGATAACGAGGACGATCGGCGGCTCCTTCTTCACCACCACGTCCGCATTGGCGATGGTGCCGACGGGGATCGGACTGCTCGGCCCGGTGCCCGACGTCCACTTCAGGCCCGAGGGGGCTTTGGGATCGTCCTCCAGCGTGACGCCGAAGGCGATCGGGGACTCGCTGCCGATCAGCGACTGGGCCAGCGTCTGGTTGCCGATCTGGCGGGCGACGGCCGCGTCGGTCTGCGGCTCGGGCGTCACCCACACCACCTTGGCGCGGATCGTGCCGTACCGCTCCGGCTCGACGATGGTCGGCGCCACGTTGACGTCCATCCCCTCCTGCACGCGCTTGCCTTGCGAGGGCGCGACGAAGAAGACGCCTTCGAGGTCCGCGCGCACCGCCTGGATCGTGAGGATCGGAGAGCCCGGCTGAACGTAGGCGTCGATCCGGCCCGCGACCTCGACGATGCGCCCGTCGGTATCGGCGATCAGATCGCCGCCATCGGAAAGAACCCCCTTGGCGTCGCTGAGCCGCTCTTTCGCGTCCAGCAGACGGTCCTCGATGTTCTGCATCGCGGTCATGCGCTGATTTTTCAGCTCCAGGCGGCGGCTGTCGATCGCCTGGCGCTTCAGCCGTGCCTGAGCGAGGTCGGTTGCCGCGTCGACCTGCTCCTCGCGCGAGGCTTCCACTTGCACTTCCGTCGCGAAGCCTCTCCTGGCGAGGTCGAGCATCCCGTCGAGGATGCGCTGGCGACTGTCCACGCGATCCGACGCCCACTTGATCTGATTGTCGAGGTCGACCGCCTCGTTCTGAAGGCTGCTGTCCTGCTGGGCCATGTAACTGTCCCAGTAGTCGACGAGGCGCGAGTGTTCGTTCTGCAGCGACTTCAGCGTGCGCTCGGCGTCTCGCTTGTCCTCCAGCGCCTCGTAGATCTCGACCGAACCGAGCTTGTCGCCCACCTTCACCGTATCGCCGAGCGACACCTCGAGCGTGCGCAGGACGCCGACGTGCGAGGCGACGACCTCCCGCACCTCACCGAAGGCCGGGCCGAGAATGCCCCGGCCGGTCACGATGGTGGCCACGCTGCCGAAGATGCTCCAGTAGACGGCGCCTGCGAGTACCAGCGCGAAGGCGACGGCGACGGCCCACCCGCTCGGGCCGACGACACGCATCAGGCCTTCGACATCCTCCGGCGAGCGGAGATGTTCGAGGGCACTCTCGCGGTAGAGCGACCGGCGTTCAGGTCCGGCGTTCGCCGTCGGGTCTAAGGATGCCATCCGGTCGTCATGATACGAGAGGATCTGAATTGTAGACTATTCGTAGCACGAAAAGTGAGTGCAGGAATAGATCTTACTTCTGAGAATGATGGGGGCTTGCTCGCGGACCTTCAGCCCGCTTGGCAACGACGTCGGGTAACCGCGCTCGCACCTCCAGCCGCCACGCGTCTGCACGTCCGCCCGGCTGTTCTTGTCCTGCCGAAACCTCCGACCTCCGCCCACCCATCACGGCCGCGAAGGTGACCGCGCTGTGCCCCTGGATGACGCGGCGCAAAGCTTCGGGGGATCGATGCGGCGGATGCCTTTGCGATGGGTGACGGACGGTTCACTTTGGGCTGATACCGTCGCTTCCCAAGGGAAAGCCGCGGCGGGCTTGCGCCGGGCCTTGCCCGTGAGACAACGCCGGCGGACCGGGCGGTCGCGCACGGCGAAGGGGACGGCATGATCACCATTCTCGGCATCGATCCGGGGCTGCAGGCGACCGGGTGGGGCGCCATCCGCGTCAAAGGCTCGGCGTTGATGTTCGTCGCCTCCGGCACCATCACGTCTGACCCCAAGGCGCCGCTGTGCGACCGCCTGGCGACACTCTACAGCGGCCTGCAGGGCGTGGTGGCCGAGATCGATCCGGAGGAGGCGGCCGTCGAGGCGACATTCGTGTCGCGCGACGGTGCCGCCACGCTGAAGCTGGGCCAGGCGCGCGGCGTGGCGCTCCTGGCGCCGGCGATGTGCGGGATCGCCGTGGCGGAGTATGCGCCCAATCTCGTCAAGAAGACTGTCGTCGGGGCCGGGCATGCCGACAAACGCCAGATCCGCCACATGATCGGCGTCCTGCTCCCCAAGGCGACGCCCCGGACCGAGCACGCGGCCGACGCGCTCGCGGTCGCCATCTGCCACGCCAGCCACCGGACGGCGCGGGCGCGGGCGGCGGCGGCGGCATGATCGGGCGCCTGCGCGGCACCGTCGCCGAGATCGACCGCGACGCGCTGATCGTCGACGTCGCCGGCGTCGGCTACGAGGTGTTCGTCCCGCTGCGCGATCTGGCCGCCGCGGCGCGCGGCGAGGCGATCACGCTGGTGATCGAGACGGTGGTGCGCGAAGACCTCATCCGCCTCTACGGGTTTCGCGACCACGCCTCGCGTGACTGGTTCCGCTTGCTGCAGAGCGTGCAAGGGGTGGGGGCGAAGGTGGCATTGGCGGTCCTCTCAATTCTCCCGGCGGATGCCTTGGCGGTGGCCGTCGCGACGAACGACCGCGCTGCAATCGAGCGCGCGCCGGGGGTCGGCAAGCGCGTCGCCGAGCGCATTGCGACGGAACTGAAGAGCAAGGCGCCCGCCCCGGCGATGACCATGCCGACCTCCGCCGCGACGGCCGGCGGGGCCCCCCGCGTCGACGACGACGCGCTCGCCGATGCGATCTCGGCGCTCACCAACCTCGGCTACGATGACGCGTCCGCGCGCGGCGCCGTGCTGACGGCACGCAAGGAGCGGCCGGAGGCGGGGGCGGCGGAACTCATCCGCGCCGGTCTCAAGGTGCTGTCGTCGTGAGTGACCGCGCGCTCTCCCCGGACGAGCAGGCGGGCGATCACGATCGCGCGCTGAGGCCGCAGCGGCTCGGCGACTTCGTGGGCCAGCCGGCCGCCCGCGCCAACCTCGAGGTGTTCGTCAAGGCGGCGCGGCGCCCGTGCCGAGGCGCTCGACCATGTGCTGCTGGTGGGGCCGCCCGGCCTCGGCAAGACGACGCTGGCGCAGATCGTTGCCAAGGAACTCGGCGTCGGGTTCCGCTCCACCTCCGGGCCGGTCATCGCCAAGGCCGGCGATCTCGCCGCGCTGCTGACCAATCTCGAAGAGCGCGATGTCCTTTTCATCGACGAGATCCACCGCCTCTCGCCCCACGTGGAAGAGATCCTCTACCCGGCGATGGAGGATTTCCAGCTCGACCTCATCATCGGCGAAGGGCCGGCGGCGCGTTCGGTGAAGATCGACCTCGCCAAGTTCACCCTCGTGGGCGCCACGACGCGGCTCGGCCTGCTGACGACGCCGCTCAGGGACCGCTTCGGCATCCCGCTGCGGCTGGAGTTCTATTCGGTGGAGGATCTGACGACGATCATCCGCCGCGGCGCGAGCCTGATGGGCATCGCCACCACCGACGAGGGCGCCGTGGAGATCGCGCGGCGCTCGCGCGGGACGCCGCGCATTGCCGGCCGCCTGCTGCGCCGCGTGCGCGATTTCGCGATCGTTGGCGGTGCGGAGGCGATCGATCGCGAGATCGCGGACTCGGCGCTGCTGCGGCTCGACGTCGACGCGGCGGGCCTCGACGCGCTGGACCGGCGCTACCTGATGCTGATGGCCGAGCACTACAACGGCGGTCCAGTCGGGATCGAGACCCTGGCGGCGGCGCTGTCCGAGCCGCGCGACGCGATCGAGGATATCGTGGAGCCTTACCTCTTGCAGCAGGGCTACCTGCAGCGAACGCCGCGCGGGCGCCTGCTGACGCCGCGCGCCTTCGCCCACCTCGGCATCGAGCCGCCGCGGGGACCGGACCAGGGCGGCCTGTTCGGCTGACCGCGCGAGACCTTACGGTCCGGTGGCCCGTTCGCAGGGGCTGGCAGGCGCTACTGGACGACCTCGATGGCGAGGCCGTCGTGTTCGGCGATGGGGGCGAGGGTGGTGCTGTCGGAGATGAAGAACGCACGCACCGTCCCGGCGATCAGCCGGCGGCTCGGGCCGAAGCGGAAGCCGCGGCCGATCATCGTGACGGCCCATCCGTCGAGGGTGGTGAAGATGAACGTGGTGTCGGTCCCTATCGTCACCGCGGCGGTATCGAAGGCGCGAATGTCGACCGTCGGCTGTACTGGGACGATTGCGGGTGCGGCTGTGGCTGTCATCGGACCGGACCGAAGAAAAAGGTCCCGGCCGAAGCCGGGATCAGTGTCGAGGAGATCGCCGGCCTTGGAAGCGCCCTGACCGGCTCCCTCGACGTAGTTGCGATTCGCGTCGGGGAACTTGATGCGCATCACACTTTTGCAGATCTCGCACCGCCGCTGAGCCGCGGGAGGAAACCGCCCACCGCGCCACAAAAAAGCCCCCGGCGCGGAGGCCAGGGGCGAGTTGCGAGGAGGATCGGGCCGAACGTGCGGGAGCTGCTCGCTCGGTGACCACAAGATGGGAGGATATTCGGCATGCCTATTTGATGAACATCACAATGGTGCTGCTTAAACTCCTGGAACTAATATTCTACAATAAGGTAATTCTTGCTGGGGCCCGCAGCGTCGGTTAGTGTTGCCGAAGGTGCCTTTGGCTCCAACGATAACGGCGCGAAAAGCGCCACTCTTTTTTGGGGGAAACAATGATTCGCACTATGCTCGCTGGCGTCGCAGTGGCCGCGTTGACCGTATCCGGCGCGTCGGCGCAGGAATTCACACTCCGCATTCAGACCCACCTGTCGCCGGAATCCGTTTCGGGCCAGCAGGCGGCGACGTTTTTCGACGATATCGAGACGATGTCCGATGGCCGCATCGTCGTGGAGCCTTTCTTCTCGTCGGCCGTCGTGAAGTCGGTCGAGACGTTCGACGCTGCGGTCAACGGCATCCTCGACGGTGACATGACCGGCGGCGCCTACCAGACCGGCAAGGACGCGGCGTTCCAGTTCGTCGGCGATCCGATGGGCGGTTACGACACCCCATGGCAGATGTACGCCTTCCTCTACGAAGGCGGTGGTTTGGAAGCGGCGCAGAACCTCTACAACGAATTCGGCATGCAGCTGATCGGCTGGTGGATTCCAGGCCAGGAGGCGCTCGCCTCCACCGCGCCGATCGCCGGACCCGATGCGCTGCAGGATTGGAAGTTCCGCTCGCCTCCGGGGATGGAGACGAAGATCTTCGCCAATCTCGGCGCCTCGCCCGTCGTCATGGACTTCACCGAGGTCTTCACCGCGCTGGAGTTGGGCATCATCTCCGGCGCCGACGCGTCGAACCTGTCCACGAACCAGTCGCTCGGCCTCTACGACATCGCCAGCCACGGAACCTATCCGGGCTTCCACTCGATGCCGGCCGACCACCTCGCGATCAACAAGACCGTGTGGGACTCCATGCCGGAGGATCTGCAGCGGATCATCGAGGTGGCGATGCAGAAGCTGGCCTTCCGTACGACGCTCGCCTACGCCGTCGACATCCAGCGCGCCGCCAACGAACTGTCGGAGAACGGCATCACCCTGCACGATTGGTCGGCCGAAGACCGCAGCACGTTCCGTGACGCGGCCGTGTCGGCTTGGGACGATTTCGCCACCACCGAAAATGCGCAGGCGCTCGTCGCGAAGCACAAGGAATTCCTGAACACGATCGGGCTGCTGGGCAACTGATCGTCCGCCGGGCGTTTAAGGGTCCGGCGCCGAACTGCCCGCCCGCCGTGGCGGGCGGAAACGATGGGCCGCCGTCAGCGGCCCGCCACTCGCTTCGCCGCAATCCGCGCGGCGCTGACGCCTTTGGCGACGTAAGATCGCCAAGGTTGGTATCCATTGGGAGGAAGAATGAAGAACGCCATTGCTATCGGCGCCATGTCGGCGTGTCTGGCGCTGCCGGTCGGCGCACAGGCGCAGGAGTATACCCTGCGCATCCAGAGCCTGTTCTCCGAGGCGTCGCTGCCCGGCCAGACGCTGCTGCAGTTCTACGACGACATCAATGTCATGTCCGGCGGCCGCATCGTGGTCGAGCCGTTCTTCTCCTCCGCCGTCGTGAAGTCGGCCGAGACGTTCGATGCCGTGGTCAACGGCATCCTCGACGGTGACACCACGCAGCCGTCCTACCAGGTCGGCAAGGATACCGCGTTCCAGTTCGTCGGCGACCCGATGGGCGGCTACGACACCCCCTGGCAGATGTACGCTTGGCTCTACGAGGGCGGCGGCCTTGAGATGGCGCGCGAGCTTTACGCGCAGTACGACATGTTCCTCGTCGGCTGGTGGGTGCACGGGCCGGAGTCGCTGTCGTCCTCCAAGCAAATCGCTTCGGTGGCGGACCTCGAGAACTGGAAGTTCCGCTCGCCGCCCGGCATGGAGACCGACATCTTCGCCAACCTCGGCGCCTCGCCGGTGGTGATGGACTTCACCGAGATCTTCACCGCGATGGAATCGGGCGTCATCGACGGCGCTGACGCGTCGAACCTCTCGATCAACAAGTCGCTCGGCATCTACGACGTCGTGGAGCACGCGACCTACCCCGGCTTCCACTCCATGCCGGCGGACCACTTCGCCATGCGCAGGAGCAGTGGGAGTCCTTCCCGGACGACATCAGCGCATCATCGAGGTGGGTTGGCAGAAGCTCGCCTTCCGCGACTCGCTCTCGGCTGCGAGGTGGCATCGCGGAGACGGCCAACGAGCTGGCGGCCGGGTGACTCGACTGGTCGGCAAGACCGCCGCTTCGCACGCGTGGAGCGACGAGTCGCACGACCGCAAGCAGCCTTGTCCGCGACGGCGTTCGCCGAATCGGCCTGTGGGACGCCATACCGGGCACGTCGCGACCGCGCCAAAAACAGGCGATCCATGCGCTTCGCACGAAGGACTTCATGAAGAAGATCGGTCTGATCGGCGAAAACCAGTAAGCGAACGCGGCGGGTGCGCGCACCCGCCGCTCTCAAGGCGAGACGTCGAGGCGCAGTCTGGCCTAAGTCTGGAGAAGTGATGGTCGAGCGAACCAGAGTCCGATCGACTACATCAGCCTTGGCGATCAGTCGCGTGGGCATGTTCTTCGTCGCGGTGATCGTCGCGATCATGTTCTACGAAGTCGTGATGCGCTACTTCTTCGAGAGGCCCACGCTGTGGGTCAACGAGATGAGCCTCTGGATCGGCGGCTTCATCTACCTGCTGGCCGCGCTCTACGTCCTGCAGCAGCGCGGCCACATCCGCATCACGATGCTCTACGACATCGTGCCGCGCTGGCGTGCAGCGGCGTGTTCGACGTCATCTCGACGATCTGCATCGTGCATCTTCGGCGCCATGGTGATCCATGGCGGCTTCAACGAAGCGGTGCAGAAGTACGGCCGCTGGGAGACCTTCGGCACCGCCTGGGATCCGCCGATCCCGGCGACCATGAAGCCGGCGATCCTCATCGTCGCCGGGCTCATGATCGCTCAGGCGATCGCCAACCTGATCGCCGACTGGAACGAGACGCCGGTGCCCGAAGGGTCGTCGAAGACGATCGTGATCGAGACTGCGCGGACTCCTACGCCGAGACCGTTTCCGACCGGCACGACTGACGCCGACCGCGCCCCGCGCCACTCAAATCCGGCACAGTCCCCGAATGCCCTCTATGCCGTTCAGCTGCATCGTTCTCGCTTCTTGCGTCCTGGGCGTCTGGTTCCTCGTCCTGACGGTGCGTCGGTCATGACCGGCTCGCGGCGATCGTCCTCGCCGCCGCGCTCGTCGGCCTGATCTTCGTGTTGCCGCTCGACTTCGAGACCGCGCCGTCCACGCAGGGGCTGCGCGACGCCATCTGGGCCGCCTTCGCGACCCTTCCCAACATCTCCGGGATGGACATCGCCCCGCTCTCGATCATCCTGCTGGTCGGCATCGTCGCTGCTGCTGGCGATCGGCATGCCGCTCGGCTTTGCGTCGGGCTTCCTCGGCGTCGTCGTCCTCTACCTGCGCTTCGGGCCGGACGTCCTGTTCCGCTCAGTTCGGCACGGGCCCGTTCTCGATCCTTTCACAGCGCATCTACGGGCTGATGACCGACTACGTCATCATCTCGGTCCCGCTCTTCATCTTCATGGCCTCGCTGCTCGAGCGTTCCGGCCTGGCGCGCGACATGTACGCGTCGCTGAACGTGTGGCTGTCGCGCACCCGCGGCGGCATCGCCCTGGTGACGGCGATCATGGCGATCATCATGGCCGCGATGTCCGGCATCATCGGCGGCGAGGTGGTGCTGCTGGGCCTCATCGCGCTGCCGCAGATGCTGCGCCTCGGCTACAACCAGAACCTCGCCATCGGCACCATCTGCGCCTCCGGCTCGCTGGGCACGATGATCCCGCCGTCGATCGTCCTCATCATCTACGGCCTGGTCACCGAGACATCGATCCAGAAGCTCTTCACCGCCGCGTTCATCCCGGGCTTCATCCTCGCCTCGTGCTATCTGATCTACATCGTCATCCGCACGCAGCTGAACCCGTCGCTGGCGCCGCTGCCGGAGGAGCAGGAAGGCGATCTCGTCGGCTGGCGCAAGCCGGTGCGCTTCCTCGCCTTCATGATGGCGCTGGTCTCGGGTGTCGCCGTCGCTTCCGGCGCTGCTCGTCTGGCGCAGTCAACCGTCGGCGGGCGCACCAGCGGCCTCTTCGTGCCGACCCGATGACGGATGCCTTCGGCCTCTTCGGCGCCGCGGCGCTGCTGGTGGTCGTCGCCTACCCGGTGTTCGGCCGGCGCCGTGGTCGCGGAAGGTTGGGCGATGGGCAAGGGCCTCGTCGCGCCGATGGTCGTCGTGTTCGTCGTGCTCGGGTCCATCTACGGCGGCGTCACCGGGATCACCGAGGCGGCCGGCATGGGCGTGGTCGCGGTGCTCATCTTCATCATGCTCCGCGGCGAGTTCACGTGGAGCCTGTTCTACCAATCGCTGCAGCGCACGTTCAAATCCACCGGCACCATCTTGATGGTGACGTTCGGCGCGACGGCGCTGGCGGGCGCCTACTCCATCGCCGGCGGCCCGGCCTACGTAGCCAACCTCATCACCGGGGCGGACCTGGCGCCGATGTCGGTGATCCTCATCATGATGGTGATCTTCCTGTTCCTCGGCGCGCTGATGGACTGGGTCGGCATCGTGCTCCTGGTGATGCCGGTGTTCCTGCCGATCATCCTGAAGCTCGACCTCGGGATGACCGCGGCGAGACGTCGGATCTGGTTCGGCATCCTCTTCTGCGTGAACATGCAGGTGTCGTTCCTGTCACCGCCGTTCGGACCGGCCGCCTTCTATCTGAAGTCGGTCGCCCCGCCGCACATCACGCTGCCGGACATCTTCAAGGGCTTCCTGCCGTTCATCGGCCTGCAGCTTTTCGTTCTCGCGCTGATCCTCCTGTTCCCGCAGATTACGCTTCTGCTGGTCTGAGGATTTCGCTGACCTCACGGGCGTCCGCGGATGTGACCCGCGGGCGCGAGGGGAGATCGGCGTCGGTGAGGCGGAAGAAAAAATTCTGCCTCTTTCGGAACCATGCACGGATGGTGCGCATTGCTGCGATGTGGTCCTTGACCGTCTCGCGCGAGTGCGACGTTCACCTTCGATCAACTGGCCGCCGCAGGGCGGCTTTTTTTCGTTCTCAGATCCGAGCCGCCACGACACCCAGCGCGATGCAGCCCGCCGCCATCCACCGCTTGCCGCTCACCGGCTCGCGCATGACGACGGCGGCGATAAGGATCGCGAAGAGGATGCTGGATTCGCGCAGTGAGGCGACCAGCGCGATCGGCGCCTGCGTGAACGCCCACACCGCGATCCAGTAGGACCCGAGCGACATCGCACCGGCGGCAAAGCCGGGCAGCCCGGCCGCCGGCAGGCGCGTGAAGGCGCTGCGACCGCGCACCACGCCGGCGATCGCGGCCATCAAGAGCGCGTCGAGCGCCATCATCCACATGATGAATCCGGTGGCGGTGCCGGCGATACGGGCGCCGACGCCATCGGCCAACGTGTAGGCGGCTGTGAAGCAGGCGGTGCCGAGCGCGTAGTAGAGCCCCTTGCGCGGCATCCGCACGCCGCCTGACCGCTCCACCGACAGCGCCAGAACTCCGCCGGAAATCGCCAGGATCGCGGCCAGCTCCTGCAGGCTCGGCACCGCGCCCAGCCATAATGCCGAGACGACCGTCACGATCAGCGGCGCCGTGCCGCGCGCCATCGGGTAGGCCTGGCTGAGGTCGGCATGGGTGTAGGCCTGCACGAGGAACAGTTGGTACCCGCAATGGAGCACCGCGCTGGCGAGGAGCCATGGGACCGCCGCTCCATCCGGCAGCGCGACGAACGGCAGGAAGAGAAGCGCAATCGTCCCCTGCACCAACGCGAGGAGCAGCACCGACGAGTATCGGTCGAGACCGACCTTGATCATCGAGTTCCAGCCCGCATGCAGTGCCGCCGCGCCCAGTACCGCCATGAACACTGCGGGCTCCATCACATGCACCCCAGACTTGGGCCGGCCGGCGTGTGTGCGAGGCGTCGGAGCACGGAAGCGGCGGCGCGAAGAGCGCTTGCCGGGCGAGCGGTCGTTGTGATTTCAATTGGCATGCACAAGGGTATGCGCGACCACATCGGCGCTGAAAAACGATATTCCGTCACGCTCGATGTGAGCTTTTAGCACATGAAACGGGGCGCGCTGCCGCTCACGGCGCTGCGAGCGTTCGAGGCGACGGCGCGGCTCGGGCAGATGACCCTCGCGGCCGAGGAGCTCGGCGTGACGCACGGCGCGATCAGCCGCCAGATCCGCACGCTGGAGGCGGTGCTCGGCGTGCCGCTGTTCGAGGGGCCGCGCAACCACCTCGTCCTGACGCGCGCGGCGATGGAGCTGCGGCCGGACCTCACGCGCGCGTTCGACCTGATCGATGCGGCGGTCTCGCGGGCCACGGCGTCGGACCGGCAGGTGCTCGACGTGTCGTGTCTCGGCACGATGTCGATGCGCTGGCTGATCCCGCGCCTGTTCGACTTCCACTCCACCCACCCCGGCATCGAGGTGCGTCTGACGACGGACGACATGCCGGTGGATTTCCGCCGCCAACGGCTCGACGTGGCGATCCGAGTTGGACCGGGGCCGTGGCGGGGCGCGCGCGTGACGCCGCTTTTCGCCGAATACATCGGCCCGGTGCTCAGTCCGAAAATCGCACCGCCTCGTGCGACGCTCGCGGCGCTGGCCGAGCTGACGCGATTGCACACGCGCACCCGCATGATGGCCTGGTCCGACTGGTGCGCGGCGGCCGGCGCCAGGCCGAGCCCCGCCCTCGATGCCGCCGCGCCCGCCACCCCGTCCAGCACCGATGGCCGCACGTTCGAGCATTTCTACTTCATGCTCGAAGCGGCGACGGCCGGTCTCGGCGTAGCCATCGCGCCCGACATTCTGGTGCGCGACGACCTGGCGGCGGGCCGGCTCATTGCGCCGTTCGGGTTCGTCGCCAGCGGGTGGGCCTATGTCGCGCTCACCCCGGAGGTATCGGACGGGCGCGAGCGCGCGTTCATCGCGTGGCTCGAGCGAGCGGCCGCCGCTCTTGGTGAGGGGTAGCGCGGCTCAATTGCGCACGAAGTGGTACGGCGTCACCGAGCGGCGCGTCACGTCCACCACCAGGCGGCCGGTCAATGGCGGAAAGGCGCGCCAGTTGCAGGCCTCGCGCGGGCACAGGCGGCAATTGACGCCGATGGGGGTGGCCGCGTTGCTGCGGCCCTTGGCCGAGAGGTCGAGCCCGTCGGCGTAGATGAGGCGGTCAGCGTGGGCGACCTCCGCGCCGAGGCCCACCACCAGCTCCTGGCCCGGATTGTGCGCGCCGGCGCCGGCCCGTTCGGTGGTGCGGGCGATGGTGAGGAAGGACTGGCCCTCGGGGAGCGCGGTCAGGTCGACCACGGTGCGCCCGGGCGTGCGGAACGCTTCGTAAAGGCGCCAGCGCGGGCATGTGCCGCCGGAGCGGGCGAACGGGAAGACCCCGCCGCCGAAGCGCTTGGAGATATTGCCCGCCCGATCCACCCGGATCATGAAGAAGGGCACGCCCTTGGCGCCCGGCCGGCGCAATGTCGTCAGCCGGTGGGCCATCTGCTCGAACGAGCCGGCGAAGCGCGAGGCCAGCACCTCGACGTCGTAGCGCAGCCGCTCGGCGGCCTCCAGGACACGGTCGTAGGGAAACATGATCGCCGCGGCGAGGTAGTTGCCGAGCGTCAGGCGCAGGATGCCGCGCGAGGAGTCGGATGTGCACCGCGGATCGTTCGCCATGGCGCGCACCAGTTCGCCGGCCTCGAGCTGCCCCACCAGGTGCGCCACCTGGAAGGTGCGGCTCGACGGCCCCAAGAGCTCGGACAGCATCAGGCGGTTGCGGTGCCGGTCGAAGCGGCGCAGCAGGCCGTGCATCACGTCGTATGGCATGATGATGGTGTCGACGTTGTGGGCGTCTTTCAGGTGGTTGACGAGGCTCGTCGTCAGCGCTTGCGGCAGGTCCAGGCGGACCTTGGCGCGGGTCGCGAAGTCGGCCGCCACCTGCTCCAGCTCGGGGAAATAGTTGTCGCGCGCCTGGAGCGCCTCGCGGGTCTCCTCCACCGGGCTGGTGCCGAGGCCGGGGAGGGCGCCCTCGACGGCGGTCTCGGCCAGCGCCTCGGCGTCCTCGCGCGCGGCACGCAGGCCCTCGTGCAGGCGCACCATGGCGTCCGCCACCCGCGGAAACATTTCCGCCATTTCCTGTAGCTCGTGGTGCGCGAGGTCGGCGCCGGCGAGGTGCGGGTCGGCGGCGACCTCCTGCAGGCCGAGGAGGGTCGTGCCGTCGGTGGCGGGGGCGAGGGTGCGCACGTCGATGTCGTAGGCGTCGGCGAGGCGGAGGATGAGCTGGGCTGTCAGCGGGCGCTGGTTGCGCTCGAGGAGGGTGAGATAGCTGGCGGAGATGTCGAGCCCCTCGGCCATTTGCGCCTGGGTGAGCTTGAGCGAGCGGCGCAGCTTCCGGATCTGCGGGCCGAGGAACAGCTTCCGCCGCGCGTCGATATCCGACATGACAAACCTTACAACGTGACAGCCTGTGTGAATTCTAGCTGATACAGCACAACTCGACCATAGCCGCCACAGTCTAGACCCGCATGACAAATCGCGGTTTCTATAAGGACACGGCGCACGCCAGAGCGCCACAGATGTCCGACCGTAGGAATACGCCATGACGACCTTTGCCGATCTCGTCCCCTCCGCCCCCGAAGGCCGCTTCGACGGGATCAACCGTGCCTATTCGCCCGAGGAGGTTCTGCGCCTTCGCGGCTCCTTCCAGATCCAGCACACGCTCGCCGAGCGCGGCGCCAACCGCCTGTGGCGCGACCTCCACGAGCTGGACTACGTCAACTCGCTGGGCGCGGTGACGGGCAATCAGGCCGTGCAGCAGGTGCGCGCCGGGCTGAAGGCGATCTACCTCTCCGGCTGGCAGGTCGCCGCCGACGGCAACACCGCCGCGCAGACCTATCCGGACCAGTCGCTCTACCCGGCCAACGCCGGTCCGGAGCTCGCCAAGCGCATCAACCGTGCGCTGCACGCGGGCCGACCAGATCGAGCACGCCGAGGGCGGCGCCACGATGGACTGGTTCGCCCCCATCGTGGCCGACGCGGAGGCCGGCTTCGGCGGCCCGCTGAACTGCTACGAGATCATGAAGGCCTACATCGAGGCGGGCGTCGCGGGCGTCCACTTCGAGGACCAGCTCGCCTCGGAAAAGAAGTGCGGCCACCTCGGCGGAAAGGTGCTGATCCCGACGAAGGCGCACGAGCGCAACCTGATGGCCGCGCGTCTCGCCGCGGACGTGTGCGGGCGTGCCGACCTTTATCATGGCTCGCACCGACGCCGAATCGGCCCGGCTCATCACCTCCGACATCGACGAGCGCGACCACGAGTTCATCGACTTCGACGCCGGGCGGACGGCCGAGGGCTTCTACCGCCTCAAGGCGGGGATGGGGCTCGACCATTGCATCAAGCGCGGGCTCTCGCCTTCGCCGACAAATCCGACCTCATCTGGTGGGAGACGTCCAAGCCGGATCTCGCACGGTGCGCGAAAGTTCGCCGAGGCCGTGCACAAGGAGCACCCCGGCAAGATGCTCGCCTACAACTGCTCGCCCTGCTTCAATTGGCTGGCGAACATCGACAAAGCGACCATCGAGACGTTCCAGCGCGAGATCGCGGCGATGGGCTACAAATTCCAGTTCGTCACGCTGGCCGGCTTCCACGCCATCAACTTCTCGATGTTCGAGCTGGCGCGCGGCTACGCGGCCCGCGGCATGGGCGCCTACTCCGAGCTGCAGCAGGCCGAGTTCGCCGCCGAGGCCGACGGCTACACCGCCACGCGCCACCAGCGTGAGGCCGGCACCGGCTACTTCGACATGGTGTCGATGACGCTCTCGGGCGGCACCTCGTCCACCACCGCAATGGGCGAATCCACCGAGACCGACCAGTTCAAATCTCACGACGAGGGCGCGGCCCTCAGGACAGCCGCCGAATAGGCCGCGCGGGGCGCCCCGGCTCCCCGACCCAACCTCACGAAAGGATCTAGCTCATGAACATGATGACCCGGTCGCTGACCGACAGCACCCTCGTCGACGCCGTCCGCACCCTGCCGCGGTCCGTCAGCGGCTTCCACGTCGTCCTCGAGACCGACATGGATATCGAGGATATCCGCGCCTCGCTGGAAGGGCTTGCCGAGCGCTCCGCCTTCCACCTCCAGTCGATCGAGGAGTGCTCGCGCGGCACGGCCGACCGCGGCCGCGAGCTGTGCGCGGAATTCAGCCTCGCGGCCTCGAACGGCACGGTGGGCGATGCGCAGATCTTCGCCCTCCTGCGCGACATCGCCAGCCGCCACCGCTGGAACCAGATGCAGAAGCGTCTCGCCCACGCCCCGCGCGGCACCCGCATCTGACACGCGGCGCCGGCGGAGCCGCACCTTCCCGCCGGCGCAATGCCGGAGCCGGTCCCGCCGGCTCTGGCGCCACGTCCTCCGCACAGACCGACTTCGCCGCCGCCCCCAACGGCGGCGCTTTTCGTCAGCTCAGCCGGTAGCGCTCCAGCACGTCCGGGTCCGGGACCACGCCATGGCCGGGCCGGTCGGGGATCGCGACGCGGCCCGTCGCGGCGACGCTGTCCAGGACGCCGAGGCCCTCCTGCGGCAGGTCGCTCATGAAGGCGTTGTCGGTGGTGTCGTACTCCAGCATCGGCTCGTCGGGGAAAAGGCCGCCCGGCAACGGCGGCTGCGCGGCGAGAAGCTGCAGGTTCGTCGCCACCGACACGGCCGAACCCCACACGTGGTTGACCACGGGGGTGAAGTGCGTCTGGCAAGCGTCAGCACCTTCATGAACTCCGAGATGCCGCCCAGCCCGCACACCTCCGGCTGCGCGATCGACACGCACCGCTCGCTCCAGAAGGTGGCGCCAGCCCCAGCGGGTGAACTCCGCCTCGCCGCCGGCAATGTTGACGTGCGAGGCCGCGCGCGCAGATCGGCGTAGCCGTCCGAGATCCTCCGGCGCGACCGGCTCCTCGAACCAGTCGACGCCGAGCGGCTCCAGCGCGCGGCCGACTCGAAGGCGTCGGCGTCGCGTGGTAGGCGTGGTTGGCGTCGACCATCAGCGCGCGTCTCGTCGCGGAGCGCGCCGCGCACGGCCTCCACCAGGCGAATGTCGCGCGGCGGGGCCGAGGCCCATCTTCATCTTGATGGCGGTGAAGCCGCGTTGCCTCGATCGGCCGCCTCCTCTGCGAAGCGGCGCTCAAGGTCGCTCGCGTCCGGCGCAGCATCATGCCGTAGCCGTAGACGGGGACGTCCGTCGCGGAAGCGCCCGCCGAGCAGTCGTCGCGAGGGCTGCCCGGTCGCTTTGCCGGCGAGATCCCACAGCGCGATGTCGACGCCCGACAGCGCCTGGAGCGGCATACCCTTCTGGCCGTGGTCGCGCATGCGGTTGTAGACGCTCGTGCCAGAGCCCTCGCGCTCGATCGGGTCGCGGCCGACCACAGCGGCGCGATGCACCTGCTCGACGATGGTCCGGTTGGCGACGGCGACCGGCCCGGGGCCGAAGCACTCGCCCCACCCGGTGATGCCGGCGTCCGTGCGACCCTCCACCAGGTGCGCGCTGCGGCGGTCGTACATACTGCTGGGAGTAGCCGAGTGTCTTCGGGGAGGGCGTAGCCAAGACGGTGGCTGCGGACGGCGGTGATCTTCATGGCGTCTCCTCGCGCCCGTTCTATCGCGGGCGATGCGGGGAGGGCGTATCGGCCCGGCGGCGCCTGTCAAGCCGGCGACGGCCGGTGTCAGACGACGGGGCGTTCCATCATCCGCACCGTCTTGCCGGCCTGCTCGTTGAAGCGGTCCAGCAGGACGTTGAAGCCGGTGGCGGCGTGGAAGGCCATGGAGCCGGGGTTCGGCGGCTCGACGTTCACCTCGGCGCACACGCGCGGCCGGCCGAGCGCGGCGGCGCGGGCGAAGGTGTCCTCATAGAGTGCGCGGCCGACGCCGAGCCCTCGAGCGGCCGGCGCGACGACGATGCGGTCGACATAGAGGAAGGTGTCGAACGCCGCGCTGAACCACTTGTAGTTCATGCTGTCGTACGGCTGACCCTCGGGGAGCGTGAGGACGAGGCCGGCGACCGCCCCGTCCATGCGCACGATCCGCAGCGCGCCCATCTCCGCGACCGCCGCCATTTCCGCTGCGCTCAGCGCGTTGACGGCCGGCACGGCGGCGTTGTTCAGCGCGACGAGCGCCTCGATGTCGGCCGGTCCGGCGTCCTCGACGCTGAGGGACGCGCTCACAACGCCGTCTGCGCCTTTTCGGCGGCGATCGTGGCGAGGAAGCGGTCGAACAGGTTGTAGCTGTCGTGCGGGCCGGGCGACGCCTCGGGGTGGTACTGCACCGAGAACACCGGCCGATCCGTCATCGCGAGGCCGCAGTTGGAGCCGTCGAACAGCGAGCGATGGGTCTCGCGGGCGTTCGAGGGCAGCGTCCGCGCATCCACGGTGAAGCCGTGGTTCATCGACACGATGGAGACCGCGCCGGTGTCGACGTCGAGCACCGGGTGGTTGGCGCCGTGGTGGCCCTGGCGCATCTTCTTGGTGCGCGCGCCGATAGCATGGCCGAGGAGCTGATGACCGAGGCAGATGCCGAAGGTCGGCAGGCGCCGGTCGATCAGCGTCTTCAGAGTGTCGCCGACGATCGCGCCGGTCGCGCCCGGATCGCCTGGCCCGTTCGACAGGAACAGCCCGTCCGGCTTGAGCGCCATGATCTCTTCGGCCGTGGCGTTCGCCGGGACGACGGTGACGTCGGCGCCGCGCTCCGCCAGGAGGCGCAGGATGTTGCCTTTGATACCGTAGTCGAGCGCCACGATGCGGGGCCCGCTGCCGCCCTCGATCTCGGCGTAGTAGCCCGGCCAGGTCCAGGCCGCCGCCCAGCCACGGAGCGGCCTCGCCGGTCGAGACCGTGGTGGCGAGCTCGGCACCGGCCATGTCCGGGCGCCTTGCGGGCGGCCTCGATCAGCGCCGCCTCGTCGAACACGCCCTCCGGATTGTGCGCGATTGCGGCGTTGACCATGCCGCCCTCGCGGATGTGGGCCGTCAGCGCGCGGGTGTCGACGCCGGTGATCGCGACGATGCCGCGCTCTTCCAGCCATGAATCGAAGCTGCCGCGCGACCGCCAGCTCTGCGGCCGCGTGATCGGCGCGCGCAGGACGCAACCCTGGGCCGCGTTGCGCGCCTGGGCGGCGACAGTCTCGATGTCGTCGTCGTTCGCCCCGACATTGCCGATGTGGGGGAACGTGAACGTCACGATCTGCCCGGCGTAGGACGGGTCCGTCAGGATCTCCTGATAGCCCGTCATCGCGGTATTGAAGCACACCTCACCGACCGCCGTGCCCACGGCGCCCGCACCCATGCCGCGCAGCACAAGCCCGTCCGCCAGCGCAAGGCAAGCCGTGGGCTTCGGTTCGACCCAACCGGTCATCCAACATTTCCCTGTTATCGTTCCACAGGATGTAAACGTGGCGGGATCGGTTGAACACCCCGCGGCGCCACGCGTTAACCTCTCCGAAGGGTCCAAGGATGAACACCGTGTAAGGTAGGGTTGGCAAAACGAGAAAATTCGCCATGTTATGCAGCTGCACGACAGACCCAGATAGCAGCGATGCATGAACGTCGCAGACCGACGCATCGGCGTTGGCGGGAATCGATGAACCGGTTGCGTGCTTGGCGCTGATGTTTAACGGTGTTAAGCGCCGTTGCACGCATAGCGTTCGTTTCAGCAGGATGTGATCATGAACGTACGAGAGCAGCTGCAGGTCGCCGTAAAAAATGCCGCTCAGGATGATGACCGGCGGCGCATGTGCACCTTGCGTCTGATGCAGGCAGCCATTCGAGACCGTGACCAGGCGCACTGCGCCGGCAACGGCGAGAGGATCACGCAGGCTGAGATCGCGGCGCTTCTTGCCAAGATGATCAAGCAGCGCGAGGAGCAGATGGCGGCGGACCGCAAGGCCGGCGATCTCGAGACTCTGCGCCACACAAAGGCCGAAATCGAAGTCATCCGCGAGTTTATGCCGCCGCTGATGGACGAGCCGACCCTCCGAACCGCCTGCGCGCAGGTGGTCAACGACATTGGCGCCGCCGGTCTGCGCGACGTCGGCCGCACGATCACTGCCTTGAAGAAACGCTACCCGGATCAGCTCGATATCGGCCGAGCCAGCAATCTCGTGAAGGGGATGCTGCGCTAGAGCGCTGTTCTACCGGGTCACGCCGCCTGCTGTGATCGGCTACAACCGCGTCCCTCCGCCCCATTGCCTCGACCGCTCGGCCCCGCGCCTGAGCGCAGGCGACCTCAGCACCTCGGGCGGATGACTGGGCGCGGACGCCCAGCCCACCACGTCACACCTTGGCGGCGGCCGCGATCATGTCGCGCTTGGCATCGATCGACGCGGCCAGGACATCCACAATCTCATCCACATCCGCCCGCGTGATCATCAGCGGCGGCGACATGGCGAGCGCATCGTTCATCATCGGGCGGACGATCAGGCCGCGCGCCATCGCCTCGGCGGCGACGGCCTTGCCGATGCCAGCCGCGGTGGTCGAACGTCTTCGGGTCGCCCGGTCGGCGGACAGCTCCACCGCGGCGATCATCCCGGTGCCGCGGATCTCGCCGACGTGCGGGTCCTCCTCGAAGCGGGCGCGCAGCTGCTCCTGGAGATAGGCGCCGATGTCGGCCGCGTTGGAGACCAGTTGCTCGCGCTCGAGGATCTCGATGTTGGCGTTCGCGGCGGCGCAGGCGATCGGGTGGGCCGTATAGGTGTAGCCGTGGCCGAAGACGTTGAGGTGCGCCGAGTCCTGCGAGCAGTGTCTGCCACACCGTCCTCGCCCACCAGCACCGCCGAAAGCGGCTGGTAGCCCGAGGTGATGCCTTTGGCGACGGAGATCATGTCCGGCTCGACACCGAAGAAGTCGCAGCCGAATGGGGTGCCGAGACGTCCGAAGCCGCAGATCACCTCGTCGGCGATGAAGAGGATGTCGTTGGCCTTCAGCACCTTCGAGACCTTCTCGAAATAGCCGGCCGGCGGTACCACGACGCCGCCCGCGCCCATCATCGGCTCGGCGATGAAGGCGGCGATGGTGTCGGCGCCCTCGCGCTCGATGGTGTCGGTCAGCTCGGCAACGAGGCGGTCGGAGAACGCGGCCTCGCTCTCACCGGGTTGCTGCTCGTGGTAATGGTGCGGGCAGGTGAGACGCACCACCTGCGGCAGCGGCAGATCGAACGCGGTGTGCACGTAGGCAGGCCCGTCAGCGAGCCGGCGGCGACCGTGACGCCGTGGTAGGCCCGGTTGCGCGCCAGGATCTTCTTCTTCTGCGGCCGGCCCTTCAGGTTGTTGTAGTACCAGGCGATTTTCACCTGCGTGTCGTTCGCGTCCGAGCCCGAGCAGCCGAACAGCACCCGCGCCATCGTCCCCGGCGCCATACGCTTGACCTTGTCGGCGGTGTGGATGCCCGGCTCGGTGCCCATGGCGGCGAACTGGTGGTAGTAGGGCAGCTTCTTGGCCTGCTCGTAGATCGCCTCGGCGATCTCGTCGCGGCCGTAGCCGACGTTCACGCACCACAGCCCGGCCAAACCGTCGAGGTAGACCTTGCCGGTGTGGTCGGTCAGCCGCGCGCCCTTGCCTTCCATCATCACGGTCGGCCCGCTCTTCCATGAGGGCCGACGGGGACGTGAACGGGTGGAGGACGTTCTCGCGGTCGAGATCCTCCAGCGACTGGTTGTGCGCGGGACTGAGGTCCATGCGTGGTGCTCCCGGAATGGCGCGTCGAGCGAGGGCTCGCGCGCGGAGTGCGACAGGCGGCGAGGCCGGCGGCCGGTCGGGCGCGGCGATCCTCAGCGCGGATTGAATGATGACCGCGCCCGCAAAGGCGTGATCGCGACAGACGTTAGCACACCGGCGGCGCGGCAGCGATGGTCAGAACGCCTGCCCACCATTTGCGATCGCGCGCTGCAGGGCCACCGCCGCGCTGATCAGCGACAGGTGGGAGAGCGCCTGCGGCGTGTTCCCGAGATGGCCGCCGGCCGCGTCCACCTCCTCGGCGAAGAGCCCGGTCGGCGAGGCCATCGCCAGCATCTCCTCGAACAGTGCCTTCGCCTCGTCGACACGGCAGGAGCGGGCGAGCACCTCGATGTACCAGAACGAGCAGGCGACGAATGAGCCTTCGGCTGGCCCGTCGAGCCCCTCCTGGTCGACGTCGACCGGCTCGTAGCGGCGCACGCGCGGGCCGTTGACGAGCCGCTCCTCGATGCACCCGCAGGGTGGAGCGGAACCGATCGGACATCGTCGAGGTGTACTTCACCAGCGGCATCAGGAGCGCCGTCGCGTCCACCTTGTCGCCGCCGAAGGTCTGCGTGTAGGCGCCGATCTCGTCGTTCCAGAAGTGCGCTCTCGATGGTGTCGCACGATTCTGGCGCGGCTCTCCCGCCAATGCGGGTTCTGGGCCAGGCCGGTGCGGTCGGCGAGGCGGATCGCCCGGTCGAGCGCCACCCAGGACATCAGGTGCGCGTCGAGGAAGCGGGTCGGCTCGCCGCGCATTTCCCAGAAGCCGGAGCCGACGTTGTCCCATGTCTCGCACGCGGCATCGACGAGGCGGCTGACGGTGGCCCAGAGCGGCGCGTCCATCGGGGTGATGAACTTCTGGGCGAGGTAGAGGGTGTCGATGACCTCGCCGAAGATGTCGAGCTGGGTCTGGTCGTGGGCGGCGTTGCCGATGCGCACCGGCCGCGAATGGCGGTAGCCGGTGAGGTGGTCGAGCGTCACCTCGTCGAGGTCGGTGGTCCCGTCGACGCGGTACATCAGCGCGATGGTCTGTCGCCGGGCGCTCCTCGATGCGATTGCGGATCCACAGGCGGAACCGGTCGGCCTCCTCGTAGAAGCCGAGGCGCAGCATGGCGTAGATGGTGAAGGACGAGTCGCGCACCCAGCAGTAGCGATAGTCCCAGTTCCGCTCCCCGCCGATCGCCTCGGGCAGGCCGAAGGTCGGGGCGGCGACGATGCCGCCGTGCTGGGCGGAGAACATCAGCTTCAGCGCCAGCGCCGAGCGCATCACCATGCCCTTCCACGGCCCATCGTAGTCCGACTGGGCGAGCCAGCCCCGCCAATAGTCGATGGTATCGGTGAGCGCGTCGTCGATGCCGTTCTCGTGCAGCAGGTGCCTCTTCGCGTCGTCCATCACCAGCACCATGACCAGCCGCTCCCCGGCGCGGAGGTCTGCGCTGACGCATGCCTGCTGGTCGTTGAGCGTGATGGGATGCGTGGCGGCGAGACGGATGGGCAACGTGGCCTCGCCGTCCTCGAACACGACGTGGTCGCCGGACGCGCGGGCACTGGTGGGGCCGCGCGCGTAATCGAACGACGGGCGGCAGGTGGCCTCGACGGTGGCCGCGCCCTCGATCACGGTGGCGATGCGCACAAGCTGGTTGGCCTGCTCCGGTCCGCCGATCGGCATGAAGTCCGTGAGCTCGACGACGTTGCCGTCCGCCTCGAAGCGGGTGACGAGGACGTTTGTGCCCTCGAGGTAGCGCTGGGTGCCGGGCCCGGCGAAGCTGGGCCGGATGGCGAAGCTGCCGGCGTCGCGGTCCAGCGCGGCCGAGAAGATCGCCGGCGAAGTCGAACGACGGGTAGCAGAAGAGTTCCACCGCGCCGTTGTTGGCGATCATCGCGACGGTTTCGAGGTTACCGACCGCGGCATAGTCCTCGATGGCGGGGAAGGCCGTCGTCGTGTCCGGCTTGGCCGGGCGTGCGTCCATGTTGGGATCCTGGTCCAGGGTGGCCGCCGCTGCGGGTCACTTGCAATATCGTGCCGGCGGCGCGGTGGGGTCAGCCGTTGTCGCGGAATTCCGGGTAGAGTTCCATGCCGCCGTCGATCACCATGGTGTGGCCGGTCATATAGTCGGCCATGTCGGAGGCCATCCAGGCGGCGGCCTCGCCGATGTCCTCCGGCTGGCCGATGCGCCCGTATGGCATCAGCTTCTTCAGCGCCTCCATCTGCTCCGGATCGGACCAGACGGACTTGTTGATGGCGGTGGCGATGGCGCCGGGTGCGATGGCGTTGACGCGGATCTTTTCCTCCGCCAGCTCCTGCGCCGCGCTCTTGACCAGCAGCGAGAGCCCGCCCTTGGACGCCGCGTAATTCACGTGGCCCGCCCATGGGATGACATCGTGCACCGAGCTCATGGCGATGATCTTGCCCAGCGCCCGCGACTGGCGCATGCCCTGCCGGCGAAACTGGCGCACCGCCTCCTGCATGCACAGGAAGGCGCCGGTGAGGTTGACCGAAATGACCGTAGTCCCAGTCCTTCTTGGTCAGCTCCGTGAACGCTGCGTCCTTCTGCAGTCCGGCGTTGGCGATCAGGATGTCGACCGTGCCGAAAGCCTCGATGGCCTTGGCGAACAACGCCTTGACGTCGTCCTCCTGGGCGACGTCCGCCTGGACCGCGATGGCGCGGCCGCCGGCGGCCTCGCACTGGCGCACGGTCTCGGCCGCGCCCTCCGCGTCGCCGTGATAGTTGACCACGACCGACGCGCCGCGCTTGGCGAGCGCGATGGCGCAGCCCTGGCCGAGACCGGAGCTCGCGCCGGTGATCACGGCGCACTGGTCCGCAAGGTATCGTTCGGGGGCCTCGCTCATGACGCGGTCCTTTCCATCCGGGGTCTCGACGTTGGCTGCAACATGGGGCTGTGCCGGGCCATGACACGGGGCGCCAGACACGAAAACGTGCGTCCGGGACGGTGACAGTTGACCGGCAACGCGCTCAGCGCTGCCTAGCTGTCATCCGGTGCAGTCCTTGTGCCAAGGCAACGATTGAAAGTGCGCACACATGACAACGGCCCATTCCTCGGCCCCGTCCGCCGTCTCTCCCTATAACCTCCTCATCCTTCTCATGGGCGGCGTTCTGGCAACGGCCGCGTTCGACCTGTTCGGCCAATGGCTCACGCCGACACTCGGATTCGCCCGTCTGGCGCCCGAGCCCTTGGCCGCGCAGACGCTGCAGACCGTCTTCGGCCCGTTCGAGGGGGCCGCGACCGGCGGCGCCATCGTCCACTGGATCACCGGGATCGTCTTCTATCCCGTCGGCTACGTGTTCATTGCCCGTCCGATCGCGCGGGCGGTGATGCCCGGTCTGCCGTGGATCATCGTCGCAATCGCCTACGGCTTGGTGCTGTGGGTCTTCGCCCTCTACGTGATGGCCCATCTGATCAACGGGAACCCGCCGTTCCTGGCATGGACGGGGATCACCTGGGTGGCGCTGATCGGCCACGTCGTCTGGGCCGTGGTGTTCGGCGCGGCCTATCATGCGGCGCGGCGATAGACCGCTGAAGGTGGCGGGGTAGGGTTGTCGCGCGCACGTTGCTGGCCCATACCTAAGAGAGCGCGCGAGGCCGCGCCGACCCCGTGCTGCGACGGAAGACGCCGGTTCGGTGAGACCACGCGCGATCATTGGAGCCAGGCGGCTGGCTTGATCCGGTTTGTGACACCGGTGTCGGCCGCCCGAGATCGAGAGCGACATGACGAACACCAGCGTTGCATCCAAGGCCCGCTCGGCGGCTCCCCGCCCGGCGATCGATAGCGATCCTGTTGTTCCGGTCGATGACGGCATCGCGGAGATCGCCGTCGACCGTGTCGCGATCGAGGGCGTCGATCCGGAGATCGACGGCGGACGCTTTCCGGCCAAGACCGTGGCCGGGCCAGCCCTTCATCGTCGAGGTGGACGTGTTCGGCGACGGGCACGACAAAGTCGCTTGCGCGATCCTGTGGCGCCGCAAGGGCATCGACAACTGGGACGAGGCGCCGCTCCACTTCGTCGTCAACGACCGCTGGCGGGGCCACTTCACCCCGACCGACAACGCGCCCCACGAGTACACCATCATCGCCTGGCGCGACGAGTGGGCCACCTGGCGCTCCGACACCGCCAAGAAGCACAATGCCGACGTGCCGATCGCGCTGGAGCTGCAGGAGGGCGCCGAGCTCGTGGCGCGGTCCGTCGGCGCCGGGCGCGGCACGGCCGAAGAGCAGGCGACGCTGAAGGCGCTGGCCGAGCACATGCGCGATGCGTCCGATTCGGAGCGGTTCGCGGTGCATGATGACGGACGACACCGCCGCTCTGATGCAGCGCGCCGGCCATCGCGCCGAACTTGTCGCACTACAAGCTGCTGCCGCTGACGGTGGACCGGAAGGCGGCCGTCTTCGCCGCATGGTACGAGGTGATGCCGCGCTCGATGTCGGGCGACGTCGACCGCCACGGCACGTTCGACGACGTGATCGCGCGGCTTCCCGTACGTGCAGGGCCTCGGCTTCGACGTCCTGTACTTCACGCCGATCCATCCGATCGGCAAGACCAACCGCAAGGGGCGCAACAACACGCTGAAGGCCGAGCCGGGCGATCCCGGCTGCCCCTATGCCATCGGCTCGGAGGAGGGCGGCCACGACGCGATCCACCCCGAGCTCGGCACCTTCGAGGACTTCAAGCGCCTGGTCGACGCCGCGGCCGAGCACGGGCTCGAGATCGCGCTCGACTACGCCGTCCAGTGCTCGCCGGACCATCCGTGGATCAAGACGCATCCGGACTGGTTCGACTGGCGGCCCGACGGCTCCATCAAGTACGCCGAGAACCCGCCGAAGAAGTACGAGGACATCGTCAACGTCCGCTTCTACGCCGGCGACGATCCGATCCCCGACCTGTGGCACGCGCAGAAGGACATTTTCCTCTTCTGGATCGGCCATGGCGTCAAGATCTTCCGGGTCGACAATCCCGCACACCAAGGCTTTCCCGTTCTGGGAATGGCTGATCGCCGAGGTGCAGAAGGACCATCCGGACGTCATCTTCCTCGCCGAGGCCTTCACCCGGCCGAAGGTGATGCACCGCCTCGCCAAGATCGGTTTCACGCAGTCCTACTCGTATTTCACCTGGCGCAACACGAAGGCCGAGCTCACCGAGTACATGACCGAGCTGACCACCACGGTGAAGAAGGACACGATGCGCGTGAACTTCTTCGTCAACACGCCGGACATCAATCCGGTGTACCTGCAGACGTCGGGCCGGCCGGGGTATCAGGTGCGCCTGGTGCTCGCGGCGTCGCTGGCGGGGAACTACGGCGTCTACAACGGGTTCGAGTTGTGCGAGGGCACGCCCGTCCCCGGCAAGGAGGAGTACCTCAACTCCGAGAAGTACGAGCTGCGCGCGTGGGACTGGGACCGGCCGGGCCACATCCGCCGACGACATCTGCGCTGATGAACCACCTGCGCAAGACGAACGCGGCGCTGCAGGAGTTCACGAACCTGACGTTCTACAATATGTGGAACGACAACATCATCTACTACGGTAAGCGGACCAAGGATCGCTCGTCGTTCCTGCTGTTTGCGATCAACCTCGATCCGCACAACGCCCACGGCGGCAACTTCGAGGTGCCGCTGTGGGAGCTCGGCCTGCCGCGACGACGCCTCGATGCAGGTGACGGATCTGGTGGCGGATTACGACTTCACGTGGGAGGGTAAGATGCAGCACGTGTTCATCGACCCGAACCAGCGCCCCTATTTCATCTGGCGCCTGCACGACCCCGAGAGGGGACTCTAGGCCGAAGCGAACGCCGCACGAACGGCCCTCGACGCCACCCGGCGTTGCGTTAGCATCTGGCATCGCCCTGCGAACCAGCGCGCGTCGCGGCGCACTGGTGAACACGACAGAACAATTACTGGAGCACCCTTCTCCTATGGACGCCGTCGCCCCCGTTACCGAGTCCGAAACCCCCGAAGACGGCACGCTCAAGGACGGCCTGATCGATCGGTCCGTGACCGATTGGTACAAAGACGCGATCATCTACCAGCTGCACATCAAGGCGTTCCTCGACGCCGACAACAACGGCTACGGCGATTTCCGCGGCCTGATGGAGAAGCTGGACTACGTCGCAGGCGCTCGGCGTCACCGCGATCTGGCTGCTGCCGTTCTACCCCTCGCCCGCTGCGCGACGACGGGTACGACATCGCCGACTACGAGACCGTCAACCCGCAGTACGGCGACGTCGAGGCGTTCCAGATCTTCGTGCGGGAGGCGCACGCGCGGGGGCTGCGCGTCATCACCGAGCTCGTGATCAACCACACCTCGCGACCAGCACCCGTGGTTCCAGGCGGCGCGCAAGCACCGGACGGGACGCCCAGGAGCGCGACATGTACGTGTGGTCCGACACGACGACAAGTACGAGCTGACGCGCATCATCTTCCTGGACACCGAGAAGTCCAACTGGACCTGGGATGCGGAGGCGGAGCACGTATTTCTGGCACCGCTTCTACAGCCACCAGCCCGACCTCAACTTCGACAATCCGAAGGTGCTCGACGAGGTCCTCAAGGTGATGAACCAGTGGCTCGACATGGGCGTCGACGGGCTGCGGCTCGACGCGATCCCCTATCTCGTCGAGCGCGAGGGCACCAACAACGAGAACCTGCCCGAGACGCACGCAGGTCCTGAAGGACATCCGCGCGGCACTCGACGCGCACTACACCGACCGGATGCTGCTGGCCGAGGCCAACCAGTGGCCGGAGGACACGCAGCCCTACTTCGGCGACGGGCGACGAGTGCCACATGGCGTTCCACTTCCCGCTGATGCCGCGCATGTACATGGCGCTGGCGCAGGAAGACCGGCACCCGATCACCGACATCATCCGTCAGACGCCCGAGATCCCGGACGACTGCCAGTGGGCGATCTTCCTGCGCAACCACGACGAGCTGACGCTCGAGATGGTGACCGACGAGGAGCGCGACTACCTGTGGCGCACCTACGCCGCCGACGCGCGCGCGCGCATCAACCTCGGTATTCGCCGCCGCCTCGCCCCGCTCTTGCAGAATGATCGCCGCAAGATCGAGCTGATGAATGCGTTGCTGCTCTCCATGCCGGGCACGCCGGTGCTGTATTACGGCGACGAGATCGGCATGGGCGACAACTATCTACCTCGGCGATCGCGACGGTGTGCGCACGCCGATGCAGTGGTCGGCCGACCGCAACGGCGGCTTCTCCCGCGCCAACCCGCAGCAGCTCTACCTGCCGCCGATCATGGACCCGGTCTACGGCTACCAGGCGATCAACGTCGAGGCGCAGGAGCACGACCCGTCCTCGCTCCTCAACTGGATGCGGCGCATCATTCTGGTGCGCAAGCAGCACCCGGCGTTCGGGCGCGGGACGATCCAGTTCGTCTACCCGCGCAACCGCAAGGTCATCGCCTATCTGCGCGAGCACGAGGGCGAGGTGATCCTGGTGCGTCGCCAACCTGTCGCGCACGGCGCAGGCGGTGGAGCTGGACCTCTCGGCGCACCGCACCAAGGTGCCGATCGAGTTGACCGGACGCACGCCGTTCCCGCCGGTCGGCGATCTGCCGTACATGCTGACCCTGCCGGCCTACGGGTTCTTCTGGTTCGCGCTCGCCGGCGCCGAGGAGGCGCCCACGTGGCACGATCCGCTGCCCGAGACGCTGCCGGACTTCATCACCCTGACCACCCGCGCGGGCCGCATCGGCGACGCCATCGAGGGGCGCGAGCGCTCGCAGCTCGAGCGTGAAACGCTGCCGGCCTTCCTGCCGCTGCAGCGGTGGTTCGCGGCGAAGGATGAGCGGATCCGCACCGTTCGGCTCGAGCCGCTGGCGATGCTGGACGAGGCGGGCTGCTTCGCCCTCGCCACGTTCAAGGTCGATGTGCCGTCCGGCGAGCAGAGCTACTTCGTGCCGCTGTCGATCCGCTGGGGCGAGGACAATCTGCGCGCCGGGGCGCCCAAGCTTTCCTACACGCTCGCCAAGGTTCGCTCCGGGCCGCGGCTGGGGGCACTGATCGACGGCACGTTCGACGAGCGTCTCGCCGCCGAGATGGTCGAGCTGATGAAGGCGGACGCGACCAAGACCCACGACGGCCGCACCGTCTCCTTCCGCGGCTCCGAGGCGCTGCGCGAGCTGGACGACCTCGACCAGCCGCGCCCGCTGGGGGTCGAGCAGTCCAACGTGTCCATCGTTTTCGGCGACCAGATCATCCTCAAGATCTACCGCCGTCTGCGCGAAGGCGAGCAGCCGGACGTGGAGATCGCCCGCCACCTGACCGACGTCGCGCGCTACCCCAACACGCCCGCGCTCATCGGCACCATTACGCTGGAGGGGTCGGCGGGCGAACCGGCTGTCCTCGCGGCGGCGTTCGACTTCGTGCCCAACCAGGGGGATGCCTGGGGCTCCGTGCTGGACGCGCTGGAGCGCTATCTGGAAGGCGCCGACCTCATCGAGGCGGAGACCAGTGCCGAAGGCGACGAGCCGGTGCTGACCTTCCCGCTCAACATCGGACACCTCGCGGGGCTGCGGACCGCCGAGCTGCACCTCGCGCTGATGTTGGACGACAGCAGCCCGGCGTTCCGCCCCGAGCCGATCACCGCCGAGGATCTGGGCGACTGGGCGGACGCCGCGACGCGCGAGGCGGACGAGCTGTTCGCCAAGCTCGCCGCCCGCAAGGCGAGCCTGCCCGAGGATGTCGCTCCCGACGCCGACGCGCTTCTCGCCAAGCGCGACGAGATCGCCGCCCGCTTTGCCGCCGTGCGCCGGGCTGCGCCGTCCGGCACGAAGACGCGCATCCACGGCGACTACCACCTCGGCCAGGTGCTGGTGAGCCAGGGCGACCTGACGATCATCGACTTCGAGGGCGAGCCGACGCGCCCGCTCCAGGAACGGCGGATGAAATCCTCGCCGCTGCGCGATGCGGCCGGCATGCTGCGTTCGTTCGATTACGCCGCGGCGATGGCGTTGCAGCGGTGGCGCGACACGCACGAGGTGAACGCCGCCGAGGCGCAGGCGAAAGCGCAGGCGTGGCGCGACACCACGCGGCGGGACTTCATCGCCGCCTATCTGGAGACGCTGGGCGACAAGGCGCCCGACGGGCCGCTGACCGCCGGGCTCCTCGACCTCTTCACCTTGCAGAAGGCGATTTACGAGGTCGGCTATGAACTGGCGAACCGACCGGCCTGGGTGCGCATTCCTCTCAATGGGGTGCTGGATGTCCTGGCCGATGCGCGCGGGGTGACTGCATGGGCCGATGCGTCGCCGGCCATCCCCGCCGTCGGTATCAACCAAGGGGAGAGTAACGATGAGTGAGACCCGTCTGCGCGACGACCTCATGCCTGCGGCAGCGGAGGCGATCGTCACGGGGCGGCACTCCGATCCGTTCTCGATCCTCGGGATGCATCCCTCCGACGACGGCAGCCGCCTCTATGTCCGTGCCTTCATGCCCGAAGCCGAGGCCGTCAGCCTGGCCGATTCCAAGGGCAAGTCCGTCGCCGAGATGGAGAAGATCCATCCCGACGGCCTGTACTCGGTCGTGTTCGACAAGAAGAAGCCGTTCGACTACCGCCTGAATCTGCGCAGTGGCTCGCACGAATGGACCGCGGACGACGCGTATCGTTTCGGCCCCGTCCTCGGCGATCTCGACGTCCATCTGATGGCCGAGGGGCGCCACCGCCGGCTCTACGAGCGGCTCGGCTCGCATCCCACGGAGGTGGAGGGCGTGCCCGGCGTCTACTTCGGCGTGTGGGCGCCCAATGCCAAGCGAGTCTCGGTGGTGGGAGATTTCAACGGATGGGACGGGCGGCGCCACGTCATGCGCCGCCGCGAGGAGATCGGCGTCTGGGAGATCTTCATCCCCGGCATCTCCCGCGGCCTTTACTACAAGTACGAGATCATCGGCGCGCACGGCAACCTCATGCCGCTGAAGATGGACCCGCTCGCGTTCGCCACCGAGGTGCCGCCCGATACGTCGTCCGTGGTCCATGGGCTGATCGACCACGACTGGAACGATGGCGCGTGGATCTCTACCCGGGCCGGCATCAACGACCGTGCGGCGCCGATCTCCATCTACGAGGTGCACCTCGGCTCTTGGCGCCGCGGGGAGGACAACGGCTTTCTCGGCTATGACCAGCTCGCCGACGAGCTGATCCCGTACGTCAAGTCGCTGGGCTTCACCCACGTCGAGCTCTTGCCGATCTCTGAGCATCCGTTCTCGGGCTCCTGGGGCTACCAGCCGATCGGCCTCTACGCGCCGACCTCGCGCTTCGGCACGCCGGAGGGGTTCGCGCGCTTCGTCGACCGGGCACACGCGGAAGGCATCGGCGTCATCATCGACTGGGTGCCGGCGCACTTCCCCAGCGATCAGCACGGCCTCGGCCAGTTCGACGGCACCGCGCTCTACGAGCACGCCGATCCGCGCGAGGGGTTCCACAAGGACTGGAACACGCTGATCTACAACCTCGGCCGCAACGAGGTGGCGAACTTCCTGGAGGCGAACGGCCTCTTCTGGATCGACCGCTATCACGTCGACGGCCTGCGGGTGGATGCGGTCGCCTCGATGCTCTACCGCGACTATTCACGCGGCGACGACTGGGTCCCCAACGTCCACGGTGGGCGCGAGAATCTGGAGGCCATCGCCTTCCTGCGATCGCTCAACGACCGGGTGGCGGAGGTCGGCGAAGGGGCGATGGTCGCGGCGGAGGAGTCCACGGCCTTCCCGCAGGTCTCGCGGCCGGTGAAGGACGGCGGCCTGGGCTTTAACTTCAAGTGGAACATGGGGTGGATGCACGACACCCTCCATTACTTCCAGGAGGAGCCGGTCTACCGCCGCTGGCACCACGAATCCATCACCTTCGGCCTCCAATACGCATTTTCGGAAGACTTCATCCTCCCGCTGAGCCACGACGAGGTGGTGCACGGCAAGGGGTCGATGATCAACAAGATGCCGGGCGACCGCTGGCAGAAATTCGCGAACCTTCGCGCCTACTATGCGTTCATGTGGACGCATCCGGGCAAGAAGCTCCTCTTCATGGGGAGCGAGTTCGCGCAGGAGAAAGAGTGGAATCACGATCAGTCGCTCGACTGGCACCTCCTGGTCGAACCCGCGCACCAGGGCGTCCAGGATCTCATCCGCGACCTCAATGCGATCTACAAGACGACGAGCGCGCTGCACGAGAAGGACTGCGACCCCGACGGTTTCGAGTGGATCGACGCGTCCGACAGCCAATCCTCGGTGTTTGCCTACGCGCGCTACGCGGCCGACCGCTCCCCGGTGGTCGTCGTTCTGAACCTGACGCCGATTGTGCGCTACAACTATCGCGTCGGCTTCCCCCAGGGCGGGGAGTGGCGCGAGGCGATGAACACGGACTCGTCCGTCTACGGCGGGTCCAACGTCGGCAATGCTGGGGCGATCGAAGTGCAGGATAAGCCGTTCCACGGACGGGAGCATTCCGCGGAACTGACACTGCCACCGCTCGGCGCTCTGATTTTCGTTCCTCATTAGGTCGGGCATGAATGCGAATTGAACCAGGGTCCCCCGGGCCACTCGGGGCGACGTGGGATGGGTCGGGCACCAACTTCGCCCTCTTCTCCGCCAACGCGACCAAGGTCGAGTTGTGCCTCTTCGAACGCTCCGGCCGGCGTGAGACCAACCGCATTCCCGTGCCCGAGCACACGCACGACATCTGGCACTGCTACTTGCCCGATATCCGCCCGGGGCAGCTCTACGGCTACCGCGTCCACGGCCCATACGAGCCGTCCGCGGGTCACCGCTTCAATCCGAACAAGCTTCTGATCGACCCCTACGCGCGGGCGCTGAAGGGAGACCTGCGGTGGCAGGACTCGATGTTCGCCTACCGCGTCGGGTCCACGCGCGAAGACCTCTCCTACGATCGGCGCGACAGCGGACCGGCGATGCCCAAGTCCGTCGTCGTCGACGAAGCGTTCACCTGGGGCAACCACGTCTCGCCGAAGGTGCCGTGGACCGACACGATCATCTACGAAGCCCATGTGAAGGGCATGACCGCGATGCATCCGGACGTGCCGGACCACATGCGCGGCACCTTCGCCGGCCTCGCCGATCCGCAGGTGATCTACTACCTCGCCAAGCTGGGCGTCACGACGATCGAGCTGATGCCGGTCCACTACTTCCCGGACGATCGGCACCTCCTGGACAAGGGCCTTCACAACTACTGGGGCTACAACACGCTGAACTTCTTCGCCCCGGCGGAGCGCTACATCTCGCGCGGATCGGGTCACCATGAGTTCAAGCACATGGTGCGGCGGCTGCACGAGGCGGGCATCGAGGTGATCCTCGACGTCGTCTACAACCACACCGCCGAAGGCAATCAGCTCGGCCCGACGCTGTCGTTCAAGGGGATCGACAACGCGAGCTATTACGTGCTCGCCGAGGACAAGCGCTACTATTCCGATACCACCGGCACCGGCAACACCGTCAACGTCGCCCACCCACGGGTGATGCAGATGGTGATGGATTCGCTGCGCTACTGGGTCGACGTGTGCAAGGTGGACGGCTTCCGCTTCGACCTCGCCCCGTCGATGTCGCGCGAGGGGGCGGGGTTCGACAAGTCCTCCGCCTGGCTGGACGCGGTGATGCAGGACCCGACCATGCAGGGCGTGAAGCTGATCGCCGAGCCGTGGGATCTGGGCATGGACGGCTACCAGGTGGGCAACTTCCCGCCCGGCTGGGCCGAGTGGAACGGGCGCTACCGCGACGACATCCGCTCGTACTGGCGCGGCGAATCCGGCTACCTGCCGCCGCTGGCGTCCAACCTCCTGGGTTCGGCCGACATCTTCGACCATGCCGGGCGCAAGCCGTGGTCGTCGGTCAATTTCGTCACCGCGCACGACGGCTTCACGCTGGTCGACCTCGTCACCTACAACGACAAGCACAACGAGGCGAACGGCGAGGACAATCGCGACGGCCACAACGACAATCGCTCCAACAACTGGGGTGTCGAGGGTCCGACCGACGACGAGGCGATCAACACGCTGCGCGACCGGATGCGGCGCAACATGATGGCCACGCTCCTCGTCACCCAGGGCACGCCGATGATGCTGATGGGCGACGAGATCGGCCGCAGCCAGTTCGGCAACAACAACGGCTACTGCCAGGACACCGAGATGTCCTGGCTCAACTGGGGTGAGGACAGCGCGCAGGAGGTGGCCTTCCGCACCTTCGTGCAGGATCTCATCACGGTGCGCAGCCAGCTCGGCATCTTCCACCAGCCGAAGTTCCTGCACGGAGAAGCGATCGCCGGGCAGGACGGGGCCAAGGACATCTGCTGGCTGCGGCCGGACGGCGAGGAGATGAACGACGACGACTGGCACGCCGTCGACCCCAAGGTGCTGGGGATGGTGCTCGCCCTCGGAACCGCGCGGGCGGTGGTGTTCTTCAATGCGCTGGAGGAGGAGATGCACTTCAACCTCTGCGACCCGCTCGCAACGATCCCGTGGACGGTGCTGTTCGAGACGGTCACCGGCACGGTGCATCGCCCGGGTCACGGTCCCGACGCCGGGGGCCCGTTCACCGTGCCGGAGCGCTCGATGCTGGCGATCATCGGCAACCGCGAGCCCTAAACGGCGCATCGGCGCCTTCACACCCGCTAGCTGCCTCAGGGAGCCTTTGTGACGAACGCATGTCCCACCACTTGGGGGGCCACGGTGCTGGGCGATGGACGCGCCCGCTTCCGCCTGTGGGCCCCCGACGAGACCAACCTGAAGCTGCGCACCGACGCCGGCGACCTCGCGATGGATCGCCTCGCCGACGGCTGGTTCGAACTCGTGACCGAGGCCGTCCCCGTCGGCGGCGCCTACGCGTTCGTGCTGGACGACGGCTTCGTCGTGCCCGACCCCGCGGCGCGGGCGCAGATGGGCGACGTCCACGGCCCGTCCAAGCTCGTCGACCCGACCACGTACCAGTGGCAGACCGAGTGGTCAGGCCGCCCGTGGCGCGAGAGCGTCATCTACGAGATGCACGTCGGCACCTTCACGCCGGAGGGGACGCTTCGCGCCGCGATCGAGCAAGCTGCCCCAGCTCGCCGCGCTCGGGATCACCGCGGTGGAGCTGATGCCGCTCGCCCAGTTCGGCGGCCGCCGGGGCTGGGGCTACGACGGCGTGCTGCTTTACGCGCCGCACGAGTGCTACGGCGCGCCGGACGACGTGCGGGCGTTCGTGGACGCGGCACACGCGGCGGGCCTGATGGTCTTCCTCGACGTCGTCTACAACCACTTCGGCCCGGACGGGAACTACCTCGGCAAGTACGCGGGCGCCTTCTTCGACGCCGAACGCCACACGCCGTGGGGCGCCGCGATCGCGTTCGACAACCCGGCCGTGCGTGCCTTCTTCGTCGAGAACCCGCTGTACTGGCTGACGGAGTTCCGCTTCGACGGGCTGCGGTTCGACGCCATCGACCACGTCAGGGATCCCTCTCAGGAGCATATCCTGGCGGAGATGGCGCGCCGCATCCGCGCGTCGTTCGACCGCCCGGTCCACCTCCACACCGAGGACGAGCGCAACATCATCTCCCTGCACCCGTACGAGGGCGGCGAGCCGACGCTCTTCACCGCCGAGTGGAACGACGACTATCACAACGTCATCCATCCCATCGCGACGGGCGACAACGAGGGCTACTACGCCGACTTCGTGGAGCACCACTGGGAGAAGCTGGCGCGGGCGCTGACGGAAGGGTTCATCTTCCAGGGCGAGCCGTCGAAGGGCCACAATGGCGAGCCGCGCGGCGTCGACTCCAAGGGCCAGCCGATGCTGGCGTGCGTCGCGTTCAACCAGAACCACGACCAGGTCGGCAACCGCGCGTTCGGGGAACGGCTGATCGACCTGGCCGAACGCGAGACGACGGTGCTCTTCACCGCGGTTCTGCTCATGTCGCCGCAGATCCCGCTTCTCTGGATGGGCGAGGAGTGGGGCGAGACCAACCCGTTCTGCTTCTTCTGCGATTTCGACGGCGAGCTGGCGGCCGCCGTGCGCAAGGGCCGGCGCAACGAGTTCGCGAAGTTCGACGCGTTCATCGACCCCGACTCGCGGGAGGATATTCCCGACCCCAACGCGCTCTCGACGTTCGAGGCGAGCAAGCATCGACTGGAGCAAGCCGGAGACGGAAGCGGGCCGCGCATGGCTCGAGCTCTACCAGACGCTGCTCGACGATCGCGGGCGCGCGAGATCGTGCCGCGCCTCTCGGGCGATGCGCCCAGGACGGGGCGCGTGCTGCGCGCCGAGGACGGCGTCGTCGACGTCGAGTGGACGATGGCCGACGGGGCCGTGGTGGGAATGTACATCAACGCCACGACCGAAGACGTGGGCCCGGTGCCGGACGCGGAGATTCTGGTCGCGGTGGCGGCGGGCAAGCTTGCCGCGATGCCGCCCTCACGCGGGCCCCACTCGGTGATCGTCACCCTGGCGCGGCCATGATCGGGGCGCGGACATGAGCCTGGCGCTCGACGCAGCGGCGGAGGCGGCCGGCGTGGTCCTGGAGCGCCCGGGCGAGAGCGCGGCGCCCGTGCTCCGACGCCACCAAGCGCGCCGCTGGTCGACGTCCTCGGCACGCCGCCGCCGCTGCCCGCACCGTCGGACGCGGTCGCCTATCGTGCCGCCGTGGCTGGACACCACGCGCGCCTTCGGCGTGGCGCTGCAGCTCTACCAGCTGCGCTCGGAGCGCAACCTCGGCATCGGCGACCTGGCCGACCTCAAGGCGCTGATACCGATGCTGGCGGACAGCGGGGCCGACTTCATCGGCCTCAACCCGCTGCATGCGCTCTTCACCGCCGCGCCGGAGCGCGCATCGCCGTTCTCGCCGTCCGACCGGCGGCGCCTCAACCCTTCATCATCGCCGTCGACGAGGTGCCCGGCTACCATCCCTCGATGGCCGAGATGGTCCCGGTGCCGAGCACCGCCGAAGCAGGTGGACTATACCGCCGCCGCGCATGCCAAGCTGACGGTCCTGCGCCAAGATCCACCGCGCGTGGCGGGCCGGGCGACCCCAGCGTGCCGGCCGAAGCGCGACACGCCGCCGCCGCGCTATGCGTCGGAGGCGGGCGCGGCGGTGGCCGACTTCGCCCTGTTCGAGGCGCTGTCGCACCACATGGCCGAGAGCGGCAAGGGCGCGGGCTGGACCTCCTGGCCGGCCGAGTACGCCGACCGCTCAAGCGCCGCAGTGCGCGCCTTCGCCGAAGCCCACCGCAACGAGATCGCCTTCCACGTCTGGCTCCAGCACATCGCCGAGGCCCAGCTCGCCGAGGCGCACCAGGCCTGCCTCGCGGCGGGCATGCGCATCGGCCTCTACCTCGACCTCGCGGTCGGTGAGGCGCCGGACGGGGCCTCCACGTGGGCCGACCCGTCGCTGGCGTTGCGCGGCGCTGAGGATCGGCGCGCCGCCCGACCTCTTCTCGCTGGACGGGCAGGACTGGGGCCTTGCCCCGCTGTCGCCGACGGCGCTGGTGGAGCGGGACTTCGCCCCCTACCGCGCGGTGATGGATGCGGTGATGGCGGACGCCGGCGCCATGCGCATCGACCACGCCATGGGCCTGGAGCGGCTGTGGCTGATCCCCGACGGCATGCCCGCCGCCGAGGGGGCCTACGTGCGCCAGCCGAACCTGACCGACCAGGTCGTCGCCGCCACCAACCAGCACCACGCGCATGGCGATCGGCGAAGACCTCGGCGTCGTCCCGCCCGGCTTTCGCGAGCGTATGGCGGCGCGGCGGCTGTTCTCGATGCGCATCGTCGCCTTCGAGCGGGGCCCGCACGGGATGCGCCCACCGTCCCGCTATCCGATCGATTCGCTGGCCTGCCTGTCGACGCACGATATCGCCCCGCTGGAGGCCTGGTGGCGCGGCGACGAGATCGACCTGCGACTGACGCTCGGCCGCATCGACCGGCGGGTCGCCGCGGTGGAGCACGCCGCCCGGCTCGGCGACAAGCAGGCGATGCTTTCGCATGGCTGGCCTGCCGCCGGCCCGCGCGATGGGGCCCGCTCGACGACGCCGTCGTGGTGGCGTTCCACCGGCTCGGCGCGCGCACCGCCTCGCGCCTGTTCGCCGTGCGGCTCGAGGACGTCGTCGGCGGGCGCCGCCTCGTCAACCTGCCGGGCACCGACCGCGAGCATCCCAACTGGCGCAAGACGCTGCCGCTCACCGTCAGACGAGCTCACCCGCTCCCGCCGTCTTGCCGACACGTTGGCGGCGGTCCAGGTGGTCCGAGGAGGGACCCGATGATAGGCGCCACTTATCGCTTGCAGTTCCGTGGCGGCTTCGGGTTCGAGGACGCGGCCAAGATCGTGCCGCATCTGGCGCGCGCGGGGATCACCCACCTCTACGCCTCGCCGATCTTCGCCGCGACCACCGGCTCCACGCACGGCTACGACGTCACCGACCACAACGCGCTCGACCCCGTCGCTTGGCGGCGAGGCGGGCTTCGCCGTGCTTGCCGCGGCGCTCCAGGAGGCTGGGCTCGGCCTCATCCTCGACATCGTGCCCAACCACATGGCCGCCTCGATGGAGAACCCGTGGTGGCGCGACGTGCGCGATGCACGGTGAAGCCTCCCGCTACGCGCGCCATTTCGATATCGACTGGGCGGCCGGCAAGCTGATCCTGCCGATCCTCGGCAAGCCCTACGGCGAGGCGCTGGCGGACGGCGACATCGCTCGCCGCGACACCCCGTCCGGCCCCGTGCTCGCCGTGCCGGGCGCCGAGCTGCCGCTGGCGCCCGGCACGGAGTCCATCGCCGACGTCCACGAGCTCCACGAAGCGCAGAACTACCGCGTCACATACTGGCGCCTCGGCCGCGACGGGCTCACCTACCGCCGCTTCTTCGAGGTCACCGGCCTCGTCGGCGTGCGCGTGGAAGATCCCGCCGTGTTCGACGATGTCCACCGCACCATTCTGCGTCTCGTGGACGACGGCGTGGTGACGGGACTGCGGGTCGACCATGTGGACGGGCTCTCCGACCCTGCGGGCTACCTGTCGACGCTCTCCGAGCGGGCCGGCGTGCCGGTGTGGGTGGAGAAAATCCTCGAAGCCGACGAGACGCTGCCCAAGTGGCCGGTCGTCGGAACGACGGGCTACGAGTTCATCGCCGCGATGGCCTGTCTCTTCACCGACGGAGACGGGCTGGGCACGCTCAGCGATGCTTATGGCGCGATCGCCGACAACGACATCGCCGGCATGACGGACGCCGCCAAGACGGAAATCCTGACGCGCAACCTCGCCGGCGAGTTGGAACGGCTGACGGAGCTCGCGCTGACCTTGTTCCGCGACGGCCTGTGCCACGCGCGACCACGGCCGCGCCACCGTGCGCGAGGGCCTCACCGCGCTGATGAAGGGTCTCTCGGTCTATCGCACCTACCTGCCGAGCGACGATGCCAGGGACCGTGCAGTGCTGGCCGAGGCCCGCGCCGCCGCCACCGCCGCGAGGCTGGAGGACGAGCGCATCCTCGACGACCTCGTGGCGCTCCTGACGGCCGATCCAGCCACAGCCGCGCGCCCTGAGGCCGCCACCGAGTTCGTCGCGCGCCTGCAGCAGACGTCCGGCCCGCTGATGGCCAAGGCGCTGGAGGACACGCTGTTCTACCGCCACCACCGGCTGCTCGGTCTCAACGAAGTCGGCGGCGCGCTCGACCCGGAGCTGGGGCCGGAGCGGTTCCTCGAGGTGGCCGCGCACGACGGCCTCGCGGCAACGCAGACGCACGACACGAAACGCGGCGAGGATTCGCGCGCGCGCCTCTATGCGCTCTCGGCCCCCCAAGCGGCGGCGCGGTTCGCCCAGCTGTGGCCGGGTCTGCCCGGCGACGTGCCCCCCAAGCTGCGGTGGGCGCTGGCGCAGATGCTCTTCGCCGCTGACCCGCTCGCCGAAGACCCAGACTTCGCCGACCGCTTCCGCGAGGCGGCCCTCAAGACGGTGCGTGAGGCCAAGGAAGACACCAGCTGGACGCGCACTGACGACGCATTCGAGCGCCGTGTCGTCGAGACGGCGGAGGCGATGGTCGGCGCGCGCGAGCGCCTGGCGCCACTCGCCGACGTCAAGCGCGCCGGGGCGGTGATCGGGCTGGGGCAAGCGCTGCTGAAGACGCTCGGCCGGCCGGCGCCGGACATCTACCAAGGCTGTTTCGGGTGGGACCTCGCGATGGTGGACCCCGACAACCGCCGTCCGGTCGATTTCGCGGCCGAGGCGCGGCTATGCGAATCGGCGCGTGCGGCCGACCCGGCCGATCTGGCGCGCGATTGGCACAGCGGTGCGGTCAAGGCGCGCGTTCTCCTGGACGGCCTGGCGCTGCGGCGCGAGCGGGCGGACCTCTTCGCTCGCTCGACACTCGAGCCGCTCGCATTGACGGGCCCGGCGGCGAGTGCCTTCGCCGCCTTCCAGCACCGCGCCGAGGACGAGCGTGTGGTCGTAGTGATTCCGACCCGGCCGCTCACACTCCTGGCGGGCGAGGGGCTTGCGCTCGCGGGCGAGGCGCTTGACGGACTGGCGCTGCCATCGGCGAACGGGCTGACGGATCGCTTTTCCGGACGCTCGCTGGCAGATGCGTCCGCCGTGACGGCCGCGTTGCAGCGTTTTCCCATCCTGCTTGCCACGTCCTGATCTCAGCGGCAGCACGGAGGCGTTCGGCGCCTCCGCTTGCTGCGCTGGCATGGCTCACGCCGCCGATTGCAGCCGCGCCACGCGGCTGAACTGCACGATTCGCCAGGTGAGCGGGCGTTTCTGCAGATCAGCCTCGGCCCAGCCCATGCGGCGAACACTGCTCAACGAGAGAAATACGGTCGAATTCGCTTCGCGGCAGGACAACCGAGGCGGGACGGGGGCCAGCGATTGCGCCTTTTCCACAGTGAGCGGGTGTTCGGGAGGCGAGAATCCTAATGGATCCTTGCCGTTTCGGCCGATTTTGTCCGGGTTGGGGGCGAAAACGTGTTGTCCATGCAACATCGCAGATTGCGTACGGGGTTCAGCGAGTTCCACCCGCATGCTTTCCGTTGCCGTGAGTGGGCCACCTGAGCAATGTGGCTTTGCGACGGGGCGGAAACGACCCATCGCGGTTTGGGCGGGCCGCAGCGGCTTGATCAAATCAGTTGGAAGTCCGGCGACTTTCGGCCTCCTCGGGTCACCGCCGGAACGAAAGTCAAAGGGCCTCTACAAGTGAACATTTTTGGAGATCGAGACATGAACATCAAGCGTCTTGTCCTCGGCACGGCTGCGGGTGCTCTCGCGGTGACCGGGGCGCAGGCGGCGGACCTTCCCGTCGTTGTCGAGCCTGTCGAGTACGTTCGCATCTGCGACGCATACGGCACGGGCTTCTACTACATCCCTGGCACCGAGACCTGCCTGCGCATCGCCGGCCGTATCCGTGCCGACTACCAGGCCTTCGGTAACCTCGACACCGAAGACTTCCAGATCACGGGTTATGGTTACGATCGTGACGACCAGCGTGGCTACCGGTTCCGTGCCCGTGCCTACATCTACATGGACTCCCGCACGGCGACCGAGTTCGGTCTGCTCCGCACCTTCACCGAGCTGCAGTTCACCAACGACGACAATGGCCTCTTCACCAACCTCGAGAACGCGTTCATCCAGTTCGGTGGTCTGACCTTCGGTCGTACCCGTTCGTTCTGGGACTACACGGACGCCATGGGCGGTTCGCAGTTCTTCTTCGAAGCTCCGACGTCTGACTCCAAGACCAATGTCGCCGCCTACACCGCCACCTTCGGGAACGGTTTCTCGGCTTCGCTCTCGATCGAGGATTACGGTAACGCCGGTGGTAATCCAGGTCCTGGTCGCTTTTACTTTCGGTCGACAGATCGGTGTTGAGAACGGCTACGAGCGCAATCTCTGGGTTCCCGACCTGGTCGCGAACATCCGCGTCGATCAGGGCTGGGGTTCGGCTCAGCTGATGGGTTTCCTCGGCTGGCGTGAGGCCGGTATCCTCGGCAGCGGTGGCTGGTACACCAACTCCGACTCCGACGTTGCGTTCGGTGTTGGCGGTGGTGTGTCCGTGAACGTTCCGTTCGGCACCGGCACGAGCCTCGGCATCCAGGCGGCCTATGCGCATGGTGGTCCGGACTACGTCGCGGCTGATGTGGGGAACGGTTTTGTCCCGGTGTGGGATGGCTATTACGATGCCGGCGACAATAGCCTCGACCTGACCGACGCCTTCTCGGTGGCTGGTGCTCTGTCGACGAGCTTCACCCCGGCGATTGCCTACACGCTGGCCGGTGGTTATGCCTTCTTCGACCAGAACGACAGCAGCGCCTTCGGTGACGTGTCGACCATCACGGTTGACAGCTACCTGACCTACGAGATCGTCCAGAACTTCGTCCTCGGTGCTGGCATCCAGTACAAGTACGTCGACACGGACAACGCAGGCGAAGGATCGGCTCTCGCGGGCTTCCTCCGCGCTCAGCGCACCTTCTAATTCCATCCTTTCCCCCGGATGGGAGGGCCCGGCGGCAACGCCGGGCCCTTTTTTTGTTTGCAGAACGGAAGGACCGACGGCTCCGTCATGAATGGAGAGCGTCCCGCGGGGAGAGCCCCACGACGCAGATAAGAAATAAGGCCCGGTGGCCGAAGCCACCGAACCTTTTGAGGCGAACCCGCCCAATGCCTTCCATTCCCCCGAATGGTGCAGCTACATCACCAGCCGCTGCAGAACTTATAGCACAACCGCCTCGGACGAGCGAAGTTCCATTGCGTGTGGCAAATCCATCACGCTAAATAAATCGAGAAGATCCGTAGCGCCCCGCGCATCGCTGCCCGGACGAGCCCGACGCGCCAGCGCCATCCTCCATGATCTCGTCGAGACCGGGGCCGCCGTCGCAGCGCTATGGTGTGTGGCCGAGCCCCGCGTTACACCTGCCGGCACCAGAAACCGCCGGGACACGTCATGCTCGCTCGTATCTGCCTCACACTCGCGTTGGCCCTCCTTCCGCTGGCGGTCGCCGCCCAGGTCGAACGGCCGCTCGTTGTCGGCATGCCGCTGGAGCCCCCGCACCTCGACCCGACCGCCGGCGCCGCCGCCGCCATCGACGAAGTGCTATACGCCAACGTTTTCCAAGGCCTGACCCGAATCGCCGCCGACGGCACCGTCCAGCCGCAGCTGGCCACCCGGTGGTCGGTCTCGGACGATGGCCTCACCTGGACCTTCACGCTGCGCGAGGGGGTCACCTTCCACGACGGCACACCGTTCGACGCCGAGGTCGCCGTCTTCGCGCTCGACCGATCCCGCGCGGAGGGGGCCGAGAACGCCCAGCCGCAGCTTTTCGAAGCGATCGAGTCCGTCGCGGCGAGCGACCCGAACACGCTGACCATCGCTCTGTCGCGCCCCGACGCGAATCTGCCATACGCGCTCGCCTGGGGCGATGCGGTGATGGTCCACCCCGATTCGGCCGACGCCAACAAGCAGACGCCGATCGGCACCGGTCCCTTCCGATTCGAGGACTGGCGCCGCGGCGACCGCATCGTCCTCACCCGCATATGACGGACTACTGGGGCGACCCGGCCGCGATCGCCGCGCGCGGAGTTCGCCTTCATCTCCGATCCGGGCACTGCGCTCGCCTCGCTGCTGGCGGGCGACGTCAACGCCTACCCGAACTTCCCGGCGCCCGAGCAGGTCCCGGTCCTGGAGGCCGACGAGAACTTCACCGTCACGATCGGCACGACCGAGGGGGAGGTGATACTGGCGATCAACTCGGCCCGCCCGCCGTTCGATCAGCTCGGCGTGCGCCAGGCGATCGCCGCCGCCATCGACCGCAGTGTGCTGATCGCGGGCGCGATGTACGGGGCCGGTACGCCGATCGGATCGCACATGCCGCCGCACAACCCGGCCTACGTCGACCTCACCGACGTCAACGCCTACGACCCGGACCGGGCGAAGGCGCTGCTGGCGGAGGCGGGGGTGGACGAACCTCTCCGTCACGCTCACGCTGCCGCCGCCCGCCTACGCGCGCCGCTCGGGCGAACTCATCGCCGCGCAACTGCGGCAGGTGGGCATCGATGCGTCGCTGAAGCCGGTGGAGTGGGCCGAATGGCTCTCCTCGGCCTTCAAGGGCAAGGACTACGACCTCACCATCGTCGCCCACACCGAGCCGAACGACATCGGCATCTACACCCGCGACGACTACTATTTCCACGTGGAGAACGCCCGGCTCGATGCGGTGATCGAAGAGCTCGGCACCGAGAGCGACGCGGACGCGCGGGCCGCGCTTCTCGAGGAGGCGCAGCGGCTGATCGCCGACGACGCGGTCAACGCCTTCCTGTTCGTGCTGCCGAAGATTGGCGTGTGGGATGCGGATCTGACCGGGTTCTGGGCCAACTCTCCGATCCAGGCGAACGATATCACCGACGTCCACTGGGAGCGCTGACGCGGCGATACCGTGAGCGTTCTCGTCCGTCTCGCTCAGCTCGCCGGGACGCTCTTCGTCGCCAGCGCGATCGTGTTCCTGGCGATGAGCGTGCTGCCGGGCGACGCGGCCTTGCTGCGGCTCGGCATGAACGCCGAGCCCGAGGCGGTGGCGGCCCTGCGCGCCGAAATGGGCCTCGATCAGCCGCTGCCGGTTCGATTCGGCTCTTGGCTGGGTAGCGCGTTGACCGGTGATCTCGGCACCTCGGGCACCTATGACGTCCCGGTGCTGGAGCTGATCGCCGAACGCGCTGCGGTCTCCGGCCCGCTCGCCGTCTCCGCGCTGCTGCTGTCGGCGCTTTTGGCACTGCCGGCGGGGCTGCTTGCGGCGATCCGCCGTGGGCGGTTCAGCGACCGGGTTGTGCAGGCGGCGGCGCAGGTGGGCCTCTCGGTGCCCGCCGTCTGGCTCGGCCTTCTCTTTATATATGTCTTCGCCGTCTACCTGCGCTGGACGTCGTCCGGCGGGTTTCCCGGCTGGGAGGCGGGGCTCTGGAACGGGCTCGGCGCTCTCATCCTGCCGACGGTCGCGCTCGCCATCCCCCAGGCGGCGATCCTCACCCGCATCGTGCGCACCGCCGTCACCGAGGCGATGGACGAGGATTACGTCGCGCTCGCCCGCGCCAAGGGCCGCCGCGAGGCCGGCGCGGTCATCGTTCACGCGCTGCCGAACGCCTGGGCGCCCATCATCACCATCATCGGCATGCAGTTCGGCTTCCTCGTCGCGGGGGCGATCGTGGTGGAGACGGTGTTCAACCTGCCGGGCCTCGGGCGGCTTCTGTTTCAGGCGGTGGCGCAGCGGGACGTGGCGCTGGTGCAGGGGATAACGCTCGTCGTCGTGGCCACGGTGGTGATCGTCAACGCGATGTGCGACGCGCTGGCCGCCTGGACCCAACCCCGCCAGCAGGTGACGCTGTGAGGTGGGGCGCCGGGATCGTCCTCGCCGGGGCCGTGGTCGCCGTCATCGTCGCCGCTGCGGTCATTGCGACGGTGTGGACGCCGTATCCGGTCGACGGTTTCGACATGGCGAACCGCTTCGCGCTCCCCTCGCTGACCCACCCGCTCGGCACCGACCAATATGGCCGCGACGTCGTCTCCATGCTGATGGCCGGAGCGCGCACCTCGCTCGGCGTCGCGGCCGGCGCGGTCGTCATCGGCGTCGGCATCGGCGCACCCTTGGGACTGGCGGCGGCCGGGTCGGGGCGTTGGGGCCGCTCGGCGCTGATGCTGGGTGGCGACATCGTGTTCGCTTTCCCGGCGCTGATCGTGGCAGCCATCCTCACCACCTTCCGCGGTCCAGGGTCCGCCAACGCGCTGATCGCCATCGGGATTTTCTATATCCCGGTGTTCATGCGCCTGGTGGCGGCGTCGGCGCGGCGGGTGCTCTCGCTCGATTTCGTCGATGCGGCGCGGCTCTCCGGCAAAGGGCCGGTCCGCATCGCGTTGGAGCACGTCGCCCCGCTCGTCGCGCCCATCGTGATGACGCAGGCGGCGACGCAGTTCGCCATCGCCATTCTCATCGAGGCCGGTCTCAGCTACGTCGGCCTCGGCGCGCAGGCCGCCGGCGGTCTCGTGGGGCCGGATGCTGGCCGAGGCGCAGACGCTGATGGCACTGGCGCCGCAGCTCGCGCTCTGGCCGGGGCTGGCGATCGCCGTCACCGTGCTCGCGATCACCGCGCTCGGCGAGGGGCTGAACCGCCGCCTCGACCCCCGCTTCGTCGGCGCCGCCTGATGCTCCGGCTCGACCACCTCTGCGCCAGCGCGGGACGCCACACCCTCGTGCGGGACGTGACGTTGCGGATCCGGCCGGGCGAGCGGGTCGCCATCGTCGGCGCGTCCGGATCGGGCAAGTCGTTGACGGCGCGGGCGATGCTGGGGCTGGCCCCCGCCGGCGTCACGTACACCGGGTCGGTGCGGATCGACGGGCACGAGCTTCTGGGCATGCCCGACCGAGCGCTGGCGCGGCTGCGCGGCCGGGTGGTGTCGATGGTGTTTCAGGAGCCTGCGACCGCGCTCAACCCGGTCAAGCGCGTCGGCTCGCAGATCGACGAGGCCATCCGCCTGCATTCCGACATGCCCGCCGGCGAACGGGCCCGAAGGGTGATGGACCTCCTGGAGAAGACCGGCCTCGCCGAGGCTGGCGTCGGCCCGGAGCGCTATCCGCACGAATTGTCCGGCGGGCAGCGTCAGCGCGTCGCCATCGCGATGGCGGTGGCACTCTCGCCGCGCATCGTGGTGGCGGATGAGCCGACCAGCGCGCTCGACGCCGTCACCTCCGCCCGGGTGCTCGATCTCCTGGAGGCGCTGACCGCCGAGCGAGGGACCGCGCTCGTCCTCATCACGCACGACCTCGCCGTCGCGCGGCGCGCCGAGCGCATCGTGGTGATGGCGGACGGCGGCGTCGCCGAGGTCGGAACCGATGTGCTGACCCATCCGCGCAGCGAGGCCGGCCGCGCGTTGGCCGCCTCGCGCACCGTGACGCTGCCGCCGCCCGGTCGATGTCGCCTCCGCGGTCGCCGGTCCTGGAGGTCGCGGACGTGACGGTGCAACGCGGCGGGCGGACGGTCGTCGTCGCGGCTGGCTTCAGCGTGGCGCCGGGGGAGCGGATCGCGTTGGTCGGCGGGTCGGGCAGCGGCAAGACCACGTTGGTGCGCGCGATCCTCGGCCTTGTGCCGATGGAGGGGCACATCGTCCTCAGCGGCTCGCGTGTTGCCGCCGGTTCGCCGGTGCTGCGGCGGGATGCGCAGATGGTGTTCCAAGATCCGGCGACCAGCTTCAACCCGCGCCATTCGGTGCTGCGCGTGGTGACGGAGCCGCTCTATCGCTCCGGCCTGTCGCGGGCCGAGCGCCGTGCGCGCGCGGTGGAGGCGCTGGCGCGCGTGGGGCTACCGGCGGAGGTGCTGGCGCGCAAGCCGCACGCCTTCTCCGGCGGCCAGCGCCAGCGCATCGCCATCGCTCGGGCGCTGGTGGCGGGGCCCAAGGTGGTGCTGGCGGACGAGCCGGTCTCCGCGCTCGACGCCGCGCTGCGCGGCCAGATCGTCGCTTTGTTCGACCGCCTGTCGCGCGAGGATCAGCTCGCCCTCGTCTTCATCGCGCACGATCTGGCGCTGGTGCGCGCGCTCGCCGACCGCATCCTCGTCATGGATGCGGGGAGGGTGGTGGAATCCGGGACGCCGGCCGATATCTTCGAGCGCCCGCGCCATCCGGCGACGCGGGCCCTGGTGGAGGAAGCGCACGATGGACCATGAGATCGAGCGCGCCGCGCTCGTCGCGGCCTACCACGCGTTGCTGGACGAGGGGCTCGTCGTCGGCAGCGCGGGCAACATCTCGGTGCGGATCGAGGACGGCCTGCTGATCACGCCCAGCGCGGTGCCGGCAGCCGAGATGACGCCGCAGGACATCGCCGCGGTGCCGATCGAGGGTACGGCCAACGTCCAGCCCACCGGCAAACCGTCGTCGGAATGGCGCTTCCACCGCGACCTTCTCGCCGCGCGGCCGGATCTGAAGGCGGTGGTGCACACCCATTCGCCCAACGCGACCGCCATCGCGGTCCTGCGCAAGCCGATCCCGGCAGCGCACTACATGGTGGCGCTCGCCGGGGGCAAGCTGATCCCGCTGGCGCCGTATGCGACGTTCGGCACGGCGGCGCTCAGCGAAGCCATCTGTGCGACGATGACCGCGCTCAACGCGTGCCTTCTGTCCAACCACGGCGTGGTGGCGGCCGGTGTCTCGCTGCCAAAGGCGATGGATCTGGCGCGCGAGGTGGAACTCCTCGCCGGCATCTACCGCATGGCGCTGGCGGCCGGCGAGCCCGTCATCCTCTCGGACGAGGAGATGGACCGCGTGCTCGAGGCGTTCCGCGACTACGGCCGCTGACCGCCCCGCCGCAAATCAGCGGCCGCCGCTGACGTCGAGATTGCCGCCCATCACGTACGACGCCGAGTCGGAGAGGAGGTAGAGGATCGCCGCCGCCACCTCCTCGGCCGCGCCGATGCGCTTGGCCGGAATCACCTGCACCGCGCGGTCGGCCCGGTCCGGATCGCCGGCCGCGGCGTGGATCTCGGTGTCGATCATCCCCGGTGAGACGGCGTTGACGCGGATACCCTCGCTGGCCACCTCGCGGGCGAGGCCGATGGTGAGGCTGTCCATCGCGCCCTTGCTGGCCGCGTACCAGACGAAGTCGTTGCCGCTGCCGAGCCGCGCCGCCACCGAGGACAGGATGACGATGCCCGCCGCCGTCGCCGCCGTTGCGCGTGGACATGCGCTTCACCGCCGCTTGCAGGGTCAGCATCGCGCCGGTGACGTTGAGGTCGATCACCTGGCGCAGCATCGCCGGGTCCGCCTCGTCGAGGCGGCCGACGCGGCCGGTCATGCCCGCGTTGCATACGAAATGCGTCAGCCGGCCGAAGCGCGCGTCGATCTTCTCGAAGAGGGCGGTGATGTCCGCGTCCTTCGAGACGTCCGCCTGGTAGGCCTCGGCCTCGACGCCCATGGCGCGCAGATCGGTGACGAGCGCCTCGGCGGCGGACGCATCCCGCACGTAGTTGACGACGACGTTGTAGCCGGCAGCCGCCGCCATTCGGCAGGTGGCTGCGCCGATGCCGCGGCTACCTCCGGTTACGAGGAGAACGGGTCGGTCAGCCATAGTCACGCTCCTATCGGTGTCTCCGTGCACGTTCGGTGGCACGGTGTTCGGGCCAGCATAGAATTGCCTCGCCCCTTAACCAATCATTTAGGCGCCTCGCGCGGGCCGAACTTCGGAGTGTCCTTCGGCCTCACCGCACCCGGATCGGCACGGAGAACGACAGCGAGCCTTCGCCGACGGTGGCGGGAAAGTCGGGAAACTCGTTGTACGCCGCCGCCAGCACCGCTTGGTCGAGCGACTCGTTGCCGGAGGGACGGCTGAGTTCGGCGCCGATCACCCGGCCGTCGCGGGAGATGGTGACGGTGACGACGGCGGTGCCCGCGCCGACCTGGCCGAGCCGGGCGGCATCGAAGAAGGCGCGGCCGACGATCGCCCGGACGGCGCGCGCGTACGAGGCCTGTTCGCCCTCGCTCTCGTCGACGGCGGGAGCCGCGGCGGTCTGCGACGGGGCCGCCTCGGCCGGGGCGGCTGTCGCCTTGGGCTCGGCCGCCGCGCGCTGGGCCGGCGGGGCCGGGTTCGCCGGCGGGACCGGCACGCTCTCGAGCGCTGTCGCCTCGCTCTGCGAAAACGTCGGCGCGCGGGCCCCGGCCGCCGGGCGAGCGAGCGGGAAGGGGTAGAACGGATCGCCCGGGCGTTCGGTGGTCTCGCCGGTGGGTGAGGTCGCCGCGTCAGCCTGCGGCTGCGGCTCGCGCGCCTCCTCGTCGGCGACGTCGGGCAGCGCGGCGGCGAGGTCGCTGCTGGCGCCGCTGACGACATCGAACGCGGATGAAATGTCCGGCAACGCCAGCGAGGGCTGCGCCGGGGCCGGGGTGCCGGGCGTTTCGGTCGGCGCGCCGCCGGGGTCCGCGCTGTCGGGGCCACTCGCGGGGGAGGCCTGAGCGTCCGGAGCGTCACTCTCCGCCTCTGCCGCGAGGTCCTGCGGCGGGGTGGGCTGCACCTCGGACTCCGGCGGCGCCGGCGCCTCGTCGAGCGCATCAGTCGGGGTCTCTTCCGCAGGCGTCTCCTGGGGTGTTTCGGACGGCGCTTCGGCGGGATCCGCTTCGGGCGGCGGCGCGTCCTCCGCCACCGAAGCGGGGTTCGAGGCGGTACCTTCCAGCAGCGAATCGAAGGTGGCGTTGGGGTCGGGGACGTCGAACTCTTCCGGTTCCGGCGGGGCGTCCTCTTCGGCGGCATCCTCCGGGGGCGGCGGGGTCGTATCCTCCTGGGCGGGAATCGGCACGGCCGGCGTGGGGTCGCCCTCCTGCGGGTCGGGCGCCGCCGGCGCTTCGTTCGCGGCAGCACCGTCTTCCCCGGCCGGCTCCGGTTGCGACTGGTTCTGCCCCAGCAGCGATTCGATGGTCTCCTGGGAGACCACGATCGGCATCCGCTCGGGGGCCGGCTCCTCCTGCGGCTGCTGCTCGTCCTTGAGGTCCACGAGGAAGGCCAGGTGCGCCAGCAGCGCGACCGCCAGCGCGATGCCCCACACGGCAGTGCGCCCCATGCGGCGGGCCGGCCCCGGCCGCAAGCCGCCGGCATCGAGGATCGACAGGGAGGGCGACGGGTGGCGAGGGTTCATCGGCTGCGCGGCTGGCGTCGGGTCGGGTGGCCGGCGGCTGCAGCGGCCGGCTCGGCGCGCTCGGGGGCGCCGGTGAACACGGTGCTGAGAAGGTTCTCCACCGCGACCTCCTCGTTGGCGATCCGAGCCTCGAACCACGCGGTCAGAACCGACGCGGGCATCGCCACCCCAAGGCCGACGGCCGTGGTCAAGAGGGCCACCCAGATGCCGCCGGCCAGCACCGAGGGGTCCACCGCGGCGCCCTGGCCTTCAAGCGCGCGAAACGCCTCGATCATGCCGAGCACTGTGCCGAAGAGGCCCAGCAGCGGGGCGATCTGTGCGATGACATCGAGCACGCCGATCCCGCGCCGCAGCCGGTGGAGCTGCAGCAGGGCCACGTTCTCGGCCGCATCGCGGGCCGCGGGCGGCGCCATCGCCTGCGCCGCCTCGATCGCATAACCCACCACCAGGGCGCTGACCGGGCCGGACTCGGTGCGCCTCCGGGCCGCACTGAGGTTGCCGCCAAGGTACTGCCGCACCGCCTCCCGTGCCTGGCGATGCCGGCCGACGCCCGCGACGAGGAAGGCGATGGTCTTGCCGAGCGCGATCGTCACCACGACCACCGACAGCCCGAGCAGCAGGAGGACGACGGGTCCGCCGAGTTCGAGGAAATCGGCGGCGGAGTTGAATTCCACCGCGGACAGGGTCTCGGAAATCTGATCCATGATCCCCCCGTGATACCTCGCCACGCGCCTGTGCGCACGGGGCCGTACGGTGATGGCGATGGCGCCGCTGGTCCCCTATGTCACATCGGTGTGAAGTTCGCATTCGATGAAGCCATGCGATGCGTGCACATGTCACGGCACCTGCTGACGCCCCGCCAGGTGCGAGCGCGTAGGCTTCGGTCATGACACGAGGACGAGGTGCCCGGATGCAGACCTCCGCCAACGACAACACCGCACCGGCTGCGGGCGAGGACGAGATCGTGGCCTTCCTGGCGAGCCCGGCGGCCCACGCGGGGGAGGCGCCGGAGCATGTCGAGACGCACCTTTCGCACCTTTTCCTGTCGGGCGAGCGGGTGCTGAAGCTGAAGAAGCGGATCGACTGGTCGGTGGTCGACTACTCCACGCTCGGCAAGCGCGAGGGGTTCTGCCGCAAGGAGGTGGAGGTCAACCGCCGCTTCGCGCCCGATCTCTACCGCGGCGTCGTGGCGGTGACGCGAGGGCCGGACGGGCTCGCCGTCGGCGGGACAGGGCCGGCGGTCGAATGGCTGGTGGAGATGCGGCGCTTCGCGGCCGACGAGCAGCTCGACGTTATGGCCGAGCATGGCACGCTGACGCCGGAGATCATCGACGAAACCGCCGACGTGATCGCCGCGATGCACCGCGGGGCGCCGATCGTGCGCCAGGCGGGGGCGGACCCGGTCGCCGCGCGCACCCGCCAACTGCAGCGGGACGTTGCCGCGGGTCTCGCCGATGCCGGTGACGCCGTGGCGGACGTGGACGCCTGGGCCGATGCCGCCGATGCGGCGCTGGAGGCGCACCGGGCCTTGCTGGACCGCCGTGCGCGGCACGGCTTCGTCCGGCGCTGCCACGGTGACCTGCACCTCTCGAACATCTGCCTCTGGCAGGGCCGCCCGACACCGTTCGACGCCATCGAGTTCTCCGAGGAGATCGCCCGGATCGATGTGCTCTACGACATGGCGTTCGTGCTCGTGGACCTCGACGCGCGCGGCCGGGCGGACCTCTCGTCGCGGCTGCTGTCTCGCTACATCGAGGCGACGCGCGACTACTCGGGCCTGTCGCTGCTGCCGCTGTTTCTGTCGCAGCGGGCGATGGTCCGGGCGCTGACACGGCTCGCCAAGGGGCGTGACGCCACGGCGATGACGGCGCTGGCGCGGCGCTATATGGAGGCGCGCGCCGCGCCGCGGGTCATCGCCGTCGGCGGCCTCTCGGGAAGCGGCAAGTCCACCGTGGCGCGGGCTCTCGCGCCGGATGTCGGGGCGGTGGTGATCCGCTCCGACTCGGTGCGCAAACGTCTTTCCGGCGCCCGCCCGGAGGAGCGGCTCGGCGCCGACGCCTACACCGAGGCCGCCACCGCCGTGGTCTATCGTCGGATGACGCTGGACGCCCGCCGGGCGCTTGCGGCGGGCGTGCCGGTGATCCTCGATGCCACCTTCACCGGCGAGGCGAAGCGCCGGCATGCCGAGGAGATTGCCGCCGCCGCGGGCGTTCCCTTCACCGGCCTGTGGCTGACGGCCCCCGACCGCACGCTGCATGAACGGATAGAGACGCGGGTCAACGACGCCTCCGATGCCGACGCTGCCGTGGTGGAGGCGCAGCTTCGCCACCCGCTCGGCCCGATGGCGTGGACGGCGGTCGACGCGGCCGGTAGTCCGGAGGAGGTCGCCGCCCGCGCGGCGCGGGCGATCGGCCTCGTCGGCGCGCGGATCGTCGACGATGTTGATAAGGATCAAGGCCGCGGCGATCCCGCACGCTAGGGGACGGCTGAACCTCCCACGGAGCCGAACGATGACCGTACGCAATCTCGAGTGCCTTCTCGAGCCGCGCAGCGTCGCGCTGATCGGCGCCAGCAACCGGCGCGGTTCGCTGGGCGGCGTCGTGCTGCGGCGGCTCACCGGCGCTGGCTTTCGCGGCACGATCGGTCTCGTCAACCCGAAGTACAAGGCGATCGGGGATCAGCCGTGCGTGCCGACGGTGGCGGACCTGCCGTTCGTGCCGGATCTGGGTGTCGTCGTCGCGCCGGCGGAGGTCGTGCCGGGGGTGATCCGCGAGCTGGGCGAGAAGGGCGCGCGGGCGGCGGTGGTGATCACCGCCGGCATCACCGGCGACCTGCGCCAGGCGATGCTGGACGCGGCCAAGCCCTACACGCTGCGGATCCTGGGTCCCAACTGCGTCGGCCTCCAGGTGCCGCACATGGGCCTCGACGCCAGCTTCGCCCACCTCACGGCCGCGCGGGGGCAGATCGCGCTGCTGTCGCAGTCGGGCGCGATCGTCACGGCGATGCTGGACTGGGCCGAGGCGCGCGGCGTCGGCTTCTCGACCGTCGCCTCCCTCGGCGACATGGCCGACGTCGACACCGGCGACATGCTCGACCAGCTCGCCGCCGACCGCCAGACCCGCGCCATCCTGATGTACCTGGAGGGTGTCACAAACGCGAAGAAGTTCATGTCCGCAGCCCGGTCGGCGGCGCGCGCCAAGCCGGTCATCGTGATCAAGGCGGGGCGCTCGGAGTCGGCCTCCAAGGCGGCCGCCTCGCACACCGGCGCGCTGGCCGGGAGCGACGACGTCTACGAGGCGGCCTTCGCGCGGGCGGGCATCCTGCGGGTGGACGACCTGCAGGACCTCTTCGACGCCGCCGAGGCGCTCGCCCGGCACCGCCCGTTGCATGGCGACCGGCTGGCGATCGTCACCAACGGTGGCGGTGCGGGGGTGCTGGCGGTGGACGCGTTGGCGCGCAGCTCCGGTCAGCCGGCGGAGCTGTCGCCCGGCACCCTCGCGCGGCTGGACGCGGTGCTCCCGGAGACGTGGTCGCACGGCAACCCGGTCGACATCATCGGCGACGCCGGTCCCGACCGCTGGGCGGCCGCCATGGAGGCGGTGCTGGCGGAGCCTGACGCGGACGCGGTTCTGGTGCTCAATTGCCCCACCGGACTCGCCTCGTCCTCGCGAGGCGGCGGAGGCGGTGGTCGCGACCATCGGCCGGGCCAATCCGAAGGGCAAACCGGTGCTGGCGACGTGGCTCGGCGGCGCCTCGGCCATGGCCGCGGCGCAGGTGCTGGAGCGCGCCGGCGTCGCCACCCACACCACGCCTCGCCAGGCGATCCAGGCGTTCGACACGCTGGTGCGCCACCGCAAGTCGCAGATCCAGCTGATGCGCACCCCGGCGAGCTTGCCGCCAGGCCCGGAGCCCGACCGCGACACGGCGCGTTTCGCCATCGAAAGCGCCCTCGCCGAAGGCCGCGAGATCCTCTCGGAGGTGGAGGCCAAGACGGTGCTCGCCGCCTACGGGGTGCCGACCAACGACACGCGGATCGCCCGCACGCCGGACGAAGCGGCGCAGCTCGCCACGCAGATGGCCGAGCATCCGCTGCTGGCCATCAAGATCCTCTCGCGCGACATCACCCACAAGTCGGACGTCGGCGGTGTGCAGCTCAACCTCTCCGGCCCGGACGAGGTGCGTGAGGCGGCCGAGGCGATGCTGGAGCGCGTGCGCGCGCGCCGGCCCGACGCGCACATCGACGGTGTCGTGGTCCAGCCGATGATCAAGAAGCCGTACGCGCACGAGCTGCTGCTCGGCGTCTCGGACGACGCGACCTTCGGCCCGGTGATGCTGTTCGGCGCCGGCGGCACGGCGGTGGAGGTGGTGGCCGACAAGGCGCTCGCCCTGCCGCCGCTCGACCTCTTGCTCGCCGAGGACATGATCGACCGCACCCGCATCGGCAAGCTTTTGAAGGGTTATCGCGACAAGCCGCCGGCGGACCGCACCGCCATCGCGCTCGCGCTCGTCCACCTGTCGCAGCTCGTCGCCGACATGCCGCAGATCCGCGAGCTCGACATCAACCCGCTGCTCGCCGACGCGTCCGGTGTGGTGGCGGTGGACGCGCGCATCCGCGTGGCGCCGGCCGAGGCGGTGGCGCCCGGCGGCAACCCGCGCCTTGCGATCCGGCCCTACCCCTCCGCCTGGGACAAGCCGGCGACCACCCCCTACGGCACGGTGCAGATCCGCCCCATCCGCCCGGAGGACGAGGCGCTCTACCCGGACTTCATGGCGAAGATCTCCAAGGAGGACGTCCGCCGCCGCTTCTTCCGCATGTTCTCGTCCCTGTCACACGAGGAAACGGCGCGGCTGACGCAGATCGACTACGCCCGCGCGATGGCCTTCCTCGCCATCGACGAGGACGGGGCCATGCTGGGCGTGTCACGCTTCGCCGCGGACGCGGACTACCGTACCGCCGAGTTCGCGGTGCTGGTGCGCAGTGACCTGAAGGGCCAGGGGATCGGCCGCGCGCTGATGGTGCGGCTGATCGAGTACGCCGCCGCCGAGGGCATCGAGGACATGTACGGCGACGTTCTGGCGTCCAACCGCTCGATGCTCGATTTCGTGCGCGAGCTGGGCTTCGAGGACCAGACCGATCCGGAGGACATGACGGTGCGGCGCGCGCGCCTGAAACCGCTGCGATGGGCGGCGTCGCAATGACCCGATGCGCCTGACGGGCCTCTACATGAGCCCGGCGAGACCGCGGGCGCCCGCCGCCAGCGCCATGACGAAGAGGACGCCGATGGCGAGTTTGCGGTAGCCGGTCTCGCTGGTCCGGGCGAAGAAATGCGTGCCGATGGCCGTGCCGGCGATGAAGACCGGAAAGGCGATCACGCTCGCGCTGGTGACTTCGATGTCGATCTCGCCGTTCCACGCCAGCAGCGGAACCGCGATCAGCGACGTGACGAAGAAGAACACCATCAGTGAGGCGCGGGTGACGTTGGCGGGCCGGTCGGTGCCGAGATAGTAGGCGACCGCGGGCGGCCCGGGCATCGCGGCGAGCCCTGCGAAGAGCCCGGCGACGAGCCCGGTCGGGATCGCCAGCCGAAGCCGGTTGGCGGACGCCACCTTCGGCGCGCGCAACATGAAGACCAGGCCGACGATCACCAGACCGGCGATGGCGATCCGCATTACGGCCGGCTCCAGCACCACCAAGAGCGCCACGCCCATCGGGATGCCGATCAGCGCGCCGAACGACAAGCCGGATCAGCGATGGCCGGTCGAGGACCGCGTGCAGCGCGATGACGTCGCGCAGGCCGATCATCAGCTGCAGCACCATGGCGATCGCGACTGCCTGGGCCGGCGCAATCACCAGCGACAGCAGCGGGACCGCCGCAAGCGCGAAGCCGAACCCGGTCAATCCTCGCAGGATGGCCGCAAAGAGCACCGCGCCGCACAAGACGAGCAGAATGCGCGGCTCGGGCAGAGCCGCCAGGAAAGCGTTCAAGTCAGCCTCGTGGGCATGGTCGCGGGCGCGCGACGCGGCGCGGCGCGACCGGGCGGAAGGTCGTGGATGCCGGGCGCGCTTCGTCGTCCGGCCGTGCGGAGCGGGTGCGCGTCTGGGAGCGCGCCGCCGCGTGGCTCGTGGCCCCGGCGGTGACGCGTTCGAGAGAGCCGCTCGGCCGCGGCGCGCCGGTCTGCCGTGCCGCCTCAGGCGGCGGCTGCGACCTCGCCGATGGCACCGTCGATCGCCTCGACGATGGCGTCGATTTCGGCGGCGGTGGCGATCAGCGCGGGGCTGATGCACAGCGTGTTGTTGAGGCCGGGGAGTGACCGGTTCGTCATGCCGATGATGACACCGCGCTTGCCGGCCGCAGCGATGACGGCCGAGACCGCCTTCTCAGGCAGCGGCTCGCGCGTCTCGCGGTCCGCCACCAGCTCGACGCCCCAGAAGAGGCCCATGCCGCGCACGTCGCCGACGATCGCATGGCGCGTCTTCAGTGCCTCGAGCGCCTCGCCGAGCTGCCGGCCGCGGACCAGGGTGTTCTCGAGGAGGTTTTCCTCCTCGATGATCGCCATGTTTTCCAGCGCGGCGGCGGGGCCTGCCGTGCAGCCGCCGAAGGTGGAGATGTCGCGGAAGTAGCCGAGCGGATCGGACGGGTCGTCCTTGAAGAGGTCGAACACCTTCTCGGTGGTGACGGTGCAGGAGATCGCCGCGTAGCCGGAGGCGACGCCCTTGGCCATCGTCACGAGGTCCGGCTTGATGCCGAAATTCTGGTAGCCGAACCACTGGCCCGTGCGGCCGAGCCCGCAGACCACCTCGTCGATATGGAGGAGGATGTCGTACTTGGTGCAGATCTCCTGCACCGTCTCCCAGTAGCCCTCCGGCGGGACGATGACGCCGCCGCCCGCGGTGATCGGCTCCAGCACGATGCCGCCGACGGTGTCCGGCCCCTCTTCGAGGACGACGCGCTCGATCTCCTTGGCGGCGCGCACGCCGTAATCGGTGACCTCGCCCCACTGGCTGCGGTATTCGAGGCAGTGCGGGACCTGGACGAAGCCGGGCGGGAAGGGGCCGTAGTGGGCCGCACGCTCCGGCTGCCCGCCCGAGGCGAGGGCGGCGATGGTGGTGCCGTGGTAGTCGCGCTCGCGGAACAGGATCTTGTGCTTCTTGCCGTCGTAGCGCTTGTGGGCGATCTGGCGGATGATCTTGTAGGCCTTCTCGTTGGCCTCCGAACCGGAGTTCGAATAGTAGACGCGGCTCATGCCGGGCATCTTCTCGATCAGCCGCTCGGCGAACAGCGCGGCGGGGACGGAGCCCGCGGCCGCGGCGAAGAAGTTCATCTTCACCAGCTGGTCGCGCACCGCGTCGGCGATCCGCGCGCGGCCGTAGCCGACGTTGACGGTCCACACCCCGCCCGACACCGCGTCGATCATCTCGCGCCCGGTGGCGTCCCACACCGAGAGGCCCTTGCCCTCGACGATGATGCGCGGGTCCGTGGTCTCGAACGCGGCGTGCTGCATCAGGTGGTGCCACACGTTGGCCTTATCGGCCTCGATCACGTGGCTCATGTCGTTGGGGGCGAGTTGAATGTTCATGGCGGTTCCGTGCGGCTCGGCGGGCGATGTTCGTTTCGGCAGTGCAGGACGGGTGCCAACCGCGCTCGGGTCGGAGGCTCGCCCTCGTGAGGCGCGTTCAGCGGCGCCGCGGCCCCACCCTCAGGGCCGGGGGGACGAGGCTGGCGATGCGCCTTGTGGGCGCGGGCGCACCGACCCGGTGGCCGGCGGCGTCAGGAGGTCGGCAGCGGTGTCTGCGACCCGTCGGACTTGCCGGCCGTTGCGATCTTCTCTTCCATCGCGGCGCAGCGATGATCGTACTCCGGATGGATGGTGCCGAACACCCGGTCCCAGAAGGAAAAATGGTTCGCGTAGTTATAGTTGAACGTGGAGTGATGCATGTCGTGGAACGTCACGGATGCCAGCGGCCACGGCGTGCGCGAGGAGGGGCCCGCCGCGAACTCGAACCCGGAATGCCCGATCATGCCGTTGAAGTGGTCGAAGATGCGGTGCGCCACGAAGACCGGCCAGGCGAACGGCACGAGGATCGGCACGACGAGGAAGTAGCCCTGCTGGGTGAAGGCGTCGAAGAAGGTGTCGGAGTAGTTCGACCAGACCGTCGGCGCGACGGACTGGTGGTGCAGCACGTGGTACTTCATGAACGGGCCGGTGTGGCCGAGGCGGTGGACGATGTAGAACCACCCGTCGAACATGATCACCGAGGCGCCGAACATCAGCGGGGCCGACCACCAGGTGAGCGGCAACGGGTCGAACAGCGTCCATCCATTCAGCATGCAGAACAGGCCGCCGGCGAAGCATCCGCAGGTGACGATGAGCGAACGGGCCGACGCGCGGATCTCCTTGGCGCGGCGCTTCTGGCCGTCCCGCTTGGGCTGGATCTTGCGTTCGGGATGGCGCTCGGACCAGACGGTGAAGGCCCATCCGAAAGCGAGGTAAGACCCGAACACGAGGGCATAGGTCAGCACCCAAAGCCCGAGGAACTCCAGAATGGCAGTGACCATCGCCAACCCTCCAACGCGGCAGAACGCCCTTCCATTTCATATCCGCAAGCAATAACGCCATCCGTCGGATGCAACACAGTCCAGCAACGGGTGCGGCGGGCGGGGTTGAGCTCTTCCAGGTCCAGTCCATCGCACTGTTGCTCAATTGGCGCAGACCTGCCCGAAGCCGCCTATTCATCGCACCATAGGCTTGTCAGAGCACGGCGTTCCAAGCCTATTGAAGGTCCAAGCTAAGGGTGGATTTTGTGCGTTTGTCGATGGGCCAGACCTGGAGAGCTGGGGTGCTCGCGATCGCCCTCGGTCTCGTACCGGGACAGGCGGGCGCGTTCGAGATCTTCGGCATGCGTTTCTTCGAGGGGCCGCCGGAGCCGCCGCCGGAAGGCTCCGTCACCTACGATGTCGAATTCGAGGTGTTCGGCGACGACCGCTCGCTGAAGAACGCGATCGAGCGCGCGTCGGCGTTGGAGGAGGAGAGCAGCGAGCCGAGCCCCGGCTCCGCGGCCCTGATCTCGCGGGCGCAGGCGGACTACCAGCGGATCCTCGCCGCGCTTTACGAGGGCGGGCGCTACGGCCCCACCATCTCCATCATGGTCGACGGGCGCGAGGCCGCCTACGTGCCCATCGATGCCGAGCTCGGTGACAGCGCGCAGGTCTATATCACCGTCGACCCGGGGCCGGAATTCGCCTTCGGCACCGTCGACGTCGCCAACCGGCCCGGTCCGGTCCCGAACGACGATTCGCTGCCGCCGACGATCGAGGAACTGGGTCTCGTCGCAGGCGAGCCGGCGCTGGCGAACAAGATCATCGCCAGCGAGGCCGCGCTCGTTGGCCGCTGGCGGGAGCTGGGCTACCCGAAGGCCCGGATCGAGGAGCGCACCGCCTCCGCCTATCACGACAAGAGCCTCCTCGACGTGGCGATCAACGTCGCGCCCGGGCGACCGGCGGTGTTCGGCACCACCACCGTCAGCGGCACCGAGCGCATGGATCCGGCCTTCGTCGCCTACTACGCCGGGCTGGAGGTCGGCGAGACGTTCGACCCGGACGACATCGAGCGCGCGCGCGACCAGTTGCGCCGGCTGGCGGTTTTCAAGGCCACGCGCATCGTCGAGGCGGAGACGATCAATCCGGACGGTACGCTGGACATGGGCATCGAGGTGGCCGAGCGGCCGCTGCGCGTGTTCGGCGGCGGCGTCAACTACTCCACGCTGGACGGCGCGGGGGCCGAGGCCTACTGGCGCCACCGCAACCTCTTCGGCCGCGCCGAAAAGCTGGGCCTGCGAGCCGCCGTCAGCGGGATCAATGCGCAGAACCCGGACGAGTACAACTACCGCGTCGAGGCGACGTTCCTGAAGCCGGGCGTCATCTCGCCGTACACCGATTTCTCGTCCGTGATCTACGCCGACCAGGACTTGCCCGACACGTACCGGGCGCGCACCGTCGGCGCCCGCGCCGGGCTGACCCACCGGCCGACGAAGCGCATCACGATGTCAGGCCTTGCCTCGTTCGAGGCGTCGACCATCGACCAGACGGACTACGGGGACGGCGATTTCTACTTTGCCTCCCTGCCGCTCTCGTTGGAGTACGACGGCTCCAACAACGAGTACAACCCAACTCGGGGCTTCCGCCTGATCAGCTCGCTGGAGCCGTTCTACGAGTTCCGCAACCAGAATTTCGGCGGGATCGCCCAGCTCGAAGGCCGCGTCTATCGCGGTCTCGCGGACGATCGCGTGGTGCTGGCGGCGCGCGCGGCGGTCGGCTCCATCTTCGGGGCGCCGCTGCGAGGAGGTGCCGGCCAACAAGCTGTTCTTCGCCGGCGGTGGCGGCTCCATCCGTGGCTATCCCTACCGCGGCGTCGGCCCGCGCGATCCCGTCACCGGCGAGGTGCACGGCGGGCGCAGCTACTTCGTCGGCTCGGTCGAGGCGCGGGTGAAGGTGACGCAGAACATCGGCGTCGTGCCCTTCTTCGACTTCGGCAACGCGTTCAACAGCGAGCTGCCGGACTTCGACGAGCCGCTGAAGGCCGCCGCCGGCCTGGGCCTGCGCTACCATACCGGCCTCGGTCCGCTGCGGTTCGACGTGGCCGTGCCGCTCGACCCCTATGACGGCGATCCCAACGTCGCTTTCTATATCGGCCTCGGCCAAGCGTTCTGAGGCGGGACGTTCGCCCGGTTCGGGCAACCAAGTCGGCGCCACCGCTTTCAGTTCGGCGCCTTGATGGGAGTGTTAAATGCAGAGGTTCCTGATCGCCCTTGCGGTGCTGGTTTTCGCCTCGGCCGGCGTGATCGGGACCCGCTACGCGCGTGCGCAGGACGAGGAATTCGGGCCGCTTCGTGCGCTTCGTCGAGCGGCAGATCTCCACGCCCGACCGCCAGATCCGGCTCGGCCCCATCAACGGCGCGCTCTCCTCGGACGTGCGCCTCGGCTACATCACCATCGCCGATCGCCAGGGCGTGTGGCTGCGTCTCGACAACGTCCACCTCATCTGGTCCCGCCTCGCCCTGCTGCGCGGGCGGCTGTCGGTCGACCTCCTCGAGGCCGAGAAGATCACCGTGTCGCGCAAGCCGCTGCCGGTGGAGAACGACGAGCCGCTGGAGGAGAGCACCGGCGAGTTCGAGCTGCCGAGCCTGCCGGTCTCGGTGATCCTGCGCGAGCTGAACGTTCCCGAGGTGGAGATCGCCGAGGGGGTGATCGGCCCCGCGGCGAGGTTGTCGGTCAACGGCAACATCTCGCTCGGCGGGAGGCGAGCTCGACACCGATCTCTCGATCGAACGCCTGGATCGCCCCGGCTCGCTGAACCTCGAGGCGAGCTTCGAGAACGACTCGCGCAACCTGGCCATCGATTTCACGCTGTCCGAGCCGGAGGACGGCGTCCTTGCCAACGCGCTCAACATCGAAGACCGCCCGCCACTCTCCTTCACCATCAAGGGCGAGGGCCCGCTCGCGCAGTTCCAGGCCGACATCGCGCTCGCGGCCAGCGGCGAGACGCTCCTGTCCGGCACCACGACGATCGACAACACGGACGCTGGCTTCCGCTTCATCGCCGACATCAACGGCGAGCTCTCCGCGCTGGTGCCGGACCTTTATGATCCGCTCGTGGCGGGTGGCTCTGAACTCAAGATCGACGCGACACGGGCGCCGAGCGGTGCGATCACGATCACCGAAGGCCGCCTTGCCTCGGGTGTGGCACGGCTTGAGTTCACCGCGGACGTGGGCGCCGATGGCGTGCCGACCGCGCTCTCCATCGACGGCGAGCTGCAGCGCGACGACGGCGCGGAGATCGCCCTGCCGGGTGGCGGCGGCGATGCGACGGTCCGCTCGGCCACGATCACCGCTTCGCTGGGCGGCGGCTCGGACGACTTCTCCGCCGAAATCACCGTCACCGATCTCGATTCGCCGGTCATATCCGCCCCCCAGGCGACGATCCGCGCCACGGGCACCGCGACCGACCTCGGCAACCCCGCGAGCCGGTCCGTCACGTTCGACGTCACCGGCGGCGCCTCGGGCATCGCGTCGGCCAAGGAGGGTGTCGGCCAGGCGCTCGGCTCGGCGCTGGACCTCGCGGCATCCGGGTCATGGGCGTCGGGCGAGCCGGTGACGGTGCAGAACGTCTCGCTGGAGACCGAGACCGTGCAGGCCTCGTTCGCCGGCACCATCTCGGACGCCGTGTCCGGCCGCATGCGGCTCGCGACCGACGACATCTCCGCGTTCGCCGCGCTCGCCGGGCGCGACCTCTCCGGCTCGATCGACATCGCCGCGGACGGGCGCGCCGGGTTCGACGGTACGTTCGACCTCATCCTCGACGGCACCGCCTCCAACGTGACCGCCGGCATCGAGGCGGTGGACGGCCTGATGGACGGCCGCACGCGCGTCAGCGGCCGCGCCGCCCGCACCGAGACGGGCCTCATCTTCGACACCTTCCGTCTCGAGAACCCGCAGCTCAGCTTCACCGCCGACGGCCGCGCGACCACCGAGGAGGCGAACCTCCAGGTCGACGCCTCGCTCAGCGACCTCGGCCGCGCCAGCAGCGAGCTCGCCGGCGACGTCACCGCCAACCTGTCTGTCACCGGCAACCCGGCGAACCCGGCGGTGACGGCGGACATCAACAGCTCCAGCCTCACCCTGTCGGGCCAGACCTTCACCGACCTGACCGCCAACTTCGACGGCACCTACACCCGCAGCGAGACCGTCGCGTTCGACCTCGACGGCGCGCTCGACGTGAGCGGCTCGCTGGACGGCGGGCCCGTCTCCATCCGCGCCACCCTCGAGAGTGGCCCGGATGCGCGCGCGCTGCAGAACCTGTCGGCGCAGATTGCCGGCGCCAGCCTCAGCGGCGACGTGGCGCTGCAGAAGGCCGGCACGGTCACCGGGAACCTCGACGTCGACATTCCGGACCTGTCGCGCCTCGCCTCGCTCGCCATGCAGGAGGCGACCGGCAGCATCGACGCCAACGTCACGCTCTCGGTGAACGAGGGCAACCAGGTCGCCGCCATCGACGGCATGGCGCGCAACGTCAATGTCCCCGGCGTGACGCTGGGGGAGGCCGACCTCGACATCGTCGTCGACAACGTCTTCGGCATCCCCGCGCTCGACGGGCGGGCGAACCTGCGCGAGCTCGCCGTGGCGGGCTTCGACATCGTCTCCGCGGATCTCACCGCGAACCGGCAGGGCGACACCTCCAACATCGCCCTCGACGCCGACCTCGGCTCCGGGCAGCTCTCCACCACCGGCGCGCTCAGCCGCACCGAGGATGGCTTCAGCGCCCGCGTCCAGACGCTGCAGCTCTTCCAAGGCAGCTTCGCGACCGAGCTGCGCGCGCCGACCCAGATCACCGTCGACGGCGAAGTCATCACCATCGGCAACACGCAGCTCACGGTCGGCGAGGGGGCGGTGACCGTCTCCGGCCGGCTGGGCAACGAACTGGATCTCTCGGCCCAGATCCAGGACCTTCCGCTCCGCGTCGCCAATCTCATCCGCCCGGACCTCGAGGCCGGCGGCACGGTGAACGGCACGTTCGACGTCTCCGGCACCCGCGACGCGCCCGACGTCACCGCCGATATCCAGGCGACCGGCGTCACCGCGGCGATGCTCGCCGAGCGTGGCATCGAGCCGCTGACGATCACTGCGCGCGGCTCGTACGTGGACGGGACGGCGACGCTTCAGACCTTCGAGACCAACGTCGGCGGCGGTGAGATCACCGCCTCCGGCACCGTGGGCGAGACGCTCGACATCACCGCCACCGTGGACCAGCTGCCGCTCGCGCTCGCCAACGCGCTGCGGCCCGAGCTCGACGTGTCCGGCACGCTCTCCGGCCAGGTGACGGCCACGGGCACGCTCGCCGAGCCCAACGCGCAGTTCGACGTGCGCGTGGTCGACGCCAACGCCAAGCCGCTGCGCGACGCCGGACTGGAGCCGCTCAACGCGACCGCCACCGGCACCTTCGCGGACGGCACCGCCCAGCTGCAGACGTTCGAGACCACCGTCGGCGGCGGCCGGATCACGGCGAGCGGCACGGTCGGGCAGCAGCTCGACGTGACGGCGGAGATCGTGAACCTGCCGTTGGCGCTGGCCGAAGCCGTCGCCCCTGACCTCGACGCGCGCGGCACCCTGTCCGGCACGGTGAGCGCGAGCGGCACGCTCGACGACCCGTCGGCGCAGTTCAATGTGGCGGTCAACCGCGCGAGCGTGGCGCAGATGCGGGCGGCGGGGCTGTCGCCGCTGAACGCCACGGCCCGCGGCTCCTACGCCAACCAGACCGCCACGTTGGAGCGTTTCGAGACGACGGTGGGCGGCGGGTCCATCACGGCCGCCGGCACCATAGGCGAGGCGCTGGACGTGACGATCAACGTCGACCGTCTGCCACTCGCCCTCGCGAACGCGGCGGCGCCGGATCTCGGCCTGTCGGGCACGGTCTCAGGCCGGGCCGACGTGTCCGGCGCGCTGGACGACCCCGCGGCCGACTTCAACATCACGGTGGCGAACGCCTCGGCGCGGCTTCTGGAAGGCGCCAACGTCGGGTCCATCAACGCCACCATCGCCGGACGCTATGCCGACGGCGCGGCCACGCTCTCCACCGCCGAGGCGCGGCTCGGTCAGGGAACGCTCTCGGCCTCCGGCACCGTCGGTCCGGACCGGCTCGACCTCACCGCGACGCTGGACCAGATCCCGCTCTCGATCGCCAACGGCTTCCGCCCCGAACTCGGCCTCACCGGCACGCTCTCTGGCCGCGCCACGGCGCAAGGCTCGCCGTCCAACCCGCAGGTGACCTTCCAGATCAGCGCGCCCACGGTCTCGGCGGCGCCGATCCGCGATGCGGGTCTGGCACCGGGGTCGATCAACGCATCCGGCAGCTACCGCGGCACGACGTTGACGCTAGACGAGGCGGCTGTGCGGCTCGGCGGCGGCTCCGTCACCGCCAGCGGCACCGTCGGCCGTCGGCTCGACATCAACGTCAACCTCTCCGAGCTGCCGCTGGCGATCGCCAATGCCTTCGCCCCGGACCTCGGCCTGACGGGCCGGCTTTCGGGCACCGCCACGGCCACCGGCCCGGTCTCCAACCCGGCCGCCCAGTTCAACGTGTCGGGCAGCGGCATCTCGGCCTTGCCGCTGCAGGATGCTGGCGTCGGACCGCTGAGCGTCAACGCCTCTGGCTCTTACGCCAACGGCGGTGTGAACATCTCGTCGGCCCGGGCGGAGGGCAGCGGGCTCTCGGTGACGGCCTCCGGCTTCGTGCCGCTGTCCGGCGGCGGCCTCGACGTGTCGGTCAATGCCAACGCGCCGCTTTCGCTCGCCAACAGCTTCGTCGCCTCGCGGGGCGCCTCGTTCGACGGCAACGTCACCGCCGATATCCGCGCCACCGGCTCGCTCGCCAATCCCTCGATCACCGGCAGCGTCCGCTCCAACGGCTTCAGCGCGCGCGATCCGCTGTCCAACCTCTCGCTCACCAACGGGCAGCTCTCCGCCAGCCTCGACGGCAACCGCGTGGTCATCAACCAGCTCAGCGCCACCTTGGGCGAGGGCACGGTGAGCGTGTCGGGCAGCATCGGGCTCGGCGCCGGCTTCCCTGCCGATCTCACCTTCGTCGCCAACAACGCGCGTTATGCGGACGGCAGGCTCGTGGCGGTGACGTTCAGCGCCAACCTCGGCATCACCGGCCCGCTGACGGCGGGGCCGACGGTGACCGGAACGGTGAACATCGACCGCGCCGAAATCACCGTCCCCACGCGCCTTTCGGGCACGGCGGCGCTGATGGAGGTCGCGCACTTCTACACCCCGCCCGACGTCCTGGAGACGCTGCGGCGGGCCCACGCCGGACCGTTCGCCGACACCGGCGAGGGCGAGGGTGGCACGGGCGCCTCCGGCCTCACTCTCGACGTCACCATCGACGCGCCGCGGCGCATCTTCGTGCGCGGCCGCGGGATCGACGCGGAGCTCGGCGGACAGGTCCGCGTCACGGGGCCGATCTCCGACATTCAGCCCGTCGGCGAGTTCAACCTGATCCGTGGCCGCATCAACATCCTCACCCAGCGCATCGAGCTGACGGAGGGCCGGGTCACCCTGTTCGGCGACCTGAACCCGGTGATCCGCTTGATCGCGGAAACCAGCCGCGACAGTGTCACCGTGCGCGTCATCGTCGACGGCCCGGCCAACGACCCGCAGGTGCGCTTCGAATCGTCGCCCGATCTGCCGCAGGACGAGGTTCTGTCGCAGCTCATCTTCGGTCGTTCGATCGATGACCTTTCGGCCTTCCAGCTCGCGCAGCTGGCCGCGGCGGTGGCCGAGCTCGCCGGTGTCGGCACCGGACCATCGATCATCGACCAGGTTCGCGCCTTCTCCGGGCTCGACAATCTGGAGATCATCACCACCGAGTTCGGCGGCACCGCCGTCGAGGCCGGCCGCTACATCGCCGACAACGTCTACGTCGGCGTTCGGGCCGGCCCGCGATCCACCGGGATCACGGTCAACGTGGACATCACCCGCGGCCTAAAGGCGCGGGCGGAAACCTACACCGACGAGTCGACCATCGGGCTGTACTACGAACGGGAGTATTAGACGGGTTCTTGTTACGACCTATTCTAACTCACTGCGAGACTATACCTCCTCTAAATTTAGAGTTGCGATCGGATATTGACTGAAAGCTGCGCGGCGCTTACCGGATGACGCTTGTTGTCTGGGAGACGCACCGTGCAGAAGACCATATATAGCCACATTCGCCGCGAGCCTGTTGCTGGGCGCCTCAGCCGCCACGGCCCAGGAGGTCAACGTCTACTCCTCGCGCCACTACGATACGGACGACGCCTTCTTCGCCGCCTTCACCGAGGCCACAGGCATCGACGTCAACCGGATCGAGGACGACGCCGACGTTCTCATCGAGCGCATCCGCTCCGAGGGTGAGCTCGGCGCGGCAGACGTGTTCATCACGGTCGACGTGGGCCGGATCGCCCGTGCCGACGAGGCCGGCATCTTCCAGCCTCTCGAGGTCGAGGCGGTCGAGCAGAAGGTCCCGAGCCACCTTCGCACGGACGACTGGACGGCATTCTCCACCCGCGCGCGCATCATCTTCTTCGACAAGGCCGACGTCAGCGACCCGCCGCAAACCTATGCCGACCTCGCCGATCCGAAGTATGCCGGGCATGGTCTGCACGCGCTCGTCGTCCAACGTCTACATGCAGTCGCTGCTGGCCTCGATCATCGTCAACCAGGGCGAGGAGGCGGCTCGCGAGTGGGCCGAGGGACTGAAGAACAACCTCGCGCGCGAGCCCGAGGGCGGCGACACCGACCAGCTGCGCGGCATCGTCTCCGGCGAGTGTGATATCGCGCTCGCGAACCACTACTACTTCGCCCGTGGCCTCGCCGGCGAAGTGTCGGGCCTGACCGAAGGGATCGACGGCATCGGCATCGTCTGGCCGAACCAGGACACCACCGGCACCCACATCAACGTGTCCGCCATCGGTGTGGTCGAGAATTCACCGAACCCGGAGAACGCCCGCAAGCTCGTCGAATTCACGCTGACGCCCGAGGCGCAGCAGCTCCTCGCGTCCGGCAACAACGAGTTCCCGGTCATCGAGGGCATCGCCCCGTCAGAGGCGGCCCAGACGATGGGCAGCTTCACCCCGGACATGGTGGCGCTGGGCGAGGTCGCCGACGCCAGCACCGCCGCGCAGAAGATCTACAACGAGGTCGGCTACAAGTAGGACGCCCCGATCCGCGGCGCGTGTCCGAGCGGCCTGCACATCGGATATGCCGCAATTGTCCGGCCATGATGCCGCTATGGGATTGTGAAGCGCGGCGGGACGTCATTAAGTGCGAGGCGGCGGATGTGGATGCCGCCTCGCATGGGAGCTGCCGTGAACCTGCCACCGCTCCAGGAGGAGTTCGTCCTCCACTTCGGCGAGATGGGGTCGCGGTGGGGGATCAACCGCACCGTCGGGCAGATCTACGCGCTGCTGTTCGTCAACGAGCGGCCGCTCAATGCCGAGGACATCGCCGAAAGCCTCGGCTTCTCCCGCTCCAACGTCTCCATGGGGCTCAAGGAGCTGCAGGCCTGGAAGCTCGTCCGCCTGAAGCATTTCCCGGGGACCGGCGCGAGTATTTCACCACGCCGACCGATCTGTGGGAGATCGTGCGCATCCTGGTCGAGGAGCGCAAACGCCGGGAGATCGACCCGACGCTCACCAAGCTGCGCGAGCTGCAGATGTCGCGCGAGCGGATGGAGGGCGACGACTACGCCAACCAGCGCATCGAGGAGCTGACCCAGCTCATCGAACTGCTCACCGGCTGGTACGACGACATGAACGGGCTCGACACCGACCGCCTCGTCCAGCTCCTGTCGCTGGGCGCGCGGGTCACGGACCTGATGAACAAGGCCGGCAACGTCCTGCCGATGCGACGGCGCAAGGGTGGGCCCGCCGAAAAGGACGGCAGCTCGACCTGACCTGGTCGACCGCACGGCGTCATGTCCCTAGGTTCACGCTCGAAGCCATGAACTGGAGGACACAATGCGGGCACTGATCGTCGACAAGAGCGACAGCGGCGTCTCGGCCAAGGTCGAGACCATCGGCGACGACCGGCTGCCCGCGGGCGAGGCGGGCGACAAGCTCGTGACGGTCGCGGTCAGCCACACCACGGTGAATTACAAGGACGGGCTGTGCCTGACCGGCGGCGGCGGGCTGGTGCGCACGTACCCCCACGTGCCGGGGATCGATTTTGCCGGCACCGTCGAGGCGTCCGACGACCCGCGCTACAAGCCCGGCGACCAGGTGGTCCTCACCGGCTGGCGCGTCGGCGAGGTCTGGTGGGGCGGCTACGCGGACAAGGCGCGCGTCAAGGGCGACTGGCTGGTGCCGCTGCCGGAGGGCCTGACGCCCCGTCAGGCGATGGCGATCGGCACCGCGGGCCTCACCGCGATGCTGTCCGTGCTGGCGCTGGAGGGGCACGGGCTCGCGCCCGGCGGACGGCCCGTCCTGGTCACCGGCGCATCGGGCGGGGTCGGCTCGGTGGCCGTCGCGATCCTCGCGCAAGCTCGGCTACGACGTGGCCGCCGTCACCGGCCGGCCGGAGTGGGAGACCTACCTCAAGGCGCTCGGCGCCAGCACCATCGTCGCCCGCGCCGACGTCGCCGATGCGCCGACGCGCCCGCTCGGCCGCGAAACCTACGCCGGCGCCATCGATGCGGTCGGCGGCTCGATGCTCGCCCACGTGCTGACCCTCCTCCAGTACGGCGGCTCCGTCGCGGCGGTGGGCCTGGCCGGCGGTCCGGCCATGGAGGGCACCGACGGTGCTTCCGTTCATCCTGCGCGGCGTCAACCTCCTCGGCATCGATTCGGTGATGCAGCCGCGCGAGGCGCGCCTCGACCGCCTGGGAGCGGGTCGCGGCGGACCTGCCGCTGGGGCTCCTGGAGTCGATGATCGAGGAGGTCGCGCTCGACGACGTGCCGCAGCTCGGCAAGGACATCCTGAAGGGCAAGGTCCGCGGGCGCATCGTCGTCGATATGGCGAGGTAGTGGCCCGGACCTGAATGAGGGCGGGCGCGTCGGGAAGAGGCTCGGGCGCTCACCAAGGAACAGGGTGGGCCGCCTGTTCCCCGGAACCGCCCGTCGCTCGAGATGCCCTGAGCCGGAGCGAGAGGCCGCGCAAGGCACACTCCGCTTCGCTGCGTTCTGCGGCCTTGCCCGGCCTCCCGCTCCAGCTCCGGTCGGGCATCGCGACGGACGGCTCCGAGGAACAGGCTCGACGCGGCACCTTTCCGTGCCGCCAACGTGGCGCGGCGTGGTCGGTCAGTCGGCGACGTTCGGGGCTTTCCATGCGTTCGTCGCGGCGTCCTTCGCGGCGAAGGCGGCGATGGCGTCTTGGTGGCTCCGCGTCAGGTCGATGTCGTTCCAGCCGTTGAGGAGCTTCGTGCGCCACACCGGCTCGATCTCGAAGCCGATCACCGTGGTGCCGGCCGTGATGGTTTGCGCCTCGAGGTTCACCGTGAGCGGGGTCTCGGCAGCGAGGGACAGCAGCGTCTCGGCGTCCGCCTCCGAGACCCGCGCCGGCAGCACGCCGTTGTTGACCGCGTTGGAGGCGTGGATGTCGCCGAAGCTGGGCGCGATGACGCAGCGGATACCGTAGTCGACCAGCGCATAGACCGCCGCCTCGCGTGACGAGCCGCCGCCGAATCCGCGCCGCGCGACGAGGATCTGCGCGCCGCTGAACTGCGGGGCGTCGAGCGGGAAGCCGGTCGCCGCGCCGTCCGCGCCGTCCGCGCCGAAGCGCAGATCGTGCAGCAGGAACTGGCCGTAACCCTCCGCGCGCGGGCGCTTCATGAAGCGGGCGGGGATCAGCTGGTCGGTGTCGATCCCGGAGAAGGGGAGCGGGCAAGCCGTCGCGGTGAGCGTGGTGAAGGGGGTCATGTCGCTTGGTGCTCCACGGCGACGCCGGCACGCACCGGGGGGGCGGCCTCGAGAGATCGGCCCTCCAGCAGGGGGCGCGGGTCGGTGAGGCGGCCGGTGATCGCGGCGGCCGCCACCATCGCCGGCGACATGATGTGCGTGCGCGCCCCCGGGCCCTGGCGGCCGCGGAAGTTGCGGTTGGTGGTCGACGCGCAGCGCTCCCCCGGCGCCACCAGATCGCCGTTCATGCCGACACACATCGAGCAGCCCGACTCCACCCACTCCAGCCCCGCCGCCTGGAAGATGCGGTCCAGCCCCTCGTCCTCGGCCTGCCGCTTCACCAGCGACGAGCCCGGGGAGACCAGCCCCGGCACGCGCGCCCTCCGGCCGGCCATCACCGCGGCGGCCGCGCGCAGATCCTCGATGCGAGCGTTGGTGCAGGAGCCGATGAAGACGCGGTCGACGTGGATGGCGTCGAGTTTCGTGCCGGGGGTGAGGCCCATGTAGTCGAGCGCGGTGCGCACGTGGGCGGCTCGCGCTTCGTCGGTGATGGTGGCGGGGTCGGGGACGGTTCCGGTGACGGGGAGCGCATCTTCGGGACTGATGCCCCAGGTCACGGTCGGGACGATCTCCGCGCCGCTCAGCTCCACCTCGCGGTCGAACTCTGCGCCCGCATCGCTGGCGAGGGTGGCCCACACCTCCGCTCCCGCGTCGAACAGGGCGCCGCGCGGCGCCATCGGGCGGCCTTCGAGGTAGCGCAACGTCGTCTCGTCCGGCGCCACCATGCCGAGGCGTCCGCCGCTCTCGATGGAGAGGTTGCACAGCGTCAGCCGGCCCTCCATCGACAGCGCCCGCACCGCCGAGCCGGCGTACTCGATGGCGTGCCCGCGCGCCCCGTCGGCGCCGACCTTGGCGATGAACGAGAGCGCGATGTCCTTCGGCGCCGGCGCCGGGCGCGACCGCGCCGTCGATCCGCACCCGCATTCGCTTGGACTTCCGCTGCCAGATGGTCTGCGTCATCAGGACGTGGGCCACCTCCGAGGCGCCGATGCCGAAGGCCATCGCGCCGAACGCACCGTGCGTCGAGGTGTGGCTGTCGCCGCAGACCATGGTGAGGCCCGGCAACGTCAGCCCCTGCTCCGGCCCCACCACGTGGACGATGCCCTGCCGCTGGGTCGCTCAGTCCGAAGAGGTGAACGTCGTGGGCGGCGCAGTTGGTGGAAAGCTTGTCCACCATCCCGGCGATCGAGGGATCGACCCCCGCCATGGTTCCGCGGCCGCGCGTCGGCACGTAGTGATCGGCGATGCCGAAGGTGAGGTCCGGGCGGGCGACCCTGGCGTTCGCCTCGACCAGGGTGTTGAAGGCGTGGTGCGAGCCCTCGTGGACGAAGTGACGGTCGATCCACAGGAGGCTCTCGCCATCCTCACGCGTCACGATGACGTGGCTGTCCCACACCTTGTCGTACAAGGTGCGTGGGGCGCCGCTCGGGGCGCCAGTGTGGGTGTCGGCGCGCGACATGGCCGTTCCTCCGCGGAGCGCGCGCCGGTTGGGGTCGCGCGCGATCCTGTATTAAACACCATACCGCACCAGAGGTAAGGTGCGTGGTGCGGCCGGCCAGTCGGCCCGCCGATCGCGAAAGGAAGAGACTTCATGGCGGACCTACCCCTCGACGGGCGCGTGGCGATCGTAACGGGCGCCAGCGGCGGCATCGGCGCGGCCATCGTGGCGCGCTACACCGAGGCCGGCGCGCGGGTCGCCGCGCTCGACCTCGCCGGCCATGTGCCGGAGGCGCCCGCGGGCGGAATGGCGATGGCCTGCGATGTCGCCGACGACGAGGCGGTTGCCGCGGCGGTGGCGGCGGTCGTCGAACGGTTCGGGCGGATCGATATTCTTGTGAACAACGCCGCGGGGCCGGTGCTGGTGGGCAAGGTGACTGAGATCACCGCCGCCACCTGGCGCCGCACGCTGGAGGTCAACCTCACCGGCGCGTTTCTCCTGTGCCACGAGGCGATCCCGCACATGGCGGCGGGCGGCGGCGGTGTGATCGTCAACGTCGCCTCGCAGCTCGGCACGGTGACGACGAAGGGGCGCGCGCCCTATTCGGCGAGCAAGGCCGGGCTGATCTCGCTGACGCGGACGCTGGCGGTGGATCATGCCGAGGACGGCATCCGGGCCGTGAGCCTGTCGCCGGGGGCGGTGATGACGAGCCGCCTCACCAGCGTGATGAACGGGGCGGCGGGCGTCGAGGAGGCGCTGGGGCCCAAGCATGCGCTCGGCCGCGTCGGCCGGCCGGAGGAGATCGCCGCGGCGGCGCTCTTCATCGCCAGCGACGGGGCGAGCTTCATGACCGGCACCGACATGCTGGTGGACGGCGGCTACACCGCCACCTGATCGGACGGCGCCGTGGCGTGGGGGTTCAACGCCGCTCCAGGGCGGCGAAGCCCTCGGTGCCGAACGAGGCGATCCAGGCGGCGTAGTCGGCGGCCGCCGCGTCCGGGTCCATGAAGTGGAAGTCGAAATCGGCGGCGAGACGGGCGTTGCTGAGCGCCGTGCGCTTGCGCGTCAGGTCGTCGTTGTAGGCGATGTTTGGCGAGCCGATCGACCATGTCACCGGCATGTGCGCGGCCAGCGCTTCGGCGAGCCGCGCGGGATCCCACGTGGTGCCGAGGCTGATGTTGTAGGTGTCGTGCGGCAGCGTCTCGGCGGTCAGCAGCAGCGCGAAGGCGCGGGCGACGTCCCGGCTGGACGTCCAGTCGCGCCAGCCGCCCTCGGCCATCACCACCGGCGACGCCGGCCAGCGCCTTGCGGGCGATCTGGTAGGGCGGGCTCAGCGTCTCGCGCACGCCGGTGTCGTGCTCCCACGGGCCGAACGCGGCGGTGATGCGGCCGAGCGCCACCGACAGGCCGTGCCGCGCCGCGGCCTCCAGGGCCAGCCGCTCGCAGGCGAGCTTGGTGAACCCGTAGAGCGCGTTCGGTGTCGGAGCCATGTCCTCGGTGATGAGCCCGTCGTCATAGGCGTACCCGGCGTAGACCACGGTGGAACTCGGGTAGACGAAGCGGGTAACACCCAGCTCCCGCGCCAGCTCCAGGAGCACCGCGGTCGACACGACGTTGATGTCGACCACGTCCGATGCCGGGGCGATGGTCCCCGCCGGGCCGAGGGTGATGGCCGCGCCGTGGAAGATGCGCGTGACGCCGTGGTCGGTGAGGGTGGCGCGAAGGTCCGCCGCGTTCCGCACGTCTGCCGTCACGGCGCGGAGCGTGCCGGGGAGGGCGCCGAAGCGCTCCACGGCGATCGCCGGCAGCGCGCGGTTGCCGAGCGCCACCACCGTGTGCCCGTCGGCGAGCAGCCGCTCCACCACGTTGAGGCCGACGAACCCGCCGGCCCCCGTCACCAGTATCGTCATTTACGCGATCTCCCGGGCGGTCATGTGGCCATGGTAGACGGCCTCGAGGGCGGTCCGCGGGGCGACGTTGTCGCCCGCCTGCCGGACCGGAACACCGCGCCGCTTCAGCGTCTTGTAGAGCGTCTGATCGGCCGTGTTGTGCTGGGCGAAGACGAGCGCCGAGAACGGGCCGTGCGTCTCGCGCTCGCCTGTGGAGACGTCCTCGACGTCGAGCGACGCGCCGTCCCAGGCGAGCACCTTGCGCAGCGGCATCAGCTTCACCTTGCGCTCGCGCAGGCGCTTGGTGTTGGCGAGCGTGGAGTAGATCGTCGTGCGCCACGCGAAGCTGCCGATGGGGAGGAAGACCGTCACCCGCTTGCCGAGGTCGGCCAGGTGCTCGATGGCCGACAGCGCGGTCCACTCGCCGGTGACGTCGGCGACAGCGACGGTCTCGCCCAACGCTTCGGGATCCGCGATGGCCTCCGGGACCGTCACGGTGGCGCCGCCGCCCGGCACGCCCTGGCGCACGGGGTCCGAGCCGGTGGCGAGGATCACGCAGTCGGCGCCGAAGCGTTCGATCGCCTCGGCATCGGCCGCCGCGCCGTGGACGACGCGCACCTGCAGGCGGGCGAGGGCGTCCCGCTCGTAGCGCAGAAACGCTTCGAATTCGGCGCGCTTGGGCATCGCGGCCGCCTCGCCGAGCTGGCCGCCGAGCGATCTCGGTGCGCTCCCACAGGGTGACGTTGTGGCCACGGGTGGCGGCGACGCGGGCCGCCTCCAGCCCCGCCGGACCGCCACCCACCACGAGGACGCGGCGCGGCGTGGCGGCGGGGGCGTCCTCCGGCTCCGGCCACTCGGCCTCCAGGCCGGCGACGGGGTTCACCAGGCAGCGGATGGGGAGGTTCTTCTCCAGCATCCCCGCGCACCCCTGGTTGCACGCGATGCAGGGGCGGATCTCCGCCTCGCGCCCGGCGCGCGTCTTCGCCACGATCGCGGGCTCCGCGAGGTGCGCGCGCGCCATCCCGACGGCGTCCGCCCGTCCGGCCGCGATCATCGCCTCGGCCTCGGCCAGCCGGTTGAAGCGGCAAACCGCGAAAACCGGCGCCATGTGGCCCGCCGCCCGCATCGCCACGCGGACGCGCTCGGGAAGCGTGCGGAAGGGGGCCGGGTCGAAAGCCATATCGGCGATCTGCGTCGCGAGGGAGTAGCTCGCGTGGTAGGCCGAGTGGGAGACGTTGACGAAGTCGATCGGGGTCGCCGCCGCGAGCGCCGGCACCATGCGCTCCACCTCCTCGATGTCGAGCCCGCCCTCGACGTACTCGTCCCCGCTGACGCGGATGCCGAGGCACATGTCCGCGCCGACGGCGGCGCGCACCGCCGCCAGCACCGCCATCGGGAAGCGCATGCGGTTTTCCGCCGAGCCGCCGTAGGCGTCCTCGCGTCTGTTGGAGAGGGGGGAGAGGAACTGCTGCAGCAGGTGGCCGTGACCCATCTGCAGCTCGATGCCCTCGAAACCGGCTTCCACCAGATTTCGTGCCGTCCTTACGTGTCCGTCGATCACCTCGGCCATGTCGTCCTCGTCCATGGCGCGCGGCGGCAGGGCGGTGGTGGACCATGGGATCGGCGAGGGGCCCCAGGAGACGGTGCGCTCGAAGTCGCCCTCCACCTGGCGGCCGAGGTGGATGATCTGGCCCAGGATCCGCGCGCCCTCGGCCTTCACAGCGTCGGTAATGCGGCGGAAGGGCGCGATGCAGGCCGGGTCGAACCCCTGCACCGCCTGCGGGCGGCCGAGCGAGTTCGGCGTCACCCGGATGGACTCGAAGATGATCGCGCCGACACCGCCGCGCGCCCGCGCCACATGATAGGCGCGGTGGCGCTCGCTCGGCAGGTGGTTCTCGCCGAAGTTCGTCGTGTGGGCGGGGACGAAGATCCGGTTGCGGAACGTCAGCCGGCCGACCTTCAGCGGCTCGAAGACGCGCGGGAGGTCGGGTGGCATAGGCTCGGCCGCGTTCGGTTGGGGGCAGGGCGGCGCGTGGCCGCCAGTGCCCGACGATTGGTCATGCAAAGGATGGCAGCATATTCGCCTTGACGCGAGCTGTCACCGATTTCATACAATGGCGGTATCAAGATTGATACCAATGGAGGCCGGCGGGTGAGGGAGGCGACGGAGCCGTTGAAGACGCAGCGCGTCTACCTGCTCTTGCGGGACCAGATCGCAGGCGGGACGCTTGCCGCTGGGAGCCGCCTTCCAGCCGAGCCCGCGCTCGCCGATTCCTTCAACGTTTCGCGCGTCACGATCCGCCGCGCCCTCGACCGTCTCGCCGCCGACGAGCTGATCGACAAGCGCCCCGGTTCCGGCACCTTCGTGCGCGGGGATGCCTCGAAGGTGCAGTCGATCGTGGCCGACGTCGCCAACGTCTTCTCGCACCTGCGCGAGATGGGTCGCTCGACCGACGTGCGGCTGCTGACGTTCAGCTATCAAATGCCGCCGGAGCGCATCCGCGAGGCGTTGCGGCTCGAGACGGACGAGCGCACCCAAGTGTCGGTTCGCGTGCGCCATGTGGACGGTGCGCCGTTCTCGTACCTCACCGCCTCGGTGCCCGAGCGCATCGGGCGCACCTACTCGCGCGACGAGCTGGGGTCGGTCCCGCTGCTGCGGCTGATCGAGCGCTCCGGCTACCGCGCCGAGCACGCCTGCCAGGACATCAGCGCCGCGCTCGCCAGCCCCGACGTGGCGGACGCGCTCGACCTCACCGTCGGCGCGCCGCTGATTTCGCTGACGCGCGTCGTCTACGGCCCGAACGGCGAGGGCCTGGAACACCTGCACGCGCTCTACCGGCCCGACCGGTACAACCTGCACATGGATCTCGTTCGAACGAGAGGGGACGGCGACAGTCGCTGGAGCCCCACACCGTCCGTGCCGGCAGCGCCCCTGCCGGCTGAACCGGAGCGATAGGAGGGGAGAGCATGACCAGAAAATCCTTTGACACGACACGGCGTACCGTTCTGAAGGGCAGCGTCGCCGCGGCGGCGGTGCTGGCGGCGCCGGGCATCCTGCGGGCGCAGAGCCCCGCGCCGATCAAGGTCGGCCTGCTGCAGCCGATCTCCGGCGCCTTCGCGCTCGACGGCGACCTCGCGCGCATCGGCGCCGAGCAGGCCGTCAAGGAAATCAACGCGGCGGGCGGGATCAAGGCGCTCGGCGGCGCGCCCGATCGAGCTGATCGTCGGCGACTCGCGCTCCAACGCCGAGGCCGGCGCCCAGGCGACCGAGGATCTCAACGAGGCGGGTGTCGCCGGCATCCTCGGCGGCTTCGCCAGCGGGATCACCCTGACGGCGACGCAGGCCGCCTCGCGCTACAACCTGCCCTACATCGTCGACACTGCCGTCTCCGACACGATCACCGAGCGGGGCCTCGCCAACACCTTCCGCTTCGGCCCCGGCTTCTCGATGGCGACCGACACCGCGCTCGACAACCTGGTGAAGCTGAACGACGCCGCCGGCAAGCCCGCCAAGACCGTGGCGCTGGTTCACGAGGACGGCCTCTTTGGCTCCGGCCTCGCCACCATCATGCAGAACCGCCTGCCCGAGCTCGGCTTCGAGATCGTCGAGACGATCTCCCACCCGACGCCGGCGCGCGACATGTCCAACGTCGCCCTGCGCCTGCGCTCGCTGCAGCCGGACCTCATCATCCCCTCGCACTACTACAACGAGTTCGTGCTGTTCGCCCGGACGCTGCAGCAGCAGCGCGTGAAGCCGAAGGGCATCTACGCCGTGTTCGGCGGCGCGGCATCATCGTATCGCTTCGTCAGCGAGTTCCCCGAGGCCGCCGAGGGGGTCATGGACTGCAACCACTGGGGCGACCCGAAGGATCCGAAGTCCGCCGAGCTGAAGAAGGTCGTCGAGGATCAGGGCAAGTTCTACGCCTACAACACGCCGACGAACTACTCGCTGATGCTCCTCTTCGCGCAGGCGCTGGAGAAGGCCGCCTCCACCGAGAAGGACGCCATCATCGAAACCCTGAACACGCAGGAGTTCGAGAGCGGCGTGATGCCGTACGGGATGTCGAAGTTCGACGAGACCGGGCAGAACACCAGCGCGCTGCCGCTCAACACGCAGGTCCAGGGCGGCGAGATCAACGTGATCTATCCCGAACAGTACGCCCAGGCCGACCCGGTCTTCCCGGCCAACCAGTAACCCAAGCGGCGGGGGGCTGCGGCCCTCCGCGTCCGGGAGCGCCCCCCGCGTATGTATTCGCCGCTCATCATCGCCGAAGCGCTGCTCAACGGCCTCATGCTGGGGGCGGTCTATGCGCTCATCGCGCTCGGCCTGACGCTGATCTACGGCGTCTTGCACATCGTCAACTTTGCCCACGGCGCGCTGCTGACGGTGGCGATGTTCGGCGTGTGGATCTCCTCGGCGACGCTGGGGCTCGACCCCTATCTCGCCATCCTCATCGTCGGCCCGGCGATGTTCGCCATCGGCTACGCGCTGCAACGGTTCATCATCGGACCGGCCTCGCACGGCAGCGACAACAATATCCTGCTCGTCACGCTGGGCCTGTCGATCATCATCGAGAACGTGCTGCTGGCGGTCTTCCAGTCCGACACGCGCACCATCTCCACCCCTTACGCGTTCGAGGTGGTGGAGGTGGGGCCGCTGCTCCTCTCCTACCCGCGCGTCATCGGCCTCGGCGTCGCCATCGCGACCACGGTGCTCCTGTGGATCGTCCTCAATCAGACGAGGATCGGGCGCGCCATCCGCGCCGTCGCCAAGGAGAAGACCGGGGCCAGCCTCGCCGGTATCGACGTCGCCAAGATCTACGCCATCACCTTCGCACTCGGCTGCACCTGCCTCGCGGTGGCGGCCGGCCTCCTGATGCCGACGTTCTACGTCAACCCGCGCACCGGGGCCGCCTTCGTGCTGGTCGCATTCACCATCGTGGTGCTGGGCGGCATGGGGTCGATCACCGGCGCGCTGGTCGGCGGCCTTCTGATCGGCGTGGTGGAGAGTGCCTCCGGGCTCTTCCTGGGCGACAGCCTCGGGCAGATCGGCATCTTCGTGATCTTCATCCTGGTGCTGCTCTTCAAGCCGACCGGCCTCTTCGGAGCGCGCCAATGACCTCGCGCGACTTCCTCCCGGCGCTCGTGGCGCTGGCGATCCTGGCGGCGCTGCCGTTCGCCGGCCTCTCGGGGAGCATGCTGAACCTCCTCATCTTCACGCTGATCGTGACGATGACGGCGCAGGGGTGGAACATCCTCGGCGGCTTCGGCGGGCAGACGTCGTTCGGCCACGCCGCGTTCTTCGGCACCGGCGCCTACACGACGTCGATCCTGCAGATCACCTTCGGCGTCAACGCCTGGGTGGGGCTCGCGGCTGGCATCGTCATGGGCGCGGCGGTCGGCGCGTTCATCGGCGCGGTCTCGTTCCGCTCGGGGCCTGCGCGGGTCCTACTTCGCGCTGGTGACGCTGGCGTTCGCGGAGGTCCTGCGCATCTGCGCCAACTCGGCGCCGTTCACCGGCGGCGCGGCGGGACTTCTCGTCCCGATCGACTACGGCGCGTGGAACCTCCAGTTCGAGGACCGGCGCATATTCGCGCTCATCCTCGTGGCGTTCGTCTTCGCCGCGCTGCTGATCACGCGCTGGCTGGAGCGCTCGCGCTTCGGCGCCCACCTCGTGGCGGTGCGCGAGAACGAAGAGGCCGCCATGGCGCTCGGCGTCGACGTCTTCCGCGTGAAGCTCGGCGCGATCACCCTGTCGGCGGCCGTCACCGCGGCGGCGGGGTGCCTCTACACGCAGAACTACCTCTTCATCGACGCGAACGTCGCCTACGGCACCTGGATCTCCATCGAGGCGCTGTTCGCCGCCATCGTCGGCGGGCTCGGCACCATGCTGGGGCCGCTGCTGGGTGCGGTGGTGCTGCACGGTCTATCGGAAGTTACCAAGGCGTTCTCCGGCGGCATCCCGGGGCTCGACCTCGCGGTGTTCGGCGTCATCCTGGTGCTGACGGTGGCGTTCGCGCCGACGGGCATCTACGGGCTGGCGACGCGGCTCTTCCGCCGCAGCCCGCGCAAGGAGGATGCGTGATGCTCGCGGTCGAGGGGCTGACGAAACGTTTCGCCGGTCTGGTGGCGGTGGACGCCGTGTCGCTGGACGTGCCCCAGGGCGCCATCGCCGGGCTGATTGGGCCCAACGGCGCCGGCAAGACGACCCTTTTCGCCATGATCGCCGGCTTCCTCACGCCGACCGAGGGCCGCGTCGTCTACGAGGGCGAGGACATCACGGCCGAGAAGCCGCACGTGCGCGCCCGGCGCGGCCTCGCCCGGACGTTTCAGATCGTGAAGCCGTTCGCCGGCCTCTCCGTGCACGAGAACATCGCCGTGGGCGCGTACCTTCACACCCGCCATCGCAGCGAGGCGATGGCCAAGGCCGCTGCCGTCGCCGACCGGGTGGGCCTCGCGCGCGACCTCGACCGGCCGGCCTCCGGGCTGACGGTGGCGGGGCGCAAGCGGCTGGAGCTGGCCCGCGCGCTCGCCATCGCGCCGCGCCTGCTGCTGCTGGACGAGGTGCTCGCCGGGCTCAACCCGTCCGAGATCCGCGACATCCTCCCGCTGGTCCGCACCATCCGCGACGAGGACGGCGTGACCATTTTGATGATCGAGCACATCATGCAGGCGGTGATGGACCTGTGCGAGCATATCACCGTGATCAACCAGGGTGCGGTGATCGCGTCCGGCACACCGCGCGAGATCAGCGCCGACCCCACCGTGGTGGAGGCCTACCTCGGCCACGGCGCGGCGGAGCGGCTGAACGAGGCGGCCGGTCATGGATGAGGCCGCGCCGATGCTCGAGGTGAGCGCGATCCGCGCCGGCTACGGCGGCACCGAGGTGCTGCGCGGCATCGACCTGGCGGTGCGGCGCGGGCGAGATCGTTGCGGTGCTCGGCGCCAACGGCGTCGGCAAGACGACGCTCAACATGGTTCTCTCCGGCCTCGTGAAGCGCGACGCCGGCACGGTGACGTTCGATGGCGAGCGCATCGACGGGCTTTCCGCGCCCGAGATCGTCGCGCGCGGGCTGATCCACGTGCCCGAGGGGCGGCGGATCTTCCCCAACCTCTCGGTGCGCGAGAACCTCGAGTGCGGCTGCTACCGCCGGGCCGGGGCCTCGCGCCGCGCCAACCTGGAGCGGGTGTTCGCCACCTTCCCGCGCCTCAGGGAGCGGCATCGGCAGTCGGCCGGGACACTGTCGGGCGGCGAGCAGCAGATGCTCGCCATCGGCCGCGGCATGATGGGCGAGCCGAAGCTCCTGGTGCTGGACGAGCCCTCGCTCGGCCTCTCGCCGCTGCTGGTGGAGGAGATGTTCGCGCTGATCGCCGAACTCAACACAGGCGGGCTGCCGATCATGCTGGTCGAGCAGAACGTCGTTCAATCGCTCCAGCTCGCCGCGCGGGCGTACATCCTCGAGAACGGACGGGTGGCGCTCTCCGGTCCCGCCGAGACGCTGCGGGACGACCCGGAGCTGAAGCGCGCGTATCTGGGCCTCTAGGGCTCCAAACCAAGGACGACACAAATGGGCTTGAGGGAGAGACTGCGAGACGACCGCCCCGTCGTGGCGCCCGGCGTCTACGACGCGTTGACCGCCTCCATCGCCACCGACGCGGGGTTCGAGCTCCTGTACCTCTCGGGCGCGGCGATCGCCTACACGCGGCTGGGCCGGCCGGACATCGGCCTCGTCTCCATGAGCGAGGTGGCCGAGACCATCGCCCTGGTGCGCGACCGCGTGCCGACGCCCTTTTTGGTGGATGCCGACAACGGATACGGCAACGCGCTCAACGTGGAGCGCACGGTGCGCACGTTCGAGCGGGCGGGCGCATCGGCGATCCAGCTCGAGGACCAGACCGCGCCCAAGCGCTGCGGTCACCTGCGCGACAAGTCGCTGATCTCGCCCGGCGAGATGGTCGGCAAGGTGAAGGCCGCCGTCGATGCGCGTGCCAGCGAGGATACGCTGATCGTCGCCCGCACCGATGCGGTGGCGGTGGAGGGCTTCCAGCCCGCCATCGACCGGGCGCGGGCCTACGCCGAGGCGGGGGCGGACGTTCTCTTCGTGGAGGCGCCCCGCTCGGCCGAGCAGTTGAAAGAGGTCGTGGATGCGCTGGGCGCCACCAAGCCGCTGCTCGCCAACATGGTCGAGGGCGGCGACACGCCCATCACGTCGGCGGACGAGCTGGGCGCGCTGGGCTTCTCCATCGTGATCTTCCCCGGCGGCATCGTCCGCGCGCTCGCCCGCCACGCGCAGGACTACTACCGGTCGCTGGCCGCCAACGGCTCCAACCACCCCTTCGCCGACCGCATGTTCGACTTCACGGCCCTCAACGCCCTCATCGGCACATCCGAGATGCTGGAGCGCGGCAAGGCCTACGAGACCACCGAGACCGAAGAGGACGCCGCTTGAGCGCTCTGGACCCCGTCACCCTCGCCGTCCTCAAGGGGCGGCTGGAGCAGATCGTCGACGAGATGGACGCGACGCTCTACCGCTCCGCCTTCAACCCGATCATCGCGGAGGCCAAAGACGCCTGCCACGGCTTCTATCACCCCGAGACGGGCGAGACCCTCGTTCAAGGCACCTCCGGCCTGCCGATCTTCGTCGGCGCCATGGCGTTCGCCGTGAAGTCGGTGATCGACAAGGTGGCGAAGGACGGGGGGCTGAAGGAGGGCGACACCTTCATCTTCAACGACCCCTACGACGGCGGAACCCATCTCAACGACTTCCGCCTGGTGCGGCCGATCTTCCGGGACGGCGCGCTCTTCTGCTGGATGGCCTCGGTGGGGCACTGGCTCGACGTCGGCGGCAACGTGCCGGGCGGCTACAATCCGAAGGCCACCGAGAGCTTCCAGGAGGGGGCGCGCATCCCGCCGGTGAAGCTCATCCGAGCGGGTGAGATGCAACAGGACATCCTCGACATCATCGAGGCGATGGCGCGGGTGCCGATGTCCAACTGGGGCGACCTCAACGGCCAGCTCAACGCGCTGGACTTGGGCGAGAAGCGCCTCGCCGCGCTGCTCGGCGAGTACGGCGACGAGACCATCCGCACCGCCTTCGAGGCGTTCTCCGACCGGGCCGAGGCGTTGATGCGCGCCGCCATCGAGGCGCTGCCGGACGGACGCTATTCCTTCGAGGACGTGCTCGACAACGACGGCATCGTCGACGAGATGCTGACCGTGGCGCTCGACCTCACCATCGCCGGCGATACGATGACGCTCGACTTCTCGCGCTCCTCGCCGGGGCCGCAGGGGCCGATCAACATCTCCCGCGCCACCACCATCGCCGCCTGCTACGTGGCGCTGAAACACGTCTTCACCGACGTCCCGGCCAACGCCGGCTGCCTGCGCCCGATCGCGTTCGAGATCACCGACGGCTCGATCCTCGGCGCCAAGGCCCCGAAACCCACCGCGGGCTACACCGAGACGATCCTGCGCCTCATCGGCGTGGTGTTCGGCGCGATTGCGCAGGCGGATGCATCGCTGGCGATGGCGGCGCCGTTCGGCACGATCAACGCGCTGTCGATCGCGGGCTACCGCGACGACGGCTCGCGATGGGTGATGTTCTCGTTCTTCGGCGGCGGGCTGGGCGGCAATCCGCACACCGACGGTCTGAACCACGCCAACAACCCCATCTCCACCGCGACGATCCCGCCCATCGAGATCCTGGAGGCGGCCTACCCGGTGATGTTCACCCAGTGGGCGCTCCGGCCGGGCTCGGCGGGGCCCGGCGCGCACCGCGGCGGCGTCGGCGCCGTCTACGAGATCGAGCCGCTGACGGACGCGGACGTGTCGCTGCTGGGCGAGCGCGGCAAGCGGGCGCCCTTCGGCGTGGTCGGCGGCGGCGAGGCGGCGACGAACCGCTTCTCCTGGCAGTCCGACGCGGGTGAGCAGTCGCCGCCGATGGTCTCCAAGATCACGGGGGTGCGCGTGCGGGCGGGGCAGCGGGTGCGGCTGGAGTCGCCGGGTGGCGGCGGCTGGGGCGACCCGAAGGACCGCGACCCGGAGGCGGTGCAGCGCGACCTGCGGCTCGGCTTCATCAGCGCCGAAGAGGCGCGCGACGTGTACGGACTGAGCGAGGCGGCGCAGTGAGCGCGCTCGGCAAGATCGTCGGCGTCGACGTCGGCGGGACCTTCACGGACCTCTTCTACTACGACGAGGACGCGCGCGCCTTCCGCACCAACAAGGTGCCATCGAACCGCGGCAACGAGGCCGTTGGTTTCATGGACGGCCTGACCAGCTTCGGGGCCGTGGCGGACCTTTCGTCCATCGTCCACGGCACCACGGTGGGCACCAATGCGCTGTTGGAGCGCAAGGGCGCCCGAACCGGGCTCATCACCACGGCCGGCTTCCGTGATGTGCTCGAGATGCGCCGCCGCGACCGCCGCAAGACCTGGGGTCTGTCGGGCGACTTCGTGCCCGTGGTCGAGCGAGACATGCGCTTCGAGGTCGCCGAGCGCACCTTGGCGGACGGCACCGTGCGGGTGGCGCTGGATCCGGCGGAGGTGGCGGCTGCCGCGGAGGCGCTGCTCGCGAAGGGGGCGGAGTCGCTGGCGATCGTCTTCGTCAACGCCTACGCCAACCCCGCCAACGAACAGGCCGCGCTCGAGGCCGCGCGCGCGGTCTGGCCGAACGACCTACGTCGCGGCGTCGTCCGAGATCCTGCCGGAGATCCGCGAATTCGAGCGCACCTCGACCACGGTGCTCAACGCCTACCTGCAGCCGGTGGTGGGGTCGTATCTGGGCCGCCTGGAGACGGCGCTGGCGGATGGCGCCTTCGCCGGGCGCTTCCACATCGTGCAGTCCAACGGCGGCGTCATGTCGACCGAGACGGCGCGGCAGCTTCCGGCGCGGACAGCGCTTTCGGGGCCGGCGGCGGGCGTGATCGCGGCGGCGGCCATCGCCGAGGCGGCGGGCTTCCCCAACGTCATCACCGGCGACCTCGGCGGCACCTCGTTCGACGTGTCGCTGGTGGTGGACGGCAAGACGGCGCTGGCGGCGCAGAGCACCATCGACTTCGGCCTCGTCATCCGCACGCCGATGATCGAGATCACCACCATCGGCGCCGGCGGCGGCTCCATCGCCCACGTCGATCGCGGTGGCTTGCTGGAGGTCGGACCGGAAAGCGCCGGGTCGGTGCCCGGCCCGGTCTGCTATGGCGGCGGCAACGAGCGCCCGACCCTGACCGACGCCAACGTGGTGCTGGGGCGCATCAACGCGGAGAAGCCCATCGGCGGCAAGCTGGCGCGGCTCGATGTGGAGGCCGCCAAGGCCGCGATCGCGGCGCATGTGGCCGGGCCGCTGGGGCTCGGCGTGATGGAGGCGGCGGAGGCCATCGTGCGGATCGCCGATTCCAAGATGGCCGGCGCGATCCGGCTCATGTCGATCGAGCGGGGGCACGACCCGTCGCGCTTTGCGGCGATGCCGTTCGGCGGCGGCGGAGCGCTCCACGCCGGGGCGCTCATCAAGGACGTGGGGCTGAAGGCGGCGCTGGTGCCACGCTATCCGGGTGTCACCTCGGCGCTCGGCTGCATCATCGCCGACATCCGCCACGATCAGGTGCAGACCATCAATGTCGCGCTGCAAGGGATCGACATCGCCGCGCTCGACGCGCGCATGGTCGCCGAGGCTCGAGCCACCCGCGAGGTTGTCGAGAACGCGCGCCTCGCCGTGGAGCGCATCGAGACGCGCTTCGAGCTCGACATGCACTACGTCGGTCAGACGCACACCATCGCCGTGACGGTGCCGGCGGTGCCGGAGGGCGAGACCACTGGCGTCACCGAAGCGATGATCCGCGAGGCGTTCGAGAACGGCCTACCAGCGCTCGTTCAGCCGCCTGCTGCCGGGGGTGCCGATGAAGATCGTCAACCTCAGGACCAGCGCCATCGGCATCCGCCCACGGTTCGACATGGCCGCGCTGGCGCCGGAGAGCGAAGGCGACGTGGCGGCGGCGCGCACCGGTGCCCGCCCGGTGTGGTTCGCCGGCGCCTGGCATGAGACGGTGGTCTACGCCCGTCTCGACCTGCCGGTGGGGGCAGAGATCGACGGTCCCGCCATCCTGGAGCAGCCCGACGCCACCACCGTCGTCGATCCCGACCTCAAGGCTCGCGTCGACCGGTTCGGCAACGTCATCGTGGAGCGAAAATGAGCGAAAGTGCCATCCCCGTGGAGCAGACCGCGCTCCTCATCGTCGACCTGCAGAACGACTTCATCCATCCGGACGGCGCCTACGGGCGGGCGGGTCAGTCGGCCCCGGCGATCGCGGCGCTGCCGGAGCGGGTGAAGCCGCTCGCCGATGCGCTGCGGGCCAAAGGCGGCTGGGTCGTCTCCACGCAGTTCACGCTGGTGCCGGCGAAGGGCGGCGCGCCGATCATCTCGCCGCACCTCAAGGAGCTGCGCCCGTTCCTGAAGAAGGGCGATTTCGCGCCCGGCGCCTGGGGCCACCAGCTCGTCGACCCGCTCCAGCCCGCCGACCTCACCGTCGAGAAGATCGCCTATTCCGCCTTCTACATGACGCGGTTCGAGTGGGTGCTCAGGAAGTGCGGCATTCACAAGCTGATCGTGGCGGGGATCGTCACCAACGGCGGTGTCGCCTCGACTGTGCGCGACGCCCATGTGCGCGACCTTGCGACGGTGGTGCTGTCGGACGGTACGGCCGCCTTCACCGAGCGCGTGCACGACACCGCCATCGAGGCGCTGCGGCCGGTGTGCCGTGTCGCGACGGTGGCGGAGATGACGGCCGAGGTGCTGGGCGCGTGAGCCGGGTCGAGGTCTCGGACCGGACGTTCGCGATCTCTGTGCCGGTGCTGATCGTCGGGGCCGGCGCGGCGGGGCTCGTGGCGGCGCTTGCCGCGAAGGAGGCGGGGGCCGAGGTGCTGGTGCTGGAGCGGGACGCGCTGCCGCGCGGGTCGACGGCGCTGTCCGCCGGGCTCGTGCCGGCGGCCGGAACGCGGTGGCAGCGCGAGGCCGGTATCGCCGACACGCCCGAGGCGTTCGCCGCCGACATCATGGCCAAGGCGCACGGCGAGCCGGACTCCGCGCTGGTGGCCACTGTCACCGAGGCGGTGGGGCCGGCGCTGGAGTGGCTCGGAACGGCGCACGGCCTGCCGTTCTCGGTGGTCGACAATTTTCGGTATCCGGGACACGCGGCGTACCGGATGCACGGCCTTCCATCGCGCTCGGGCGAGGAGTTGATCGACCGGCTGCGCCAGGCGGCGGAGGCGGCGGGGGTGGACATCCTCACCGATGCGCACGTCACCACCCTCGTCGCCGATCCGGACGGGCGCGTGCGGGGCGTCGTCGCCGAGCGGCCGGACGGCACCGCCGAGGCGATCGGCTGCGAGGCCCTGATCCTTGCCTGCAACGGCTACGGCGGCAACAGCGCGCTGGTGGCCGAACACATACCCGAGATGGCCGGCGCGCTCTATTTCGGCCACCCCGGCAACCAGGGCGACGCGCTGCTGTGGGGGGAAGCACTGGGCGCAGCGGTGCGGGATCTCAGCGGCCACCAGGGGCACGGCTCGGTGGCGCACCCGGCCGGCGTCCTTGTGACATGGGCGACCATCATGGAAGGCGGCTTCCAGGTGAACGCCGCCGGTGCGCGCTTCTCCAACGAGGCGGACGGCTATTCTGAACAGGCTGCGCGGGTGATCGCACAGCCGGGCGGGGTCGCCTGGACGATCTTCGACGCCCGGATCGCCGAGATTGCCGGTCAGTTCGAGGACTACCGCAACGCCGTGGCGGCCGGTGCCGTGGTCGAGGGCGACACCATCGCGTCGCTCGCGGCGGCGGCGCATCTCCCGGCCGAGGCGCTGGAGGGGGCCGCTGCATCGGTCGAGGCGGCGAAACGTGGGGAGCAATCGGACCCGCTGGGGCGCGACTTGGCCGGCGTCCCGCCGCTCGTCCCGCCGTTCCGGGCGGTGAAGGTGACGGGCGCGCTGTTCCACACGCAGGGCGGCCTTGCCATCGACGGCAAGGCGCGCGTGGTGCGCGGCGACGGGACCGCGCTCCCCAATCTCTTCGCTGCCGGCGGGGCGGCGTGCGGCGTCTCCGGACGAACGGCGGCGGGCTACCTATCCGGCAACGGGTTGCTCACCGCGGTTGCGCTGGGCCGGCTGGCTGGGACCGCCGCGGCGGAGGCCGCGGCCGCCGGGGTCAGTCCATGACGGACCGGCCGCCGTCGACGAGGAGCACCTGGCCGGTGGTCCACGCCCCGGCGGGCGAGGCGAAGTAGACCGCCGCACCGGCGATGTCGTCCGGCTCGCCGAGGCGCTGCATCGCGTAGCTCTGCGCCACCTTGTCGGCCCGCTCCGGGTCTTCCCATAGCGCCCGGGCGAAGTCCGTCTTCACCAGCGCCGGGGCGATGCCGTTGGCGCGGATGTTGTCCGGCCCGTAGGTCACGGCAAGATTGCGCACGAGCTGCGCGTCCGCCGCCTTCGTCAGCGCGTAGATGCCGAGTTTGTCCGAGCCTTTGAACGCGGCGATCGAGGAGACGATGATGATGGCGCCGTCCTTCTTGGCCTGCATCGACGGGATGCACAGCTTGCACAGCCGCATGTTCGAGCGGACGTTGACGCGGATCGTCTTCTCGAACGCGTCGTCGGGCGCGTCGAGAAACGGGCCGTAATAAGGGTTCACCGCCGCGTTGCAGACGAGGATGTCCGGCGCGCCCAGCTCGGCGGTGGTCGTCTCCACCAGCGCGGCGATCTCGTCGTCGTTCGAGATGTTCGCCGGGATCGGCACGGCGGTCGCCCCGGTGGCGCGGATCTCGGCCGCGACCGCCTCGCACGCGTCCGCCTTTCGGCTGGAGACGACGACCTTCGCACCCGCCTCGGCGAGTGCCACGGCGATGGCCTTGCCGATGCCCTTGGTGGAGCCGGTGATCAGCGCCGTCTTGCCGGAGAGGTCGAAGAGCCTCATGCGGCGCTCTCCGCGACCTTCACCACTGTCTTGCCGAAGTTGCCGCCCTTCAGCATGCCCATGAACGCACCCGGCGCGTTGGCGAGGCCGTCGGTGATGTCCTCCTGGTACTTGATGCGCCCGTCCTTCACCATCGGCCCGACCTCGGCGAGGAAGTCGTTGTAGCGGTTCCAATGGTCCATGATGATGAAGCCGTGGACGTTCAGCTTGTTGACGAGGATCGTGCGCCACATGCGCGGCAGCAGGTTGGGGCCGGGGGCGTCGCCCATGCCGAGGCCGCCGAGGTTGTAGTACGCGATCATCCCGCAGACCGGGATGCGGCCGAACGGGTTCATCAGGCCCATGACGGCCTCCAGCACCTTGCCGCCGACGTTCTCGTAGTACACATCGATTCCGTCGGGGCACGCTTCGGCGAGTGCGACGCGCATCTCTTGGGCGTCGGCCTGGGCGTGGTGGTCGACGCACATGTCGAAGCCCAGCGTCTCGACGGCGAAGCGGCATTTGTCGGCCCCGCCCGCGACACCGACCACGTACAGCCCGAGCGCCTTGCCGAGCTGGCCGACCATCTGGCCGACCGGGCCGGTGGCCGCGGCAACGACGAGCGTTTCGCCCTTCTTCGGCCGGCCGAGCTCGGTCAGCCCGTACCAGCCGGTGAAGCCGGGCATGCCGAGGACACCGAGCGAGGCGGACGGCGGCGCATACTCGGTCGCTGCAGGGCGCACCTCGCGCGCCGGCAGCACGCCATGGGTCGCCCAACCGAACTGACCGACGACGATGTCCCCCTCGGAAAAGCGGGGCGAGGTGGAGGCGATCACCCGGCCGACGGCCCCACCTTCCATCGTGGCGCCGATCTCGACCGGCTTGGCGTAGGACTTCGCGTCGTCCATCCGCCCGCGCATGTAGGGGTCGAGCGAGAGGTAGAGGGTCTCCACCGCGACCTCCTTCTCGCCGAGCTCGCGCAGCTCGGTTCGTTCGACGCGGAAGTTCTCTTCGCTCGGCGAGCCCTGCGGCCGGCTGGCGAGGGTGATCCGCTCCATGGATGTGGGCAAGGGAGGCCTCCAGGCGTTTCTGCTTCGTTGGGCGTGAAACTACGTTTCGCGTTGCGCGGCAGCAAGCGGCCTCGTAAGGGAGACCGTGCCGTGCGGGGGGATAGCTAGAGTCGTGGACGCCGACGACCACGGCGGCGTAAGCCGTCCGTCGCCGCCCTGGCCGAACGGCGGATTCTCCCGCCATGACAAGGCATTGTATGGCAAGGTGCCTCACAGGCGTCGCCGGCGGGATCGGATTGTTTGTGACAGGTCCGCAACCCGTTATGTACTGCCGAGACAAGAAATCACGGGAGGGCCCCCCATGAAGGGTATGATGATGAACCGTCCGCTCAGGATAGCGGACATCCTGGCGTTCGCGGCGGAGGTCTACCCGGACAGCGAGATCGTTTCGGTGCGCTGCGAGGGCGATGTCCACCGCACCACCTATGCGCAAACGGCCGAGCGCGTCGCCCAGCTCGCCCACGCGCTCAAGGGCCTCGGCGTGGAGTTCGGCGACCGCGTCGCCACGCTCGCCTGGAACGGCTACCGCCATTTCGAGCTCTATTACGCGATCCCCGGGCTCGGCGCGATCTGCCATACGATCAACCCGCGCCTGCCCGCCGAGCAGATGACGTACATCGTCAACCACGCGGAGGATAAGGTCCTCTTCGTCGACCTGACGTTCCTGCCGATCCTGGAGAAGCTGAAGGATCAACTGCCGGCGGGGCTGCGCTACGTCATCATGACCGACCGGGCGCACATGCCCGAAAACACCCTGAATGCGCTCTGCTACGAGGAGCTGCTCGAGGGGCAACCCACGACCTACGACTGGCCGGAGTTCGACGAGAACACGGCCGCCGGGCTCTGCTACACCTCCGGCACCACCGGCGCTCCGAAGGGCGCGCTCTACTCGCACCGCTCGATGGTGATGCACACCCTGATCGTGCCGATCTCGATGCCGGGCGTGTTTTCGCGGGGACGCCGCATCATGCCGGTGGTCCCGCTCTTCCACGTCAATTCCTGGGGCACGCCCTACACCGCGCCGATTACCGGAAGTGCGCTGATCTACCCGGGTCCGAAGCTGGACGGCCCGAGCGTCTACGAGCTGATGGACACCGAGAAGGTCTGGTCCGCCTGGGGCGTGCCGACCGTCTGGCTCGGCCTCCTCAACGAGATCGCCGCGCGTGGCAAGTCGCCGGAGGGCTTCGGCCATCTCGTGGTGGGCGGCTCGGCGGCGCCGCGCTCGATGGTGGAAAAGTTCGAGAACCTCGGCGTCGATGTCTGCCATGCATGGGGCATGACCGAAATGAGCCCCATCGGCACCACCGGCACGCAGACCCAAGACATGGCCGCGTGGCCCAAGGAGAAGCTGCTCGACTGGAAGTCCCGCCAGGGACGGCGTGTCTTCGGCGTCGACTTCAAGATCGTCGACGAGGACGGCAAGCATATGCCGCACGACGGTAAGACGGTGGGCGAGCTTTACGTGCGCGGCAACACCGTCGTCTCCGGCTACTTCAAGAACGAGGACGCCACGGCCAAGGCGCTGGACGCGGAAGGCTGGTTCGCCACCGGCGACGTCGCCCACATCACGCCGGACGGCGTGCTGACGATCACCGACCGCGCCAAGGATCTCATCAAGTCCGGCGGCGAATGGATCTCGTCGCTGGATCTGGAAAACATCGTCATGTCGCACCCGAAGGTGGCCAACTGCGCGGTGGTGGCGGTGCCGCACCCGAAGTGGGACGAGCGGCCGCTCCTGGTCGTGACGCCGGCGGGGGATCCGCCCTCCAAGGCGGAGCTGATGGAGATGCTCTCGCAGCACCTCGCCAAGTGGCAGCTGCCGGACGACGTGGTGTTCGTGACCGAGCTGCCGCTCACCGCGACGGGCAAGGTCTCCAAGCTGACCTTGCGGCAGAACTTCAAGGAGTACGAGCTGCCGGACGAGCAGGCCGCCGCGAGCTGACATCACATGGAGGGTGTCCCCGCGGGCGCCCTCCCAGACTGGTGGGGAGGGGGCGGGCTACACCTCTGCCAGCATCAGCCGTTGCAGCACGATGAGCGGGTTCAGCCACTGGTCCGGTTGGCTGTAGCGGCCGCAGTAGAGGACGCCGACCATCTCCAGGCTCGGCAGCACGAAGAGCCGCTGGCCGCCGTTGCCCATGCCCGACAGCATCGGCACCATCTCGCCGCTCCGGGCGAGGGGCTGTTGCGAGGTGTACCACTGCCGGCAATAGCCGAGGCCGAAGGGCGTTTGCGCAACGGGTGTGGCGAGTGCGTCGATCCACACGGCCGGAACGAGCGCCGTGCCGTTCCACTCGCCGCCGCGCAGGATCAGCTCGCCGATCTTGGCAAGGTCGGGGGCCGTCAGACGCAGTCCCGATGCGGCCGAGGGCACTCCGTCCCTGCCGCGGGCCCACTCGCTGGTCCCGATCTGGAGCGGGCCGAAAAGGTGCCGCTCGGCAAAGTCCGGCAGATCGAGCCCCGATCCGCGCTCGATGATGTGGCCGATGAGGGCCGAGGCGCCGCCGTTGTAGCGCCACACTGTGCCCGCCGGCGCATCGATCGGCCGCTCCAGGATGAAGCGCCAGCGGTCGGGCGCAGTCTCCATCGCGATCTCGCTGTTCGCGGGATCCGTGTAGGGGAGGTCCTCGTTCCACTCGGTGCCGAGCGTCATGTTGAGCGCGTGGCCGACGGTCCAGGCCGCGCGATGCGGATCGTCCGCCAGGTCCGCGTACTGCGGGAACGACGCGAGAAGCGGGGTCTCCGGCCCCGGCACCTCGCCGCGCTCCAGCGCGATGGCGTAGAGCAGGGAGACGATGCTCTTGGTGACCGAGCGAAGGTCGTGGAGTGTCGTCGCGCTGAACGTGACCGTGCCGAGGTCTCGGCCCCAGGCGTTGTCTTCCCCGGTGAAGTAGCGCTCCGCCACGGTCTCTCCGCGCCGCTGCACGAGGACCGCGTGAAGGTCCGGCAGGACACCGGACTGATAGGCCTGGTCGATCCGGTCGCCGAGTGTGTCCATTGCGCGCTCCGCCGCGTTGTCGCTGCCTTGTGCCGCTCCGGCCGCGGTCGCCGCGGCCAGACTTCCAAGTCCCGTGGCGCGCAGAATTGCCGCCACGCCGAAGCTCGCGGGCGCTCCCGCCAACAGTCGCCGGCGCGTCGGCCGCGCCCCGCCTTGCAGATGGGGCCCGCGCGGGGACGCCGGCTCGCTCATCCGCGCGCGATTTCCTGGAGCAGCGCCACCGTTCCGGCGGGGTCGATGACCATCATGTCGTGCCCGCAGGCGACCTCCCGGTAGTCCCAGCCGTAGGCCTTTGGCGCGCTCGCGCGAGGGTGCGAGCGGGATGTACGGCGGATCGGTGCAGGCGATGTAGGTGCAGGCGAAACCCGCGCCCGGGGGACGCTGCAGGGCCAGCGGCGACTTGTAGGTGGAGAACGGGTGCGGGGTGAGGCGAGGGTCCACGGCACGCGCCTGCTGGGGGTCGCGGATGCCGAAAGCGGCCGCGGGCGGCGCCGGCATCGACAGTCCACCGCTCGACTCCTGCGAGCGCGTGCGCCGTTCCTCGACGATGGAGGGATCGAGCGTGCTGAACACGGTTTCGCCGCCCTCCAGCACCATCGCATCGAGGTAGACGAGGCGGTCGATCCGCCCCGGGACCGCCTCGGCCAGACCCGAGACGACCGAACCGGCGAAGCTGTGTCCGACGACGATCGCATCGGTGACGGCGCGCTCGACCATCATCCGCTCCACCTCGTCGATCCACGTTTGCAGCGTGATTTCGCTCGACATGAGGTCCGCCCGCTCGCCGAGGCCCGCCAGGGTCGGCGCGTAGACGGTGGCGCCGCTGGCCTCCAGCCGCTGGCGCACCTCGTCCCAGCACCAGCTCCCGTGCCACGCGCCGTGAATGAGGACGAAGGTCTGCATGGTGCGGATCCCGATGAGGATGGTGCCGCGGATGATCCCGCGCCACCGCCACCTGTGCCAAGCCCGGTGGTGCGCGTCCAGAGCGTTGCACCGGCGGGTGCCGACGGCCCCCCGGCGTCAACCGGTTGCTACACCTCCAGCCACTCGCGGCGCACGTCGTCGCGGGTGGCGAAGTCGGCCGGGGTGCCGGTGTAGACGATCTCCCCGTGTCCCATCACGTAGACCCGCGCGGCGATCTTCAGCGCGATGGAGAGCTTCTGTTCCACCAGCAGGATCGCCACGCCCGCCTTGGCGATCTCCGCGATGAGCCCGCCCACCTGCTGCACGATCTTCGGCGCCAACCCCTCGGTCGGCTCGTCGATCATGATGAGCTCGGGGTCGCCCATCAAGGTGCGGCAGATAGTCAGCATCTGCTTCTCGCCGCCCGACAGGACCCCGGCTGCGGTGTCGGCCCGTGCGGCGAGGTTGGGGAACATGTCGAGCATCTGCTCGGTGGACCAGCGGCCCGGGCGGCGCACGTTCTTGATCCCGAGGAGGAGGTTCTGGCGCACCGTCATCATCGGGAAGATGTCGCGGTTCTCGGGCACATAGCCGAGGCCGGCGCGGGCGATCTCGTGGCTGGGGCGCCCGGAGATGACCTCACCCTTGAAGCGCACCTCGCCGACGGGCGTTACCTCGCCCATGATCGCCTTCACGGTCGTGGAGCGGCCGACGCCGTTGCGCCCCAGGAGCGCGACCACCTCGCCGGGGTAGACGTCGAGGTCGACGCCCTGCAGAACGTGGCTCTTGCCGTAGTAGGCGTTGAGGCCGCGCACGGCGAGGATCGGCGCGGTCGTCGCCGCGTCCGGCCGGTCGAGGACGTCGGCGTTGGTCATTCGGCCGCCTCCAGGTCGCGTCTCGTCGCCGAGATAGGCCTCTCGCACCTTGGGGTCGCCACGGATCTCGTCGGGCCGGCCGGTGGCGATGATCTCGCCGTAGCACAGAACCGAGATCCGGTCGGCGAGGCCGAAGACGACACCCATGTCGTGCTCCACGATGAGGAGGGTCTTGCCATACGTCGCCTTCTCGATGAGGGCGACGGCGCGCTCTGTCTCCGAGTGGCTCATCCCGGCGGTGGGCTCGTCCAGCATGATGACGTCCGCGCCGCCGGCTATGGTGATGGCGATCTCCAGCGTGCGCTGGTCGGCATAGGGGAGGAGCGCGGCGGGCAGGTTGGCTTTGTCGGTCAGCCCCACCTGGGCGAGGATCGCCGCCGTCTTCTCCTGCACCGGCTTGGAGGCGCGGATGCTCTTCCAGAACGCGTACTTCTGGCCCATCGACCACAGCACCGCGCAGCGCACGTTCTCGCGCACCGTCATGTTGGTGAAGACGCTGGAGACCTGGAACGAGCGTGACAGCCCGCGCCGGTTCACCGCGTAGGCCGGGAGACCGGAGATACGCGTCCCGTCGAGCCGCACCTCGCCGGACGTCGGCTTGAACATACCAGAGACGAGGTTGAAGAGCGTCGACTTGCCGGCGCCGTTTGGGCCGATGATCGCGTGCCGCTCGCCCTTCTCGATGGTGAGGGTGACGCCGCGGATGATCTCCGCTGGGCCGAAGTTCTTCTTCAGGTCGATGATCTCGAGCGCGGCGGTCATGGCGCGTCCTTCTTGGCCACGAGGTGCATCAGCGTGAGGCCCAGCGCGATCGGCACCAGCGCCAGCACCCAGGTGATGAGCGCGTCGTCGGGCAGCGGGATGCCGAAGGGGTGGAACGTCTCGCCGTAGCCGCCCGACCAGCGCACCGCGACCTCGATGACGATGACGAGGCCGGCGAGCGCGATGAGGGCGGCGCCCGTCATCTGCCCCCAGTGCGCCAGGCGCCGGCCCGCACCCGGCTCGCGCACCCCGTTCCACAGCCCCACGACGATGCCCGCCAACCCGTTCGGAGCGAACATCACGATGGTGATGAAGAGCAGCCCCAGATAGAGCAGCCACGCCTCGGTGTAGGCCGAGAAGCTCGACTGCATCCACGTCAGCACCACCGCGCCGAGGATGGGGCCGGCGAAGTAGCGGATGCCGCCGATGTAGGCCATCAGCAGCACGAAGCCCGACGGAAGCAGCGACAGGTTCTCCGGCGTGAAGATCTCGAAGTTGACCGCCGCCATGCCGCCGCCGATGCCGGCGAACCCGCCCGAGGCGATGAAGACGAGGTAGCGCACCTGCTGCGGGTTGTAGCCGACGAACGCCGCCCGCTCCGGATTGTCACGCACCGCTTCGGACATGCGGCCCAGCGGGGTGCGGGTGAAGGCGTACATCAGCACCGTGGCGAGGAAGGTCCAGAAGGCGATGAACCAGTAGACGTCGCTGATCGGCCCCATCGTGAAGTCCATCTCGAGGCCGAGGATGTTGATGGGATCGAACCACTTCATGCGGTCGCCGGAGATGCCCTCCTCGCCGCCGAAGACGGAGACGAAGATGAACGCGGCCGAGGCGACGAGCTCGGCGATGCCGAGCGAGATCATCGCGAACGGGATGCCCGCCCGCCGGCACGACGGCCAGCCGATGACCGCCCCGGCGATGGCCCCGCCCGCGAAGCCGATCACGGGGAGCGCGAAGACGCCAGCGACGCCCAGCACACCCTCCGGTATCGCCCCCATCGCATGCATGGCGAGGTAGCCGCCGAGGCCGAAATAGACTGCGTGGCCGAAGGAAAGCAGCCCCGCGCGCCCCAGCAGCATGTTGTAGGAGAGGGCGAAGACGATGTTGATGCCCATCGAATTGAAGAGCGTGTACCAGGTGCGCGACGGCCCCAGCGCCGGGATGGTGACGAGCACCGCGGCGAACACGAGGAAGGGCAGCACCCGGTCGCGGAACTGGGCGAACCGTGTCGGGCCGAGGGGAACGTGGAGAGCGGTGTCGGTCAAAACTCGCGGTCTCCCATCAGGCCACGCGGGCGGATCATCAGGATGAGCACCAGAAGCAGGAAGGGCAGCATCGGCGCCAGCGAGGAGACCGAGATGCGGCCCACCTCGCTCCACTGGCCGAGGCCGGCCCAGCCGAACATGTCGTAGAAGGTGGTGTCGATGGCGACGGCGAAGGTCTGCACCAGGCCGATCAGCAGCGAGGCGATGAACGCCCCGGCCAGCGAGCCCATGCCGCCGATGACGACGACGACGAAGACGATCGGCCCCATGGAGAAGGCCATCGCCGGGTCGGTGACGAGGTAGTTGCCGCCGATGACGCCTGCGAGCCCGGCGAGGCCGCAGCCGATCCCGAACACCGTCATGAAGATCTTCGGCACGTCGTGGCCGAGATGGCCGACCATCGCCGGGTGCGTCAGCGCCGCTTGGATGATGAGCCCGGCGCGCGTCTTCTTCAGGAGCACGAACAGCGAGACGAGCATCGTCAACGACACGAAGAGCATGAAGACCCGGTAGGCGGGGTAGGAGGTGCCCCACAGCGTGAAGGCGGAGAAGTCCAGCAGCGGCGGGATCTTGTAGGGCACGGCCGCCTTGCCCCAGATGATCTTGACGATCTCTTCGATGAGGTAGGCGAGGCCGAAGGTGAAGAGGAGCTCGGCGACGTGGCCGTTGGTGTGGACCTTGCGCAGTCCCCAGCGCTCCACCACGGCCCCCAGCAGCCCGACCAGGATCGGGGAGACGAAGAGGGCGACCCAGAAGCCGGTCGCGGCGCCCACGGTGTACGCGAAATAGGCGCCGATCATGTAGAAGCTGGCGTGGGCGAAATTGAGCACGCCCATCATCGAGAAGATGAGCGTCAGCCCCGAGGACAGCATGAAAAGCAGCAGCCCGTAGGTGACGCCGTTGAGAAGCGAGAAGACGAACGTTTCCATGGATCCTGCCTAATGGCGCAAGGATGTGGCGACGGCCGGACGCTCGCCGCGCAGCACGGCGACGACGCATCCGGCACCAGCGGGCGCAGATCGCCCGGGGATGGCCGCGCCCCGCGCGGGGGCGCTGCGGCCGGTGGTGGCGCCTCGGAGGTGAGGCGCCACCGTCCCGGTCAGCTCGGCCGGTCCATTTCGCAGGTGGTCTCGGTCTTGGTGTCGGAGGCCGCGATCATGCCGCCGTCCACGGTCTTGAAGCCGTAGGGGGTGCCCTCGACGGTCCCGTCCACTTCGTCGGAGAGGATGGAGATGTAGAGGTCCTGCAGCAGCTGGTGGTTGTCCGCCCGCATGGAGACGTCGCCGTACGGGCTCTCGTAGGTGAGACCCTCGAGCGCCGTGGCGACCTCGGTCGGCTCATTGCTGCCGGCCTGCTCGGCGGCCTTCTTCAGCATGTCCATCAAGGTGAAGATGCGCAGATAGTAGTAATCGAGGCCCGCGCTCTCCTCGAAGTCGCTGATCGCCTGGTGCTGCGCCTCGGACGCGTCGAGGTTCTCGTGGAACTCGCTCACCTGCATCACGCGCCCGACGGCCGATTCGCCCATCGCCGTCACCGCGCCCAGGCCGCCGCCGTAGTAGGTGAGGAACGGCGCCTCGAGGCCGGCTTCCGACGCCGCCTTGATGAGAAGCTGCATATCCGCGCCCCAGTTGCCAGTGATCACGGCATCGGCGCCCGAGGACATGATCTTCTGCACGTACGGCGTGAAGTCTTTCACCTTGCCGAGCGGGTGCAGCTCGTTGCCCACGACCTCGATGTCGGGCCGCTTCTCCCCGATCATCGACACCGCTGCGTCGGCGACCGCCTTACCGAACGAGTAGTCCTGGCCGATGATGTAGACGCTCTTGATGTCCGGCTGGTCGGAGAGCCAGTCGGTGATCGCGTTCATCTTCATGTCGGCGTCCGCGTCGAAGCGGAAGTGCCAGAAGGAGCAGCGATCGTTGGTGAACGCGGGGTCGACGGCGGCGTAGTTGAGGAACAGCACCGGTTCGTCGGGATTGCGCCTGTTGTGCTTCTCCACCCCGTCGATCAGCGCGGAGGCGATCGACGAGCCGTTGCCTTGGGTGATGTACTGGTAGCCCTCGTCGATGGCGCGTTGCAGCTGGACCAGGCTTTCCCGAGGGTTCGTCTGCCCATCGAACGCTTCGACCTCGACCTGCTGGCCGTTGATCCCGCCCTCGGCGTTGATCTTTTCGATCGCGTGGGTGAAATGCTTCAGGCCCTGGTCGCCGACATTGGCGAACGCGCCGGACATGCCTTCAATGTATGCGATGCGGAACGTGTCGTCCTGCGCGGCGGCGGATGTGATCGCGGCAGATGACGCAAGCAAAGCGAACGTCGCCGCGGAGGCGAGCGCGAACTTCTTCATCAAATTCCTCCCATTGTCCTGCATTTACTGCAGGTGGATCTAGCGTCCGCCGGCAGGAAACCGTGAAAGCTTTGGGTTGTCAACCCAATCTTGAAACGCTATTCTGCACTGCAAAACAGAGTGATAGGGACGGGGACGATGCCCGAGGACAGCGCCGCGCGGGCGCATTTTCGCGCCGCCATTGCGGTGGCGGCGGGCGCCTGCTGGCCGCACTGCGCTCCGCTGATCTGCGCAAAGGCGGACGCATGATCCGGTTCGATGGTCGCGTCGCCATCGTCACCGGCGCCGGGGCCGGCCTTGGGCGCGCTCATGCGCTCGTCCTTGCCGCGCGCGGGGCCAAGGTGGTCGTCAACGACGTCAACGACCCGGACCCCGTGGTCGCGGAAATCCGTGCCGCCGGCGGGACGGCCATGGCATGCGGGGCGGACGTCTCCGACGTCGCCGCCGTCAACGCCACGGTGGAGCGCGCCGTCGCCGACTGGGGCCGGATCGACATCGTCGTCAACAACGCGGGGATCCTGCGCGACAAGTCGTTCGCCAAGATGCCGCTGGAGGACATGCGCCTCGTCCTGGACGTGCACCTCATCGGCTCGGTCAACGTCACCAACGCCGCCTGGCCCGCTGATGCGCCAGCAAGGATATGGGCGCGTGCTCTTCACCTCGTCGTCATCGGGCCTCTACGGCAACTTCGGCCAGGCCAACTACGGTGCCGCGAAGGCCGCGATGGTCGGCCTGATGAATGTCCTCGCCATCGAAGGCGAGCGCGACGATATCCGCGTCAACTGCCTCGCCCCCACGGCGACCACGCAGATGACGGCAGAGCTCTTCTCGCCCGAGGCGGCCGAGGTGCTGACACCGGAATCGATCACCCCCGGCGTTCTGTGGCTCGTGTCGGAGGAGGCGCCGACGAAGATGATCATGGGCGCCGGCGGTGGCTCCTTCACCGAAATCCGCATCACCGAGACGCCGGGCGTGACGCTCGCCCTCGACGGCTTGACGCCGGAGGCCGTTGCGGCCGAAGCCGACGCGATCCGCAACCCTGAAGGCGCCGCCACCGTGGCGAGCGCCTTCGCGCAGACCCGAACATTCGCCGAGCGCGCCATCGCCCTGCGCCGCGCGGCCAGAACCCGGACCGCTTGAGAGGACCCCATGCGCGAAGCCGTCATCGTCTCCACCGCCCGCACGCCGATCGGCAAGGCCTACCGCGGTGCCTTCAACGACACCCAGGCGCAAGCCCTCGGCGGCCACGCGGTGCGCGAGGCGCTGAAGCGCGCCGGTGTCGAGGCCGGTGAGGTGGAGGACTGCATCATCGGCGCCGCACTGCAGCAGGGCGCGACCGGCTACAATATCGGCCGCCAGGTGGCGATGGCGGCGGGGATGCCCGTCACCGTCGCCGGCATGTCGATGGACCGCCAGTGCGCGTCCGGCATGATGGCGATCGCCACCGCCGCCAAGCAGGTGATCGCCGACAATATGGCCGTCGCCGTCGGCGGAGGCCTGGAGTTCGATCTCGCTGGTGCAGAACGAGCATCAGAACCGCTACCGCGCGCAGGACCCCGAGATCGTCGAGCGGCTGCCCTCTCTCTACATGTCGATGCTGGAGACCGCGGAGACGGTGGCCCAGCGCTACGGCATCTCCCGCGAGGCCCAGGACGAATACGCCCTGCAGTCCCAGAAGCGCACGGCAGAGGCGCAGGCCGCCGGCCGCTTCGCCGACGAGATCGTGCCGCTGACGTCCGTCATGAAGGTGATGGACAAGGAGACGAAGGAGGTCTCCGACCGCGAGGTGACGCTGCAGGGGGACGAGGGCAACCGCCCGCAGACGACGCTCGACGGCCTCGCCGCGCTGAAGCCGGTGCCGATCAACGGGCAGAAGATCACCGACGGCATCACCATCACGGCCGGCAACGCCTCGCAGCTCTCGGACGGTGCCTCCGCCGCGGTGGTGATGGAGGCCAAGGAGGCCGAGCGCCGCGGCATCGCGCCGCTCGGCCGCTACGTCGGCATGGCGGTGGCGGGGTGCGAGCCGGACGAGATGGGCATCGGCCCGGTCTACGCCGTCCCCAAGCTCCTGGAGAAGAACGGCCTCAAGATGGACGACATCGGCCTGTGGGAGCTGAACGAAGCGTTCGCCGTGCAGGTCCTTTATTGCCGCGACACGCTGGGGATCCCCGACGAGATCCTCAACGTGGACGGCGGCGCGATCTCCATCGGCCACCCCTACGGCATGTCCGGCGCGCGCATGGTCGGCCACGCGCTGATCGAGGGCAAGCGACGCGGGGCGAAGTACGTCGTCTGCACCATGTGCGTCGGCGGCGGCATGGGCGCGGCGGGCCTCTTCGAGGTCCTGTAACGGCAAGACGAGGCGCCCGCCGCGGCGCCCCGTCATCAACGATAACGAGGCCGCAAGGCCCAGGGAGAACGCTCATGAACCTCGGCATGTCCGATCGCGTCGCACCGCTCGTGGAGAAGGTGCGCGAGATGGTCGAAAACGAGATCGCCCCGCTCGACGCCGAGTTCCATGCCGAGATCGGCCGCCACCCGTCGGGCGACCGCTTCCAGATGACGGAGCGCCAGTACGAGATCCTCGCCAGCCTCAAGCGGACGGCGCGCGAGCGCGGCCTATGGAACTTCTGGCTGACGGGCTCGGAGCGTGGCTTCGGGCTGACGACGGTGGAGTATGCCTACCTCGCCGAAGAGATGGGCAAGGTCGGCATCGCCGCCGAGGTCTTCAACTGCGCCGCACCCGACACCGGCAACATGGAAGTGTTCGAGCGCTACGGCTCGGAGGCGCACAAGGAGAAGTGGCTCGCCCGGCTGCTGGAGGGCGAGATCCGCTCCGCCTACGTCATGACGGAACCGGGCGTCGCCTCGTCCGATGCCACGCAGATCGCCCTGTCGGCCCGGAAGGACGGCGGCGACTACGTGCTGAACGGGGAGAAGTACTGGGCCTCCGGTGCCGGCGATCCGCGCTGCGCGGTCATGATCGTGATGGCCTGCACCGACCCGGAGGCGCCCAAGCACAGCCGTCACTCGATGTTCGTGGTCCCGCGCGACGCGGCCGGGATCGAGACCGTGCGGCCGATGCAGGTCTTCGGCAACGACGACGCCCCGCACGGCCACATGCACCTCAAGTTCAACGACGTGCGCGTGCCGGCGGAGGATCTCATCCTCGGCGAGGGGCGGGGGTTCGAGGTGGCGCAGGGGCGGCTCGGGCCGGGCCGCATCCACCACTGCATGCGCGCCATCGGGCAGGCCGAGAAGGCGTTGGAGCTGATGTGCCGCCGCGCCGTCACCCGCACCGCCTTCGGCAAACCGCTGGCGGAGCTGGGCGCCAACTACGACATCATCGCCAACGCCCGCATGGAAATCGAGATGGCGCGCCTCCTGTGCCTGAAGGCGGCGTACATGATGGACACAGTCGGCACCCGCCAGGCGCAGCCGTGGATCAGCCAGATCAAGGTCGTCGCGCCGCTGATGGCCTGCAAGGTCGTCGACGAAGCGATGCAGATCCACGGCGCCACCGGCATCAGCCAGGACACGCCCCTCTACCAGATGTACCACAAGCTCCGGACGCTGCGCTTCGCCGACGGCCCCGACGCCGTCCACCGCCGCCAGGTCGCCCGCGCCGAGCTGAAGCGCTACACCAACCAGAAGGCTGCCGAGTAGCCTTGGCCGAGCTGATCCTCATCCGCCACGCCCAGGCCTCGTTCGGGACGGCGGACTATGACGTCCTGTCGGAGCGTGGCCACCGCCAATCCGCGGCGCTGGGTCTCGCGCTGAAGGCCCACGGCACGGTGCCCGCCGCCGCCTACCGCGGCGACATGCGCCGCCACCGCGAGACGCTGGACGGCATCGCGGGCGGCCTCGGCTCAGCTCCGGAACCGCACGTGCTCCCCGGCCTCAACGAGTTCGACTTCCGCGCCGTCCTCGATGCGCGGTTCGGCGGCGACCTCCCGCCCGGCCTGCACGACGACCGCAAGACCCACTTCCGCGCCCTGCGCGAGACCATCCGCCTGTGGCAGAACGACGAGATCGACGGCGTCCCGGAACGCTTCGGGGCATTCCGCGAGCGTGTCCTCGGCGCGGTCGACACGATGACCGAGAGCGGCGCAGGCACGGTCGTCGCCGTCTCCTCGGGCGGGCCGATCGCCTTCGTCGTCGCCACGGTGCTGGGGGCGCCGCCGGCAACGATGATCGAGCTGCAACTGCAGATGAAGAACTGTGCGGTGACGCGGATCGTGTTCACGCCCCGGCGCCGCTTCCTGCACACGTTCAACGAGACCCCGCACATCGACGCCGAAACGACGGCGGAATATCTGACCTATAGCTGAGATCATGTCGCACGCCGCCGCCCCCCTCGATCTGACCGCCCTCGACGCCTGGATGACCCGCAACATCCGCGACTTCGAGGGCCCGCTGTCGGCCGAGAAGTTCGCCGGCGGGCAATCCAACCCGACCTTCGCGCTCACTGCGCCGAGCGGGGCGTACGTGCTGCGCCGCAAGCCACCCGGCACGCTGCTGAAGTCCGCCCATGCCGTGGACCGCGAGTTCCGCGTGCAGCGCGCGCTGGCGGCGACCGATGTGCCCGTCGCCCGCGTGCTGGCGCTGTGCGAGGACGATGGGCGTCATCGGCTCGATGTTCTACATCATGGAGCACGTCGAGGCGCGCCACTTCGACGATCCGCGCACGCCCGACCTCTCGCGCGACGAGCGGGCGGCGGTGTTCGATGCCATGAACGAGACCGTCGCGGCAATTCACAGCGTGGACATCGACCGGGTGGGGCTCGGCGACTACGGCCGCCCCGGCAACTACTTCGCCCGCCAGCTGGGCCGCTGGACGACGCAGTACCGGGCCTCCGAGACGCGGCCGATCGAGGACATGGAGTCGCTGATCGCGTGGCTGGAGGAGAACTTGCCGGAGGACGACGGCCGCCGCACCCTCGTCCACGGCGACTTCCGGCTGGACAATCTGCTCTTCCACCGCAGTCGGCCGGCGGTGAAGGCGGTGCTCGACTGGGAGCTGTCCACCCTCGGCCACCCCTTCGCCGATCTCGCCGCGATCCTGATGCAATGGCGTCTGGAGCCGGGCGCGTCGGGTCGCGGCCTCGCCGGTGTGAACCGTGAGGCGTTGGGCATTCCCTCTGACGAGGCGTTCGTGGCCGCCTACTGCGCCCGCACCGGCATCGACCGGGTGCCGCACCTCAACGTCTACATGGCCTTCTGCTTCTTTCGAATGGCGGGGATCCTTCAGGGGATCGAGAAGCGCCGGATCGACGGCAATGCCTCCAATCCGGCGCGGGCCGCCGCCGCCGGAGCCCTGGTGCCGCTCTACGCCAAAATGGGGCTGGAGACCGCGCATCATGGATGACCCAGCCCAGCCCGGGGCCGCGACGCAGGGCCGCCGCAACATGACGCCATCGCACCCCCCAATCCCCTTCAGCATCTTGCGTCCGGCGCCGCCGGGGGCGAAGAAGAAGGCGTGCCCATGACCTCTCCCGTTCCCGACGAATTCGAATCGACCGAAGAGACCGATCGCAGCTTCGTGACCGCGCTGGCGCGGGGGCTCGATGTGCTGCGGTGCTTCCGTCCCAACGAGACGACGCTGACCAACCAGGATATCGCCGCGCGCACCGGGCTGCCCAAGCCCACGGTCACGCGGCTGACCTACACCCTGCGCCGTCTCGGCTACCTCGCCCACTCGGAACGCACCGGCACCTACCGCCTCGGCGCCGGCGTCCTGTCGCTGGGCTACGGTGTGCTGGCGGGGATGGAGATCGGCGAGCGCGCCCAGGCCGAGCTGCGCCGCCTCGTCGACGAGGGGCCGAACCCGCACGTCACCGCCGCGCTGGCCGAACGCCACCGTCTCAGCGCCGTCTACATGGCCGTCGCCCGCGCGCGGCACACGGTGTCGATGACCATGAATGTCGGCGCGCGGCTGCCGCTGTTCTCCTCGGCGATCGGCCGGGCGATCCTCGCCGGGATGCCCGAGCAGGAGCGCGAGCACATCGTCCTCCTCGCCAAGACCGAGATGCCGGACCGGGTGCGCGAGATCGAGGAGGGGGTCGCCGATGCGGTGTCCTCCTACGCCGAGCACGGCTTCTGCTCGTCCTACGCGGATTGGCGGCCCGAGGTAAACGGGATCGCCCTGCCGATCATCTCACTCAACGGCGACCGCATCTACGGCCTCAACGTCGGCGGCCCTTCCTTCCTGGTGTCGCCGGAGTGTCTGGCGCAGGAGTATGGCGAGCGGCTGAAGGCCACCTGCGACGTCCTCAGCCAGCCGGCACGTCAGCCCGCGCCCTGAGCGACCACGCCACCCCGCCGAAGAGCTGCCCCGAATGACGAGCCGTCCCGCGTGATGACCTATCCCGACCTCGACCCGGCGCTCGTGGAAGCGCCGTACCCGCTGGAAGAGCACCTCGGCTACGAGCTCGTGGCGTGGAGCGAGGACCTCGCCGTGTTCCGCATGCCGGTCCGCAAGATCCACCAGAACCGTTACGGCATCCCGCACGGCGGCCTCTACTCGGTGCTTCTCGACACGGTGATGGGCTACGCCGGCAGCTACACTGGCGACCCGGCGGCGCGGCGTTACGCGATGACTTTGTCGCTGACCACGAACTTCCTAGCCCAGCCGGCGGACGCGATGCTGATCGCCGAGGGACGCCGCGTGGGTGGCGGGCGGCGTGTCTTCTTCGCCGAGGGAACGGTGTTCGACGGGGCGGGCACGGTCTGCGCCCGCGGGTCCGGCACGTTCCGCTACCGCAGCGGGGGCGCCGGGTAGCGTTCGGACGCGGCGGGCGAGGCCATGCGGGCGACGGGGCCGGTGTCCAGCATGACGCCCTCGTGCGCCAGGAGCCAGCGCTTGCGCTCCATCCCGCCTCCGTATCCGGTGAGCGACATGTTGGCGCCGATCACCCGGTGGCAGGGGACGATGATGGCGATGGGGTTCGCGCCGTTGGCAAGGCCCACGGCGCGCATCGCCGTCGGCTTGCCGATGGCGGCGGCGAGTTCCCCATAGCTCATCGTGTGGCCGGCGGGGATCGTGCGCAGCGCCGCCCACACGTTGCGCTGGAACGGGGTTCCGGCGGTCCTGGTGGGCAGCTCGTCCAGCGCGTTCAGGTCGCCGGCGAAGTAGGCGTCGAACGCCGCCTTGATGGCGGGATCCGGCGCGGCCTCGACCAGCGTGAACTCGTGCCCGGCACGGCCGAGGTGCAGCCGCAGAAGGCGCAGCATGCGGCCCTCGTAATCGTCGAAATCGACGGCGCGGATATGGGTCTCGGCGTCATGGACCAGCCGGAGCGGTCCGAGCGGACTCTCGATGCGGGCCTGGTACAGGATGGGCAGCATGGCGTCGGTCCCTGGCGTGCGCGATCAGATCAGCGTCCTCAGGGGGAGGATGACGCGGTCGGGCGCGTGGGGCAACCGGGCGATATAGGTCATGCGGCCATGTGGGATTCCATGACACGCTCCAAGTGGTAGTCCGTGTCGCCGAGCTGCGCGTCCAGCATGGTGAGACGCTTGGCGTAGTGCGACAGCGGGTACTCCCAGGTCATCGCGATGCCGCCGTGCATCTGTATCGCTTCCTCGGCCGTCAGCTTGGCGGCGCGGCCGATGAGGTTCTTCGCCATCGAGCAGGTGCGCGACTGGTCCGGTCCGCCCATGCGGCTCGCGGCCAGGATGGTGATGGAGCGCGCCTGCTCGATCTCGATGGAGACATCCACCGCGCGGTGCTGCAGGGCCTGAAAGTCGCCGATGCGCTTGCCGAACTGCTTGCGGTCCTTGAGGTACTCGACGAGGGTCGCAAAGGTCCAGTCCATGGCGCCGACCGCTTCCGCGCAGAGCGCGAGGCGGCCCCAATCCAGCGCGTCGGCGAGCGCCGCCCCGCCGTCCGCCAGCACGGTGCGACAGGGTGCCGCGTCGAGGAAGACCTCGCCCGCCGGGCCACCGTCGATCATGCCGTACGCGGTGATCCCGGCCGCCGCCCCCTCCACGTCGTAGACGCCGAGCGTGCCGCCGGCGGTCGCCGCGACCAGAATGCGATCCGCGCCCGCCGCCCCGTACACGACGCTCTTGCGGCCCGTCACCGCCCCGTCCTTCACCTCGGTCTCGATCATGTCGAGCGTGTAGGGCGCCGCGAGCTCGCCGATCGCGACGGCGTAGCGGGTGGCACCGGACAGCGCCGCCTCCAGGTCCTCGCCCGCCGCCATCAGCAGGCGGATCGCCATGAGCTGCGGCAGCACCGGCTCGGGGCAGAGCGCGCGGCCGAGCTCGGCGAAAACGGTGGTCACGTCGAACCCCGTGCCGCCGAAGCCGCCGTGCTCATCCGGGGCCAGCGCCATCAGCGCGCCCAGCTCGCAGAAGCCGGACCACTTCTCCGGGGAGTGGAACGGCGCGGTGTAGGCGACCCTGTTGCGGGCGGCGATATCGTAGTCGGTGGCGAGCCAGCGTGACAGGGTGTCGGCCAGCATCCGCCGGTCGTCGGAAACCTCGAAGTCCATTGGAGCCCCCTCCCTCAGAGGCCGAGCACGGTCTTGGTGAGAATATTGCGCTGGATCTCGTTGGAGCCGCCGAAGATCGAGAGCTTGCGGTTGTTGAAGTAGCTGGCCGCGGCTTGCGCATCTTCCGGCGCCGCCAGCGCGGCGTTGCCTTCCAGATCCTCGAACGGGAAGGGCGCGGCGGCCGGCCCCAGCGCCCGGCGCGACAGGTCGTTCAACGCTTGCCGGATGACGGTGCCCTTGATCTTCATCATCGACGTCTCGGGCCCGGGCGCGCCGTTTTTCTGCGCTTCGTAGAGCAGGCGCAGGTTGGTGACCTTCATCGCCTCGAGGTCGATCTCGATCTCGGAGAGGCGCGCGGCGAAGAGGGCGTTGTCGATCAGCCGCTTGCCGCCGCGCCGCTGCTCGCGCGCCAGCACCTTCAGCCGCTCCAGCGCCTCGTTGGAGAAGCCGACGCCGGCGATCCCGGTCCGCTCGTGGCTGAGGAGGTACTTGGCGATGGTCCAGCCCTTGTTCTCCTCGCCGACGAGGTTCTCGGCCGGCACCCGCACGTCGGTGAAGAAGACCTCGTTAACCTCGTGCCCGCCCTCGATCAGCTTGATCGGCCGCACCTCGATGCCGGGCGTCGCCATGTCCACCAGGATGAAGCTGATGCCCTCCTGCGGCTTGCCCTCCGGCTTGGTGCGCACCAGGCAGAAGATGTGGTCGGCATGCTGGCCGAGCGTGGTCCAGGTCTTTTGCCCGTTGATGACGTACTCTTCGCCTTCACGCACCGCCCGCGTCTTCAGCGAGGCGAGATCGGAACCGGCGCCCGGCTCGGAGTAGCCCTGGCACCACCAGTGGGTCTGGTCGAGGATGCGCGGCAGGTAGTGCGCCTTTTGCGCCTCGTTGCCGAACTTCAGAAGCACCGGCCCCAGCATATGGACGCCGAACGAGACGATGCGCGGGGCGTGCGCCATCGCCGTCTCCTCGTCGAAGATGTGCCGCTCGACCGGGGTCCAGCCGGGGCCGCCGGCCTCCTTGGGCCAGGTGGTGGCGTACCAGTGGCGCTCTTCCAGAATGCGCTGCCAGCGCTCGTGGTCGTCCTTGGTGAGCGTCTTGCCGGTTTTCACCTTCTCGGCGATGTCCTGCGGCAGCTTCTCGGCCAGGAACGTTCGCACGTCCTCGCGGAACGCCTCTTCCTCGGGGGTGAAGGACAGATCCATCGCTCAGGCCCTTTCGTTGAGGTCGGCGAAGGTCGTGCCGTCCGCGGCCATGCGGGCCAGCAGCGGCGGCACGCGCCAGAAATAGTCGTCTTCCTTGGCGTAGGCCTCGATGCGGGCGACCAGTTCCTTGGCGCCGATGGTGTCGGCATAGAACATCGGCCCGCCGCGGAAGCGGGGGAAGCCGTACCCGAACAGGAACGCCGCATCGATATCGAGCGGGCGCAGCGCGATCCCGTCTTCCAGGACGCGCGTGCCCTCGGCGATCATCGCGGTCATGTAGCGCTGGACGATCTCCTCGTCGGTGATCTCGCGCGGTGCCACGCCGGCCTTGGCGCGCTCCTCCTCGATGATCGTCGCGACCTCCGGGTTCGGCCCGTCCTTGTCGCCGTAGAGGTAGTAGCCCTGACCGGTCTTGCGCCCGTACCAGCCCTTTTCGGTGATGCGGTCGGCGATGGTGATGTAGCGCTCGCGGGGGTCTCTGGTGGGCGCGAGGCGCTTGCGCGTCATCATGCCGATGTCGAGACCGGCGAGGTCGGCGACAGCGAAAGGGCCCATCGCGAAGCCGAAGCCCTCCAGCGTCTTGTCGATCTGCTGGGGCGTCGCGCCGTCCATGACGAGGTAGTCGGCGACCTTGCGGTAATGCGACAGGATGCGGTTGCCGATGAACCCGTCGCACACCCCCGCCCGCACCGCGACCTTGCCGAGCTTCTTGGCGAGCGCGAAGCCGGTCGCCACGACCTCCGGCGCGGTCTTGTCCGCGACCACGACCTCCAGCAGGCGCATGATGTGCGCGGGCGAGAAGAAGTGCAGGCCGATGACGTCCGCCGGGCGGCCGGTCTCGGCGGCGATGGCGTCGATGTCGAGGTAGGACGTGTTCGAGGCGAGGACGGCGCCCGGCTTCATCGCCGTGTCGAGGCGGCGGAAGATATCCTTCTTGACGTCCATGTCCTCGAACACCGCCTCGATCACGAGGTCGGCGTCCTTCAGCGCGTTGATGTCGGTCGTGGTGGTCAGGTTCGCGGTGGCCGTGTCGTGCTTCTGCGCAGTGAGCTTGCCCCGCTTCAGTGCGCCGGCGAGGTTCTTTTCGATGGTGCCCTTGCCGCGCGCGACCGCCTCGTCGTTCACCTCCATCAGCGTGACGTGGATGCCGGAGATCAGCGCGGCGGTGGCGATCCCTGAGCCCATCGTCCCGCCGCCGATCACCGCGAGGGCGCCGATGTCGCGCGGAGTCGCGTCCTTCTCCGGGATCTTGGCGACCGCGCGCTCGGCGAAGAAGGCGTGTACCAGGGCGGCGCGCTGCGGGCTCTCAAGGCACTCCTGGAAGAGGCGCACCTCCTCGGCGAGCCCGTTCGCGATGGGGCGGCCGGACGCGGCCACCGCCTCGATCGCCTTCTGCGGCGCGATCAGCTTGCCCTTGGCCGCCGCCTTGGCCTTGGCCGCGGCGATCAGCTCCGGGTCGACCTCGACCGAGAGGTCGCCGGTGCGCCGTGTGGCGAGGCTGCCGTCGATCACCGCCTGCCCGGCGCCGATGGCGACGGCGCGCGGCTCGCCGTCGGTGATCTTGTCGAACAGGCCGAGCGCCACCGCCTCGTCCGCCTTGATGCGCTTGCCGGTGGGGACCAGATCGAGCGCTGCGGCGACGCCGGCGAGGCGGGGCGTGCGCTGCGTGCCGCCGGCCCCGGGGAGGAGGCCGATATCGACCTCGGGAAAGCCGATGGTGAGGCCGGGGAGGGCGACCCGAGCGTGGCAGCCGAGCGCCAGCTCCAGCCCGCCGCCGAGTGCGTAGCCGTGGCACACCGCGACGACCGGTTTGTCGAGCGCCTCGATCTCGGTGATGAGCGTGCTCAGAAGCGGCTCCTTGCGACCTTGGCTGAACTCGCGAATATCCGCACCGGCGACGAACGAACGGCCGATCCCGTAGAGCACGATCGCCTTGACCGTATCGTCCGCGGCGAATGCGTCGAGCCCGTCCTTGAGACCGGCCCGCAGCGCGTGAGACGCGGCGTTGACCGGCGGGTTGTTGAAGCCGATGAGCCCGACCGGGCCCTCGCGTTCGATGATGACGGCGGGTTCACTCATGGTCGATCGTCCAGTTGGAAGGTTGGCCGCCGCGTTGCGACCGTTGTGCAGGCCGGGCGGATCATCATGCGATCGCCCGGCGGAGGTTGCCGGCTTGCCTGGCGCGCAGGACCGGCAGGATGCAAAGCGCCAGCCCGATGGCCGACAGCTCGATGTGGCCGAGCCCGATCGAAGGGATCGCCGGCACGGCGAAGAACAGCCCGCCCACGAAGAGCAGCAGGCGCATCAGCGCGCCGCCGAGCCCCGTCAGCGGGCCGGCGAAGTTGACGTAGCCCTGAAGCGCCATCGAGATGAAGGCCACGCCCACCAGCGCCGTGGCCAGCGTGACGATCACGTCGACCGTCGACCCCTCGCCGATGAGGGCGGGGTTCAGCACGAAGAAGAACGGGATGATGTAGATCACGCTGCCGAGGCGCATGGCCTCGAAGCCGGTGCGCATGGCGTTGCCGCGGGCGAGGGTGGCGGCCGTGAAGGCCCCCAGCGCGACGGGCGGCGTGATGTAGCTGACCATGCCCCAGTAGAGGATGAAGAGGTGAACCGCGAGGACGTTGAGCCCGCCCTGCTCCAGCGCCGGCGCCAGCACGACGGCGAGGAAGATGTAGCAGGCCGTCACCGTCATCCCCATGCCGAAGACGAAGGCCGTGAGCGCGCCCATCAAAAGCAGCACGAAGACGTTGTCGCCGGCGATGAACACCAGCTCGTTGACGAGCGTGCCCGCCAGACCCGTGGCGGAGAACGCGCCGACGATGAGGCCGACGCCGAGGAGCACCGCGACCAGCTCGGCCAGCGCTGCGCCCACGCCGACGATGAGGTTCTGCAACCCCTTCCATGACAGGCGGTGCCGGGGCAGGATCTGGTTCACCACGAGAAGCAGCAGCGTGGAGTAGAACGGCGCCGCGGTCTCCATGCGAAAGACGAGCATCATCACGATCAGCACCGCGAAGACGCCGATGTAGAGCCAGCCCTCGCGCAAGGTGGCGGCGAGGCGGGGCAGGTCCGGCCGAGGGATGCCCTTGAGGCCGCGGCGGGCGGAGTAGGCGTCGATCTGGGTGAAGAGGCCGAAGTAGAAGAGGAGCGACGGGATCGCCGCCGCCACCGCGATGTCGACGTACGGCCGCGACAGGAACGAGGCCATCACGAAGGCGGTGGCGCCCATGATCGGCGGCATCAGCACGCCGCCGGTGGAGGCGCAGGCCTCCGTGGCGGCGGCGGTGTTGGCCGAGAAGCCGGTCTTCTTCATGGCCGGGATGGAGACCGCGCCGGTGGTGAGCACATTGGAGATCACCGATCCCGACATCGACCCCATGAAGCCGGATGCGAAGATGGACACCTTGGCCGCACCGCCGCGGTACTGGCCCACCAGCGCCATGGCGAGGTCGTTGAAGAACTGCCCGCCGCCGGTTCGCTGGAGCACCGCGCCGAACACGATGAAGCCGATGACGAGTCCGCCGAACGCCTTCATCGGGATGCCGAACGCGCTTTCGGACGAATAGACGTGGTAGGCGATCGCCTCCAGCGGCGGGCTCTGAAAGCCGGAGAACGGGTCGGGCACGGAGGCCGCGAACATCGGGTAGAGCGCGAAGAGGGTGACGATGGTGAAGAGCACCCAGCCGCCGGCCCGCCGTGTCGCCTCCAGCACCAGGAGCACGAATAGGACCGCGATCCACTGCGCCAGCGGCGGCGCGGCGAACTCCCACGCCTCGGACAGGTTGATGCCGGCCGTCGCCACCAGGTAGCCGCCGGTGGCGAAGCTGGCGGCGACCAGCACCCAGTCGAGCGCCGGCACCCGGCCGCCACGGAAGCCGTCGCGGCGGAAGACCAGGAAGGCCGTCGCGAGGAACAGCGTGCCGAGCGCGTAGAGGTAACGCCCCTCGATGATGACGCCGACGAGCTTGAAGTTGAAGAGCTGGTAGACGACCAGCACCAGGCCGACGATGGTGATGGCGAGCATCATCAGGCGCGCCCAGCCGTGGAAGGTCTCGGTGGGGTCGATCGGTCCGGCGGCGGCAGGCGGTGGCGACGGGTCGCCGGCTGGATGGGCGCTGGTCAACGCTGATGTCTCGCTCGGGTGATGGCGGGATGTGTCGCCGCCGCGCAGGGAAGGAACGCCACGGAGGCGGCGCCCTGCCGCCTTCACGTTCTGCTTGGAGCCATCGGAGCCGATCCGCCGGAGCGGACCGTCATGGGAGCCGAGCCGGACGCCCGGCTCGATCCGGGCGCCGTGGCGCTAGGCGCGGTGCGGCGTCAGAAGAAGACCTTGAAGTCGCCGTCCTTCAGCGCCTTGCGACGGGCCTCGGTCCAAGCGGCCTCCCAGTCGTCCGGGTTCTCCGCCTTGAGAGCCTCCCACGCGGCCTGCAGTGCCTCCTGGCGAGCGATGAGGTTGTCATTGTGCGCCTGCGCCGCGTCGGTCCACACGCCGGCCTCCTCGTAGTAGCGGATCGCGCCATCGTGGTAGGGCACCACCCACTCGAAGTCCTGGTGCTCCAGCGCCCAGCCGTTGATGCCCGGCGCGTTGCCCTTGTACTCGGGGTAGAGCGCGAACATCGCCTTGGTCATGTTGTAGACGAGGTCGTCGTCCTGCTCGGCCATGGCGGCGAGGACGGGATAGGCGTACCCCGCACCCTGGTAGCCGTCGGTCCCGTCGATGTTGGCGCCCACGGTCGCGAGGTTGGGCGCGAAGAACGGGGCGATGGCGGTCATCCGCTCCAGCCCTTCGGTATCGTTGGGGTCGACGGGCGGCCAGAAGAGCCCGCGCGGTCCGGTCGCCGCCTCGTAGGCCATGCCCGAGTTGGTGGAGGCGAAGGCGGCGTCTACCTGCCCGTCCATCAGCCCGCGCCAGGAGGCGCCGAAGCCGCCGAACTCGACCCGCTCGACGTCGTCCCAGGTGAGGCCGCCGTAGGCCAGATAGGCTTCCGAATTGACGTTGAGCGCCGGCGCGCCGACGACCCAGGCAACGCGCTTGCCCTTCAGGTCCGCGTACGTCTCGATCCCCTCGTCGCCGGCGACGCCGACCGTGAGGTTGATGGCGCCGCCGTTGTTGGCCGCCAGCACGCGGATCGGCTGCGGGCCCCAGTTGGCCTCGCCGAACTCGAAGACGCCTTCCTGCGCCATGAACGAGCCGCCGACACCGGTGGCCGAGAAATCCACGCGGCCGCGCCGAAGCGGTTCGGTCCGGGATATATCGTTCTTGCCCGGCAGCACGCGCAGATTGACCCCCGCCGCGTCCTGCAGCGCGGCGCCGATGGCGACGGCCTGGTTGTAGCCGGCCGAGCCGGTGTCATACGCCGTCCACGCCAGTTGCCGCGGCAGATCGAGGTCCTGCGCTTGGTCTTGGGCCAGGGTGGGGGCGTGCGCCGATGCCCCAAGGGCCAGCGCGCACACGGCAGCGCCGAGGCGAAATCTCATGTCGATCCTCCCGTCGATGGCGCAGCTCGCGCCTTGTTGTTCAATGCCACCACCGCCTCTTGCGTGCGGCTGCTCAAAGTTGTGGCAGGGGTATCGCGCGGAATATCATTCCGCATGGCGGATCTTGTCAGCCGTGCACAACGAAAGTCAAGGTTCGCCGAAGCATCCGCTGGTTGGTGGGTGATGCTCCGCCACGGAAGGCGCGACGAGCCTCGGCCAATGGCGGAAGTCAGACGTATCAAGGAGGCAAGTCGGCGGCCGCGTGCCGTTTACAGCGGCAAGGTGCGGCGGGGCTCATTGGGGAGGCATTTGCGAACGGGTCCGTTCTTGTTACCCTGTCCCAAGCCGGCAAAGCACCGGCGTGACGATCTGTGACCCGGACGAGAGCCGGAGGAGGCAAGAGCGGAAGCCGCGAGTGTAGGCAGGGGACTAGATGAGCGTCCAAGGCGATCCACAGAGCGATTTTGCCAGCCGCGCCGCCGGTTACGACGGCGAATCGCGCGGCTTTCGACGGCCTTATTCGGTCTCCCGGCGCGGCGGTGCCGGGCGCTCCCGCCGCTACGCCGCGTTGGATCTCGGCACCAACAATTGCCGCCTGCTGATCGCGGAGGCCCGCGGCACCGGCTTCCGCGTCGTGGACGGCTTTTCGCGCATCGTGCGCCTCGGCGAGCGCCTCACCAGCGACGGTGTCCTCTCCGATGCGGCGATGGACCGCGCCATCGAGGCCCTTAGGGTCTGCGCCGGCAAGCTAGACCTCGCCGACGTCAGCTCCGCCCGCCTCGTCGCCACCGAAGCGTGCCGCGCGGCACGCAACGGCGCCGCCTTCACCGAGCGCGTCCGCTCCGAGACCGGGCTCGAGCATCGAGGTGGTCGACCGCGAGACCGAGGCCCGCCTCGCCGTCGCCGGCTGCGCGCCGCTGATCGACGACGATGCCGAGGGCGTCCTCCTGTTCGACATCGGCGGCGGCTCGTCCGAAATCGTGTGGCTCGACCTCACCAGCCGCTACCGGCTCTCGCGGCACCGCCCTGGTGCGCTGCATTCGCGCGTGGACGTCGCTGCCGGTGGGCGTCGTCACCCTCGCCGAGCGGCACGGCGGTGCCGAGGTCGACGAGCGGGTCTTCGCCGACATGGTGGCCGACGTGCGCCAGATGCTTGAGCGCATCGACCCCCGCGGCGTGCTTGCCGAGGCGGTCGCGCGCGGGAAGGTTCACCTCCTCGGCACCTCCGGCACCGTCACCACGCTGGCCGGCCTCTTCCTCGGGCTGAAGCGCTACGACCGCCGGCAGGTCGACGGAACGTGGCTCGACCACGGGCAGATCGACACGTTGATCGCGCAGCTGCTGTCGATGGATTTCGACGAGCGTGTGGCCAATCCTTGCATCGGCGCCGACCGCGCGGACCTTGTGCTCGCCGGCTGCGCCATCCTAGAAGCGATCCGTCAGCGTTGGCCGTGCGAGCGGCTGCGCGTGGCCGACCGTGGATTGCGCGAAGGAATGCTCATGGAGCTGATCGAACACGACCGCCTGGCGCAGCACCGCTCCCGCCGCCAGCGCGTGTCCGCCATGGGCGCGGCGCCGACGCACGCCTGACGTGTCGCGCAAGGGGCCTCCCGCGAAGGGGGGCGGCAAACGGCCGGGCTCGGGCGGAGGCGGCGGCGAACGCACGCTGACGCAGCGTGTGAAGACCGCGCGCGGGCGAAAGCTCTCGTCCACGCTCTGGATCCAGCGCCAGCTCAACGACCCGTATGTGCAGAAGGCGCGCGCCGCCGGCTACCGCTCGCGCGCGGCCTACAAGCTCATCGAGATCGACGACCGCTTCTCGATCCTCAAGCCGGGCCGCGTCGTGGTGGACCTCGGCGCCGCGCCGGGTGGCTGGAGCCAGGTCGCCGGCGAGCGGGCCAAATCGAGCCGGGCCAAGCCTATCGTCGCCATCGATATCCTGCCGATGGACCATATCGAGGGCGTCACCTTTCTCCACCAGGACTTCGGCGAGGACGGCGCCCCCGCGGCGCTGATCGAGGCGCTGGACGGCCGCCGGCCGGACGTGGTGCTGTCGGACCTCGCGCCGGAAACCACCGGGCACCGCGCGACCGATCACCTGCGGATCGTCGGTCTCGCCGAGTTGGCGTACGACTTCGCCAGCCGCACGCTCGCTCCGGGCGGCACGTTCCTCGCCAAGGTCTACCAGGGCGGCGCGGAAGGGGATCTTCTCGTCGCCCTCCGCCGCGACTTCCGCTCCGTGCGGCATGTGAAGCCGCCCGCCTCGCGGCCGTCCTCGCCGGAGACGTACGTCCTCGCGACGGGGTTTCGCGGTGCGCCCACCGCCGGCGATGCGGGCGAGGGCGGGGACGCCGCGGACTGACGCGGGCGCGGCAGGGTCGGGAGCCGCCAAGGAAGGGCTCGGGACCCACCAAGGAACAGGGCCGGCCGCCTGTTCCTCGAACCCTGCCGTCGCCGACGACGCCCTGAGCCAAGACGAGAGGCCGCGCAAGGCACACTCCGCTGCGCTGCGTTCTTCGGCCTTGCGCGCCCTCACGCCTCGGCTCTGATCGGGCATCGCGACGGCAGGCTCCGAGGAACAGGCTCACGCTCCGGCCTCTCCCGGGCGCCGTGGACGCCGCCAGGGGAGGCGCCCTGCCATGGTGCTGGGATGGCGTCAGCGGTTGGGGAGGAGGCGGCCGGGGTTCATCAGATCCTTGGGATCGAACGCGTCCTTGACCGCGCGCATCATGTCGAGTTCCACGTCGTCGCGGACGGTCGGCAGCAGGTCGCGCTTGAGGCGGCCGACGCCGTGCTCGGCCGCGATCGAGCCGCCGTAGCGGCGCACCACCGCATGCACCGCCTCGTTCACCTCCTGCCATCGGTCGAGGAAGGCGGCCTTGTCGGCGCCCTCGGGCTGCGAGATGTTGAAGTGGATGTTACCGTCGCCCAGGTGCCCGAAGGCCACCGGGCGTGCCGCCGGAACCACCGAGAGCGCTGCGGCGGTCGCCTCCGTGAGGAACGGCCGGCACGTCGGCCACCGGGACCGACACGTCGTGCTTGATGGAGCCGCCCAGCACTGCCTGCGCCTCGCTCATCAGCTCGCGGATCTGCCACAGCTCCTGCGCCTCGCCGAGCGACTGCGAGACCACGGCGTCGGAGACCAGCCCCTGCTCGTAGGCGCGCATGAGGACCTGCTCCAGCACGTCGCGCATCGGCCGCTCGGGCAGGAACGTGGACGCCTCGATCAGAACCGACCACGCCGGCCGCTCCGCGAACGGCTGGCGCGTGTCCGGCTTGTGGCGGCTGACGATCTCGAGGCCGAGCGCCGGGATCAGCTCGAAGCCCGAAAGCGCGTCCCCCAACGCGCCGCGCACATGGCCGAGGAGGGCCAGCGCGTCGGCCGGCGAGGCGACGCCGACCATCGCCACGTCGAGTGCGTGGGGCTTTGGCACCAGCTTCAGCACCGCCCGCGTGACGACGCCCAGAGTGCCCTCCGCGCCGATGAAGAGGTGCTTGAGGTCATAGCCGACGTTGTCCTTGTGCAACGCCCGCAGCCCGTTCCACACGCGTCCGTCCGGCAGAACGACCTCCAACCCCAGGATCTGATCGCGCATGTTGCCGTAGGCGAGAACGCCGACGCCGCCCGCGTTGGTGGAGATCAGGCCGCCGATCCGCGCCGACCCCTTCGAGGCCAGGGATAGCGGGAACATCAGCCCCGCCGCGTCCGCGGCGTCGTGGACATCGGTCAGGATCGCCCCGGCCTCGACCGTCACGCACGAGCCGTCGACGCTCACAGTCGCGATCGCCGTCATCCGGTCGAGCGACAGCAAAACCTCGCCCTCCTGCGGGATCTGCCCGCCGACGAGCCCCGTGTTGCCGCCCTGTGGCACGATCGGGACGCCCAGCCGCGCAGCATGGCGCATGATGGCCGACACCTCCGGCGTATCGCGCGGGCGCAGCACGAACGGCGCCTTCCCGTGGTACAGATTGCGCCACTCCTTCTGATAGGGCGCCATGCGGTCCGGATCGTCCAGGACCACGTCCGGACCGAGGTGGGAGACGATGGCATCCCGAAACTGCGCGAGCGCATGGGGGAGCGTTTCGGTTGAGACATCGGACATCGGTTCGGCTCCGCTTGCTTGGCCTGAGGGGCGCCTTTATGTAGGACGTCCTTCTCGGACTTGTCCGCACCTTACGACCCAAAGGCACTCCTAATGAACGGCTCCGGCATTCTCGCGGGTAAACGCGGACTGATTTTCGGGGTCGCGAACAAGATGTCCATCGCCTGGGGGATCGCTCAGGCGGCCCGTCAGCAAGGCGCGGAGCTGGCGCTCACCTACCAGGGTGATGCGCTGAGGAAGCGCGTCGAACCGCTCGCGCAGTCTCTGGATGCGCGTGTCTTCGGCCATCTGGACGTGACCGATCCCGCCTCGATGGACGCCGTTTTCGACACCGCCAAGACCGAGTGGGGGTCGATCGACTTCCTCGTTCACGCCATCGCCTATTCCGACAAGAGCGAGCTGACGGGCCGCTACATCGAGACCAGCGCGGAGAACTTCAAAAACTCGCTCTTCATTTCGTGCTACTCCTTCACCGAGATCGCACGGCGGGCGGAGCCGTTGATGACGGAGGGCGGTTCGCTGCTCACGTTGACCTACTATGGCGCCGAGAAGGTGATGCCGCACTACAATGTGATGGGCGTCGCCAAGGCCGCGCTGGAGGCGTCGGTGAAGTATCTCGCGGCGGACCTCGGGCCGACCGGCATCCGCGTCAACGCCCTCTCGGCCGGGCCGATCAAGACGCTGGCGGCCTCAGGGATCGGCGACTTCCGCTACATTCTGAAGTGGAACGAATTCAACGCCCCGATGCGCAAGACCGTGACGATCGAGGAGGTCGGCGGCGCGGCCGCGTACCTGTTGTCGCCCCTGTCGCGCGGGGTGACGGGCGAGGTTCACCACGTGGATTCCGGCTATCACGTGGTCGGCATGAAGGCGGTGGACGCGCCGGACATCACCAAGGCCGTATCGGACAGCTAGGCCCGATGCTTCCCGAAGGGGTCCGCCTCATCCACATCCGCCACGGCGAGACGGACTGGAACGTCGTGGGCCGCCTGCAGGGCCAGCTCGACATTCCGATCAACGCCACAGGCCAGGCTCAGGCGAACGCCAACGGCCGCCGCCTGAAGGCGCGCCTCGACACCGAGGGCGTCGCGCCGGACAGCCTCGCCTTCGTCTCCTCGCCGCTGGGCCGCACGCGCGAGACCATGGGACGCATCCGCGCCGAGCTCGGTCTCGAGGGCGAGTGGCCGACCGACGACCGTCTGATGGAGGTGTCGTTCGGCGACTGGTCGGGCTGGACCTACGAGGAGCTGCGCGAGCAAGGCTACGCCAACCGGGTCAAGGCCCGCAAACGGGACAAGTGGAGCTTCCGCCCGCCTGCCGGCGAGACTTACGCCGAGCTCGCCGCCCGGGTCGGTTCGTGGCTGGAGACGGTGGAGCGCGACACGGTGGCGGTGACCCACGGCGGCATCCACCGGGTGCTGTTCGGCCACCTCTGCGGCACGCCGTGGCATGAGGTGCCGAGCCTGCAGGTGCCGCAGGACCGCGTCTTCATCTTCACCAACGACACAATCGAAAGCTTCTGACGGCTGCGGCGGAGACGGTCCCGCGTTTCCCGAGGGCAGCGACGGGGTCAAGCGCCCGCCCGGAGCCACGCGCAGCCCCCTCGGGGCGAGCATGGCGAGGACGGGCGCTTGATGCCGTCGTGGCCCGACCCAGCCTTGAGGGCTGCTGTTCAGTTCAGCTGTCCGCTCTTGGCGGACATCTGATCTGAACGGCTGCCTGCCGGCGAGGCGGAGGGAGCGCGAGGGGGGAAACCCCTCGCTCTGCGTCTCCTCACGTGTATGCCCGGGTGGGATCGCGGGCGGCTGATTCAGCACACCAGCACCGGACCGTCGGTTTTGCGATGACGCGCTGCGCGGGGAATGGTAGGCGGACCGCGCGCATGCGGGGCCTGTCGTGCCGCGTCGTGGGCCGCCGGTGCATCGGGGCGCCGGGCGAACCGTCAAAGTCCGGCCTACAGCGATGAGCCACAACACCTTCGGCCACCTTTTCCGTGTGACGACGTTCGGCGAGAGCCATGGGCCCGCCATCGGCGGAATTGTCGACGGCTGCCCCCCGGGTATCCGGCTCGATCTGCCGACGATCCAGGGGTACATGGACCGCCGCCGTCCCGGCCAGAGCCGCCACACCACGCAGCGGCGCGAGCCGGACACGGTGGAGCTGAATTCCGGTGTGATGGAGACCGAGGACGGCCTCGTGACCACGGGCACCCCGATCGCGATCCATATCGAGAACGTCGACCAGCGCTCGAAGGACTACTCGAAGATTGCGGACCGCTATCGCCCCGGCCACGCCGACTACACCTACGACGCCAAGTACGGCATCCGCGACTACCGTGGCGGCGGCCGGTCCTCGGCGCGCGAGACGGCGGTGCGTGTTGCGGCCGGTGCCATCGCCCGCGCGGTGGTCCCGCAGGTCGGCATCCGCGGGGCGCTGGTGGAGATGGGCGGCGACAGGGCCGAGGCGCGCGACTTCACGATCGTCGACCAGAACGACTTCTTCAGTCCGGATGCCGCGGCGGCCGAGCGCTGGGCCACGCGCCTCGACGAGGTGCGCAAGGCCGGTTCGTCCGTCGGGGCGGTGGTGGAGATCGTCGCGGAGGGGGTCCCGCCCGGCTGGGGCGCCCCCCTCTACGGCAAGCTCGACGCGGATCTCGCATCGGCGATGATGTCGATCAACGCGGTCAAAGGCGTCGAGATCGGGGACGGGTTCGAGGCGGCGCGCCTTACCGGGGAGGAGAACGCCGACGAGATGCGGCTCAGGGGGGACGGCGGGAACACCGGCCCCATGTTCCTGTCCAACCACGCGGGCGGCATCCTGGGCGGTATCTCGAGCGGCGCGCCCGTGGTGGTGCGTTTCGCGGTGAAGCCGACGTCGTCGATCCGCACGCCGCGCCAATCGGTGACGCGGGGCGGGGAGGAGGTCGAGGTTTCCACCACCGGCCGGCACGACCCGTGCGTCGGCATCCGCGCCGTGCCTGTGGGCGAGGCGATGATGGCGATCGTGCTCGCCGACCATTTCCTGCGCCACCGCGGCCAGATCGGCTGAGCGGGGCCGGCGCCGGTGGCTGTTACGCGACGCCGGGCCGGCGTGCCAGCACCAGCAGTGCGCCGAACATTATCATGCCGTAACCCGACGCGCGCTGCATGAGGTGCAGCTTGGAGCCGGCGAACGTGGCGGCGAGGTGGCCGAGCCCGGCGTAGACCCCGAGCACCAGCCACTCCATCACGAGGAAGATGGCCCCCACCTCGAGGTAGCCCGCCAGATAGTTGTCCGCCGGGACGAACTGAGGCAGAAAGGCCGCGAAGATCAGCATCGCCTTGGGGTTGCTGACCGCCGTCAGCGCCTCGCGCACGAAGCCCTGGCGCAGCGTCACCGCCTTGGGCGCGTCTTCGGTCGACAGCGCCTTGGCGCTGCGCACGATCTTGATCCCGATCCATATCAGGTAAGCCGCCCCGATCAGCTTGAGCACGGTGAAGGCCGTGGCCGAGGCGCTGAGGACGAGGCCGAGCCCCAGCCCGCTGAGCGCGATCATCGGCACGAACACGAGGATGCGCCCGATGCCGGCGCGCATCGCGAAGCCCACACCGTGATGGGCGCCGTGGGTGAGGGCCAGGAGGTTGTTGGGCCCGAAGGCGAGATTGAGCGCGAAGCAGGCCGGCAGGAAGATCGCGTAGTTCATGGCGGTGCATCCTAGGTGGAGAAAGGCCGCATATAAGCTGCGACGGAGTTTCGCAATTGCTGGCCAGCACACCGAAACGGGGCTTCGCACCTATTCGGGGCCGCGTGCGCTGTGGCCAGGCGGCGCCACGTGGTCTAAGCGGTCCGGGGGCTGCATGTTGCAGTGCCAGACGGGGGAGGTTCGTGTTGAGCGACATGGCGGGCCGCATGGCTGCGGCGTTGCGCGCGTTCGAGCGCGGTGAGCTGGTGGTCGTCACCGACGATGACGATCGTGAGAACGAGGGGGATCTGATCTGCGCCGCGTCCCTGGCGACGCCGGAGAAGCTCGCCTTCATGATCCGCCACACGTCCGGCATCATCTGCGCACCGATGACACGCGAGTTGGCGCGCCGTCTGAGCCTCGCCCCTATGGTGGCCGACAACGACGCCCCGCTCGCCACGGCTTTCACCGTCTCGGTGGACGTCAAGCACGGCCTCACCACCGGCATCGCCGCCGAGGAACGCTGCAACACCGTGCGCGGCCTCGCGAACCCGAACTCGGGCGCGGCGGACTTCGTACGGCCGGGGCATATCTTCCCGCTGATCGCACGCGAGGGCGGGGTGCTCATCCGCTCCGGCCACACCGAAGCGGCGATCGACCTGTGCATGCTGACCGGCGTGGCGCCCGTCGGTGTCCTGTCCGAGCTGGTGAACGACGACGGCACCGTGATGCGCGGTGCCGCGGTCGGCGAGTTCGCGCAGAAGCACAACCTGGTGCAGATCTCGCTCAACGACATCATCGCCTGGCGCCAGCGCCACGAGCGTCTCGTCGAGCGCGTCCTCGACGAGACACGCGCCCTGGCGTCCGGCACGGCCCGTGTCGTCACCTACCGCACCCCGTTCGACCCGATGCAGCACCTCGCGGTTGTGGTGGGCGACATCCGTGACGGCGCCGATGTGCCGGTTCGTCTGACGCGCGAGCACGTGGTCGACGACGTGCTCGGCCCGGCGAGCCCGCGCGCGATGCTGGAGCGCTTCCAGGCCGAGGGACGCGGCGTGCTGGTGTATCTGCGGGACGGCGGCGTCGGTGTTGCGGCCGCCGCGGCGATCGCCGACAAGGACGAGGTGCACGACAGTGCACAGGCCCGCGTGCGCGAGTGGCGTGAGATCGGCCTCGGCGCGCAGATCCTGCGCGACCTCGGTGTCAGCTCCATCCGCCTGATCGCTTCGCAGGACCGGCGCTATGTGGGTCTGGAAGGCTTCGGCATCACGATCACGGCGACGGAGCAGGTCTCCACGGATGGATGACGGCGATATGGACGCATTGCCCCCCCAGCAGCCCCGTCCCGAGCGCGAACCGCAGCTGCCGCGCGCCTTCGCCACCGGCTACAAGCCGCATTCCGGCGACATGATGGTCTATGGCGGCGGCGCTCTGACGATCATCGGCGTGCTGGCGACGTTCATCAACGCGGCCCCCGGCTACCTGCTGATCAGCCTGGTGGGCACGCTCTCGGCGCTCTATTTCCGGCCGACGACGGACACGCAGCGGCCCCAGCTGGGTGCGGACGTCAACGGGATCTACGTCGCGCGCTTCGGGATCCTGCCTTGGAGCCGGGTGGCGGACATGCGCATCGAGCAGCATGCGCTGCGCACCATGCAGCTGTCGACACTGGTGATCGTGCCCGCGCTGCCGCTCGCCGAGGCGATCGACCGGCTCGACGTGGTGCCGCTCAGCGAGCGTTTCATTTCCCGCAACGCAAGGTGGAAGAGCGGTGCGATCCGCGTCCCGCTGCATCCGCTGGCGATGAAGGTGGAGGACATCGAGGCGCGCCTCAAGGCGCTGCGCGCCGCGGCCGGGTAGCCACCGGGCGGCCGCGGACTAGCCGGCTCCGTTCTGGCCGCGGATGCCGAGGCGCTGAAAGCCCTCCATGCGCGCCGGCCGCTTGGACGACAGCCGCTTCGAGTTGACGCCGGCCCACGCGATCTCACCCGAAAGGCGGCCGTACTCGATCTTTGGGCAGCGGTTCTGGATGACCGCGATGCCCGCGGCCTCCGCCTTGGCGGCCGCCTCGTCGTTGCGCACGCCGAGCTGCAGCCACAGCACCTTCGGTTTCGTCTCCATCGCCAGCACCTCGTCGACGACACCGGGCACCGCATCGGACGCGCGGAAGACGTCGACCATGTCGACCGGCCCGGCGAGGTCGGCGAGGGAGGCCACCACCGTCTGCCCGTGGATCGTCTTTCCGGCATGTCCGGGGTTGATCGGGTGGACCGTGTAGCCCTTCTCGACGAGGTATTTCAGCACGAAGGCCGATGGGCGGTTGAGGTTCGTCGACGCACCGACCATCGCGATGGTCTTCACGTCGGCCAGGATGCCCTCGACGAGCGCGTCGTCATAGCGGTCGTGGTTTGACATATGTGCGGTACATTTCCTCTATTTAAGGTTGCCGTTCGGATGTATCATCCGCAGGCTGGGCAGTTGATGGCGGGAGCATCGATCGTGCTTACCCTGTTTCGCTGTATCCTGTTTGCCGGTGGCGTCTTTTTCTGGATCTACGCTGCCAGTCGGCTCGTCCGCTATGTGGAGGCGCGCGGCCGGCTCGTGGTGGAAGATAGCGCGCTCGTCCAGATGTTGGATGCCATAGCCGAACGGGTGATCGTGCAAGACATCCTGTTCGGCTTCGCGGCGTTCTTCGCCTTCGCGGTGCTGACGATCCTGCAGCGTCATGTCGCGCCGGCCCCATCCGCTGCGACCGCGCTGCAGGCCGCCACGGTGACCCGGCACACTCTCGCGCCGCCAGCCGCCGCCGGCGAGGCGGACGATCCTCTGCCACTGGAGCCGCCGGCCGCCCCGCCGGTGCAGTGGACCGACCAGCGCTGGGGCTGGCATGGCGAGCTCAACGGCCGCAGCCTCTACCTGATGGAGGCCGGGGCGGGCCGCTATCGCCTGTGGCTGTCCTACGTGGACGGGATGCACGTCGGCTCCTACAAGTCGCGCAGTAACGCGCGGGCGGCCGCCGAGCGAGCCGCGCACGCGGGGTAGCGTGACTGTGCCGTTCGGTCGCGGCCGTGGCGACGACCGCGCGCGCCGGGGCTCGGCTTCAGGCCGCCTTTTCCTCCGCGAGCGCGCGTTGCACGGCCGGGCGCTCGTTCATCCGCTCGCGGTGCGCCATGACCTTGGGCAGAAGCGCGGTGTCGACGTGGTCGCCCTCCAACCAGCGGCCGAGGGTATAGAGATAGCCGTCGCTCACGGTGAACTGATCGCCCATCACCCACGGCCCCTGGAGCGCCTTCTCGATCAGCATGAAGCCGTCGGTCATGGTCTCCGGCACCTTGGCGCGCATGGAGTCGAGCGCCGCGTCGTCGTCAGCCCAGCGGTAGCCGCGGCGCCCGTGGGCGTGCGCGACGTGGATCGTGGTGGCGAGGTAGCTGTTGAACGCCTGCAGCTTGGCGAAGGCGACGGGGTCGGTGATCGGCGCCAGCTTGGCCGTGGGATAGCTCTGCGCCACGAAGACCAGGAGCGCCGGCGTCTCGGTGAGGACGCCGTCCGGGGTCACCAGCGCCGGCACGCGGCCGAGCGGGTTGATGGCGAGGTACTCCTCGGAGCGTTGCTCGTTCTCGGAGAACTTGACGCGGCGGATCGCGTAGTCCGCCCCGGCCTCGGCGAGGGCGAGATGCGTGGCGAAGGCGCAAGAGCCCGGCGACGTGAAGAGGGTGAGCATCGGTTCTACTTGTCCTGCCAGTCGGCGGGGCGCTTGGCGGCGAAGGCGTCGAGCCCCTCGCGACCGTCGGCCATGAGGAGGTTCTCGACCATCGCGTCGGTGGCGAGAGCATAGGCTTGCTCGAGCGGCAGACCCGCCTGCGCGCTCGCCGTGCGCTTGCCGACCGCCAGCACCGCCGCCGACTTGGAGGCGATGTGGGCGGCCAGCGTCATCGTGGTCTCGGTCAGCTCTGCGGGGGAGACCACGCGGTTGACGAGGCCGATGCGCTCGGCCCGCGCCGCGTCGATCACGTCGCCGGTCATCAACAGCTCGGCGGCGTGCTTTCCGGGGACGGTCGCGCACCAGCGGCACCGCGGGGGTGGAGCAATAGAGCCCGAAGGTGACGCCGGTGGTGCCGAACTTGGCGGTGTCGGCCGCGACGGCGAGGTCGCAGGCGGCGACGAGCTGGCAGCCCGCGGCGACGGCGACGGAATGAACCTCCGCGATCACCGGCTGCGGGGCGCGGGCGATCGCCAGCATCATGTCCGAGCACTGGTTGAAGAGGGTGGTGAAGTAGGCGCGGCCGCCGTCCGTGTCGGCGTGGTGGCGCGCCATCTCCTTCATGTCGTGCCCGGCGCAGAAGGCGGGGCCCTCGCTGGCGATGACGATGGCCCGGGCATAGGGCGCGTCGAGCGCGGCCTTCACGGCGGCCATCATCTCCGGCGTCAGGAGATTGCGTTGGGGCGGGCGATTGAGCACGATACGGCGCACGCGTCCCTCGTCGCTGACGAGGACATGGGGCGCGTCGACGTTCGTCTCTCTTATGGGAGCGTTCATAGCCGGAACTTTGAGCCAAAGCGCGCGCCAGTCAATGCACCTTGCCGACGTTCGAGACTACCTCGCCCGCGAATTCCCGCAGGTGTTCGGGACCGGCCACATCCGGGTGGAGGCGGCCGAGGCCGGCGTCGCCACCTTGGCGCTGACGCCGGGCGAGGCGCATCTGCGGCCGGGCCGCACGGTGTCCGGGCCGACTTTGATGATGCTCGCCGACGCGGCCGCCTACGCTGCGCTGCTGTCGCTGCCGGCGGAGGCCAGGATGGCGGTGACGACGAACCTCAACATGTCTTTCCTGCGGGCGGGTGTGGCGGGCGCGCCGATCCGCATGGTGGCCCGCGTCGTCAAGCCGGGGCGGCGCCTGTCGGTGATCGTCGCGGAGGCGTTCGCAGGGGACACGATGCTGGCCCATTGCACGATGACCTACGCGATGCCCGCCAGCGACGTGGCGGTGGTACCCTGATACCTCTTCGCTAAGCTATTGAATTTGTTGGCATAGAAGATTTTTCTTGACGAATGAGCCGCGAGCCGACACATACGCGGCACGCTGCGTTCACGCGGCCCGTGTTCCCTCTTCGGATCGTTTGTCATGTATACCCAATCCGCAAAACCTGCGGAGATCGAAAAGCAGTGGGTGGTGATCGACGCCACCAATCTCGTGGTGGGTCGCCTCGCCTCGCAGATCGCGCTTCGTCTCCGCGGCAAGAATAAGCCGTACTTCACGCCGCACGTGGACTGCGGTGACAATGTCATTGTCATCAATGCCGACAAGGTGGTCTTCACCGGCCGCAAGATCGAGCAGCAGATTTACTACAAGCACACCGGCTATCCGGGCGGCATCAAAGAGCGCTCGGCCAAGCAGATCCTCGAAGGCCGCTTCCCCGAGCGCGTCCTCGAGGCGGCCGTGAAGCGCATGATGCCGCGCGGCCCGCTCGGCCGTCAGCAGATGAAGAACCTTCGCGTCTACGCCGGTGCCGAGCACCCGCACCAGGCGCAGCAGCCGGTGACCGTCGATCTCGCCGCGCAGAACAAGAAGAATGTGAGGACCTGGTGAGCGATACCACCGTTTCGTCCCTCGAGGACCTTGGCACCGCCATCGGCCATGAAGGCACGCCGGAAGAGAGCGCGCCGGTTCATGTCCAGAAGCTCGACAAGTACGGCCGCGCCTATGCCACCGGCAAGCGCAAGGACGCCGTCGCACGCGTCTGGGTGAAGCCCGGCACGGGCCGCATCGTCGTCTGCGAGCAAGCCGTACGAAGAGTATTTCGCCCGTCCGGTGCTGCAGATGGTGATCCGTCAGCCGCTGCTCGTCGCCCAGCGCGACAGCCAGTTCGACATCATGTGCACCGTCTCCGGCGGTGGCCTGTCCGGCCAGGCCGGCGCGGTCCGCCACGGGATCTCCAAGGCGCTGACGTACTACGAGCCGGGGCTGCGTCCGGTGCTGAAGCGCGTCGGCTTCCTCACCCGCGACCCGCGCGTGGTCGAGCGCAAGAAGTACGGCCGCCGCAAGGCCCGTCGTTCGTTCCAGTTCTCCAAGCGCTAAGCACGCCAGTCGTCTGGATTCCGGAGCCCGGCGCCGTTGCGCCGGGCTTTTTTGTTTCCGCCTTGCCGTTTTCCATCTCGCCAAGGGGCCGAGCATGACCCTCAATGTCGCCATCTACGGCGCCTCCGGCTACACCGGCGCCGAACTCATCCGTTTGCTGACGCTCCATCCGGACGTCAAAGTCACTGCGCTGTCGGCCGAATCCAATGCCGGCCGAGCGATGGCGGATGTCTTCCCGCAGCTGTCCGCGCTCGACCTGCCGACGCTCACCACCATCGCCGATCTCGACCTCGCGCCGGTCGACGTCCTCTTCTGCGCCTTGCCGCACGGCACCACGCAGACGTCGCTGAAGGCCGCGATGGACGCCAAGCCCGACCTCAAGGTCGTGGACCTGTCAGCTGACTTCCGCCTCGCCGATCCGGCGATGTACGCGCACTGGTACGGCCACGCGCACCAGGCCGAGGCGCTGCAGACGGAGGCCGTCTACGGCCTCACCGAGATCCACCGCGAGCGCGGTCGCCAGGCGCACGGCTGGTCGGCAACCCGGGCTGCTACACCACGACCGCGCTGCTCCCGCTGGTCCCGCTGGTCAGCGCGGGCGTGGTGGACACGGACAACATCGTCATCGACGCCAAGTCCGGGGTGACGGGCGCGGGCGCGTGCCGCGAAGGTGGGGCATGTTGTTCGCCGAGGTGTCGGAGGGCTTCCACGCCTACTCCGTCGGCAACCACCGGCACACGGCCGAGCTGGACCAGGAGCTGTCGCTGGCCGCCGGCGCCCCCGTGGCGCCGACGTTCACGCCGCACCTGGTGCCGATGAACCGCGGCATCTACGCGACGATCTACGTCCACGGCGACCCCAAGACGGTCCACGCCACGTTGGCCGACCGCTACCGCGACGAGACCTTCGTGAACGTGCTGCGGATCGGCGAGGTGCCGCAGTCGCGCCACGTGCGCGGCACGAACTTCACCCGCATCGGCGTGGTGGCCGACCGGCGCTCGGGGCGTGCGATCGTCATCTCCACCCTGGACAATCTGGTGAAAGGCGCGTCGGGGCAGGCGGTTCAGAACATGAATGTCATGTGCGGGCTCGACGAGGCGACGGGGCTGAGGCAGCTCGCGATGTTCCCCTGACGATACGGGGCATCGGTCCGGTGGCGACCGTGCCGGCGCCCCTGCGGCAATGTGCGCCTGACCGGTCGTGCCGCCGGGGAACCCTCCGACGCTCGATGGGATTGATTGGGGTATGCAGAACGTGAGCCCCGCACAGTCCCTACAGGACGACGAATTAGCCCCCGTCGACCCGCGGACGGGCAAGCGGGACGAGCATCTGGTCAGCCGCCTTTCCTACCGGCTCGCCCACTCCGAAATCGGGGTCGGCGTCCTGTCGGTCGGCGAATCCACCGTCGTGCCGATCCCGTTGGAAGCGGTCATCATGCCGCTCATGATCGCTTGGCCGCGCCGGGCCTGGTTCATCGCCACGGCGGCCCTCGTCGGCGCCCTCGTCGGCGCATCCGCATTCTATTTCCTCGGACACCTCTTGTTCGATCCGGTGGTGCTGCCGCTTCTGCAGCAATTCGGGCTCGAGCAGGACTACCGTGCGGCGCTCGACAATTTGTCGGAGGAGAGCCTCTTCTGGTCGGTTTTCCTGATCTCGGTGGGGCCGGCGCCGTTGCAGCTCGCGACCCTCGGCGCGGGCGCGTCGAGCATGAGCTATCTGACCTTCATCGCGGCGATCGCCACCAGCCGGGCGATCCGCTATCTCGGTCTGGCGTTGCTCTGCAACCTGCTCGGCGAGCGGATCAAGCGCTACCGCGTCCCCAAGTGGGTGACGGTGTCCGCCTCCGTCGCATTCCTGCTGGCGTTCTGGGTGATCTTCTCGTTCATGATCTGACGCGCCCGCAGGCCCGCTGCGGCCGCAGCGGGCCTGTCCCGCAAGTCAATTGCGCGGGACCGGCATCGCTCAGTATCGCTTCTTCACATAGCGGCCCGGAGCAGGCTCGATCGCGGTGAAGACACCGCCGCCGGCCGAGCGGGCCTCGACCTGCTCGCCGGAGCGGTGCGCGCCGAGCCACTCGTCCCACAGCGGCCACCATGAGCCCTTCACCTCGCGCGCCGTCTTGATCCAGTCCTCGAGCGTTCCGCTCTCGTCGCCGTCGACCCAGACCTGGTACTTGTTCTTGTGCGGCGGGTTGACGATGCCGGCGATGTGGCCCGACCCCGTCAGCACGAATTTCGCGTCGCCCCCCAGCAGCTTGTTGCCGGTGTAGACCGACAGCGCCGGGGCAATGTGATCCTCCCGGGTGGCGACGTTGAACACCGGCACGTTGATGTTGGCCGGCGACAGCATCACTCCCTCGACCTCGCAGCTCGCCCTTGGCGAAGAGGTTGTTGAGGTAGAAGTTGCGCAGGTAATACTTGTGGTTCGCGGCGGGCATGCGCGTCGCGTCGGAGTTCCAGTAGAGCAGGTCGAAGGGGAAGGGATCCTTGCCCTTGATGTAGTTGTTGACGACGTACGGCCAGATCAGATCGTTGGCGCGCAGCATGTTGAACGCCGTCGCCATCGACGACCCTTCGAGGTACCCCTTGGCGTCCATCTTCCGCTCCAGCGTGGCGAGCTGGTCGCGGTCGACGAAGATCTTCAAATCGCCGGCGTGGGTGAAGTCGATCTGGGCGGTGAGGAAGGTCGCGGTGTTGATCCGCTTGTCGCCCATGCGGCCCATGTAGGCGAGCGTCATCGCCAGCAGCGTGCCGCCGACGCAGTAGCCGACGATATCGACCTTCTCGGTGCCGGCCGCCTTGGTGACATGGTCGACGCCCCAGATGATCCCCTCGCGCATGTAGCTGACGAAATCGTGGTGGGAGAGGCTCTCATCCGGGTTCACCCAGGAGAGCACGAACACCGTGTGGCCCTGCGCGGTCAGCCACTTGATCATCGACTTCTCGGCGTTGAGGTCGAGGATGTAGAACTTGTTGATCCAGGGCGGGACGATGAAGATCGGCTCCCGCGCCACCGTCTCCGTGGCCGGTTTGTACTGGATGAGCTGGGCGACGTTGTTCTCGGCGATCACGTCGCCGGGGGTGACGGCGACGTTGACGCCGACCTCGAACTTGTCGGGGTCGGATTGGCGCAGGCGCAGCTCGCCTTTGCCGCGGGCGACGTCCTCGGCCAGCATCTTCATGCCGAGCGCCAGGTTCTCGCCGGACCGGCTGGCCGTCTCGCGCAGGAGCTCGGGGTTGGTGAAGATGAAGTTGGACGGCGAGAGCGCAGCAGAGAGCTGTTTGACGTAGAAGGCCGCCTTGGCGCGGGTGTGCTCGTCGAGGTCGTCGGTCTCGTCGACGAGGCTCTGCGCCCAGCGCGTGGTGATCAGGTAGCCCTGCTTGATGAAGTCGAAGAACTGGACGGCGGACCAGTCCTTATCGGAAAACCGCTTGTCACCCGGTTCGGGCGTGACGACCGGCTCGGCGTCCTCGCCGGCCATGCGGCGCATGGCGTTGGTGTAGAGCGCGGTCCAGTCGCGGGTGAGACGGGCCTGCGCCTCGAACGCCCGGTTGGGGTCCGCCATCCAGTAGTGCGAGACGCGCGACAAGGTGCGGACCCACTCCGCGATCTCGTCCGTGCGGTCGTTCTTGATCTCGCCCGTCTGCATCGGCGCGACGTAGGCGGCGATGGCCTCGTTCGCGTGCCCGAGCATGACGGTGAGGTTCTTCGCAAACTCTTCCGGGTTGTCGACGATATAATTCAGCACTGGATCCCGCGGTGTGTCGCCTACATCACGAACAGCCATCTCCGAGCTCCTCCGCCATCACTATTTAACCGCCCGTTCTTTCTTTTATCGGTGAGTCATGGGACGTCGTGGCGTGGTTGCCAACAGGGTGGACCGAAAAAGGCGTCTCTTTCGGTGTAAGGCCCGTCGGGCGGGCCGGGGTGGAGTTGGTGCGTGAGGGCTGTGTGGCGTCTGTCCGTGGTGGTGGCGGTGGCCTTGCCGGGTTGCACCGTGGACCCGGCTGCGCCGCTGATCCCGCTGCCCCAGCGTCCGGCGACGGTGCTGCCGTCCGAAGCGCCGCAGCAGACCGCCGACGGATACCCCAACATTCTGGCGGATCCGGCTTCCGTGCCGGGCCTGCCGCGCGACCCGCGGACCGTGGAGGAAGGCAAGCGCCAGGTGGCCGCGGAGGGCGCGGCTTCGAAGGCGCGCACTGCGGCGATCGACCGCGCCAGCTTCGCCGGCGATCTGCAGGCGCGGGCCGCCTCGCAGCGTGAGGCGACACGCCGGCGCATCGAAGCGTCGAGCAACGCCGGGGGCGGATCGGCCGCACCGTCCAACCCCGAGGACGTACGCAACCGCATCGCGTCGGGCGGCCAGCGGGCGCCACGCGAGACCGACCCGGCGGGCGCTCGGACCGAGCCAAGCGCAGCGCCGCAGGCTCTCCCCGGCGCGCCGCTCGATCCGAACGCGGCGCCGCCGCGTACGGTGGGTCCCGAGCCATTCTCTGGCGCGCCAGTTGCGCCACCGCAGTAGGACGCTGTATTTCGCATCAAACGTTCGGAGTATCGTGATGCCCCCGGTGCAAGAATTCCATAAGATCCGCCGGCTTCCACCCTACGTGTTCGAAGAGGTGAACCGCCTGAAGGCGGCGGCGCGCGGCAACGGGGCCGATATCATCGACCTCGGCATGGGCAATCCGGACCTGCCGACACCCCAGGCGATCTGCGACAAGCTGGTGGAGACGGTCTCCAAGCCGCGCACCAATCGCTATTCGGCCTCCAAGGGCATCCCGGGGCTGCGCCGCGCCCAGGCCGCCTACTACGAGCGCCGCTTCGGCGTGACGCTCAATCCGGACACCGAGGTCGTCGCGACGCTCGGCTCCAAGGAAGGCTTCGCCAACATGGCGCAGGCGATCACCGCGCCGGGCGACGTGGTGCTGACGCCCAACCCGTCCTATCCCATCCATGCCTTCGGCTTCCTCATGGCGGGCGGCTCCACCCGCTCGATCCCGGCCGAGCCGGGCGAAGAGTTCTTCCGCGCGCTCGAGCGGGCGGTGGTGCACTCGGTCCCCAAGCCGATCGCGATGGTGATGTGCTACCCGTCGAATCCCGGCGCCCACATCGCCGACCTCGACTTCTACGAGGAGGTCGTCGCCTTCGCCAAGAAGCACGACATCTGGGTGCTGTCGGACCTCGCCTATTCCGAGATCTATTTCGGCGACACGCCGCCGCCGTCGGTGCTGCAGGTGGAGGGCGCGAAGGACATCGCGGTCGAGTTCACCTCGATGTCGAAGACCTTCTCCATGCCGGGTTGGCGCATGGGCTTTGCCGTCGGCAACGAGCGGCTGATCGCGGCGCTGGCGCGGGTGAAAGTCCTACCTCGATTACGGCGCCTTCACGCCGATCCAGGTGGCGGCGACCGCGGCGCTCAACGGCGGCGACGCCTGCATCGTCGAGAGTGCGGGACGTCTACCGCAAGCGCCGCGACGCGCTGGTGGATTCGTTCGCGCGGGCCGGGTGGGTCATCCCGTCGCCGCAGGCGTCGATGTTCGCCTGGGCGCCGATCCCGCCGCAACTCGCCCACCTCGGCAGCCTGCAGTTCGCCAAGGAGCTTCAGGAGGAGGCCTCCGTCGCGGTGGCGCCCGGCATCGGCTTCGGCGAGCATGGCGATGGGCACGTGCGCATCGCGCTGGTGGAGAACGAGCAGCGCATCCGCCAGGCCGCCCGCAGCGTGAAGAAGTTCCTGGACCGGCGCCACAACGTGGTCCCGATGTCGGTCGCGCGATAACCGAGCGCCGCCCGATGCATTGCGGTGGCCCGACGGCCGGCCCCCTGCGGGTCGGCCTATCTCGCGCTCCGCGGCCAGCCGGATGCGCGGCCAGTCCTAAGGCCGGCATTACGGGCGCTCGATCCTGTTGACCACCGTCGTCTCCTTCCAGGGCCGCCCGCTCGGCCCGGAGTGCGTGCGCGTCGCCGGGGCCAGGATCGTTCCGACGGTGACGGACCCGCCGTCCGCCACCTTCGTGGGCGCGGTCTACGACGGCTCCGGCGGGCTGGTGCCGCAATCGCTGCGGCCGGCGCATCTCGGTCACTTCCGGCCCGTCGACCCGCTCAGCATCGACCGGGCGCTGGCGACGACAGGCCACTACGGCGAGGCGATCTTCGCCGGCCATCTCTTTCCCTCCTGGGGCCACTTCCTGTTCGAAACTCTCAGCACCGCCTGGGCCGGCGGGGCGCTGCCGGACTGCCCGGTGCTGTTCGGCGCCTTCGTGCAGGACCCACACGCCGTGATCGTGCCGCTGCGGCTGCGCCAATGGGGCGGGCTGCTGGCGGCGGCGGGATGGGGTGACCGCGCGCTCTGCGGCATCGCCGAGCCGACGCGTGTGGATGTGCTGCACGTGCCCGAGCGGCTCGCCGTCTTCGGGACGCCCTTTCGCCAGTGCGCGATGCACCCCGCGCTGCGCGACGTCTACGCCCGCATCGTCGCCGCGTTCGGCGACGGTGGCGGGCGCCGGCCGATCGTCGCCCGTCGGCCGGCCGAGCACGGCCGCCTGCACCCGCAGGAAGAACGCTTCTACCGGCTCATGCAGGCAGAGGGTTTCGAGATCATCGACGGCGCACGGCTGGCGCCGGAGGCGCAGGTGGCGGTCTTCTCGCGGGCGTCGATGATGGTCGGCTTCTCCGGCAGCAATCTGCACAACTCGGCATTCGCCCCGGCCGGCACGCCGGTTCTCGAAGTGACCGACAGCCGCAGCCACGGGCGCCCGGAACGGCGCAACCGCACCCAGTTGGCGATCTGCCAGCTCATGGAGCAGCCCTACCACATCGTCGACGGCTTCGGCCCCGGAACGGCCCCGGAGGCGACCGAAGCGGACGCGCTGGTGCGGGCGGCGTTGGCGGGGCTCGAGCAATCCGGCTGAGCGTGGCCGAAGCCGCCGCCACTTGCGCGTGCGCCGGGCAAAACACAAGCGTGCGGTGCCATTCACCGCCTTTCTGACACCGAACGCTGGCCATCGCCGCCGGAATGGGTTTGATGTCGCAGCACGACGAACCCACGATATTCCAGAAGGTGTCCGTGACCGAAACGCTCAAAATCGCCATCGCCGGCCTTGGGACGGTCGGCGCGTCCACCATCAGCCTGCTCCAGGCCGAGCCGACGCACGGCGGCTCGGGCCGCAACATCGAGGTCGTTGCCGTCTCGGCGCGCGACCGCACGCGCGACCGGGGCGTCGATCTCGCCGGCGCGACCTGGTTCGATGACCCGGTGGCGATGGCGTCGAGCCCGGCGGACGTCTTCGTCGAGCTGATCGGCGGCGCGGACGGACCGGCGCTGGCCGCGGTGGAGGCGGCGCTGACATCCGGCAAGGCCGTGGTCACGGCCAACAAGGCGCTGTTGGCCGCGCACGGCATGCGCCTCGTCGCCATGGCGGAGGCCGCCGGCGTGCCGCTCCTCTACGAGGCGGCCGTCGCCGGTGCGATCCCCGCGATCCGAACGGTGCGCGACGGGCTGGCGGGCGTGCCGATCGCCTCCGTGCTCGGCATCATGAACGGCACCTGCAACTACATCCTGACTCGCATGGAGACCGACGGCATCGGCTTTGAGGCGTGCCTCGCCGACGCCCAGCGCCTCGGCTACGCGGAGGCCGATCCCACCTTCGACGTCGACGGTTTCGACACCGCCCACAAGCTCGCGATCCTCTCCTCGATCGCCTTCACCACCGCGATCGACGCCGACGCGATCAAGGTGGAAGGCATCCGCGGCATCGAGCCGGAGGACATCGCCGCCGCAGCCGAGCTGGGCTTCCGCATCAAGCTCCTCGGGATCGCCACCATGGGCGAGGACGGCGTCGACCAGCGCGTGCACCCGACGATGGTGCCCCGCGGCTCGGCGCTCGCGGAGACGTCGGGCGTCACCAACGCCGTGTCGATCCGCGGGCCGGCCTTCGGGGAAATGGTGCTGTCGGGCCCGGGGGCGGGCGGCTCGGCGACGGCGTCGGCGGTGCTGTCCGACCTCACCGACCTCGCGCGCGGTCTGGCGCCGGCTCCGCTGGGGCGGCCTTCGTCATCGCTGCTGCCGTTCCGCAAGCCGCAGACTGGCGGGCATCGCGGCGCGTTCTACGTGCGCCTGCCGATCGCCGACCGCGCCGGCGCGTTCGCGGCGTTGGCGCAGAATATGGCGACCGAGGGGATCAGCCTGGAGCAGATCGTCCAGAAGACGCCGCACCGGCCCGAGCACCTGCCTCCGCTCGACCAGCAGACCGTCATCCTCGTGACCTACCCCACCGACGAGGCGGCGCTCTACCGCGCGCTGAAGGCGATCGAGGCGGAGGGGATCGTCGTGCGCACACCCCACGTCATCCGCATCGCGCAGACGCTTTAGCGCCAAGCAGATGCCGGCGCGGCCGCCGCCGGCTCAGGCGGGCGTGTCGCCGAGGAGCCGGCGCACCGTGGCGAGGAGCCACTCGTCGCGGCCCACCGCGGCGACGAACTGGACCGACAGGCCGTCCACCGGCGCGGCCACCACCGGCAGCCCGGCGATGTTGAACATCTCCGTCAGGCGGATGTTGGCGTTGGTGATCGGCAGCGATTCGCCCTGGACCATCACGCTTTCGGCAGCGCGCGGGGCTGGGTCCATCGGCAGTGTCGGCAGGATCAGGATCTGGTCCGGCGCGATCGCTGCGCGCCAGGCCGCCCGCGCGTCGTCGCAGACCCTCCGCGCGTCGTCGAGCCGCGCCTCGGTGAGTGTCTCGGCATAGGCGAGGCCGCCCGCGATCACCGGCGGAAACAGGTGCGGCGCCGCCGCCCAGTCCGCCCGGTGCACGTCGAGCCCGTCGGCGCAGACGAGATCGGAATGCGCCACGGCGGTCGGCTTGTACTCGACGGGATTGGCGAACGGCGCGGCTTGGAAGCGCTCGCGGATCGGCGCGAAGGCCGCGGCGACACTGGGTTCCACCGCCGCCAGCTCGTCCGCAGCATAAACGAACCGTGCGGCGGTATTGTCCGCTGAATCCCATCGGTCCACGAGGAACGGCGCGGCGGCGGCGAGGTCGGGGAACGTGCGGGCCATCACGCCGACGACGTCGAACGAAGGGGAGAGCGGCAGGATGCCATCCATCTCGGCGCGCTCGGGCGTGGGCTTGTAGGCGACGAGATCGCAGTAGGCGGCGGGGATGCGTACCGAGCCGCCTGTGTCGGTGCCGAGGCCGGCGTCGGCGAGGTCGCCGGCCACCGCCGCGGCAGAGCCGCCGCTGGAGCCACCGACCGCGCGGTCCGGGTGGCGCGGGTTGATCACCTCGGCCGTCATGGTGCCGAAGCCCGCCCCGTCCGTCGCCGTGGTGCCGACAACGGCGTACCCCGCGCGCCGCATGCGCGCGACCACGAGGGCGTCACGTTCGGCCCGGCGCCCGGCGCGGACCGGGAGCCCCGCCGTCTGCAGGAGCCCCGCCACCGCGATCATGTCCTTGACCGCGAGGCGCGGGCCTGGACCCGGAGAGGTGACCAGATCCACGAAGGCGTTCAGCGGGTCTTTGGGGGCCATCTCACCTTTGTCTGAGTCACGCGGGTCTCGGTTAAGCGTGCAGGAACTTCGAGAAGTCCGTGTGGCGCGCCTTGATGGTCCGGACCGTGCCGTGCAGCGAGCGCATCACGATGGTCTCGGTCTCGATGTAGTTGGGGTGAAACCGCACACCGTGGACGAGGTTCCCGTCCGTCACGCCGGTCGCCGAGAAATACACGTCGCCCTGCGCCATCTCCTCGTGCGTGTAGATCTTGTCCGGATCGGAGATGCCCATCTTTCCGGCGCGCGTGCGGCTCTCCTGCGTGTCGAGGATGAGGCGTCCCTGCATCTGCCCGCCGACGCAGCGCAGCGCAGCGGCCGCCAGCACGCCCTCCGGGGCGGCGCCGGTGCCGATGTAGAGGTCGATCCCGGATTCGTGCGGGTTCGTCGTGTTGATGACGCCAGCGACGTCACCGTCCGAGATGAGCCGCACGGCGGCGCCCGTCTCGCGCAGCTCGGCGATAAGCTGAGTGTGGCGCGGACGGTCCAGCACGCAGGTGGTGATCTCCTTCTCCGGCACGCCTTTTTCCTTGGCGATGCGGCGGATGACCTCCTTCGGCGGCATGTCGAGTTCCACCAGGCCGTGCGGGTAGCCCGGGCCGATGGCGATCTTCTGCATGTAGACGTCCGGCGCGTTGAGCAGCGCACCGCCCGATGCCAGCGCCAGGGTGGCGATGGAGTTCGGCATGTCCTTGGCGCACAGGGTGGTGCCCTCGAGCGGGTCGAGCGCGATGTCCACCCGCTTGCCGCCCGAGCCGACCGCTTCGCCGATGTAGAGCATCGGCGCCTCGTCGCGCTCGCCTTCGCCGATCACCACGATGCCTTCGATCGCGAGGCGGTTCAGTTCCCGCCGCATGGCGTCGACCGCGGCTTGGTCGGCGGCCTTCTCGTCGCCGCGACCGCGCAAGCGCGCAGCGGCCACCGCCGCGCGCTCGGTCACACGCATCACCTCGACGGTCAGAACGCGGTCGAGCGCCCCTTGCGGCGTTGTATCTTCAGGCATGGGCTTAACTTCGTCTCCGCTCCTCGGAAGGATATCCTTGTGACGCGTTGTCAGGCCCGGTGCAATCGTTCGTGAACACGTCAAGTGCCTCAACGCCTTGCGCCCCGTCCCGCGGCGCCGATACATGTCGAAAACGTGAATTTCCGCCTTAACAAAGTCTGAGAAGCGCCGAATTTTTCCATCCGGCGGGGGCCCGATGGACTTCGCGGGCCCGATCGCGCAGGAACGAACGCGCGTTTTGCAGCGCGAAGTCTTGGCCAAACGGACCCCATGTTTATCTACAGCGCCTTCGACCGGGCGGACGCCCCGCCGGTGTACACCGCCGAAGCCCTCGTCTCCGCGCGCTCGCTCCGCCGCTTTACCGATAAGCCCATCCGCCTGCTCACCAGCCGGCCGGATCTGGCCGACACCCTCGCGAAGCGTGCCGACTTCCCGTTCACCGACGTCGTCCCCCTCGTGGGCGACGAGCTGCCGAAGGCGTTCAAGATCCGCTCCATCGGCACCATGGACGGTGCGGACTGCATCTTCCTCGACACGGACACCATCATCTACGACGACATCAGCCGCGTGTTCGAGTTCGGCCCGTTCGACCTGGCCGGCGTCCACATGCCGTATCACCGGGAAGAGATCGTGACGATGGCGGACGCCGTCGCCAAGGAGCGCCGGCGCTACTATGCGCTGAACTCGGGCGTGCTGTTCATCCGCGGCGCCTTTGCCGGCCCATTGTCGGAACGTTGGGGCGCGGCGTTCGCCAAGGCGGCCGAGCGCAATGGCCCGGGCGCCATGGACCAGCCCCCGCTCGTCAACGCGCTCATCAAGCTGCAGCCGACGCTCTGGCCGCTGGCGCAGAACTACAACTACCGGCTGATGTATGGCGGGGTCGTCAGCGGCACGATGTTCGTCGTCCACACCCACTACCGCCGCGACGTGGAGCGCATCATCCGCGCCGACTTCGACAGCGAGGTCATCGACGCATTGATCGAGCGGATCGGCTTCATCAATCGCTCGGTCGAGAAGGTGACGTTGCCGCCGGTCAGCATGCAGACCGTGCCGCGCCACATGCTGAGCCGGCACCGGCCCCGCTCCGGCCTCGCCTGGGCGCTGGGGCCGATCCGCCGGCGTCTCGGCGCCACGGGGTAGGGCGCCGCGCGAAACCTGAGGGGTGTCTACGCGGCGCGGCGCACGGCGGCGCTGACCTCGGCAACGTCGAGGACCGTGATGTCGGCCCGCGGGACGCCGCGAAAGGCGCCGTGCGCCACTTCGACGGCGACGTTGATGGTGGCGCCGCGGGCGGCGCGCAGGCGGTCGCCGATGGGGCCGGCCGAGCGGAACAGCATCGCCTCGATCGGCGGCCCGGCGCGCCCGGCGAGGCGCAGCTTCAGATACTCCCCGGATCCGACGGGCATGACGTGCTCGACGAACGCGCCGTCGAGCGCGATCACGGGCTTGGGCCGTCCGGCGCCCCATGGGCCGTGCTCGGTGAGCGCGCGGGCGAGCGGCTCGTCGAGCGCGCCTGGCGCGGCGATCGCGTCGATCTTCAGCGTATCGCTCGCCATCGCTTGGGCGACGGCGGGGCCGAGGCGCTCCGTCAGCCACGCGGTCAACGCCTCCACCCGTTCCGGGGCCACGGTGAGGCCGGCGGCCATGGCGTGCCCTCCGCCCTTCAGGAGCAGACCGTCCGCCGCGGCCTCGCGGATCGCCGCGCCGAGATCCACGCCGGGGATCGAGCGGCCGGACCCGGTGCCGGCCTCCTCGCCGAGCCCGATGGCGACGGCTGGGCGGCGGAACCGCTCCTTCAGCCGCGCCGCGACGAGGCCGACGACGCCCGGATGCCACGGCCCCGCGACGACGATCACCGGCGCCGCCTCGTCGACGAGTGCCGTGGCGTCGGCGAGGGCGGCGGCTTCCAGCGTGCGCCGCTCGCGGTTGAGGCGGTCGAGCTCGCCGGCGATGTGCTCCGTCTCGGCCGAGTCGTCCGACGTCAAAAGCCGAGCCCCGAGGCCGGATTGGCCGATGCGCCCGCCCGCGTTGATCCGCGGCCCCAGCACGAAGCCGAGGTGCCCGGCATCGACCGGCCCGCCCAGCTTGGCCACGGTGGTCAGTGCCGCGAGCCCCAGGTTCTCGCGCCGCCGCAGCGCCACCAGGCCGCGGGTGACGAAGGCGCGGTTGAGCGGCGACAGCGGCACCACGTCGGCGACCGTGCCGAGGGCCACGCAGTCGAGCAGCGGCATGAGGCTCGGCTCGGGCTGGCTCGCGAAGCGCCCGCGCCGGCGCATCTCGCGCATCAGCCCGACCATGACGATGAACGCCACGCCGACGGCTGCGCACTCCGAGAGGCCCGACAGGTCGTCAGGGCGGTTGGGATTGACGATGTGGTCGGCCGGGGCGAGCTCGCTGACGGGGTGGTGGTCGATCACCAGCACCGTCAGCCCGCGCGCCTTGGCGGTTGCGATGGGGGCGATGGCGCCGGCGCCGCAGTCGAGGCAGACGAGAACGTCTGTGCCGTCGTCGGCGAGTGCCTCCATGGCTGGGACGGAGGGGCCGTAGCCGTCGGTGAGGCGGTCGGGGATGACGATCCGCGCCGTGGCGCCGAGAAGGCCGAGCGTGCGCGCCACCACGGCGGCGGATGTCGCGCCGTCCACGTCGTAGTCGGCGAAGAGGACGATGCGCTCGCGCCCGTCGACGGCATCGGCGAGGCGCGTGATCAGCGCATCGCAGTCGGTCAGGCTGGAGGGGTCGGGCATCAGCTCGCGAATGGTGGGCGTCAATTCGCGGGCGGCATTGTCGAGGTCGACGCCGCGGCCGGCGAGCACGCGCGCGACGATCTCCGGCAGGGCGTGGCGCTGGGCGAGCGCGAGGGCGGAGCGCTCGCCGCGCTCATCGAGGCGGCGCATCCAGCGGCGGCCGGACAGCGATTGATCGACACCGAGGACGGACGTTTCGGACACGGGCACACTCTGGACGCAGGACGGCTCGACCATCACCCGATGCGACCGAGAATCGATTACCCAATCGTTAAGATCCCCGACTTCCGAAGTCGCGGCGGGAAAAGATGTGGATGGATGCGCCCGGAGCCATGCCGCCGTTGACGCCGCGGAAAGGCATCGCCGGGCCGCCAATGCCGCGGCGGTTCGCTGCCGGGCGGCGGCCAACGCATTGGCCGGAAAGGAGTTCGCCGCGCCAGCGGGCGGCGCGGCTTGAGACGGCGCGGGCCCGGGTCCGCCGCCCGCCGCCGGGTCCGCCGCGACGACCGGGCCAGACACCACGAACGGATGCGCTGGCGCGGGCGTTTGTGCTGCCTTTTCGTTCATTCGATATACACGGGCATGCTACTAATCCTCAGGACCATGCACCTCGTAAAGATCATAGCTGTTGTGGCGATGTTGGCCCAGGCCGGCGGGCTCGTCCTTTGGGACGCGGCGCCCGCGGCTGCCCAGGCGGGATGCCTGTCGCAGAGCGCGCAGCGTCAGGCGGTCAGCTCCGGCAAGGCGGTGCGGCCCGGGTCAGATCGGGCGCAAGCTCGGCGGCAAGGTCCTGCGGCTCAGCTTGTGCGAGGGGAGCGGCGGGCTGACATGGCGGGTGACCGTGCTGCAGGGCGACGGCCGCGTCGTCGACCGTGTGGTGGACGCGCGGAGCGGCCAGCCCATCCGCTAGCGGATCAAGGCGGGCGGGCGCATCTGCGGGTGGGCACGCTCTTTCGAGGGGTGAGGAGAAGCGTATGCGTGTGCTCGTCGTGGAAGACGATCGGGATCTCAATCGTCAACTGTGCGATGCGCTTAAGGGCGGCGGCTACGCGGTGGACACCGCGTTCGACGGCGAAGAGGGCCACTTCCTGGGCGACACGGAGCCCTACGATGTCGCGATCCTCGACCTCGGTCTGCCCGAACTCGACGGGATCTCGGTGCTCGAGCGCTGGCGCAAGAACGCGCGGCGCATGCCCGTCCTGGTGCTGACCGCGCGCGACCGCTGGAGCGACAAGGTCGCCGGCATCGACGCGGGCGCCGACGACTACGTCACCAAGCCCTTCCACATGGAGGAGATCATGGCACGGGTGCGGGCCTTGATCCGCCGCGCCGCCGGCAGCGCCTCCAACGACTACGTGTGCGGCCCGGTCGAACTCGACGCGCGCGCCAGCCGGGTGACGGTGGACGGCACGCTGATCAAGCTGACCTCGCACGAGTATCGTGTGCTCGCCTATCTGATGACGCACCAGGGCCGGATCGTGTCGCGCACCGAGCTGACCGAGCACCTCTACGATCAGGACTTCGACCGCGACTCCAACACCATCGAGGTGTTCATCGGTCGGCTGCGCAAGAAGCTGGGCGTCGACATCATCGAGACGGTGCGGGGCCTCGGTTACCGCGTGGCGGCGCCCGGCGACGTGGAATGACGGCGGTCCGTCGATGATTCGCGCATGAAGATCTGGCCTCGGTCGCTGTCGGCACGGCTGCTCCTCACCTCGCTGGGGTGGGCGACGTTCGCGCTGGTGGCGACGGGCATCGTCCTGGTCTCGGCCTTCCGCCAGACGGTGGAGGCTCGCTTCGACGATACCCTCGGCGTCTACCTCGCCATGCTCATCGCCCAGCTCTCCGAGCAGGACGACGACCGCTATGGCGGCATCCCGCCCGACCTTGGCGAGCCGCGCTTCGTGCTGCCGCTGTCGGGCTGGTATTGGGAGGTGATCGACACCGGCAGCGGCGACGTGGTGCAGACGTCCGAATCGCTGGCCGGTGACGTGATCGCGCTTCCCGAAGGGTTCGCCGACGCGGTCTGGTTCACGCCCCACCAGGGCTACGGGGAAGGGCCGACGGGCGACGCGCTGCGCCTCATCGCGCGCCGCGTGGCCTTCGCGGACGGGCGCTGGGTCTTGGTGGTGGTGAGTGGCGCGGCGTCGACGATCTCCGCCGACACGGCCTCGTTCACCACGCGGCTGATGCTCTACCTGGGCTCGTTCGCCATCGTGCTGGTGGCGGTGACGTTCATCCACTGGCGCATCAGCCTGCGCCCGCTCACCCAGCTCGGCCAGGAGCTCGAGGCGGTCCGACAGGGGCGCGTGCAGCACGTCAGCTCCAAGTTATCCCACCGAGATCGCGCCCGTCGCCGACGCGCTCAACACGCTGATCGACGCCAACCATGCCACGTTGGAGCGGGCGCGCCGGCATGTGGGCAACCTCGCGCACGCGCTGAAGACGCCGCTCAGCGTGCTGCTCAACGATGCGGGGCAGGGCGGCGAGCCGCTGGAACGCTCGGTGCGCGAGCAGGTCCACACCATGCAGCGCCAGGTGCGCTACTATCTCGACCGCGCGCAGATGGCCGCGCAGGACCGCTTCATCGCCACCACCACCGACATCGGCCCCGTTCTGGAGCGGCTCCACCGGGCGATGGCGCGGCTGGCCGAACCGCGCGGCATCGCCGTCGCGCTGGAGCAGCCGAAGGGCATCATGTTCGCCGGCGAGCAGCAGGACCTGGAGGAGATCGTCGGCAACCTCGTCGACAACGGGCTGAAATGGGCCGAGCGCGAGGTCGCCATCAGTGTGCGGCCGAGCACGGAGGTGCTGGCCGGCGCGGCGTTCAAGCGCTCGTTCGTGATCGAGATCGCCGACGACGGGCCGGGCCTCACGGAAGGCGAGCGGACCGAGGTGGTGTCGCGCGGCACCCGGCTCGACCAGACCAAGCCGGGCAGCGGACTGGGCCTGTCGATCGTCGCCGAGCTGATCGAGCTCTACGGCGGCAAGCTGGATCTCGGGCCCTCCAACCTCGGCGGTCTTCGCGTCACCGTGCTGTTGCCGCGCGCCTAGGCCGGAGCGGCATCGCGGCACAGCGGCGCCGCAATGATGAACGTCTTCGTTGACGAAAGGCGGTGGAGGGTCTTAGGCACACCGTCTGAGGGTGTGGATCCATGTTCGAAAAGACCTACGACGCGGCTTCGATCGAGCCGCGTATTCGCGAAGTTTGGCAAGAGGCCGATGCGTTCCGTGCCGGCGCGGGGGCGGAGCGTGATGCGGAGCCGTTCTGCATCGTCATCCCGCCGCCGAACGTGACCGGCTCGCTCCACATGGGGCACGCGCTCAACAACACGCTGCAGGACGTGCTGGTCCGCTTCGAGCGCATGCGCGGCAAGGACGTCCTGTGGCAGCCGGGCACGGACCACGCCGGCATCGCCACGCAGATGGTGGTGGAGCGTCAGCTCGCGGCGAACGGCGAGCCGACGCGCCGCGAGATGGGGCGCGAGGCGTTCGTGGAGCGCGTGTGGGAGTGGAAGGCGCAGTCGGGCGGCGCCATCAAGGGCCAGCTCGACCGGCTGGGCGCGTCCTGCGACTGGTCGCGCGACCGCTTCACCATGGACGCGGGGCTGTCCGAGGCGGTGCTCACCGTGTTCGTCCGCCTCCACAAGCAGGGGCTGATCTACCGCGACAAGCGCCTCGTCAACTGGGACCCGAAGTTCCTGACCGCGATCTCGGACCTCGAGGTCGAGTCCGCGCGAAGTGAACGGGGAGCTCGTCCACTTCCGCTATCCGCTGGAAGGCGTCGACTTCGATCCGGAGGACCCGTCCACCTACATCGTCGTCGCCACGACGCGGCCCGAGACGATGCTGGGCGACACCGCCGTCGCCGTCCATCCGGACGACGAGCGCTACCAGCGACCTCATCGGCCGGAACGTCATCCTGCCGCTGGTCGGCCGCCGGATCCCCATCGTCGCCGACACCTATTCCGACCCCGAGAAGGGATCGGGCGCGGTCAAGATCACCCCGGCGCACGACTTCAACGACTTCGAGGTCGGCCAGCGCCACAAGCTCCGCCGTCATCAACGTCTTCGACGAGCAGGCCGCCATCCTGCCTGGACGGCAACGCCGCCTTCGCCGCGGGCCTCGACGCCGCCACCGTCGCCGCCCTGGTCGACGCGCTGAACGGGCTGGACCGCTTCGACGCGCGCAAGGCGATCGTCGCCGGATGGAAGAGGGCGGGCTACCTCGAGAAGATCGAGGACAACGTCCACATGGTGCCGTTCGGCGACCGCTCGGGCGTCGCCGTCGAGCCGTTCCTGACCGACCAGTGGTACGTGAACGCCAAGCGTCTCGCCGGCCCGGCGATGGACGCCGTGCGCGAGGGCAGCACCACGTTCGTTCCCGCCAACTGGGCGAAGACCTACTTCGACTGGATGGAGAACATCCAGCCGTGGTGCGTCTCGCGCCAGCTGTGGTGGGGCCATCAGATCCCGGCCTGGTACGGGCCGGACGGCAAGATCTTCGTCGAGCGCTCGCGAGGCGGACATGTCCGCCGTTGCGACGATCGCACTACGGCCATGACGTCGCGCATCGCCCCGCGCGCCGAGGCGCTGGCCGCCTGGGAGGCGGGCGCGGCGGCGAGCCGGTGCTCTACCGCGACGAGGACGTGCTCGACACGTGGTTCTCCTCCGCGCTGTGGCCGTTCTCGACCCTCGGCTGGCCCGAGCGCACGCCGGAGCTGCGCCGCTACTACCCGACCAGCGTCCTCTCCACCGGGTTCGACATCATCTTCTTCTGGGTCGCCCGGATGATGATGATGGGCATGCACTTCCTCAACCGCGAGCCGTTCGACACCGTCTACATCCACGCCCTCGTCCGCGACGAGAAGGGCGCGAAGATGTCCAAGTCCAAGGGCAACGTCGTCGACCCGCTGGAGCTGATGGACGAGTACGGCGCCGACGCGCTGCGCTTCACGCTCGCCGCCATGGCCGCCCAGGGCCGCGACGTGAAGATCGCCAAGGCCCGCGTGCAGGGCTATCGCAACTTCGCCACCAAGCTCTGGAACGCCACCCGCTTCGCCGACATGAACGAGTGCCGCATCGACCCGGCGTTCGACCCAGCCAGGCGCACGGGCACGCTTGTCGCGCTGGATGCTCACCGAGGCGACCCGCACCGCCGAGCGAGGTGACGCGCGCCATTGAGGCCTACCGCTTCAACGACGCGGCAGCCGCGATCTACCGCTTCACCTGGAACACCTTCTGCGACTGGTATCTGGAGCTCGCCAAGCCGGTCCTCATCGGCCAGGACGGCGACGGAGAAGACGGAGCTGCGCGCGGTGACCGCCGCACGTCATCGACCAGATCCTCGTCATGCTGCACCCCTTCATGCCGTTCATCACCGAGGAGCTTTGGGCGATCACGGCCGAGCGGTCCGGGATCGAGCGCAGCGACGCTGCTGATCCACGCGCCCTGGCCGAAGGACGGCCTGCGGGACGACACGGCGCGGCCGACGAGATCAACTTCGTCGTCGACCTGATCGCCACGGTGCGCTCGGTGCGCGTCGGAGTCCAACGTGCCGGCGGCGGACGGAGGCCGATGTCGTCGTCGTCGGCGCGCTCGCGGGCACAGGAGGGATGGCTTGCCGCGCACGATGCGGCGATCCGCCGGCTCGCCCGCGCGTCGGCGCTGAGGTGTCGCGACGTCGCGCCGCCGAACTCCGCGCAGTCGGTGGTGGGGGACGTGGTGGTGTGCCTGCCGCTGGACGGGCTGGTGGACCTCGACGCCGAGCGGGCGCGCCTCGCCAAGGAGCTGAAGCGCGCTCGAGAACGGACATCGCCAAGATCGACGGGCGCCTCTCCAACCCCAAGTTCCTGGAAAAGGCCGACGCGGACACCATCGACGAGCAACGCGAGAAGCGCAGCGACGCCGAGGCTCGGCTGCGAGAAGCTGCAGGCCGCCATCGGCCGCCTGAGCCGGTCGGTATGGATGGCCGGCATGCGCACCGCGTCACGGACGCACAACCAAGCTGGTCCGCCGAGACCTACGCCGCACAATGCCCGCTTCGTCTCCGACTCTGGCGGAGCGGCGTGCTCGACTGGCTCGCGCCGCGGGAGGGCGAGCGGATCCTCGATCTCGGCTGCGGCGACGGCGCGCTGACTGAACGCATGATCGCCGACCGGCGCGCCGACGTGGTCGGGCGTCGATGCTAGCGCCCGCCCTCGTCGAAGCGGCGCTGCACGCGCGGCCTCGATGCCCGGCTGATGACGGCGCAGCGCTGGACGTTCGACGACGAGTTCGACGCCGTCTTCTCCAACGCGGCGCTGCACTGGATGAACGACGCCGAGGCGGTCGATCGCGGCGTGCAGCCGTGCGCTGAAGCCGGGCGGACGCTTCGTCGGCGAGTTCGGCGGGCACGGCAATGTCGCGGCCATCCGTGACGGCGCTGCGGCGCTCGGCACCGGCTACGGCGTCGATCGGCGCTCGCCATCCCTGGTTCTTCCCGACGCCCGAGACGCTATGCGGCGCTCCTGACGCGACGGCGGGTTTGAGGTGGAGCGCATGCGCGCTGATCCCGCGGCCGACCCCTCTGCCGAGCGGCCTTGTCGGGCTGGATCGAGACGTTCCGGGCGCCCTATTTCTGAAGCCGCAGGCTCGCGGCCGCATCGGCGATTGTTGCACGGAGCTGGAAGCGTTGCTGGCGCCGGCGCTGCGCGACGTACGGCGCTGGACGCTGGACAGCGCGGCTGGACTCGAGCGCGTGCGCGTCTGTGGCGCACGACGCTCCTCGACCGCGATGCGTCCTGGCGCTCGCCGGCCCTTCGCCACCGCGGTGACGGCTGACGCCCATCAAGAACCCGGTCGCCGTCTTCTCCGGGCTCGACAAGGTGACCGGGCGCATCATCTCGTTCGACGTCTACATCAACGAGACGGTGCAGTTCGGCGCGCTGCGCGTGACGCCGCGCACCTGCCAGACGCAGCCGCCGACGGAAGAGCCGAACACCATGGTGTTCGCCGAGGTGGACGAGATCACCCTGGACTCGCGCATCCGCCGCATCTTTACCGGATGGATGTTCGCGGCCAGCCCCGGCCTCAACGCGGTGGAGCACCCAGTCTACGACGTGTGGCTGAAGGACTGCGCGCTGACAGTCCGAGGTCGCGCCGCCGGCAGGGCTTCGAGAAGGACGAGTTCGCGCAGGACGAAATGGGCCTGATCGAGCGTCCCGCAGGCTGGTTTCCGCTGCCGCAGCCGCAACCCCTCTCGGCGTACGTCGACGAGGGCGACGCCGCGACGCGGTCTTATCGAGGATTGAGTCGGCTGGCGCAAGGCTGCCAGGCGCTGCTGCCGCACAGCGGCGCCTGGCGCGAAGCGCGCGTCGGTGCGCAGTCGCCTCGTCCAAGCAGCGCCTGGTAGTGCCGCCGGCTGATCTCCGCGGCACCGAACTGCGCCAGATGGTCGGTGATGAACTGCGCGTCGAGCAGCGTGAAGCCGCCCGAGCCGAAGCCGCGCCACAAGGTGCACGAGCGCAACCTTCGAGGCATCGCGCACCCGTGAGAACATCGATTCGCCGAAGAATGCCCCGTTGAGGCGCACGCCGTAGAGCCCGCCCACCAGCGCACCGTCCGAGCCATGCCTCCACCGAGTGCGCCTGTCCCATATCGGTGCAGCGCTTCGTAGAGCTGGCGGATGCGCCCGTTGATCCAGGTGCGCTGGCGCCCGGGCGCCGGCGTGCGCGCAGCCGTCGATGACGGCGCCGAAGTGCGGTGTCGACCCGCACCTCGAAGCGGTCCTGCCGCACCAGGCGCGCCAGACGCCGCGGCACGTGAAACTCGTCGAGCGGCAGGATGCCGCGCCGCTCCGGCTCGATCCAGTAAAGGCCCGGATCCTCCGCCGACTCGGCCATCGGGAAGATGCCGCAGGCGTAGGCCTTCAGCAGGACTTCCGGCGTGATCTCCAGGACGATGTTGTCGGGGCTCGTCATGCAGCCTTCTGCTCGGCCAGGAACTTCTCCAGCCAGTGGATATCGTATGCGCCGTTCGCGATGTCGGGATGGTGGATGAGCTCGCGGAAGAGCGGCAGGGTCGAATTCACCCCGTCCACCACGAACTCGTCCAGCGAGCGGCGCAGGCGCATCAGGCACTCCACCCGGTTGTTGCCGTGCACGATCAGCTTGCCGATGAGGCTGTCGTAGTACGGCGGGATCCGGTAGCCCTGATAGACGGCCGAATCGACGCGCACGCCGAGCCCGCCGGGCGGGTGATAGTGCGTGATCGTCGCCCGGTGACGGGCACGAAGGTGTCGCGGATGCTCGGCATTGATGCGGCACTCGATGGCGTGGCCGTTGTAGCGGATGTCCTCCTGCGTCACGCCGAGCTTGCCGCCGGACGCCACGCGCAGCTGCGCGTGGACGAGGTCGATGCCGGTGATCATCTCCGTCACCGGATGCTCCACCTGGAGGCGGGTGTTCATCTCGATGAAATAGAACTCGCCGTCCTCGTACAGGAACTCGATCGTGCCGGCGCCGCGATAGTTCATGCCGCGCATGGCCTTGGCGCACGGTGTCGTAGATCGTCGCGGCGCTCGGCCTCGTTGAGGGCCGGTGAGCGCGCCTCCTCCCACACCTTCTGGTGGCGGCGCTGCAGCGAGCAGTCGCGCTCGCCGAGCGACGACGGCATCGCCTCGCCCGTCGCCCATCACCTGGACCTCGATGTGGCGGGGCGTGGTGAGGTACTTCTCGAGATAGACCTCGTCGTTGCCGAAGGCGGCCTTGGCCTCGGAGCGGGCGCGCTGCGCGGCCTGCACCACCTCGTCGGCCGAGCGGGCGATCGTCATGCCGCGCCCGCCGCCGCCGGCGCTCGCCTTGATGAGCACCGGATAGCCGATCTCGGCGGCAATCCGCGCGCAGCTCGGCGTCGGAGCGCACGGCGCCTTCCGAGCCCGGCACCACCGGGAAGACCCAGCGCGCGCGGCGGTGCGCTTGGCCTCGATCTTGTCGCCCATCACGCGGATCTGCTCGGCGGTCGGGCCGATGAAGGTGATGTCGTGCGCTTCCAGGATGTCGGCGAAGCGCGCGTTCTCGGAGAGGAAGCCGTAGCCCGGGGTGGACGGCGTCCGCGCCGGTGATCTCGCAGGCGGCGACGATCGACGGGAATGTTGAGATAGCTCTCGGACGCCGGCGGCGGGCCGATGCAGACCGATCTCGTCGGCAAGGCGCACGTGCATGGCGTCGGTGTCGGCGGTGGAGTGGACCGCGACGGTCTGCGATGCCGAGCTCCTTGCAGGCGCGCTGAGACGCGAAGCGCGATCTCACCGCGGTTGGCGATGAGGACCTTGCGAAACATCAGGCGATCGCCAGCAGCGGCTCGCCGTATTCGACCGGCTGTCCGTCCTCCACGAAGACCTCGCGTCACGGTGCCCGCGCGCTCGGCGATGATCTGGTTCATCGTCTTCATCGCCTCCACGATCATGACCACCTGACCGACGCGCACCGTGTCGCCGACCTCGACGAAGGGGCGGGCGCCGGGCTCCGGCGCGCGGTAGGCGGTGCCGACCATCGGCGACAGGACCGCGCCTTCCGGTCCCTTGGCGGGGCCGCTGGCGGGGGCGGGCGGCGCGGGCTGAGGCGCAGCCGCCGGCGGTGGCGCCGTCACGGCAGCGGCGCTCACATGGCGGGCGACCCGGATCTTGGTCTCGCCGTGGACGATCTCGATCTCCGAAAGGTCCGTTTCATGCAGCAACGCGGCGATCTGCGCGGATGGCCGCTTCGTCAATAGGGGGTGTGTCTGCCATCGCGATTCAACGGGACCCTGTCTTGGGGGTCGAGGCCTTTCCTGTGGCGTGCGGCCGGCTGCCGCATAATTCGAAGATATTACGCCCAAATTAGTAAAGGACGCATTGGATGGCCGAAAGGCGGGATATGCTCCCGCCTTGTCGCCGTCCCCGCCTACCTAGGCGATCCGAAGGCGCACTCCAAGAGCAGAAGCAACGTGGGCTCGATCGTCTTGAACATGATCGCTCCGGCGTCGCCGCTGCCGCGTCGTACACCAACTCCAGTGCGCTCGGATTCCGCTCAGCAGTCGTCCGCGCCGCAGCGTTCCTGGTTGATCCGCGCGCGAAGCTGATCGTAGCCGACGGCGCCCTGCTCGACGACGTTGCCGATCACGTAGGTGGGGGTGCCGTCGATCTGCAGGAGGCGCGCCATGCGGGTGCTCTCCTGGATCAATTCGCCGACGCTTTCGGTGCGCATCGTGCGTTCGATCTCGTCACGGGGGAGCCCCATCTCCTCGATCACGGCGAAGGCGGCTTCATCGTCCGCTCGGCCGTCGCCGGAGATGAGCTTGCGGTGGAATTCGCCGTAAGCCTCCGGCGCGACCTGATGCACCGCGATCGAGACCGCCGCCGCGCGAACCGAGGCCTCGCCCAGCACCGGCAGCTCCTTCAGCACCACGCGCAGGTTCGGGTCACCCTCGATGAGCCTTTCGAGGTCGTCCATCGCCCGGCGGCAGAAGCCACAATTGTAGTCGAAGAATTCGACCAGCGTCACATCGCCGTCCGGATTGCCGAGGACCGCGTTGTACGGCGACGTCTCGAGTTCGTCGCGGATCATGGCGAGAGCCTCGGCGCGTTCCGCTTCGGCGGCCGCCTGCCGCTTCACCTGCAGCGCGGTGAACGCCTCCTCCAGCACCTCCGGATTGGCGATGAGGTACTCGCGCACGATGGTCTCGACGTCCGAACGGCTCAGGACGGGCTCGCCCGCGGCCTCCTGAGCCAGTAGCGGCGCGGGCACGGCGAGCGCCAGCGTGGCCACGGCAGCCAGTGCAATGAGGGGGCGGGGCATAAACAACCTTTTTGCGTTGGGAGCGTCGCTTTCGATACCGCGGGAGCAGGGGGCTTCGGAAGGACGCGAGTTGGCGCAGCTTTCACTTTCGGTTGACCAGTGGCCGAGCCGATCATTCATTGGCGCGGTTCGGCCGGATGCTGCAGCGCGGTGGTGGACGAGAACGGCCGGGCTTGCGGGACCCGGCCGTTCATTCTTGCGTGTATCAGGCGTCAGTCTGGACGCTGGGGGCGGCCGCTCAGAAGAAGGAGCGGCGCTGCCACCAGCCGGCACGGCGCTGGCGAGATGCTCCGGACTTTTGCTCCGGTGCCGCGGTTTCGGCTTCGGCGGCCGGTGCTGCGGGCTCCTCGTGCTCCGCCTCTGGCGCGGCCTCGGCCTCGGCCTCGGCAGCCTCTTCGGCGTCAGCCTCAGGCGCCGAGGTATCGGCACCATTCGCTGCGGCCTGCTGCGGTGCCTCGGGTTCTTCGGGCGCGGCGGCGACTTGCGTGTCGGCCGCCTCGCGGCCGGAGTCGGCCGAGGCCTCCTCCGTCACGCTGTCCGCGTCCGCCGTGGTCCCGTCCTCGTCGCCCTCGCGGCGATGACGGCGGCCACCCCGGCGCCCGCGGCGACGGCGCCCGCGGCGATCGTCGTCGCTGTCGCCCTCGCCATCCGCGGAGGATGCGTCTTGCGCGTCGTCGTCATCCGACTCCGTCTCGCCACTGACGCGATCACCGTCGTCCGACGCGGCTTGTGCGCCGTTGTCGTCCGAGGAGTCGGCATTGCGGTTGTCGTCGTCGCGACGATCGTCGCCACCACCGCCCCGCCGCCGCCGACGGCGGCGCCGGCGCGAGGAGCGCTCGCTCGAGCCCTCGCGGCCGTCCGTCGTCTCGGTCTGGGCAACGGCTTCGTCTTCGCTCTCGTCGTCATCCTCGTCGTGCTCGACCAGGGCCGCGTCCGGCGCGATCTGCGCCGTCGGCGGCTCGACGCCCGGCTGACGCTCCACCAGCGCCCCCGGCACGATCGAAAGGTGCTGGCCGGTCAGCGTCTCGTCGGCATCGACGCCGATCTCGAGACCGAACCGCTCCTCCAGCTCGTTCAGGTGCTGACGCTTCTGGTTGAGGATGTAGAGCGCCACGCTGGCGGACGTCTTGATCGTGACGTTGTGGTCGGCGTGCTTGAGGAGGTGGTCCTCCAGCGCGCGCAGGCAGTGCAGCGCGACCGACTGTGTGGAGCGCACGTGGCCGAGGCCGCCGCACGCCTCGCACGACACGACGGAGGTCTCGACCATGCCCTGGCGGATACGCTGACGGCTCATCTCCATGAGACCGAACGACGAGATCTGGCCCACCTGGATACGCGAGCGGTCCAGCTTCAGGGCGTCCTTCAGCCGCTTCTCGACCTGGCGGTTGTTGCGCTTCTCGTCCATGTCGATGAAGTCGATGACGATGAGGCCGGCGAGGTCGCGCAGTCTGAGCTGGCGGGCCACCTCGTCGGCAGCCTCCAGGTTGGTCTTCAGCGCCGTGTCCTCGATGTTGCTCTCCTTAGTGGAGCGGCCGGAGTTCACGTCGATGGAGACGAGCGCCTCGGTCGGATTGATGACGATGTAGCCCTTGGAGGGCAGCGTCACCACTTCGGAGAACATCGCGTCGAGCTGCGGCTCCACACCGTACTTGGTGAAGATCGGCGTCGGCTCGAGGTACCGCTTCACGTTCTTGGCGTGAGACGGCATCAGCATCTTCATGAAGTCCTTCGCCTCGCGATAGGCGGGCTCGCCGCAGACGAGGACTTCGTCGATATCCTTGTTGTAGAGGTCGCGGATCGCGCGTTTGACGAGGTTGCCTTCCTCGTAGACGAGTTGCGGCGCGATGGAGGCGAGAGTCAGGTCGCGCACGCTCTCCCACAGGCGCAGCAGGTACTCGAAGTCGCGCTTGATCTCGGTCTTGGTGCGGCTCGCGGCGGCGGTGCGCAGGATGATGCCCATTCCCTCGGGCACCTCCAGCTCGGAGACGGAGGACTTGAGGCGCTTGCGGTCGACATTGTCGGTGATCTTGCGCGACACGCCGCCACCGCGGTCCGTGTTGGGCATCAGCACCGAGTAACGGCCGGCGAGCGAGAGGTACGTGGTCAGCGCCGCGCCCTTCGTGCCGCGCTCTTCCTTCACCACCTGGACCAGCAGGATCTGGCGGCGGCGGATGACGTCCTGGATCTTGTAGTGCCGGCGCGGCGGGGTGCGGCGGCGGTCGGGGATCTCCTCCAGCGCGTCCTGCTCACCCATCGAGGTGACGTCGTCGTCCTCGTCGGGCGTGTCGGAAACGCGGTCGTCCTCGCGCAGCGCCTCGTCGTCGCTGACGACCGGGTCGGCGAGACCGTCGTCGGACTTCTTCGTGCGCGGCTTGGCTGTGGAGGGCTTCGCGGTGGCCGACTTTGCCGTGGTCTTCTTGGCAGCGCTGGGCTTGCGGGCGGCACGCTTGCGCGGCGCCGGCTTGGCCTCGCCGTCGGCCGCTTCGTCGGCGGCCGTCGCGGGCTCGGCTTCGCTTTCGGTCGCGGCCTCAGCGGGTTTGGCGTCGGGCTCGACCTCGGCTGAGGTGGAGTCGGCTGAGGTGGACTCGTCGGCCGCGGCGACGGGCTTGGCCTTCGCCTTCGCCGGGGCGCGGCGGCGGCGCTTCGGCTTCTCCTCGGCCGGCGCGGCCTCGGCAGCCGCCGGCTCGGGCGCGGCATCGGGCGTGACCTCACCGGGGGCGGCGTCGGTGTCGGCGGCGACGGTGGGGGCGGCCGCTTCGGCGCGCGCCTCGTCCGACGCGGGGGAGGGGGTGACCGCTTCGGTTTCCTCGGCGGCGGGGGTGCCCGGCGCGTCGTAGGCGACTCGCCCTCGCCGGTGACTTCGACGTCGCGCGCCGGATTGTCGACGGCGGCTTCGATGTCGGCTGCGTAGGTGTCTTCGATCTGCTCGATGGCGCGGTTCAGCGATACCGGCGCCTCGTCGGACGACACCGCCTCCTCGGCGACGAACTCACCGGGATTGGCGAGCTGTGCCGGAGCGGCCTCGTCGGCGGGCGTGTCGGCCCGGGCGGCGGACCGTCCGCGGCCGTTGGAGCCGTCGCTCTTGCCGCGGCGGCGGCCCCGCCCCTTCTTGGGGGCCTCCTCGTCGTCATCCTGCTCGGCGCGCGACCGCTCGTCGGCCAGAAGTGCGGCGCGGTCGGCCTGCGGGATCTGGTAGTAGTCGGGATGGATCTCGCTGAAGGCGAGGAAACCGTGGCGGTTGCCGCCGTATTCGACGAACGCGGCCTGCAGCGAGGGCTCGACGCGCGTGACCTTGGCGAGGTAGATGTTACCGCGAAGAGGCCTCTTGCTGGCGGCCTCGAAGTCGAAGTCTTCCACCCGCTTGTCTCTGAGGACGACGACACGCGTCTCCTCCGGGTGGATCGCATCGATCAGCATCTTGTTGGGCATGGATAGGCTCCGGGCACCGCGAGCGTCGGCCATAGCCGACCGCGTTCGAGCGGTCCGATGTCAGGGAATCATTTGGCGCTACGGTCCAGGTCGCGGACCGGCCGGAACGGCGTGCGCCGACGGATGCGCTTCGGCCGCGAGCGGCGAAGCAGTATGACCTCATCAAGGTCGGCCTCTGCGGCGCGATGGCCGGGCCTTGCGAAAAGGCCTCGGCATCGCGCGGGTCGGCCGGCGACGAAAAGAGGGGGCGGGTGGAGGCGAGTGATCCGCACGCTGCGGGTCCGACCGTGCCGCGAGATGCGGCTACGACTGGAATGTGGAGGCGCGAGGGCGTTGCCATGCCGACGGCGCAACGGTTCCCGCGCGCCAACGCTGGCGTCGGTTTGACCGCTGTTTCACCATCACGACTGAGTGGCATCCGCCCGTTGTCTCCTGCGCCGAACAGCCGGGACGCTGCGGTGCGCATACTCATTTATCCGCCCTGTTGCGCCACGAAGAACCAGCCGGTAGGCCAACGTCCGTAGCGCGGGTGGAGAAAAACTCTTGAGCCGAGCATCGACCCCAAAACGAGCCAACTCGACCGCGGCCCATCAGAAGCGTAGCCTCATTCTCCCGCTTGCACAACACAATTACAGCGCCAAGCCCATGAATTGTGGGGGCGACGCGGAGCGTGAAGGTCTATGCATATTTCACCTTCGATCAAGGAAGGTGAGTGCATATTCGGGTCGAGTAGATAGATGGTAACGGAACCGCATTCTGTGAAAAGGCAAGGTCCCGCTTTCCAAATGTTGCGCAAAATGATCGGAGGGCACGCCATCGTCGTCGAGAGCGTCGGAGGTTGGGCGTGGGCGGTGCGGCAACGCGCAGGTCGTGCGGCGGCGCTCGTCCTCGGTTGTATGGCGGTCGTCCTTGCCACCCTCGGCCCCGCCGCGGCCGACGTCTCCGCGAGCGGCATGGCGGTCGAGCGTTTCCCCGGCGCCACCCGCTTCGTGCTCACGGTATCGGGCGAGCCGCACTACCGCGCCTTCGTGGTCGACGGTCCGCCGCGCCTCGTCGTCGATTTCGATGATATCGCGTTCGATGTGGAGAGCGCACCGGATGGGGACGGCCTCATAAGCGCCCTGCGCTTCGGCAACCTTTCCGGCGAGGCCGGCCGCATCGTCTTCGACCTGGCGGAGCCGGCGCTGCTGGCCCAGCACGTCTACCTGCCGGCGATCGGCGGGCGTCCGGCGCGGCTGGTGTTCGATATCGAGCCCGTCAGCGCCGTGCGCTTCGGCCATGCCGCCATCACCGCCAATGCCGAGGCCAAGGACGCGCCGCAGCCGTCGGCGGTCCCGGCGGGCGGCCGCGTCGTCGTCATCGACCCCGGCCACGGCGGCATCGACCCCGGCGCCTCCACCCCGGACGGGCGGTTCGAGAAGGACCTCGTCCTGGCGTTCGCGCGCCGCCTCGAGGCTCGGCTGGCCACGATCCCCGGCATTTCGGTGCGCCTCACCCGCTCGGACGACGAATTCCTGTCGCTGAGCCGGCGCATCAAGCTGGCGCGGGCGTTCGGGGCGGATCTCTTCATCTCCATCCACGCCGACGCCGCGCCGCAGGACTACGTCCACGGCGCCACCGTCTACACGCTGTCCGAACGTCCCTCCGATGCGCAGGCCGGCGCGATCGCCGCCCGCGAAAACCTGTCGGACTCGGTCTCCGGCGCCATTGAGCCGGACCACCAGGAGGAGGTTTCCGGCATCCTCGCCGACCTGCTGCGGCGTGAGACGAAGGCCTTTTCCCATACCTTCGCGGAGCGACTGATCGGCGCACTCGCGGCGACCGTCGAGATGAACTCCAACCCACATCGCTCGGCCCGCTTCCGGGTGCTGATGGCGCACGACATCCCCTCCGTGCTGTTCGAGCTCGGTTATCTCACCAACGCAAAGGATTCCGAGCGCCTGCTGGACGATACCTGGCAGGAGGAGGTTGCGGTCTCGGTTGCCGCAGCCGTGGCGGACTTTTTCGAGCTCGCCCCGCCCATCGGCGCCGAATGGTTGGCCCGGCGCGCCGACGCGCCGCGGGCCGAATAACAAAATTTTACCGAGACTGGTGCAATTTTATCGAATCGTCGTCGGCATCCCATGGCTTTGTCCGGCCCATCATCTTGAGCGGCTTGTGATCGTAGGCCGCTCTGGGGTAATCGGTATCGACTGGGTGCTCATCGATCTCTGACGGCGGAAGACTTTGTCGCAGTCGTGGCGACAGGAGACCGCGGCGGTTGTATCGTGCCGCGAGATGCGAGGCCCGTGCTCCGGAGGCGCGTCACTGTGTTTAGATTTTTCGTCGGCTTCGTCGGCTTTCTGTTCTCGCTCGGGTCGGTGCTGGGTCTCCTCGCCGCCGCCGGCGTCGGCATCTACATCGCGCAGATTTCGGACACGCTCCCCAGCGTGAACGTCCTGCGCAATTACGAACCCGAAGTCATGACCCGCATTCATGCGGACGATGGCTCGCTCGTCGCCGAATACGCCGAGAAGCGCCGACTCTTCCTGCCGATCCAGGCGATCCCGCTGCGCATTCGCAACGCCTTCCTGTCCGCCGAGGATTCATCGTTCTACGAGCACTCCGGCGTCGACCCGCAGGCGATCATCCGCGCCCTGGTGACCAACTTGAAGAACCGCGGGTCCGACTCGCGCCCCGTCGGCGCGTCGACGATCACCCAGCAGGTGGCCAAGAACTTCCTCCTCACCAACGAAGTCTCCTACGAGCGCAAGGTGAAGGAGGCGATCCTGTCGCTCCGCATCGAGGCCGCCTTCTCCAAGGAGCAGATCCTCGAGCGCTACCTCAACGAGATCTATCTCGGCCTCGGCGCCTACGGTGTCGCCGCCGCGTCGCTGGTCTATTTCGACAAGTCGGTCCACGAGCTGACGCTCGCCGAGACCGCGTACCTCGCCGCTCTCCCCAAGGCACCGAACAACTATCACCCGTTCCGCCATGCCGACCGCGCCATCGAGCGTCGCAACTGGGTGCTGGACCGCATGATGCTGGACGGCGTCGCCACGCCCGAGGAGGTCCGCAAGGCCAAGGCCGAGCCACTGCGCGTCAATCCGCGCGAGCGCTCGCAATTCCTCGCCGGGTCGGAGTACTTCGCCGAGGAGGTCCGCCGCGAGTTGATCGCCATGTACGGTCGCAAGACGCTGTACGAAGGCGGCCTGTCGGTGCGCACCTCGCTCGACCCCGAGATGCAGGTGATGGCGCGCAAAGCGCTGATGGACGGCCTCCTGGAGATCGACCGGCAGCGCGGTCGCTGGCGCGGGCCGATCGAGAAAATCGAGCTGGCGGACGGAGAGGACTGGGGCCCCAAGATCGGCGCGATCCCGGCTCTCAACGACGTGCCGGAGTGGAAGGTCGCCATCGTCCTGTCGGTCTCCGGCAACGAGGCGATCCTCGGCCTGCAGCCGCCGCGCGACGTCTGGGGCGCGCTCACCACCGAGCGTGAACAGATCTCGCTCACCACCTCGGGCGTGCCCTGGCGCGCGAGCCGCATGAGCAGCGTGGTGAGCCGCGGCGACGCGGTGTACGTCCAGAATGTCGACGGACGGTGGACCTTGCGCCAGATCCCGGCGATCCAGGGCGCTCTCCTGGCGATGGACCCTCACACGGGCCGCGTGAAGGCGCTCGTCGGCGGCTTCTCCTACGACTATTCGGAGTTCAACCGCGCGACGCAGGCGCTGCGGCAGCCCGGCTCCTCCTTCAAGCCCTTCGTCTACGCCGCCGCGCTCGACAACGGTTACACCCCGTCGTCCATCATCATGGACGCGCCGATCGAGATCGTGGTCGGCCGCGAGGTATGGCGGCCGAAGAACTACGGCGGCAGCTCGGCCGGCCCGTCGACCCTGCGCATGGGCGTGGAGCGTTCGCGCAATCTGATGACGGTCCGGCTCGCCAAGGACATGGGCATGCCGCTCGTGGCCGAATATGCCGAGCGCTTCGGCATCTACGATGATCTCGGCCTTTACCTGCCCATGGCGCTGGGCGCGGGCGAGACCACCGTGATGCGCCTGGTCGGCGCCTATTCGATCATCGCCAACGGTGGCCAGCGCATCCAGCCGACGCTGATCGACCGCATCCAGGACCGCCACGGCCGCACCGTTTTCAAGCACGACAACCGCCGATGTGACGACTGCTCGGCGCTCGCCTGGCGCGATCAGGGCGCGCCGGACGTGGTCGATGAGCGCGAATACGTCCTCGACCCGATGACCGCCTACCAGATCACCTCGATCATGGAAGGCGTCGTCCAGCGCGGCACGGCGACCCGCGTGAAGGCGCTCGACCGTCCCGTGGCCGGCAAGACCGGCACCACCAACGAGGAGAAGGACGCCTGGTTCGTCGGCTTCACGCCGGACCTCGTCGCCGGCGTGTTCATCGGCTACGACGAGCCCAAGCCCATGGGTCGCGGCGCCACCGGCGGATCGATGGCCGCGCCCATCTTCCTCGACTTCATGCAGGACGCGCTGGCCGACACGCCGGCAGTGGACTTCCGCGTGCCGGAGGGGGTCAAGCTCATTCCCGTCGACCGGCTGAGCGGGCGGGCGACCTCCGGCTCGGGCGGCAACGTGATCCTCGAGGCCTTCAAGCCCGGCACCGCGCCAGGCGATACGTTCTCCATCATCGGCCTCAACGACAACGAACCTTCGCGTCGTCGCATCACGCGCGAGTCGGAACGGGCCGTGCTGTCGGGGACCGGCGGGCTCTACTGATCGCGTCTCGCGCAACCGGGGCGCGACGTTCCGAGCCCCGGGCGCCCCGGCACCTCGGGGACCTCTGGTCGGCGCGCGGAGGACCAACGCGACCGGTCGCTTCGCGTCGCTTGCTCGCCGGCGCGGGGCTGTTGTAGCAGGTCGTTTAGCAGTCTTTGCTTGAGGGGTTCGCCATCACCCACGTCGGTCGTCACTACGACGGAGCGGCTCTGTCTGCCGCTTTGCCTCGCAGCGCTTCAGCGGCGTCTCCGCGCCTCCGCTGGCCGCGGCGGCGACGCCCGGCCGCAGCGGTGCTCTGCGGCTCCATCGCCGCCGTTGTGGCGACCCTCTACCTGTCGCCTGCCGCGATGGCCGAGGAGCAGCCGGTGCTGTGGCGCAGCCTCGACGGCGAGGACCTGCGTCAGCGCTTCGTCGGCAGCACCATCGAGGGCGTCTACTCCACGGGCGAGGCCTTCAGCGAAGAGCTGAAGCGGGACATGAGCACCTTCTACCGCGATCAGGACGACGCGACGCCCGGCCAGTACGAGCTGAAGGGCGAGTTCATCTGCTTCGCGTATCCGGTGCCGATCGAGACCGGCTGCTTCCGGGTGTGGCAGCGGTCGGCCAATTGCTACGACATGTACATCGCCGAAGGGCAGGGGTTTCCAGCCGCGGGCCTGTACCAGCGCATGGTCGGCACCGGCTGGGATTCCCGGTTCTGGCGCGCCGACGAGGAGCCGACGTGCCCAGGGGCGCAGCTCGCCTGAGGCCCGGCAGGCACCTCGCCGGATGGGCAGCGCTGACAGGCGACCCGCCTACTTGAGTGGGAAGCCCATCGCGTTCAGCGTTTCGCGAAGGGTATGCCGCCCGCTCAGCGACGCCGGCCCCGCCACGCGCCGGCCCACGTGCAGAGACCACGCGTTCCGCTCCATGTTCTGCCCCTTGTAGAAGCGCGCGGATTCCTTGTCGTATGCGGCGACGGCCGGCGCGGCGGCGTCGAGATCGTACGTCTCGCGATGCAGCACCGCGGATTGTCGCAGGCGCGGCTTCATGGTCGCTGGTTTCTCAGGGTCCGGATAGCCGACGCACATCCCGAACACCGCGAACGTGCGCTCCGGCAGGTTCAGGATCTTGGCGACCTCGAGCGGCTTGTTGCGCATGGCGCCGATGTAGACGATGCCGAGCCCCAGCGCCTCGGCCGCGAGGGCCGCGTTCTGGGCGGCGATGGCCGCGTCGATGGCCGCGACGAGGAAGAGCTCCAAGTAGTCCGTGCCCTCGGCGGTGATGCCGTGCCGGGCGGCGGAGTCGCGCAGCCGGCGGAGGTCCGCCAGCCACACCATTTGCAGTGGGGCGACGCGGATGTGGGCCTGGCCCGCAGCGCACTCGGCGAGCGCGTTGCGCCGGTCCTGGTCCTCGACCGCCACGACGCTCCAGGTCTGCAGGTTGGACGAGGTCGAGGCTGACTGCGCCGCCGCCACCAGCGCCTCGATGGTCCCGTCCGGCAGCGGGCGGTCGACGAAGGCGCGGACCGAGCGGTGGCTGAGCAGCGCGTCGGGCAGCGCGGCAACGGTCTGGGGCGTGGCGGTGTCGCCGTAGCGCTCCGCGAGGAGGCCACGCTGCCCGTTGGTCTCGGCCACATCATCCATCGGCTAGATCTCCTCGTGTTCTCGATCACGTTTTGCACTCTGCGGCCTGATTTGGATAGGCAGGGCCGGCGCAGGTTTCGAAGATCCGGCGGCGTCCGAGCTGGAACGGCCGGGGTCGGCCGGATCCTCGGCACTCATCAGGATCCTCAGAGGCGTGCGGCGGATGCCGCTTGCGCTGTTTACGCCCGTGTTCGCGGCATTGTCGCGGCGGCGCGTGCGCACGATATACGCAGCGGTCTCTGGAGGATTTCCTATGGTCGGTCGATTGGCATTGGCCGCGCTTCTCGTCGTCGCGGCGGGGGCGGCGGATGCGACGTCGCTGCAGAAGATCGAGGAGGCGAAGGGCTGCCCGCGTTGCCGCCTCGTACTGGCGAATCTGCGGGGAATCGCCGTACAGAATGCCGACTTCAAGCGCGCCGAATTGCGCGAGGCCGACATGAAGGGTGCCGTCCTCCCCGGAGCCGACTTCAGCGGCGCCTCGTTGCAACGCACCGAGATGGAGAAATCGACGGTCACCAAGGCGAACTTCGCCGGAGCGTCGATGCGCGATGTCGATCTCGAAAAGTCGATCGCCACGGGGGCCAATTTCGCCGGCGCTGATCTGCGCGATGCCGACATGGCCGAGGTGGACGCGCGCGACGCCAGTTTCGCCGAAGCGGATCTCCGGGGCGCCACCTTCCGCCGCGCTGTCTTGGAGGGGGCGAATCTCGAACGGTCTCAGGCCGACGGGGCCGACATGGAGCGGATCCAAGCGCGCGGCGCCAACTTCCGTGACGCCGAGATGGAGCTGGTGGATTTCGATCGCGCCGATCTCTCCGGCGCGGACCTGACCGGGGCGCATCTGAACTCGGCGAGGCTCAGCAGCGCCAACCTGACGGGCGCGATCCTCGTCGGCGCCACGCTGAAGGATGCGCTGCTTCGCCGCACGAATCTCTCGGGCGCGGACCTGAGCGACGCGGATGGCCTCAGCAAGAAAGACCTCGCTCTGGCCTGCGGTGACGACCGGACCAAGCTCCCGCGAGGCTTCAAGATCCGGCCGTGCACCAGCGACGACACCGCCGAAGACTGACGCGGCGCGGGCGCCCCTCGGGTCTGCCGCGTTCGCGACCACAGCGCCGGGATATGGCGGGCGCTGGCATGCGCCCGCCATCCGGTGGGGTCAGCGCGTGAGGCGCTTGTACTTCACGCGGCGCGGGACGATCGCATCCGGACCGAGGCGGCGCTTCTTGTCCTCCTCGTAGTCGGCGAAGTTGCCCTCGAACCATTCCACGTGGCTGTCGCCCTCGAACGCCAGGATGTGCGTCGCCAAACGGTCGAGGAAGAAGCGATCGTGCGAGATAACCACGGCGCAGCCGGCGAAATCCTCCAGCGCGTCCTCCAAAGCGGCCAGCGTCTCAGTGTCGAGGTCGTTGGTCGGCTCGTCGAGCAGGATGACGTTGGCGCCGGACTTCAGCATCTTGGCGAGGTGAACGCGGTTGCGCTGCCCGCCCGAGAGGTTGCCGACCTTCTGCTGCTGGTCGCCGCCCTTGAAGTTGAAGGCGCCCACATAGGCCCGGCTCTGCATCTCGCGCTTGCCGAGCGTGATGACGTCGTTGCCGCCTGAGATTTCCTCCCACACCGTCTTGTTCGCGGCGAGGCTGTCGCGAGACTGGTCGACGTAGCCGAGCTGCACGGTGTCGCCGATCTCGATCTCGCCGTCGTCCGGCGTCTCCTGACCGGTGATCATGCGGAACAGCGTCGTCTTGCCGGCACCGTTGGCGCCGATGATGCCGACGATGCCGCCCGGCGGCAGCGAGAATTCGAGCCCGTCGATCAGCACCCGGTCGCCGTAGGACTTCTTGAGCCCCTTGGCCTCGATGCACGTTGCCGCCCAGGCGCGGGCCGGCGGGGATGATGATCTGCGCATCACCCGACTGCGTGCGCGCCTCGTTGCGCTTCAGCAGCTCGTCGTAGGCCTGGATACGGGCCTTGGACTTCGTCTGCCGCGCCTTGGGGCTCGACTGAATCCACTCGCGCTCACGCTCCAGGGCGCGCGCCTCGGCGGAGGCCTCGCGCTTCTCCTGGGTCATCCGCTTGGCCTTCTTTTCCAGGTAAGCGGTGTAGTTGCCCTCGTAGGGAATGCCGCGGCCGCGGTCGAGCTCGAGGATCCATCCGGTCACGTTGTCGAGGAAGTAGCGATCGTGGGTGACGATCAGGATCGCGCCGGGGTACTCGCGCAGGTGGTTTTCCAGCCAGGCGACGGTCTCGGCGTCGAGGTGGTTGGTGGGCTCGTCGAGCAGGATGAGATCGGGCTGCGACAAGAGCAGCCGGCACAGCGCGACGCGGCGCTTCTCACCGCCGGAGAGCTTGGTGACGTCGGCATCGTCCGGCGGGCACCTGAGCGCGTCCATCGCCTGGTCGATCTGGCTGTCGAGGTCCCAGAGATTGTCGGCGTCGATCTCGTCCTGGAGCTTGGCCATCTCCTCGGCGGTCTCGTCCGAGTAGTCCATTGCGAGTTCGTTGTAGCGCTCCAGCTTCGCCTTCTTGTCGGCGACGCCTTCCATGACGTTCTCGCGGACCGACTTCGTCTCGTCGAGCTGGGGCTCCTGCGGCAGATAACCGACCTTGGCGCCGTCTGCGACCCAGGCCTCGCCGTTCCACTCCTTGTCGACGCCGGCCATGATCTTCAGGAGGGTCGACTTACCCGAGCCGTTCGGCCCGAGAACGCCGATCTTCGCGTCCGGGTAGAACTGGAGGTGGATGTTGTCGAGGACCTTCTTGGTCCCGTAGGCCTTCGACAAGCCCTGCATGTGATAGATGAACTGGCGTGCCATCGCCGCGCTGGACCTTGCTGTTTTGGGGGAATGGGCGCTGTATGCTCCGGTCGCTACATGCGCCAGTCCCGGGGGGCTTGGCAACCCCGGCGGTCCGATCGGGTCGCGCTCGCGTTGCGGCTGTAGGCGGCGCGAGGGACGTGGGCGGTCGATGGGAAGCTGGCGCCGCCGCGGATGCGGCGCCGTGGGCCAGGTGCTAGGCCCGGATGAGCAGCGAAGGGGGCATGCCCCTTCGCGCTCGATCGTTCCGACGGATTAGTCGTCGAACTCGGGGTACGTCTCGAGCTGCTTTTCCGTCGCCTCGATGTACACCCTCCAGTCGTCGCCGCGGTACAGCGAGACCTGGTCGAACGGCACGGCGATGTCCTTGTCGCCGATCCCGATGAACCCGCCGATGCTCATCTCGATGATGTCGGGGGCACCGCTGGCGCCGGCGTAGATTTCGTTGACGTCGCCGATCCGCTCGTTCGTGATCGAGGAGTAGACGGCCTCGCCCTCGAGATCGTCGGTATCGAACGGGTCCGCCGCGAAATCGTAGGCGTCATAGCCCTCGACCTGCATGGACGGCGCAACGAAGACGATGTCCGTCTCGGGCAACGTGCGGTTATGGGTCTGCGCGTTGGCAGGCGCTGCGATGATGAGCGAGAGGGCGCTCGCCGCGAGAAGAATACGCATTGGCTAACTCTCCATATTCGACAGGAGTCATTTCCTGTTCGTTGTATGAAGAACGTCCCACCCGCCGACCTGTTCCGCGCGGATTGATCGAGCGGGACACCGGGTCAGGCCCGAGGTCGAAAGCGGTGGAGAGGCCGAGAGACCGGTATCGAGGCGGGAGGTGGGGTCGAACCGGGTGTCGAGCGGACACGCCGGTTCGCCGCCCGGTCAGCCGAACTGGACTTCGGTGATCTCGTAGGCACGCGCGCCGCCGGGGGCGGTCACTTCGACGGAATCGCCGACCGTCTTGCCGATGAGCGCGCGGGCGATCGGCGAGGAAATCGAGATGCGCCCCGCCTTCACGTCGGCCTCCACGTCGCCGACGATCTGGTACTTCTTCTCCTGATCGGTATCCTCGTCGACCAACGTCACGAACGCGCCGAACTTCACCGTGGAGCCCGACAGTTTCTTGACGTCGATCACTTCCGCGCGCGACAGCATGTCCTCGAGTTCGCCGATGCGACCTTCGTTGTGGCTCTGCGCCTCTTTGGCGGCGTGGTACTCCGCGTTCTCAGAGAGGTCGCCATGGGCGCGCGCTTCGGCGATGTCCTGAATGATCTTCGGACGATCCTCCGACGTGCGGCGCTTCAACTCGGTCTCCAACGACGCATACCCCTGCGCCGTCATTGGGATCTTTTCCATCGTCATTCGAACTTTCTTCGTAACGCCGCTCGCTTCCGAGCGAAGTAGGACAGTTTTCATGGATTTAAGGGCCTCAGGAGTGAGCGGGGATGGGAGGAGTTCGCTGCCGCCGAAGGCTTGGACGGCGGCGCGGAGGGCTTCGCGGACGGAAATGGCGAGCATGAGGGGTGGCTCGCCGACGGCTTTGGAGCCGTGGATGGTGCCGGGTTGGGTGGCGTTGCGGAGAAAGCTTACGCGGAAGTCCTGGGGCGCGTCTGAAATACTAGGGATGGCGTAGGTGCTGGCGCTGTGGGTGTGGAGCCTTCCGTCCGCGCCCCATTTCAGTTCCTCGGAGGTGAGCCGGCACCTTGCACAAAGCCTCCCTCGATCTGTCCAGCGAGATGGCGGCGTTGAGGGAATCACCAACATCGTGAAGGATATCGGTGCGGCGGATGTGGTGCTGGCCAGTGAAACCATCCAACTCCACCTCGCTCACGGCGGCACCGAAGGCGTAATAGAAGAATGGACGGCCTTTGGGGTTCTCCTGCGACCAATCCCATTCCAGATCCGGCGTGCGGTAGTAGCCAGTGGCGGAGAGCTGGACCCTCTGGGTATAGGCGATGACGGCGATCTCGGCGAAGGTGAGGGATTTCCCGGTAGGTGATGTCAGCGTGCCCTCAGTGAAAACGATTTCCGAGGCATCGCAGCCGAACTCCACGGCGGCGAGGGTGGCGAGGCGAATCTTTAAAGTCGCGCAGGCATCCGCCACGGCAGCCCCATTGAGATCAGAGCCAGAACTGGCTGCTGTCGCGGAAGTGTTTGGCACCTTGTCGGTTCGGGTATGCATCAGGCGAATGTCATCGCGGGGAACGCCAAGCTCGCGCATCACCACGCCAATGATTTTTGTATGCAGCCCCTGACCCATCTCGGTTCCGCCATGGTTCACCTGAACGGTTCCATCCATGTAAATAAGAACGAGGGCACCGGCCTGGTTATAGTGCTTGAGGGTAAAACTGATCCCGAATTTCACGGGAGTGACCGCGAGTCCACGCTTCACGAGATTTCGCCCGGAATTCCATTCGGAAATTTCATCACGTCGTTTCCCGAAGTCCGATGAATCTAGTAATTGCTCCCAGATTCTTCCAATCCGTGGCTCGCCGATGTCCGCGCCGTAGTGGGTGGTGTTTGTCTCACCGCTGCCGTGATAGAAATTTTTTGAGCGCAACTCCTCAGGTCGCACACCAAGACGAAGTGCGATGCGCCCCATGATTTCTTCGATCACCAGCATCCCCTGTGGCCCGCCAAAGCCACGGAACGCGGTGTGGGAGGTCACATTGGTCTTCGCCACCCGCCCCTCGAACCGCACATCGGGAATGTAATACGCATTATCGAGGTGGAAGAGCGCCCGGTCATTCACAGGGAGGGATAGATCAAGCGACCAGCCGCCATCCGAAACCAAGGATACGTCCGCCGCGAGAATTTTCCCCTCAGAGCTGTAGCCGACCTTGTATTTCGCCAAGAACGGATGGCGTTTTCCGCTCATTTCCATATCCATGTCACGGTCGAGCTGAACGCGCACTGGCTTTCCAGTTTTTGCGGAAGCTAGAACACAGAGCGCTGCCCACCCATTCCCTTGGGTTTCCTTTCCGCCGAATCCCCCACCCATGCGCGGTGCCTCGACAACGACGCGGTGGCGCGGCCAACCGAGGACTTCCGCAACAATGGTTTGCGTCTCGCTTGGGTGCTGGGTAGAGGAGCGGATGAAGACTCCGCCCTCCCCGTCTGACTCCGCAAGCGAGGCTTGGGTCTCCAGATAAAACTGCTCTTGGCCACCGATATGGAAGGTGCCTTCGAGTATGTGTGGGGATTCTGCGAGAGCTTCTTTCACTTCGCCTCGACGTAGGATGTGTGGAGTGGTGTGAAAGGAATCGGCTGCGATTGCGGCTTCGATCCCGATGATCGGGGCGCCCGGGGTGCAGGAAATTTTCACATGGGTGGCGGCCAGTCGCGCCTGCTCCGGGGTGTCTGCGATGACGGCGGCGATGACCTGCCCGTGAAACTCGATTTGTCCAAAAGCGAACAATGGCTCGTCCTGGCGGGAGGGGCCGGTGTTGTTGTGACCGGGGACGTCGTCCGCCGTGAGCACGGTGTGGACACCGGGTTGTTTGAGGGCCTCGGAGACATCGACATCGTTTAATTTTCCTGCAGCGAATGTGGATCTTACGAGCCAGACGTGCAGTGGATTTCCTAGTAGGGCGATGTCGTGCGTGTAGCGGGCAGAGCCGGTGACATGGCCGAGGGCAGACTCATGGGGAGGGGCGGCGGGATCAAAGGCTGGCTTAGTGAGGACGGGGGGCGAGATGCTTTGGAACTCGCCGGCGAGGTATTTTAGGAAGAATCTCGCACCAGGCGGCGGCGGTAGTTGGCGCTGGCTCGGTGGTCGTCTAGGGGATCGAAAGTGGCACTTAGGGCATCTAGGATTCGCTGGGAAGATACTTCGGAACGATCGAGTCCGAGGAGCATTTTCTCGACTTCGGTGGCGCGGGCGGGAGTGGCGGCGACACCTCCGTAGGCGAGTCTGGCGGTAGTGATTTTCCCCTCATCATCGGTCACTAGGCGGATCGCTGCGGAGACGGTGGAGATATCCATTTCCCGGCGTTTGGAGACTTTGTAGAACTCGCAACGGCCTGCTAGATCGGCGGGAATGTGGATGGTTTTCAGAATCTCACCCGGCTGCATGACGGTCTTCCGGTAGCTCGTGAAAAAATCCGCGAGCGGGACAGTGCGCTTGCCATTGAGGGAGCAGAGGGTGACCGAGGCGTCGAGCGCGAGAAGGACGGGGGCGGAATCGCCGATGGGTGAGGCGGTGGCGAGGTTGCCGCCGAGGGAGGCGCGGTGGCGGATCTGACGAGAGGCAAAAAGGCGCAGCATTGCGGAGATGGCTGGGATCTTGCCGGCAAGTTTCTCCTCCAGATCCGTCAACGGAAGGGCAGCTCCGATCTGCCAGTCGGTGGCTGTTTTTTCGAAAACACGCAACTCGGCGACATGCTCTAGGGAAATCAAAAGTTCGGGGCGGAGATGGTGCTTGTTGATGAGCACGGCGATTTCCGTGGCGCCTACGATGAACTGGGCGGCGGGATGAGCGGCTTTTAGAAGCAATGCTTCCTGAAGGCTGGTGGGTGTGTGGTAGGTGGGGGTGGCCGTCGGCTTCGAATCGGGAGCAGGTGGTAGATCTGTCTGTGGGATTGAGGCGGCGGCCTCGCGGATGGGTCGGTAACCGGTGCAGCGACACAGGTTTCCGCAAAGCTGATCGGCAACGGCTACGGCGTTTCCAGTAGTTCCGCGGGCGGCGGATTCTGCGAGCGAGCAGACGATACCGGGGGTGCAGTATCCGCATTGGGAGCCGTTGCAATCGATCATGGCCTGCTGCGCCGGGTGCGGGGTGCCATCATTTGCAGCGAGGCCTTCCACCGTGAGAATTTCCCTACCCACGAGAGAGTGAACGAGTGCGAGGCAGGCGTTGATCGCGCGGGGCGGGCCTTCCCTTTCCAGCAGGAGAATCGTGCAGGCACCACAGTCGCCTTCGTTGCATCCGATCTTGGAGCCAGTGCGGCCGGTGCGGCGCAGGAAATCGAGCATGCTCTCCGCGAGAGGCACGCCTGAGACATCGACCGGAACTCGATTGATGGTCAGGGTCGATGTCATGGGAGGCGGTGGATGTCCTTGTAGTAAAGGTAGGAAGCGGAGACGTCGCCGATGGCTGCGAACCATTGCGGGCAGTAGGGGGCCATCCAGATTGCATCGCCGGCTTCGACCGGGTAGTAGTCGTTTTCCAAGCGGTAGATGCCTTGGCCGGAAAGCATGAGCAGGCCGTGTTCCATGATGTGCGTCTCTACGAAGGGCAGGGTCGCTCCGGGCTGGTAGGTGAAAATGTTGATCGCTAGATCGTAGCGAGGATCAACGGGGAGAAGGGTCTGGAGGCGGGCGCGTTCGTTGCCCATGAATGCTTCGTCCGGGACATCGCGGGCGTGGCCGGAGACGATGGGCGGGACATCGAGATCGGGATGTGGCTCGAAGATTTTCCGGAACAAGGTGATGCGGGTGTCGCTGTTTCCGTGGATGTGGAAGGAGGTTTCGAAAGGGAGAAATGCGAAGCCGGTGGGACCGAGTTCGATAGGTTCGGCATCGTCGCGAGTGATCGTGCATGTCCCCGTTTCCACGTAGAGTGCGTGCTCGTATTCGTCCGCATCGAAGGGGCACTTGCCGCCGGTTTCTTCGAAAGTGATGAGGATCTGGGAGAGGCAGGCTCCCATGGCGGGAGAGAGCATCACGTAGGCGGTGGCATTTTCCCAGCCGGGAAACACGGAGGGGACGTGGCCATCCGGGGCGATGAGTGCGTGGCGGAGTTTTACGTTGGTGCGGGTATGCATATCAAATTGGAGTTGGTTTCAGGAAATGGCCCTTGGTCGCAGCGCTCACCCGCTCCCCCCTAAGGTAGGTGGCGGTGATTTCAAGGCCGGTGGTGCGACCGATGTAGGGAGAGATCGGGTGGCGAGTGAGGAGTTCCTCGCGAGCGATGGTGTGCTCACGGCGTTTCACGACGATGAAATCCGCATCACTTCCGGGGGCAAGGGAGGCTTTCTGAGGGAGGCGGAATCGCTCGACGACATTGGTTCGGAGCTGCGGAATGAGATTGAAATCCTGCTCCAGAACGAGGGGCAGGCCGTGCTGAATTCCGGCGATTCCGCCCCAGATGTCGAACATGTTAACGCCGGTTTTCAGGTCCGGGGAGGAGGGTGAATGGTCGGAGCCGATGGTATCGATGGCTCCCGAACGCAGGCGATCCCACATGGCCGCGACCGTTTCCGCTGGGCGTTGGGGCGGGGAGCATTTGGCTGGGGCGCCGATCCGACAGGCGTCCTCGTCTGTCATCAGGAGGTAATGCGGGCAGGTTTCTACGGTGACGTCGATGCCTCGGATTTTCGCTTCAGAAATCAGATCAATGCCCTCGTGGCAGGTGACGTGAACGATGTGGAGCGCGCAGCCGGTTTCTTCCGCGAGTCCGAGAGCGAGACGGATGGCGGTCAGCTCGAACTCTCGCGGGCGTGAGGCGATCCATGCGGCCATGTCTTTTCCCTCCACCTTCATACGACGGGAAATTTCCGCATGAACGGCGACGGGAAGGCCAAGATCTTTCGCGATTTTCATACCTTCGCGTAGGGTCTTCTCATCCGCTGCCGGAAATTCGTCGAGGCCGGAGTGGCACATGAAGGCTTTGAAGCCAATCGCTCCGCCCGTTGCCATTTCCTCCATGAAAGCGAGCGAATCTGGGACAAGGCCACCCCAGAGAGCGAAATCGAGATGGGATTTTTCCTCAGCGATTCGGCGCTTTTCATCCAGGCGAGCGAGATTCGTGACGGGCGGGGAAGAGTTGAGCGGCATGTCGAAGAACGCGGTTCCTCCTCCGGCGGCGAGGGCGAGGGAGCCGGTGTGGAGGCCCTCCCATTCGGTTCGACCTGGTTCGTTGAAATGCACATGGGAGTCGATCCAGCCGGGGAAGATCATATCCGGACTGACATCGATCTCCCGCTCCGCCGAGCCGGAAACGCTTTCTCCTGCGGCAGCAATTTTCCCCTCGGAAACCGCCAGAGAAAACGGACCGCCGCCGGGAGCGGTGCCGTGGATGATGAGGTCGTGCTCACTCATGGGAAAACTCTGTTAGGAACCCGATCAGGACTCGGATGGCGGTATCGATGTCTTCGTCGGACGTAAATTCGTCCGGGTGGTGGGAAAGGCCATCCAGAGAGCGGACAAAAAGCATCGCAATGGGCATGGCTGCGGAGATGGCGACTCCGTCGTCGCCGGCTCCGCTGGTGATGAGGCGGGCGGTCCCGGTGATCTTGCGGGTGGCGGCTTCGAGGCGAGCGATGAGCCGTGGATCGCAGGACGGCAGCGTGTTCTTCTTGGACGATGTTCCAATCGAGAGCGAGACCGCGCTTCTGGCAAATTTCTCCACAGGTTTTCTCAAGATCCGACTGGTGACGGGCGCGCTCGGGATCGTTCGGATGGCGGAGGTCAATGGTGAAGTGGACGGACTGCGGGATGGAGTTCGAGGCACCGGGACGGACTTCGAGCTTCCCGACGGTGGCGACGAGAGGTGGGATCTCGCGTGCGATTTTCTCGATGGCCAAAACGCATTCGGCGGCTCCCGTGAGGGCATCGCTACGGATTTCCATGGGGGTGGTTCGGCGTGATCGGCACGTCCGGTGACGGTCACGGAGAACCGGGATTGCCCGGCGATCCCGGAAACAACGCAACGGCTTCATTCGCTTCTTCAAGGATACGCCCTTGCTCGATGTGCAGTTCCACGTATCCACGAGTCCTTATTCCTTTTTCGTAGTGAATTTTCTCGGCCCCCTCCCCCCAGCTTCGTTTTCGAGGGACTCTCCGACAGAGAGTCCCGGTGGCATCGGTACGGGCGAAGGTGACTGGATCAAGGTCGTCCACAATGCTGCGGCTGCCAAGATAGGTGGTCTGGAAACGGGTGCCCTCCTCGTCGGAAAAAGCGAGCAGGTGGATGGGGAACGGAAGCTGTGATAGATTTTTCCCGCAGATATTCCAAGGCGGCGAGAGCGGCGATGAGGCCAAGAGCGCCATCGTATTTCCCCGCGTCGATCACTGTATCGATGTGGGAGCCGAGAGTAGGGGCGGCGGCATAGGATTTCGAGGCCCGGAGAATTCCGCGCACGGTGCCGTCGGCAGAATGTGTTGTTTCCATACCGAGATCCTCCATCCAGCCGACCATGGTCCGAGCGGCGAGCAGGTTCGCCGGGGAGAGAAAGGTGCGGACGAGGTGCTCGGTGCTGTCGCTGATACGTCCGAGAATCTCGATGCGGGTGCGCGCGGTATCTCAGGGGAACGCTGCATGGCATTTCAGCTCCCGCGATAGGTGGAATAGGACCACGGAGTGCAAAGCAGAGGCACGTGGTAAGACTGACCGGCCTCCACGAGGAAACGAAGCGGCACGTCATCGAGAAAAGGACTATCGGTTCCACTCTTGCGGTAGAAAATCGCCTACGGAAAACACCAGTTCGTAGCTACCAGGCGCTGGGTCCTCGATCAGCGGGAGTCGCAGCGACCATCCTCATTGGTGACCGTCTCATGAAGAAGGTCGCCCTGATGGTAAAGCTTCACGCATATGCCCTGCGCGGGTTTCCCCGATGAAAGTTCGAGAACGTGCGTGGTGATCTTCCCCATGCTCCGAAGAAAAGCAGATCACGGGCCGGGGGGCAAGCGGGCGATGCAGGGTTAAGACTACAGGGTGTCTCTATTGGGGAGAAGTTTGGGGTTTTCAGAAACTTTAACCACAGGTTTCACGGATTTGCACGGATAAAAGTAATGTGTTCCAATCATTTCTTTCTTGTCCGGGATCTCTTCCAGCCACCTCTGCCACATCCGGACGAACTCAGGGGTCTTCATCCGTGATAATCCGCGAAATCCGTGGTTCAACCTTTTTCGTTTTCCCTGATGTGATGTAGTCTCCCTAGGTCTGGTTTTGGGCGGGTCCGTGGTCCCGGTCGCCGGAGAGCGAGGGCGCACTGCGGGACATGCGAGGCGCGTGTGGTCCCCTTTTCGTCACCACTTCTTGAACTCACCCTTGAAGTTCGGGTTCTTGGCGGTCTGATACGCACCGGCTTCGGAGAGGAAGCTGTCGATGCGAATGTTGAGGCCGCTGACGACCTCTGGATGATCTGCCGAAACGTCCCTTTGCTCGCCGGGATCTGCCTCAAGATCGAAAAGCTCCGTCCGTACGGGCCACTCCCAACGGATGAGCTCCCATTTCCCTCTCGGACGGCCGCGCCCGGCGAGCCTCCCTGATTTCCCCAATGCGGGTAGTGCCAGATGAGGGGACGGTTGCTGGGCTTTTTGGCGGGATCTTCGAGATAGGGCAGGAAAGAAACGCCGTCCTTGTGCTGATCGGGGAGCGGATCGAGACCGGTGGCGGCGAGGATGGTCGGGTAAAATCGGTGGAATACACCGGCTCCGCGGTGGTGGTGCCGCCGTGAGGAAACTGTGGATCACGCACCAACAGCGGGACGCGAATCCCCCTTCGTAGAGCCAGCCTTTTCCGGCACGGTAAGGAAGATTCGAGGTTGGAGAGCCTTCCGAGGTGGAGAGGCCGCCGTTGTCCGAGGTGAAAATGACTAGGGTATTTTCCGCAAGGCCCTCTTCGTCGAGAGTTTTCAGCACTTTCCCAACGGCATCATCCATGACTTCAAGCAGCGCGGCATAGACGGCGTGGGAGCGGACGGTGCGATTCTCGCGCGGCGGCTCGGGGGCGAACTCGTCTTTTTCAGGCCGAGCTCCTTGCGCTTTTTCTCGTATTTCTCGACCAACTCCTTCGGTGCCATGATGGGCTGATGGACGGCGTAAAAGGAAAAGTAGGCGAGGAACGGTTTGTCCTTGTTCTCGCGAATGAATGCCGAGGTCTCGTCCGCCAAGCGGGAGGTAAGAAACTCACCGTCCGGGCCATCCTCGAGGAAGAGGCTCCCATAAGGAGAAAAGTATTTTTTGCCGCCGTAGGGACCTCCACGATCAAGTCCTCCTTTGTTGATATCGAAACCGTGGTCTTGCGGGAAAAATCCCGTGTTTCCGAGATGCCATTTCCCCGCGAAGAAGGTGGCGTAACCTTGCTTTTTCAGTGCCTCCGGAGCGTCGTGTGGGAGTGAGATAGGTTGTTGATGTAGAGGTGCCGGCCAGATGGGGAAGCTTGACCCGGTCGCACCTGTAGTGTTCCTCGCGAGTACCAGGAAGTGCTTTCAACCGGATCGTAGCCAGCCGGGACCGCATCTTTATACTGGTTCGGCGCGCCGAAGTAATCCGTGTGGTGAGTGCGGGCCGGATTCTGGCCGGTCATGATCGCGGCGCGGGTTGGTGAACAGACCGGGCAACTCGCGTAACCGTTGGTGAAATTCACGGCAGTCTTCGCGAAGCTTTCCAGATTCGGTGTTTCGTAAAAAGGGTCCGACCCATCGATATTGATATCCTTCACCCCGAGATCATCGACGAGAAAGAAGACGATGTTGCGGGGTTTCTCGGCGGCGTGGAGGAACGGGGCCAGAAGGAGCGTGGCGAGCAGAGCTTTCATTCCCCGAGTCTGAAGCCAAGATGCTGGGATGTCAAATCCACTCATATGCCGGATCGTGAGAGCAGCCGGAAGTTGAAATTTAAGTCAGGGGCTGCTTGACCACTTCGCCGGAGGGAAGCTAGTTTGCCCCGGTTTTTGCCTGAATTTTGAACCTATGAACATCCACGAATACCAAGCCAAAGAGCTGTTCGACCGTTTCGAAGTCCCCAGCCCGCAAGGGAAAGTGGCCAACAGCCCCGAAGCCCGCCGCCGCCGAGGAAATCGCCGGTTCCAAACTCGTCGTCAAAGCGCAAGTCCACGCCGGTGGCCGAGGCAAAGGAGCTTTCAAAAACGGCTTCCAAGGCGGCGTCCACCTCGTCGACAGCCCGGAGAGGCCGCGGAGTTCGCCGGCAAAATGCTCGACAGACCCTCGTCACCGAGCAGACCGGTGACGAAGGCAAGCTGGTCCGCAAAGTGATGATCGCGGACGCGGTGGACATCAAGCACGAATACTACCTCGCCATTCTCATGGACCGCGAAACCTGCGCGCCCGGTCATCGTTGCTAGCACCGAAGGTGGCGTGAACATCGAGGAAGTCGCTCAAAAGACTCCGGAGATAATTTTCAGCGAAAAAATTCACCCGCTCCTTGGCCTCCAGCCGTACGAGATTCGCAAGCTCTCCGCAGAGCTCGGCTTCTCCGGAGACACCGCGAAGCAGTTCGGGAAACTTCTCAAGTCCTCTACAAACTCTTCATCCCCTGTGACTGTTCCATGGTCGAGATCAACCCGCTCGTCACCACCCCTGACGGCCGCGTCCTCGCTCTTGATGCGAAATTCGATTTCGATGACAACGCCCTTTTCCGCCATCCGGAAGTCGTCGGAATTCCACGACCCCGAGGAAGAGGATCCCCGCGAGGTCGAAGCCGCGAAATACGATCTCAACTACATCGGGCTGGACGGAAACATCGCCTGCCTCGTCAACGGCGCCGGCCTCGCCATGGCCACCATGGACATCATCAAACACTTCGGCGGCGAGCCAGCCAACTTCCTCGACGTAGGCGGCGGTGCTACCAAGGAGCAGGTCACCGCCGCCTTCAAAATCATCCTCGGCGATCCCGAACGTGAAAGGCATCCTGGTCAACATTTTCGGAGGCATCATGGACTGCAACGTCATCGCCGAAGGCGTCGTCGCCGCTGGCGAGGAAACCGGCCTGACATTCCCCTCGTCGTTCGCCTCGAAGGCAACAACGTCGCGGCAGGCAAAGAAACCCTCGCCGCCTCCAACCTCGACCTCATCGCCGCCGACGACCTCGCTGACGCAGCGAAAAAATCGTAAAGCGGTCGGCGAACAACGAACAGAAACTTACATTTTTTCAACACCTGGCCATTCTCGTTAACGAAGACACGAAGATTCTCATTCAAGGCATCACCGGTTCATTCGGTGCGCGGCACGCACAGCTTTGTCTCGACTACGGCACCAAGCTTGTCGCCGGCGTGACTCCCGGCAAAGGTGGGCAGATGTTCGCTGATGTCGTTCCTATTTTTGATACCGTCGGTGACGCTGTTTCCGAAACCGGCGCAACCGCTCCGTGCGATTTTCGTTCCACCGCCATTCGCAGGGGACGCAATTCTCGAAGCAGTCGACGCAGGCGTCGAGCTCGTCGTGGGTATCACCGAGGGAATCCCCGTGATGGACATGATGAAGGTGCAGAAGCGATGAAGGGAATCGGCGCGCGCTCATTGGACCGAACTGCCCCGGAATCGTTACTCCAGGCACCGGCGAAAATTCCACGGAGGTTGCCGCATCGGTATCGCTCCCGGTTACATTCACAAGCGCGGTAAAGTTGGCGTAGTTTCCCGCTCGGGCACCCTCACCTACGAAGCCGTCTACCAACTCACCAGTTCGGCCTCGGTCAGAGCACCTGCGTCGGTATTGGCGGAGATCCGATCAACGGCACGACTCACCTCGACGTCCTCAAAATGTTCAACGACGACGAGACCGAAGCAATCATCATGATCGGCGAGATCGGCGGCAACGCCGAAGACGAAGCCGCCCGCTGGGCGAAAGACAACTGCGAGAAGCCAATCGCCGGTTTCATCGCAGGAGCAACCGCGCCTCCGGGCCGCCGCATGGGCCATGCCGGAGCCATTGTCGGTGGCGAGGAAGACACTGCGGAAGCGAAGAAAAAGATCCTCGCCGAATGCGGAATCGCCGTCGCGGAAACTCCAAGCGACATGGCGAAAACGCTCATGGAGCGCTGGGGGAAATAGCCCCCTCCCCTTCCCACTTCTCCTCACCGGTCACCGTGAACTTCAGCAAAGGACCGGGTGAGGACATGACCGATCTCGCGGAGAATCTCGGCACCACGCGGCACGAGCGCATGGCCATCCTTGATTGGCTTTGGGATCGTAGCACCAATCGTAGCGGCCTTCTTCGCAGCGCGAGCATGGATCACCGAAAATGCGATCTGGTTCAGCCTCTCCCATAGAGAGAGCAGCTTCGATCTCACCGGCGATGCCGCGAAGGCCATGGCCGCCGTTTACGCCTGCGCCGCCCTCTTCATTCACTTCCGCTGGTTTTGGGGCGGGCTCGGATTTGAAAAAACCTCCAACGCTGGGATGGCAAGCGCTCTCTATCTGGGAGTCGGAGCCATGCTCACCGCTCTCGCCTTCGCGATCGCCGGTGCCTGAGTAGGCGCTACAAAGCTGTTTGCCAAAGCATGCGCGGAATCCCACGCTCTCAATCCGTGCTCCCAGAAACCCACTCACTCATCGAAGCTGTCACGAAACCCCTCGCGGACAACGTGGAGCAGCGGCTGGCGGCGAATGCGATGCTGGAGGAGAACTTCGATCAAACCCATCCGGCCATTCCGCAGGCACTTGCCCGGTTCCCAGAAGATCGATGACGGAAAAATCGCTGGATTTTGGAAGTGGTTGTTACCTGGTCTGGCAGGGATTTCCTTGATCGTGCTTGGTATCGCACTGGTCACGAAGATGAGATCCATTCTGATCCTAAATTCCCATTTCGGATCAAACATCCTCCGACCACCTGCGGAGAAACTTCGTAGCGATCTCACTCCGGAGCAAAACCTCCTTCTCGGCGATCCTCAAAAGCCCCTGCTCCGGCAGAAACAGGATCTTACGGAAAGCGGTCCCCAGGACGCCCGGATTTCTATGCGGACTACGTTGCCCAATATATTAGCAGTTTCAAAAAACTCCCTCCCGACTACTTCGAGACGGTTGCACGGATTGATCCTGATAACGCATATTTTCTATATCTAGGTGCCGCCATCGTGGGAAAAGACTCGGTGGATGCGATTCGACGAACCGAAGACGAAAAGCAAAGAAACGACCTCATCCGGTATGATTTGCTGGATGAAAAGCGGTTGGCCGATGCGCTGGTCCTCTTCCACCAAGCCAGATCCCTGCCACGCTTTGATAACTATGGCAGCTCATTTCTTGCGGAAAGGATCCCGCTGCTGAAACAAAGTGATCCGACGGAACGAATCGCTTCCATCGGCTACGTCGCGGGCCAGCCCGCACCATCTATCTGGCTCCGCGAGCTCGTCGAAATGGTCGCCGCAGAATTCGCCAGGCTGGCGGAAAACGGTGATACGCCGGGGATCAAAAGGCTGATGGACGATAACGAGCACTTTCTCAAGACATGGGCCTCCTCTCCCGTCGGATCGTTGATCGATGAGATGGTTTTGACGGTCGCAGTGGCCGGAACAACGGCAGCCGCCAATGACGCTGCGGCAAAAGCGGGGTTCGACGACGAGGTCGCGCGACTGCAAGGCAGAAAATCGCGCGTGGACGAGAGAATCGAATGGAGGAAACGGAGAACCCCTCCGATCACGTGGATACTGTCAGCTCCGAGGGAAGTATGTTCGCGAACCTCCTCGTCCCGTCAATCTCCGGCAGGCACGTTAGGATTCCCGTCCCGATCACCAGCGACGAACTCGACCGGGCAGACTCGTGGATCACGAAATTGCGTCCAGATATGTTGGCCGCGAGCGTTGTCTTGCTAATCCTCGCTTCTGTCGCGGTTTTCCTATCCGGTTCCGCGCTCCACGTCCTGCCCGGAAGGTAGCAAGCCGACTGTTGCTTTTGCTCGATAGGACCGACTGGTTGTGGATTCTCGGCTGTGGGGTTTTACTCCCTTTTTTATATATCATCCTCATCAATCGCTTCACTCCATTGGGAGGCCGCGAGCATAGACTGGGTTATTACGGCCTACTCTTTCCGTTCAGTCACTACCTGCTGCTGTTTCTTTGCACCCATTTCGCACCCACCCTCCTCATCCGCTGGAGGTTGCGGAAAAGGGCGGCTCCCTTCGCGTTTGCAAAGCGAAAATCTGTCGTCGGCTGGCTGGTATTGACATTCGTCCTGGCCTGCGTGCCGGGCCTTTACTTTTTCGCCACAAGATTCGCCAACGAGACGGTAATTCAGATACTGTTTCTAGTGCCTTCCGGGCTTCTGGGTCTCACCGTCTTCATCGGCTCCGCACGCGCGCTTTTTGGAAAGCGCCATGCGCGCGTCACAAGAGCGGCGACAGCCGAGGCGCTGATACCAGCTTACTCACTGGGCATTCTCGTCCTCGCTTTGCTCTACCCACTGGTCAACGCATCGGAACGTCAATGGTTCGCCAAAGACACGTTCACCAAGCTCGATCCGGAGTATCCGGCCATGACCCCCCACGAATACAAAACCGGAGTCCGTATCCGGAAAGACACCAACGCCATTCTCGGCTTTGAACAATAACTTCCCAACCCGTGCTCCCTGAAACCCATCCACTCATTGAGGCCGTCACCAAGCCCCTCGCGGAAACGCAAGCAACGGCTGGCCGCTGTGGCCTTGCTCGAAGAACACTTTGACGAATCCCACCCCGCGATATCCCCGAAGCCTTGGAGCGACTCGGAAAAGCCCGGTCGAAGACAAGCTCCGTCCTGTGGTTCCTTCTCAGGCTGGCGGCAGTCCTCATGCTGGCAGGAGCTGTCATCCATGTATATCCTGTCTATCAACTCGCGGATTCATACATCGAGGCTTCAGTTTTCCTGCCCAGCGATCCGCCTCCCCTGCCAGCCACACTTACCCGGGAGCAACGCCTGCTTTTCCCCGACCCGGACATCACCGATCTCGACAGACTGAAACTCCTCACCGAGACCGCTCCGGAAAATCCTGCCTATTACAGCGAGTACGCGGCCAACTACTATAATGAACACAACGCGCTGCCTCCCGATTACTTCGAGACCGTCGGTCGGATCGCGCCGGAAAACTCCTACTTCCTCTACTATGCCGCAGGCCGGATCGGCGGCGGTTCCGTCGAGGGGAAACTCGAAAAGGATCGAGTCCGTCCTCCCGAGCGCTACGAAAACGGAGTGAGGCTCGGCCCCCTGCCGACTGACAGGAAGTTCGAGGTTCTCGACGAGAAGGCGTTTTCTGAAGCCTTGGATCTTATTGAAAAGGCGGCGAGACTTCCCGATTTCGAAACCTATTCAAACCGTATGACCCGGGAAGAGTGAATCTGCTTCCTGACGGGACTCTCGCCGAATGGATCGGTTACCAATCCTACGAATGGGGAGGGGCCGCAGGATATATTTCCTTCAGGAAGATCGCCGACATCCTCGCGACCCGCGCACAGTTCGCTTCTGGCCTCCGAAGGCAGAGGCGAGGAATTCCTCACTCTCGTGGAAATGCACGATCATCTGGCCGGAGGATTGGCCAACAATCCCGACAGCACCTTTGTCGGTGAGCTTGTGAACCAGTTGGTCATTTCCTCGAACGCCCAGTATCTGCGCACTGCCGCGCGGACACTCAGATTTGAAGAACTCGCCCGCACTTTCCAAAGGCAGATGGATGCGGTCCAGCGGGAGCGGGACTTGAAACAAATGCGCGAAAGGTCGTTCAACCAGACGGCATTGGAAGCGAACGGATCGAACCTCGTCGCCGAGTATCTGCCCCTCATCGAAAACCATTCGAGCACGCGTCAAGCGATCCCCGACTCGGACCTCCGCCCGCTCCGCATGGTCGATCACGAAGTCGCCACCCGCTTCGGCCTTGTGCTTGTGGCGCTAGCCATCTTTCTCGCTTCCATACCGGTTTACCTCGCTCGCTTCCTCTCGCCGCCGCCCGTCCGCCACCCTGCGGGACTTCTCTCCCGGCTGTTGCGAGGGTGCGACTGGGTATGGATCGTGATCGGAGGCATCGTTCTTCCACTTTTCCTGATTCTCGCCGTCGGCCGTCTCACGCCTCTCGGTGGCCGGGACTACGGCCTGCAGCACTTCCAGTTCGTATTTACAGGCGTGCAACTGCTCGCCATCCTGACGACACTCCTGCTCGCTCCCGCGGTCCTGATCCGCTTGCGCCTCTCGAAGCGCCTCGCTCCTTTCGGGGTAAAACAGGGACCAGATGGGGAAGTGTCGCCATGCTTTTTCTCATCCTCGTCTGGTCGCTCGCCGCCTATCCGGTTCTTCGCTACACCGGACCGACACGTTTCGCGCTGGTCGGCCTAGCAAGCGTCCCCGCCCTCTGGCTCGCAGGCATTTTCCTGAACGCGCTGCTGGCGATCGTAAAACGAGATCCGACGCGCCGCTACCTCCGGGCCAGCACCTTGCGCGCCCTGCTCCCCGCCTATGCGGTAGCCATCATCGTCCTCTGCCTGTCCCTTCCCTACTTCCTTGAGTCTGAAAAACACTGGCTGCAACAGGACACCCTCCTCCGCATCGACCCCACCGCGCCCGATCTCGGAGCCTACGAATACAAAGTCGCCGCCCGGAAACGAACG
>CAVYVL010000002.1:0-1362192 GCA_963771975.1 uncultured Alphaproteobacteria bacterium | reverse complement strand
TCGGCAAAGCCCGACGCGATGCACCACCGCGCCGCCCGCGCCCACCGCGATCGCCTCCTCGAAGATCGGCTCCACGGTCTTCAGGTCGGTGGCGATGACCACGCAGTCGGGCGGCTCGGGCAGGTCCGCGAGGGAAGGGTAGCAGGGCCGCCCGTAAAGCTCGGTGCGCTTCGGGTTGATGAGGTAGAGCGTCCCGGTGAAGGCGTAGAGGTTGGCGACGAAGCGCGCGCCGAACGATGTCTCGCGTGCGGACACGCCGACGATGGCGATGCTCTTGGGGTTGAACAGCCGATTGAGCGACGAGCCCTCGTAGGGGTCGCGGAACGTCGCGGCGCTCGTGGCGGCGTGGGGCGCTTCGGCGCTGGTCGTGTCGGCGCGGGTCATGGGCAAACCGTCTCTCGTGTCCTTGGGCTTTTTGCGGACACCTTAAACGGTTTCTCCCATTTCGAAACACCGTTCCGAGATGCGAGCGGCGGCGCGCGGAGCGCCGCCGCTCCGAAGTAGCGCTGGCCGACGAACGTGCCGGTCGCCCGCCATCCGGGCTCGGCGGCATCGAAGGAGCCGATGATCCCCTGCGCCCGCATGGCCGGGCCGTCGACGAACGCGCCCGACACGCCGCCGGTGATATCGCCCCCGCTCAGCGAACCGCCGAACTGGTTGAGGTTCGCCTGCGTCTCCTGCATGCCGACGCCGCCGCCGAAGTCCCGCCCGTCGAAGTTGCTGAAGGCGATGTTGCCGGCCCGCTCGCCAAAGTCGAAGTCCATGTGGACGTCGCCCACCGCCACATACTGCGCCGTGCCGGTCGCGGTCTGGGCGGCGACGTTGCCGACAGCGTGACCGTCGTAGGTCGCGGAGCCGGTGGTCGGCAGGTCGATCTGGCGGGTGACGTCGCCCGCGGCCCACGTGCCGAGGTGGACGAAGTCGCGCCGCGTGTCGCCATCGGCCGTCTCGGTGTCGGTCTGCGTGCCCCACCAGCCCCACTCGAGGAACGCACACTCGCACTCGGTGACGCCCGCGTCAGCGAAGAGCTCCGGCTGCGGCGCCAGGGTGGAGGGGATCATGTACGTGGCCGGGCTCTTGTCGGCCACCTGCCGGGCGATCTCGCCCGACGCCGTGGTGAGGTTGGTGTCGGGGCTCCCCGGCTGGTTGTTGTAGCCGGCCTCGATCGCCCCATAGGTGTCGTGATCGACATAGGTCTCGGTGGTCGTCGAGCCGCGCACGACGGGGACCGACGCCTCGACCTGGCCGGTGACGTCGGCGCGCTGGGACAGGTCCCGCGTGCCGAGGCCGAACGGCACCTGGTAGCGGGCGACGGCGCTCCCATCCTCCGACTCGGACCCATCGACGTTGTCAACGATCACGACGCCGCCGATGCCGGAGCGCTGCACCAACGTCTGCAACACGAACTGGCCGGTGCCGGTGGAGCGCATCGCGACGGGTGTGCCCACGTCCGGCTCAAGCATGCCGGCGGCAAAGCCCTCGAACTGGCCGACCACACGGTCGAACGCGGTGACGGGCGTTTGCGAGGCGAGGTTGGCCAGGACGCCGGTGCCGCTGATGAACTCGTTGTCCCCCAGCAGCCCGCCGCTCTCCGGCTGCACGTCCACGAACCCGACGACCGGCTCGCGCTCTGCCACCACGGTATCGTCAGTGTAGGGGGCGTCGTCCGACAGCACCGTGCCCGGCACGATGGCGAAGGTCTCGCCGTTGCGGCCGTAGATCGTCTCCGGCTTGCCGTCGACGATGAGGTCGGCGTTGCCGAGCGCGCCGGTCATGGCCGAAGCGCTGAACTCGGCGTTGGTGCGATAGGTGCCCCGGCGCGAGCCGACCGCGAAGAGACCGGCATCGTCGATATCGCCGAACGTGCCGCTGACGAAGCCGACGCCGAGCGAGACCACCGAGCGCTGGTCGACGCCCGAGCCGCGGATGACCATGCCGGCCTGCAGCGTCCCGGGCTGCTCGGCGAAATCGGGACTGTCGACCATCAGGAGGTCGGTGGTGCTCGCCGACAGGAGCGCCCGGCCGAATTCGCGCGCCACCAGCGGGTTGAGGAACGGCAGCTGCGAGTTGAGATCCTGGCGCTGCCACTGCGGGTTGTCGTCGATCTCGTACGTGCGCACCAGCGCGTCACGCTCTCCGGCTTCGGGGAGGAAGACCTCGCGGGCGGTCGCCTCGCCGCCGTAGCCGGTGAACAGCACCTGCTCGAACGCGCCGTCCGGCGTGGCCGGCTGCAGGTAGTAGAGCACGAAGCCGTCCGCGCGACGGTAGGCGACACCTTCCAGCGGACCGGACTGCTCGTCCTCCCCGTAGGTGAAGCCGAGCGTGTTGGACTGCAGGCGGAAGCGCCTGTCGCCTTCCTCCTCCGAGTAGGGAAGCGTGGTGCCGCTGTCGGTGCGGATGGCGGTGATCGTGCCGTCGTCGTTGCGCACGTAGCTGAACGTCTCGCCGATCGGGTAGTTGGCGAGCAGTGTCAGGCCGCCGTAGTCGACGTCCTCGCCGGGAATGCCTGGCGTCAGCGGGCTGAAGCCTGGGGTCCGCGCCGATCGCAGCGGCAGCTCGTCATCCGGCGGCGGTGGCGGCGGAGGAGGAGGTGGCGGCGGTGGCGGTGGTGGTGGGGGAGGGGGAGGGGGAGGAGGCGGCGGCGGGGGTGGCGGCTCCGGCGGCTCGCCGCCGACGTCGTCACGGATCTCGTCCGACGCGGCCTGCTCGATGATGGTCGTCTGGATCTCGTTAGTGACGTCCGTGATGCCGACCTCGCCCGGCTCCGGGGCGAAGCTGCTGCGCACGATCTGCGGCCGTGGACGCGGCAGCACCGTCACCGGCGCAAGATCGGAGTTGACGGTCGGGATCAGGCTGGCGACCACGTCCGCGTTGGTGGGGACGACGGCCGCGCCGCCACGCTTGCCGGGCTGGCCCGATAGACGCGCCTGCAACCGCGACTGGTCGAGCAATGTGGTCGGCACCGTCTCGACCCGGACGTTGGCGCCGGTGCCGAAGAAGGCGAACGAGTAGCCGTTCTTGTAGATGCGTCCGCGCGGGCCGCCGCCGTCCGGGTTGAGGACGATCTCGTCACCGAACACCAGCGAGGCCGTGGCGCTGGGGCAGCGCCCGTCGCTCAGGCACCCGGGCTCGAGGTCGAGATTGACGATGGCGCCGCGCACGCCGAGCGTTCCGACGGGGGTGCCGAAGCGCACCTGGCCGCCCTGCTTGGAGAGCTTGCCGCCGACGAAGCGCAGCGCGCCCTGTGTCACCTCGGCCGCCAGCGACCCGCCGGTGGCGGACGGGTTGTAGACGAACTCGTCGATCACCACCCGCGAGTTGGAGGCGATGGTGAAGGCCGACCCATCCACGAACATGATCTGGGCGAGGCCGTCGCTGGAGGTGATGACGCGATCCTGGAAGAGGATGTTGTCGCCGATGACGACGGTCCGCCGGCTGGTGCTCCGCTCGACGTCGGTAGTTTTGTTGACCGCGGTGGTGACGCCGATCCGGTTCTGCGCCAGCGACGGGGTGGCGCACCAGAGGGTGGCGCACCAGAGGGTGGAGAGGGCGGTGGCGGCCAACAGGCCGAGACGCGCGGGGGAGAGGGTCTTCGCCATCATCAGAACCTTTTGGAGAGCCCGAGCGTGAAGATCGCGTTCGTGTACTCGCGCGTGTCGTAGTTCGAGGCCTGGTGGCGGATCTGGCCGGTGAGGAAGACCGAGAAGTTGTGCTCGATCGGAACCGAGATGCCGGCCTCGGCCCACAGCGCGAAGTCGTCCTCGGTCTCGTTCGGGTCGATGATCGGATCAGGGCCCCAGTAGCCGCGCCACAGGCCACCCCCGGTCAGGGACAGCGCCCACGGCACCCCGCTTTCCAGCGGCCCGTAGCCCGGCCCGAAGAAGCGGTAGGTGACGTTGCCCACCAGCGACAGCTCGGCGAAGCTCTTGAAGTCCTCGCGCGCGTCGACGATGCGCGAGCCCGCCGCCAGCGAGGTGATCCACTGCGGCGACCACAGCCCCGTCAGCCGCGCCGAGCCGCGATATTCCTCGCCCGTCTGCAGGCGCACCGTGGGGTAGTAGACGGAGTTGTCGTAGTTGAGGGCGCGCACCTCGGCCCGCCCATCGTAGAGCATGTTGCCGATCAGCTTGCTCTCGAACCGGGCGCCGGCGCCGTAGGTGCTGGAGTAGATGCTGTGGCCGAGCGCGTTCGCGCCGAGGATGCCGTAGACGCCGACCCGCGCCTCGTCGAGACCGACACGCCCGAGCCCGAAGGAGGGGCCGAACTGCGCCTCGATCAGGTTGAGGTCCAGCCGCGTCATGTCGGCGAAGACGCTGTTGTAGTTCGTGACGTCGACCTCGAAGAGGTCGCCCTGGTTGCGCAGATCGTAGGAGAAATGCGCGCGGGCGAGGGAGAAGACGTTCCAGTCGGCCGATGCGCGGGCGTCCTGGTTCAGCACCACCGGGATGCCGTTCACCGAGATCGTGTCGTCGCCGGGCGCGGCGTTCGCGTTGGTCTGGTACTGGACGCCGCCGACGATCTGGCCGGTCACCAGGAGGCGGCGGTCCTGCGCGTCGATCTGGCCGAGGAAGCTCTCGACGCGCGAGCGCACGGGCCCGGGGATATTGGGCTGCGCCGCGACCGCTTCGAGGTAGCTGCGCGCCATCTCGCGGGCGCCGATGCGGTAGTAGAGAACGCCGAGTTCCAGCTGCACGCGCGGCAGGTTCGGAGCGAACACGAGGATACGCTCCAACGTCGCGATGGCGCCCTCGTAGTCGCCTAGCTGGGCCGATACGAGCGCGTACTCGAACGCGACGTCGAGGTCGTCCGGGTCGTTGAGCGTGGCGAGGAAGAGCTGGTCGCGCCGGGCTTCGAGGTCCGTCGGTCCGGGCGTCCCTGTCTGCGCCAACGCGCCACTGGAGAGGCCGGCCATAAGGAAGAGTGCCAGAACCCAACGCGCCCAGTCTCCGCGTGCTGTTCGGCGGCGCACCGTGGACGTGCCCGGCATGGGAGAACCTCTTCCTCGGAAAACGCACTTAAGGATGCAAATTGGTACAACGGAGCTTGACACGATGCCTGCAGGATCACATCCACCGCAGAGGCTCGATCCTGCGATCTTCCGGCAGGTGTCGCGTCTCGGCAACATCCTGAACAGCGGCGAGGTGCCGAACCGATGGAACGCACCGGTGAGGCAGGCGGTCCCGGAGTGGAGCCCCTAGTACCTGCGCGTTCCAGGCCGAATCGATGGCGGCGCCTGCTCCACCGCGTCGCTCCGCTGACCCTCATCACCTTCGCCCTGATCGTGACGGGTGTCGTCATCAAGCGCGAGGACTTCGCCGCGCTGCAAAGGCTGCGGACCATCGTGTTCGATGAGTACCAGAGCCTTCACCCGCGGACCTACGATCCAGGCGCGCCGGTGCGCATCGTTGCAATCGACGAGGAGTCGCTCGATAAGCTGGGCCAATGGCCCTGGCCGCGGGCGCGGGTCGCCGAGCTGGTGGACCGGCTGGCCGCGCTGGGTGCCGCCGCCATCGGCCTCGATATCATTTTCGCCGAGGCGGACCGGATGTCGCCGGACAACATCGCCCGGCTGATGCCCGAGGGTCCGGAACGCGAGCGCGTGGCCGAGGCGCTGCAGGGCGTGCCACGGGGCGACGATCTCCTGGCGCGCTCGCTCCAGAAGGCGCCGGCGGTCGTCGGCGTGCTGCTGGAGCCGGGGGCGGGGCCCGGCGTGGAACGGCCGCAGTCCGACCGAGGCTTTTCCGATCCGAAAGCCGGGTTCGCCTTCGCCGGCGATCTGCCCTACGACTTCCTTCCGAACTTCGGACGGATCAACGGCCCGCTGCCGGCGCTCGCCCAGGCGGCCGTCGGCCTGGGGGCGCTCAACTGGCTGCCGGGCAACGACCAGGTCGTGCGCTCCGTGCCGTTGATGTTCCACGCCGAGGAGGGGGTCATCATGCCGGGCCTCGCCGCCGAGACGCTGCGGGTGGCCCAGCAGGCGAGCGGCTTCGTCATCCGCTCTTCCAACGCCAGCGGGCAAACGTCGTTCGGCGCGCAGACCGGGGTCAACGCGGTGAAGATCGGCGCTCTCACCGTACCGACGACGCGCGACGGCAGCGTGCTCATGCACTACACACCGCAGCAGCCGAGCCGGAACATCCCCGCATGGTGGGTGTTGGAGGGGCTGGCCAAGCCGGAGGAGATCGCAGGTCGCATCATCCTCGTCGGCGCCACCGCGTCCGGGCTCTTCGACCTCCAGGCCACACCCATCGACGTGGCCATCCCCGGTATCGAGATCAACGCGCAGCTCATCGAGCAGATCGTCGCCGGCGTGCGGCTGGAGCGACCCGGCTGGGCCGAGGGGCTGGAACTCGTGGTCTTCGTGCTGCTGGCGATCCTGTTCGGCTTTGCCGCCGGGCTGTTCTCACCGCAGACGGCGGTGCTGGTGGGCGTCGGGACCATCGGCCTCGTGTTCGCCGGCAGCTACTTCGCGTTCGTGCGGGGCGGGCTTTTCCTCGACCCGTCGTACCCGTCGCTGGCGAGCGGGGTGACGCTGTTCGCCACCACCGCCTGGGTCGCCGTGCGCGAGCGGGCCGACCGGCGCTGGGTGCGCGACGCCTTCAGCCGCTACGTCTCGCGCGATGTGGTCGAGAACCTGGCGCAGGACCCGGCGCGCCTGGCGCTCGGCGGCGAGATGCGGCCGATGACGATCCTCTTCACCGACATTCGCGGCTTCACCTCCATCGGCGAGGCGATGGATGCACAGGCGCTGACCGCCTTCCTCAACGCGTTTCTGACCGAGATGACGGGCGTGATCCTCGCCCACCGCGGCACCATCGACAAATACATGGGCGATGCGATCATGGCGTTCTGGAACGCGCCGCTGGACGACTTTGCCCACGCCGCCCACGCCTGCGAGACCGCGCTCAACATGCTGGACGCGCTCGAAACCTTCAACGCGCGCTCGAACGGCGCGCTGCCGGAGACCGCCATCGGCATCGGCCTCAACACCGGTGTCTGCTGCGTCGGCAATCTCGGCGCCAGTCAGCGGTTCGACTATTCCGTCATCGGCGACGACGTGAACATCGCCTCACGGCTGGAGAGCCAGACCAAGACCTACGGCCTGCCGATCCTCGTCGGCCCGCGCACCGCCGAGCAGGCGCGCCCTGCCGGCTACGTGTTCGTGCTGGTCGACAAGGTCCGCGTGAAGGGCAAGTCCGAGGCGATCGACGTCTTCGGCCTGATCGGCGGGCCGAACCACCCGCCGTCCCACGAACTCGAGATGGCGGCGAAGGCGACCGACCTCCTCGCCGAGGCCGACCAGCTCAATGATGCCGCGCGGATGAAGGCGGCCCTCGATGCGCTCGGCGAGCCGGCGCCGCCGCTGCTCGACACCGTGATCGGCATCTACCGCCGCCGTTATGAGCGCCTGACGCGAAGCGGGATCGACGATATCGCATCGACCGATTGACGCGCACGCGCTCGGTCCGCTCGCACACTCGCTATCCGAGGACATCGTCGAACGTGACGCCGCCCGGCACAAGACCGGCCTCCGGCGTAGCGCCGCGCCGTGCCGTGCGAGCACCAGCCGTCGCATCGAGACGAAGAGCGGACCACAGGGGTCAGAAGAACTCCGCGCTGCCGCGGTCCCGCTCGCGCGCTCGCAGTCGCTCGCGAAGGCTTTTCTGCCGCGGACTGAAAATTGGCATCGACGTTGCACCGCTTCCCGCCACGCACCTCAGCTTCGGCGTCCCACGCCGCGGCGGTGGCACAAGAAACAGATGGAGCAAGACATGGTGGATCTGCCGAAAGTCCTGACACGGACCGCGCTCGCCGTCGGGCTGATCGTGGCGCCGATGGCCGCCGGCGCCGCTGATCTCGAGGAGATCAAGGAGCGCGGCTACATGAGCATCGCGACGGAGGACAACTACGCCCCGTTCGAGATCATGGAGGGCGACACGCCCACCGGATTCACCCACGACATGGTCGCAGCGCTGAAAGAATACGCGCCGTTCGAGATCCGCCAGGACATCCTGCCGTGGTCGGGCCTCTTGGCCTCCGTGCGTGCCGGCAAGTACGACGCGGCCATCACGGGGTCGATCATTTCCCCCGAGCGCCTGCGCGTCTTCGACTTCGCCGTGCCCACCGCCTCCGCGCAGCACTACTACATGAAGCGCGCCGACGATGACCGCATCAACTCGGTCGCCGACCTCGACGGGCTGACCGTCGGCGTGCAGGCCGGCTCGGTGCTGCTGTCGCGCCTGCCCGAGCTGGAGGCCATGCTGGAGGAAACCGGCGGCTCGATGGGGCGTGTGGTGGAGTACACGTCCTATCCGGAGATCTACGAGGACCTGAAGAACGGGCGCCTCGACTACACCGTCAACTCCATCATCTCCGCCAAGAGCGTCATCAAGGAGCGCGGCGACGAGTTCGCGATCGGCGAACCCGTTTCGGGTCCCGGCTTCCATGCCTATCCGGTGCCCAAGGGCAATGAGGAGCTCCTGGCGTTCATCAACGGCTTCATCCTCGAGATGAAGGAGAGCGGCAAGCTCGCCGAGCTGCAGGAGAAGTGGTTCGGACAGGCCTTCCCGGATCTGCCGACCGAGCCGATCACCACCGTCGAGATCTACGAATCCCTGACGTCGGCCGACTGATCGACCGGCGCACAGGAGGCGAGACGGGTGACCGGCGCCGAACTTCAAATGCTCCTCTGGGGCGCGTGGACGACGATCTGGATCTCCGCGATCGCGATCCTCGGCGGCGTCCCGCTGGGCCTGCTCCTCGGCCTCGGCCGTGTCGCCGGCATTCCCGTCCTCTCACAGGTGTTGGCGCTCTATATCTCCATCGGACGCGCCACGCCCCTGGTGACCCTGGTGCTGCTCCTCTTCGTGGGGCTGCCGGTGATCGGCATCAACATCGACGCCGTCACCGCGGGCGTCCTGACGCTGCTCCTCAACACGGCCACCTTCAACGCGGAAATTTGGCGCTCGGTCTACGAGTCCTTCCCGCGCGGCCAAGTGGAGGCGGCGCAGGCCGTCGGCATGCCGAAACGGCTCATCTTCCGCCGCATCATGCTGCCGCAGATGTCCATGGCCGCGCTGCCCGGGCTGATGAACGAGGCGACGCTGCTGATCAAGGCGAGCCCGGCCATCGCCGTCATCGGCATCGTCGATCTCACCCGCGTTACCGATCGCATTTCCGCGCGCACCTACGAGCCGCTGCCGCCGATCATCGCCGCCGGGATCATCTACATGCTCATCATCGCAGGGATGGTGCGCCTGCAACGCGTGCTCGAAGCGCGCGCCGCGAAACGTGCCGCATGAGGTGCCTCGGTGAGTGATTGGGAGATCGTCCTGCAGGAGTGGCCGCGGTTCGCGCGCGGCTTCTCCAACACGCTGACCTTGTTCGGCGTGTCCGTGGTCGGCGCCTTCATCCTGGGGGCCTTCCTCGTCAATGCGCTGGTGTCGCGCCGCGTGTCGCTGAAGGGCGCCGCCCACGTCTACGTCGACGGCATGCGCATGCTGCCGTTCTTGATCTTCGCGTACCTGCTCTACTACGGGCTGCCGTCGGTCGGCATCCGAATGACGGCTTGGACCGCGGGGCTCATCGGCCTGGTCCTCTATCATGCCGCCTACGTGGCGGAGATCCTGCGCGGTGCGTGGGCACAGCTTCCCGTCGGACAGACGGAGGCGGCACGCGCGATGGGGTTCCACGGCGCGGGGCTCTTCATTCGGATCGTGCTCCCGCAGCTGGTGCTGGGGAGCGCGCCGATCCTCGGCAATCAGCTCATCTACATGCTGAAGGACACCGCGTTCCTGATGATCATCACGGTGCAGGAGCTCACCTATGCGGCGTCCTCGGTGCAGTCCATGTACTTCGTGCCGCTGCAGCCCTTCATCGTCGCCATCGCGCTCTACTGGTTGATGACCATGGCGATCGAAGGCCTCGTATTCCTCGTCGGACGCTTTGCCAGAAAGAGAGGCCTCGGCCGTGCCTGATCCGTCGACACCCGCGCTCGAGGCGCGGCACATCTCCAAGACGTTCGGCGAGCTGGAGGTGCTGCGCGATATCTCCATAGTGGTGAACCCGGGCGATACCATCAGCATCCTCGGACCGTCAGGGTCCGGCAAATCGACGATGCTGCGCTGCCTCAACTATCTGGAGACGCCGGACAAAGGGCAGGTGCTCCTGGGAGGCGAGCCGGTGGGCCGCACCCCGGACGGCCGGCTCATGAGCGACAAGGAGCTCGCCAAATGCCGCGCGCGCATGGGCATGGTGTTTCAGAGCTTCAACCTGTGGCCCCACTTCACGGTGTTGCAGAACGTGATCGAGGCGCCGACCAAGGTGCTGGGGGTCGCCAAGGCCGAGGCGGTGGAGCGCGGCGAAGCGCTGCTCGCCAAGGTGGGGCTTGCCGACAAACGCGACGTCTACCCCTACGCGCTCTCCGGCGGGCAGAAGCAGCGTGTGGCCATCGCCCGTGCGCTGTGCATGCGGCCGGACGTGCTCCTGTTCGACGAGCCGACCAGCGCGCTCGACCCGGAGCTCGTCGGCGAGGTGCTTGCGGTCATGCGCGACCTCGCGAGCGAGGGGATGACCATGGTCGTCGTCACCCACGAGATGAGCTTTGCCCGCGATGTGTGCGACGAGGTGGTGTTCATGGACCGCGGTGTCGTCGTGGAGCATTCGGCGCCGAGCGAGTTCTTCACCGCGCCGAAGACAGAGCGGGCGCAGCGGTTCCTGTCGCGATACGCCTGAGGCGGAGCGCCTGAGCCGCGACGGGACTTGCGTGGGGCGGGCGCCGTGGCGAGGGCGTTCCTCCCTCGCGCTCCCTCCGCCTCGCCGGCAGGCAGCGGTTCAGATCAGACGACCGCGAAGAGGCGGTCGGCTGCCCCGAACAGCTGATACAAGGCTGGGTCGGGCCACGACAGCGTCAATCGCCCGTCCTCGCCATGCTCGCGCGTTGCGCTGCGCGTGGCTCCGGGCGCGCAATTGACCCCGCCGCAGCCCTCGCTCCCCGCGACGTTGGTGATCAGCGGCTCTGGATCAGGGCTCCATGACGAAATGCTCGGGGCCGATTTCCCGCATGTGCCGCGGCTCCGGCTCGTACTCCATCGGGCGCACCGTGCCTTTGATCTCGTCCGTCATCAGGCCCTCGCGTGCCTTGCGCTCGGCCGGGTCGGCGATCGGGACCGCCGAGATGAGCTTTTGCGTGTACGGATGCTGCGGGTTGCCCAGCACGGCGGCGCGCGGCCCGATCTCGACGATCTCGCCGAGGTACATCACCGCCACGCGGTGGCTCACCCGCTCCACCACCGCGATGTCGTGGCTGATGAAGACGTAGGCGAGGCCGAGGTCGCGCTGCAGGTCGAGGAGCAGGTTGACCACCTGCGCCTTCACCGACGCGTCCAGTGCGGAGACCGATTCGTCGGCGACGATCAACGTCGGGTCGAGCGCCAGGCCCCTTGCGATGCATACCCGCTGGCGCTGACCACCGGAGAACTCGTGCGGGAAGCGCAGCGCGTGCTCGGCGGTGAGGCCGACGCGCTCCAGGAGGTCCGCCACGCGCTCCTCCGCCTCGGCGGCTTTGGCGAGGCCGTGCACCATGATCGGCTCGCGGATCGCCGCGCCCACCGTCTTGCGCGGGTTCAGCGAGCCGAAAGGGTCCTGGAAGATCATCTGCATGCGCCGGCGGATCTGGCGCATCTCGGACGGCTTGGCGCTCATCACGTCGCGGCCCTCGAAGGCGATCCGGCCCGCCGTCGGCTCGATCAGCCGCAGCAGCGAGCGGCCGGTCGTGGACTTGCCGCAGCCCGAATTCGCCCACCAGCGCCAGCGTCTCGCCCGCCCGGACCTGGAATGAGACGTTCTCCACGGCGTGCACCTTGCCGACCGGGCGCCCGAGGAGTCCTCCGCGAACCGGGAAGCGCGTGACGAGGCCGGCGACGTCGAGGATCGTCTCGCCGCGCTTGTCCGGCTCCTGCGGCACGGCGGCCGGCTCGGCCGCGGCGAGGTCGCCGAAGCGCTGCGGCGTCGTCGTGTCGCCCAGCGCGCCGAGACGGGGCACCGAGGCGAGCAGCATGCGCGTGTAGGGCTCGCGCGGGGCGGCGAAGACCTCGCGCACCGGCCCTTCCTCCACCTTGTCGCCCTTCAGCATCACCACCACGCGGTCGGCGATCTCGGCCACGACGCCCATGTCGTGGGTGATGAACATGACCGCCATGCCGATCTCGCTTCTGGAGGTCGTCGAGAGCGAGAGGATCTGCGCCTGGATGGTGACGTCGAGCGCGGTCGTCGGCTCGTCGGCGATCAGGAGCTTCGGGCGGCAGGCCATGGCCATCGCGATCATCACGCGCTGGCGCATGACCGCCGGAGAACGGTGTGCGGGTGCTGCGTCGAGCCGGCGCGCCGGCGTCCGGGATGCGCACCAGGTCGAAGAGCCGCAGCGCCTCCGTGCGCGCCTCGGCGGCGGACATGCCGCGGTGGCGCCGCAGCGCCTCGGTGACCTGGAACCCGACGGTCAGCATCGGGTTGAGCGCGGTCATCGGCTCCTGGAAGATCATGCCGATGTCGTCGCCGCGCACGTCGCGCATCTCGCCCTCCGTCGAGCGCCGGTCAGGTCGCGTCCCTCGAGCAGACACGTCGCCCGCGCGATGCGCGCCCTGCCCTGTGGCAGGAGGCGCATGATGGCAGCGCGGTCACGGACTTGCCGGAGCCGGACTCGCCCACGACCGCGACCGTCTCGCCCTGGCGTCGATGTGGAACGACACGCCGTTGACCACGGTGATCCAGCGGCCCTCGCTGCGGAAGGCGACGGAGAGGTCGTCGACGCTGAGGACTGCTCATTCTTCGCCTTTCAGACGCGGGTCGATGGCGTCGCGCAGTCCGTCGCCCAGGAGGTTCAGCGAGAAGACCGACGAGAGGATCGCGAGCGACGGGAACGACCGCCAGCCAGAACGAATCGAGGATGTTCTCGAAGCCCTCGCGGATCATGCCGCCCCAGGTCGGCGTGGGCGGTGCAACGCCGAGGCCGATGAAGGCGAGTGAGGCTTCGACGCGGATCGCCGTCGCCATCCAGAGCGAGCCCATCACCAGGATTTCGGGCAGGATGTTGGGCAGGATGTGGCGCCGATGATCAGCCGGCGGTCGGAGAAGCCCAGCGCCCGCCCGGCCTCGACGAACTCGCGCTCCTTCATGGAGATGGTGGGCGCCCGTGCGATCCGCGCGAACGGGGGACCGCGGTGACGGCGATGGCGACGATGAGGTTCTCCACCGACGGCCCCGAGCATCGCGACGATGAAGAGGCCGAGGATCAGCGTCGGGAACGCGAGGAACACGTCCATGATCTGCATGAGGACGATGTCCACCACGCCGCCGAAGTATCCGGCGATCATGCCGATCAGCGGAGCCGACGACCAGCGCCGAGGCTGATCGACAGGAGGCCGATGGTGAGCGAGATGCGCGCCGCCGTAGAGGATGCGCGAGAGCGTGTCGCGGCCGTAGAAGTCGGTGCCGAACCAGTGCTCGGCGGACGGCGGTTTGAGACGGAACGAGGATCGATTCTGGTCGATCGGGTCGTAAGGCGCGATCCAGGGCGCGAAGAGCGCCAGCGACGCAGACGACGAGGAACAGGCCGAGGCCCACCCATGACGTCTTGTTGGCGTTGAAGGCCTTGTAGAGCCCGGCGCCGAACGCGCTGAGCATGCGCTGCACGTAGCGGGAGCGGGAGGTGGCGGTGCGGGGGCCTGTCGCGCTCATTTGTATTTGATCCTCGGGTCGACGAGCCCGTAGACGAGGTCGGTCGCCAGGTTCACCAGCACGACGATCAGCGTGTAGATCACCATCATGCCCTGCAGCATCGTGTAGTCGCGCTGGTTGAGCGCGCCGACGATGAGCTTACCGAGCCCCGGCCGGTTGAAGACGATCTCCGTCAGCACCGAATTGCCGATCAGGTATCCGAGATAGAGGCCGACGACCGTCACCACCGGGATCAGCGCGTTGCGCAGGCAGTGGCGCCACACGATCACCGCGAAGGCGAGGCCCTTGGCTTCGGCCGTGCGGACATAGTCCTGGTTCAGCACCTCCAGCATCGCCGAGCGGGCCACGCGGGTGATGTAGGCCGCCATGATGAGGCCGAGGTTGATCGCCGGCAGCGCGAGGTCGGACATCCGGTCGCCGAACGTCGTCCCGCGGCCGGACGAGATCACCGGGAACCAGTCGAGCTGGATGGCGAAGACGAGAAGGAGCAGGATCGCCGACACGAACGCCGGCAGCGACAGGCCGAGCAGCGAGGTGATGCGGATCACGTAGTCGGTGAACCGGTTCCGCCGCAGCGCGGACCAGATGCCGAGCGGGATGCCCAGCACCGCCCCGATCACCAGCGAGACCGCCGTCAATTCGAGCGTTGCCGGCAGCACCTTCATGATCTCTTCGATCACCGGCCGGCCCGACACCAGCGACACGCCCCAATCGCCGACGACGACACCGCCGAGGAAGCTGAGATACTGCATGAAGAGCGGCTGGTTGAGCCCGAGCCGCTCGCGCAGCGATGCGATGGATGCCTGGCTCGCCTGGTCGCCGAGGATGATCAGCGCCGGGTCGCCCGGCAGCACGCGCACGATGAAGAAGACGACCGTCAGGACGCCGAACAGCGTGATGCAGGCGAACCCGAGCCGCTTGAGGACGAAGGCCGTCACCGGCGCTCACGCCCTGGCAGCGGGCGAGCCCGGGAGGCGCAGAGGACAGGTCCCGTCATGGGGAGGTCTCCAGCTTGAACGGACGGGGCGGGGCGGGTGCGGTCATGCGGTGCTCCCGGCGGAGCGGTCGCGCGTGTGGGCCGGAAGGTCGGTGGGGATCACCGACCTGGCGACCTGCGAGCGCGTCCAGCTCTGGTCGGCGGGTTCGATGAGGTCCGGATCGTCGAGCGCCCCGGCCTTGACGAAAATCCGCTCGGGGGCGGAGTCGGACGAGGTGTAGAGGGGCGAGCCGCAGGCGCCGCAGAAGTGGCGCGCGAGGACCGCGCCGCTCTCTGCGCGAGAGGTATGGCCCGTCGGGGTTCCGGTGAGGGTGAAGGCCGCCAGCTGGACACCGACGCTGATGTTGAACGCGCTCCCCGTCACGCGCCGGCAGTCGGTGCAATGGCAATAGGCCGCCGCGGCGATGGGCGCCGTTATCGCGAACCGCACGGCGCCGCACAGGCAGCCCCCGGTCGCGGCGCTGTCGTTCGAACGCTCCGGCACCCTGTCCATGGTCCCTCCCGATCGGTGTGGAGGCGGCCGCCGCAACCGGCGGCCGCCAGGGTCACGTCACTCGGTGAAGTGGGCCTCTTCGGTGACGGCGGGCGACAGGTTCAGCGCGCCGACGATCTCGGCGCCGAGGTCGAGCTTGTCGCTCCAGGCCCAGAGCTGGAGGTTCTGGTAGATCGGCACGGCGCAGACCTCTTCCATGATCTTGCGCTGCGCCTCGGCCCAAAGCTCCAGCTGCTTCTCCTTGTCCATCTCGGTGCGCGCCGCCTCGATCTCGGCATCGGCGACGTCGCAGTGCGAGAAGTTCGTCACCGCCGTCGGCGTGCCGACGGTCGAGTCCGAGTGGAAGAACTGCGTGAGGTAGACGTCGGCCACCGGGAAGCGGGCGGCCGAGTAGTGGACCACCGGACTGGCGTCTTCACGGATCTGGCTGTGGAACGTCGCGTGCTCCACGGTCTCGATCTCCATGTTGATGTCGGCCTCGCGCAGGAGCGCCTGGACCGCCTCCATGGTCGACAGCATGCCCGGCAGCGTGGTGTGGATCGCCTTGAAGCTCACGCCGTCCGGGTGCCCGGCTTCCGCCAGCAGCTCCTTGGCCTTCTCCACCGAGAACTCGTAGGTCGGAACGTCGTCGGTGAAGCCGAGATAGCCCTCCGGCACCGGCGAAACGGCCGCCAGGGTGACCTTGTCGCCCTTGAAGGCCACCATGGTGTCGCGGTCGATGGCGTGGGCGATCGCCTTGCGCACCTTGATGTCGTCGAGCGGCGCCATCGTCGTGTTGAGGTGGAGGACGGACATTTCGCCCGGCACCATCACCGCGACGTGCGTCCCCGGCACCTGCGAGATGCGCTCCACCCAGGTCTGATCCTGGCGGCCGTAGATCATGTCGATCTCGCCGGCCTGGAAGGCGAGGTCACGCGCCGCGTCGGACGGGATGAAGCGGTAGTAGATCTCTTTGATCTTCGGCTCGCCGCGGAAATAGTCCGGGTTGGCGACCAGCTTCACGTACTGCTGCGGCTGGTACTCGTCGAACATGAACGGGCCGGTGCCGATCGGATTGGTCTTGAAGTCCTCGCCCAGCGCCTCGACCGCGTCCTGACAGACGATGTTGCCGCCGTGGTAGGGCACGAGCAGGCCCAGCAGCGTCGGGATCGCGTGGTCGAGCGTGATCGTCACCTCGTAGGGGCCAGTGGCCTCGACCGAGGAGATCGGCGTGTAGTCCTTGGCGAAGGAGGAGACGTCCGGGTTGGCGGAGCGCTCCAGCGAGTAGACCACGTCCTCGGCATCGAGGTTGCCGTACTCGCCGTGACACTCGACGTCCTCGCGCAGCTTGAACGTCCAGGTCAGGCCGTCGTCGGACGTCTCCCAGCTCTCGGCGATGTCCGGCTCGATGAATTCCGGGCTGGACTGGCCGGGCTTGATGCGCACCAGACCGTTGTACATCCAGTGCAGCAGACCCTTGTCCGGCGTGGTGGTGGCCACATGGGGGTCGAGTGTACCGGCGTCGGCGGTCGCGATGCCGACATTCAGCGTGTCGCCTGCGGCGTGGGCAGCGCTGGCGAGCAGCACCCCCGCGAGGCCGGCGAGAATGGCTTTTGTTTTCATATCACTCCTCCTTCTATCTCGTTCGGGTCGTTCGGCGCGTCCCGCTGGCGGGGCGGCGGCGTTCGCGACCGGGCGCGCCGGTGGCGCGTCCGGTCAGAAGAGGTCCTCCAGTCGGCAGTTGACGAGCATCTCCGCCATCACCGCCGTGTTCGGCAGCGCGATCGCGGTCGCTATCAACTCGGCGAGGTCGTTCGGGTCGATCATCTCCTCGCGCGGCACCTTGGTGACGCTGGCGGTGAGGTCCGTTGCGACGAAGCTGGGGCACACGGAGGTGGCGCGCACGCCGTCCTCCCAGCCGATGCGCCGCGTGCCGTGGGTGAGCGCGATGAGGGCGTGTTTGGTCATCGCGTAGGCGATGTTCTCGTTGCGCACGCGCTTGCCCGACAGCGAGGCGACGTTGATGATCCGCCCCGAGCCGGACTTGCGCAGGTACGGCAGCGCCAGCCGCGTCATGAACAGCGGACCCTTGATGTTGATCTCGAACAGCGTGTCGAGATCGGCCTCGTCACCCGCTTCGATGGAAAAGGTGTTCGACGTGCCGGCGTTGTTCACCAGCCCGTCGATACGGCCGAACCGCTCGGCGGTCGCATCGACCCAGGCCTGGTAGGTGGCACGATCCTCGGCATCGTAGCGGGCCGCGAGGAAACGCTCGGCGGGGGCGTCCGGCAGCGCGGTGCCGAGCGCGTCGATGTCGCGGGCGCCGGCGCTGACGGAGTAACCCTTGGCGAGCAGCGTCTTGGCGAGCGCCAGGCCGATCCCACGGCTCGCCCCCGAAATCATGATGACGCGGCCCTCGGGCTCAAGCATAGCGACGCTCCTCCAAAGCGGTTGGGAAACGATCGACGCGGAACGGCGCGATCGGGATCGAATGGGTCGTGCCCGTCGGCGATCTCCAGGACGAGCCGCGCGACCAGCGGTGCGAGGGCGAAGCCATGCGCCGAGAACCCGAAGGCATGAATGAGGCCACTCACGGTGCCGCTGGCCGAAATGATCGGCAGGCCGTCGCCGGTGACCCCCTCCAGCCCCGCCCAGGTGCGCATGATCCGCGCTTCGGCGAGGTGTGGGAACAGGCGCTGCGCGTTGGCGAGGTTCTCGCCCACGAGGGCGGGGCGCGGTCGGCCGACGCGGTGCGCGGCGTCCACGTCGCCCGCGAAGCCGCCGCCGATGACGACGTGCCCGGACTTTTTCTGCTTCAGCGAGAGCTTGCCGCTCTGCGTGCCGACGACCGCGCTCACGAACGCTGGAAGCGGCTCGGTGACGCTCATCTGCAGCGCCGTGGGGGTAAGGGGAACCGGCTCGCCGACCCCGCCCGCGACGGCGTCGCCCCACGCCCCGGCGGCGTTGACGACGACGCGGCGCCCGGACCGGCCCTGCGGCGGTCTCCACCACGAGGCCGCGGCCGGGTTGGCGCTCCACCGCAAGGGCCGGGCGCTGCTCGCTGATGAGGACGCCGGCGGATTGGGCCGCACGCCGAAGGGCGTGGACGGTCTTAAGCGGGTCGGCGAACCCGTCGTCGTGCGTGACGAGCGCGCCGCGGCAATGGGAGGCGATCGACGGCTCGAGCGCGAAGAGGGCGTTGGCGCCGATGATCTCCTCGTGCGTGTAGCCGAGGTCGCGGGTGGCGGCGGCCCGGGCCTCGAGCTGGGCCATGGCCGCATCGTCCTCGGCGACGCGGATCTGGCCGGAACGCGCGAAGCCGACGTCTGCACCGAGGTCGGACGCTGCGTCTTTCCAGAGGGGAAGGGCGGCGCGAGCGAGCGGGATCTCGGACGGGTGGCGGTTGAGGCTGCGCACCCCGCCGGCGCTCGCGGAGGAGGCATGCCGGCCGACCGTCTCTGCTTCGAGGAGGCGCACACGCCGTCCGCCACGCGCCGCGCGCACCGCCGTCCACAGGCCGATCAGCCCGCCGCCGATGACGATGATGTCGGCATCCTCGCTCATGGGCCGGTCCCCCTCGTGCGGTGCGCCATCATGCGCTCTCCGCGGTCGCGAGGGTAGCATAGTCGCCGAGGAGCAGGGGCTTGAGCGGCGGGCGGATCCTCAGCGCGCCGACATCGGCCGCCGGCCGCCCCGTTTCCGCCGCGACGAGGCGCGTGAGACCCGGCCCGCAGATCCGCCCCTGGCACGGCCCCATGCCGCATCGCGTCGCCGTCTTCACCCGGTTCGGCCCCGTTGCGCCCAGCCCGATCGCCCGCCGCACGGCGCCGAAGGTGACGTTCTCGCAGCGGCAGAGGATCGTGTCGTCCGTGGCGAACGCGGTGATGGGCCGGGGTGCGTAGAGCGCGTCGACGAAGCCGCGCGCGCGGCGGCCGCGGGTTGGCGCCGGCCGTGTGGTGGAGACGCCGAGCGCCTCGCAGATCGCCTGCCCCGCGGCCTCGCCGTGGCGGGCGGCGAGGGCGGCGCCCTGAATGCCCGCGCCGTCGCCCGCGACGAATACGCCCTCGCGCGCGGTGCGCCCGTCAGGCCCGGCCTCCGGCGCGAAGGCGGCCTGCGCCTCGATCCAGCGATGCGGCAGACCGACGAGCCGCGTGAGCTGCGTGTTGGGAATGACGCCATCGTGGACCGCCAGGCGGTCGCACGCGACGGTATGGGTCTCGCCCGCTGCGGTGAAGGTGACGGCCTCCAGACGATCGGTGCCGAGGGCGGCCAGGTCCGCCACGTCCCGGTAGGCCGAGCCGGAGAGGAAGCGGCGGCCAGCGAGGGCAGCGCCTTTGGCCATGAGGCCCGGATCGTCGGCGAGGGCCGCAGGTAGCGCGGCGAGCGCCGCACGGGATGGGAGCGCCGGGCCGAAATCCAGCGTCGCGGCGATCTCGACGCCGACGGATGCAAGCTGGCGCGCCACCAGGAGGATCAGCGGCCCCTGTCCGGCGAGCACCACGGGCCCCGCCGGCACCATCCCGCCCTGTTTGAGGGCGATCTGCAGCGCGCCAGCGCCACTGACGCCGGGCAGCGTCCAGCCGGGGAAGGGGACGGGGCGCTCCATCGCGCCGGTGGCGACGAGGATCGCGCGGGCCCGGGTCTGCCGGAGCCGGCGTGCGGTCTTGTCGAACCACAGGATCTCGCGGTCGGACGAGACGTCGACCACCTCCGCCGCCGGCGCGAACGTCGCGTGGCGGCGAGCGGTGTCGATGGCACCGGACGGCGCCCGTGTAGCTCGGGCGCAGCGCGCCGCGCGACGGGTCGGCGGCGACAGCTTCGGCGGCGCGCCAGATCTGCCCGCCGGGCGCGGGCTGCTCGTCGATCACCAGCGTGGTGAGACCCGCCGCGCCGGTGACGGCCGCCGCGGCGAGCCCGGCCGGCCCGGCACCGATGATCGCGACGTCGACGGCCGTCATGCGGCGGGCTCCGTGGTGACGGTGAGGCCCTCGCGGACGGGGACCATGCAGGCCTGCTCGGCGCGGCGCCCGTCGATGGTGACGAGGCAGCCGAAGCAAACGCCCATCAGGCAGTAGGGCGTCGGCCCGTCGCCGATCCGCATCCGCCCCGCCGCCAGGAGCGCCAGCGCCACGCTGTCGCCCTCGCGCGCCTCCAGTGCGGCGCCATCGACGGTGATGGTCACGGTCCGGCTGTCGCCGCCGTCGATGCGGCGGAAGGCGCTCACGCCGGGACCTCGGCGAAGCGGTCCGGGGAGAAGGCGGGGTACTGCGCGGCGAGGGTGCCGGCGATCACCGCTTCGGCGACCTCGCCCGCGTGGGCCGCCGCCAGCGTGACGCCGCTGTGGCACGAGAGCGCCATCGCACCGGGGTGAGGCTCGGACTGCGCGTAGATCGGCAGCCCGTCCGGCGACATCACGCGCAGCGCGCCCCACTGGCGCACCACACGCGCTTCGGCGAGGCAGGGGAACATCCGCACCGCGCGCTCGGCGATGGCGTGGCCGACGGCGGGGGTGGTGCCACGGTCGAAGCCGACGTCTTCCTTCGAATTGCCGATCAGCACGCTTCCCTGGCTGGTCTGGCGCACCGTGAAGCACGCGGGGCCCAGGAACGGCGGCAGCTTCTCCGTGACCAGGATCTGCCCGCGCTGGGGCTGCAGCGGGACGTTCAGCCCCAGCTTCGTCGCCAGCGCGGTCGTGCCGAGGCCGGCCGTCAGCACCACTTTGCCGGCGGCGAAACGCTCCCCCTCGGCGGTGATCGCGAAGCCCTCGCCATCCGGCGTGATATCGTCGACGCGGCGGCGCACGACGCGGGCGCGGCCGGTCCCGGCCAGCGCGCCCCGCAGGGCGAGATGGGTGGCGAGCGGGTCGGCGTGGCCGTCCGCCGGGCACCACGCACCGCCGACCGCCTCCGGGCCGACCGACGGGACCCGCTCGACCAGCGCCTCGCGCGAAATGATCTCGACGTCGTGGGCGCCCTGGTTGTGGAGGCGGTGCACGGTCTCCTGCAGCGTCGCCAGCTCCGCCTCGCCGAGCGCGATCTTGATGCCGCCGCAGTTGTCGTAGGCCGGGTTCTCGCCCGACCGTTCGGCGATGTCGGCGGCAAAGTCCGTCCAGGCGCGGGCGGAGCGGCGCGACAGGTCCGCGTAGGCCGGTGCGCCGAGCCCCTTGCTCTGCACCCAGACGAGGCCGAAGTTGCCGACCGAGGCGTGCAGGTCGTCCGCTTCCGGGTCGAACAGCGCGACAGTGACACCTCGGGTGGCCAGCCCGAACGCGAGCGCGGATCCGACGAGCCCGCCGCCGACGATGGCGATGTCGCTCTGACCCGTCATCCGTGCAGAGACAGCTCGGCCGCATTGGCGTCGAGCTTGGCGAGACGGTCGAAACGGAAGGGGGCGATGTCGAACCTCGGGGCGCCGCCGAGGACGAGGCTCGCCGCGAGCGGCCCCGTGACCGGGCCGATGCCGAAGCCGTGGCCCGAGAAGCCCGCCGCGAGAACTGCGTTGTCCAGCCCCGGCACGTGATCGATCACGGGGAGCCCGTCCGGCGTCAGGTCGAGCAGCCCGCCCCAGACGGCCTGGAACCGTGCCTCGCCGATGGCCGGCAGAACCTCGGCCGTCCGGGCAATGGTGGCGGCGATCTGCTTGGTGCGCGGCCGGGCGACAGGGCGGCCATTTTCCTCCACCAGCGCGCCGTCGAAATCCTCGCGCCCGCTGGTGAGACGGAACGATCCGTTGGCCTCCTGGCGCACCGCCAGGTTCGCGTTGGCGACACCCAGCACCGGCCCCAGCGTCGGCGCCACGGCCTCGGTCTGCACCACGGTGACGATGGGCACGGTCAGCGGGATCGCTGCGCCCAGCGGCGTCAGCAGGTCGTTGACGTGGATGCCGCCGGCGATCAGCACCGCACCCGCCGCGATGCGCCGCGTGTCGGTGACGGCGTGGGTGATCCGCGCCCCGTCTCGCTCCAGCGCGACGACGCGTTCGCCGTAGGAGAGCTTGGCCCCGGCGCGCTCGGCGGCGGCGAGGATGGCGGTGACGGTGGCGATCGGGTCGGCGTGGCCGTCGGTGGGGCAGAACGAGGCGGCGATCACCGCGTCCGAGAGCGCCGGGGCGACGGCGCGCACGTCGGTCAGCGTCGGCAGGAAGGTGAGGTCGAGCCCGGCCTCGTTCTGCGCGGTGACGAGGCGGCGGATGATCTCCACCTCCTCGGCGTTGCGGGCGAGGCGGAGGTTGCCGTCCTGGCGGTAGTGCGTCGGCGCGCCGAGCCGCTCGGCAAGGTGCGGCCACTCGGCGACGGCCGCGAGCGCCAGGGGCAGCTCGGCCGGGTCGCGGCCCGACTGGCGCACACCGGCCAGCGTCCATCCCGAGGCCATCGCGGCCGGGCCCCAGGTGTCGATCACCTCGACCGAGGCGCCCGCTTCGGCGAGGGCCAGCGCGGCCGTGGCCCCGGTGATGCCGGCGCCGATGACGAGGACGTCGATCCCGCTCATGCGGCGGCCGCCCGGGCGAAGCGCGAGAGGCGGAAGGGCGCCGGGTCCACCACGGGTGTCCGCCCCATGACGTGCTGGGCGGCGAGCCGCCCGACGCCCGGGCCGATGCCGAAGCCGTGGCCGGAGAGCCCGGTGGCGATCCACAGACCCGGGATGCCAGGCGTCTCGTCGATGATGGGGACCTCGTCGGGGGTGACGTCGATCATGCCGCCCCAGCTCTGGGCGATCTCGATGTCCGCGAGCTGCGGGTGGAGGCGCTTGGCCTCGACGAGCATGTCGGCGAGCAGCTTGTGGTCCGGCTCGGGGTCGAGGATGCGCATCTTCTCCATCGGGGTGACGTCGTCATTGTCCCAGCGGGCGTGGCCGAGGGGGCCGAAGAAGTCGCGGCCGACGCGGATCTTGGTCATGCCCCACCGGTGGCGCAACGTCGGCACGAAGGTGAAGAGGTGCCGGAAGGCCGCCGGCACGATCTGGAACGTCGACGCATTGGTGCGGCCGAGGGTGTAGCCGCCGTCCGGCCGGCGGCGCAGCGAGGCGCCCGTCGCGCCGATGCCGCCGGGGTGGATCTCGGGCCCCGGCGTCGTGCGGGCCGCTTGCGAGCGTACGGCGAGCTGCGGGATGTAGACGCCGAGGTTCTCCAGGAACGTGCGCGACCACGCTCCGCCGCCCATCACCGCCGCGCCGCAGGCGATGGTGCCGCGCTCGGTGACGACGCCCGACAGCCGCCCGCCGCTGGTTTCGATGCCGCGCGCCGCGCAGCCTTCGATGATGGTGACGCCATCGATCGCCGCGCGGCGCGCGAAGGCGGGCACGGCGAGAGACGGCTCGGCGGTCATGTCCGACGGGGTGTGGAGGGCGCCGACGAACCGGCGGTCGTCGCGGCCCAGCAGTGCGTCGGTCTCGGCCGCGGAGAGGAGCTTGGTGTCGAGCTGGTAGTCGCGGGCCATCTCCAGCCAGGCGACGCGCTGGGCGAGCTCTTTCTCGTTCTCGGCCAGGTAGGTGGTGGAGTGGCGGCCGAAGCCGATGGCCTCGCCGGTTTCGGCCGCGAGGCCTTCCCATAGCCGCGCGCTCTCGATCATCAGCGGCAGCTCGCGCCAGTCGCGGCCCTGCTTGCGGATCCATCCCCAGTTGCGGGACGACTGCTCCGCGGCGACGCGGCCCTTCTCGACCAGCGCGACCGAATAGCCGTCCTTGGCGAGGAACCAGGCGGCCGTCACGCCGACGATGCCGCCGCCGATCACGACGACGTCGACAGATTGCGGGAGGGAACGATCTCGGGAGTGCGTCACGGCGGTCATCATCTATGTTACAGGCGAACCAGCGGTTTGATGCAAGCCGCACGCCGATAGTTGCCCACGTCTGTGAGCGGCGGCTCCGCATCGGCACACCGCGGCTCGGCGATCGGGCAGCGCGTGCGGAAGGTGCAGCCGGAGGGTGGGTCCACCGGATCGGGCAGCTCGCCTTGCAGCGGCGGCTCGTGGGTTTTCGCGCGCATCGACGGCGTCGCGGCGATCAGCGCGCGCGTGTATGGGTGCGCGGGCGCGTTGAAGACATCCGCCGCCGGGCCTTCCTCGACGATGCGGCCGAGGTACATCACCGCGATCCGGTCCGAGAGGTGGCGCACGACGTGGAGGTCGTGACTGATGAAGACGAGCGCCAGCTTCAGCTCGGCGCGCAGGTCGGCGAGCAGGTTCACCACCTGCGCCTGGATGGAAGCGTCCAGCGCCGACACAGGCTCGTCGGCAACGATGAACTCGGGCCGCGTGGCGAGCGCGCGGGCGATGGCGATGCGCTGGCGCTGACCGCCGGAATACTCGTGCGGCTTGCGGCTCGCGGCCTGCGGGTCGAGGCCGACGATGGTGAGGAGCCGCGCCACCTCGGCGTCGATCTCGGCGCGCGGGACGATGCCGTGGACCCGGAGCCCGTCGGCGATCTGCGCCCCCACGCTGCGCCGCGGGTCGAGGCTGGAGAAGGGGTCCTGGAAGACCACCTGCATGCGAGACTTGAGCGCCCGGCGGGCGGCGCCGCGGCGAGCGTCGAGCGGCTCACCGGCGAAGCTCACCGCGCCGCTGGAGGGCTTGGCGAGGCCCAGCAGCAGCCGCCCGAGCGTGGATTTCCCGCATCCGCTCTCGCCGACGACGCCGACCACCTCTCCTGGGTGGATGCTGAGATCGACGCGGTCCACCGCCTTCAGCTCCGCCGACCTGAGGAACAGGCCGCGCCGCACCGCGTAGGTCCGCGACACGCCGGTGGCGGAAACCAGCGGCTCCGAGTTCGGTCGCGTCGAGGGGGGAGGTGCGTCGGTCATGCCAGCTCGCGCCATCTGAGGCAGCGCACCGCGTGGTCGGTGCCGGCGGCCTCGACCTCCGGGTGATCCCGGTGGCACGGAGGCTTGGCGTGGGTGCAGCGGGGGGCGAAGCGGCAGCCCTCGGGCAGCTCGTGAGGGGCCGGGACGACGCCGGGGATCGCGAGCAGCCGGTCCTCGCCGCTCTCCGGCACGCATTTCAGCAGCGCGGCGGTGTAGGGATGCCGCGGGGCGCCGAACACCTCGGCCACCGGACCCGCCTCCACCAGCTCGCCCGCATAGAGCACCACCACGCGGTCGGCGATCTCGGAAACGATGGCGAGGTTGTGGGTGACGAAGACCATCGCCATGCCGGCGGCGTCGTCCTTCAGCTCCTTCAGGAGGGTCAGGATCTGCGCCTGGATCGTCGGGTCGAGCGCGGTGGTGGGCTCGTCGGCGATCAGAAGCTTCGGGCCATTGGCGAGCGCAGCGGCGATCATGGCGCGCTGGCGCTGGCCGCCGGAGAGCTCGTGCGGCCAGGCCTTTGCCGCGCGCGCCGGATCGGGCATGCCGACGAGGGCCAGCAGCGCCTCGGCGCGGCGGGCCGCCTCGCGCCGGTCGAGCGTGCCGGAGGCGTGCGCGTGGATCGATTTGGCGATCTGCTCGCCGACGCGCATCACCGGGCTGAGGCTCGCCGACGCGTCCTGGAACACCATCGCAACATCCCGGCCGCGCAGGCGCCGCAGGGCGGCCTCGGGCAGCTTCAGGACGTCCACCTCGCCGTCGCGCGTGGCGAGCGGGACGGCCCCGCGGCGCGACGAGGCCCGGGCGGCAGCAGGCCCATCATGGCGAGGCCCGACAGCGTCTTGCCCGACCCGCTCTCGCCCACGAGGGCGAGCGTCTCGCCGGGCTTCACCGCAAACGAGACGTCCCGCACCAGGCGCGTGGCGCCCGCCTTGGCGCCGATGGCGACGGTCAGATGGTCCAGCCGCGCGAGCGCGCCGCCGGTGGACGCGGCCGCATCCGGACGGGGCCGCGCCGGGCGCGAAGCCAGCCGACGGTGCCCTCACGGCGCGGCGCGCGGGTCGAGCACGTCGCGCAGCCTGTCGCACAGGAGGTTGAACGAGAAGATCGCCAGCACCAGCGCCAGGCACGGCCAGACCAGCAGCAACGGGGCCGTGTCCATCGCGGCCCGCGCACCGCGGATCATGAGCCCCCACGACGGCGCCGGTGGCACGACCCCGAGCCCCAGGAACGACAGACCGCTCTCGATCACCATCGCCGACGCCACCGTCACCGAGAGCTGCACCAGGAGCGGCGGGGCGATGTTGGGGAGCAGCGTACCGGCGAGGATCGGCACCGGGTGCCGCCCGAGCGCCTCCTGCGCGACGACGAATTCCAGGTTCCGTGTCTGCAAGGTGGCGGCGTAGGCGACGCGTACGAAGCGCGGCGTGTAGAGGATGGAGAGGGCGATCACCAGCGTTGTGGCGCCGGCCCCCAGCAGCGTGACCACGCAGGAGCGCCAGCAGCAGTGGCGGCAGGCAAAGCAGCACCTCGGCCGCGCGCACGGTGAAGAGTTCGGCAAGGCCGCGGAAGTAGCCGCCCATCAGCCCCAGCGCGGTGCCGATGGCGGCTGCGATCAGGGACGACAGGATCGCCACCGTCAGCGACGCGCGCCCGCCCCAGACGAGCGCGAGAGCTCGTCGCGCCCGAACTCGTCCTGCCCCAGCGGGTGGGCGAGGGAGGGAGGGGCGAAGCGGTTCGGGACATCGATCCGGGTGGGGTCCGGCAGCGGCAGGAGGGGCGCCAGCGCGGCCGCTCCGACCACGAGGAGGACGAGTGCGACAGGCAGATCGCGAGTTGCGCGCCGCTCGCCCGGTCATGCGCTGAGCCGGACCTTGGGATCGAGCATCGCATTGAGGAGATCGACGACGAGATTGATGAGCACGAAGATCGTCGAGATCGTCAGCACGATGCCGACGACTTCCGGGTAGTCGCGTGCATCGACGGCGCGGACCAGGAAGCCCGACAGGCCCGGCCAGTTGTAGACGAACTCCACCAGCACCGTTCCGCCGAGCAGGGTGCCGAGTTCCAGCCCCGTGACGGTGACGACCGGAACCAGCGCGCTGCGCAGCACGTGGCGTCGACAGGATGCGGCGGGGCGCCACCCCGCGGGCGCGCACGGCGCGGACGAAGTCGCGCTCCAGCACCTCCAGCACGGCGCTCCGGGTCATGCGGATGATAACCGCCGTCAGCGGGGCGGCGACCGTGAGCGCCGGCAGGATGAGGAGGCCGATGTGGCGGACGGGATCCTCGGCGAAGGCGACGTAGCCGCCCGCCGGGGCGATCCGGAGCGTCTGCGCGAACAACAGGATCGCGAGGGTGCCGATGACGAAGACCGGCGTCGACAGCGCGATCGCGGCCACGCCTGAGGCGATGCGGTCGGTCGATGCCGCCCGCGTGCGTCGCCGCGCGCACGCCGACGGGGATGCCGATGGCGGTCGCGAGGATGGCGGCGGTGACGATCAGCTCCAGCGTGCGCGGCAGGCGCAGCGCCACCTGCTCGGCGACCGGCGTGCCGTCCTGCAGCGACACGCCGAGATCGCCGCGCATGAGGCCGGTCAGATAGTCCCAGTACTGCACGTAGATCGGCGCGTTGAGGCCCAGCTTCTCCCGCAGCGAGGCGACGGCGGCGGGGTCCGGCGCGGTGCTCCCGGTGGAGAGGAGCAGCTCGGCCGGATCCCCCGGCACCAGGTGCAGGAGCAGGAAGACGATGGTCGCCACCAGCCACACCATGAGGATGGCGACGCCGACCCGCTGAGCCACATAGGCGAGCATCAGTCGATTGCTGTCTCTTCCAGCGTCAGGCCGGAGTAGAAGGTGAGCTGACCGGGGAGGTTGGTGAAGCCCGACACCGCGTCGGTGAAGGCATACCCTTGGGCGCGCCAGCACAGCCCTGCCAGCGGCACTTCCTCGATCGATAGCCCTTCGAGTTCCGCGTAGATCGCCTTTCGCGCCTCGGTGTCGAAGGTGGAGCGACCATCGGCGAGGAGTTTGGGGATCTGCGGGATGTCGAGGTTGGCGCTGCGCACGAAGGAGGTGGGCAGGCTCGTGTCGATGAGGCGGGCGATCCCGTCGGGATCGTTGCTGTCGGCGGAGGTGCCCATGACGGCGAAGTCGAAGTCGCCGGCGTTGCCCTTCTGCACGCGCGTCGCCCAGTCCGGCAGGTCGAGGGTGACGTTGATGCCGATCATCGAGAGGTAGGCCTGCGTGATCTCGGCGGTGGAGGTGTGCATGCCGTACTGCGCGGTCGACAACAGCGTGCAGTCGAAGCCGTCCGGATGGCCCGCCTCGGCCAGCAGCGCCTTGGCCTTTTCCGGGTCATAGGCCCAGGCGTCGGCGTACTGCGGGTTGTAGAAGGGGCTGGCGTCGGAGATCGGCAGGTGCGCCAGCGCAGCCCCGCGGCCGAAGAAGGCGGCGTCGACCACGTCCTCGCGCTTCACCGCGTGGGCGATGGCACGGCGCACCAGCTTGTTGTCGAACGGCTTCCGCGCGCCGTTGAAAGTGAGGTACATGAACGGGCCTTCGACCACGTCCAGGGTCAGGGAAGGGTTCTCGGCGATAGAGCCCATCGCCGGCCAGGGCACGTACTCGATGAGGTCCACGTCGCCCGCCTCGAGCGCCGCGACGCGCAGGTTCTCGTCGGCGTAGGCGACGGCCTTGATGCCGGCCAGCTTCGGCAGGCCGGGCTTGTAGTAGTTGTCGCTGGCGACGAGGTCGATGGAGACGCCCCGCTCGCGCCCGTCGATCTTGAACGGGCCGGCGCCGATCAGGCCCTTCGTCCGAGCCCTCCGGCAGCATCGGCATGTTGTAGTGGGCGAACAGGGTCTCGGCGGTGGCGAACGGCTCGGAGAAGTGAAGCTTCACCGTCTTGTCGTCCGGCATCTCGATCTTTTCGATGAGCTGCAGCGGGGTCTTGTAGGCGGCGGCGGAGTCCTCGGCGGCGCCGGCTTCGATGGTCCACTTGATGTCGGCCGCCGTGACCGGCTTGCCGTCGTGCCAGACGGCGTTGTCGCGCAGCTTGAAGGTCCACACGCCGCTCTCGTCGACGCCCCACTCCTCGGCGAGCTCGCCGCGCAGCTGGCCGGCGTTGTCGTAGCCGAGGAGGCCGCGGTGGATCATCAGCTTGATGGTCCCGGCGGCGGTGCCGGTGGACTGCAGCGGTGCGAAGCTGGGCGGATAGGACGACAGGCCGAAGGTGAGGACGCCGGTCGCCTGCGCGCGCGCCGTGGGAGCGCCGATGAACGGGATGGTGCTCGCTGCGGCCGCGGTGGCCATGAAGCGGCGACGTGTCAGATCAAAGCTCATGTCGTCTCTCCCTTGTGGGCGCCCTGGGCGCGGTCGCGTCCCATAGCCGCCGCGGTCACGCCTCTGCAGAGGCTATTCCATCGAGTTCGTCTGCTTCCGTGAGGTCTGACGCGCGTGCCGCCGGATCACCGAAGCCGCCGCCGCCGGGTGTTGCGAGAGCGAACCATTGACCGGCGGCGAGCTGGCCCTGGTCGCGGTCGAACGGCGCGACGCCGGGGCCGCGCTCCAACGCACCATGGCCGCCTTCGCCGCCCCCTTCCAGCCCCCACGAGCGCGAGAGCGTGCGCGAGATGTCGACCCGCACGAGGCAGTCCTCCTCGGCGCGCACCACGCGGCGCAGGCCCATGCCGCCGCGGAACGTGCCCTCGCCAGCCGAGCCGTTGACCAGCTCGTAGCGCAGGACCGTGAGGGGGTATTCCAGCTCCAGCGCCTCCACCGGGAGGTTCGACGTGTTGGTGACGTGGACGTGGATGCCGTCGAGCCCATCCTTGTTGGGCCGCGCACCGCCGCCGCCGCCGAACGTTTCGAGGTAGACCCAGATGGCGCCGTCCGACTTGCGCTGCCCGGTGAACGTCGCGACGCAGCAGGCCGAGTTGGTGCAGGCGGTCACCTTGTCGGGCGCGGCGTGGTACAGCGCGCCGAGGGTGAGATCGGCGACGCGCTGGCAGAGCTGCACGCGTCCGTTCACCGCGGCGGGGTGCTTGCAGTTGAGGAGCGAGCCGTCCGGCGCCGTCACCGTGATCGGCCGGGCGAGGCCGGCGTTGGGCGGCACGGTCGGGTCCACCACGGCCTTGACGATGTAGTAGACGGTCGCCGCCAGCGCGGTCCACGTCATGTTGATGCCGGCGCGCTGCTGGGGCGGGGCGTCGAACGCCACCGTCATCTCCTCGCCCTCCACGGTGAGCGTCACCGAGAGCGGCAGCGTGATCTCGAACTCCGGTCCGTCGAACACGTCCTCGAACGTGTGGACGCCGTCCTTCAACGCCTTGATGCCGGCGCGCATCTTGCGCTCGGCGTAGTCGAGCAGCGCGTCGCCGGCGGCCAGCACCGTGGCGGTGCCCCATTTTGCGCACAGGTCCTGGAAGCGCTGCACGCCGACGCGGTTGGCCGCCATCTGCGCGCGCAGGTCCGACAGGCGCTCGCGCGGGACCTGGCAGTTGAGGAGGATGAGGTCCTGCACGTCTTTCTGCAGAACGCCCGCCTTGTAGAGACGGATGGGCGGGATGCGCAGGCCTTCCTGGTAGATGTGCGCGTGGCCGCGGTCGGCGAAGTCGGCATGGTGGGCGAGGTTGACGGTCCACGCGGTGATGGCGCCATCGACGAAGATCGGCTCGGCGAGCACGATGTCGGGCAGGTGCGTGCCGCCGCCCATGTAGGCGTCGTTGCCGACGAAGACGTCGCCCGGCTGCATGTCGGCGACGTCGTGCAGCTCCAGAATTTTGGGAATGATGCCGATGAACGAGCCGAGGTGCAGCGGGATATGCTCGGCCTGGCACAGCGTCTGCCCGGCGGTGTTGAAGAGCGCGGTGGAGCAGTCGCGCCGTTCCTTGATGTTGGTGGAGTAGGACGCGCGGATCAGCGCTTCGCCGGTCTCCTCCACGATGGAGGAGAGGGCGGCGCCGATGACCTCGACCGTGATCGGATCGAGGGCGGTCGTGGACGGTGCGTCCATCACGAGGCCTCCATGATGAGGTTGCCCATGGCGTCGACGGTGAGGCGGGTGCCGGGCGGGACGACGGTGGTGGTGTCCATCTGCTCGACGATGGCCGGGCCCTCGAACGTCATCCCCGGCCGCATCTTCTCACGGGCGTAGACGGGAGTGGTGACGACCTCGCCGCCTTGCGCGAAGTAGGTCTGGCGGGTGGCGACCTCGGCCGGGGCGGGGTCGGGCGTGACGGGCTCGGTGCGGGCGAACTCGGCCTTGCGCACGACGCCGAAGGCTTCGACGCGGAAGGTGACGAACTCCACCGCCTCCTCCTTGGCGAGAAAGCCGTAGCGCTGCCGATGCGAGTCCTCGAAGCCCTCGATCAGCGCGGCGATGCTTTCGGCGGTGACCGGGCCGGTGGGCACGCGCACGGCGAGCTCGTAATTCTGACCGCGGTAGCGCATGTCCACCGTGCGCGACAGCCGCCGAGCGTCGGCGGAGACATGCTCTGCGGCGAGCCAAGCTTCGGCTTCCTCCACCAGGGGGGAGAGGGTCGCTTCGGCGATGGCGGCGTTCTCCGGCTCGGCGGGCATCAGCTTCGTGGCGGCGAAGTCGGCTCGAAGGTCGGTCAGCAGCAGACCGATGGCGCACATGATGCCGGGGCTCGGCGGGATGATGATGCGGCCCATGTCCAGCGCGTCGGCGAGGCGGGCGGCGTGGAGCGGGCCGGCGCCCCCGAACGCCATCAGCGCGTAGTCGCGCGGGTCGTGGCCGCGCTGGACGGAGATGGTGCGGATGGCGCGGGACATGTTGGCGGTGACGACCGCGAGGATCCCCTCGGCGGTCTGCATGGTGGAGAGGCCGAGCGTCTCGCCCAGCGCCCCGATCGCCGTCTCGGCGAGGTCGCGGCGGATGGGCATGCGGCCGGCGAGCAGGTGCGTCGGGTTGAGCGTGCCCAGCACCACGTTGGCGTCGGTGACGGTGGGGAGCGTGGCGCCGCGGTCGTAGCAGACCGGGCCGGGATCGGCGCCGGCCGACTGCGGACCGACCTTCAGCAGGCCGCCGCTGTCGATGTAGGCGATGGAGCCGCCGCCGGCGCCCACGGTGTGGATGTCCAGCATCGGCGCCTTGATGGGGTAGCCGTGGACGATCGCCTCCGAGGCGAGCTTGGGCTGACCGCCCTGCATCAGCGCCACGTCGGTGGAGGTGCCGCCCATGTCGAACGTGATGAGGTTCGCAAACCCCGCCTCTCGCCCGATCGCCTCCGCCGCCACCACGCCCGTCGATGGGCCGGAGAGCACGGCGCGGACGGGGGTGCGGGAGGCGGCTTCGAAGCTCACCACGCCGCCGTTGGACTGGGTAAGGTGGGGCGCGGCCTCCATCCCCAGCGCCTCCAGCCGCGGCGTCAGGCGGTCGATGTAGCGCTGCATGATGGGGCCGAGGTACGAATTCACCACAGTGGTCGAGAGGCGCTCGAACTCGCGGAACTCGGGGGCGATCTCGTGGCTGGCGCAGATGAAGGCGTCCGGCAGCTCTTCCGCGACGATGGCGCGGGCCCGAGCCTCGTGCGTGGAATCCACGAACGAATAGAGGAAGCAGATGGCGACGGCCTGGCATCCGGCTTCGGCGAGTTCTCGCGCGGCACGACGCACGGCGGCCTCGTCGAGCGGGGTTTCGACGGTGCCGTCGTGGCGCAGCCGCTCGGCGGCCTCCTTGCGCAGATGGCGGCGCACCAGCGTGTGCGGCTTGTCCTCGAACAGATCGTAGAGGCTGGGGCGCTTCTGGCGTCCGATCTCCAGGAGGTCGCGGAACCCCTCGGAGGTCACCAGACCGACCAGCGCGCCGCGATGGGTGATCAGCGCATTGGTGGCGACTGTGGTGCCATGGCCGAAATACGCGATACGGGCCGCGGCCGTTTTATCGTCGGGGACCACACGCGCCATGCCCTCGGCGACGCCGGCGGCGATTCCCTCGGACGGGTCGTGCGGGGTGGAGGCGACCTTCCAGACGTCGGTGCGGCCGGTGGCTTCGTCGAACAGGAACACGTCGGTGAACGTGCCGCCGGAATCGACCCCCACCCGCCAGGTCCGTTCGGTCTGCATGGGGCCTCCCGATGATCGTTGGCGTGCCGCGCATCCGTCGTGTATACACGGCGAATTCATGAGGGGATTTTCCGTCACATTTGTCAACCTCCTATTATTTCAGTCTCCGCGCAATCAACGCGCACCCGACGAGGCGGCATGGCCAGCAAGACGCATCCCGAGAAACCCGCTGTGACCGCTCGTGCCAAGGCGTACGCCTACGTGCTCGACCACATCATCCGAGGCGACTTTCGCGGTGGCGACTTCATCGAGGAGGAGTGGGTGTCTTCGGCGGCGGGCGTGTCGCGCACGCCGGTGCGCGAGGCGTTCCACCGGCTGGAGTCGGAGCGCTTCCTGGAACTGCTGCCGCGCCGGGGCGCGCGCGTGCGGCAGGTGACGGCGCAGGAGATGCTGCAGGTCTACGAGGCGCGCCGGCTGATCGAGGGGTTTGCGGCGCGGCGCATCTGCGACGAGGGCAAGGGGGCGCCGGTCGAGATGAAGCGCCTCGCGACCGAGATGCGCGCGCTCGGCGACGCCGACCTGCGCCGCCACGTCGACCTCGACCGCGACTACCACATCGCCCTCGTGGAAGGGTCGCGCAACGACGTGCTGATGGAGGTGTTGGACGCACTGCGGGCGCGCCAGCAGCAGGTGGCCTACGCCGTGCTGAACGCGGATCCGTCGCGCCTGGAGACGATCCTCGCCGAGCACGAAGCGATGGTCGAGGCGCTCGACCGCAACGATGGCGACGCGGTGGTGGACCTCTTGAACCGCCACTTGCGGCCGATCCAGCGTGTGGTGGACCGCCTGCCGGGCGCCTAGTTGCGCGGGCCTTGCGCGAAGAACGCGCAAAGAGGGCGATCATCGGTCAGAGATTGCTGGCAATTTGGTGTTCCGGGCGGAGCATCCCGCGTTGACCGGCCCATCGTCGCGCGTAGGTTGGCGCCTTCCTTCAAACAAGCGGTGTGTGGATGTTGCGGCTCGGCGTCGATATCGGTGGGACCTTCACGGACTTTGCCCTCGTGGAGAGCGAGAGCGGGCGCTCGGCGGTCCACAAGCGCCTGACGACACCCGCCGATCCCGCCCGCGCCGTGATCGAGGGGGTCGAGGCGATCGCCTCGGCCGAGGGGATCGCCGTCGCCGACATCGGCGAGATCGTCCACGGCACGACGCTGGTCACCAACGCGCTGATCGAGCGGCGCGGCGCGCGGGCCGGGATGTTGGTGACGAAGGGCTTTCGCGACACGTTCGATATCGGCCAGGAGCAGCGATACGACCTCTATGACCTGCGCCTGCAGTTCGCCGAGCCGCTGGTGCCGCGCCGCCTGCGGGTCGAGATCGCCGAGCGCCTGCGCCACGACGGCGAGGTTCTGCGCCCGCTCGACGAGGAGGCCGTCGCCGCCGCCGTGACCCATCTCGTCGAGACCGAGGCGATCACCGCGCTGGCGATCTGCTTCCTGCACGCCTACGCCGCGCCCGGTCACGAGGAGCGCGCCCGCCAGATCGCCGCCGCGCTCTACCCGGACCTCTACATCTCCACCTCGTCCGGCGTGTTCCCCTACGCGCGTGAGTTCGAACGCTGGACCACCACCTGCGCCAACGCCTACGGCCAGCCGATGGTCGATGCCTACCTGGCGCATCTTGAGGCGGGGCTGGCGGATCTCGGCTTCGCCGGGCGCCTCGCCATCATCGGCTCCGGCGGCGGGCTGATGACGCTCACCACCGCGCGCCAATATCCCGTGCGGCTCTTGGAATCCGGCCCCGCGGCGGGCGTCCTGATGGCGGCGCGCATCGGCGAGGTGCTTAAAGTGGACAATCTGCTCGCCTTCGATCTCGGCGGCACCACGGCCAAGGGCGCGCTGGTGCGCGGCAACCGGCCGTTCAAGGCCTACACGTTCGAGGCGGCCCACGCCTACAAGCACAAGTCCGGCAGCGGGCTGAAGCTGCAGATCCCGGTGATCGACATGGCCGAGATCGGATCGGGAGGCGGCAGCATCGTCTCGGTCGACGAACTCGGCCTATTGCGCGTCGGGCCGCGCTCGGCGAGCGCGGTGCCGGGACCGGCCTGCTACGGCCGCGGCGGCACGGAGCCCACCCTGACCGACGCCAATCTGACGCTCGGCTACCTCGACCCGGCGTTCTTCCTCGGCGGCCAGATGGCGCTCGACGCGGGCGCGGCGCGGTCCGCCATCGCCGAGCGCACCGCCCCCCTCGGCCTGGAGACCGTGCGCGCCGCCTGGGGCATCCACGACATCGCCAACGAGGATATCTGCCGCGCCTTCCGCATGCACGCCACCGAGCGCGGGTTCGACTATCGCCGCTCGGGCATGGTCGCGTCGGGCGGCGGCGGGCCGATCCACGCCGCCCGCATCGCCCGCAAGCTTCGGGTGCCGCAGGTGATCTTCCCCGCCGGCGCAGGGGTCATGTCCGCGTTCGGCATGCTCGTCGGCGCCACGTCGTTCGAGATCGTGCGCTCCTACCGTGCCGCCGTCACCGCGCTGGACGTCGCCGCCTTCCGCGCCACGCTGGAGGAGGTGGAGGCCGAGGCGATGGCGACGCTTCTCGCCGCCGGTCTCACCCGCGAGGCGATCCGCGTCGAGCGCCGATTCGACATGCGCTACGCCGGCCAGGGCTATGACATCGAGGTCGCGGTGCCGGCGGACTTGGCTCCCGAGGCGATCCCGGCGGCCCTGCCGGCCCTCTTCGCCGAGGCGTACCGCGCGACGTTCGACACCACGCTCGACCAGCCGCTGACCATCGCCAGCCTGAAGGTCGAGGCGATGGGGCCGCGGCCGGACATGCCCATCGCCGCCGGCAACGCCGCGACGTCCGGTCCCGCCGCGGCCGCGCTGAAGGGCACGCGCCGCGCCTACTTCCCCGCCGCGGGAGGGCTCGTCGACTGCCCCGTCTACGACCGCTACCGGATCGCTCCCGGCGAGCGGTTGACGGGGCCGTGCCTGGTGGAGGAGCGCGAATCCACCATCCTGCTGGATGCCGGCGACGTCGCGGAGGTCCACCCCAGCGGTGCCGTCGTCGCGACCATTGCCGCCACAACCGCAGCCTGAGGGGCCAGAAGCATGACCGACACACCCGATGCTGCGTTCGATGCGGTGGACCTCTCGATCCTGTGGGAGCGGCTGGTCTCCATCACCGACGAGGGGGCCACCGCGCTCATCCGCACCTCGTTCTCCACGCTGGTGCGCGAAGGGTTCGACCTCTCGGTGCTGATCTTCGATGCCGATGCGCGGATGATCGCCCAGTCCACCAAGTGCATCCCGGTCTTCATCGGCACCGCGCCGATCACGCTCTCGCACATGCTGGCCAAGTTCCCCGGCAGGACACTGGACCCGGGCGACGTCGTCATCTCCAACGACCCGACCATCGGCACCGGTCACATGTACGACCTCGCCGTGATGCGGCCGATTTACCGCGATGGCGCGCTCGCCGGCTACGCGATGTCGATCACCCACCTGCCGGACATCGGCGGCATGGGCTTCTCGGTCTCGGCGACCGAGATCTACCACGAGGGCCTGCGCCTGCCGATCACCAAGCTGGTCGAGAAAGGCAAGCTCAACGACGACCTCATGGAGCTGATCAAGCTCAACGTGCGTGTCCCCGATCAGGTGGCGGGTGACATCTTCGCCAACCTGTCGTGCACCTCAGTGGTGGTGCGTCAGGTGCTGGAGTTCATGGACGAGTACGGTCTCGCGTCCCTGACGCCGCTCGCGGACGAGATCCTCGCCCAGTCCGAGAACGCCGTGCGCCAGGCACTCGTCGCCATGCCCGACGCCGAATATACCAGCGAGGCCCACGTCGAGGCCTACGACGAAGTGCTCACGCTCAAATGCCGTGTGGTGAAGACGGGCGACCGGTTGAGCGTCGACTTCGAGGGGACGGGGCCGTGCGTGAGGGCCGGCATCAATGTGCCGTTCCCCTACACGCGGGCGATGGCCCTTTACGCGCTGAAGTGCATCACCACGCCCGGCATCCCCAACAATGACGGTGCGACGGCGCTGATCGACGTGGCGGCGCCTGTGGGCTCGATCCTCGCCGCGGTGCCGCCGGCGCCGTCGGCCGGGCGGCACACCATCGGCCACTTCGTGGTGCCGCTGATCTTCGATGCGATGGCGCGGATCGTGCCGGACCGGGTGACGGCGGCGAGCGGGCTCATCGACATCATGACCTTCCAGGGCCGCCACGACGACGGGCGCGAGATGACGGCGAACTACTTCGTGTGCGGCGGCTTCGGCGGTCTTTCGGGGCTCGACGGGCGCCAGACCACGCCCGGTTCGTCCAACATGGGGACGACGCCGATCGAGGTGTTCGAGCCGCTGAGCGGGCTCATCGTGGAGGAGAAGTCGCTGCTGGCCGACAGCGGCGGAGCCGGCACGTTCCGCGGCGGCGCCGGGCAGACGGTGGTGCTGCGCAACGGCACCGGGCAGGACATGGTGCTCTTCTCCATGGCCAACCGGACCATGTTCGCGGCCGAGGGGCTGTTCGGCGGGATGCCCGGCGCCAAGCGCAGCCACATGATCGACGGTGACGAGGTGGTCGGGCAGGGTCGCCATGTGTTGGCCCCCGGGAGCGTCGCGACGCTGCGGCAAGCGGGCGGCGCCGGGTATGGTCCGCCGGAGGGACGATCGCTCGCCGCCATCGCGCAGGACATCGACGACGGTTTTCTGACGCCGGAGGGCGCCGTGGCGGCGTACGGCGCGCGTGCTGCCGGGATCGGCTCGTAGCGCGGGACCGCCGCTGCCCGGAAAGGCGCCAACGCCGCAGCCTCGGGGGCCGCGGCGCCAGCCACGGGCGATCCCGGTCGCCCTAACGCAGCAGCGAACTCGATGCGGATCGGGAAGCGGCGCGCGCGCACGCCGCTCGCGTGCCAGATCGCATTGGCGATGGCGCCGACCGTGCCGGTGATCCCCACCTCGCCGACGCCCTTGATGCCGAGCGCGTTGACGTGGCTGTCCGCCTCGTCGACGAGCAGGGCTTCGACGGATGGAACGTCGGCGTTGACCGGGATGTGGTAGCCGGCGAAGTCCGCGTTCATCACCCGGCCGGTGCGGGGATCGTGCACCGCCTCCTCGTGCAGCGCGAAGCTGACGCCCCAGATCATGCCGCCCGTGAGCTGGCTCTTGGCGAGCCGCGGGTTGATGATCCGGCCCGCCGCGAACGCGCCCACCAGGCGGCTGACGCGGACCTGGCAAAGCTCGGGATCGACCTTCACCTCGGCGAAGACCGCGCCGTGGGTGAACATGGCGTAGTCCTCCGCGTCGGCGGGGTTGCGGGCCCCGGTGCCGGCGCCTTCCACCTGTGCCACACCGGCGCGCTGCAGGATGTCGACGTAGGCACTCGCTGCGGCTCTCGTCGTCGGCGCGGTGGAGGCGACCGCCACGGCCGATGACACCGGTGTTGCCGGCGCCGAAGAGAGGCGAGGCGGGATCGGCGGTGGCAATATCCGCGAGCTTCTGGATCGCATCGCTGCCGGCGCCGAAGATCGCGTTGCCGGCCGTGGCGGTGTGGCCGGAGCCGCCGGCGACGCCGCCGTCGGGCAACTCGGAGGAGCCGGCGCGGAACTCGACCTTGTCGGCGTCGAGGCCGAGACCGTCGGCGGCGATCTGCACCAGCGCCGTCAGCGCGCCCTGACCCATCTCGACGGCCGATATCTCGACGATGGCCGTCCCGTCCTGGCGCAGCACAGCGGTGGCCTGGGCCTGGAACATCGGCGACGGGAAGAGGGCCGTCCCCATGCCCCAGCCGACGAGGTGGCCGGCATCGTCGCGCATCTGCCGCGGGGCGAGCGGGCGCCCGGCCCAGCCGAAGCGCTTCGCCCCCTCGGCGTAACACTTGCGCAGCTCCTTGGAGGAGAACGGCCGGCCGGTCGCTGGATCCGTCTCGGCATAGTTGCGGAGGCGAAACTCCAGCGGGTCGAGGCCGGCCGCCTCGGCCGCCTCGTCCATCGCGCACTCGAGGGCGGCCGAGCCCGTCGCCTCGCCGGGGGCGCGCATGGGGCCGGGCGTGCCGGTGTCGACGCGCACACCGGTGTGGTGTGTCGTCAGCGCCGGCGTGGCGTAGAGGTTGTGCGATGCGTTGGCCGCCGGCTCGAGAAAGTCGTCGAAGGTCGACGTGGTCGACTGCGCGTGGTGCTCGAGCGCCGTCAGCCGGCCCTCCGCGTCCACCCCCAGCGTCACATGCTGGCGCGTGCCGCCGCGATGGCCGACGGGTCCGAACATCTGATCGCGCCGCAGCACCAGCTTGACCGGCCGCTCCACCATCCGCGCGGCGAGGATGCACAGGAGCTGCGGCCCGTTGAGGATCGCCTTGGACCCGAAGCCGCCGCCGATGAAGGGGCTGCGAAGGTGAACGTTCTCCGCCGGCACGTCGAAGTAGGCGGCGAAGTCGTTGCGGGCGATGCCGATCGCCTGGTTCGGCACGTCGAGCGTCAGCCGGTCGCCGTCCCACTCGGCGACGATGGCGTGCGGCTCCAGCGCGTTGTGGTACTGCGGCGGCGTCTCGATATCGGTCTGGGTGCGGTGGGCGGCGGCCGCGAACCCGGCCTCGACGTCGCCCTTGGTCATGGACGGTTCGGCGCCGATGCCGACGGCTGCCGGCTCGTACACCTCGCCGCGGTCGTGACCGATCCGCGCCGGCTCGGCGTCGTAGCGCGGGGCGAGGAGGCGGGCGCCCTCGCTGGCGGCCTCCAGCGTCTCGGCGACGACCACAGCGATCGGCTGGCCGGCGTAGCGCACGGTGTCGTCCTGCAGCGCCTCGATGCGCCACGACAGCATGTGGACCTTCTCGTCCGGATCGCGCGCCAGCGGCGGGCGGTTGGCCGGGGTGATCACCTCCACCACGCCCGGATGGGCCTTGGCGGCGTCGACATCGAGGAACGTGACACGGCCGCGGGCGATGCTGCTGGTGGCGATCACCGCGTAGAGCAGGCCAGCCGGATGATTGTCGGCGGCGAACGTGGCCGGCGCCGGTGACCTTGAGGTGCCCGTCACGCCGGGTGATCGGTTGCCCGGCACTGGAGCCGAGCCGGACGTGGCCGGCCGGAAATTCGAGGGTCTCAGCCATGGACGACGCCTCCCTGGGGTTGGACGCTGGCAGGGGCGAAGACGGACGCGGGGAGGGCGGGGGTGCGCTCCGGCGTCCCGTCCGCGGCTAGGGCGAGGGCGCGGGCGGCGACGCGGATCGCCAGCTCGATCTTGGCGGCGTTGTCACCGGACGGGCGGGCGCCCTGAAGCGCGATTTCGGCGGCGTGCCGGAAACTTTCGGGCGATGCGGCGATCCCGGCGAGCGCGTCTTCAGCGGCCCGCGCACGCCACGGCTTGGCGGCGACGCCCCCGAGGGCGAGGCGCGCCTCGACGATCACGCCGCCCGAGATGCGCAGCGCGGCGGCGGCCGAGACCAGGGCGAATGCGTAGGAGGTTCGCTCGCGCAGCTTCAGGTAGCGGGCGTGGGGCGCAAAGCCGGCGGCCGTCGCAGGCAGTCGGAGCGCGGTGATCAGCTCGCCCGGGGCGAGGGCGGTCTCGTCGGCGGGCGTGTCGCCGGGGAGATTGTGGAGCGCCTCCAGGGGGAGCTCGCGCGGCCCGCCGGGGCCGGCGATCTCCACCACCGCGTCGAGCGCCACCAGGGGCACGCAGACGTCGGACGGATGGGTGGCGATACAGGCGTCGCTCCAGCCGAGCACGGCCTGGCCGTGGGTGTCGCCGCCGCGTGCGTCGCAGCCCGCGCCGGGCGTGCGGCGGTTGCAGGCGCTGTGCGGGTCGTAGAAGTAGGCGCAGCGGGTGCGCTGCAGCAGGTTCCCGCCCACCGTCGCCGCATTGCGAAGCTGGGGCGAGGCGCCGGAGAGCAGCGCCTCGGCGACCGCGGGCGCGGCGCCGGCGAAGGCCGCATCGCGGGCGAGGTCGGCGTTCTTCACCAGCGCGCCGATGCGGATGGACCCGTCGGGCAGCGTCTCGATCTCGCTGAGCCCGGGGAGCTGGGTGATGTCGACGAGGCGGGTGGGCTGTGCGGCGCCCGCCTTCATCAGGTCGAGGAGGTTGGTCCCGCCGGCGAGGAGCGCCGATCCCGGCTCGCTGGCGGCCGCCACCGCCTCCTCGATCGATCGAGGGCGGACGTAGTCAAAGAGGTTCATGCCGATTTCCGTTCTGGAGTGGCAAGGCGCGCATGGGCGTCGAGGACGGCCTCGGCGATCCCCGGGTAGGCGGCGCAGCGGCAGAGGTTGCCGCTCATGCCCTCGCGGATGCGCTCCGGATCCGCACCGGCCTCGCCCTCGGCGAGGAGCCCGACGGCGCTCATGATCTGGCCGGGGGTGCAGTAGCCGCACTGGAAGGCGTCATGCTCGACGAAGGCGGCCTGCACCGGGTGCAGTTCGCCATTCTGGGCGAGGCCTTCGATGGTGGTGATCGCGGTGCCATCGACGCTGAGGGCCAGTGTCAGGCACGCGTTGACGCGGCGTCCGTCCACCAGAACCGTGCAGGCGCCGCACTGGCCGCGGTCGCAGCCTTTCTTGGTGCCCGCCAAGTCCAGCCGCTCGCGAAGGACGTCGAGAAGCGTGGGCCGCGCGTCCTCGAGCTGGACCTCGCGGCGCTCTCCGTTGACAGTGAGACACAGGGAATGGGTCATCGTGCCTCCGATGAGGTGTATGTCCTGAAAGGTGGGCCCGGTTTCGTCCGTGGTGGGGTGCAGTCCGTGGCCCGCAGTCGCATATACGGAGGCTTCCTCCGTTTTCAAGACGGAGACGCCCTCCGTTTTTGTAGTTGGAGTGAATCGCGATCGTTGGAGAGGCGGATAAGGGTCAGCCGCAGCGCAAGCCCAGGGCGGATTCGGTGCGCAACCGGAGGCGTCTGCTGGCGGCGGCGGCGCAGGTGTTCTCCGTCGGCGGGCCGGACGCCAGCCTGGAGGCGGTCGCCCGCACGGCCGGCGTCGGCATCGGCACGCTCTATCGCCACTTCCCGACCCGCGAGGCACTGTTCCAGGCGGTCTACCGCAACGAGGTGGACGAGCTGGTGGAGCTGGCCGACCGGCTGAGCGACGACGCGCCGCCGCTGGAGGCGCTGCGCACATGGCTGCGCGCGGGCGTCCGCATGGTGGCGACGAAGAAGGGCATGGTGGCCGCGCTCGCCCCGACGCTCGACAGCTCCGCCCCATTCTACGCCGACAATGCCGCCCGGATCACCGCCGCGCTGACGCAGCTTATGCAGCGCGCGGTCGCCGCCGGCGAAATGCGTGACGACATCTCGCCCCACGAGCTGCTGCGCACGATGCTGGGCCTTTGCTACATGGGCAACCAGCCGCCCGACTGGCAGGACAGCGTCGCGCGGTTGCTCGACGTCTTCCTCGACGGGCTTACGATCCGCGGCCCCGGCGGCGGCTAGGAGCGGGCTCGCCTCGCCGCGTCACGGCATGTAGCCTTGGGGCAAAATGGGCACTCGGAGGACAAGCGACATGGACGGATTGGTGACGCGGTGGAGTGACCGCAGCTGGCGTGTGGCGGCCCTGGCGGCTGCGTGCATGCTGACCGCCGTTGGCGGGGCGGCGGCACAGACGTGCGACGCGTCCTCGGACCAGTTCGAACTCAACGCCTGTGCCGGCCATGCATTGGACGAGGCGAACGCGGTGCTCGCCGAGAAGAGCGCGAGTATCCTCGGCCGCATGACCGACGAGGAGGCCATCGCCGACTGGAAGGTGGCCGAGGACGCATGGACGGCGTTCCGCGCGGCCGAGTGCAATTTCGCCGCAAGCGGAGTTCGGGCGGGTCGATCTATCCGTTGGTGGTCGGCGAGTGTCTGACGCAGATGACGACGGACCGGATCGACACCCTCGACGGCTACCTCAACTGCGAGGAGGGTGACACGTCCTGCCCCTTGCCGCCGCAGTAGACGCGGCGCCGCGCGGCGTGTGGCGACGACGCAACAATCTTCGCACGAGCTGACGACGGATATTGCCTGAAGCTGGAATGGTTGGGCGGTTCGTCACCGACGCATGATAAGCGTGCTATCGTGTTGTGAAGGGGCGATCATCATGCGTCTGCTGCGAATGTTTTTGGTCGGCGCACTCGCGCTCGGTGGTCTGCCGACCGCGTCACACGCCACCGACCTCCTGGTGCCACCGGCCGCGCCTGCCGCACCGGAAGAGGCCGACCGGCTGAACGTCATCATTGCACCCTACGTTTGGGGCGCGGGCTTGACGGGAACCGTCGGTGTCGGCGGCCTGCCGCCGGTGCAGGTGGACCAATCGTTCGGCGACATCCTCAGCCAGCTCAACATCGCGGCCTTCGTCACTGCCGAGCTCGAGTACCGGCGCTTCATCGGTCTGACCGACCTGCAGTACGTCAACCTCGCGTCCTCGCAATCGACGCCGTTCGGGGTGGTCGCTGATCGCGTGAAGCTGCACACCGAGCAGCTCTCTTGGATCTTTGCCGGCGGCTACCGGTTCGTGGAGGAGGAGAACCTCCGGCTCGAGGCCCTGGCCGGCGTGCGGCTGTGGCACGTGTCGAACAGGGTCAACCTGTCGGGCAGCCCGATCAACCGCGATTTCGACGTGACCCAGACCTGGGTCGACCCCATCGTCGGCCTGAAGGGTGCGGTCGACGTCACCCCCTCGATCTCGCTGATCGGCTGGGGCTTCGTGGGCGGCTTCGGTGTCGCGTCCGACTTTACGTGGGACGTGCTCGGTGGGGTCGGCTGGTCGCCACGCGAAAACGTATCGCTGTACGTCGGCTACCGGGCTGAAGGTGTCGACTACACCAACGACGATTTCGAGTTCGACGTGATCCAGCACGGCCCGCTGATCGGCGCCGCCATCAGGTTCTGAACCGGCAGCTCTTGGGGAGCGTGTGGCCGGTCCGCGCGTTCGCGGGCTGGCACCGAGCCATCGCGCGAGAGTTGCTCGGTCTTGTCGCGCGAAATAGAAGGGGCCGACAGCGGCCGGCCGTGGGTGCTGCGTTGGAGGAACTTTCAACGTTTCCGACGGCGCGGGCGTGATGGAATGGTAGACATACCGGACTTAAAATCCGGAGGCGCAAGCCGTGCGGGTTCGAGTCCCGCCGCCCGTACCACGGCCGCGGTCAAACCTCGTGGCAGAGAGCGAGCCGCCCGTGTCATACCGGCGCGCCATTCTCATGAACTCGATAAGGTTTCGGTCGTCCGGTTCTGATTCCCTCTGGATCACAGCGGTGATTCGGGGGGCGGTACGATGGCGCGCGGGCTGGAGATCGATAGCGCGGTTTCGGCGCACGAGCTGCGCCGGATGGCGCGCTGCGAGGGGTCGGTGCACACGGCAAGGCGGATGCTGGCGATTGCCAATGCGCTCGATGGGATGAGCCGCGCCGACGCCGCGGAGGCCGCCGGGATGGAGCGGCAAGCGCTGCGCGACGCCGTCGTACGTTATAACTCCGAAGGTGTGGCAGGGCTCTCGGATCGTCCACGAGGCGGCCGCCCGCCGGCGCTGAGCGAATGCGAACTCGCGTTGCTTGCGGAGCGGATCTTCAGGGGCCCCGGCCCCGACAGCGTCTCGAGCTGGACGCTGCCGGATCTGTGCCGCTTCGTCGACGAACGGTTCGGCAAGACGATCACGCCGCAGAGCCTGTCGCGGATCTTGCGCCGCGAAGGTCATTCCCGCCAGAAGGCACGGCCACAGCACCCGAAGATGTCGCCCGAGCGCCAGGCCGGGTTCCAAAAAAGGGGCTCCGCGACGCGCTGAACGCGGCCGCCGCGGCCCATCCGGACAAGCGTATCGTCCTTTATTTCCAGGACGAGATGCGGGTCGGCCAGAAAGGTCGGCTGTGCCATCGCTGGTGGCTGAGGGGCGAGCGTCCGCCGGGACGCCAGGACCGGCGCTTCTCCTTTACGTATCTGTTCGGCGCGGCCCGGGCCGATGGCGAGGCCGCCTTCGCTCTCGTTCTTCCCGAGGTCGGCACGGCTGCGATGCAGGTCTTTCTCGACGGCTTCGCCGAAAGGCTCGGCCCAGACGAGCACGCCGTCATGGTTCTGGACGGCGCCGGCTGGCACGGGGCCACGGCTCTCCTGGTCCACCAAACGTCACCCTGGTGCCGCTGCCGCCCTACTCCCCGCAGCTCAATCCCATGGAGCGCGTCTGGCTGTACCTGCGCGAGCGCTATCTCAGCCTGCGGCTGCTCGCCGACACCGACGCCATCGTCGACGCCTGCTGCGAGGCCTGGAACGCCCTCCTCGCCGAGACAGACCGCCTGCGATCGCTTTGCCTGCAGCCGTGGATCGAACGGGTCATGACTTAGGTGCGCTGGTATCAGACGGTGCCGCGCACGCGCAGTCCCGGAGGGGCGGCAGCGTGTCCTCCCGGCTCAACAATATTTCGGCTGCAGACATCGGTGCGTTCTCGTGCGGTCGCACAAATACCCCACAAACACATGCAGGGGCGGAGACGCGCCGGACTATAAAGAGGTGTGGCGCACCCGACAGGATTCGAACCTGTGACCTCTGCCTTCGGAGGGCAGCGCTCTATCCAGCTGAGCTACGGGTGCCGACACCGCGAGAGGTAGCGGAACGCTTCGCCTTCGGCAAGATGTCATTCGCGCCGGGCCACCGCCGAGACGCCCGCGCGGATATTTCGGGCGTCTCCGGAGGAGTGTGGCCGCGGCTGTCGCCTCCGCGCGCCACAATGCGGCTCATCGGTGGTGGCCGCACCGATGGAATCGCCACGCCGCGCGACTGGCCGGCGCGACGCCTGGTGAACGCTTGCGCCGGGACGGTCAGTCGACGTCGGCGACCTCGGCGGTCGAGCCGTAGGCGCGTTGGGCGAGGCTGGCTTCCATGAAGGGTGTCAGCTCACCGTCGAGAACGTCGTCGGGAGCGGTAGATTCCACGCCCGTGCGCAGGTCCTTCACCAGCTGATAGGGCTGCAGCACGTAGGAGCGGATCTGATGGCCCCAGCCGATGTCGGACTTGGAGTTCGCCTCGGCCTGCGCCTTCTCCTCGCGCTTCTTCAGCTCCGCCTCGTAGAGACGCGCGCGCAGCATGTCCCACGCCGTCGCGCGGTTCTTGTGCTGGGAGCGCTCGTTCTGACACGCCACCACGATCCCGGTGGGGACGTGCGTGATGCGCACCGCCGAGTCGGTGGTGTTGACATGCTGACCGCCGGCGCCCGAGGCCCGGTAGGTGTCGATCCGGCAGTCGCTCTCGTTGACCTCGATGTCGATGCGCTCGTCGATCACCGGGTAGATCCATACGCTGGCGAACGAGGTGTGGCGGCGCGCCTGACTGTCGTACGGCGAGATGCGCACCAGGCGGTGAACGCCGGACTCGGTCTTCAGCCAGCCGTAGGCGTTGTCGCCCTTCACCTCGATGGTGGCGGACTTGATGCCGGCCTCTTCGCCGTCCTGATACTCCACGGTGCTGACCTTGAAGCCGGACTGTTCGGCCCAGCGCACGTACATGCGAAGGAGCATCGACGCCCAGTCCTGCGACTCGGTTCCGCCCGCGCCGGAGTGGATTTCGACGTAGCAGTCGTTCCCGTCGGCCTCGCCCGACAGCAGCGCGGCGATCTGCTTCTTGCCCAGGTCTGCCTTGAGCTGCTTCAGCGCCGCCTCGGCGTCGGTGACGACGGTCGTGTCGTCCTCCATCTCGCCGAGCTCGATGAGTTCCACGGTGTCGGTCAGGTCGCGCTCGATCCCGTTGATCGTGTTGATCGAGGTTTCGAGGCGCTGGCGCTCCTGCATCAGCCCTTGTGCGCGCTGCGGGTCGTTCCACAGCGAGGGATCCTCGGCAGCGGCGTTCAGCTCTTCGAGACGTTTGACGGCATTGTCCCAGTCAAAGATGCCTCCTCAGCAGGCTGAGTGCCTGCTTGATCTCATCTACGAGGGTCTCGGTCTCAGCCTTCACGGCGATCTCCTTGTTCGGACGCCTCGATATCGTCGCATCGGCCGTCGGCGCAAGGCCTCTCGGTCGGCGGCATCCTTCAGCCGATCATGGCGCGGATGGCATAGGCGACGGCGCCGACCGTCGCCACGCCGGCGCACCACAGCGCCACGAACCAGAGAATCTTCCGCAAGGTGGTCGGCATGACGCGATCTTGGCGGTTGCGGGCCATGGGCCCTGGGTGGAGGTGGGGCACGCTGGCGCTCCTGATCAATGGTAGCCCTTGTCGGGGTCGATCTTGCCGCGGAAGACCCAGTACGCGTAGGCGGTGTAGCCGAGGATGATCGGCAGCAGCACCATCGCGCCCACGAACATGAAGAGCTGCGATTTATAGGGCGAGGCGGCGTCGTAAATCGTCACCGAGGTGGGGATGATGTACGGCCACATGGAGATGCCGAGCCCGACGAACGTGATGAAGAACAGCGCCAGCGCGATGACGAACGGTGCGACGTCATGGTTGTGGCGCATCAGCGAGCGGAAGAGGGCGACGGTCAGCACCGCCACGAGGATCGGCACCGGGGCGGCGAACAGGAGCTGCGGCCAGGCGAACCAGCGCTCCCAGTAGGCGGTGCCGAGGTAGGGCGTGAAGAGGCTCACCAGCACGATGCAGCCCACCGTGCCGAGGCCGAAGCCCCAGGCGAGACGCCGCGCCGTCTCCTGCGGCTCGCCGTCCAGCTTCATGTTGAGCCATGTCGCCCCCAGCAGCGCGTAGCCGACCACTACGCTGATGCCTGTGACGACGGTGAACGGCGAGAGCCAGTCCCACCAGGTGCCGCCATAGGCGCGCCCGTCCACCTCGATGCCCTGCAGGATCGCACCGAGGATGACGCCCTGGCTGAAGGCCGCCACGGTCGAGCCGCCGATGAACGCAAGGTCCCACAGGATGCGCCCCCGCTCGGTGCGCCAGCGGAACTCAAAGGCGACGCCGCGGAAGACCAGCGCCAGCAGCATGGCGATGATCGGCGGGTAAAGCGCCGGCATCAGGATTGCGTAGGCGAGGGGGAAGGCGGCGAAGAGCCCGCCGCCGCCCAGCACCAGCCACGTTTCGTTGCCGTCCCACACCGGGGCGACGGAGTTCATGAGGAGGTCCCGGTCGCGCTTGGCGGGAAAGAACGGGTAGAGGATGCCGAGTCCGAGGTCGAACCCGTCCAGCACGACGTAGATGAAGATGCCGGTGGCGAGCAGGAACGCCCAGGCCACCGTCAGATCGAAGCTGACTGCCAAACCCATGCCTCAGGCTCCCCGGCTCATCGTGAACGTGGTCGTGGTGAAGGCGGCCGTCGCCATGACGGCCGGCACCGTCGCGGCGCTGGTCGTCGTGTGCATTGCCGCTGCCGGAATCGCGCCCGGCCCGTGACGCCACCCATGCCAGGTCACTGGGCGCCCCCCGGCTCCTGGGCGCCCTGCTTGGCGACCTGCGGGGCGGGGGTGACGCCGGCGGTGCGGACCGGCCCCGGCGCATCCGAGAGGCCCTTCTCCGAAGGCATGGGCGCGTGGCGGAGGAGTTGCAGCACGTACCAGACACCGGCGCCGAACACGACGAAGTAGATGACGATGTAGGCGATCAGCGACGTGCCCACCGCCGGCGCGCCGACCGGCGATACGCTCTCGGCCGTGCGCAGGATACCGTAGACCGTGAAGGGTTGGCGTCCGACCTCGGTGGTGATCCAGCCGGCGAGGACCGCGGCGAGCCCGGACGGGCCCATCAGGACCGCCGCCCGGTGCAGCCAGCGGCTGGAGTAGAGCGTTCCACGCCATCGCGCCCACAGGCTCCACGCGCCGACCCCCAGCATGAGGAATCCGATCGCCACCATGATGCGGAAGGAGAAGAAGACGATGGCCGTCGGCGGCCAGTCCTCCTCCGGCACGCTGTCGAGGCCGGCGAGGGGCGCGTTGAGGTCGTGCTTCAGGATGAGGCTGGAGAGCTTGGGGATCTGCACCGCGTAGTCGACCCGGCGCTCCGCGTCGTTGGGGACGCCGAAGAGGACGAGGGGCGCGCCGTCGGGGTGGCTCTCGTAGTGGCCCTCCATCGCCATGACCTTCACCGGCTGGTACTCGAGCGTGTTGAGTCCGTGCGCGTCGCCCAGGAAGATCTGCACCGGCGTGACGAGGGCGGCCATCCACATCGCCATGGAGAACATGGTGCGCACCGCGCGGTTTTTGGCCTGCCCGCGCAGCAGATGGTAGGCGCCGACGCCGCCGACGATGAACGCGGTGGTCAAGTAGGCTGCCGTCACCGTGTGGGCGAAGCGGTGCAGGAAGGACGGATTGAAGATGATCGTCAGCCAGTCAGCCGGAAGGAACTGACCGTCTTCGCTGATGGTGTAGCCGACGGGCGTGTGCATCCACGAATTCACCGACAGGATCCACGAGGCCGAGACCGCTGTGCCGACCGCCACCATCAGGCAGGCGAACATGTGCAGGCCTTCACCGACCCGATCGCGCCCGAACAGCATGATGCCGAGGAAGCCGGCCTCAAGGAAGAAGGCGGTGAGCACCTCGTAGGCCATCAGCGGCCCCAGAACCGGGCCCGTCTTGTCGGCGAACACGGACCAGTTGGTGCCGAACTGGTAGCTCATGGTGATGCCGGAGACGACGCCCATCGCGAACACGATGGCGAACGGCTTGACCCAGAACTTCCAGAGCCGGAGGTACGCTTCGTCGCGCCGCCACAGCCACATCGCGTTCAGGACCGCCAGGTAGCTCGCCAGCCCGATGGTGATGGCGGGAAACAGGAAGTGGAAGGCGACGGTGAAGCCGAACTGGATGCGCGCCAACAGCAGCGCATCGAAATGATCGAGCATGGGCCTCTCCCGTCTGGATTTCAGAATTTACTGAAACTTGTGACAAAACTCGACTTCGAACAATGGGTCGTCTGAGCGCAGCCGCTATGCGAAAGCGTAGCGCGCCAGCCTGGGGCGGCACCAGCGGGATGGCCCGCCGGCACGGTTTAGATTGCGGAAGAATGTCGCAACAGAGTGGTGGGAGAGGGGCGACGTTGCCATGCTGGGCCTGCGCCTCGCGCTGCTCTAGTAGACGGAACCGGGTGCGGGGAGACAGTTGCATGAGACCGAATCGGGCGAGAGGCGCGAAGCGCTGAATGAGCAGCGTCCTCGAGCTTCACGTGCTCCTGTGCGGCATCCGGTTCGTCCCGCAACCGATGAGTATAGGCGCTGATCCTGCCGTTCCGTGCAGCGCGCCGATCACCGTCGCGGTGGCGAAGACGTTGAACGGCACGGTGTTGTTCGATGCCGGGCTCGATCCCCGCCATGTCGCCGATCCGGTCCGGCGCGCGGTGATGTTCGAGACGCGCGGGTGGACGCCCGCGCCACTGGTCGACGAGAGCCAGCACTTGGAGGCGCAGCTCGCCCGAGTGGGTCTGCGCCTCGCGGATATCGATCAGGTGGTGGTGAGCCACCTGCATGCCGAGGCGACGGGAGGCCTGAAGGCGCTGCCGGGCGCCTCGATCATCGTGCAGCGCGCCGAGCACGAGGCCGCCTTCGCCGTAGAGGGACCGCCCGATGCCGCGTACTTCCCGCTCGACTACGACGTGCCGAACTTGAAGTATGACCTCGTCGACGGCGACAGGGTGGTGGACCAGGGGCTGACCCTCATCGCGACGCCCGGCCACACCGCCGGCCACCAGTCGCTGATCGTGGAGTTGAACGGCGCGGGGCCGATCATCCTGGCGGGTGGCGCCAGCCCGTCACGCGCCGGCCTCGCCGAACATGCGCTTCCAGTGTGCGCCGATGCGGATGCCGCGCTCCGCTCGCTGCGCCGAATCAACGCACTCGCGTGGGAGCTGGGGGGCGAGGTCGTCGTCAGCGAGGACCCCGGTCTGCTCCAAACTCTTGCACGAGGGGCCATGGTCGGTCCCCTGAGGCGGCGCGACGCCGGCGTAACCGGCGTCCATGCCATCAGCTCACCGTCTGAACGACACTGAAGCTCTCCAGTTGGGGGTGGCCGAGGTAGAGCGGCTTGTTGTCGCCAGCGCCCGCGTGCGCCTTCCTGAACGCCTCCGAGCGGGTCCAGTCGAGGAACGCGTCCTCCAATTCCCAGACGGTGTGCGACGCATACAAGGTGTGGTCGTCCTTCTCCGGACCCTTGAGGAGGTGGAACTCCACGAAGCCCGGCACCTCATGCAGGTGGGTGTCGCGCCCGAGCCAGACGGCCTCGAAGTCGGCCTCCGAACCCCTGCGGACGTGGAAGCGGTTCATGGTGATGTAGGACATGGTGCTGGGCCTCCCTCGGCGGGCGCGCCCGGTGGCCTGCCGCGCCGGCAGGGATCGCATGGGCACGTCCGAAACGCCTGGCGAGCACAGCGCGGCCGCGCGCTGGCGTCAAGCGGCGTTGGACCGGCGCGCGTGCTCAAACTCGTCACGCGCCAGCGCCACGACGAGCCGGGAGAAATCGTCCCGCTTCACCGCCTTGGCGATCGTCTCGGCGCTGTCGCCGAGGCCCCGCCGCCGCGCCGCCTTGAGGGCGAGTGTGTCGACGAACGGGTAGAGTTCGTCCCACACGCTCTGAGCCTCGCGAAAGAAGATATCGACGCCGGTGTCGCCGATCCCCTTCACCGCCTTCAGCAGTTTGCGCTCCGCGGCGGGATCATGGTCCGCGGCGTCGCGCAGCCGCCTGAGGTCGCCGCGGTACTCGTCGATCAGGAGCTGCGACGCGTCGCCCAGGAATCGACGCCGTCCGCTCGTCGAAGCGGGCGTAGCCGTTCTCGTTGAGCACCTTGACCCGGTCCTCCCACGAGGCCTCGGCCATCGCCTTGGGGGTGCGCAGCCCAGCCTTGGCCAATGCCTTCGTGGCATTGGCGGCAAGGTCGTGCTGGATGGGGCTGGAGAACAGGATGCAGGCCGTCAGCCACCGGAACAGCGGCGAGGGTGTTGCCCGCGCGAGCGGGATCGAGAGTTCCTCGCAGAACGTGCGGCCATGCTCGTCGATGAGATCCTTCGTGGCGCTCATGACGCGTCCTTTCGGCTGCGTGCGTTGAAGGTCGGAAGCGTTCCTCGTTTGCCTTACGCCGCGAGGCGGGTTGTTCCTTCCAGCCTTCGCGTCCGCGCACGACTTACGTGACCCGTCCGCGCACGAGCCGGTCGACGGCGCCCGGGAGGCGGATCGTTCGCTCCAACGGCGGGGGCGGCGTCTCGTCTCCGGTGGACGGGTCGCCATGCGACCCGTCGCTCTCGGCATGCAGGCTGGCGCGAATGAGCGGCCAGTTCACCCACAGGAAGACAATATTGAAGAGAGGGGACACCGCCTTGAACCACGCCCAGGCCTCCAGTGACATCGTGCGCCAGATCACCTCGTTGGCGATCGCCAAGGTCGTCAGGTAGAGGATCATCCGGATGGACAGAGTCCACCACGCACCTTCCGTGAGGCGAAAGCCGTCCTGCAGGGAATCCTTCAACAGCAGACGTCCGATAATCAGCCCAATGAGGAGCGCCACGGCGCCGCCGGCGTTCATGATGGTGGCGCGGAACTGGATATAATCCGGGTCGTTGAAGGCGACCGTGAGCGCGCCGAACAAGGCGGCTAGCAGGAGCGTACCGAACGGAATGACGGGAAAGTGCTTCTTCTCGAACCACGAGTAGGCTACGGCCACCGCCGTCGCCGCGACGAAAAAAATCGTCGCCGCCTTGAGGCTCACGGTTTGCAGCGCAACGACGAACATGAGGGCCGGCCCGATCTCGATGGCCAGGCGTTCGACGAGCTTGCGTTTGTTCACACGCTGCCAGGGCGTTTTGTCTTGCATCCACTTTCTCCGTTCGGATGGTGAAACGCCCGACTGCCGTGATCCGATCCCGTTTGCGTTTCGGGCCGCAGGCTCATAGATACCGGCCAACACTCGAGAGGACGAGAATGCCCCTAATTCCCCGCTTCGACGATGACGACGAGGACGAAGAGAAGCTGAAGAGCCAGCAGTCGATCCCTGTCGACAAGCACCTCTTCGACGCGCGGCAGGTCATGATCGTCGGCCAGATCTCGATGGATCTGGCACGGGACGTGTGTCAGCGCCTTCTGGCGCTCGCCCACGTGTCCGACGATCCGATCACGGTGATCGTCTCCTCGCCGGGCGGCCACGTCGAGTCCGGCGACATGATCCACGACACCATCGCCATGATCGCGCCGAAGGTGAACATCCTGGGCATGGGCTGGGTCGCATCGGCCGGCGCGCTGATCTACATCTCCGTGCCGAAGGAACAGCGCTTCTGCACGCCCAACACGCGCTTCCTGTTGCACCAACCCTCCGGCGGTGCCGGCGGTGCGGCCTCGGACATCGAGATCCAGGCCCGCGAGATCATCAAGATGCGCGAGCGGCTCGAGAAGCTCTTCGTGGAAGCGACCGGCCAGCCGATCGAGCGCATCCAGAAGGACACCGACCGTGACCACTGGATGAGCGCGGAGGAGGCCGTCGACTACGGGCTCGTCGGCACGGTGGTAAAGAGCGTCGGGGACTTCTCCTGATGGCAGGACCGACCGGCACGATGCCGACGTTCGACGTTGCCGGCGTGTCGATCCCCAAGCTGGGGATCGGCACCTTCAACATGGACGGCGACGTGGCGGTCAAAGCCGTCGCGGAGGGTCTGCAGGGTGGCTACCGCCATGTGGACACCGCCGAGATGTACGGCAACGAGGTGGCCGTCGGCGAAGGCATCCGCACCTCGGGTGTCCCGCGCGACGAGATCTTCGTCACCACCAAGGTGTGGCATGACCACCTGACCGACAGTGACATGCAGGCCGCGGCGGAGGCCTCCCTGAAGCGCCTCGGCCTCGACCGGGTGGATCTTTATCTGATCCACTGGCCGAGCCGCGAGGTGCCGGTGTCGGAGGCCGTGGCGGCGCTCGGGCGCATCCGCTCGCGCGGGCTGGCCCGGTCGATCGGCATCTCCAACTTCCCGTCCAAGCTGATCGAGGAGGCGGTGGCCGCGTCCGAGGTCGAGCTTGCCGTCAATCAGGTCGAATACCACCCGTTCATGGACCAGAGCCCGGTCCTGGCGGCGCTGAAGAAACACGGCATGGGTCTCACCGCCTACTGTCCGCTCGCCCGCGGCAAGGTGATGAGCGACGACACCATCACCGGGATCGCCGCCAAACACGGCGTGACCACGGCGGCCGTGACCCTCGCCTGGCTCATCGGGCAGGATCCGGTGATCGCGATCCCGAAGTCGAGTTCCCCAGCGCGCCTGATGGAAAACCTCAAGGCGCTTGACGTCGTCCTGACCGACGAGGAACGATCGGCGATCGACGCGTTGCGCAGTCCCACCGGCCGGCTCGTCGACCCGGAATTCGCGCCCGACTGGGACTGAGACTTGGGCCTGTTCGAGACGGCGTACGCGCTTCTCAAGCCGTCGAACGCGGTCTACCTCGCCGCGCTCGTCGGTTTTCTCCTCCTCTTCTGGCGGCGGCGAGCGGGCATGTTGCTTCTCGGCCTGGCGCTCGCCCTCTGGGGCGCCATCGCCTACCTGCCTCTCGGCCGCCTGATGACCGCACCCCTCGAGGCACGGTTCGAGCGCCGCCCGCCGGAGGCCATCGACGGCATCGTGCTGCTCGGCGGCTTTCTCGAGCGGACGGACGACGAGCCTCTCTGGGTCGAGCTTGGCTGGAGCGGCGAGCGGCTGCTCGCCACAGCGATCCTCGCCACCAGATTTCCCGACGTGCCGATCCTTATCACCGGCGTCTCCGAGGCGCAGGCCGCCGCGGCGGTGCTGGTCGACCTCGGAGTCGATCCGTCGCGGATCATCATCGAGGACCGCGCCCGGTCCACCTGGGACAACGCCCGCTACAGCCACGCGCTGATGCAACCGGAGTCCGGCGAACGCCACGCGCTCGTCACCTCAGCCTCACACATGCCGCGCTCGATCGGTGTGTTCCGCACCGCCGGATGGCCGGAAATGGTGCCGGTGCCGACGGGCCGCGCTGCGCCGGAGCTGACCTCGGACGACGTGCCGCTCGACGCCGGCACCGGCTTCGCCGAATTCGACTGGGCGGTGCGCGAGTGGTTGTCGCTGATCTCCTATCGCATCATGGGGCGGACGGCGGAGCTTCTGCCAGGCCCAGCCGCGCCGGCGCCTGCGGTGAGCGATGCGGCTCGCCAAGAGCCGGAATAGGCAGGTGCGTCACCGCTGCGACCGCGGCACGCCCAACAGCGGCATCCGCGAACAGTCTTGCTCTGGGCAACCGGATCAGCGGCGTTTCGCGCAGGCAAGACACTTGCTTGCATCCTGTCATTGAGAGGCGCGCCGCGCCATAATCTGCCTGGCCCCATGGGGGCCGTGAAACAGCCACGGGATCGTCCATGAAGTACACCATCGTCATCGGCAACAAGAACTATTCGTCGTGGTCCATGCGGCCGTGGCTCGTGCTCGACCACTTCGGGTTCGAGTACGACGAGGTCATGGTCCCGCTCGACATGCCGGAGACGCGGTCGACCATCCTGACCTACTCGCCGGCTGGCAAGGTGCCGGTGCTGCTGGACGGCTCCTATGCCGTCTGGGACAGCATGGCCATCATCGAATACCTTGCCGAGCGGCATCCGGATGCTGGAATTTGGCCCTCTGATCTGCAGGACCGCACCCGGGCGCGCGCGCTGGCGATGGAAATGCACAGCGGCTTTGCAGGGCTGCGCACCTACTGCCCGATGAACCTGAAGGCGGTGAAGCGCTTCAAGCCACGCGGCGGCGCGCAGGCAGCCCGCGACGTGGCGCGGTTCGAGACGATCGTTCGCGACCGCATGGCCCGCGGCGGCGGTCCGTTCCTGTTCGGTGAGTGGTGCGCGGTCGATGCGATGTACGCACCGCTCACCGCGCGCCTCACCGGCTACTCCTGGCCGATGGAGCCCGCGACGCAACGCTACGTGGAGGCTGTGCAGGCCGATCCCAGCTACAAGAAATGGATGGCCGCGGGTGTCGAGGAGTCATGGGTCCATGCGCGGTCCGACAAGGCCTGAGCATGTCCCTGCGCGGCGGTGGAGACTTTCCACCCCGGGGACGGATCAGACCTCTTGCCTCGGCCGATGGAAGTTCGTATATCGCGGCCTCTGGCTGAGGGGCGCGTAGCTCAGCGGGAGAGCATTCCGTTCACACCGGAAAGGTCACTGGTTCAATCCCAGTCGCGCCCACCATCTCATCGCATGCCTCGGCCGACCGAACCCACCTCAGTCCATCGTGTTCCGGCGAGTCGAACATCGCTCGGCTCCGGCATGTTCGAGGGCTGTTGCAGGTGTTTCGGATCCGCCGGTCAGAGCCACATCGCATTTGGCGCACGAGAGCCGATCACTCGTTGGGGTGCGGCACAATGTTGTGCCGGATCGTCGATGCGGCGCTCGGCCGAGGTTAGGGCGAGACTGCCTGCCATCATCTTGCATCAACGACGCCACAGCCGCCTCTGTTAGTCTGCGAGGCGCGGCATCCAGGCGGGTGGGTCGCCGATCGTCTCGCGGAGGAAGTCCACGAACGCGGTGACGTGGGGCAGGACGATTTTCTGGTGCGGGTAGACGGCGAAAATGGTGTTCTCCGCGGGCCGGTGCGCTGCGAGGACCTCGACCAGGCGGCCGTCGCGTAGCTCCTCTTGCACATGAAAGGCGTAGAGGTGCGCGATCCCGCTGCCGGCGAGGCACGCATGCTTGAGGAAATTGCCGTCGTTCGACGCGGCGGCGACGGTGATCGGCGCGGCGGCCAGGGTGCCGTCGGCCCGTCGCAGGTGCCACACCTCGGAAACGCCGGACAGAAGGCTGACGATGCATGCATGGTGGGCGAGGTCGTCCGGTTCCTCCGGCGTGCCGTGGCGCTCCAGGTATTGCGGCGCCGCGCAGAGGAGGCGCGGGTTCCGCGCCAGTCGCACCGAGGCGGTCTTCGTCTCGGGCGAGGCACGCATCATGATGTGTAACACAGATTCTAACAATATCTAACACTACACCTAGTGGATTGATTCCAACGTTTGGAACCCTCGGCTACGTGCGGCGATGATGGCATCGGGATCGGCACGCCAGACGAAGGACTTTGCCTCGGCGTCGTTGTGTTCGGCCAGGAAGCGGTTGATGGCGGCCTGCAGGTCGCAGACCGAGTGGAAGACGCCGTACTTCAATCGCCGCCGGGTGAGCTTGGCGAAGAAGCCCTCGACCGCGTTCAGCCATGACGACGATGTCGGGGTGAAGTGGAAGGTCCAGCGTGGGTTGCGGGCGAGCCAGCGCCGGACCTCGGGCGTCTTGTGGGAGGACACGTTGTCGAGGACGACGTGGACGACCTTGCCGGCGGGAATATCCCGCTCCAGGCGGTTGAGGAAGCGGATGAACTCCTGGTGGCGATGGCGCTGCATGTTCATCCCCGTCACCATACCGTCAAGGACGTTGAGCGCGGCGAACAGCGTCGTCGTCCGTCTGATCTGGTCATGGTGCCGGCGCGGCCCTTCTTATGGGTAGACCCGGCTGGGTCCGGTCGAGGGCCTGGATCTGGCTCTTCTCGTCGACCGACAGGACCACGGCGTGCGCCGGCGGGTTGACGTAAAGGCCGACGATGTCGGTGAGCTTGTGCGCGAACGCCGGGTCCTTCGAGAGCTTGAAGGTGCGCCAGCGGTACGGCGCGAGACCATGCGCCTTCCAGATCGCCTGAACCGTGGACGGCGCGACGCCGTCGATCTTCGCCATCGCCCGCAGTGTCCAATGGGTGGCCTCGTGCGGGGGCGGCTCGTGCGTCAGGCGAACGATCTCGGCCACCTTGTCCGGCGCCGTCGGAGCGATGCCGGACGGTCGGGACCTGTCATGCAGAAGGCCTTCGACCCCCTCGGTCATGAAAACGCTTCGGTGGCAGCGATCCCTTCGTAGTGGTTACATGTGGCCAGGCGTTAGAAATCACGCAGCTCCGAGCCGACCATGTAAGGTGTGGCCTCGGCCTTGAGGGCGCGCCACCTGCCGCACACCCGGATACTCTCCGGCCCGTCCGGAACGCCGGCAAGCGTCTCGTACATCATCGCGTCCGATGGGCAGTGTCCGCAGCCAGTACAGACGGGGGTCAACCACGCCGATCCACACCGGTCATCTCAAGTCAGCGACACATTGACAACTAATGTTGTCAATGTGTACTAGGGCACCGCTATGGTGGAGAATGTCAAAGGAGATCGCCATGCCACGGCTTTCCATCGATATCAGCCCCCAAGAGCACCAGCAGCTCAAGGCCATGGCCGCACTCAAGGGACAGAGCATCAAGGATTACGTCCTAGACCGCGCTCTGGTCGACATGCCCGACCCCGCAACTATGACTGACGCCGAAGCGATACAGGCTCTCAAGGCGCTGCTGACCCCGCGCCTCGCCGAGGCTGACGCCGGTCAAGCAATGATCGCCACCGCCGACGACATCCAACGCGAGGCCCGGCGCCGCCAACGCCTCAAATGATCACCTACCGCTTCACGCCCTCTGCGTACGAAGACCTCATCGACATCTGGCTCTACACGCAGGAGACATGGGGTGAGGCGCAGGCCGACCTCTACCAGGACACGCTCCACCAATGCTGCGAGCGGATTGCCGGCGGGGAAGTCCAGGCTCGATCCCTACCGGAAATCGAGAGGATCCGATCGCGTCGCTGCCAGCATCACTACCTGTTCTTCGTCGAGCAGGATCGGGGCATCGTCATCGTGGCCGTGCTGCACGAGCGAATGAACTTGATCGAACGGCTGCGAGAGCGACTGTGAGGTGAATGGGACACACGAAGGCCCGCGGAGGGAGTGGCCCGTCCACGCAACTCCAAGAATCGACCGTTTTTGAGAAGCAGTGTGTTTGCGCCAAAAAGGGCGACTCTAGCGGAACCGTAGAGTCCATCGCTCGATCAGATCATCTTCGTCATCGTCGTCTTCTTCACGACCGATGTCTTCGGATGAAAGAATGGTGAGGATCTTGCCGTATCCGCCGAGGCCCGCCAACTCTTCCGTAACGACTGCCTTCATTGTTCCCCCTAGTGGACTGACCCATTCAAAAGAGTCCGTACCGGGATTCCGCGGAGGCTCCGTCCATGCGACGCTGGGAGATGCGAGCAGGTATTTCCGTCACGGTCTCGGCGTTCGAGCGAAAGCAGCTCGAGGCAATCGCTTCAGGTCGGACCACACCACAAAAGCACGTCTGGCGAGCGCGCATCGTGCTGCTGACGGCCGATGGGCATGGCACCCACGCGATCATGGCGGCCACCGGCAAGAGCAAGACCAGCGTCTGGCGATGGCAGGAGCGTTTCGCCGCCGACGGTGTCCAAGGTCTGCTCTCGGACAAGTCTCGACCGCCGGGCAAGGCACCGGTGTCCCCTGACAAGGTGGACGAGGTGGTGCGGTTGACCCACGAGCCGCCGCCCCACGAGGCAACCCACTGGACGGCACGAGCCATGGCCAAAGCCGTGGGGCTCGGTGTCATGACCGTGCAGCGGATCTGGGCCGCGCATGGCCTCGCCCCGCATCGCTGGCGAACGTTCAAGCTCTCCCGTGACCCCGCCTTCGTGGAGAAACGCGCGATGTCGTGGGGCTTTACGTGGCGCCGCCGGCCCACGCCGTGGTGCTGTCGATCGACGAGAAGAGCCAGATCCAGGCTCTCGACCGCACCCAGCCCGGCCTGCCGCTGAAGAGGGGCCGCGGCGCCACCATGACGCACGACTACAAGCGCAACGGCACCACGACGCTGTTCGCCGCGCTCAACGTCCTGACCGGTGAGGTCTTCGGGCAGACCATGCAGCGCCACCGCCATCAGGAGTTCATCCGCTTCCTGAACGCGCTGGAGCGAGACATCCCGGCCGGACGGATCGTTCACGTCGTTCTGGACAACGTCTCTTCGCACAAGACGCCCGAGGTCCGCCGCTGGCTCGCCCGCCATCCGCGCTGGACCTTCCATTTCACCCCGACATCTTCGTCATGGCTGAACGCGGTCGAGGGCTTCTTCGCCAAGCTCACCCGGCGGCGATTAAGGTACGGCGTCTTCACCGGCGTAGTCGATCTGCAGGCTGCCATCAACCGCTTCATCGCCGAGCACAACGAAACCGAGGCCAGGCCATTCCTCTGGCGCGCCGATCCCGATGACATCATCGCAGCTCGAAAACGAGGGATCCAAGCGTTTGAGTCAATCCACTAGAGCAGGTTCAACGATCCCGGAGTCGCAACGGTCGGTAAGTCTCACCGTGCTTCGCTTGTCCCGATTGATTCGGGAGGACCGTATGGGGCGGGCGATGAGCATGGATCTTCGGCTTCGGGTGGTGCAGGCGATCGAGGACGGCCTGTCGACTCGCGAGGCCGCCCGCCGGTTCGCCATCGGCATCGCGACGGCCGGTGCGTGGCACCGCCTGTTGCGCCGGACCGGCAGCGTCGAGCCCGGCCGGCAAGGCCATCCTGTGCGCTCCAAGCTCGACGCGCACGAGGCCTTCATCATGGCGCTTGTCGAGGCCGACAAGGACATCACCCTCACCGAGATCGCCGAGCGGCTGGACGCCGAGCGCGGCGTCAGGGCAAGCCGCGCGCTCGTGTGGTACTTCTTCGACAAGCGCGGCGTGACGTTCAAAAAAAGACCGCGCACGCGGCCGAGCAGGATCGGCCGGACGTCGCGAGCCGACGCCGGGCCTGGTTCGAAGGCCAGCTCGACCTCGACCCGTCTCGCCTGATCTTCATCGACGAGACCGGCACCAACACCAAGATGGCCCGCCTCCGTGGCCGGGCGCCGCGCGGGGAGCGCTGCCGCGCCAGCATCCCGCATGGCCATTGGAAGACGACGACGTTCACCTGCGGCATCCGCATGGACGGGCTGGTCGCGCCCTTCGTGCTCGACGGCGCAATGGATGCCGACGCCTTCCGCACCTATGTCGGGCGCATCCTCGTCCCCGAGCTGCGCCCCGGCGACGTCGTGATCATGGACAACCTGGCGACCCACAAGGTCGACGGTGTGCGCGAGGCCATCGCAGCCGCCGGCGCAAGCCTCCTGTACCTCCCGCCTTACTCGCCGGACTTCAACCCGATCGAGAAGGCCTTCGCCAAGCTGAAGGCTCTTCTGCGAAGAGCCGCCGCCCGAACCCGCGACGACCTTTGGGCAGCCATCGCCGATGCCGTCGATGCCCTCACACCCGATGAATGCCGCAACCTCTTCGCCGCCTGCGGATACGACTGCGAGTAGGTTGAATCTGCTCTAGCCAGTCGCGCACGTCGGCTTCGTCGGCCACAGTCACGCCGGCACGCACCTGATCTGGGCTATTCGCTAGCTGCGCGGTGGCACTCCCGGCGGGAAGCTTGGTACCCTTCCTCAGCCATGAAAGCTGCGGCAACGTCTTCATTGAGTCCGACAGGAAGCAATAGTCGATCACTCCGTCGGTGCTGACGATGACTGCAATGGCGGCACGGCTCAGCTCGGCATAGCGGATCGCGGTCGCGGTGCGCGAGGTGATGCAGCGGGCGGCAAGAGCGTCGACGGCCGCGAGCCCCGGCTCGTGCCTCTCCATTTCCTCACGGAACTCCTTTTCGGGCATGAGCAGCCCCGCGGCGAAGTGATCCGCCTCCAACTCGCAAGGGTCCGCCGTCACGAAACCGGCGCGCGAAACGTGCACGCCGGTTTGTAGCAGCTGGTCGATATGGCCCTCGAGGAAGTAGTGTCCGAGTTCGTGGCTCACGCTGAAACGCTGGAAGCCTTCGCTGGGGATATGCGTCGCATAGATGATGCCGAAGCTGTTGCCGTGACGCAGCAGCATACCTGAGACGCCGTGATGTGTTTCGGGCTTGCCTTCGACAGTGATGTCGCGACTGGCAGCGAGGGCGAAGGGATCGACCGGCAGGGTCGTGATGCCTTCATCCTTGAGAGGCCTCCGCGGCCCGCCCCGTCGTCTAACCGCCTCGCAATGGGCAAACTGAAACAGCAGCGTGATAAACTTGAGCGTGGTCCGAAGAATGCGGGTAAGTCACGGACCTCGATAAACTCGCTGCGCTCCTGGAGTAGATACCCTTCGCCATCGTAGGGCACGGTCACGATGCCAGCGGCGCCAGGACCACCTAATATCGTACCGCAGTTTCTTCGGCGAGCCGGTCAAGAGCGTCCGAATCCTTAGAATAGCTCTCCGTGATTGAATTCCAGTGATAGGCGGCAGAAACAGCCCGGCGACTTGCAGCGGGAACGGTCACGCCATCGCAGGTGGGCTCGGTCAAGAGAACCACCTCTGTAACGGTGGCGAGGATGGATGGAGAAGGGCCGTCGCCGACCATGGAGAGGTCGGTTTGCTGGCTGCGTTCGAAACCGCAGTCATGATCGCTCAAGGTGTAGATGGTGTCGATCAATGTCAGCTCGTCGCCGTGAACATCAATGATTGTGGTCGTCTGGTATCCCTGGTTTGAATTGGAATGGCGACTGGTCGTGACAATGATGTCCTGCATAGGACCCGCTGAAAGCTTAGGTGGGTCGAAGAAGGTCGTCCCGTAGTCAAAGGCGACGTTTGCCGCGTCGAGCAACCGGGTGGGCCTGGCTGGATCGATGAGCGCGAGTACCGCGAAGCCTTCCATGCGCGTGCTGGATCGGCCCAAGTCGAGCAGAAGGGCGATGCGCTCCCGTCCGCTCGAGCGTATCGGCAACACGGCAATGTCGTTGAAGGCCAATCCCGAGGGAACGTCATCATTGAAGAAGGATTCGCCGATATCTCGCAGTGCCACAAACTCTTCCACCCGGTAGCCACCGTTTTCCGGTTTGACGCCGGGAGCGATGAGTTGAACAAGATCGAGATAGGTCGTGTCGGGATGGCGTTCGACCGCCTGATCCAGCGCCGGGAACAAGACCTCAGCGGCAGCGGTGGTCGGCGGCACGCCTGCAAGCGCCGCCAGCGCCACGGCCGAGCGGATCGCGGAAAGAAGATAGGTCGTGCGGGCGAGTCTGTGATGGACTATCATAGAGCGGAATCCCGTGTCACGGCGTGTCCGTGTGTTGCGCATTTTCATAAGTGCCTGACTGACAAGATCAGGTGAGGCGGGCGAGGCGGTTGAACGCGAGCCTGATTGAGGCGACGGCGACAAAAGCTGCGAGGGTGTCGGCGAGGTTTTCGTAGTCCGCGGCCAGGCAGCGGTTGCGGCCGAACCACGAGAAGTTGCGCTCGACCACCAGCGCCGCGGCTGGACGACAAAGTCCCTGGTATCGTCGCTGCGGCAGACGATATCCGTCGACAGCCGGTGCGCAGCAGGAAGAGATGGGCGTTCATCGCCGCCCGCATGTCGGCCTTGCGCGGCCGTCCGCTAGGAGAGCCAGCTGCACGTCGCAACAAATACTCTAGCGTTCGTTTACCGCAAGAAGCTGTCGCGTGTCCAGTTCGCGAGGTTCATGGCCGGACACACGCCGTGCACCGTCGCAATGGAGGCCTGCGGTGGCGCCCACCGTCAGAGGCCGTTTCGAAAGTGCCATCGAGGGGTGGATGGCCGGTGGCCGAACATGATTCCCAAGCGGTTGTTGAAGCCAGCTTGGAGAACGTCATGTGGACCCCGACCACCCGTCGGCAACATAATCGCAGGGGCCTGCGCTACGGTAGCGACTTGACGGACGCGGAGTGGGTGATTGTTGAGCCGTTCCTTCCGCCACCGAGCCGTACGGGCCGGCCACGGCGCTGGCCAATGCGCGAGTTGATCAACGCCATCTTCTACGTGCTGCGGTCGGGCTGTCCGTGGCACATGGTGCCAGACGGCTTCCCGCCCGCCAGCACCGTCTACCGCTGGTTCATGCGGCTGCGTGACGACGGCGTCTTCAAGACGATGAACCACCACCTCATGATGCGCGACCGCGAGCGTACCGGGCGGGACGCGAGCCCTTCCGCAGCGGTCATCGACAGCCAAAGCGTCAAGACCACGGAGGCGGGCGGTCCTCGCGGCTACGACGCGGGCAAGAAGATCAAGGGCCGCAAGCGGCACGTCATGGTCGACACCGACGGCCGTCCCCTGGTGCTGCAGGCCCACACCGCCGCAACGCAGGATCAAGACGGCGCCGTTCCTCTGCTGAAGGCCTCGCGGGCGTCATTCCCGTTCGTCGAGCACGCATTCGCGGACAGCGCCTATGCGCGGTGACTTCTCCCTCGACATCCCGTTGATCGTGCAGGTCGCGAGGCTGGTATCGCTGAGCATTGGCTCTCGATACTGCCGGTCGCTCAAACTATCAAAAACGAACGTATTGGCGAGCTTGTCGGCCGGCCTCATCAATGGCCGGGTTTGCGGCGTTTGGAGAGCCGCATAACCGTCTCCCGAAACGGCTCTTGCTGCAGGTCGACCGGCGTCACCTTCGGCCCTGGGGAGGGTCGGCAGGCCCAAGCGGGGCTGGGGACCAGCCGTGCCCAACTTGAAACAGTTTACATCAGAAGTGTTCCAACGCGGCAGGTTGCGGAAACCACCATTGATACTCAAAGATGCGCCATCTAGTAGGGCAGCGCTGCAGGCCTATGCTCTGCTGAGGGCAGCCGACCGTCTTCTCAACGGTCGCGACACGCCGCGCTCGGCTCTCTCTCGCCCCACACCCGTGAATCCGCGGCCACGGAATGGCTGCGAGCTACAGCCATTTAGCCTTGATGCAGCAGAAAGAGCGGATTATTATTGGGCATATACGTAGACCAGATTGGGTTAGTTCAATGACGCGCGGGACAAATGGGCCAAACTCTGGCCAAGTGTACACGAATTATCAAGCTGCCTCGGCATTTTCGAGTGCAGATATATTGACCGAAGATGAATTCATGTCCTTGACTGTCGGCGAATATAGATCGTTGATGCAATCCGGGTTAAGCGCCGTCGAGAGCCTCGACTGGGCTTTGCTCGGGACACTGTTGGACGACCCCATCTACATGGAGTCGGTCTCGACGACGCCGGAGGCGATGGATGTGCTCCGGGAGGCCGTCGCTACCCAGGGCGAAAGCATCGCGATCGTGTTCCGCCAGGCCCTGCTGGATGTTGCAGGTTATGATGCTGACGTGCTGATCGCTGATATAGATTTCTCCGGGTCTCGCGGATCAGATATAAGCTATCCTGATGGTGTTTTGCCCACCGCAGACGGGGAAGAGCTCCTGACCGAGGAGTTGGCGCAGCAATTCGCCGATCAAGCGGCGGAATTCGTCAGAAGCGCCGGATACACTCTCACCGAGAGCGTGGATGGGTTCGTGAACGAATTGCCGACGTACCCCAGCGAGGCCGGGACTGCTGCCCGGAGCTATTTCGACACCGCAGCCGACGTCGTAGGGGCAACGGTCGGAACGCTCCTGACGTCGTTCGCGGCGTCGAGGAGTTGCCTCATTGAACTCGGCTCGAGTTTGAATGATATCAAAAGCGCGATTCAACTGGGCAAGGATACGGGCCGAGAATACGGCAATATCGTTTCGCAAATCGATGATGTATGGGATGGCCGTTTATCTGTCAAAGACTGGCAGGAAAACGCAGAGTCCGCTGTGACCGGGTTCCAGGGGAGGTTGACGGAGCAGATACCGACGATCGGCCCAACGCTCAAAGCGTTGTTCTTCGGAACGCGCAACTCTGACGTGACTGTCGCCTTTGGCACGGATCAGACTGCGCTCGATGGCTCGACCCACAACGATTATTTCATCCTATCGTATGGGGACGACGTCTATCATGGCGGCGAGGGGAACGACGTTCTCCATGGTTTGCTCGGCAATGACAGCCTCGACGGTGAAGAGGGCACCGATCTGCTCGCTGGCGGAAGTGGGAATGATGACATTTCCGGAGGGAATGGGAACGACCACATCGAAGGCGGCTCAGGGCAGGACAGAGCTTTTGGTGAATCCGGGAACGACGCCGTTTTCGGGGGAGACGGTCGGGACACGCTGGCTGGCGGACGCGGGCGCGACAAAATCGCCGGTGACGATGGCGCTGATAAACTGTTCGGCGGTGCGGATAGAGACGGTCTGTTCGGCGGCGCCGGCGACGATTACCTTTCGGGCGGGGCAGTCCAGGATCGCCTGTTCGGCCATGAAGGTGATGACAGCCTCTTCGGAAACCAGGGCCGCGACTTGTTGATCGGAGATCAGGGGAGCGACGTCCTTATCGGCGGCCTCGATGCCGATCGGATCCGTGGCGGCAGCGGAGACGACATCATCGACGCGGGCGCTCAGAAAGACCGCATAGACGTAGGTGGCGGCGCAGACACAGTCATCTATGAGAGGGGCGACGATCGGGATCGGGTTTATGGGTTCGACAGCGACGACGTCGTCGATCTGTCCGACTTCGGTTTCAAAAGCTTCGACGCCTTGGCCGATATTATACTGGCGCGCCGCGGCAATACGATCATCCCGACGGGTGGAGACAACACGTTGATCCTCATCGACTATGACGCAAGCCGATTTGACGCCGACAACGTGATCCTGTGATCATTTGAGGCGCTGGCGTGCAGAGGTTTGCCATGAGGTCCGCGCCCGGCTTGGCGAACGCGAAGCCTCCTGTGTGCACGGACCGCGTCATGCGTCGTTCGTGCTGAGTTGGCCCCCGGGCCTGCTCGGTGACGCTCTTTCTGGTCATCGAGGACCATAGCGGCCCGTAGCAGCCGATCGAGTGAAACTTGCGGACGCGCGCGCCCTCGGCAATGGCGACGAGCGCCAGCTCGTACTGACTGGGTGCGCGCGCCCGATTTGATCTCGCGGGGTCGGTGGGGCGGGCCATGCCCTCCGCGTTGTGGCAAGGGACCGCGTCGGGCAGCGCCTGCCTCTCCATCACCGCCGCGCGGCTGCCTGCACGCGGCACAGCACATCGTCAGAATCCGCCGCAGCAAGCCTCGACCCTCCACGTGCGCCAGCCGCCGCGATCGCTGCGCCGGCACCGAGCCATCGATCCCTCAAGCCACGTCCGATCACCCGCCCCCGCGAATCGCCGCGGCCACGAGCAAAACACGGACTCCGACCGTCGAAATCTCACCGAGTTCAGAGCGTGACGCCGATACGAGCCGCTGATGCCAGGTCGTTTTGTGGCTGTTCGCCAGATCCGAAATCAAAAAGTAACGGGCATTAGACCCGGCTCAGGCGAAAGGGTTGACCACCCGCAGCTGACTTTCGACAACGAGCCCGGCTGCCGAGCCAAAAGGGTTTCGGCCGTATCGGCTTTCGGGCCGTCGTCGAGCAGGTAGAGGATGACGTTGGTATCGAGAAACTCAGCGCTTATGAACCGTGTCGCGGCTCAGGCGGTCTTTTGCAGGTAGACGGCCTCTAAAGCGACGCAGGCCCTCGAGCACTTCCTCGGCACGGGGTTGACGTATCACACTCACGCCCTCTCCGCCGGGGACGAGGTCGATCTGATCGCCTCCTTCAGCCCGAGCTCGCGGACGAGGTCCGCGGGCAACCGCACCGCTAAGGAGTTCCCCCACTTCGCGACTTGCATTGTGGACGCCCCGTGCCTGGATATACAAAATATCTATGTCTATCCGACTGGGACGGTACGCAATCGGCACCCTGGAACAAACCGACTCTCCCAAGAGAGGAAATTCGGCCCATCATTCGCAACAAGAATATGCAACACGCCCGAGCCGCAGTCCGCCTCACTTCCTAGTGCGTTGCATAAGTCCTTAAGCATCTGGTATGTAACTTATCTATGGTATAAGATATTTAATACGTTGGTTAAATACTCGCGCTTCCGTATAATTGAGGTTCTCGATGAATATCTTCGCGTTTGCGCTTGGATCACGCGGAGATGTCGAGCCGCTTCTGACACTCGCGGTGGCCCTCAAGGAACGCGGTCACGTGGTGCAACTGGCGGCGCCTGCGGATCAGACGAAATGGATCGAACAAGTGGGCGTGCCGGCGATCGCGATGCCGTTCGAGGCGCGCGCGATGATCAATTCGGAGGATATGCGAAAGGTCATTTCCGGCGGGGGATCGACAGTCTTTACCCAGGCGCGCGCGATGCTCGCCAAGCTGAAGCCCGGCTTCAGCGAGATGCTGCGGCGCGTGCACGCGGCGACCGGCGATGCCGACGTGATCGTCTCCGGCCATCTCGGACTTAACATTCCGGCCTCGATCGGCGCGGTGCGGCGCATCCCGATCCTGCCGATCACGATCTATCCGTTCCTGCCCACAAGCGCCTTCCCCTGCCCGATGGTGTCCGTCCGCCACCTCGGCTCCCCGCCAAGCAGCCACGCATTCAATCGGGTCTCGACCCACGAAGCGATACGGTTCATACGGGACGTTCCGGATATGCGGCATATGGCGGGCCGCGTCCGGCCGCGACCGGTACAGGCGCCATTCGCGGTCGACGGTGGTGAACAGATCCGGTGTAGCATCGATGGTCTCCGCTGAGCCGAGGAAGAGGTAGCCCCCGTCGTTCAGCCCATAGTGGAACATGGTGTAGAGCTGACGCTGCAACTCCCGCTCCAGATAGATCAGCAGGTTACGGCAAGTGATGAGGTTGATCCGCAGAAACGGTGGATCCTTCAGCACGCTGTGCGTCGCGAACACGACGAGATCCCGGACCTCTTCGCGGACCCGGTAATGGTTGCCCTCACGGATGAAGTACCGGTTCAGCCGTTCGTCGGAGACGTCCGCCTCGATCGAGCGCGGGTAGCGACCGTCGCGCGCGGTGGCCAACGCCCCCTCGTCGAGGTCGGTCGCGAAAATCTGGATCGGGACCGGAATTTCCCGCCGACGGGATTCCTCGAGCAGCAGGATCGCCAGGCTGTACGCTTCCTCACCGGTCGCGCAGCCCACGACCCAGGCGCGGATGCCGTCATCGGCGGAGACCTGGTCGAACATCGGCGCAATGGCGCGCGTGGCGAACGTCTCGAACGCCTTCGGATCGCGGAAGAACATCGTGACGGAAATGAGCAGGTCCTGGAATAGGAGCTGGGCCTCCTCCGGATTGTCGCGAACATACTCACCGTAGACGGCGAGGCTCTCTTTGCGCGTGACCTGCAGGCGGCGCAGCACCCGGCGGATCACGGTGGCGCGCTTGTAGCTCGAGAAGTCGTGGCCCGTGCGGGCACGCAGGAAGTTGATGATGCGCCTGAGATCGCTGGCCGCACCGTCGCCAGCCAGTGAGCGGACCGCCTCCTTGCTGCGCGCCACCTCGGCGATGCGCTCGGTGAGCTGTGACACGGGGGCGATGAAGTCGGCCGACCCGGTGGCGATGGCGCTGTGCGGCATCATCGCGTAGTCGGCCTCGGTCGGATCCTGCACGAAGATCACGCCGCTGGCCTCCTTCACCGCTCGAACGCCGATGGCCCCGTCCGACCCTCCGCCGCTGAGGATGACCGCCATCCCGTCGCCGCGCGCGTGGGCGATGGACCGGAAGAACATGTCGATCGGTGCGCGCCGGCCGCGCGGCTCGCTGAACGGGCGCGCGGTGATCTCGTTGCCGTCGATCACCAGTTCGCGATCGGGCGGGATCACGTAGACGCATTCGGGCGTCAGCGTCCGCGGCTCGTTGACCTGGAGGACGGACATGGTGGTGCATTCCTGCAGGATTTCGCTGAGGATGCTCGGATGGTCCGGCGCCAGATGCACCACGACCACATAGGCGAGCCCGAGATCCGCCTGGATCCGCCTGAAGAATTCCGAAAGTGCCTTCACGCCGCCCGCCGAGGCGCCGATCGCGCAGATCGGGATCTCGCCTGGGGCGGCGTCTGTTATTGGTTTCCACGTCGGCCAAACGTCCCTCCGACAAAGGCTGGACGGAAGGATTTTTGCCGACATCCGCCTGGCCGGAAGCGGAATGCTATCTCCTCAAACGCGGTGCCGATAGCCGTTATCAGCGGATCGGCAGGGACAGCCTCTATCGAGAGAAGCTCCGAGCGGATGGGACGAGGCGATGGTTTCGATGAGGACCAGGATGTCCCATTCAGGGACGTGGCCTGATTCTGCCGCAGCGGCCGTAACTTTCTTCGGGTGAGCGCGTTGAGAGCACGAGTGTTTGCCCATGAGGTGAAGCCGCTTTCCGATAGATCCGATCTCGACGGACTGCTCGGATGAACAACTCAGGCTGTGAAATTTAGAGTCGCTGGGATGGCAGAAGTTCTCTCGATGAACATTGAGGTGCTCCCCGGAAATTGGACGGTGGCGTAAGCTACATCAGGGGCCTGCTGGTCTTCGGAGAAGGAGATCAGCGAATGACGACACGCAAGCAGCACAAAGCGGCGTTCAAGGCGAAGGTGGCGCTGGAGGCGTTGAAGGGTGAAGAGACGGTGGCGGAGCTTGCCGCCCGTTTTGGTGTCCACCCGACGATGATCCACCAATGGAAGAAGCAGCTGCTGGAGGGCGCATCGGATGTGTTCGAGCGCGGCCGCAAGGGAGCGCGAACCGGCCGCCAGCGATGAGACGGTCCGCGACCTTCACGCCAAGATCGGCGAGCTCGCGGTGGCCAACGATTTTTTGTCGCGAAAGCTCAAACCCTGGGGCGGGACGTGAGGCGGGCGATGGTGGAGAAGGACCATCCTGCGCTGTCGGTCACGCAGCAGTGCCGGCTCCTGTCGATCCCGCGCTCGACCTTCTACCACGCCCCCCGCGGCGAGACGGCCGAGAACCTGGCGTTGATGCGCCGGATCGACGAGCAGTTTCTGCAGACGCCGTTCTACGGGGTGCGGCAGATGACGTGGCACCTGCGCGGCGAGGGCGAGACGCGTGAACCCCAAGCGGGTCCGGCGTCTGATGCGGCTCATGGGTCTGATGCCGATCTACCAGCGGCCGAACACGAGCGTCCCGTGCCAAGGAGCACAAGGTCTGGCCCTACCTGCTGCGCGGCCGGACGATCGAACGGCCGGGCGAGGTCTGGTGCGCCGACGTGACCTACATCCCGATGGCGCGCGGCTTCCTCTACCTCGTGGCGATCATGGACTGGGCGAGCCGCAAGGTGCTGGCCTGGCGTCTCAGCAACACGTTGGAGGCGGACCCCTGCGTGGAAGCGCTGGAGGAGGCCCTTGCCCGTTTCGGACCGCCCTCGATCATGAATACGGACCAGGGAAGCCAGTTCACGTCCTGGGCCTGGACGAGCCGCCTTCAGACGGCCGAGGTGAAGATCTCGATGGACGGCAAAGGGCCGCTTCCTCGACAACATCTTCATCGAGCGCCTGTGGCGGTCACTCAAGTACGAATGCGTCTATCTCCACGCCTGGTCCGGCGGCCGCGAGGCCCGCGCCGGCATCGGGCAGTGGATCACGTTCTACAATCAGCGGCGCCCGCATTCCGCCCTTGGCGGACGAACACCACACACCGCATTCCATGCAACCATCAACCAGGAACGAACCGATCAGCAGATCCCGGCAGTAGCTTAAAACACCGCGCAAACCGTCCAACCGATGGGGAGCACCTCACATTCGAGCCAGAGATGGAGGAACGAGTTCGCACGGTTCCTGCAGACGGCTTGCGAACGTAAGCTTCGGATGGCCACGGCAGAAAGTTGCACGGGTGGGCTCATCGCTTCTTTGCTGACAGACGTGCCTGGGTGTTCACACGCGTTCGAACGCGGCTTCGTAACCTACTCCGATGAAGCAAAACAACAGATGCTCGGGGTCGAGCCAGCGCTCCTCAGGGACCCTGGCGCTGTCTCTGAGAGTGTTGCACGTGCCATGGCTCAAGGGGCTCTTGAGCGCTCCGCAGCCCACATCGCGTTCGCCGTGACCGGCTTCGCCGGCCCTTCGGACCAAGGCGAGGAGGGACTGGTCCATTTCGCATGCGCCTCTCAGAGTAGCGTAGTCCGCCATCGAATAGCCCAGTACGGCTCCATCGGACGTGCCAAGATCAGGCTCGCGTGCCTGGAAACGGCAGTGGAGATGCTCGAAGACGCGCTCGCATGACGGAACGGCAATCGGATTGTCACTTTCTCGCCCACCCGCATCGAAGCCGTGATGGCATGCCGTGACCTCTTGTTTTTTCCTCCAGAGGTTGCTGGAATCCAGACCGATAGAAGCGACTGGGTATCCAAGTTCAGTAAGTAGCAAACATTGCGGTGCTAAAGGATCCGTGGATCATGTCATTCCGACTGAGATGCAATCCGATCCCAAACTAATCTATGTTGTGATGTAAAATTTCAAGATACTGGATCAATTCTTGTAGTATTTTGTTGTCGTCGAGTGATTGGCATGCAGCCGCTTTGTGCCAGCAGACAATGCACCGAATTTTCAACAACGAGGATGAAGCAATGGCGATGGCAAACTATGACAGACGTTGATCGGAAGGCTCCCGCATTCGACGCTTTCATCACAGGCGTGAAAAACGCTCACGGGATGGAGCAGCAAGCGCTTCAGATTATGCACAGGCAGATCGAGCGCCTGGAGCACTACGACGAGCTTCTCGCGGCGCTGAAGCGCCATAGCCAGGAAACGGAAGAACAGCGGGTGCGGCTCGATCACATCCTTGGCGCGTACGACGAGAGCCCGTCGGAGATGAAGGAGGGAGTACTCGGCTTCGTCGGCAATCTTGCGGCCATCGGCCATGTATCGGCCGAAGATGAAATCCTGAAGTATTCTTTCGCCAACCACGCCTTCGAGAACTACGAGATTGCTGCCTACGCGTCGCTTGTCGTGCTTGCACGTGCCGCGGGACATCCGGACACGGCACCGTTGGAAGCGACGCTTCAGGAAGAAGAGCGGATGGCCGGGGAGATGAGGCGCCTCATCAAGACCAATACCGAGCGATACCTTTCACTCAAGGCGACAGGTGAGACGGCATCCCGCTGACACAGTGGACCGATGCTAGCGATCCCGCAGGTAACTGACCAGGCGGGATCGCCTCTGCCGGATCTCCGACTCTCCCTGTCCGCTGGAGGCGGGTAGGGCTCGGCGAGCGTCAACCCGGCAGAACGATCGACACGTCGAATTGGATGTCGAATTGCGGACCCTCGCGGCCGAGGGCACTCACTCGTGCGATGTGGACACCTCCGATAACTCCTGTGGACCCACGTGCCAGCCCGTGTTTCCCTTTTCGGCAGGGGATTCGTCGGGAGGGATGGATGGCGTCGGATCAACCGGGCTTCTTTGACGTCGAGCATCGGCTGCAGGATCTCTCGGCGCAGGATGATCCGCTGGAGAAGCTCGCAGCGACCGTGGATTTCGAGATGTTCCGGGACGAGCTTGAACGCGCGATCGGGCGCCCCGACCGGTCGAAGGGAGGCCGGCCGCCGCTCGACCCGGTGCTGAAGTTCCGGATGCTGGTGCTGCAGGCGATGCACGGCCTGTCGCTGGCGCAGACCGAGTATCTGGTGGCTGATCGGCTGAGCTGGATGCGGTTTTGCAGGCTCGGCCCCGGCGACAGCGTGCCCGACGCGAACACGCTGTGGGATTTTCGCGAGGCGCTGATCGCCGCCGGCGCGCTGGAGACACTGTTCGCACGGCTGGACCGCGCCATCACGGAAGCCGGCTATCTGCCGATGTCCGGGCAGATCGTCGACGCCACGTTGGTGGCCGCCCCGCGCCAGCGGCTGACGGACGGGGAGAAGGCAGCCATCAAGGGCGGCCGCTCGGCCGGCGAGATCTGGCCCGAAAAGCCCGCGAAGGCGCGCCAGAAGGACACCGACGCGCGATGGACGATGAAGTTCTCCAAGGCCAAACCTGCCGCGGACGGCTCGCCGCAGATCGATATCGCCGTGCCGACGTTCGGCTACAAGAGCCACATCTCGGTCGATCGGCGGCACGGCATCATCCGGCGGCACCGGGTCACCCATGCCGCGGCCCGCGACGGTGCGCAGCTGCGTGAGGGGCTGATCGATCCGAACAATACGGCCTCGGACGTGTGGGCCGACACCGCCTACCGCTCGCAGGCGAACGAGCGGTATCTGGCCTACGCCGGCAAGGTCAGCCGGATCCATCGCAGGAAGCCGCGTGGCAAATCCATGCCGCGGCACCACGCCCGGGCCAACGGGAAGAAGTCGGCCGTGCGGGCCCGTGTGGAGCACTGCTTCGGCCACCAGAAAAGCGTGATGGGTCTCGTGGTGCGCACCATCGGCCGGACCCGTGCCGAGGCCGGCATCACCCTCGCCAACATCGCGTACAACATGAAGCGCTGGTGCTGGCTCGACAGGCGAACTGCGCCCGCCTGACCGCCTCGGGCGGGCCAAGGGGCCTTCGCGGCCCTTTCAAGCCGCTGATCGACCTCGCCGGAAGCCAGGCTGCCCGCCGAACCAGCGCCTACGCTGCTGCACGACGGCACGTACAGCGGTTTTCGGAGGTGTCCAGATCGGCGCCGAACCTTTGCCGATCCAGGAAAGCAGCGTCTCGTCCGGCCCCGCTGTCCCCATCCGGTCGCGCAGTGCCGTGGGTGTGACGATCGTGCCGGTCTGAATTGCGCCGGTCCCGTAGTCCGCCGGCATCGGGACAATGTGGCGGCTCCAGGCGGCCGCGAACGGGCGGTTCTCCTGCGTGATGCGCAGCGTGTAGGGCGTCTGCGACGGCCCGAGGCCGTGCTCGCCGCGGTAGGCGTCGACCATCGGCTTCACGCTGCGGGCGACTTGGCCAAGGACGAGTTTGTAGGTGGTCGGATTGAACGGGACGCGCAAGACGATCCTTTTCGTCACCCATGGCCTCAGCGAGGCGGTCCATCTGGCGGACGAGGTGATCGTCCTGTCGTCCCGTCCGGGCCGGATCGTCGATCGCGTGGACATCGACCTGCAGCGCCCGCGCGACATGGACGGGATGGAGACCGCCCGTTTCGCCGAGCTGCGGCAGCGCATCTGGCGGAAGATCCGCGGATGAGCGCCGCCGGATCACCCGGCTTGCCCTCGCCGTTCGTGGCGCGGGTGGCGATCGTCGCGCTGTTCCTCATCGCGTGGGAGGCGCTCCCGCGCAGTGGAGTCGTGCTGCCGCTCTTCCTGCCGCCCCTGTCGGTCACGATCGAGGCGCTCGTCACCAATCTGCAGGAATATGGTCGCCACCTTCTGCGTGACGCTCAAGGAAGTCGCGGTGTCGCTCGTGTTCGCGTGCGGCGGCGGGATCCTCGCCGGCCTCGCGCTGGGAGCCGCGGCGTCGGCGCGCGGCCTGCTGCTGCCGGTGTTCTCCGGCCTCTTCGCCGTTCCGCTGGTGGTGCTTTACCCGCTGCTGACGGCCTGGTTCGGGATCGGGTCGGAATCGAAAATCGTGTTCGCCAGCATCTATGGCTTTCTGCCGACCCTGCTCGGTGCGGCGGCCGGCGCGCAGACGATCGATCCTCAATACCTCGTCGCCGCCCGCAGCATGGGCGCGACCCGGCTGCAACAGCTCTGGTGGATCTACCTGCCCGGAACGCTGCCCACCGTGCTGGCGGCCTTCCGTCTCGGCGGCGCGCTCGTCATCGTCGGCGTGGTGGTGGCCGAGATGCTGACCTCGACGGCGGGTGTCGGCTTCCTGATCTCCAAATACCGCACCATGCTGGACAGTCCGAAGGTCTACGCCGCGGTCATCCTCGTCCTCGCTCTCGCGATCATTTTCGACGGCGCTGTTCAGTTGGTCGAGCGACGCGCCACGGGTTGGCGTCAGACCTCCGGCCGTCCGCCCAAGCGCGAAACCTGAAGCGGATCCATGACCAAAGTGACGCTGACATTCGACAACGGACCCGATCCCGAGATCACGCCCGTGGTGCTCGACATTCTCGCCCGGCGGGGGATCAAGGCGACCTTCTTCGTGCTCGGCGACAAGATCCGCGATCCGGCGCGTCGCGCGGTCGCCGAGCGCGCCCGGGACGAGGGCCACTGGATCGGCAACCACACCTTCAACCACATCACGCCGCTGGGGCGGAGCCTGGATCCCGACGCCCACACACTCGAAATCGGCCGCACGCAGGCTCTGCTTGCCGACCTCGCCCACCCGAAGAAGTTCTTCCGCCCCAACGGTGGCGGCGGTCTGCTCTCCGACGCGCTTCTCAGCGAGGCGGCGTTGCAGCTTCTCGTAGAGGAGGCCTTCACGCTCGTCCTGTGGAATGTCGTGCCGCGGGATTGGGAGAACCCCCACCATTGGCCGCAGACGGCGCGCGAGATGTGCGCGGCACAGGATTGGCCGCTGCTCGTGCTGCACGACCTGCCGACGGGCGCGATGGACCAGCTCGACGCCTATCTCGGCGCCGAGCAGGACGCCGGCACCACGTTCCTGCAGGCGTTCCCACCGGACTGCACGCCGGTGGAGCAGGGCAGGGTGGTCCGGCCGGTCGACGCCTACGTCGCGCCGCGCGCCGGACAGCAATCATAGATACTTCGTCGGCACCGCGGTCGTGAACTTCAGTTCTTCCATGGAGATCATCGAATTCACCTCCCGGAATTCGAGCCTGTCGATCATTTTCTTGTAGACCGCATCATAGCTTGCCATGTCGGGGACGACGACCTTGAGGATGTAATCGACCGTCCCCGTCAGCCGATACGCCTCCAAGATTTCCGGGATGTCCTCGATCAGTTCGCGGAACCCGTTGAGCCATGAGGTCTCATGTCGTGGGGTGCTGACACCGATGAAGACCGTGAGCGGGACGTTGGCACGGGCCTGATCGACGAGGACCACGCGGCGCTTGATCACGCCCGCTTCCTCCATCCGCTTGATCCGCCGCCAGCACGGTGTCGCCGATAGCCCCACCGCTTCGGCGATGGCGGTGACCGGGATGTCGCTGTCCTCCTGCAGCATGTGGAGGATCTTCTGGTCGGTCTCGTCGAAGGTGATCGATTCGACAGGCTTGCTCCCGGTCTTGCGTGGTTTGGGGTCCGTCATCGCGGAACGAATTCGACGATCACGCCCGACGCGTCGCTCGGTCCGACTGCGAGGCCGGCGTCCGTCCGAACCGCGGAAACCCCGGACGACTTGAGGCAGCTTTCCGCCACGCCGATGTCCTCGACCAACACACGCATGGCGGTGAAGGCACCCTTGGGCGTGCCCGCAAGGTCGATCCCCGGGTAGAGCGCAGCCATCTTTTCGTCCGACATGAGGAGGAGATCGGCGGACTTTTCTCCGGTCGTGATGGTGACCACACCATCCGCCTCGGAGACGGCGCCCGCGGCCCAGAGCCGGGCGAAACGCGCGGCGTCCCCGGCGGGATCGTCGGAGACGGAGAGGATGGCGCCCAGTCCGCAGGCGGTGTTGGGGTGTGTCAACAGTTCCGGCACCCACACGGTCTCAGGGGTTTTGTGCTCGCACATGAAGACCATGCCGCGCGGCACCTCGTCCGCCGTGAAGGCGACCGTCGAGAAGGCGGCCTCTCCTTCCGCACCGTCCGGCAGCGGGACCGGGCGCGAGAAGCTGCCCAACCCTTCCGTGGCGATGCCGAGTTCGCCGAGGGCTTGGGCGGCGGCCTCGGCGCTATCGATACGGCAGGCGATGGCGTGCAGGCCTTCGCCCTTCTCGGCGAGCATCGCGCGGCGCGTGGCGTTCAGCTCGGTGGACGTCAGGATGCCGAGGAGCTCGAAATAGTCCGCCGGGAACATGACGGTATGGTTCGCGGTGCCCTTCGAGACGGAATGCAAACCGCGCGGCGACATCGTGAACCCGAGAGCCTCGTACTGCCCGACGGCGACGTCGAGGTCGGCGACCAGCGCGAAGCAGTGATCGATGCCCTTCACGGGATGGGACATGCAGGTTCTCCTTTTGACGTGCGTCTTGTTGGGCGTGCGTTGCCGATGGGTTCAGCGGCGGACCGGGGCGAGAACGATTTCGTGGATCGCGACGCCGGGGCTCATCCCGGCGACATAGAGGGCGGTTTGCGCCATGTCCTCGGGCTGAATCATCGCGTCGAGCGTCGAGACGTCGAAGTTGGGACGCTTGGCGAGAAGCGGCGTGGCGACCTCCGCGGGGCAGAGCGCGGTCGAGCGGATGCCGTTCTTGCCTTCCTCGTCGTTCAGGCTGGCCGAGAGGTCCGACAATGCATGCTTGGACGCGCCGTATGCCACGCCGCCAGTGGCCGAGTGGAAGCGGCCAGCCCAGCTCGACGTGTGGATCATGATCCCGTCCTTCTGCATGCGCATGATGGGAAGGCAGGCCGCGATCACATTCAGCGCGCCGGTCAGGTTGACGGCGAGGAGCTGGTCCCAGCTCTCCCAGTCGAGATCGGCCCATTTCCGCTTCGGGATGTTCAAGCCGGCGTTGTTGCACAGAACTTGCAGGCCGCCACCCCAGTTGGCCACGTCCGCGGCGGCCTCAGCCATGTCGTCCCGGTCCGTGACGTCGCCCGGGCGCTCGAGAACCCGTGCGCCCGCGTCGAGCGATTGGGCGACGCGGGACAGGCTGTCGCGATCCCGCGACGTCAGCGCGACGGCATAACCCGCGGCCGAGAAGCCGCGCGCCATCGCCGCGCCGATGCCGGAGCCTGCGCCGGTGATCCAGACGGTTCTGGCAGTTTGGGGCATTGCCGGTTACTTTCCGAGGGTTCAAACTGTAGCCATATCCCAAAAATAGACCAGATTCTAGAATGAACTTTCTAATTTGGAGCGTTATGTAGCATGGGGATTGACAGTTGCGCGCCGCTGCACGCATTTTTGCGTCCTACACGAAGCTGTTACTCATCACGCCGTGCCTCCCTGAGCGCCGGGGCACCCACCAAGCGGGAGAACGCAGACACATGATGACCAGAGCTCGAATGCTGGGCGTTGCCCTGGCAGCGACGGGGCTGCTGACGTCGGCAGCCGCCTCGGCGGAGGACGTCGAAAAGGGCGGCACCGCCATCATTCAGATGAAGGGCGAGCAGCGGATCCTGAACCCCGCGCTCCGAGCGTCGACCGGCGTCTACTATATCACCGGCAAGATCATCGAGCCGCTGATCGACCGCACCTATGAGGGGTACGTTCCGGTGCTCGCGACCGATTGGTCCTCGTCGGACGACGGCCTCGAGATCACCCTGAAGCTGCGCGAGGGGGTGAACTGGCACGACGGCGAACCCTTCACCTGCGACGACGTCGCCTTCACCGCCATGGAGATGTGGAAGGAGCTGCTGAACTACTCCTCCGCGCTGCAGGCGAACCTGGAGTCGGTGGACTGCCCCGATCCGCACACGGCGGTGTTCAACTACTCCAAGCCGATGCCGATCGACCTGTTCGTGGCGGCCATGCCGGACCTCGGCCATCCGATGCCCAAGCACCTCTACGAAGGCACGGACATCCTCAAGAACGAGTATAACACCGCGCCCGTCGGCACCGGTCCGTTCAAGTTCGTGGAATACGAGCGCGGCCAGTACGTGATCGCCGAGCGCAACGACGACTACTGGCGCGGCGAGGAGTATCCCTACCTCGACCGGATCGTGTGGCGCTTCATCGAAGATCCCTCCGCAGCGGCCGCCGCGATCGAGGCCGGCGAGGTCCACGAATCCGGCTTCATCGGCATCTCAATGGCCGACATCGGCCGGTTGGCGAACGACGATCGCTTCGACGTCGGCACCGAGGGCTACGAGAACAACGTCGCCCACTCCACGATCGAGTTCAATCACCGCAATCCGATCCTCGCCGATCTGAAGGTGCGTCAGGCGATCTACCACGGGCTGGATATCGACTACGCGATCGAGACGATCATGCGCGGGTTCGCCAAGCCCGGCCGCGGCCTGATCCCGTCCGCCGGCAACGAGAACTACACCGACGACGTGCCGACCTACCCCTACGATCCCGAACTCGCCAAGACGATGCTGGACGAGGCGGGCTACCCGGTGAAGGAGGACGGCTTCCGCTTCCACCTGCGCCACCGTCCGGCACCGTGGGGTGAGTACACGCAGCTCTGGGCCGAGTATTTCCGCCAGGCGATGGCCGAGATCGACATCGACGTGGAGCTCCTGCAGAACGATGCGCCGGGCTTCCTGAAGGGTGTCTACCGCGACCACGACTTCGACACCGCCAACGGCTGGCACCAGTTCCGGTCGGACCCCGCCGTGTCGACGACCGTGTGGCTACGCTCCGGCCAGCCCGAGGGCTCGCCTTGGACGAACCAGTTCGGCTGGCAGGACGACGAGGTCGACGCGCTGATCGATGCCGCCGCGTCCGAACTCGACCCCGAGAAGCGGGCCGAGATGTACCACGAGCTGCAGCGCCTCACGATGGAGAAGCTGCCGGTGATCTTCGCCATCGAGCATCCGTTCATCTCGGTGACGTCCAAGAAGCTGAAGAACCACCACAACACGCCGCGCTGGAACTCCTCCAGCTGGTACGATCTCTGGCTGGACGATTGATCCACGCCTGTGAGACCGGAAGGGCCCGGGCGGTCCCTCCGATTGCTCGGACCCGTCCGCTGCCCGTGACGGTCGCCGCCGGATCACACCGGCCCATCGAAATGGATCTGATGCCATGACGCCTGGCCTTCCCCCGGTGCTCGGCTACGCGCTGCGCCGCGTCGCGCAGGCGGTGCCGGTGATCCTGCTGATCATGGTCGGCACCTTCCTGCTTCTGAAGCTCGCTCCGGGTGACACGGTCGACGCGCTGGTCGGCGACATGGGCGGCGCCGACGCGGCCTACATCGCGCGCATGCGCGCCGAGTACGGCCTCGATCAGCCGGTGTGGATCCAGCTGCTGCGCTACATGGGCAAGCTGATCACCTTCGATCTCGGCTGGTCTTTCGTTTACGAGCAACCCGTCTCCACGGTGCTGTTCGAACGGCTCGGCACCACGCTCTTGTTGATGGCGACATCCCTCAGCCTCGCCTTCACGGTGGGGATGGTCCTCGGTGCTCTGGCCGCGCGCCGGGCGTACTCACTGACGGACAACGTCATCTCGACGGTCGGGCTCATCTTCTACGCGACGCCGAGCTTTTTCCTGTCGCTGCTGATGATCTACCTGTTCTCGGTCAAGCTCGGCTGGCTCCCGGTGGGCGGGATCAAGACCATCGCCGGCTTCTACACCGGGTGGGATCACTACGTGGACGTGGCGCTCCACCTCATCATGCCGACGGCCGCGCTCTCCCTCATCTACCTGTCGTTCTATCTGCGGCTGATGCGGGCGTCCGTCCTCGAGGTGGCCGAGCTCGACTATGTGCGAACCGCGCGTGCCAAGGGCGCGGGCGAAACGCGGCTGATGGTCCACCACATCATGCGCAACGCGCTGCTGCCGGTGGTGACGTTGCTCGGCCTGCAGTTCTCCACGGTCCTGGGCGGTTCTGTCGTGGTCGAAACCATCTTCACCTTGCCGGGGCTCGGCCAACTCGCGGCACAATCCGTCATGCAGCGCGACATGAACACGCTGATGGGCATCATCTTCCTGTGCTCCATCATTGTCGTCATCGTGAACTTTCTCACCGACCTGCTCTACGCCCGTCTCGACAGCCGGATAGAACTCGCATGACCACGCTGGACAGCGATCTCGCGCCCGCCGAGCCGCCTCGGTTCGTCGTGTTCTGGCGCCGCTACCGCCGTAACCGGGCGGCACTCCTGGGCCTTGCGATCTTTGCCGTCGTCGTCGCGATGGCGCTGACCGCCGGGATCATCGAGCCGGGCGATCCGCTGCGGCGCGCCGGCGCGCCGCTGACGCCGCCGTTCGTCGACATGGCGACCCCCCTCGGCACCGACCAGCTCGGCCGCGACGTGCTGTCCGGCATCTTCTACGGCGCGCGCATCTCGCTGTTGATCGGCGTGGTGGCGACGCTGGTCGCCATCGGCATCGGCGTGCTGATCGGTGCGCTGGCCGGCTACTTCGGCGGCTGGGTCGACGACGTGCTGATGCGCGTCACCGAGGCGTTCCAGACCATCCCGAACTTCGTCCTGCTTCTCACCTTGGTGGCGATCCTGGGGTCGAGGATCGAATGGATCACGGTGGCGATCGGCATCGTGTCGTGGACCGCGCCCGCCCGCATGGTGCGCGCGGAGTTCATGTCGCTGCGCGGGCGCGAGTTCGTCGATGCCGCGCGCAATCTCGGGGTGTCGAACACCGCCATCATCTTCCGCGAGATCATGCCCAACGCGCTGCCGCCGATCGTCGTGTATGCCTCGGTCATCATGGCGCTGGCGATCCTGCTGGAAAGCGCGCTCGCCTTCCTGGGCTTGGGCGATCCGAACTATGCCAGCTGGGGCAACATGATCGGGCAGGGCCGCTCGGTGCTGCGGACCGCGCCCTATTGCGCCGTCATCCCGGGGATCGCGATCGTCCTCACCGTGCTGTCCTTCTCGCTGCTGGGCGAGGGTCTCAACGATGCGCTGAACCCGAGGCAGAAGAAGCAATGAGTGAGCCGGCCCTCGAGATCAAAGGCCTGACGGTCGCGCTGCCGGCGGGGTCGGACCGCCCCTTCGCGCTGGAAGGCCTGGACCTCAGCGTCCACCCCGGCGAAATCGTCTGCCTCGTGGGCGAATCGGGCTCCGGCAAGTCGCTCTGCGCCGGCGCCGTGATGCGCTTGCTCCCGGAGCCGTCGGTCCACGTCGCCGCGGGGACGGTTCGGTTTCTGGGCGACGATCTCCTGACGAAGACCGAGCGCGAGATGCGGGCCATTCGGGGCCGCGACATCGCGATGATCTTCCAGGAGCCGATGACGGCGCTGAACCCGCAAAAGACCACCGGGTGGCAGCTCGACGAGGTGCTGCGGCTGCACACGGGACTGAAGCGATCGGCGCGCCGGGCGCGGGCCCTGGAGATGCTGGAGCGCGTCCAGCTTCCCGATCCGCCCTCGGCCTACAACGCCTACCCGCACCAGATCTCCGGCGGACAGCGGCAGCGGGTGATGATCGCCATGGCGCTGCTCTTGTCGCCGAAGCTGATCATCGCGGACGAGCCGACGACCGCGCTCGACGTGACGACCCAGCTCCAGATCCTCAAGCTCATCCGCGAGTTGCAGGCGCAGGAGGGGGCGGGCGTCCTCTTCATCACCCACGACTTCGGGGTGGTGGCCGAGATCGCCGACCGTGTCGCCGTGCTGCGCAAGGGCGAGCTGGTGGAGCAGGGGCCTGCTGATACGGATCCTCAACGACCCGCAGCACCCCTACACCCAGGCGCTGATCACCGCGGTACCGGCGCTGACGCCCCCGCCGCCCAAACCCGTGTCACAGGCGCCGGTGGTCCTGCGCGGCGTCGGCCTGACCAAGACCTTCGCCGCACGCGGCGGGCTGCTGACCGGCCGGCGCGAGGCTGTCGTCGCGGTCAAGGACCTCTCCTTCCAGCTCCACGAGGGTGAGACTCTCGGCGTGGTGGGCGAGAGCGGCTCCGGCAAGACCACCGTCTCGCGCATCGTCACGCGGCTGCTGGAGTGCGACGCGGGCAAGGTGGAGGTGGACGGCAAGGACCTTCTCGCGTGCTCGTCGCGGGAGCTGCGCGCCATGCGCAAGCACATCCAGATGGTCTTCCAGGATCCGATGGCGTCCCTCAACCCGCGCAAGCGCGTGGTGGACCTGATCGCGCAGGGCCCCATTGTCCACGGCGTCTCCGCGGGAGAAGGCGCGCGCCGATGCGCGCCGCCTGCTGGAGCTGGTGGAGCTCTCTCCGTCGTCAGCCGTGCGATACCCGCACGAGTTCTCCGGCGGGCAGCGGCAACGGATCGGCATCGCCCGCGCGCTGTCGCTCGAGCCGAAGGTCATCGTGGCGGACGAGCCGGTGTCGGCGCTCGACGTCAGCGTTCAGGCCCAGGTTCTGAAGCTGCTGGCGGACCTGCGCGATCGTCTCAACCTGTCGCTGCTGTTCGTCACGCACGATCTGCGGGTCGCGGCACAGCTTTGCGACCGGATCATCGTGATGCAAAACGGCGAGATCGTGGAGCAGGGCGCGACCGCCGAGGTCTTCGCCCATCCGCAGCACGCCTACACTCAGAACCTGCTGTCATCGATCCCCGGCCGGCACTGGACCCCGCCGGTGCTCCGCACGGTGGCGGCGTGAGGAGTTCGCCATGTCGTTGAACTTCCAGGATATCCGCAGCGCCGTGGTCGGGGAGGGGGCGGCGATTCCCGGCCCCTTCGGCCCTCGCGCGCTGCTTTATGCGGACTACGTTGCCTCCGGTCGCGCGCTCTCCTTCATCGAAGACGCGATCCGCGACCACGTGCTCCCGTATTACGGCAATACCCATACCGAGACCTCCTTCGCCGGCCGGCGCACGACGCAGCTGCGCGAGATGGCGCGGCGGGCCGTGCGTGAAGCGGTCGACGCGGACGACGGGCACGCGGTCATCTTCTCCGGCTCCGGCGCGACGGGCGCGGTGGACAAGCTCGTCCGTGCCTTCACGCAGCGCGGCCTCTGCAGCCACTCGGTCGTCTTCGTCGGCCCCTACGAGCATCACTCCAACGATCTGCCGTGGCGCGAGAGCGGGGCGAGGCTGGTCCGCGTGCCGCTCGACCGGGACGGTGGGATCTGCATCGACACATTGAAACGCGAGGTGCTGGCGCACGCCGGCGCGGAACTCATGATCGGTGCGTTCTCGGCCGCCTCCAACGTCACCGGCATCCGCACGGACCTTCGCGCCATCGCCCGGATTCTCCACGCCCATGGCGGCTGGTGCGTCGCGGACTTCGCCGCCGCCGCTCCGTACATCCCCGTGCGGCTGGCCGAAACCGCACCGGGCGCGGGCGACCGGATCGATGCCGCCGTGCTGTCGCCGCACAAGTATCCCGGCGGTCCGGGCGCATCGGGCGTTCTCATCGCGGACCGCACGTTTTTCGCCACGCCGCGCCCGACCCTGACCGGCGGCGGGACGGTCAGCTACGTGACCGCAGACGCCCATCGTTACGTCACCGATGCCGAGCACCGCGAAGAGGGTGGAACTCCCGCCATCGTCGACAACATTCGCGCCGGCATGGTGCTGCAGCTCAAGCGGGACATGGACGAGGACGCGGTCGAGGCGCGCGAAATGGTTCTCGCCCGCCGTCTGGACGCCGCCCTGCGCGCCACGGCCGGCGTGGAACTTCTCGGCCCGCGCAACGTGGAGCGCCTCGGCATCTTCTCCTTCAACATCCGGGTGCGCGGGCGGCTGCTCCATCACAACTACGTCGTCGCGCTGTTGAACGACCTCTTCGGCATCCAGGCGCGGGGCGGCTGTTCGTGTGCCGGCCCCTACGGCCACACATTGCTGTGCATCGACGCCGAGACCACGGCGCGTCACGAGGTGGCGGTCCACCAGGGCCGCTCGGCTTTCCGCCCCGGCTGGACGCGGCTCGGCGTCAACTGGTTCTTCGACGAAGCAGACGTCGACCGCATCGCTGCCGCGATCCGATTCGTCGCCGAGCGCGGGTTCGACCTGCTGCCCTACTATCGGCTCGACTATCGCCGGCGGCGTCTGGCGCGCGACGGCGCCTGTCGATGACGCACCAGCGCCGACTTTGTCTGACCTCTGGGCCAGCCCCGCCCGCCCGCGCGGTCCGCTGCCGGATTTCGCGACCTGCCTCGACGAGGCGCAGGCGCTGGCGGATGCGGCGCGTAGCCTCCCGACCCCGCCGGGCGCGCCGCTGCCGCCGGATGAAGAGGCCCTGCGATGGTTCTGGCTTCCGCACGAGGTCTGCGCCCTGCGTGAAGAGCAAGGAGTGGCCTGATGGCTGCGGTTGAATTCCCAAACTCGCTCTGGGCCGCGACGGCCCCTGAACGACCGCCGACGCTCCCTCTCAGGGGAACCGAGGAGACGGACATCGCGGTGATCGGCGCCGGGTTCACCGGGCTTTCGGCAGCCATCGAAGCGGCGCGGCTCGGCCATGCCGTCACCGTGCTCGAAGGCAAGGCGGTCGGGTGGGGCGCCTCGGGCCGCAACAACGGACAGGTCATCCCCATCCTCACCGCGGCCGAGCCCGACGTTTGGGTCAGGCGCTACGGCGCCGCGGGCGAGCGCATGGTGCAGCTGATCGGCCACTCGGCGAGCGTGCTCTTCGACCTCGTGCGCGAGTTCGACATGAAGGCCGAGGCCGAGCAAAATGGCTGGTTCCAGCCCGCGCACAGCCCCGGCCGGGTGAAGCTGTCGCAGAAGCGGGTCGAGGCGTGGCAGCGCTTCGGCTTTCCCGCAGAGCTGAAGATGCCCGCGAGACGGCCGATCTTCTCGGTACGGACTTCTGGTACGGCGGCATGTACAATCCCACCGGCGGGCACATCAATCCGCTGGCGCTGGCCCGCGGAAATGGCGAGCGCCGCCGAGAGCCTCGGCGCGATGATCCACGAACAGTCGCCCGTCACCTCGTTCACCCGCGAGAACGCGCAATGGGTCATCCGGACCGCCGACAGGCACGCTGCAGGCGCGCGCACTGATCCTCGCCACCAACGCCTACACGGGCGAGCTCGCACCGGCGCTCGCGCCGCGCTCGCCCGATCCATCGTGCCCGTCCTGAGCTGGCAGATGGCGACCGAGCCGCTGGGCGACAATCTGCGCGGCAAGATCCTGCCCGGCCGGCAAGCCGTCTCCGACACACGCGGTGATCTGCGCTTCTTCCGCTACGATGCGCGCAACCGCCTGATCACGGGCGGCGCGGTGATCGGCGCCCACGACGTCGCGAGCCGCGTGCGCAACAAGGCGGCCCGCAATCTTGGCCGAGGCGTTCCCCGACCTCGGCGAGCCGAACATGACCCACGTCTGGTCCGGCTACGTCGGCATGAACTGGGACCGCTTCCCGCGCATCCACCGCCTCGGCCAGGACGGCTGGGCCTGGATCGGCTGCAACGGGCGCGGCGTCGCGCTCGGCACCGCGCTCGGACGCGAGCTGGCGCGCGCGGCGGCCGGCGCAGCCGGGGAGGAGCTGGCGCTGCCCGCTGAGCGAGCCGCAACCCTTTCCCGCGCACATGCCATCGTGCGGCGTGTCGCGCCCACCTATCTCGCTTGGCTGAAACGCAAAGACCATCAGGAACCACCGTCATGAGGAACACCAGACCACCACCGACGACCCGACAGGCATGGATCTCAACGACATCCCCATCCTCCTGCGCCGCAAGATCGAGGCGATGATCCTCAAGCACGTGCTCGACGTCATCACCGAACGCATCGGCCGTGACAGAGGCCGAGGCCGTGATCGGCGACGCGTGTTCGCGCTCCGCCATCGAGCAGGGCAAGCAAGCTGGCCGAGGAGCTCGGCCATCCGCCCGACCTCACCGATTTCGCCGCGATCCAGCCCAACTGGACCCGCGAGGACGCGCTGCGGATCGAGACGCTCGAGAGCGAGCGAGGAGAAGCTGGACTTCAACGTGACCCGCTGCCGCTATTCGGAGATGTACCGGAGATGGGGCTGGGCGACATCGGGCACCTGCTGTCGTGCAACCGCGATGGCGACTTCTGCATCGGCTACAATCCCGAGATCGAGATGACCCGCACCCAGACGATCATGAAGGGCGCCAGCCACTGCGACTTCCGCTACCGCATGAAGAAGGAGGCCTGACGCATGGCCGTCGAAAACTGGGTCGCGCAAGACAGTCGAAGAGCCTGACCCGCTTCCGCCGCGACCTGCACCAGAACCCCGAGCTGCTGTACGACGTGCCCGCGCACCGCCGGCGACGTCGCCGAGGCGCTGCGCCAGCCGGCGTCGACGAGATCATCGAGGGGATCGGGCGCACCGGTGTCGTCGGCGTGATCCGCGGCGCAGACCAACGGCTCGGGCCGCACGATCGGGCTGCGGGCCGATATGGATGCCCTCCCGATCGAGGAGGCAGACGGGCAAGCCCTGGGCCTCGCAGGTGCGAGGGCAAGATGCACGCCTGCGGTCACGACGGTCACACGACGATGCTGCTGGGCGCCGCGCGGCACCTCGCCGAGAGCCGTGCCTTCGACGGTACGGTGATCGTCATATTCCAGCCCGCCGAAGAAGGTGGAGCCGGGGCGCGGGCGATGATCGACGACGGCCTGTTCACCCGCTGGCCGTGCGTCGAAGTCTACGGCATGCACAACCGCCCGAACCTGGCCGTCGGACAGTTCACCATCGCCTCCGGGCCGATCATGGGTTCGGTCGATGAACTCAAAATCTCGATCACCGGCCGGGGCGGACATGCCGCGCGGCCGCGACGACACCATCGATCCGCTTCCGATGGCCGCGGCCCTGCTGCAGGGCGTTCAATCGCTGACCTCGCGGAACATGGATCCGATCGACAACGCCGTCGTCTCGCTCTGCACCATCCACGCCGGGCAACGCCTTCAACGTCATCCCGGAGGTGCTCGAGATGACCGGCACCGTCCGCACGTTCCGCGAAGAGGTTCGCGACATGATCGAGGAGCGGCTCGGAGGCGATGGTCGACCATATCGCGGCAGCCTTCGGCGCCGTCGGCACGCTCGACTATGTTCGCCAGTATCCGGTGACGGTGAACCACGTGCGGGAGACCGAACTCGCCGCCGAGGCGGCGCAGGCTGTGGCCGGTATCGACAACGTGCATCTCGACATGCCACCGACCCTGGGCGGCGAGGATTTTGCGTTTATGCTGAATGAGGTGCCGGGCGCGCTGATCAACATCGGCAACGGCCCGTCCGCCGGACTGCACCACCCGCTCTACGACTTCAACGACGACGTCATCGCCTGGGGCTGCTCCTACTGGGCGAACCTTGTCCGTCAGCGTCTGCCGGCCAACTGACCGGGCCCGGCTGACCGGGCCAGCCGGGGACGGGTCCGAAGGTCAGGTCGCTTCCAGGATCATGTTGAACGGCGTTTCGGTCGCGCGCCGGACGTTTTGGAAGCCTCCTTGGCGGATCACCTCGGTGAGGCGCGTCTGGCCCGCCTGGGCGCCGAGCGCCGCGCCGACATCCTGCGCCCGCGAGGTCGGAACGCAGATCATCGTCGATGCGGCGTAGAACAGGCGGCCGACCGGATTGAGGTTGTCCTCCAGCCGGTCGCCAGCCATCGGCTCGACGATCATCCAGGTGCCGCCCGGTTTCAGCGCGCGACGGATGCTATCGGCCGCGCCCTTCGGGTCGCCCATGTCGTGGAGACAGTCGAAACAGGTGACGAGGTCGAGATCGCGCGCGCCGAGGTTTGTCGCCAAGCCGACCTCGAACCGGGCGTTGGTCAATCCGTGTTCGGCGGCGTGACCGCGCGCGGCCGCGATCGATCCCTCGTGGAAATCGTAGCCGGTGAATTCGGAGTTCGGAAACGCCTCGGCCATGAGGATCGTCGAAATGCCGTGACCGCAACCGACGTCGGCGACCCTGGCGCCGGCCTCGAGCTTCCCGACGACGTCGTCGAGCGCCGGAAGCCAATCATTCACCAGATTGTTGAGGTAGCCGGGACGGAAGAACCGCGCCACCGCGCAGAACAGGCAGCCGGCCTGATCGCCCCAGGCGACGCCATCGCCCGACCGGAAGGCCTTTTCGACGAGCGGCTGATTCTGCGCCATTGCCGCTGCGGTGTCGAAGGCGCCGATCAGATAGACGGGGCTGTCCGCCACCGCAAACACCATCGCCTGCTCGGGCGAGAGGGAGAAACGCTCGGTGTCCGGCGCATAGGTCACATAGCCTGAAGCGGCCTGTGCGCAGAGCCACTCGCGAACGTAGCGGTGATCACAGCCGCTGGCGTCGGCCAGCCCCTCCGCGGACAGCGGTCCGTTCTCGTGAAGCTCTCGCCAGAAGCCGAGGCTGTCGCCCAGACGCACGAGCGGGGCGTCGAAGGCCCCGCCGAGGTCGCCGAGCATCCTGCCCAGCAATGCATTCAGTCGGTCCGGATCGGGTTGAAGCACAAGATCAGTCCTCCGTGGGGGTCGCGCGATGTGGGGCTGGTGGCTGCATTCGGGATGGCATGAGGCCCAGCGGCAGGCCTCAGAAGTCTTTCAGAATACGCCACTGCCCCTCGAAAACCGGCGCCTTGGGTCCGTCGTCACCGATCGCCGGCGCGGCGGGGCGGACGGTGAGGGCGGCAGGCCGCCGGCGCCACGGCAAGAGCGTGCCGATCCGCCCGATGGTGGTGGCTGGCGCCGTCATGGTTCCCTCGAACTTGGACATCGCTTTCCTCCTCGCGTTCCCGTTAAGGTTCATTCACGTGAGGAGGTTGGCAGGTGCAGGCCCGGCCCGCTTGGCCGGCATCTTGGGAAGGCATGGTGTTTTCCTGGCTTTTCGCCGGAGGTCAGCGGACGAAACAGGAGGTCTAGCGGATGCGGCTCGTCTTTCTCGACTGCGAGATCGACACGGACCGGCACAGCTTTTCGGTTCGCGGCGAGATCCGCCATCTGGAGCCGCAGGTCTTCGACCTCCTCCTCCATCTCGCGCGCAATCGCGACCGGCTGGTGACGCGGGACGAGCTGGTCGACACCATCTGGCACGGCCGGATCGTGTCCGACGCGACGATCGCCGCCCGGATCGCAGACGCCCGCAGAGCCGTCGGCGACGACGGCCGCCGGCAGTCGGTGATCGCGACCGTCGCGCGTCGGGGGATTCGGTTCCTGCCGCCCGTCACGCATCGCGATGCGGACAGGACGTCAGACGCGCCGGGCGCTGCCGACATCCGGCGAAGCGTCCCGGAGGTCCGAGACGCCCGGATCAGGGACGCAGGTGTCAGGTTCTGCAGTGCCGGCGACGGCACGCGGATCGCCTTCACGAAATCGGGCAGCGGGCCGCCGCTCCTGCGCGCAGGCCACTGGCTGACCCATCTGGAGCACGACAAGACCAGTCCCATCTGGCAACCGCTCATCGCCGCAGTTCTCCTGCTTTTCGAGGTTCGTGCGCTACGACGCGCGGGGCAACGGCCTGTCGCAGAGAGATGTCGACGATCTGTCAGTCGACGCGCTGGTCCTGGATCTCGTGGCCGTGGCGGACGCGGCCGAGCTCGATCGGTTCACCATCTACGCGACCTCTCAGGGCGTCCCGGTGGCGCTCGCCTTCGCTGCGCGCTACCCCGACCGGGTCCGCGGCCTCATTCTTCATGGCGGCTTCGTGCGCGGTCGCCGCGTGCGCTCGGCCGACGCCCACGCGGCAAGCGAGGCCTACGAAACGCTGATGCGGCAAGGCTGGGGCGCGGAGGGATCCCAGTTCCTGCAGGCCTTCGCCTCGATCTTCGTCCCGGACGGTTCGACCGAGCAGATCCGCTCCCTCACCGAAATGCAGCGGATCTCGGCCGACGCGGACACGGCGGTGCGCCTTCGCCGCGCGTTCGACATGATCGACGTCGCAGATCGCCTGCCTCGGATCCAGGCGCCGACGCTCGTGATCCACGCGCGCAACGACGGGGTCCACCCGCTGTCCGAATCGCTGCTGCTCGCTGCCGAGATTCCCGATGCGCGATTGATCGTTCTGGAATCACGCAATCACGTACTGATCGAGAGCGAGCCGGCCTGGTCCGCCTTTTTCGACGAAGTGAGGCGCTTCGTCGACGATACCGAGGCATCGCGTTAAGCGGCTCGGACGAACGCGTCATTCTCGCAAGACGGCGGCTGGCCGGTTGGATCTGGAAGATGGACGCCATCCATAAAGAGGTGGAGTCGGCCGGACCGGCTCCGCCCATGCGCTCGGCGATCGCATTCCCGGAAGATGGCACAAACTGATTGTCGGACTGTGGGCGCGTCGCTCGTTGAGCGGTGAGGCGCTGCCGCCCGACCGCCTCCAGGATGATCCACCTGATCCGCCGCTCATTGCTCCGTTGCGGGTGGCGACCGGGCTGAGCCGTCGCCGACTTGCCCCGGACCTATCTCGAATGAAACAGTTTGCAGTCATATACTGCTTATGAGGCATTCTACAAAAACTAGAAGTGTCTTAAAGTTTATTTGGATCAGCTGCGACCGTGCAGGTTGTGTGCCTTGCTGAGATGTTCCGTTTCTTAGTTATGATCTTACCGATTCGACCGTTATCGAAATAGATTATATCTATTATGAACTATGTCAGTTTTTATTGCATCGGACTGGATCGTTTCGCGTTTGGGTAAAGTGTACGACTTCCCAAGGAGGAAACGGTGTAATGGCTCAAGCTAGCTTCCAGGGTGTGGACTATTCCCAACCCACGATGCCATTGGACGATAACAATAACGTCGACGAAGATCGGATGGAGGATGAACCCTCCCGCCCAACTGGAGACGGAACAGACGGTGGAGCCGGTGCTGACGAACTGGCGGGCACAGAAGGCTCTGATACCATTCGGGGCAATGCTGGGGACGACACGATCTTCGGTTTCGGCGGCCCGGATGACCTCTACGGCAACACCGACGATGATCGCCTCGTAGGTGACGCCGGCGACGATACGCTCGGCGGTGGCTCGGGCGACGACATGGTTCGCGGCGGCACGGGGCAAGACCAGCTCTCCGGCGGCAGCGAAGACGACTCCATGTACGGTGACGGCGGAGCGGACGAGCTGTTCGGCTACTCCGGGAACGACGCGCTTTTTGGCAACAGCGGGAATGACTATCTCGTTGGAAGCACCGGCGACGATCGTCTTTTCGGGCAAAGCGGGATGGACACCCTGATCGGTGGCCCCGGCGATGACACGATCGGCGCAGGCGCCGGAGATGATCTCGCGGTCGGCGGCGCCGGAAACGACGATATCTACGGAAAGTCCGGCGGCGACACGATCAATGGCGGCGACGGCGATGATCGTCTTCTCGGTCAGGCCGGTGCCGATCAGATCAAAGGCGATGACGGCGACGACACCATCGACGGCGGTGCACTCGACGATACCCTTCGGGGCGGCGAGGGTGACGACGTGGTTCGCGGTGGACGCGGTCAGGACGACATCAAAGGCTACACCGGTGACGACTACCTGTCGGGTAACGGCGGCCAGGACACGATCTACGGCGGCGCCGGCGACGATACCTTGGACGGCGGGAGTGGCATCAACCGCCTCTTCGGCGGTTCGGGGTCCGACCTGTTCGTGTTCCCCGGCGGCAACACGACCGTCTACGACTTCGATGTGACGCAGGACCGCCTCGACACGTCGGACGTGCCGGGACTGCAGACGCCCGAAGAGATCTACGAATCCACGACCGTCAGCGGCGCCGACCTTCAGATCATCGGCGATGGTGGAGAAATCCTCACGCTGAAGAATGTCACGCTCGAAGAGTTCGCCGACTTCCTCGGCGTTGACTTCGAAGAGGGCGACGGCACGGACGGTGACGGCACGGACGGCGACGGCACCGATGGTGACGGCACGGACGGCGACGGTACTGACGGCGATGGCACCGATGGTGACGGCACGGACGGCGATGGTGACGGCACGGACGGCGACGGCACAGATGGTGACGGCACAGATGGTGACGGCACGGACGGCGACGGCACAGATGGTGACGGCACGGACGGCGACGGCACCGACGGTGACGGCACCGACGGTGACGGGACCGATGGTGACGGCACCGATGGTGACGGCACGGATGGCGACGGCACGGATGGCGACGGCACCGATGGTGACGGCACCGATGGCGACGGCACCGATGGTGACGGCACGGACGGCGACGGCACGGACGGCGACGGCACCGATGGCGACGGCACGGACGGCGACGGCACCGATGGTGACGGCACGGACGGCGACGGCACCGATGGCGACGGCACGGACGGCGACGGCACCGATGGTGACGGCACGGACGGTGACGGCACCGATGGCGATGATGACGACAACGACGGTACCGAAGGCGATGACACGATCGTTGGCGACGACACCGCGGAGAACATCAGCGGCAACGGTGGCGACAATTCCATCGACGGCGGCGGCGGTGACGACACCCTCGACGGTGGTCCGGGCAATGACACCGTGTCCGGCAACGGCGGCGACGACGTGGTCAACGGCGGATCCGACGATGACACGGTCTCTGGCAATGCCGGTGACGACACCGTGTCCGGCGACGGTGGCGACGACGTGGTCAACGGCGGCGATGGCGATGACAGCCTGAGCGGCGGTCCTGGCAACGACACCCTCAACGGTGGTGCCGGCAACGACACCGTGTCCGGCAACGGCGGCGACGACGTGGTCAACGGCGGAGCTGACGATGACACCGTCTCCGGCGGTTCTGGCGATGACACCGTGTCCGGCAATGGCGGGGATGACGTGGTCAACGGCGGTGACGGCAACGACAGCCTGAACGGCGGTGACGGCGACGACACCCTCAACGGCGGTGCCGGCGAGGACACCGTGTCCGGCAACGGCGGCAATGACGATGTCTCCGGCGGCGCCGATGACGACACGGTTTCCGGCAATGCCGGTGACGACACCGTGTCCGGCGATGGCGGCGATGACCTGGTCACCGGCGGCAGCGGCGACGATCTGCTGGAAGGCGGCGACGGGGACGATACCCTCGAGGGCGGTGCCGGCAACGACACGCTCGACGGCGGTGCCGGTGACGACGAGCTCGAAGGTGGCCCGGGAGTTGATACGTTCATCTTCTCCGGCGGCAACGACACGATCCTCGATCTCGATCTCGACGTCGATATTCTGGACGAGTCGGCGCTTGTCGGCCTCGAAACGACGGCTGACGTTCTCGCCTCCACGCTTCAGGTTGGCGCGGACCTCGAGATCATCGGTGACAACGGGGTGCTGACACTCGAGGCGACGACGCAGAGCGATCTGCTCGAGTTCCTCGGTCTCGACATCAGCCTCGACCTCGATGGGCTGGGTCTTTCGTAATCCCAGGCCGATACGATCGCCTCATCCCTCCAGGGGGGTGAGGCCCACGTTGGGGCCATCGGATCCGATGCGCTCCCCCCGCGAGGCTGGCACAGAACGCTCTGTGCCAGCCTTCGTGCGTTCTGGGCCCGGTTTCACGCCGCCGTTCGAGTGGCGGGCGGCCACCGGCCTCAGGTTGCGCTCGCGAATACCGCTTGGGCTTGCGGCACCAGATGGGCGCGACCGACGCGCCGCAGGCTCTTCACGATCAGCTCGCGGCAGGACGCTTGCCGCAGGGCGTGGACGTGGCGGGTGTTGTGGAGCCAGTCCACCAAGTCGGCGTCGACTGCCGCATCGAACGTCGGTTTATCGACTTTGATCTCCGGTTCGAGGCCGAGGCTGGCAACGAACTCGGCGATGCCGTCCGCCGCGAGCACCGACATGCCGGCGTGCCGCAACGCCTGTCCGTTCTTGTCCGCGCCGACTACCAGACCGCGCGTATAGTCGTGATAGCGGACCGAGGCGCACCGGGGTATCAGCCCGTCCTCGCAGATGCGCCGGCCGGGGCGCCGGTTGATGACGTCCACCTGGCCGAGACCGCCCCCCAGAAGCTGCAGCCCATGAAGAGCGGAGCCCTCGGCGAAGATCAGCCGCCGTGCGCCGTGGTAGGCGCGCAGCTGCTCGGTGAGCGGCACTGTTTCCGGCCGCTTCACCACCACGCGGCTGGAGGGGGCGAGGAGCGCCTCCAGGTAACGCTCACCGGCAAATGTGTTCGTCAGTCCAGCCCGCGACACGTAGACGAGTGTTGCCCGCTGCTGCGGCCGTCCAAAGTGGCGCGCCGCGTTCTGCGTCAGCTGGTCGAGGTAGGCCTCGGTCGGCGGTGGCCCAAGGAGCTGCTCGCCCTGTGGGACCACGCAGAGCGTTCGAAAGTGTGTCGGGCGGTCGACGATGCGCACACGCGCCGGGTCGACCCCGTACCAGGCGAGCATCTGCCGGAACCAGGAGGGGGTGGCCTCCAGTTCCCTCAACGGCTTTCCGGCGTGACCGGCGAAGACGAGCAGTGCGCCGGGCCGCTCCGCGAGCGAACCGAGGATGCGCGTGGAGGCGTCGGCGATCCCGTGGCCGAAGTGGTCGATGATCGGGCCGATCCATACGGCATCGCGGTCGCGCACGGCCTGGACCGGGGGTACGAGCGGAGGACGTGCGTCGACGGGCACACCCTGGCGGCAGAATCGGGCCTCGGTCTGCCGCGACCAGTTCGGCCACACCGGACCGCCGACATGGCCGCCGGTGCCCTGATGGATCAGCCGGATGTAAGGGGTAACGAGGACGTCCTCGAACGTGTGCATCGAAAGCTCCGGCGCAAGCAACGCGTCCTACCGCGCGCCGCGCCGCGAAACGAGTGCTACGTGGTCATCTGGCTATGATCCTGTCGGCGCTCGCGCTGCGCTTCGCTGGATGCCGCGGTGTTCGCCGCGCCCTCTCACGTCGGCACCCGTTTTGGGGCTTGGTGATCGAAGACGACGGCCCTGATCCCGCCGTCATTCGATCACCGTTGCTGGACACGCTGCAATTGCTGGCGGATATAGTCATAGGTCAAATCGGACGTTGCGATCGGGCGCGCCCCCTCTGGCGTGGCTGCGCGGCGCAGACGCGAGGATCTCACATGAGCGAAGCCGAGGTCGGCGATCAGGCCTTTCTGGTTCCGCGCTCGGCCGCGACCCTGCGCCATAGCGTGACCGAGAGCATCCGCCAGGCGATCGCCATGGGCCGGTTCCGCCCGGGCGAGCGGATGCCCGAGCGCGACCTTTGCGAGATGACCGGCGTCAGCCGAACGCTCGTGCGCGAGGCGTTGCGCCAGCTCGAGAGTCCGAGGGCCTGATCGAGGTCATCGCCCACAAGGGGCCGGTGGTGGCGCGGATCACCGCCGCGCAGGCCATCAGCGTTTACCAGGTGCGTGAGGTGCTGGAGGGTCTGGCGGCCGAACTCTTCGCCGAGCATGCGTCCGACCGGGACCGCAAGGCGCTGCGCACCGCGTTCGAGGAGCTGCGCAAATACGACGGGACCGCCAAGCGCGTGGTGCTGAAGAACAATTTCTACGCCTGCCTCATCGCCGGGACCGGCAACGAGGCGCTGGGCAAGGCGCTCTTCATCATGAACTCGCGCACGATGCTGCTGCGCGCCCAGTCGCTGCAGGCCCCCAACCGGTGGGACGACAGCATGTCCGAGCTCGGCGCGCTGGTCGACGCACTGGAGGCCCGCAACGGCGACAAGGCGAAGTCGCTGGCGATGCACCACGTCCGCCGTGCCGCCTCGGCGGCGATGCACACCTTCTCCATCGACAACACGCGAGACGCCAAGCGCAAGAGCTGACGCGCCGCCGAGATCGTACGTTGTGATTGTATTACGGCCGCGCTAATCTGCCGTCTCAGGAATGGAGGCAGGCGGGATCGCCGATCGCTGCCTCCCACGAACGAGATCGGGCGCTGCCGAAGGCGCCATCCGGGAGGATACTGTGAGCGAAACATTTGGCTTCGTCGGCCTCGGCAACATGGGTGTGCCGATGGCGGGGCGGCTTCTCGACGCCGGCACGCCGCTCGTCGTCTTCGATCAGCGCGAGGCGGCGATGGACCCGTTCGTGGCCCGTGGCGCCGAACGCGCGAGTTCGCTGGCCGACGTCGCGGCCAAGGCCGACACGGTGTTTCTGTCGCTGCCGACTCCGCCGATCGTCGAGGCTGTGGCTCTGGGCGACGGCGGTGCTCGGTGCCGGCGGGCGCGTGAAGCGAGTCGTCGATCTGTCGACCACCGGCCCGCAGATGGCGGCGCGCCTGGGCACGGTCATGGCCGAGCGCGGCATCGCCGTGGCTTGACTCGCCCGTCTCCGGCGGCGTCGGTGGGGCCCGCGCCGGCACGCTGGCGGTGATGTTCTCCGGACCCAACGCCGACTTCGAGGACTTGCTGCCGCGCCTCAAGGTGATTGGTAAGCCGTTCTACATCGGTGAGGCGCCCGGGCTCGCGCAGATGATGAAGCTCGTCAACAACTGTCTGTCGGCCGCTGCGATGGCGCTTTCCGCCGAGGCGGTGGCCATGGGCGCCAAGGCCGGCATCGCGCCCGACGTGATGATCGACGTCATCAACGCCGGCAGCGGCCGCAACACGGCGACCATGCAGAAATTCCCGCAAGCCATCCTGCCGCGCACCTTCGACTACGGCTTCTCAACGGGGCTGATGAACAAGGACGTCCAGCTCTTCATCAAGAAGCGCGGGCGATGGGGCTGACGCTTCGAAGGGGTGCGAGGTGGTGGCCGACATCTGGCAGCACACCGAGGACACGCTCGGCGCCGACAGCGACTTCACCAAGGTCGTCACGCTGCAGGAGAAGGCGGCCGGGGTGGAGCTGAAGGGCGCAGCCGACAAGGCCTGACGCACCGGCAACGCCGGGCCACACCGGCGGACAACAATAACGGAGGACACCATGGACATCAGACGCTGCGGTACGCTGCCCACGCGCAAGGCGCCGGCCCACGCCTTCACGGGCACGGTCTGGCAGGACCCGATCATCGAGACCCCGGAGCCGGCGCTCCTCAAGTCGAACCTGGTGCAGTTCGAGCCCGGCTCCCGCACCGCCTGGCACACTCATCCGATGGGCCAGACGCTCTACGTGACCTCCGGCACTGGCCGGATCCAGAAGTGGGGCGGTCCGATCGAGGAGATCCGCGCCGGCGACGTCGTCTGGATCGCGCCGGGCGAGAAGCACTGGCACGGCGCGGGCCCCAGCTCGATGATGACGCACATCTCGATGCAGGAAGGGCACGACGGCGTGGTCGTCGAATGGCTCGAGCACGTGACGGACGAAGAGTACGCGCGCCTGAGGCGCCAGGCGAACGCGAGGGAAGTGTCATGAGCCTGGAGCCATACGAGGTCTACGCGGTGCGCTACGGCCATAACGCCGCCGCCACACGCGCTCACAATTTCATCGGCGGCGATCCGCACGACGCGCCGATGCCGCTCGACTATTTCGTCTGGGTCATCAAGGGGAACGGGCGGACGATCATCGTCGACACCGGCTACGACGAGGCGATGGGGGCGAAGCGCAGCCGTCAGTTCCTGCGCTCGCCCGGCGAGGGGCTGAAGACGATCGGCATCGATCCGTCGACGGTGAAGGACGTGGTGATCTCGCACATGCACTACGACCACTGCGGCAACTACGATCTCTTCCCGGCTGCGAAGTACCATCTCCAGGACATCGAGATGGCCTACTCGACCGGTCGCTGCATGTGCCACGACGCACTGAGGCTGCCGTTCGAGGAGGAGGACGTCGTCGCGATGGTGCGCAAGGTCTTCGCCGGGCGCGTCGCCTTCCATGACGGGGTCGACGAGATCGCGCCGGGCGTGAGCGTTCACCACATCGGCGGGCACAGCAAGGGGCTGCAGGTGGTCCGCGTCTTCACCCGGCGGGGGTGGATGGTGATCGCGTCCGACGCCAGCCACTTCTACGCCAACATGGAACAGGGGCGCGCCTTCGCGATCCTGCACAGCCTGGAGGACGACGCTCGAGGGCTACAACCAGCTCTTCGCCCTGGCGAGCGAACGAAGCGCGGTCATCCCGGGCCACGATCCGCTCATCCTCGAGCGGTATCCGGCGGCGACTCCGGGTCTGGAAGGGATCGTGGTCCGGCTCGACGCCGACCCGAAATAGACCACTCTTTCGGCTGGGTGGTCCGGCCGAAAGCCGCCACGAGACCGCCCGCTAGGATGGCTCGGGCGGCCCTGCGGTTCGCGAGTTGACCGCTGAGCACTCGCTCAAAACATCGCAACTCGGCGCCGGCTCGAAGGTGCCCATCCGCGCCGAGATGACCCACGACCGCGCACCTATCGCTGGGATTTCGAGCGTTTAGGAACCAGACTGCAGAGATCCCAAACGCTCATCCAGATGATCACGCCGAAGACGTTGCGGCAAATCGCATGTCGCGGTGCGCCGTTCCGCAATTCGATTGCGGAGCGTGGCATATGATTGTATTATCGGACGAATAACAAGGCAGGTCTCATCCTGCTCGCGACGCCGAAAACGGCGCTGCAACAGGGAGGATCTATGGCCCGGCTCGAGGGAAGGGTCGCGTTCGTCACGGGCGCGGCCGGCGGCATCGGCCGCGAGATCGCGCTGGCGATGGCGCGTGAAGGCGCGACGGTCGCCATGTCCGACGTCAATGCGGCGCTGCTGGCCGAGGCGGTCGAGACGGCCGGCCTCGATAACGTCAGCGCATTCCCGCTCGATGTGACCGACCGCCTGCCGTGAAGCAGGCGATCGACGCTCATTCCGCGGCGTGTGGCGGGCTCGACATCCTGGTCAACAACGCCGTGCGGTTCCACTACGCGCCGCTGCGTCGAGTTCCCCGAGGACATCGCCGTCGCACATGCTCGATGTGGGGGTGAAGGGCGTCTATTGGTGCTTCCAGGCCGCCACGCCGCATCTCATCGCGCGCGGCGGCGGGACTGTCATCAACCTGTCCTCCGTCGCCGTCTCGATGGCGATCAAGAATGCCGGCGTCTACTCCTCCATCAAGGGCGCGATCGACGCGTTGACCCGCCAGCAGGCGGACGAGCTCGGTCCCCACGGCATCCGCGTCAACGCGCTTGCCCCTGGACCTGTGCCGACGCCGGGCGCCAGCGCCGTGATCGACGAGGCCGGCTGGGCGACCCGAGCGGCCAAGTCCATGCTGGGCACCCTGCCGAGCGCCGAGGAGATCGGCGAGGCGGCGGTGTTTCTGGCGTCGGACGCTGCGCGCAACATCACCGGCGTCACCTTGAAGATCGATTCCGGCATCACCGTGAAGGGCACCTGAGGCGGGGCCGCGTCCGCCCGATGGCGCATGGCTACGGGCGCTGCTCGGACCATCATAACCATGGATCGCGAGGGGCGATGACCGACACGCAGATCCTGATCGAAAGCATCCTGCAGGCGCTCGTCGCGGGCCTTCTCCGTGGGCGCGATCTACGGGCTGATGTGCGTCGGCCTGGCCCTGATCTTCGGCATCATGCGCGTCATCAACTTCGCCCAGGGCGACTTCATGATGCTCGGCATGTACGCCGCCTACTACATCTTCGTGGCTGTTCGGCATCCAGAGCGTCTTCGGCGGCATCGTCGGCCCCTACGTGGCCGTCGGCGCTGGCGGGGCCGCTGCTCTTCGTCTTCGGCTGGGCCGTCCACAGCCTGCTGATCCGCCAGGTGACGGGCATCGCGCTCCTCGAACATGGAGGCCGAGGGACACTACGCCCAGCTCATCCTCACGCTCGGCATCGCGCTGGTCCTGCAGAACGGGGCGATGATCCTGTTCGGCGCGCAGCTCATGTCGCTGCGCACGCCGCTCGCCAGCGAGGCGTTCATGATCGCGCCCACGTGGGCCGACCCGATCGCCATCTTCCTCAACAAGGCGCGCGTGGTGTCGGCCGTCGTTTCGGTCGCGGTCATCGTCGCCCTGTGGCTCGCCATCAGCCGCACGCGGCTCGGCAAGTCGCTGCGCGCCGCGGCCGACAATCCCGAGGCGTCGACCTACATGGGGATCAACGTCGACCGCGCGCACCGGATCGCCTTCGCGCTCGGCACCGCGATCACCGGCCATCGCCGGCGGGCTGCTCGCCACCAACTACCCGTTCCACCCGTTCGTCGGGCTGGAATACGTCATCGTCATGTATGCCGGGGTGGTGCTGGGCGGGATCGGCAGCGTCATCGGCGCGTTCTGGGGCGGGATGACGATCGGCCTCGTCCAACAGCTCTCCGTCCTGGTGCTGCCGACGCAGCTGCAGAACGCGACGATCTTCGTCTTCTTCCTGCTCATCGTCATCCTGCGGCCGCAGGGCTTCTTCGGCCGCGTCTCGGAGCGCACCTGATGGGCTTCTGGCGTTCCCTCCTGCCGTTCTTCGTCTTCGCGGCCGTCTACCTCGTCATCGCGATGCTGGTGACGAACTCGTACTACCAGCTCATCATCACGCTGGTGCTCGTCTGGGCGAGCTTCGGCCTCTCCTGGAACATGCTGTCGGGCTACACCGGGCTCGTCTCGTTCGGCCACGCGGCCTTCTTCGGCCTCGGCTCGTTCGCGACGGTGCTCGCGCAGCGCGAGTTCGGCATCTCGCCGTGGATCATGTTGCCGGTCGTCGGCGCTGATCGGGGCGTTGGCGGGCGTCCTCATCGGCCTGCCGACGTTCCGCCTGCGCGGCCACTACTTCGCGCTGTCGATGCTCGCCTACCCGCTGGCGATGCTCTACGTTTTCCAGTGGCTCGGCTATCCCGAGCTGACCGTGCCGCGCGTTCTGGATAACCCGGCACTCTTCATGCAGTTCGACGATCGCCGGGTCTACACGGTTCTCGCGCTCGTCCTGCTCGCCGTCATCGTCATCGTCAGCCGCATGGTGGAGCGAACGCGGTTCGGCATGTCGCTGATCGCGATCAAGCAGAACGAGGCGGCGGCGGATGCGGCCGGCGTCGACGTGCTGGCGTGGAAGCTGCGCGCCATCGCACTGTCGGGCGCGATCGCCGGCGCCGTCGGCTCGTTCTACGCGGTCGTCATCCTCGTGATCACGCCCAACTCGGCGTTCGGCATGCTCGTGTCGGCGCAGGCGCTGACGGTGGCGATGTTCGGCGGCGTCGGCACCGTGTGGGGGCCGATCATCGGCGCCGCGTTCCTGATCCCCATCGCCGAGATCGCTGCACGCCGAGCTCGGCTCCTACCTGCCGGGCATCCAGGGCGTCGTCTACGGCGTGGCGATCATCGTCCTCATCATCGTAGCGCCCGAGGGCGTGTTCTGGAAGCTGCGCGACGTCTTCAGCCGCCGCGCGCCGTCCGGCGAGACACCCGGTCGCCAGCACGCAGGTGCCGCGCGCGCGGCCTGAGACGTCCGGCCACGCGGTCTCGGACGAGGTGGTGCTCGACGTCCGCAACATGTCCAAGAGCTTCGGCGGACTGAAGGCGGTGGAGGACGTCTCCTTCACCGTCCGGAAGGGCGAGATCCTGGGCATCATCGGTCCGAACGGCGCCGGCAAGACGACGCTCTTCAATCTCCTCAACGGGTTCCAGAAGCCGACGCGCGGCGCGGTGCTGTTCCACGGCCGCGATCTGGCCGGGCGCGGCGCCGCACACGGTCTGCGAGGCGGGCATCGGTCGGACGTTTCAGATCATGCGCCCGTTCAAGCGTTGGAGCGTCGCCGAGAACGTCAAGGTCGGCGCCTACGTCCGCGCCGACGGCGAAGCCGACGCGGAGCGGATCGCACGCGAGGCGGTGGAGCGCGTCGGCCTGACGGCGATCTCCGGACCGCTCGCCTCGGCGCTCACCACCAAGGAGCTGCGGCTGATGGAGCTCGCCCGCGCCGTCGCCGGCCAGCCCGAGCTCCTCCTCCTCGACGAGACGCTGGCCGGCCTCGGCACCGACGAGGCGACGGAGGTGGTCGACGTGATCCGCGATCTGGCCGCCGGCGGCCTCACCATCGTCATCATCGAGCACACCATGCAGGCGATGGTGCAGCTCGTGGACCGCTTCCTGGTGCTCGACCACGGCGAGCTTCTCACCGAGGGCAAGCCGGACGAGATCACCAAGGACCCGCGCGTCATCGAGGCCTATCTCGGCAGCGAAGTGGGCCGCCCATGCTTGAGATCGACAGGCCTTCGCTCCGGCTACACGCGAGGTCGACGTCCTGCACGACGTCTCGATCAACGTGGACGCGGGCGAGTTCGTCTCCATCGTCGGCCCGAACGGCGCGGGCAAGACGACGCTGTTCAAGACGCTGTCGGGCGTGCTGCCGCCGCGCGGCGGGCGCGATCCGTTTCGACGGGACAGGACCTCCTCGCGCGTCGCGCCGCACGACCGGCCGCACCTGGGCATCGCGCACGTGCCGGAGGGCCGGCAGGTGTTCGCCTCGCTGACGGTGCTCGAGAACCTCGAGATGGGCGCCTACACCGCGGCCGGCCACGCGCGCGTGGAAGCGAGACGATCGAGCGGATCTACGCATGGCTGCCGATCCTCGCCGAGCGCTCGGCAGCAGCTCGCCGGCACGCTGTCGGGCGGCGAGCAGCAGATGCTGGCGATCGGCCGCGGCCTCGCCTCCGCCCCCAAGCTCCTGATGCTCGACGAGCCGTCGATGGGCCTCGCCCCGACCATCGCCGACTTCGTCTTCGACAAGCTGATGGAGATCCGCCGGGACACCGGGCTCACCATCCTGCTCGTCGAGCAGCGCGTCGCCGAGGCGCTGCAGCTCGCCGACCACGGCTATGTGCTCGAGACCGGCACGCGTGGTTCTCGAGGGCAATACACGAGACGCTGAAGGCCGATGACAGAATTCGGCAGGCGTACCTGGGCATGTAGCCCGGGCAAGAACGGCCAAACGAATAAGGGAGGACAACATGATAAACGTGGTGCGAACGGCTCGGCGCGGGCTTGACGGCTCGCCCTGACCGCGGAATGCTCGGCCCGCCAGCGCGCAGGAGCGGCCGACGCCGGTTCAGATCGGCCTCATCGCGCCGGTGTCGGGCATCTATGCCCGGCCGGGGCAGGTGATGCAGATGGGCGCCGAGCTCGGCATCGAGGACGTCAACGCGGCCGGCGGGATCGAGTGCCTCGACGGCGCGCCGCTGGAGCTGGTGCTGATCGACGCGGCGACTCGGTGGAGAAGGCGGCCAACGCGGCGCAGCGCATGGTGGCCGAGTATCCGGACCTCGTCGGCGCGACGGGTCCTACCTCAGCTCCTTCACGCTGGCCGTGACGGAAGTGACCGAGCGCGCCGACCTGCCGCTCCTGACGCTCTCCTACTCCGACCTCATCACCGAGCGCGGCTTCAAGAACGTGTTCCAGACCTCGGCGACGGCGGGCGCGCAGGCCTCGATCGCGCTGCCGATCATCATGGATCTCGCCGAAGCGGAGACCGGCAACGCGGCCCGAGACGGTGGCGATCATCACCGACAACACCGCCGCCTCGCTCTCCTCGGTCGAGCGCATGAAGGGCGGCCTGCTCGACGAGCTCGGCCTCGAGGTCGTGATGGAGGAGACCTTCACGCCGCCGCTCGCCGACGCCTCCTCGCTCGTGCAGCGGGTGCGCACGAGCCGGCCGGACCTCCTGTTCTTCCTGCCGACGGTGATCTCCGACGCCAACCTCATCCTGCAGAAGATGCAGGAGTTCCGCGTCAACGTGCCGACCGTGTCGTTCGGCATCGCAATCGCAGAGCCCGAGGTGCTGAACGTGATGGACGCCTCGTTGCTGGACGGCGTGATGTCGGCGGTGGCGAACTGGGGCGCGAAGGGACAGGAGGAGCTCATCGCCGGCTCAAGGAAACGTACGGCGAGCCGTGGATGACCCAGAACGCCATCTCGACCTATGGCGACATGTGGATCTTCAAGGCGGCGCTGGAAGAGACGTGCAGCCGCGATCGCGAAAGCCTCGGCCGAGGCGCTTCGGGACCTCGATGGCGGCGCGTCCGAATACTATCCCGGGCGGCACGCTGAGCTTCGACGAGAAGGGGCGCCGCGAGGGCGCGAGCCTCACCATCATCCAATGGCAGGACGGCGTGCCGGTGACGATCTTCCCGGAAGAGCTCGCGGTGGCCGAGCCGCAGTGGCCGAGTAACTGAGTTCGTTCGGGCGGCGCGCGCGAGTGCGTGCCGCCCACCCGACCGGCTTTTCTGTTGCCAATAACTCGTATGATTGTATGATCATAACTGACCGACCCGACCGGCAGTGTCGGGCTAGCTTCGTGCAAGGTGATTGAAAGATGGACCAGACAATGTTCGAGAGGGGGCTCGCCAAACGCAAGGGCACGCTCGGAGCGGAATACGTCGAGAACAACCTGGCGGCGGCCGACGAGTTCAGCCGGCCCTTCCAGGAGGCCATGACGGCATGGTGCTGGGGCTTCGGCTGGGGCGACGAGACGATCGAACCCAAGACTCGCAGCATGATGAACCTTGCCATGCTCGGCGCACTGGGCCGCTGGCACGAGTGGGAAACCCACTGCAAGGGCGCCCTCACTAACGGCGTCACCAAGGAAGAGATCCGCGCGATCATCCACGTCATCGCGATCTACGGTGGCGTTCCGTGCGGCGTCGAGTGCTTCCGCATCGCCCGCCGTGTGCTCGAGGCCGCCGGCGAACTCTGACCCCGGACGGGCGCGAACGGGCGAGCGGCTGCATTGGCCTTGCCCGCGCTCCCATCACCGCCGGAACGTCGTGTCCGGCAGGGATCGCGCCATCCGGCCCCCGGTGAAGTGCCGTCCCTCGCGATCCGGAAATACGTGGGCCGCGCTGGCGAATCATGAGCGCGGCGCTGCGGGCCGCTGGCAGGCGCACACCCGCATGCAAAGGAGACGCGGCCCTGTGACCGTGACACGAGAGCTTGCCCGATACGTGGTCGAGAGCCGGCCGGAGGACATCCCGGACGACGTGCGGCAGGAGGCGCGGCGGGCGATCGTCAACATCGTCGGCTGCATCCTCGGCGGTGCGCCGGAGGAGGGGACCGCCATCGCCGCGCGGGTCTTCGGGCCGCTCTCGGGTCCGGCGACCGCCCAGATCGTCGGGCGGCGCGAGCGGCTGGACGAGGTCCGCACCGCGCTCGTCAACGGCATTGCGAGCCACTACCACGACTTCGACGACACGCTGCCGAAGAACTACATCCACGCCAGCCCGCCCGTCGCCGCGGCGCTCCTGGCGTATGCCAGCGCGCACCCGGTCGACGGCGCGGCATTCCTCCACGCGTTCGTCCTCGGATTCGAGGTCACGTCCCGCATCGGCAACGCGACCTATCCGACGCACTATGACGCCGGCTGGCACAGCACGGGGACCTGCGGCGTGTTCGGCGCGGCGGCCGCCATCGGCAAGCTCCTCGGCCTGTCGGTCGACGAAATGGTCTGTGCCTTCGGCCTCGCCGCGACGCAGGCGTCCGGTATCCGCGAAATGTTCGGTTCGATGGCGCAAGCCGTTCCACGCCGGACACGCGGCGCAGAACGGCTACGAGGCGGCGCTGCTGGCCAAAGCTGGGCTTCACCAGCGGCCCCCAGGCGCTGGAAGGCCCGCGCGGGTTCGCCTTCGTCCTCGCTGCGGCACGCGATCTCACCAAGATCACCGACGGGCTCGGCCGCGACTTCGACCTTCGCGAGAACACCTACAAGCCGTTCCCCTGCGGGATCGTGAACCACCCCGCCATCGACGCGGCGATCCAGCTGCGCCAGGAACATGGCTTCGCTGCGGACGCCATCCGGCGGTGAATTTGCGCGTCGCGCCGCTCGTCATCGACCTCTGCGGGAAGACAGCGATCACCAGCGGACTGGAGGGCAAGTTCTCGGTCGTCCATGGAACGGCCGTCGGTCTCGTCCGCGGCCGGGCGGGTCTGGCGGAATACACCGACGAGGCGGTGAACGACCCGCAGGTGAAGCGCGTGCGCGAGCTTGCCGTCCGCGAGAGCGATCCTGCGATCACCGAGGACGGCGTTCATCTGGAGGTGACACTGACCGACGGCACGGTTCTGGTGAAGGATCTCGCGCACTCGCTCGGCAACCTGGAGCGGCCGCTCAGCGACACTCAGCTGTCCGATAAGTTCACCGATCAAGCGCTTCGCATCCTGCCGCCGGAGCAGGCAGACGGAGCGCTCGACATGGCCTGGACGGTGGACGAACTCGCCAGGGTCGGCGATCTCGTGGCAGCGACGGTTCCGGCGTGACGCCGCCGTCGCGCGAGACCATGGCGCTCTCGCGCCCCGAGTTCGCGCTTGCCGACTTCGCGGCGGGGCTTCGCCTCGAAGACATTCCGGAAACGGTTCGCCACGAGGCCAAGCGCTCGCTCCTCAACGTATTTGCAACGATGCTGGCCGGATGCGGTGAGAGCGCGGTCGACATCACGCTGCGCACGCTGCAGGAGACCGGCGGCGCGCCGACGGCCGGGTTGGTCGGCCGGCCGGAGCGGGTGGACGCGGCGACGGCCGCCTTCGTCAACGCGATGAGCGCCAACATCTTCGACTTCGACGACACGCACGAGCCGACGATCATCCATCCTGCGGCGATCCCATGCGCCAGCCTCTTCGCGCAGGCGGAAACCACCGGGCGGTCCGGCGCCGATCTTCTCACGGCGTTCGTGGCCGGCGGTGAGGTCGAGTGCCGTGTCGGCAATGCGGTGTCGCCGGACCACTACGCGCGCGGCTGGCACATCACGTCCACCTGCGGCGTATTCGGCGCGGCGGCGGGCGTGGGCTCACTCCTGGCGCTCGACGGTGGGCGGATGCTGCACGCATTCAGCGCCGCGGCGGTGCAGTCGTCCGGCCTGGTCGAGATGCTGGGGACGATGGCCAAGAGCATCAGCGTCGGCGGCGCGGCGCGCGGCGGGTTGCTGGCGGCCCGCTTGGCTGACGCTGGACTGACCGGTCCGCCGCCATCCGCTGACCGGCGCACGCGGCTACCTCAAGGTGTTCGCCGATGCGCCGCGTCCCGACGCGCTGACCGAGGACCTCGGCACGCGCTGGGAGATCGCGACCAACACGTACAAGCCGTATCCGACCGGGGTCGTCCTGAACCCGGTGCTCGACGCGATACTCGATTTCGCCGCCGAAGGCCTGACGTCTGGACGATGTCGAGGCGGTGGCGCTCACCGGCCATCCGCTCCTTCGCCAGCGGACGGACCGTGCGGATGTCGGCGACAGGACGCGAGGGCCAGGTCTCGGCGCAGCATGCGATCACCATCGCGCTCCTCGACGGATGCGCGGGGCTCGACCAATTCACCGACGCGGCCGCCGAGCGGACCCTCGCGGCGCCGCGTCCGCGGGTGACGTTCCACGACGAGGCCGGCCGCGATATCGCCTCCGCCGACGTCGTCCTCCACCTCAAGGGCGGCGGCGAGCGGCGCGTCTCGGTCGCCGCGGCGCGCGGATCGCGGACGAACCCGCTCAGCGATGCCGGCGCTCGACGCCAAGCTCGCCGACTGCGCGCGCGCCGGTGGCTATGGCGGCGATGTGGATGCGCTTGCGGCGGCGCTTTGGACCATCGAGACGGCGCCCGATGTCGGCGCCATCATGCGCCTCGCGGCGAGTAACGCATCACGGGAGACAACGTGACCGATCTGACGGGACGAACCGCGCTCGTGACCGGGCTCCACCGGCGGGCTCGGCCATGCGCTGGCCGAAGCGCTGGCGGGGGCGGGGGCGAACATTGTCCTCAACGGCCTCTGCCCAGCGTCAGAGGGGGAGGCGCTCGCGCAGACTTTGGCCGCCTCGCACGGCGTGGGCGCGGTGTTCGATGCGGCGGATCTGCGCGAGGTCGGCGCCATCGAGCGGATGGTCGAGGACGCCACCCAGCGCTTCGGCTCGCTCGATATTCTCGTCAATAACGCGGTCGTCCGCCACTTCTCGCCCATCGAGGATTTCACCGCCGAGGCTTGGGATACGTCGGTCTCGGTCAACCTCTCCGCCGCGTTCCACGCCGTGCGCTTCGCGCTCCCCGGGATGAAGCGGCAGGGGTGGGGGCGGATCATCAACCTCTGCTCGTACTACGGCTTCCGCGGGGCGGCGAACCGGATCGACTACGTGACCACGAAGACGGCGCTTCTGGGGATGACGCGGGCGATCGCGATCGAGTGCGCCCGCGACGGGATCACCGCCAACGCCATCAGCCCAGGCTCGGTGCCGACGGAGGCGATCATGACCCGCATCGAGGGCATCGCCGCCGAGCGGGGCGAGCCGTTCGACGACGTCGCCCGCGCCTACGCCGAGGCGCGCAGCCCGGTGGGGCGCTTCATCGCAATGGAGAATGTCGGCGCGCTGGCGGTGTTCCTGTGCAGTGCCGCCGCGGCGGACATCACCGGCACCGTGCTGCCCATCGACGGCGGCTGGCTCGCGGCCTGACCGCCGTGTGTGGCGGCCCGCAGCCGCGCCGCGACGCATAAGCGCCGCGCGCGGCTCCGGAGCGGGGCGCTACCCTTCGGCAGCCTCGCCCCCGACGGTCACGCCCGCCCATTCCTCGATCGGCTGGATGATCTGCGGTGAGGTCGGCCTCGCCGCCCAGCTTCGCGTTGGCGATCTTCAGAAGCTCCAGCACCGAGCTGCCCACCACCATCGGCACGCCCAGACCGTTCGCCGCCTCCAGGCAGAGGCGGATATCCTTGTTGGAGAGGCCGATGGCGAAGCCGAAGTCGAACGAGCGCGTCAGCACGTACTTCGGGATCTTCGTCATCGACGCGTTGCTCTGGCCGCTCGAGACGTTGATGACGTCGATCAGCACCTTCGGATCGAGGCCCGCCTTCTGGCCGAGCACCAGCGCCTCGGAGGTGACGGCGAGTGCGGCCACCGAGAGCAGGTTGTTCATCACCTTTGTCATCTGCCCCATGCCGGGGTCGGGGCCGACGAGAAACGGCTTGCCGAGCACCTCGAAGCATGGGGGTGAGGGCCGCGTAGGCGTCCGCATCGCCGGAGGCCATCAGCGCCAGCGTCCCCTTTTCGGCGCCGCCGACGCCGCCCGACACCGGGCAGTCGATCACGGTGAAGCCCTTCGCCGAGAGCCCTGCGGCGAGTGCCTTGGCGCCGTCCGGGCCGGTGGTCGAGAGGTCGACGACCGTCTTGCCGGCGCCGGCGGCGTCTCCGCGATGCCGCCCGAGCCGAAGGCGACGGCGTCGACGATGTCCGGCGTCGGCAGAGACAGGAGGACGACGTCGGCCGCCTCGGCGACGGCGGCGGGCGTGGCCGCGCTCGATGGCGCCGGCGTCGACGAGTTTGGCCACCGCGTCCGCGTTGCGGTCGGTGACCGTGAGCGCGTAGCCCGCCTCCATGAGGCGGCGGGACATGGGCGCGCCCATGCGCCCAATGCCGATGATCCCGAGACGGGGAAGGGCCATCCGAGGCTCCATTGTCGTTGTTGCAGGGGTGGGGGCGCGGGCGCCCGGACTATTCGATCTGCGCCGGCAGCCAGGTGACGAGCGCGGGGTAGAAGTAGAAGAGGACCTGGAACGCGAGGAGGATGCCGACGAACGGCAGCACGCCGTAGACGATCTCGCGCAAGGGCAACGGTGCCGCTGACGCCGCGCAAGATGAAGAGGATGATGCCCACCGGCGGCGTCACCAATCCGATCTCGATCATGATCACCAGCGCCACGCCGAACCAGATCGGGTCGAGGCCGAGCGCCGTGATGATCGGGAAGGTGACGGGCAGCGTCATCAGCATCATCGAGATCGAATTCGATGAACATGCCGAGCACGATGTAGATCACCGCGATGATCAGCACGATGAGCCACGGCGCGAGTTCGGCCGCCTCCACCGTGCTGACGAGCGTGCGCGGGATGCGCAGGAAGTCGAACGCCCAGCTCATGATCGCCGCGCCGGCGACGATGAGGAGCAGGAAGGACGTCACGCGCACCGTCTCGAGCGCGATGTCGAGCATGGCGCGCAGCGTCAGCATCCGCCGCGTCAGACAGATGATGAAGGAGGCGGCCGCGCCCACGCCGCCCGCCTCGCTCGGCGTCGCGATGCCGAGGTAGAGCGAGCCGAGCACGACGAGCGATGATGACGAGGAAGGGCAGGACCGACGCGGTCCCCGCGAGCTTCTCCTTGAGGGTGTAGCTCTCGCCCCGCCGGGGTCGCCTGCGGCCGCAGCGTCGCCCACAGCGCGACGCCCCCCATGAAGCCGAGGGAGAGCAGGAGCCCGGGGATGATGCCGGCGATGAAGAGCTGCGTGACCGGGACGCCGACTGTCGTGCCGTAGATGATCATCGCGATCGACGGCGGGATGAGGATGCCGAATGTCGCGCCCGCGGCGACGACGCCGTAGGTGAGGCGCGTGGAGTAGCCGCGGCTCGTCATCTCCGGGCAGGCGACCTGACCCATGGTGGCGGCGGTTGCGAGGCTGGAGCCGGAGACGGCGGCGAACACCGCCGACGCGCCGATCGTTGCGTGCGCGACGCCGCCTCGGGTGCGGCCGAACCAGCGCGTCAACGCGTCGAACATCTCGCGTGGTGACGCCGGAGCGGATGAGGAGTGCGCCCATCAGCACGAACATCGGCACCGCCGTCAGCGTGAACGTGTTGACGCTGTTCCAGGAGCGTTCGGCGAGGACCGACGGCAATGGCGTCGGCAGCAGGAAGAGGAGCCCGAGCAGGCCGACGATGCCCAGCGTCAGCGCGACGCGCACCCCGGCGACGAGAAGCACGAGGAGCGTGACCACGAGGAGCGCGCTGACGATGGTGAGCGGGGCGCCCTTCGTGAACCAGTAGAGCGCGCCGAGGCCGATGACCGTCGCCCCGACGGTGAGGACATGCGCGCCCCGTTGACCAGCAGCACGCCGGCGAGGGCCACCACGACCACCGCGATGGAGCCGACGTCGAGACGGTAACCCGGGATCTTCATCGGCCGGTCGCCGAGATAGAAGAGCACGGCGGCGAGCGCCACGACCAGCACCGGGCCGAGCACCGCGCTGCACCCGCGGCGGGCGGCTGTCGCGCAGGATGTCGGCGAGGATGGCGAGGGCGAACGCGGCGTAGCCGATGGTGACGGGAAGCTCGCGGGATCCACTGCGGCGTCGCCAGCAGACCCCAGTCGCGCGTGTCGTTGGCGAACTCCTGATAGTTGAAGATCGCCATCTGCCAGGCGGCGAAGAGCACGAAGACGAGGCCGAGCCAGTTGGAGTAGATGCCGAAGCGACGGCGCCAGCGTATCGGGCAGAGCGCCGCAACCAGGAGCTCGACCTGGACATGGCTCGCCGGCCTTCTGCGCCTGGGCCAGACCCAGGAACGTCATGCCGACGAGGATGTACGTGGCGACGTCGGTGCCCCAGTAGGTCGGCTCGTTGAGGACGTAGCGCGAGAACACCTCGAAGCAGACGATCGACGTCATCGACGATCAGCGCGAGGGCGCTGAGGACGCCGGTCGCATCGCTCAGAGGCGTCGATGGCGCGCACGATGGGGGAGGGGGCGTAAAGCGCCGCGGTCCGTTGGCGCTCTCCCGCAAGTCCGGCATTCTCTGTCTCTCCTGCACGCAGCCGCTCAGCGAGAAGCCTCGCAAAATCAAGTCTCTGAAATGCGGGAGTGTTCGAGCGGTATCGTGACGAAAACGAACGTAGCACCGCGTCGGAGCCGTTGCAATCGACTCAGTCTGATTGTATGATCGCCTGTACCGAGCAAGAAGCCAGCCCGGCCCGGCCGCGGCAGGCAACACAGAAAGCACCCGGGAGGGACGCGATGCACAGTGCACGTCGCCAATCACAACCACGCGTCGGACGCCGCGCTCGCGGCGGGACGCTGTCCGGCGCGCTCGGGGCGCCGACGCTGGCGCTCACGCTCGGCCTTCGCCATCTCGGCCCGCGCGGCCGCGCAGGATTTCGACCTGACGATGGGCGTCCTGCCGTCGCCGAACTCGCTCTACACCACGATGATGGACCAGGTGCCGGAGCGGATCGAGAGGGCCACCGACGGCAAGGTCAAGGTGACGCTCAACGATTCGCTCGTCGGCGGCACCCAGATCACCGCCGCGGTGCGCGACGGGCGCGTGCCGATGTCGGGCGCGCTGCACACCTACCTCGCGGCCGAGGACCCGCGGATGGGCGTCTTCAACCTGCCCGGCCTCGTCGACAACATGGCCGAGTACGCCTACCTGTGCGAGGCGTTCTGGTGCGACGACGTGGCGGAGCTCTGGGAAGAGAACTGGAACTCCGTGGTCCTCGCCGAAGGCGCATGGTGCAGCCAGGCGCTGTTCTCCAAGGAGCCGATCCACACCCTGGAGGACTTCAAGGGCAAGAAGCTGCGCGTGCACAACCCGCAGACCGCCGCGCTCATGGAGGCGATCGGCGCCAAGCCCGCGCCGCTGCCGCTCTCGGAGGTGCCGCCGGCGCTGGAGCGCGGCGTGATCGACGGCGTCTTCACCTCCACCTGCTACGGCAACGGCCAGGAGTACTGGCGCTTGCGCCGAGAACGTGCAGAACTGGAAGATCGGCCCGATCACCGGCTGGGTCGATCATCATCAACAAGGACACCTGGGAGGAAATCCCGGAGGACCTGCGCGCCGCGATCCGCACCGAGATGGACGACCTGCAGCACGAGGCGCTCTACGACTTCTACTCCCACGTGAACGCGGCCGTCGACGAGATGGCGGAGAACGGCGTCGAGCTCTGGACCGCGCCGCAGAGCGAAGTGGCCCGCGTCACCGCGCCGGAGTACGCGGAGGCCGCCTACAAGGCGTTCTACGACCGCGCCGCCGAGCTCGACTTCGACGGCGAGGCCTACGTCGCCAAGGCCCGCGAAGTTCTGGGCAAGTAACGACACGGGGCGACCGCAGCAGCCCGCTGCGGTCGCCTCCGCTCGAACACCGGGCTCATGCGCGGCATCTCGCTGTCGAGACGGTCGCGCCAGCTACTGAGAGGCGTGCCGGCGCCCCAGCGACGTTCGGTGAGACCGGCCGCTGCCGCTATAGGTCTCAGGACGGCCCTTCCGAGGGCCGACACCGGTCCACGAAACTGACCTGCGCAGCGATGCCCGACGGCGTTGCCGGCTCCGGCACCGCGTCACTCGCCGCTGCGCCTGCGCGCTCACCGAGCGGACGGGCATAGCCGTCGCCGAGTGTCCGAACCACACCCGTCGGTAAAAGCAGCAAGCTACGTTTTCGCTGCCCGATCTCTGTGCAGAATATCGCCCTTCGCCGGCCTGGAGATGGTATAGCCCAAAAAACGTCCCCACCATGTTCGGGGGGATCGAAACGATCTGGGAGCCGGGGCGCACGTCACGCGTCGCCGACGGAAAGCCGAAGCGCACCATGAACGCCGCCGATGTTCTCGACAGCCGCTACTCCTGGGTGCGGCTCGCCCTCACGCTCACCGTCGCGGCAGTGGGCAACGTCGGCATGTGGGCCGTCGTCATCATCATGCCGGCGCTCCAGGCCGACTTCGCCATCGACCGCGCGGACGCGTCCATCCCCTACACGATGACGATGTTGGGCTTTGCGATCGGCAACCTCGTGGTGGGCCGCATCGTCGACCGGTTCGGGGTCACGGCGGCGCTCCTTCTGGCGACGGTGCTGCTCGGCATCGGCTATTCGGCGGCCGCCGTTGTCGGAAACATCTATGTCGTCTACGCGCTACACATCATCATCGGCGTCGGGACGGGATCCTGCTTCGGTCCCCTGATCGCCGACATCTCGCACTGGTTCTCGCGCCGGCGGGGTATCGCGGTCGCGCTGGTGGCGAGTGGCAACTACATCGCCGGCGCGTTCTGGCCGACGATCCTCGGCGGGCTCCTCGCGACGGCGGGCTGGCGCGGCGTCTACTCCGCCCTCGCAATCATCGTCGTCGTGGCGTTCGATCCCGCTCGCGCTCTTGCTGCGCCGCCGCGTTCCGGCGGCGACGATGGCGCACTCCGAAGCGTTGTCCGCCGTCCGTCGCCGCTCGGTCGACCTCTCGCTCGGCACCTTGCGCATCATGCTCGCGGTGGCCGGCGTCGGCTGCTGCATCGCGATGTCGATGCCACAGGTCCACGTCGTCTCGCTGGCCGTCGATCTCGGCTGCGCGCCTGTGGTCGGCGCGCAGATCCTGTCGCTGATGCTGGTGGGCGGGGTCATCTCACGCATCGTCTTCGGCGCCGTCGCCGATCGGCTGGGCGGCGTGCGGACCCTGCTCATCGGCTCGACGCTGCAGTGCTTCGCCCTCGCGCTGTACCTGCCGTTCGACGGGGCGGTGACGGGGCTCTTCGTAGTCAGCCTCGTGTTCGGTCTGTCGCAGGGCGGCATCGTGCCGTCCTACGCGGTGATCGTGCGCGAGTACTTTCCCGGCGCGCGAGGCGGGCTCGCTCATCGGCTTCGTGCTGATGGCGACGATCGTCGGCATGGGGGTCGGCGGGTGGCTCTCGGGCTATATCCGCGACGTCACCGGCTCCTACGACATGGCCTTCATGAACGGGATCGCCTTCAACGTTCTCAACATGGGGATCATGCTCCTGATCCTCGGCAAGACCCGCACGCCGAGGGTGCGGGCGGCCGTCGCGTAGGGCGCCGGGCCCTCAGTACGATTTCGGCAGCCCCAGCACCCGCTCGGCGATGTAGCAGAGCGCCAGCTGCGGCGAGACGGGGGCGATGCGCGGGATGAGGCTTTCGCGCAGGTAGCGCTCGACGTGGTACTCCTTGGCGTAGCCGAAGCCGCCGTGGGTCATCACCGCCTGCTGGCAGGCATTGAAGCCCGCCTCGCCAGCCAGGTACTTCGCCATGTTGGCGGAGGCGCCGCAGGCGAGGCCGCTGTCGTATTCCCACGCCGCCTTCATCGTCACCAGCCACGCGGCTTCCAGCTCCGAATGGCAGATCGCCAGCGGGTGCTGGATCGCCTGATTCTGGCCGATCGGCCGGTTGAACACGTTGCGCTCCTTGGCATAAGACGTCGCCTTCGCCAGCGCTGCGAAGCCCAGCCCGATCGCTTCGGCGGCGATGAGGATGCGCTCGGGGTTCATGCCATGCAGGATGTACTCGAAGCCGCGGCCTTCCTCGCCGATGCGGTCGGCCTCGGGGATCTCGAAGTCCTCGAAGAACAGCTCGTTCGAATCCACCGCCTTGCGGCCCATCTTCTCGATCTCGCGGACCTTGATCCGGTCGCGGTCGAAGGACGTGTAGAACAGGCTGAGGCCGTGCGTCGGCTTCGTCACCGCGTCGAGCGGCGTCGTGCGGGCGAGCAGCAAAATGTTGTCGGCCACCTGCGCGGTGGAGATCCAAACCTTCTGCCCGTTGACGACGTAGCGGTCGCCGCGCTTCTCGGCCTTCAGCTTGAGCTGGGTGGTGTTGAGGCCGGTGTTCGGCTCGGTGACGCCGAAGCAGGCCTTCTCGCGCCCCTCGGCCATGGGGCGGATCATGCGCGCCTTCTGTTCCTCGGTGCCGTAGACGTCCACCGGCTTCAGCCCGAAGATGTTGATGTGCACCGCCGACGCGCCGGACAGGCCCGCGCCGCTCTCGGCGATCTGCGCATCATGATCGTCGCCTCGGTCACGCCGAGGCCGGCGCCGCCCTGGGCCTCTGCGGTGCAGATGCCGAGCCAGCCTTCGGTCGCCAGCGCGTCGTAGAAGTCGCTCGGAAAGCCGCCGCTTCGGTCTTTCTCCAGCCAGTAGTCGTCGCCGAAGCGGGCGCACACGCGCGCGATGGCCTCGCGGATCGCGGCCTGGTCCTCGGTCAGTGCAAAATCCATCGTCCATCGTCCTTGCTGGCGGCGTGGGGGGCCGGGTGGTCGGGCGCCGTCCTCAGTGATGACGGTCTCGGCCGCGATCGCGATGCCGTCAACCGGGGAGACGCTGCGTCCATGCGGCGACTGCGGCGGCGACCGTGGCGAGGTGATCGGCCTGCGTCAGCCCCGTGACGCGCTTGCGGGGCTTCAGGTCGTGGTCACCGTCCTCGAGCCATAGCACCTCGATCGACGGCGCCAGATCGTAGCCGGCGACCTCCTCGCGCGAGCCCAGCGGGTCGCGGGTGCCCTGGCAGATCAGCGTCGGCGCGGCGAGCGCGGCGAGGTGGGCCGTGCGCAGCGTCTCCGGCTTGCCCTGCGGGTGAAACGGATAGCCGAGGCAGAGGAGGCCGGCGATGTGCCCGGCCGCGTGCAGCTCGTCGGCGATCATGCTGGCCACGCGCCCGCCCATCGACTTGCCGCCGATGACCAAGCGGCTTTCGGCGCGGTCACTGGGCCCATCGAGCGCGGCGCGGTACTCGTCGGTCAGCGTCTCGGCGCGAGGCGGCGGCTTGCGCTGACCGTCCCGGCGGGCGGCCATGTAGGCGAACTCGAACCGCGCGACGGTGAGGCCGGCATCGGCGAGGGCGCCGGCGATAGCGGTCATCGCAGGCCAGTCCATTGGAGCGCCGGCGCCGTGCGCCAGGACGATGGTGGTGTCGGCGTCCGCCGGCCCGTCGATGAGGACGTGCGGCGCCGGGCTCGTCACGATGACTTCTTCATCGCCTCGAGGAGCGCGGCGCCGAGTGCGCCGTTGCCCTCCTGCGGCTTGGCCTGGCCCGCGCCCTTCGATGGGCCACCGCGCTTGCCTTGAGCGCCGCCCTTGCCGCCACCCCTGTCGGCGTTGGCGGCGGGCCGCGGCCCCTTGCCCTGCTCGCCACGGGCCGGGCGCCCGCTGGCACCCGGCGCGCCCGCCTCGGCGTCCTTGCGCATCGAGAGGCCGATGCGTTTGCGCGGGACGTCCACCTCCATGACGCGCACGTTCACGACGTCGCCGGCCTTCACCACCTCGTGCGGGTCCTTCACGAAGCGGTCGGCGAGCTGCGAGATGTGCACCAGACCGTCCTGGTGCACGCCGACGTCCACGAACGCGCCGAAGGCGGCGACGTTGGTCACCGTGCCCTCCAGCATCATGCCGGGCTTCAGGTCGGCCGATCTCGTCGACGCCGTCGGCGAAGCTCGCGGTGCGGAAGTCCGGACGCGGGTCGCGGCCGGGCTTTTCCAGCTCCGCCAGGATGTCGCGCACGGTGGGCAGGCCGAAGCGTGTCGTCGACGAAGTCCTTCGGGTTCAGCGCTTTCAGCACCGCCGCGTTGCCCATGATGGCGCGGATATCGCGCCCGCAGGCCTCGACGATGCGCCGCGCCAGCCCGTAGGCCTCGGGGTGCACGGCCGACCCGTCGAGCGGCTCCTTGCCGCCCGTGGATCCGCAGGAACCCGGCGCACTGTTCGAACGCCTTCGGGCCGAGGCCCGACACCTTCATCAGCGCCTTGCGGGTGGCGAAGGCGCCGTGGGTGTCGCGGTGGGTGACGATCGCCTGGGCCAGCGACGGGCCGAGGCCGGCGACCTGCGGCCAGCAAGCGGCGCCGACGCGGTGTTGAGGTCGACGCCGACGGCGTTCACGGCGTCCTCGACCACCGCGTCGAGCGCCTTGGCGAGCGCGGTTCTGGTCGACGTCGTGCTGGTACTGGCCGACGCCGATGGACTTGGGCTCGATCTTGACGAGCTCGGCCAGCGGGTCCTGCAGGCGCCGCGCGATGGAGACCGCGCCGCGCAGCGACACGTCGAGGTCCGGGAACTCCTTGGAGGCGAGCTCGGACGCCGAGTAGACCGAGGCGCCGGCCTCCGAGACGATCACCTTCGTGGGCCGCGGCGCTCCGTCCGGCATGAGGCGGATCGCGTCGGCGACCAGCCGCTCGGTCTCGCGGCTCGCGGTGCCGTTGCCGATGGCGATCAGCTCGACGCCGTAGCGGCGCACCAGCTCCAGGATCTTGTCCTGCGCCCCGCGCACGTCGTTGCGCGGCTGGAACGGGTAGACCGTCGCCGTGTCCACCAGCTTGCCGGTGGCGTCGACGACCGCCGCCTTGACGCCGGTGCGGATGCCGGGGTCGAGCCCCAGGGTCGCGCGCGGGCCGGCGGGCGCGGCGAGCAGGAGGTCACGCAGGTTGCGCGCGAACACGGCGATCGCCTCCTCGTGCGGCCCGTGCGGCGCAGGTCGCCGAGAAGGTCGAGATACATCGACAGCTTCAGCTTCACCCGCCACGTCCAACCGGCCACCTGGCGCAGCCACTGCGTCGCCCGGCCGCTCGCCGTCGATGCCGATGGCGGCGGCGACGATGCCCTCGGCCCGGCGCCGTGCCGGTCTCGGGATCGGGCGCGATGTCGACCGTCACCACCTCCTCGTTGGCCGCGCGCATGATGGCGAGAGCACGGTGGGCGGGGATGTCGGCCCACTTCTCACGGTGGTCGAAATAGTCGGAGAACTTGGCGCCGGCCTCCTCCTTGCCGGCGATCACGGTGGCCGAGATGACGGCCTCGGCCTGCATGAAGGCGCGCAGGCGGCCGAGCAGCGCGGCGTTCTCGGTGAGCGCCTCGACCTGGATGTCGCGCGCGCCCTCCAGCGCCGCCTTCACGGTGGCGCACCTTGTCGTTGCACGAACGCTTCGGCCAGCACCTCGGGCTTGGCGGCGCGGTCGGCTTGAATGGCGCTCAGCAGCGGCTCCAAGCCGTTCTCGCGCGCGATCATCGCCTTGGTCCGCCGCTTGGGCTTGTAGGGCAGGTAGAGGTCTTCCAGCGTCGCCTTGGTGCTGGCCCCGGCAATGGCGCGGGCGAGGTCGTCCGTCAGCTTCCCCTGGTCGCGGATGGACTGCACGATCGCTGGCGCGGCGGGCTTCCAGCTCGCGCAGGTATGCCAAGCGTTCGCCGAGGGTGCGCAGCTGCGTGTCGTCGAGCCCGCCGGTGGCCTCCTTGCGGTAACGCGCGACGAACGGAACCGTCGCGCCCCCGTCGAGGAGGTCGATGGCGGCCGTCACCTGCGCCGGCCGCGCGCTGATCTCGTCGGAGATGATGCGGGCGATGGTCTCGGCGGTCTTGTCCAAGGTCGGCTCCTCCTCGCTGCGGAGCGCCGGGCATAGCGCTGCGCCGCGCGACTTCCAAGGGACACCATCGTTTGCGCACAAGCCCGCGCCGATGGGCCGCGCGGCGGCATGTTGAGACCGCGCTCTCGGACCGCGGCGTTCGACGGACGCCGGGCGGAGCCGGAGACTAGTTGGCGACGACGAGGGCGCGCACGCCCGTTGAGGGCAAGTGGGCCGTCCGGCGCCAGCCGAACCCACCGGAAAAACGGAATTTCTTCGTGATTCCTTATAGTTGCAAAAATGTAGCTCCGGTGACGGAGCACCAGTCGCCAGGCTGCGATCAGCAAATAATGAGGCCTCGAATCGCCTGGACCATCGATACCGTCCGTGTTTGGTAATCATCATATGTGGGGAACGGGCCATGCGGCGCACGGCACTGATCACCGGTGGATCTGTTGGAATCGGCGCAGCGATCGCACGGCGTTTCGGGTACGACGGCGTCCAGGTGCTCGTCCACTATCGCGGCGAACCGAAAGCGGCGGCGTCTGTCGTCGACGATATCCTATCCGCCGGGGGCGACGCGGTCGCGATCCAGGCCAATGTCGCCGATAGCCGCTCCGGGCAGGATCTGTTCGATTTCGCTGAAGCGCGCTACGGCGCGGTCGACATTCTCGTCAACTGCGCCAACGTCGTTCGGGAGGCGCCGCTCGCTCAGGTCAGCGACGAGATGTTCGAACTGGTCCTCGCGGTGAACCTTTTCGGCAGTTTTTATACCATGCGCGAAGCCGCCCGGCGGATGAAGCGGGGTGGCCGGATCGTCAACATCTCCAGCAGCGAAATGCATGAGAACGCGCCGGGCTATTGCAGCTACAACGCCGCGAAGGGTGCGGTCGAAGCGATCACCCGGGTGCTCGCCAACGAGCTCAGTTTGAAGGGGATCACCGTGAACGCGGTCGCCGTTCCGCCCGAAAGAGCCGAGCCCGGGGGCCCCGGCCCGAACCAGACCGACACGATTCCGCCTGGCTTGCGCGCGCAGGATGCCGAGGCGCCGACCGACATCCTCCGTCTGGTGAGTTTTCTGGTCTCGGAGAAAGCCAGCTGGATTCAAGGCCAGGTTCTGCGCGCCCGTAGAGATTTCGTGTAAGGGGCGGGGGATCATCGTCTCGAAGGGAGGTGGGATGCCCCGTCATCACGAGCTGCCGGCGCTGCCGGAGAACATCCACTGGGGGCACCACGATGCCGCCCTTCAACCCGTGCTGCGCGTCGCTTCGGGCGATACGCTCACGCTCACGAGCTGGGCCGCCGGCGGCGCCGACGCGCTGCCGCCGGACCGGACCCTGGTGCAGGCCGGCCACCTCGCCGCCATCGAGGGGTGCCAGCGCGACGGCACGACCCACATGCTCACCGGTCCGGTTCATGTGGAGGGGGCGGCGCCGGGCGACGTGCTCGAGGTCGAGATCCTCGAGGTCGCCCTCAACGAGCGCTGGGGCTTCGTCCAGATCGTGCCGCTGAAGGGCACGCTGCCGGACGAGTTCGACGCCGTCACCCGCATCCACCCCGAGATCGACGTTGCGCGCCGCACCGCGCAGCTCCCGTGGGGCACGCAGATCAACCTGGCGCCATTCTTCGGCGTCATGGCCGTGGCGCCGCCGCCGCATTGGGGGCGTATCCCGAGCATGCAGCCGCGCAAGTTCGGCGGCAATATGGACAACAAGGAGCTGCAGGCCGGAGCGACGCTCTACCTGCCGGTCTTCGCCGAGGGCGCATTGTTCTCCGCCGGCGACGGGCATGCGGTGCAGGGCGACGGCGAGGTCTGCATCACGGCGCTCGAGACCGGGCTCACCGGCACGTTCCGCCTCACCGTGCGCAAGGACCTCGGCTACGACTACCCGTTTGCCGAGACCGACCAGCACATCATCAGCATGGGCATGCACGAGGACCTCGACGAGGCCGCCCGCATCGCGCTGCGCCAGATGATCCGCCACATCTGCCAGCGCACGTCACTGACGCGTGAACAGGCCTACATGCTGTGCTCGCTGCAGGGCGATCTCAGGGTGACGCAGACGGTCGACGGCGAGAAGGGCTGCCACATGATGATGGCGAAGGCGGTGCTGTAACCGCTCTCGCTGAGCGCGAAGGAGGTCGGCCCTGCCACGAACGAGGCGCGGCCGGGTCTCCTGCCCAGGCGGCTCGGCATCCATTGGTTCAGCCCGTGGACGCCCGCGCGTGGCCGCTGGGTCTCGAGCCCCGCGACTTCAACGGTGCCGGCTCGGCGGTGCTCCAGCGCCATGAGCCTTGCCAGCGTCTCCACCCGGATGCTGGCAAGGCCTGCGCTGCGTTAACGCCGGCCGCGGAAACCGCCGCCGCCGCCGTGGAACCCACCGCCGCCTCGGAATTCGCGGCCGCCACCCCGGAACTCACGGCCACCGCCCCGTGCGATGTTTCGCTCGCGCATTCCGTTGACGTTTCCCATCTCGCGCCCGCGGCGATCCTGCGACAGGTGCTCCGGCACGCGGCGGGGGCTCTCCGCGCGCGGGCGCGGCGCGGCGGCCGCAGGGCGACGCTCCGGACCGCTGCCCGTCCGCGCCTCTCCGCGGGGACGGTCACGCCCGCCCGGTCGGTTGGCGGGTCGGTCGGCGGCGGGTCGGTCAGCGGCCGGTCGGTCAGCGGCCGGTCGGTTGGCCGGTCGATCGGCGCCCGGCCGACCGTCTTGCCGGCCGGCCGAGGACCACCCGTCGCCGCGGTCGTACTTCTGCCAGCCATTGTCGGTGTGGCGATAGACGTTGCCGTCCCGGCCGGCATAGAGGTTGCCGTCACGCCCGCCCACGAAGCCGGAATTGCCGGCGGAGGTCCTCCACCGCATGGCGCCCGCGTTGCCGTTCTCGGCGCCCGATACGCGCGCCCAGGACGAGCCACGGCGCACCCCGGCGGTCCCCCACGAGCCGTAGATGTCATGACCGCCGCGGGCGAATGCGCCCGTGTTGGTGCGGGGGTTGTAGGCCGAGACGAACCCCCGGCCGCCCCACGGGCCGTCCGCCGCGCCGCCGCGAACATAGGTCCCGGTGCGGGGGTTGTAGGCGGAGCCGTAGGCGATGCCGCGATACGGGCCGTAGGCGTAGCCATAGCGGCCGTACGTGCCGCGGACGGGGTTGTAGTAGGCGCCCATGCCGTAGGTCACCGGGCGCGGGAAGTAGCCGGGCCAGCCGCGCGCGCCGGCGTACCACACCGGCGGATAGTACCAGCCCGTCCCGTAGACGTAGGTGCCCCAGGCGAGATAGCCGGTGAGATAACCCATGGTGTAGCCGAACCAGACCGCGCCGGGCTCGGTGTCGTAGACGCGCACGTAGGTGGTCCGGTAGACCGGCGAGGACGGCGGGATCGTGTAGATCACCTCCGGCACCGACGTCGCGACCGCCCACGGCCCCGTCGCGGCATCGCCCACGAACCACACGCCGTCCTGCAGCACGAAGTATCGCCCGTCGACCTCGATCACCTCGGTGTTGGTGTTGGTGGCGTAGGACATCGACGTGCCCTCGATCGCGGTGAATTGCGGGTCGCCCGCGTAGGAGACGTCGGCCTTGACCTTGTCGACCTCGACCCGCGCCGTGTTGGGAATGCTCGCCTTCAGCCGCGCCTGGTCGCTCTCGGAGGTGCCGGGCACGGAGTAGCGCACGCTGTAGTAGGGCGTGTCCGCCGGGAGCTTGGAGAAATCGTCCGGCAGGTTCGGCGTTGCGAACGTCCACGGCCCGTCGAGCGAGGCCGCGCTGAACCAGCGGCCCGACAGCAGCACGTACCAAGTGGTGTTCGCGTTGTCGAAGAAGACGTCCGACTCCGTGTTCGACATCCACTCGAGGTTGGTGTCCGGCACCGCCTCCGCCTTGGGTGAACCGTCGAAGAGCAGGAGTTCGGCCGGCGTGTCGGAGTAGAACACTTTGGGCGCGCCGTCCTTGAACGGCGTCGCCGGGATCGCCGCGCGTGCGTCCTTCCAGTTGTCGTTGTCGCTCGGCAAGCTGGAGAGCGCGTCGGGGAGCGTGGTGACGGCGCTCCAGGGGCCCGAGAGCGCCGTGGCGGTGAGCCAGGATTTGTCGTCGCGCAGGTAGAGCGTCTTGTCCGCGTCGGTCTGCAGGATGTCCCAGTTGGTGTTGACGACGAAGCTGAGACCCTCGGCGTTCTGTACCGCGGCGAAGGTCGCCTTGCCATTGGTCTGCACCAGGATCGCCGGCGTGTCGGAGTGGAAGATCGGCGGCGGGTCCGCCTTCAGGCCCTTCACGTCGGCCACGCGCTTCTGGCCGGCAAGGCTCGCGGTCAGGCGTTGCTGCGAAACGGTGATCGGACCGGTCGGCAGGATCTGGCCCACGTCGACGTTGAGGGCGGCATTCTGCTTGCGGTCGAGCGCGTCGAAGTTCAGCTCGGTGATGGTGAGGTTCGAGATCACCACGTCGCCGGTCGAGCTCGTCGGCCGCGGTGGTGCCGCTGATGCCGATGGTGCCGTAGACGGCCGCCGTGTCGGCGGAGCTGGTGTATTCAGCGGCGATCAGGGCATCGATCGTCTTGAAGTCGTCCCACTTCGTGACCTGCGGCTGGTAGAGGACGATCTTGCCGCCGTCGCTGGTGTTGAACGCCCGGGGCCAGGCGTCCTTGTCGGCCGCATCCTTGATGTACTGGCCGGACATGTAGCCCTTGGTACCGTTGGCCGTGACCGCGCACCAGGCGCCGGAGGCATCGCAGTCGCCCAGGTCGATGCTGGTGCCGTCCGGGATGGTGGCGAGGACGGCATTGGTCGTCCCTGGTCCGGAGCGCAGGTTCACGTCGGCGGTGGTCGTCGCGGGGCTCGCGAAGGCTGGCGCGATCGTCATGACCGTGGCCAGAAGGGTGGCGATTGTCTTGCGCATGGGGCACGTCCACTCCAGGGGTCCGCGTCTGGCATATCGCGCACCCGCGTTGGCGCCAAGACAATCCGGTGCCGGTTGCAGGTGCGGCTCGGCCGCGTCTGTTGCGGCGGACGGCGCGTGCCACGGTGGCCCGTGACTCCATGCCGGCCGCCGGGGCGAAGACTACCCGCCGATGTTGATGAGCTGCACGCGGCGGTTCTCCGCGCCGTCCGGATTGGACGGGTTCTGCAGCTGCTCCTCACCCAGACCGATGCCGACGAGCTGGTTCGCGGGCACGTGGAAGGTGGTGGCGAGGGCCTCCATCACGGAACGCGCCCGTTCCTTGCTGAGCTTGAAGTTCAGCTCACGCCCGCCGGTTGCGTCGGTGTGGCCGATGATGACGATCTTCTGGCCCATAAGGTACGGCGTGTGGAGCGCGTCCGCGATGAGGCCGACCGCGTGGTAGCTTTCCGGTCGGATACGGGCGGAACCGCGGTCGAAATTGATCTCGACGCTGATCTGCGGCAGCCCGCTGAGCTTGTCCGACAGCGGGCCGGGCGCATTGTCGCCGCCGCTGGCCGCCGCGCGCGCCGCGGCCTGTTCCAGCGCGATCGGGTCGAACGCGGCGACGGTGGCCTCCGTCTGGTAGAGGCTGTTGATGACCTGGCTGCGGTTCAGCTGGTTCTGCGCGAAGCTGGACCCGTGGCTGGCGATGAGACCGACGGCGATGGCGGCGGAAAGGGCAAATGTCTTCATGGTCATCTCGGTCTCCTTAGCGCCAACCGGCATTGGTGATCGCCGCGTTGCATTTGGCGCTGACACTGCGTTCTGCCTTAAGCAGGCAGTGCAGCTGGCGGCCCTGGCCGGACTTCGTGAGCTTGCACAGGCGAGCCGCGTCGGTCGCGCAGACCTTTGGCGCCGCCGCCTCGGCCGCTTCGCGCGCGTCGAGCGACTGGACCACCTGGACGAGCGCGGTGGCGCAGGTGTTGGACAGGTTGGACTGATGGTCGGCGAGGCAGCGGGTGATGCCATCGTTCGCCAGCTGCGCCGACGCGCAGTACTTGCCAACATCGCTACCGCACTGCTTCGACAGGATCGAGATGGCATCGGCATAGCCGATCGTCTGCGCTTGGGCGGCGCCACCTGCAGCCAAGACGCTCAATACCAGGCTTAGGAGAAATGTGCGCATTCCACTCTTCATGTTGCTTCTCTTCTTCATTGGCTCAAATTGGGCCGGGCTGGCCTATCCATGGATACCACTATGGGTCGAATGTGACCCCGCCGCTGGTCATGCGAAACATATTCGCGACACGTCCGTCCACGGGAACTTTCAATAATGGCAAGATGAAGGGCCGGGGATGGCACGTCATCCCCAGTCCGCTGGCGCGTGCGCCTCGTCTGAAGCGATCCGGGGCCTGCCGCCGGGGCCGCGCGTCGCCGTCGCGGGGGGAGCCGCATCAGCCCCGAGGCGGCGCGCCCGTCGACACGTCGGCGATTTCGGATAAGTTCGCCCGCGTTGGACTCGTGGTGCGGCTTTTGCTTCCCCGCCCACCCGGTCGTGAGGGCGCGAGGCGGGCGGGCGCGTGGCCGGCGCACCGCTTGCGGAGGGTGAATGCGCATCACGGTATCGATCGCGGCGATGATCTGGATCCTGACGTTCGCCGAGAGCGTGCTTCGGCCGCTGGCGACCGGCCTGCTGATCTGGCTGGTGCTGAGCGCCACCTCGGCCGCGCTGGTGCGGCTGGTGCCGCTGCGCTGGCGTCATCGCCGCGCCACGGCGCACATCGTCAGCATCTTCGGCATCACCGGCATCGTGGCGCTGATCTCGCTCATGATGGTCGGCGCCGTCGCGGAGTTGCGCGCCAATCTGCCGCTCTACCAGCAGAACGTGGATCTGCTTCTGGCGGCGGTGCAGTCGTACGTCGGTTCGGACGAGACGCTCAGCGTCCTCGACCTGCTGCAGCAGATCGACGTCCGCTCGCTGCTCATCAACCTCGCCGGATCGACCGCCGCCTACACCTCGGCCATCTTCGTGGTGTTCCTGTACGTGGCCTTCATCTTCGTGGAGTCGCAGGCGTTCGACGATAAGTTATCGGCGATCGCCGGCCGGCCGGCCGAGGAGATCCGCCTTCGCCGTATGGCGATGGAGATCAAGCGCGCGATCGACGACGTGCTGAGCGTTCAGGTGCTGGTGGGCATCGTCCAGGCGGTGCCGACGTTCGTCGTCCTCTGGCTCGTTGGCGTCGACGCCGCGGTGTTCTGGGCCGTCCTCGTCTTCTTCTTCAGCTTCATCCCCACCATCGGCTCGCTGTTCGGCATCGTGCTGCCGACGTTGATGACGATGCTGCAGTTCCTCGAGGTGTGGCCGGTGGTGATGGTGCTGGTGCCTGTCGGCATCGTGCAGGTGCTCGGCACCAACGTGCTGATGCCGCATCTGATGAGCCGCTCGCTCAATCTCAGCTCGCTGGTTGTGCTGATCGCGGTGTTTGCGGGCGGAGCGCTCTGGGGTGTCGTCGGCGCGCTCATCGCCGTCCCGGTGCTGACGATCGCCGTCATCATCTGCTCAAAGATGCCGTCGCTGCGCTGGATTGCCGTGCTGATGTCGGCCAACGGTGCCATTCCGGATCCGTCATTCGGCGAGGTTCCGGATCCCGTGGCCCGCCCGCGCCGGGACGCCAAGGCCTGAGTTCGCCGCGCCGCCGAAATTGTCGAGATGCACGATCGGCTTCGACACGTTTGGAACAAGTTGCGAACAAATATGTTGCACAGGAGGCACAAAACCTTACGGGGCGCGTCAAGAGATGGAATGCCGCTCGCGACGCTGCGAAGCCTCTGCTACCGTCGCAGAGGAATTGGGCGGGGTGATCTGTGGTGCGTGTTGTATTGCTCGCAATCGTAGCAGTATTGACGGCGCAGGTTGCCGCATTGGCCGAAGAGGGTGGCTACGGTCATTATGTCCCGGGCATAAGCGCGACCATCATCGACATGCCACCGACGAAGCCGGGCTTCATTGGTTACGCCAATGGCATCCACTTCCAAGGCGGCGCGCGCGAACCGGTCCAAACCCTCGGCGAGCTCATCCCCACGAACCTGGAGGCCGATCTCACCGCAACCACCGTGGGCGGCTTCTACACGTTCGACGAACGCATCGCGAACACATTCCTGTCGGTCGGCATCCTCATCCCGTTCATAGACCTCGAGGTCTCGGCGGATGTCGCCACACCCTTCGGCGTGTTTCCGGTGACCGACCGCGACAGCGGGCTGGGCGATATCTCTCTCATTCCGGTGATGCTGGGCTGGAAGCGGGACAACCTGCAGGTCGGCATGTCGGTGCCCGTCTACCTGCCGACGGGCTCCTACGAGGCGGGCCGTCTCGCCAATGTCGGCAAGAATTTCCTTACCGTCGACCCGACGGTGTCGGTCTCCTACAGCAACCCCGCGACAGGGTTCAGCGCATCTGCGTTCATGGGCGTGACGCTGAACACGAAGAACACCGCCACCAACTATCACAGCGGCTCGCTGCTCCACATCGAGGCGAGCGCGCAGCAGCTCTTTCCGGCCGGGCCCGGTTTCCTGGGGGTGGGGGTCGACGCGTTCTACCTGCAGCAGATCACCGCCGACAGCGGGCCCGGCGCGCGGTTGGGCGATTTTCGCGGTTACACCCTCGGTGTCGGGCCGGTGCTGAGTTACGTCTTGCCGCTCGAGCATGCGACCGGGATGATCGAGGCCAAGTGGCTGCCGGAGCTGGAGAGCCACAACCGGATCAGTGGCGACTATTTCTGGCTCAAGGGCATCGTGCAGTTCTAATGCGCTGGCCCCGGCCTTGAGCTCGCAGCGTCGGCAGTCGCGGTGATGGTTCTCTGAACATCCTGATTGCTGGCACCCGGAGCGGGGGAGAACGATGGCGAAGGGTGCCTCGGAGGACGAGGCCGGCGTAGCACGCGCGGGCCTCGACATCGCCGCCTCGCCGGGCTTCGCGAGTTGGCTCGCCGAGACGCGGTGCAGCCTGGCGGTCTCGATCTACACGCCGGGGACGGTCATGTTCGTCGGCGTCGATCCGCAGGCCGGCGGCCGGCTGTGGCTGTTCAACCGGCACATCGAGCGCGCCAGGGGCATCGCCTGCACGCGCGACAGGTTGGCCGTGGCGGGACGCTACCAGATCATCACCTTCGTCGACGGTCATTGGGGCCGCGCCTCGGCCGGCGACGACCCGGTCTACATCCCGCAGCTCGCCACGTTCACCGGCGATGTCGATGCCCACGACATCGCGTTCGACGGTGCAGGGGACATCGTCTTCGCCAACACGCTGTTCAGCTGCGTGGCGCGGGTGAGCGCCACCCACAGTTTCACCCCGCTCTGGACGCCGCCCTTCATCAGCCGCCTCGTGCCCGAGGACCGATGTCATCTCAACGGCATCGCCATGAGAGACGGCGCGGTCAGCCACGCCACGGTCATCGCGCGGTCGGATCAGGCGAACGGCTGGCGCGGCGGACGTCGTGGCGGCGGCGCTTTATACGATACGTTGACGAGCGAGCCCGTGGTGGAGGGCCTGTCGATGCCCCACTCGCCGCGCTGGCACGACGGCCGCTTATGGTTGCTGAACGCGGGGACGGGCGAGTTCGGCCACGTCGATCTGGCGCGCGGCGTGTTCGAGCCGATCGCGTTCTGCCCGGGCTATGTGCGGGGCCTCGCCTTCGTGGGCCGCTATGCCGTGGTGGCCGCGTCCGAGCCGCGCCACAACGACATCTTCCAAGGCCTCGCGCTTCAGGAGCGGTTGGAGCGCGACGGCGTCACGCCCCGCTGCGGCCTTTTCGTCGTCGACACCGCCGCCGGGGAGGTCGTGCATTGGCTGCACATGCGCGGGATGGTGAAGGAGCTGTTCGACGTTGCGGTCATCGTCGAGGCGAGCAAGCCGACGATGGTCGGCTTCAAGGGCGAGGACATCCGCCGGGTGATCTCCATCGACCCCGGCTGACGCGGTGGATCGAATCGGTGCCGATTGGAACGGCCGGTGCATACCGCCAAGCCAGCGCGAATAGTGTCACATCGTGCAGTCCTCCCTCCGGGAGTGTCCGCCGAGCAATGAGAGCATCGAGAACAGCGTGATTGAAATCATCGTCGAACCCTTGTCTGCGGAAGCGTTCGCGCCGTTCGGCACCGTGGTTGCGCCGCAGGTGGAGCCGGGTCGGACGTACATCGACGGCGCCCTCGCCAGCCTGCGCCCCCAGGCGCGGCCGAGCCTGTCGATGTCGGCCAAGACGGACGCGGTCGGTCTGCCGCTGACGATCCGCCAAATGGAACGGCATGCCTTCTCCTCGCAGACCTTCGTGCCGTTGATGACCACGTCCGTACTCGTGGTCGTGGCGCCGCACGCGGCCGCCGGCGGTCCGGACATGGCCCGCGCCCGCGCCTTCCGCACCGAGGGACAGACCGGCTTCACCTTCGGCGCCGACGTGTGGCACCACCCGCTGACCCTGCTTGCGGCGCCCGGCCGGTTCGCCATCTTCATGTGGCTCGACGGGACGAGCGGCGACGAAGAGTTCGTCGACATCGCGCCCGCTCTGGTCAAGGAAGCCGCGGCATGAGCGACGCGCGCGATCTGATCGGCTACGCGGACACCCCGCCCGACCCGCGCTGGCCGGGCGGCGCGCGCCTCGCGATCAACTTCGTCATGAATTACGAGGAGGGGGCGGAGCCCTCCGTGCAGGACGGCGAGGGCTATACCGAGACCGCGCTCACCGAGGCGCCGCTCGACCCTGGTGTCGTCGGCCGCGACCTCGCCGGCGAGGGCATGTTCGCGTACGGCTCGCGAGTCGGGTTCTGGCGTCTGATGCGGCTTTTCCAGGAGCGTGAACTGCCGCTGACCATCTTCGGCTGCGCGCTGGCGCTGGAGCGCAATCCGCGCGCGGCGGCGGCGATCCGCACCTCCGGATTCGACGTGTGCTGCCACGGGTGGCGCTGGGTGCCGCACTACCACCTCAGCGAGGAGGAGGAGCGCGAGCACATCGCCAAAGCCATCGCCTCTCTGAAGGAGACCGTCGGCGAACGCCCGCTCGGCTGGTACTGCCGCTACGGCCCGAGCGTCAACACGCGCAAGCTGGTGATGGAGGAGGGCGGTTTCCTCTACAATTCCGACGCCTACGACGACGAGTTGCCCTACTGGGTGACGCGGGAGGGCCGCCCGCATCTCGTCATTCCCTATTCGCTCGTCCACAACGACGGGAAGTTCGCGCGCGGGGGCATGGCCACCGGCGGCCAGTTCTTCGAGCTCCTCAAGGATGGGTTCGATATGCTCTACCGTGAAGGCCGGGTCACGCCGAAGATGATGTCGGTGGGCCTGCACATGCGCCTCGTCGGCCATCCGGCACGCGCGGCCGGCCTGGAGCGTTTTCTCGACTACGTGCGAGGCTTCGAGGACGTGTGGATCACCCGCCGGCTCGATATCGCCCGCCACTGGCAAGCCGAGCACCCGTTCCAGGGGTGACCAGGAGCACCCGCCGCCGCCGATCCGGGCAATTGCGTGATTAGATGACGCTCGGCCTGACGCGCGGGCCTGATCTGTGCCATCAAAGACGCTCGACGATCGGCAACGCGGGACGGACGACGGTAGGGAATGGCGCCAAAAAGTGACATCGAGATCGCCCGCGCGGCGCAGAAGCGTCCCATCATGGACATCGGCCAGACGCTCGGCATCCCCGCCGAAAAGCTGATCCCGTACGGGCACGACAAGGCGAAGATCACTGCCGACTTCATCGCGTCGCTCCAGGCGCGGCCGGACGGCAAGCTCATCCTCGTCACCGCGATCAATCCCACCCCGGCGGGCGAGGGCAAGACCACCACCACCGTCGGCCTCGGCGACGGGCTGAACCGCATCGGCAAACGCGCCATCACCTGCATCCGCGAGGCGTCGCTGGGGCCGAACTTCGGGATGAAGGGCGGTGCGGCCGGCGGCGGCTACGCGCAAGTGGTGCCGATGGAGGACATGAACCTCCACTTCACCGGCGACTTCCACGCCATCGGCGCGGCGCACAATCTGCTGGCCGCCATGATCGACAACCACGTCTACTGGGGCAACGAGCTCGGCATCGACGTGCGCCGAATCACCTGGCGCCGCGTGCTGGACATGAACGATCGCGCGCTGCGCACCATCACCGCCGGCCTCGGCGGCGTGCGCAACGGTTTCCCGCGCGAGGCGGGGTTCGACATCACCGTCGCCTCCGAGGTGATGGCGATCCTGTGCCTCGCGGCCGACGTTGCCGACCTGCAGCGCCGCCTCGGGGACATGATCGTCGCTTACCGTAGGGATCGCTCGCCCGTCACCTGCCGCGACCTGAAGGCCGACGGCGCGATGGCGGTGCTCCTGAAGGACGCGATCCTGCCCAACCTGGTGCAGACCCTGGAGAACAACCCCGCCTTCGTCCATGGCGGGCCGTTCGCCAATATCGCCCACGGCTGCAACTCCGTCATCGCGACGCGCGCGGCGCTGAAGATGGCGGACTTCGTGGTGACGGAGGCCGGCTTCGGCGCCGACCTCGGCGCGGAGAAATTCTTCGACATCAAGTGCCGCAAGGCCGGGCTGAAGCCTGACGCCGTGGTGCTGGTGGCGACCGTGCGGGCGCTGAAGATGAACGGCGGCGTCGAGAAGGCCGACCTCGGGGCCGAGAATGTCGCCGCGGTTACCGCCGGCTGCGCCAACCTCAAGCGACACATCGACAATATCCGCCGCTACAAGGTCCCAGTGGTGGTGGCGATCAACCACTTCACCGGCGACACGGAAGCCGAGATCGCCGCCGTACAGGCGTTCGTCGAGGGCGAGGCGACCGAGGCGATCGTCTGCCGTCACTGGGCCGAGGGAAGTGCCGGGATCGCGCCGCTGGCCCACCGTGTCGCCGAGCTTGCCACCTCGGGCGAGGCCGCCTTCGAGCCGCTCTACGATGACGCGCTGCCGCTGTGGGAGAAGATCGAGGCGATCGCCCACAAGATCTACCATGCCGGCGAGGTGACGGCGCCGGCCGCGGTGCGCGAGCAATTGGTGCAGTGGGAGGCCGCCGGCTATGGCGATCTGCCCGATCTGCATCGCCAAGACGCAGTACTCGTTCAGCGCCGATCCGACGCTGCGCGGGGCGCCGACCGGTCACACGCTCCCGGTGCGCGAGGTGCGCCTGTCCGCCGGCGCGGGCTTCGTGGTGGCGATCTGCGGGGATATCATGACGATGCCGGGCCTGCCGGCTGTCCCCGCCGCCGAGCGCATCGGCCTCGACGAGAACGGTTGGGTGGAGGGCCTCTTCTAGAGCGCGCTGGCGCTCCTCACGGCCATCCTCTCCGCTTCCGACAGCGGGCCGGGCGGCGGCCCGCCCGCCACCTTTCTCTACGACCGACCGTCCGAGGCTGCCGCGCATGCCCCACCTCTTCGTCGAATCGCCCGCGACTCTACGATCTCGTCTCCAAGGAGCCGGATCTGAAGGCGCAGTTCTGGTGGGAGACCCTCAATGCGGTGGTCTACAAGCTGGGCGGCGTGCTCTTCATAATCGGCAGCATCCTCTTCTTCCCGGCGTTCGAGGCGTACGCCGACATCGGCGCCTGGACCTTCTTCGCCGGCTCGATCCTCTACCTGCTGGTGACCGGGCACGACTTTGCCGAGGTGCTCCAGGTCTTTTGGCGGCACCGCCACGGGCGCACCATCTGGGAGCGTTTCGAGTTCTGGGCGGCGACGGTGTATGTCCTGGGGACGGTGCTGTTTCTGGTCGGCAGCATCTTCTTCCTGTCGCAAGTCGATCTCGAGATCGCCGGCGCCTGGTGCTTCGTGGTCGGCAGCCTGATGTTCGTGGTGGGCGCGTCCATCAATGTGCTGCAGATCGTGCGGGCCAGCCAGCTCATCACGCTGCAGCTGATGAACCTGACGGCGGTGACCTTCGTCACCGGCTCGGTCCTCTTCACCGTCGCCTCCATCCCGTATCTGTGGCACGTCGACAATGCGGCCGATCAGCGGCTGATCGGCGGCTTCCTGGCCTGGCAATACCTGGCCGGCAGCGTCCTCTTCCTGCTCGGCGGGATCTTCAACTACTGGCGCGCCACCGTGGTGATCCGCCGCCAGATCGCCCAGCAGCGAGCCGGCGCAAAAGGCCGCTCCCATGCGGCCGCGGGCGGACACGAGACCACCTGATCGTCATTTTGCGCCCGATCCGTCCCGCGCGCCGGGTTCGACCGAACGTGCGCGTGCCGGTATCGGCAGAGGCCGAAGCGTCGAGACAGGCCGGGGAAAGTTACCCAGACTAGAAGCGTCGGACCTGTCAAAAGACGAAGGCTCGGCGAACATGGCGCAAGCGACACGATCGAATGTGGTTGGTTTTCCAGAGCGCGGCCGCCGTGGAAAAGACATCGAGGCGGCGTGCCTGACCGCGCTCGACCTCAGCGACGACATGCTCATGGTCGCCGACACGAACCATCATATCGTCTACATGAACCGCGCCTTGATGACGTTCCTGAAGAACGAGGAAGCCGGGATCCGCAAGGATTTCCCCAGGTTCTCCGTGCAGAACCTGATCGGCAGCAACATTGATATCTTTCACAAGACCCCGTCGCATCAGCGCAGGCTTCTGGACGGGCTGAAATCCCAGCATGAAGCCGTCATCAAGATCGGTGAGGTTCAGTTCGGGTTGCTTGCAAAGCCCCTCTTTGACGCGCGCGGCCGGCGCATCGGGACATCCGTCAAATGGTCGGATTCCCTGAAGGCGATCGATTCCGCCGCCCAACTCGAGGCTGTGAGCCGCGCCATGGCCGTCATCCATTTCACTATGGACGGCAAGATCCTGGATGCGAACGAGAACTTCCTGCGCGTGCTCGGTTACCGCTTGGACGAGATCGTCGGGCGGCACCATAGCATGTTCGTCAGCGCTGACGAGGCGCGCGGAGCCGACTACAAGGCCCTCTGGGCGAAGCTCAACCGCGGCGAGTTCGTCTCCAGCCAGTTCAAGCGCATTGGTAAAGGCGGCAAGGAGTGCTGGATCGACGCCTCGTACAATCCGCATCATGGATTCGCGCGGCCACCCCTTCAAGGTCACAAAAATCGCGACGGACCTCACCCCCCGCAAGGACGAGAACCGCAAGCTCGCCGACGAGTTCGAGGCCAACGTGAAGTCGCTGGTCGGTGTCGTTGCATCATCGGCGCGCGACCTGAGCAATACGGCTGGCGGCCTGTCGAATGCAGCCTCGGAAACGAACGGGAAGGCGAGTGTCGTGGCCGCCGCGAGCGAGGAGCTCTCCGCGTCGGTCGGCGAGATCGAATCCCAGGTCGGAGAGTCCGGCCGAATCACCGAGCAAGCCGTGAGGGATGCGGCGGAAATCGGAGCGTCTCGTGAGCATGTTGGTCGACGCGGCCGCGAAGATCGGTGAGGTGACGGCGTTGATTGCCGATATCGCCGGACAAACCAACCTCCTCGCCCTCAATGCGACCATCGAGGCCGCACGGGCCGGTGACGCGGGACGCGGTTTCGCCGTCGTCGCCAGCGAGGTCAAGGCCTTGGCCTCGCAGACCGCCAAGGCCACGGACGATATCCGAACCCAGATCGACGACATCCAAAGCGTCAGCACCAACACCGCGGCATCGATCAAGAAGATGTCGAGTGTGATCGACCGTGTGAAGGACATCGGTTCCGCGATCTCTCATGCCGTCGGCGAGCAGTTGGCCGCCACGACGGAGGTCTCGGAGAACACGATCAGTGTCCAGAGGTCGGCCGAAACCATTGGTTCGTCAGCTTCGAGCATGCATGAGGTCTCCACGAACCTGTCCGACCGTTCGGATGACCTGAAAGAGCGGGTCGAAGCGTTCCTAACGAGCGTCCGCGCGATGTGATCCAATGGCCCCTCAGGCGAACTGACGGCTTGGCTGGGCCGGCATACGGCGGCGCTGGGGCGCAGGGTGCTGCAGCGCATGTGGCGACCGGCGCGGCGCCCCAGTGGCGGACTCGCAACACACCGGCGACGTCACGTGGCAGCATTAGTCTCAATGCAAAATGAGGCTACCGCCGTAGCGCAGACTGACGGCATCATCGCCACACGCGCACGGTGAGTGATCCACGCGGCACCAACGAGCCGCGATGGCGTGGCGCCCATGAGCCGGTCCCAGCATGAAACGCCACAACGATAGGATTGGATCTGAGGATCTGGCTCGGGGGCGCGCCGATGCGGCCCGTTCAGGACTAGCGCGGCAGAGTCGCGCCGCAGTCCTTTTGGCGGCCGGTTGCACCATCTCTCTCGGCGCCGCCCAGGCCGACGTTCTTCTCAGCCAGGGCGGCACGTACACGTTCGACGCCAGCTCCAATACGGTGACCACGTCGATCCAATCCGGCACGACCTTGCCGGCCGGTCTCATCACCGGCAGCAGCACAGCCATCGACGCGACGATCAGCGGCGTCCTGACCCTGAGTGGGTTGCCGACAGGTGCGACGGCCCAGTTCGACGCCGTGGTCAACGAGATCGCAACTGGCGAGTGTGCGCTGAGCGTCTCCTGCAACAGTGTGCAAGAGACACTCGTGAATGCAGGCGACGTGGCGGTGACGCTGGGGAGCTCGGGTGGCACCGCCGGTACCGATGCCATCATCCTGGACAGCGTGGCCGGCGGAGCGAACGGGCCGGCCGCTCTCATCGCATCGTCCTTCGGCGACGATGGTCTCGGCGGCGCGGGCGGGGTGACGGAACTGTCCTCGCCGGATGGCTTCCCCATCGAGGCGACGTACGGAACCATGTCGGGTTCGGTGGCCATCGACCTCGAGAGCTCGGCCGCGGTCACCGTGACCGGCACCGCCACCGGCAGCGGCAGCGGGAGCGGCACCGATCTGCTCACGCCGACGCTGGTCGGCGTGAAGGCGCGCTCCGACGGCGGCGGGGGGAGTGCGGTCTACTGGGTCACCGGCGGCGTGGAGAAGCAGGAAAGCGCCTACGTCGGCCGGGGCGGCGCATCGGGGGGCGCGTCGGTCACCACGAAGGCCGGCAGCACGATCACGCTCGCCCAGACCGGTGCGGGGGCCAACGCCGTCGGCATCGACGCCCGGGCGGTCGGCGGGACGACTGGAAGCTTCTTCAACACAGTGGACGGCGCGTTCTATTTCGCTTCGAACGGTGGTGCGGCTGGCCCCGTCACGGTCACGCACGGTGGCGGGGTGACTGTCTCCGTACCTCAGGGGCTGGGGATCTCGGCCGTCTCGATCGGCGGCGACGGCGCGGACACCGATGTCTTCCCGCCGAACACCGGGGGGCCTCCGAACGGGCCTCCAGGCAATGGCGGCACGGTCGATGTCACAGTGACGGGCTCTGTGGATATGACCGGGGGCGGGGCGGGCGTCTTCGCGTCGAGCCAGGCCGGAGCATGGACCCCGGGCAACCAGACCTACCTGGCGCAGGGCGGCGCGGTGACAGTGGCGATCGCCAGCGGTGCCACAATCTCAACCGGCAGCACCGCCGCCAGTGCCGCGCCGCTCGCCTTCGGGGTCATGGGTCTCAGCGCCGGAACCCGGCTCGACTCGAGTCTGACCGCCGATCCCAACTACCAGGGCACCGGAGCGGCCGGCACGGTCGAGGTCACCAACGCTGGAATGGTCACCACGAATGGTCCGACCGCCATCGGTGTCGCGGCCCTCGGCATCGGTGGCAACCTCACGGTGGCGACCTATCAAGGCGGTGCCAACATTCTCGGCAACACCGCCACCGTGACCCCCGGCGGCGGTTGCGCCACCCTCTCCGGAGGCTGCGCCGACGTGACGCTCACCAACACCGGCACCGTGTCGACGCAGGGCACCGGTGCGGCCGGGCTCGTGGCGATCGCCTCCGCCGGCGGCGGGATCGTCCACAACGATGCGGCCGCCTCTGTTGGCAGCGATGGAGAATGGGCGGCAGGCACGTCCGTCGGCTCCAACCCCACCTACAGCACCAGCGCGACGGGTGGCGGCGGGGTCACCATCAACCATTCCGGCTCGGTGATTACCGGCAACGGGCCCGGCGGGGGGATCGGCGCGATCGGCATCGTGGCTCAGTCGATCGGGGGCAGCGGCGGGCTCGTCGGCGGCAGCCAGGCCGCGCAGCGGCTCGGGGACTCGTCCGGCGGCGGCGGCGATGGCGCGACCGTCACCGTGAATCTCGACGACGGTGCGCTCGTCGAAACCCGGGGCAAGAGCGCCATCGGCGTCCTTCTGCAGTCCATCGGCGGTGGCGGCGGCAGCGGCACGAACGCCACCGGCAGCTTCGTCGCGGTGGGCGGGACCGGCGGCGACGGTGGCGATGGCGGCACGGTCACGCTCAACACCACCGGCACGACGTCGATCACGACGCTGGCCAATGGCGCCCATGGCGCCGTGGTGCAGTCGATCGGCGGTGGCGGCGGCAATGGCGGCTATGCCGACAACGCGGGTGTGTTCATCGACATCGCCATCGGCGGGACGGGCGGAGCCGGCGGCACCGGCGGCGTGGCAGCCGGCTACAACAACGGCGGGAGCGCCATCTCCACCATCGGCAACCGGTCGACCGGGATGCTCGTCCAGTCCATCGGTGGCGGCGGCGGCACGGGTGGTGGCGCGATGTCCTCTACGGAGGGCGCGACATTTTCCGTGTCCATCGCCGCGGGCGGCGACGGCGGTGTCGCCGGCGCGGGCGGGTTCGCGACCGGCATCAACCACGGCACCATCACGACGGGCCTGTCGCCGGCGCAGCAGCAGAACATCGACTTCATGGGGGATGCCGGCTTCTTCTACGCCACCCTCTCGGACGGCACGACGTTGGGGTCCACCATCACCTCCGGCAGCCTCGACGATGGCGAGATCACCGCGACACTCTCGGACGCCACGATGAGCGACGGCACCGTTCTAAACGACGTGAGCGTAGCGGGTCTGACCATCACCGGCACGATCGCGGCCACCGGCGAGACCTTCACCGGCACCATCGACGCCGGCGGCATCGACCGCGCCGTCGGCACCGACACCACCTCGGCGATCGTCACCGGCCTCTTCGTAAACGGCAAGTTCACGGCCGACATCGGTGGACCCAATATCAATGGCGCCGATTCGGACGGCCTCGTCGTCCAGTCGATCGGCGGCGGCGGCGGTCTCGGTGGGACGGCCAGCGCCAAGTCGACGGTCTTGCCGATGCCGTTCTCCAAGGCGGCTGGAGTTCCCTCGCCGAGCATCGATTTTGCGATGGCGACCGGCGGGACCGGCGGCAGCGGCGGCGACGGCGGCGGCGTCACCGCCGGCAACTATGCCAGCATCGTCACGTATGGCGACTTCTCGCGCGGGATACTCGCGCAATCCATCGGCGGAGGCGGTGGAAATGGCGGTGACGGGACGGCCGGCGCCACCACGATCCAGAGCTCCAGCTTCGACTTGTCCGCGTCCGTCGGCGGCGGCGGCTCGGGCGGATCGTCCGGTAATGGTGCCATCGTGACCGCCTTCAACGGCGCATCGAACGGCAGCAGTGTGGGGACCATCGTCACCAGCGGCCAGTTCTCGCCCGGTATCGTCGCCCAGTCCATCGGCGCCGGTGGCGGCACAGGGGGTGCGGGAAGCGCCGCCGAACGGCGCGCCGGAAATCTACGACGCCCCGGGCCCGGCGATTACCACCGCCGTCTCCGTCGGCGGGGCTGGCGGAAGCAACGGCAACGGCGACGAGGTGACCGTCTACAACTACGCCGGCAGCAGCGTGACCACGACAGGGTCGACGTCCTACGGCCTCTTCGCGCAGTCCATCGGCGGTGGCGGCGGTGACGCCGGCGGCGCCTCCGTGACCGGTGGCGGCAAGTTGAGCGCCAACGTCGGCGTGGGCGGCACGGGCGGGGCCGGTGGCGCGGGCGGCAGCGTCACCGTTCAAAACAACGGGCTCGTCTCCACCGCGGGCGGTGGCGCGCACGGCGTCTTCGCTCAGTCCATCGGCGGTGGCGGCGGGTCCGGCGGAACGTCTGACGCCGCCGCGTCCGCCCTGTCGGCGCTCGAGTTCGACAACCAGACCTCGAACACGATCGTGAAGTGGCTGACCGGCGGCCCCGGTGTCAGCTTCGACTCCGACGTCCTGGTCGGTGGCAACGGCGGCGTCGGCGGCGACGGGGGCGACGTCAGCGTCACCAACACGGCGGGCGCGATCGGCTCCGGTGGGTGGTCGGCTGGGATCGCGACCAGCGGCTCGCGCGCCTACGGTGTCCTCGCGCAGTCCATCGGCGGCGGCGGCGGCCACGGCGGCAGCGCCACCGCGTCCTCGCTGTCGGCCGTCCGGATCGCCGATGAGGTCACCAGTGGCATCTTCTCGGCCGAGTTGACGTTGGGCGGCGGCAGCGGCGGCAACGGCGATGGTGCGACGGTTGTGGTCACGAATGACGGCGTCATCGCCACCGCCGGATACGGGGCGCATGCGGTCGCGGCGCAGTCCATCGGCGGTGGCGGCGGCGTCGCGCTCGACGGGAGCGTCGACAGCGACCTGACGATCCAGCTCGCCGTCGGGGCGACCAGCGACAAGAACGAGCGGCAGTTCCGGCGGCAACGTGACGGTGACCAATCCCGTGGGCGGCGGACTGATGACCACCGGCGGCGCGGCCTCGGCCATCGTCGCGCAGTCGATCGGCGGCGGCGGCGGTATCGCGGGCGGCGGAACGGACGCGTTCGAGACCATCGGCGGCGGCAAGGCCGGCGTGGCCAGCCAGTCGATTACGGTCGGCGCCGTGTTCACGTCCGGCAGCAACGGCGAGCTGCCCGTCGGCTCGGGTCAAACCGTCACGGTGAACCATGCCGGCGAGATCCAGACCAGCTCGGACTGGTCCCACGGCATTCTGGCCCAGAGCATCGGCGGCGGCGGTGGCCTCGGGTCCGCCTATGCGACGGCGAGCGTCAGCGTCGATCTGTCGATGCAGGTCGGCAGTACGGGAACGTACGCCGGGACGGGCGATGGGGGGACCGTCAACATCAATCTCGGCGCCAACGACTCGACCACCATCGTCACCGGGAGCCAGACGACCACGAACGGCGTCACCACGCGCACCGGCTATGCCGCGTTTGGCATCCTCGCCCAGTCGATCGGTGGCGGTGGCGGTCTGGGGATGTCCTACAGCGACGGGGGCACCGCGCCAAACAGCAGCATCGGCCTCGGCGGGGGCGGCATCGGCGTCGGCTCCGACGTGACGCTGACGGGCGACGCTTCGGTCACCACCTACGGCGACGCCGCTCATGCCGTCGTGTTGCAGTCGATCGGCGCGGGCGGGGGGATCGCCGGCCAGGGCAGCAGCGCCGCGACCGGCACGCCGGGACCCAACGTGTCGCTGGCGATGAACGGCGAGGTCGCGGAGGGCAACGCCGGCACGGTCACGGTGAAGGAGCGCGGCGCTCACGATCCAGACCTCCGGCGCGAACGCCTTCGGGGTCCTGGCGCAGTCGATCGGCGCCGGCGGCGGACTGCTCTTCGCGCAGGACCAGGAGACGACGAACCCCTCGGTGGTCTTCTCCAACATGGGAGAGATTTCCGCCGTCCGATGCGCAGACGGTGTCGCTCGACCTGTCGGCCAGCACGATCTCGACCGCCGGTGACGGCGCCCATGCCATCGTGGCGCAGAGTATCGGCGGCGGGGGCGGTATCCTCGGCTACGCGACAGAGCCGCAGTCGTTCCAGATCAGCACGATCCGCACCATGAACGGGTACGGTGACGGCGGCGAGATCACGCTCTCGGTGGGCGGCACGGTGACGACGGCAGGAGATGGCGCCTTCGCCATCATCGCCCAGAGCCTCGGTGGCGGCGGCGGCCTCATCACCATCGACGGTGCCACGAACGCCGCGACCGGCACCGGTTCGGGCAGCGGCAACACGATCGAGATCGCGCAATCCGGTGCGCTGACCACATCCGGGGCGGATTCCACCGCGATCTTTGCCCAAAGCACCGACAGCGTCACCGTGTCCATTGACGGACGGTGACGGGCGGCAGCGCCGGCGGTTACGGCGTATGGGTCGATGGCGGCAGCGGCAGCAGCCTATCGATCGGCGGGAATGGTGCGCTCTCCGCGCTGTCCGGCAACGCGATCCTCCAGTCCGGCGATAGCGGGCTCGACGTCAGCAACGCGGGGACGCTGTCCGGCAACGTCGCGCTCAACGGCGGGACGCTCACCAACTCCGGCACGTATGCCATCGGGACGGGCGCGTCGGTTGGGGGCAGCTTCACGCAGTCCACGGGCGGTCTCGTGACGTTCGACGTTACCGCGCCGGTCGCGGGCGCCGCCGGCGGGGTGCTTGCGCTCACCGGCACCGCATCGCTGGGGGGCACGCTCCGGGCCGACGTCGGCGACTGGCTGCTGCCGGTCCCGATCACCCTCGTCAGCAGCACCGGCTTGAGCGGCAGCTTCGCCTCCATCCCGACCAACAGCGCCATCTTCGGGTGGCAGCAGAGCGCCAGCGCGACGGATCTGACGCTCCAGGCGACGGCCGACTTTGCCCCGGCCGGCACGTCCGGCAGCAATGCCGCAAAGCTCGGCGCGTACCTGCAAACCAACTGGAACGACGCAAACGCCAGCTTCAGCGGCATATTCGCGGCGCTCTACCATGCCACCCCGAGCGACGAGAGCTACGTCGACGCGCTCAACGCGCTGTCGCCGTCGCAGCTCGACGCCATGGCGACGGACTTCACCAGCAACGCCGGCGAGGTGCTCGGCACCGCGCTCAGCTGCCCACAATTCGAGGGTACCACCGTGCTTCTCGGCGAGGGGCGCTGCGTGTGGATGCAGGGCGGTGGTACGGTCGCGCACTGGTACGGCCTCGACGCCTCGATCGACCGCCTCGCCACCAGCATCGGCGGTCAGACGGAGATCGCCGACGGTTGGTATCTCGGCGGCGCATTCAAGACCGACTTCGTCGACCTCAACGGCGACCGGATCGACGGGCTCTGCCACCAACTCCTACGGCACGATCGCGCTCAAGCATGTCGCCGGACCGTGGCTCTTCGCCGGATCCGTCGCGGCGGGTGTCGGCGATTACTCGCTCGACCGCGAGGTCTGGCTCGGCGGGGCCAGCCGCCTCCACAGCGAGAGCCATCCGATTCTCGTTGGCGGGCGGCTCCGCACGGCCTACGATTTCGCGCGCGGCAACGCCTACATTCGCCCGATGGCCGACCTGGACGTGTTCTACGTGCATACGCCTCAATTCAGCGAGAGCGGGGCCTCACCCTTCGCCCTGACGATCCGCGAGAACAACGACACCAACGTCTCGTTCACGCCGTCGATCGAGTTCGGCATGCGGCAAAACCTCACCGACAGCGCCATCCTGCGGGGCTATCTCAACGTGGGCCTCACCTACGCGCCGACCAGCGGGCGGGAGATCGACGCCGCGTTCGTCGGAACCGATGGGGGCGACTTCCGCACCACGGTTCCCGCGCCCGACCTCACCGCCGCGCTGACGGCGGGCGTGCAGATCTACGAGGAGAAAAGCTGGGACCTTCGGGGCGAGTATGACCTTTCGGTCGGCGAGGACTTCCTCAGCCAGGGCGGCCGATTGCGCCTCTCGTATCGCTTCTGACGACGGGCCAAAGGACCGGCCATGCGTTGCCAGCCTTCCGCCGCGATGCTGGCTCTGATGGCGGACGTCATCCGTACCAGCGTTGCACGGCGCCGCTCTCCCTCGCGGCGGTGGACGACTACATCTGATGGAGTGCATGCTCCTGTCGCCGCCAGCGACCGTCGGTATCCGATACGGATGCCGGTGGCCGAAGGCACCGGTGGTGCAAAATATGTCGTTGTCCTGCCCGCTACGGGCTGGCCGTCGAACGCGTTTCCCGGCGGCGCGCCCCAACTCGCCGTGTTCATGCCACACTCACGGAGCTCATTCCATGCCACGCGTTCTTGCCGCCACGGCCACGGCCGCGGCCCTGCTCTTCGCCGCGACTGCTTCGGCCGTTGCCCTCACGCCCGCTGCCGAGGCGATCGTCGCATCCGTCAAGGCCAACAGCGACGTGAACGCCATCTGCAGCGACCGCGGCCGCCTCACGTCGGCGGTGAAGACTGCGACGATCTCCTTGATGAAGAGCGGCAAGCTGTCCGGCAACCCGCGCCCCGATGCGATGGCGGCCGGCCGCTACATCGCCGAGAACTGCGGCAAGCTCTAGCGGCACTCGCCGCCCGCAGCCGGCAGACGTGTCGGCGGCGGGATTCGGCCATGGCGGAGACGAAGCACGACCTGCACGTCGAGCGCAGCGGGACCGTTGTGCCGACCGTGCCGGATTTCATTCTCGAGGGCGTGGACCGCGACAATCGGCGAGGGCGTTCCACGCTCGTCTCTCCGGCTCCGGCGGCGCCGCGGCCACACACCACGGCAATCGCTCAGTCGAAAGGAATGCGGCCGGAGGATTAACTGGAATACAAGGCCCAACCCAGCACACCGTGTCATCGCGGCGTTGCAGAAACAGGATCCTTATCCTCCCTGCAAGCTCACTGGAGTGTGTGTGTCGTGCTTTGGATATCAGAGAACTTGGAGTGGGCGGCACCGGCCGGCGCCTCGCGCCGGCTGCGTCAGTTGGCGCAGGTGTGCTCGTCCACCGCACTGACATTGCTTCGCGAGCCCTACCGGCCCGAGAAGCACTATATGCGTGGTCCCGGCCCAGCGTGCCGGCGCAAAGCGGGCACGCACTACGCCTCGCGGACCGGCTGACCTCTTCGGGCCGAGCGGTCGCTGGTGCCGCCCTCGATCGGTCGCAGCCTCGGAACAGCGTGCGGGGCGGGGCGTTTTTCCTGGTAACGTGGCCTTCGCCGCGAACACAGGAGACTCCCCTATGCGCAATGTCATCATCGCCCTCGGCGCCAGTGCCGCCCTTCTGGCCGCTGGCCTGGCGCCAGCCAACGCGCAGGTGCAGGAAACGGCCGCCGGCAACATGGTCAACGCGGACGGCGGCGAGATCGGCACCGCGACGTTCGAGCAGACGCCGGCGGGTGTGCTGATCAAGACCGACATCACCAATCTTCCCGCGGGCGAGCACGGGTTCCACATCCACGAGACGGGCAAGTGCGATCCGAAGGACGCGTTCAAGTCCGCTGGTGGCCACTATGCCGCCGGTATGAAGCACGGCTTCATGGTCGAAGGCGGGCCGCATCCGGGCGATATGCCGAATGTCACGGTCGGCAGCGACGGCGTGCTCAAGGTGTCGGTGCTGAACGACCGCGTGTCGGTCAGGGACGGGGACAACCCGCTGCTCGACGACGACGGGTCCGCGCTGATGATTCATTCCGGCGCGGACGACTACACCTCGCAGCCCTCGGGCGACGCCGGCGACCGCATCGCCTGCGCTGTGATCCAGTAAGCGGGACCGCTGTTCCGCTGCGTCAAATGAGGGGACGGCGGGCCACCGCCGCCACCGAGACGGACAGCGCGCGCGGCGGTGCGTCGCACCGGATCATCGGTCTGCCACCCCAGCGCGCGGCTTGCAGGCGTCTCTTGGTGTGACGTGCCTCGAGCAACGTGCGGCGGGCCCGAATTATTGGGCGCGCCAGGGTGAGGCTGACAGATTATGAGGGTCCCGGTGAGCGATCGACCGGGACCCAAGGGTGCCGACGGGCGCGGCCGGGCCGGCATCCCGCGCCGCCTCGACCGCCCCGCATGCCGAGGCTGCTCTAGCGGCGGGCGTTCACCGGCACGCCAGCGCGTTCCAGTGACTGGAACATGCGCTGACGGACATCGACGTCACGGTGCATATTCGTCGACACCAGCCACTTGGAGAGCGTCGAGCCGTCGAATTGGGTGTGCGGTTCGGCTTGGCGCAGCTCCCGCTCGAATTGGACACGCGCGGCGGCGGCCGCCTTGGCGTCGTCGCGCTCGGACTGCGCGGCCACCATCAGCGTCGCGGTGTGGATGCTCTCCGGGGCGCGGCGCAGATGCTCGACACAAGCGGTGAGATCGCCCCGCAGATACGCGATGTTGGCGAGGTAGGCGTGGAAGTAGGCGGGCGTGCAGCGTCCCGACAGCGCGACCGCCTTGTCCGCGAGAGTTTGCGCTTTGACGACGTTTCCTGCGTAGGCATAGGCCTCCGCGGCGGCCACCACGGTGGACGCGGAGTACGGGTTGAGCGCGACCGCATCGTCGAATGACAGGAGAGCGGTGTCGTGCTCGTTGGCCTGCATTCGCATCCAGCCCATCACCACATGATTAAACGGCTCGAGCGCGTCGAGCGCGATGGCCTGAAGCGCCGCTGTCCGGGCGCGATCCTGTTCGGCACGCGCGACCCTGGCCTCGGTCGGCACCGTGAGCCGGCGAATCATCATCAGCGAGCTGATCGACGAATGTACCAGGCTGAGGCGCTTGCCCTGGTCGTCGTTGGCAAGCTCTTCCAGGATGGGAAGCGCGGCCCGCGCCGACGTGTCGCTCCATTGTGTCAGGAGCTGGTAGGCCTCCAGCCAGCGATCGTATGGCGAGCAGCAGGTGCGGGGGCGATCGTCGGTGACGATGTCCTGTTCGAGGCTGTTGATCGCGGTGGCGATGATCGTCTCTGCCGCGGTGCGATCGTCGAGGCTGTCGTACCCGATGCGCACGCACGACACGGTGTCCTGGCGCCGGGCATTCACGCAGCGCAGGTAGATGGACTTGGCGCGCGGTTCATCCCACAGCAGCAGGCGATAGTCGTGGTCGAGGGCGTCGCTGAAGCCGATGCGGCTGATGAGCCCGTTGTTCAGGCTGTTGCTATCGTCTCGATCGTCGCGCTCGAAGCAGCGGATCGAGCGGAACCGCGTGAGCTGATGGATCACCTCCGAGTGAGCGAAGCTGAGGAGATCGCCCTGCGACTGGTTGGTTTGGCGCGAGCGAATCAGCGCCACATGCGGCCGATCGGCATATAGCTTTGGACGGCGGCATTCGGTGGCGACCAACGGCGCTTGCTCGGCGCTGGCCTGAGCGGTGGCGCCGCGAACGACTTCGACCAGTTCGCGCGGGGGAGCGAGGTCGAGCTCCCGCAACGCATTCGTGTATGTGCGCAATTGCCGCGCCGCAGCAGCCTTCTGCCCGGTCTTCAACTGAAGGCGGAGGAGGCGTTCATTGGCTTCGGAATCGGACGGCTCGATCGCAATGATGAGCTCGCACGCCGCGGTCTGAAGACTGACCGGTGCGGTGGCCTCCGCCATGGAATCGAGTCGTTTCGACAGGCATTTGTGCGTGACGTTGACCGTCTCGGCGCGAAACTGCGCGACCCAGTCGTCGAACAGAACCTCTCCGATCTCCAGATCGGCCAGCGGCTGGCCACGCCAAAGCCGTGCCGCCTCGCGGTAGGCCCGTTCCGTGCCGGCGCCAAGGCACCGATTGAAGGTGGCGAGATCGGATCGCGTCGGATCGCCGGCGAACCATGCTTGCGTGCGGTCGGACCCGATTAGCTGGGCCGTGGCCTCGTTCGCGCGCAGCAGCGACAAAGACTTGCGCAGCGACACGCGTGCGGCTTCAGCGTCGCTGTCGCCCCACAGCAAGGCCGCAAGCTGGCTGCGATCGATGCGCCGTCCACCGTGGGCAATCAGATAAAGACAAAGTGCGGCCGATTTGCGGCTGGGGAATTCGACCCGCTCGGAACCGAGAGTCAGAGAGGGCGTACCGAGCAATCGGATCTGCAACCCAGCATTGGTCGTCATCATACTGTCGCATACCATTCGAGCCGAAGCCTCGTGTAACCAACCGGCTCGGGCCCGAGGCGATTAATCGATTTCAAGCCGGCGAGTTTCACGGTGAAATCACGATGACATAATATGTAACGTATGTCACGTGCGGTTGACTAGATGAGGAAATTTTAAAATGTCAGGTTGTTTTTCTGGGCCGCCCGGCTGCGACGCTACATCCATGCTCAGCGACCGTGAGGTGTTGAGCCGGCTGATCGAGTACGCACGGGCCGAAGCTGAAGATGGTGGCGAAGTGATCTGCGCGCAACTCCTCTCCGCAGCGCTCCTCGCGCTGGAGATGTCGCCGGCGGATGCGAATCGCTGGTGCCTCGAGCAGGTCTCTGAGCCCCTGCGGATCTCCTAGGACCGATGGGATCGTAAGCACTGCATGTGCGTCCATCGATCTCTCTGTTTAAACGACGAGAAGAACAAGAGCGGACGGAATGATTGAGCAGCTACTGGACGGCGACCTTTGTCCGGTCGAAGTGACCGGAATTCGCGACACGTTCCTGGCGGACGTTGGCGCGCGGGTCAAAATGAAGCGCAACAAGAATAGAATTTCCCGGCGAGTGCTGTCGGAACGCAGCGGCGTCTCCGAACGCTTCCTTGCGCAACTCGAGCACGGCAAAGGCAATATCTCGATCGTGCGTCTCAAGGCGGTGGCCGATGCGCTGGACACCTCGCTCGCCGAGCTGGTCCGCGACGAAATACTGGACACGCGCGAGGAGACGCCGGCAATGCCGGAATGGCGGGCTCATCCGGGCGCTATCGCCGATCTCTATCGGCACGCGACCGAGCGCGATCAAGCCCGCGTGATCGAGCTTCTCATCGGCTCCCGTCGCGCGGTATCTGCCTGACCCTCCCATCACCGACGCGGGCACTGGCCGCCAAGAGCAACGGCGCCCATGCTGATTGTTTCTGCGGGGCTTCGCGGCTATGGCTGGCGCATCGAAGTTGAACGTGCGGCCATCCGCAGCGTGACGCCCGTTTTGCGGGCAGTGGCACTCCCGTCGCCGGTCGCCGGATGCGCGGATCCCACTGTCTCAGGTCGTCCCGCTGAGCGCATCCGGCCCGTGCGATGATGTGGGACCGCCGGGCATGGTTGAAGCCACTCTTGAAGAGCTGTTGAGCAAGACGGCGCTCGGCGACCGGCGGGCCTTCGAGGCGCTCTACGACAAGTCCAATGCCAAGCTTTTCGCGCTCTGCCTGCGTATCCTTCAGGACAAGACGGAGGCGGAGGATGCGATGCAGGACGCGTATGTGAAGATCTGGCGCTACTCTGAGCGGTATGCGGCCTCCCGCGCCAAGGCGACCACGTGGATGATCGCCATCGCGCGCAATCAGTGCATCGATCGGCTGCGGGCGAAGCGCTCGCCCAGCGCGGCACTGGAGGCGGCGGAGAACGTGGCCGATGCCGCGATGCGGCCCGATCAGAAGGCCCTGGCCTCGGGTGAGGCGCAGAGGCTGGTCGACTGCATCAACGGTCTCGGTGAGCCGGACGGGCGGATGGTGCGCGTCGCGTACTTCGGCGGGGTCACGTACAAGGCTTTGGCCGACCGTGAGGGGACCCCGCTCGGAACCGTGAAAAGCCGGATGCGGCGCGCGTTGGCCGCGCTGAAGGAGTGCTTGACGCGATGAGCATCAGCGACAGCGACCGCATCGACGCCGGCGAGTATGCGCTCGGCCTGGAAGACAATTCCGAACGGCGCCGCTTCGAGGCGGCGCTGATCGACGATCCCGAATTGTCCCAAGCCGTATGGAGCTGGGAGGAGAGCTTCCGCCCGTTCGCCGACGCGCTCCGGCCCCGCCCGGCGCCCGCCCGCGTCTGGCGCGCCATCACGCAGCGGCTGTTCGGGGCCGACGAGCGCGCTCAGCGCAAGGCGCGCCGGGCGATCCGCTTCTGGCGTGACGCGACCTTCGTCTTCATGAGCGCGTCCGCGATCGCGGCCGCCTGCCTGGTGCTGGTGGCTGTGCGGCCGGACCTCGTCGGTCTCGGTGGGGCTCGGGGTGAGGATTGGGTGGCGGCGATCGTGCGGCTCGACGGGAGCATCGCGTTGGCGCGCCTGGACGAGCAAGGGCGCCTGGTTGCCGAAGCGGTGCCGACCGTGGCCGAGCAGCGCTCGGCCGAGCTGTGGCTGGTGCCGGCATCGGGGGCGCCGTTGTCACTCGGTCTGCTCGATCCGTCCGGGCGCTCGCGTCTGTCGGTTCCGCGCGAAGCGCTCGACCTGATCGACGCGGACGCCGACTTCGTCGTGACCTCCGAGCCGGAGGGCGGCTCGCCGACCGGCCAACCCACGGGTGAGCACATCGGATCCGGCTCGCTGACGCAGATCTGACGGCGTCACCCGGGCCGTTCGCTCCATCCCGACCGGCGTGCGCCGGACCGGGCGGCGGGCGGGACTAGCTGAGTTCCGGCACGTCCTTGCGGGCGCCGAGGCGCTGGCGCAACGAGGGGAGTGTGGTCTGCGCATGGGGCCGGCGGTAGGTGCGGCTCATCAGCTCCGAACGGAGGATGAAGTCGGCCGTCGCCTCGTTGATGGCGACCACCGTCTGCGCCATCGTCGCCACACGCCAGATCGGAGCCGGATCGACGTCATGCGGCTGGCGCGTTACGGGATCGGTGAAGAAAATGAGGATGTCGATCGCGCCCTCGGCGATCATCGCCCCGATCTCCATGTCACCGCCCAATGTGCCGGACCGCACCAGGTCCACGGTGAGATTGGTCTCCTGCAGGAGCAGCTGACCGGTGTTGCCGGTGGCCGTCAGATGATGGCGCGACAGGACTTGCTCGTTCGCGAACGCCCACGCAACCATCGCGGGCTTCACGGCATCGTGCGCCGAGAGCGCGATGCGCTTCTGGATATCCACTACGGTTTCTTTCGGAACGCGTCGAGGGAGACGACCTCGGCTCCCTCGTTCGGCTTGGCCTCGTCATCCTCCGCCGAGCCTTCGGTGGGGTCCCCAGCGGGGGTCTCGGCGGTGGGGGCGGGGATGCCGCCGCTCCCCGGAAAGTTGCCGGCCGCCGTCTCGCCGGCGCCCTCGGCGCCTTGGGTGGCTGTGGCGGGGTCGAACTGCAGTCCGAACTGCACCGACGGGTCGAAGAAGCCTTTCACCGCCGCGAATGGCACCAGCAGCCGCTCGGGCACGCCGCCGAAGGACAGCCCCACCTCGAACCCATGATCGGACACCGCAAGGTCCCAGAACTGGTGCTGCAGGACGACGGTCATTTCCTCGGGGTGCTGCTGGCGCAGCCGCGACGACATGCGAACGCCCGGCGCCGTCGTGTCGAACGCGACGTAGAAATGGTGCTCGCCCGGCAGTCCGCCTTCCGCGACCTCACGCATCACCTTGCGCACGACGCCACGCAATGCGTCCTGCACCAGTACGTCATATCGGATCAGATCGTCTGCCACGATCGCGCCTCCTTCGGTCGGCGATTGGTAGCGCAGGGACTGGCCCAATCCAACACACGAATGAAGGGAACTGGCGCGGAGCATGACAATTCTCCGCGGCGGACCGTCTCAGCCGCATGGGAGTCTAGGGCAGCACTTCGCGCGCCTAAAGGTGGATAGGGGCCATCGAATTGCACGGCGATGCGGTGTTGGATTGCTCGCGCAAAGTCGCAACCGTGGCCGGACAAGCGAGGTCGTATTGCAAGCATACGCGGCGCCGATATCGCGAACTCTTAAATGCGAAACGTCCCGCCGAGCGATGCCGAAGCGGGCGCGGCTGCAGAAGCTGGATCATTGCCGCAGATATGAAAGAAGGAAGTGGAGGCTTCTGTTGCCAGGTGCCTCCGAACCCCGCCTCCTACTTGCGGTAGGAGGGCTTAAATTGAGGTGTCGCGCCGCTTACGCAGCGAGACGTGCCTCAGCATAGTTGTCATTCGCAACTACAAAGATGGCCCGATATCGGCGGAACCATGCCGAGCGAAAAAAGTACCTTTACACCCTCGTCGATCCTATTTCGCCCCCGCCGAAGGGGTCCGCACGGGCTGCGAACCACTTGGGTGGAGGCGCCGGGTACCGCCCCCGGGTCCGAAAGGCTTATTCCGTACTCCGTTTATCGCCATAGCCAACCGTCGCTGGCAGGACGGAATATAGGCGATGGCGCCCCCGAGGTGAAGGGGGGATAGCGGGGATAGCTGGCCATCGAAGATTGCTGGGATCGTTCGGCGGAGGCACGACATTCCATGGGAGACGGAGGATTTTCCATGCATACCCCCTGCTTGGTACGAGCCTGACGATTGCAGCGTGAACCGATACGATGCTCTTTCTCCGTATCAACAAGACGCGATCGGTGCCGAATGGGTCAAAAATGCCCACTATTGCGCTCATTGCGGACTCGTCTGGACAAACGACAATATCAGCGGAATTCTGAAAAAACGTGGCTCGTTTGATGGTGTCGGAAGCGGGCCCGGATGGGTGCCGAAATCAACCAACGAGCTTGGTGTCTAAAGTGAAGTCTTACCACGACCTTCTGCGCCGCATTCTGGACGAAGGGTGTGCGGCAGGCGGATCGAACCGGCGTCGGCACCCTGTCGGTGTTCGGCCATCAGACCCGTTACGACCTCTCGAAGGGGCTCCCGCTGGTCACGACGAAGCGCGTACACCTGCGCTCGGTGGTGGCGGAGCTGCTCTGGTTCATTGCCGGCGAGACCAACGCCGATCAGCTGCGCGAGCGGGGCGCGACGATCTGGGACGAGTGGGCCGATGCGGATGGCGAGCTCGGGCCGGTGTACGGACGCCAGTGGCGCGCCTGGCCGACCGAGCGCGGCCCGGTCGACCAGCTCGCCCGCGTGGTGGAGCAAGTCCGCACCGACCCGGCCTCGCGCCGGCATATCGTCTCCGCCTGGAATGTCGGCCAGCTGGACGAGATGGCGCTGCCGCCGTGCCACCTTCTCTTCCAGTTCCACGTCGCGCCGCAGCCGGACGGGCCGGGGCGGCTGTCGTGCCAAGTCTATCAGCGTTCGGCCGACGTCTTCCTCGGCGTGCCCTTCAACATCGCGTCGTATGCGATCCTGACACATATGGTCGCGCATGCGACGGGGCTCGAGGCCGGCGATCTCGTCCACACGCTCGGCGACGCGCACATCTACCTGAATCATATGACGCAGGTCGAAGAGCAACTGAAGCGCGAGCCGCGCCCGCTGCCGTCGCTCGATCTGTCGGCCGCACCGCGCGATCTGTTCGCCATCGAAGCCGGGCACATTCGTGTGGTCGCATACGACCCGCATCCGGCCATCAAGGCGCCGGTCGCGGTTTGAGGGCGAACGCTTGAGCATCATCATGGTGGCGGCTGTGGCCCGCAACGGCGTGATCGGTCGCGACGGCGACCTGCCGTGGAGGATCCCGTCCGATCTCAAGCATTTCAAAATGTTGACCCTCGGCCGCACCGTGATCATGGGCCGGCGCACCTACGAGGAACTGGGCAAGCCGTTGCCGCGGCGGCGCAACCTCGTCGTCACGTCACGTGCGATCGAGGGGGTGGAGACGGCGCCGTCGCTCGGCGCCGCTCTGGCGCTTGCGGAGGGGCCCGTGGCGCTGATCGGCGGCACCGCCATCTACGCCGAAGGGATGGCCCACGCCGACGCGATCCACATCACCCGCGTGGACGCCGAACCGCACGGCGACACCGTGTTTCCTCCGATCGATCCGGCACAATTCGTCCTCGAAGACAGGGCGCGCGGCGAGCGCGGTCCGAGCGACGAGTACGGATTCGCCTACGAGACCTACCGGAGATTGTAATTATCCCTTCGATTGCGAGCGTGGGGTCCGTCAGCCTATAACGGCAACCGCATGGCGCGCGTTTCGCCGCGTTTGCGGAGAAGATCAGCATCATTATGTGCGCTTGGGGCCTTGGTCCCAGCATCAAAGCAGAGGCGGCAGAGGGAGCAAGAATGCCCTGGAACAACCAGTCGGGCGGTAAGGGCGGCGGACCTTGGGGGGGCGGCGATGGCCCATGGGGTAACGGACCGAACCGGCCCAACAACCCATGGGGCAATGGCCCACAGCGTGGTGGCGGCGGACCCGATCCGCAAAATTCGCCCGACCTCGATGAGCTGCTCCGTCGCAGCCAGGAACGGCTGAAGCGTGTGTTCCCGGGCAGGCGCGGCGGCGGCGGTGGACCCGGCGGCGGCGGTGGTGGTCCTTCGCTGGGCGGCATCGGCGCGCGCGGTGTGGCGCTCGCGGCGATCGCCGTCGCGGTGATCTACGGCCTGACCGGCATCTACACCGTCCGTCCGGGCGAAGTGGGTGTGGAGCTCGTGCTCGGCCGGCATGTGGGCAACACCATGCCCGGCCTGAACTACAATGTGCCGTACCCGTTCGGCGAGGTCTTCACGCCCGACGTTCTGCGCATTCGCGAGCTCGTGATTGGCACCCGCGGTGGCGGCACCAACTCCACGACCGACGTCCCGGCCGAGAGTTCTGATGCTGACGGGCGACGAGAACATCGTCGACATCGACTTCAAGGTGCAGTGGCAGATCGACCGCAACAATCCGGCCAACTACCTGTTCAACATCGAGGATCCCGAAGGGACGGTGAAGCAGGTGGCCGAGAGCGCCATGCGCGAGGTCGTGGGACGACGCAACATTCAGCCGATCCTGACCCAGGAGCGCCAGCAGGTGCAGCTTGCCGTGCAGGCCCTGATGCAGGAGACGCTCGACCAGTATCAGGCCGGCATCGACATCACCCAGGTGCAGATGCAGAAGGTGGACCCGCCCGAGCAGGTCATCGACGCCTTCCGCGACGTTCAGGCCGCCCGCGCCGACCAGGAGACGGCGCAGAACCGCGCCGACGCCTACGCCAACGAAGTCGTGCCCGAGGCGCGTGGTGAGGCGGCTCAGATCGTGGAGCAGGCCCAGGCCTATCGCGATCAGGTCGTCGCCGAAGCGACCGGTCAGGCCGACCGCTTCCTTTCGGTCTACGAAGAGTATGCCAAGGCACCCGAGGTCACGCGTCAGCGTATCTATCTGGAGACGCTGGAGCGGGTGTTCGCCAATACCGACAAGATCATCATTGATTCCGCCGCCGGTTCGGGTGTCGTCCCGTACCTGCCGCTCGATCGGTTGACTCGCGACCAGAGCCAAGGCTCGACCTCGACGTCCAACACGAACGCGCAGGGGAATCGTTGATGCGTGCCGGTCTAATCGTACTTGCCATCGTCGTCGTCGCGGCGGTGGTGGCCGCTCTCAACGCGTTGTTCATCATCAACCCGACGCAGCAGGCCCTCGTCCTGCAGTTCGGTCAGGTGAAGAACACCGTGCGCGAGCCCGGCCTCAACGTGAAGGTGCCGTTCATTCAGGACGTGATGATCCTCGACAAGCGGATCCTCGACCTCAACGTCCCGGCGCAGGAAATCATCGCCGCCGACCAGAAGCGCCTCGTGGTGGACGCGTTCATGCGCTACCGCATCCGCAACCCGGTCGAGTTCTTCCAGACGGTGAACAACGTCAACGAGGGCGCCCAGCGTCTGAACACGTTCGTTCAGGCCTCGCTGCGTGCCGTTCTCGCCGACGCCACCTTCCAGGACATCGTCCGTGACGACCGCCCCGAGCTGATGCACCGCATCCGGCAGGACGTGGCGGACCGGGCCGAGGCGATCGGCGTGGAGATCATCGACGTGAAGATCCGCCGCGCGGACCTTCCCGAAGCGAACTCCGCGGCGATCTACCGCCGGATGCAGACCGAGCGCGAGCAGGAAGCCCGCGAGATCCGCGCGCAGGGTGCTGAGGCGGCCCGGCGCATCGAGGCGGCGGCCGACCGCACCGCGACGGTGCTGCGCGCCGAGGCCCGGCGCCAGTCCGAGCAGATCCGCGGTGAGGGCGATGCGAAGAAGAGTGCCATCTTTGCGGCGGCGTTCACACTCGACCCCAACTTCTTCGACTTCTACCGCTCCATGCAGGCCTACGAGCAGGGGCTGAACAACCGCGACACCCGCCTCGTTCTTTCGCCGGACACCGACTTCTTCCGCTTCCTGGCCAACCCGCTCGGTGCGGCCCGGCGCGGCAGTGCCGGCGAAGGGCAGGCCTTCGCGCCGAACGCGCCGGCGGCCGTGCCCGCGGAAGAGACAGAGGCGGCTCCCGAGAACCAGGGCGAGCCGACGGCAGCGCTGGACACGGAGGCATCCGAGTCGATGGCGTCGGAGACCGAGTCGGTGCCGTCCGAAACTCAGGCTGCCGAGGTGCGCCAGCAGATCGAGGAGCTCGCGGGTGAGCTGACCGAGATCGAGCCGGTGGTGGTTCCGCCGCTCCTGACGGACAGCGGCACCGTTTCCCCGGCGGTTGAGGCGGAGGCCGAAGCTGCCCTCGAGGAGGTCGAGCCGGACGCGCGCTCCACCGAAGCGGCCGTCGACGCAGCGGAGCCGGAGCCGTCCGGCGCCGCCGACGCCGCGGCAAACCGAACCGTCGACGACGAGGTGCCGCAGGAGGACATCCCAGCGCTGTCCGAGCCGGACGAGGAGAGCGCGGCGGTCGACACCGTCGATCCCGCCAACGTGACGGTGACGACAATCGAGGCGGACCCGGCGGACGGCACCACGACCGAGGTCGAAACGTCGTCTGACGCGAATGTGACCATCGTGCCCGGTGACACGACCGCGGCGGATGTCACGATCGAGCCGGCAGACGAGACGCCCGCTCAGCAGTGAGCGATTTTGTCTCGGCGATCGGGCTCGTGCTGGTGCTGGAGGGGGCCTTGTACGCTCTGGCACCAGGCGCGATGCGTGGCATGATGGCCAAACTGACGACGACCCCCGACGACGTATTGCGGATGAGCGGGCTCGTCGCAGCGGTGGTCGGCGTGGGTCTGGTGTGGATCGTAAGGGCCGCGTAGCGCGGCGCTGGGAGGAGCTTCATGAGCCTGATCACCCGTCAATTGTGCGCCGCCATGGCTGGCGCCATCCTGGCGATCTCCCCCATGACGGTTGCGACGAACGGGGCATGGGCGCAGGAGGCCGGCCCCCGCTCGGTCGCCGATCTGGCCGACTCGCTGCTGGGCTCGGTCGTCAACGTCTCCACGACCGAACGCGTGCTCGCCGAACGCTCCGCCCCCATGCCCGGGGACGACGCCGAGGAGGGTGACGAGGACGCCGAGGAACCCTACAGCGACTTTTTCGAAGACTTCTTCGGCGAGGACGGACCGCCGCAGCGGCGCCGCTCGCAGTCCATGGGCTCCGGGTTCGTCATCTCGGCGGACGGCTTCGTCGTCACCAACAACCATGTCATCAAGGACGCCGAGGCGGTGGTGGTGAACTTCGCCGACGGCACTGTGCTCGATGCCAAGATCGTCGGGCGTGACCCCAAGACCGATATCGCGCTCCTCAAGGTGGAGCCGGACACCCCGCTCAACCCGCTGGATTTCGCCTCGACCGAGAACCTTCGGGTCGGCGACTGGGTGATGGCGATCGGCAATCCGTTCGGCCTCGGCGGCACCGTGACGGTCGGTATCGTCTCGGCGCGCAACCGGAACCTGCGCTCCGGCCCCTACGACAACTTCATTCAGACGGACGCGGCCATCAACCAGGGCAACTCCGGCGGACCGCTCTTCAACATGGGCGGCGACGTGGTGGGCATCAACACCGCCATCATCTCCCGCTCCGGCGGCTCGGTGGGCATCGGCTTCGCCATCCCGGCCGAGATCGCCACCGCGGTGATCGACCAGCTGCGCGAGTATGGCGAGACCCGGCGCGGCTGGCTCGGCGTTCGGCTGCAGAAGGTGACGCCGGAGCTGGCCGACAGTCTCAGCCTCGACCGGCCGCGCGGTGCCTTCGTCGCCGGCGTGACGGCCGACGGACCGGCCGAGGCCGCGGGCCTGCAGACCGGCGACGTCGTGCTGAGCTACAACGGCCGCGAGATCGACGAGATGCGCGAGCTGCCGCTCCTGGTGGCGCAGACCGAGTCGGACCGCTCCGTCGATGTCGGCATCATGCGGGACGGCGAAGAGATGACCGTCGCTGTCACGATCGGGCTCCTGGAGGAGCGGCAGGCGCGGGCCGCCGAGCCCGAACCGGAGCCCGAGGCGGACGAGGAGGCCGTGACCGACGCGCCGTCGCCGGATGCGTCCGCCTCCGATCCCACTGTGATCATCCTCGGCATGGGCCTCTCGCCGCTGACCGAGGACCTGCGCAGCAGTTACGACATCGCTTCCGAGGTTGAAGGCGTGGTCGTGGTCGAGGTCGAGGAGGGGAGCCTCGCGGCCGAGAAGCGGGTGTCGGCCGGGGACGTCATCATCGAGGTCGGGCAAAAAGCGGTCGCCACACCGCAGGATGTGGCCGACCAGATCGAGGCGTTGAAGGAGAGAAACCGCAACACCGCGCTGCTGACGCTCTCGAGCGCCGATGGCGCGCTGCGCTTCACGGCGCTCCGGATCGAAGAGTAGGGAACGAGCGGCGGGGAGACTGTCATGGCGAAACACTACGGATTGGCCGCAGCGACGGTGACGGCGGCCCTGGCCGCCACGCTCGCGGCGACGGTCGTGGGCCCGGCGGCGGCGCAGTCGTCCGGTCGGTTCCAGCTGGAGCGGTCCGGCCCGAACATCCTGCGGCTCGACCGGGACACCGGCGAGATCGCCTCATGCCGCCACGGCGCCGCCAACTGGATCTGCGACACCCTCGTCGACGCGGAGCCGGAGGACTCCACCTCCGAGGAGCTCCGCCGCGAGAACGAGCGCCTGGCCGCACGGATCGAGGTTCTGGAGCGCCGGCTCGGCCGGATCACCGCGATCGCGAACGGCCGCGACGACGCATCCGAGACGATTGCCGATGCCAAAGAGCCGGTCTTCGACGCGGCCAAGGTCCGGCGCGACATCGACGAGGCGGCCGAGATGACCGAATACGCTGTCCGCCGGTTCCGTGGTCTCGTGGACGCGCTGACCTCGGGCGAGCGTTGATCCACGTCGAGACCTTACGGGACGAGGCGGTCGAGCGTGTGGTGCGGGGCCGGATGGCTGTTACCACGCGCGGCCAAAGCTTTACCGACGTGACCGGCGCGCTGCGCACGTTCGTGCGCGACAACGGGCTTCTCGACGGTCTGCTGAACGCCTTCGTCACCCACACCACGGCTTCGCTGACCGTCCAGGAAAACGCCGATCCGGACGTGCAGGCGGACCTGCTGACCGCCCTCGACGGCCTCGCCCCGCGCGGCGCGTCCTACGCCCACAGCCTCGAGGGTTCGGACGACATGCCGGGGCACATCAAGGCCATGCTGTCCGACACGGCGGTGACACTGGCGGTCGCGAACGGCCGATTGAGCCTCGGGACCTGGCAGGCGCTCTATCTCATCGAGCACCGGGACGGTGGCCGTTCCCGCACCGTCGATCTCACGTTCGTCGGCCGCTAAACAACTTAAAATTTATTGATGTAGACATTTAAGGTTGCCATCCGTGGCGAACCGCTGCTAGCGTCGGGTGCGGTCAGGCGACGGCTTCGCATGGCCCAGAATAGCGCGATCGGCGCCGGGGACGCGACCGAGATAGAATTGGAGCGGGCTGGCGCCGTTACCCGGGACCGGGGCGCTCCAGCGGGTCTAAAGGTCTGTACTGATGTTGAGGCAACGACCACCCTTCCACTTGGGTGATGACGACGAAGCGATGGATGACCCGGATGCACCGTACGATCCCGCAGGCATCGCTGCCGAGATCGACAGCGAGCTTCAGGCGGCGATCGAGTACAAGATCGCCATGAGTGGGCGGTCCGGGGCGGAGACGGTCTTGCGCCTGCTGAACGAGGCAGTGCGTCGTCACCGCTGAGTATCGCTCTGCGGTGGGGGCGGCCGCGCCCGCTGGTGCTGTGAGCTCGGCTGTTCCGGACGGGCGCGGCCGCATTCTCGCCCGCTACAGCCTCCGCGACGGCCCCACCAAGGCCCGCTCCATTTCCATCCTCAGGCGCCGTCAGGGGTGACGGTTTCCGCGGCCGGCGAGGCGGGTGGCGTCCGGCGTGGGCATCCGGCCGGGCACCGTCAGCATTCCGAGGGCGCGCCCCCGAGAACCGCCGCGCCCTCACAGGCTTCGCCTGTCATCGAACTGTCGCTCAAATTGCACATCCCCGTTAAGTCCGCCGGCTATGGGAGCACCTGGAAACCGAGGTGCCCATGGCGAGTGTCCACGTCGAGCAGCTGTCGAAGACGTTTGCGGGTCAGAAGGCCCTGAACCGGGTCTCTCTCTCCGTCGAATCGGGGGAGATGGTGGCTCTGATCGGTGCGTCCGGGTCGGGCAAGTCGACCTTGATCCGGCATGTGGCCGGTCTGGTCCGCGGGGACGCCAGCGACGGCCTGGTGCGGATCGGCGACCGGACGATCCAGCACCGGGGGCGTCTCGCGGCGGACGCGAAGACGATCCGCAGCGGCGTCGGCGTGATCTTCCAACAGTTCAATCTGGTGAGCCGGCTCGCCGTGATCACCAACGTGCTCGTCGGGCTCCTCGCCAGAGTGCCGCAGTGGCGGGGCACGCTGGGTCTCTTCACCACGGACGAGAAGCGCATCGCGCTGGCGGCGCTCAACAGGGTCGGCATCGCCCACACCGCCAACCGCCGCGCTTCGACCTTGTCCGGCGGCCAGCAGCAGCGGGCCGCCATCGCCCGCGCGCTGGTGCAGAAGGCCAGCGTCATTTTGGCCGACGAGCCGATCGCCTCGCTCGATCCGGCCTCGGCCAAGACGGTGATGGAAGCGCTCGCCACCATCAATCGCGACGAGGGCATCACGGTGCTCGTGTCGCTTCACCAGGTGGAGTATGCGCGGCGCTACTGCCCGCGAACCATCGCGCTGAGGGACGGCGAGATCGCATTCGACGGTCCGTCCACCGCGCTGACCCCCGCCTTTCTGAGAGAGCTTTACGGCGAGGCCTCCGACGAGCTGGTGCTGCCCGATGCACCGCTGCGCATGGAGCCCTCACGCGAAGGGATCATCGCCGGCCCATCGCTGGCCACGGCGTGATCCGACAGAACTTCATCACGAGGAGAAGCACGATGAACATCGTCAAGACGCTTGGCGCGGCTGCCCTGTCGCTCGCCGTCGCGGCGCCGGCCGTGGCGCAAGAAGTGACCGAGATCAACTTCGGCATCATCTCCACCGAGTCGCAGCAGAACCTGCGCCAGCAGTGGGAGCCGTTCCTGGAGGACATGGAAGCCGCGATCGGCATGCCCGTGAACGCCTTCTTCGCGTCCGACTATGCCGGCGTGATCGAGGGGATGCGCTTCGACAAGGTGCAGGTCGCCTGGTTCGGCAACAAGTCGGCGATGGAAGCGGTGGACCGCTCCGACGGCGAGGTCTTCGTGCAGACCGTCGACGTGTCCGGCAACCCCGGCTATTGGTCGCTGATCCTCGCCCCGAAGGACTCGGAGCTGAACTCGCTCGACGACCTCCTGAAGTGCGACGGCACGCTGAACTTCGGCCTCGGTGATCCGAACTCCACCTCCGGCTTCCTGGTCCCGACCACCTTCGTGTTCGCCGCCAACGGCGTCGACCCGAAAGAGTGCTTCAAGAACGTCACCAACGCCAACCACGAGACGAACGCCATGGCGGTCGCCAACGGTCAGGTCGACGCGGCGGCGAACAATACCGAGAACCTCGCCAACATCGAGAAGAACAATCCGAAGGCCTTCGAGAAGATCAAGATCATCTGGAAGAGCCCGCTGATCCCGGCCGATCCGATCGTGTGGCGCAAGGACCTGCCGGAGGGCGTGAAGGACAAGGTGAAGACCTTCTTCCTCACCTACGGCACGGACGAGACCGCCGGCGACAAGGCCGCCGAGGTCGAGGTGCTCGAAGGTCTGGCGTGGGCCCCGTTCCGCAAGTCCTCCAATGACCAGCTGCTGCCGATCCGCGTGATGGAGCTCTCCAAGGAGCAGGCGAAGATCCAGGCGGACGACAGCCTCTCCGACGAGGAAAAGACCGCGAAGGTCGCCGAGCTCGAGGCGCAGAAGAAAGAGTTCCAGGCGCAGATCAGCGCCAACGACACTCAGGGCTGATTTCCGCGCTGTTTTTGAACGACCGGCGGCGGGCCCATCCGGCTCGCCGTCTTTTTTGTGAGGCGGATATGAGCCAAACGGCAACCAACGGAACTGGCCCCGCCAGCGCACCACCGCGCGAGCTCGAGCTGAAGCGCGATTGGTCACGCACGCTCTCGAACGCCGCGGTGTGGCTGGTGCTGATCGCAATGCTCGCCTGGAGCTGGGGCCCGGCTGAGATGGGGCGCTGGACCTATCTCGTCACCGACTCGGGCAACATGCGCGAATACGCGTCCGAGTTCCTGAAGCCCGACTTCGGCGAGTGGCGCTACTACGTCGAGGAGATGGTCGTCACGGTGCAGATCGCCCTGTGGGGCACCGTCCTGGCGGTGGTGCTTTCGGTGCCATTCGGCATCCTGTCCTCGCACAACATGGTGCCATGGTACATCTGGCAGCCCGTGCGGCGGCTGATGGACGCCTTCCGCGCCATCCACGAGATCGTCTTCGCCGTGCTCTTCGTGGTCGCGGTCGGGCTCGGGCCGTTCGCCGGGGTGATGGCGCTCTTCGTCCACACCACGGGCGTGCTGGCGAAGCTCTTCTCGGAGGCGGTGGAGTCCATCGACCCGCGCCCGGTGGAGGGCATCCGCGCCACGGGTGCGACGCGGGTGCAGGAGGTGGTCTTCGGCGTCATCCCGCAGGTGCTGCCGCTGTGGATGAGCTACTCGCTCTACCGCTTCGAATCGAACGTCCGCTCGGCCACCGTGCTGGGGCTGATCGGGGCGGGCGGCATCGGGCAGATCCTCTTCGAATCGATTCGCGGCTTCTACTACCCGGAGGCGGCCGCGATCATCCTGATCGTGATCCTCACGGTGACGCTGACCGACCTGTTGTCGCAGCGCCTGCGCCGCATGGTGACCTGAGGCCGTCCGCTCGGTCCGCGCGCGATCCATCCGGGCGTGGGTTGAAGGGTGCGGCGCGCGGGCTATCATCGAAGGCGAAGATGCCGGCCGCGAGACCGGCCAGCCTCTGGAGGAACCCCATGGCGATCTATGAACTCAACGGCGTTCGGCCGACCTTGCCCGCGTCCGGATCCGTCTGGATCGCGCCCGGCGCCCACGTGATGGGGGATGTCGTGCTGGGCGAGAAAACCGGCGTCTGGTTCGGCGCCGTGCTGCGCGGCGACAACACCACCATCACCATCGGCGAGGGCACCAACATCCAGGACCACGTGATGGTGCACGTCGACGCCGGATTTCCCGCCACCCTCGGCAAGGGCTGCACGGTGGGTCACCGTGCCATCATCCACGGCTGCACCATCGGCAACAACACGCTGATCGGCATGGGGGCGATCGTCCTCAACGGGGCGAAGATCGGCGACAACTGCATCATCGGCGCCGGCGCGCTTGTCACCGAAGGCAAGGAGATCCCGGATGGAAGCCTCGTCGTCGGCACACCCGGTAAGGTGATTCGCCAGCTCGACGATGCGACGATAGAGGGCCTGCGCCGCCAGGCGCTCGGCTATGTGGGCAATGCGGAAAAATTCATGTCCGGCCTCGTCGAGATCGAGCACGCGGCGGCCAATCGCGCCGCCGCCTGAGCCGGCGCGCCCGGCTAGTGGGTCGTCCACACCGGCATGTCGGCCGCCGCTTCGGTCAGGCGCAGATAGAGCGTGCGGTCCGGCACCGTGCCGTTGATCAGCGACTGGTAGAGGCCGGTGTTGTTGGGCGCGCGGCCGAACTCGGCGAAAGCGGCCGGGTTCAGGTCGTCCTCGCCGAGGCCCAGCTGCTGCGCGATGGTCTCGGCGAAGGCCTCGGCATGCTCGCCGAAGCCGATGGTGACGGGGAGGGCGGCGAGGTCGGCCACGATCCGATCGATCTCGGTGCCGACGCCCGCCTTGCGGAGCTGGCGCATCATCGCCTCGGTCAATTCCATGACCGGCAGGATCCGCTCATCCAGCGCCTCGCGCAGGTTGAAGGTGTGCGGCAGCCAGTGTCGCGGGTGACGCGCCTGACGCTCCCACGCATTCCACGTGTTCATCATGCGCAGGATCGGATCGCCGGCGACGGTGGCATATCCGGTCACGCCCTTCATCTGCAGCGCGTCGTTCAGCGAGAACCGCCCGCCGACGACAGCGTATTTCTGCGCGGCGCCGGGAGCCTTGAGATCCTTCAGCGTGGCGTTTCGGCCCTGCCAGCCGACGCGGTCGGCGCCCAGGGCCGTGGTGAATGCCTGGAACGCTCCGCGGCCTGCGGAGAACGGAATCTCGATGTAGACGATCACGTCGGGTCCTTCAGTCGGGTGGCACCATCAGCCTGAGGCCACGCTCAATTGCAAACACCGGCGATGCTGGTTGACTTTGGCCTCCGGGCCTCGCATATCGGCGCGCACGGGGCCGTAGCTCAGATGGGAGAGCGCTGCAATCGCACTGCAGAGGTCAGGGGTTCGATTCCCCTCGGCTCCACCATAGAACGCAAGCGTCGCTGTGCACCGCAATTTCGCATTCCCGAAGTGCGCTCACGTTCACCCTCAGCGCCGATCGCCAACATTTTTGCTGATCGCTGGAAACTTATCGCCGCGAGTGGTATTTGCCTTCGTATGATGTGACGTATTCTCGACACAAATCATTGGCACAAGATCGCCACTGCGGTTCGGGTCGCTGGATCTGCGGTCGCAACAGTCATGAATGGGATGCAGTTCGTCACGCTGGCGAATTGGTACGAGGTTGCAAAGCGTTAAGGTGTGTGGGAGTGTCCCATCGCAGCCTGGAGGAATTTTATGTTGAAGGTGGTTGGTTACGGTATCTTGCTGGCGTTCACCGTCAGTATTTGGTCGCCGGCGCAGGCACAGAACGAGGCTCGGCTCCAACTCGCGGTCGCGGGCATCAAGACCGACCTTGAGGAGTTGGACGCCCCTGCGCCCAACCCATTCGCCATCATCAGCGGAATTGGGCGCCGGCTCGAGCAACTCGGTGAACAATCGTTCGACGCTTACCTCACCGTCATCACGCGAGCGTTCAACGCTCAGCGGGACGTTTTCGAGGACCCCAGTGTCGATATCTTCTCCTTCTTAGAAGATCTTCCGACCGATCAGGGCAATCTTCTGTATTCCAACCTGTTCGGCGCGGAAGCAGGCGTCGACACGCGGCTGGAGGCGAAAGCCGTCCGTGATCAACTCGGCCTGATCCTCCAGGGAATGGGAGCAACGAATGCACGCATTCGGCTCGTCCTCAGCAGAATTCGGGAAGAGCAGCAGGACGGGATTAATGGGACCGCGCCCCCGCCCCCGGTCTCTCGGAGCTGACCCCGCCCTGATCCGTTCCAAGCGCGACTGAGTTTAGCGCCGCCCGTCAGCCGGGTCGGCGCTTAACTATTTCATTTGATACCTGTCTTGGCGGGAATGGGTGTGTTCGCTCCGACCCCACGCGCGGGTCAAGCCGAGTGGCAGGCAGCTGTCGTATCGTGGCTCAGCCGGCGTCTCGCCCTCCGGCGAGGTCGAGCGCGTCCTGCAGAACCCGGTACTCTTCGGCGGGCGTTGACGCCGTCGGCGCGATCATCAGTTCGTTCGCGAAGACGCCCTGCATCCTAAGACATGTCTTCAGCCGTGCGTTGGCCCGGCCTCCGGGCACTGCGCCGTAGATGGCGTTCGCAATGGGATAGATGCGCGCGTGGGCCGCGCGGGCGCGGGCAAGGTCACCGGCATCGACCGCGCGCAGAAGCTCCACGATCGGGGCCGGTGTCACGGCGGCGAGGCTCACGATGGCCCCTTCGCTCCCGATCACGGCGCTGGTGAAAAGGTGCTCGTCACCCGATCCCATCACCGCCACGTGTGGCGCGACCGCCTTCACCGCGCGGCGGCTCGCTTCGTAGGCGGCCACCTCCCAGCTGCCTTCTTTCACCGCCACGACACGCGGAAGCTGCGCCAGGCGCGTCAGCGTCGTCGCGGGATGTGTCATGCGGCCCGCATTGATCGAGCCCTGGAACAGCATGATGTCGCAACCGGTGGCGGCAATGATCGCGCGGTGATGTGCCTCCACGGCGGCCGGATCGTTGAAAAGACCCCATCCGTCCGGCGCGAAGACCATGATCGCGGCCGCGCCCGCCGCCTCCAACGCCGCCGCATGGCGGGCGGCCTCCGCTGAGCCTGGGACGTTCACGCCGGCGACAATCGGTACGCGTCCGCCGCATGCGGAGAGCGCCGTGCGCGCCACCTCCAGCTGCCAGGACAGCGGCATCGTCACATTCTCCCCGGCGTGCCCGTTGATGAGGAACCCGGTCACTCCATCCTGCGCGGCGAGATGGTCGACGAGCCGCGCCAGGGTCTCATGGTCGACGGTGCGGGCTTCGGTCAGGGGGCACGGGAGGGCCGGCAGCACGCCGCGCCAGCGGGACGAGTCAGCCATGGATGGGCTCCTTGGAGGGCGCCGGGGCCGGGCTGGCCAGAAGCCGGTCGATCGGGAACAGCGGGTGAGGGGTGTCGCGGCCGAGGATGTGGTCGGCGAGAAGGCGGGCGATATAGAGCCCACTGGTATAGCCGGAGTGGACGCTCCCGCACACGTAGGCGCCTTCAAACCCGGGGACGGGCCCGACCGCGGGCATCGCATCCGCGGTCTCCGCCTCAAGTCCGGCCCAGGCCCGGGCGAGCCGCGCTTGGGCGAGCGCCGGGATGGCGTGGCAGGCGAGGCGGAGGTTCCCCACCAGCCGATCGGGCGCCAGGGCCACGCCGCCGCGCGTCCGGTCGCCGAGCCCCTGCCAACCGCCGCCGATCACAGTCGTGCCGTTGGGGTACTGTTTCAGCGACAGGAGCCCGCTGGCGATGCCGACAACCGTTCGCATCACCGGCGGCGTGCGCTCGGTGACGGCGAGCTGATTGACGAGGGTCTTGATCGGCAGATGGACGCCGAGCCAGGCCAGCATCGGCTCGATCCACACCCCGCCGGCGAAGATCACCCGGCGCGCCCGGTGGATGCCCGCGTCGGTGACGATCCCGAAGGTACCGTCGGCCGCGACGTTCAGGACCGGCGTGTGCTCCAGCAGGCGGACGCCGGCGTCGACGAGCGCGGCGCGGTAGGCCTTGCCGGTGAGGTAGGACGCGGTGAAGCCGTCCACGGCGCAGTGCGCCGCGAGGAGCGGCAACGTCGAGAGGCCGGGTTCGATGGCGCGCGCCTCTTCGGTGGTGACGAGGCGAATCGGAGCGCCGGCCGCGCGGCGCTTGCCGGCGCGGTCCTCCAGGAGCGCCGCCTCGCGTTCGGTGAAGGCGAGAGACAGGCCGTCGGTGACGACGGTGCCGACATCGTGGCCCAGCCATTCGCGCGCGGAGGCCCACATGGCGTGGCCCTCCAGCGCGTAGGGGATCAGGCCGACCCGGGTCATCTGCATCGTCAGGGTGCCGGCATTGACGCCGGATGCCTCCCGGCACAGCGCCCCGCGCTCGAAGAGGCTGACGCGCATGCCGCCACGCGCCAGGAAGAGGGCGGCGGTGCAGCCGTGTAGCCCGCCGCCGACGACGGCGACGTCGGCCACGTCCATCAGCGCGGCCTCGCGTGCGGGCGGCCGGCCGACGGGCGTTCGTTGCGCCGGCATCTAGAGCGGAGCCGGCGGGGGGACGGGGATGTCGTCATAGTCGAAGGTGCCGATGAGATCGCTGAGCGGGACCGGGCGCAGCGGGACGCGGCCGGTGAGCTGGCCGACGCGCACGCGCGCGGCGTCCAACGTAGGTGGGTCGAGTGTACCGCTGATTCGGATCGCCATCACTTCGCCGGCGACGTCCCCACACATGCGCCCCTGGCACGGGCCCATGCCGCAGCGGGTGAAGTGCTTCATCTGGTTGAGGTCGGTCGCGCCTTCATCGACCGCCGCGCGGATTTCCCCCGCCGTCACGTCCTCGCAGCGGCAGACCACGGTGTCATCGGCGATGGCGGCGACCTGGGCGGGCCGCAGCGCCGTCAGGCGCGACATCGCGGCGCCTACGCTGCTGCGCCGGCGGGACGGCGAGGGCGATGCACCAGCGGCGGCGCGCCCGGCCGCCGTGCCGGATCGCACCGCCGCCTCCGCCCCCAGCACTCCGGCGCAGTCACCGGCCACGTAGAGACCGGGGACCGACGTTGCCCCTGTTTCGTCCACCACCACGTGCCAGCCGCCACGAGAGCGGTCGAACACGTGCGCCGCCCGCAGCAGGCGTGTGATCTCTGTGCCCGGTGACAGGCCGTTGCCGACGGCGAGGGCGTCGACCGCGATGCGGCGGACAGAGCCGCGTGGCCGGCCGGCACCATCGACCGGACCGATCTCCACGGCTTCGAGCGCCGTTCCGCCGATGGCGCGGCGCACGGCATGGCGGTGCCAGAGCGGTACGCCCGCGCGCTGCAAGGTCGCGAGCCAGCGGGCGCCCTTGGCTGCGAGGTCCGGCTGGCGGGCCAGCGCCGGAAGCGCCCGGACCCAATCCATCCGCCCGTTGAGGTCGACGACCGCCGCAACGCTGCCGCCACGCTCGATGATCCCGGCCGCGACCGCCGCGAGCAGCGGCCCCACTCCGGCCACCAGCGTGCGCCGGCCGGGTACGGTGTCGAATGCCTTGAGGAGGAGGGTGGTGGCGGCGAGACCCACGACGCCGGGCGTTGTCCAGCCGGGAAAGGGCACCACGCGCTCGCTCGTGCCGGATGCGATCACCAGGCGACCGGCATCGATGCTGACGGGGCCGGTGACGCGGGTGCCGTCGAGCCGAAAGCGCCCCTCGTGGGGCACCACCGACCACAGACGCACGCCGAAGCACGTCTGGGCCGCGCTCGAGGCAAGTCGTTCGCGCAGGCCATCGCCACTGGCGCCGTCCGCCGCCGCGCCGGTGTTCGCGACTGAAGGCCTTCGCCAGATCTGGCCGCCGGCCGCATCCGCCTCGTCCAGAACCAGCGCGGTGCGTCCCGCCTCGGCGGCTGCGATGGCGGCGGAGGCGCCGGCCGGCCCCGCGCCGATCACCGCAACGTCGACCGTATGGGTGGTGGCGGGCGCGTGGGGCAGGTCAGTCATCGCGGCCCGGAGAGCACGACCGTCAGCGCGCCGTCGGCCGGGGTGAGACAGGTCTCGCGGAGCTCGCCGTCGATCATCGCGACGCACTCCTGGCACACACCCATGAAGCAGAAGGCGCCGCGCGGCGTGCTCGCCGCCGGGCTGCGGCGCAGCGTCAGGATGCCGGCGCGCAACAGCGCCACCGCGACCGATTCGCCGGGCCGATACGGCACGCGGGCGCCGTCGACGTTGAAGACGTCACCGCCGCTGCCGTGCGCATCACTCATCGTGCGGCGTCTCTCATCGTGGCGGTCTCTCTCGTGCGTGCGGCTCGGCAACGGGCTCTACGACCGCGCCGACAAAGCGGCAAGAAAATTGCATGCCATGTCAGAAAGTATTCGTTCGTTGCAGCGCATCTCATCGCCGCGAAGGGGGGAGTGCGATGCAGGCCGGCGCCCCCCGATAAGTCGGCCCCCCACACGACCGTGTCGAAGGGCGCCGCCTTCGGCGGGCCCGATGACGAATGCATAGTGCGAACCCATCAGCCATGACACCTCTCGTGACACCCCGCCCATGACGCTCCAGCCGCCCGCCGCGCACCTCCTCGTCGGCGCGATGGACAACCATGTCCACGCCTGCCCCCACATCAACGCCCGCTCGCTCGACGTGATGAGCGCGGTCAGCGAAGCCGCCGCGGCCGGAATGACGGCGATTGGCCTGATGGACAATTTCGCGAGCAGCTCCGGCTACGCAGCGCTCGCCAAGGCGGTTCGGCCGGACCTTCCCATCGATGTCTTCGGCGGCCTCATCATGGAGCCGCCGGCCGGTGGGGTCAGCGCCGAGGCCGTCCGCATCGCGCTCCACTACGGCTACCGGCCCGGCGATGGCGCCCGCTTCATTTCCCTGCCGACGCATCACACACGCCACGTTGCCGAGGGCGAGGGTCGCTCACCGGCCTATGTGGAGACCTGCCTCGCGATACCCGAGCGCGGCCCGCTGCCGGATCCGTTGGGCGAGATCCTCGACCTCGTCGCCGAGGCCGATGTCGTCTTCAACACCGGCCACGTCTCCGGCCCCGAGGCGCTGCGTGTGATCGAAGCGGCGAGGGCGCGCGGCGTGAGGCGGATCCTGGTTCCGGCGGCGCATTACAGCGCCGATGTCGTCGCCGAGGCGGCCGCGCTGGGGGCGGTGTGCGAGTTCTCGTTCTTCGTTGTCTCCCACGCGACGCGTATCGGGCTGACGCACGTGGATGCGGCGGCCAACACCATCGCGTTCGTGGAGCCGGCCGAAATCGCCGCTCTGATCGCAGCCGCCGGGGCCCGGAACGTGATCCTTTCGTCTGACTGCGGCGTCGGCGTGCTGCCGCGTCCGGTCGAGGGCCTGCGCGAGTTTCTGGTGCTGCTCGGCCATGTGGGCGTCGCCGAGGCGGATCTGGCGCGGATGGTGAGCACGACGCCCAAACGCCTCTTCAAGGTTGAGCCGGGCTGAGCGCCGCGATCTCGCGACAGCGTGAGACGCGAGGTCCTTGTGCAGGAGCCCAGAGGGGGGCACCTTGCTGAGAAAATAAAGGGGGGCGGCGCGATGACTGCGGGGCTGACCGAAAGCCAAGTCGAGCACTACAAGCGTGAGGGGTACGTCTTTCCGGTGCCGGTGATGAGCCGGGAGGAGGCCGCCTCCTACCGCGCCAGACTGGAGGCGTTCGAGGAGATGAACGGCGGGCCGATCGCCGGGAACATGCGCCACAAGACGCATCTTCTGTTCACCTGGGCCAACGAGATCGCCCACAACCCGCGCATTCTGGATGCCGTGGAGTCGATCCTGGGGCCGGACATCCTGCTCTGGGGGTCGTCGTTCTTCATCAAGGAGCCGAAGACGACCGCCTTCGTCTCATGGCACCAGGACGCGACTTATTGGGGGCTGGATGGCTCGGACGTCGTCACCGCCTGGGTGGCGCTGGCCGATGCGCCGGTGGAATCGGGCGCCATGACCTTCTGGCCGAAGAGCCACCAGCAGCTCCAGCTCCCGCACAAGGACACCTTCGACGACGACAACCTGCTCTCCCGTGGCCAGGAGATCGCGGTCGAGGTGCCACGGGACGAGGGCGTCGACGTGCCGCTGAAGGCCGGCGAGATGAGCCTTCACCATGTGCTCTTGGTTCATGGCTCCAAGGCCAACACCACCGGCGACCGGCGCATCGGCTTCGCGCTGCGCTACATCCCCACGCGCCTTGCGCAGACGAAGGCCGAGGACCGGGCGATGCTGGTGCGCGGCGCGGATCGCTACGGCCATTTCGGGCTCGAGCCGCAACCGGCCGCCGATCTCGACGAGGCGGCCGTCGCCGCGCATGCCCAGTCCATGGGCGCCCAGGTCGCTGCGCTCTACCAGGGGACGGATCGCACCGCGTTCCGGGCGTGATCCTTCCCCCCGGTGCCCATAGAGTCTGACGACGGGACGATCCACGTCCCCGCCGGTGGCAGTCCGGAAGATCGCGCCGCTATCGACGCGATCGGGTCACGCAGCGTGCTGTGCGCGCTGCGTGAGGCGATGGCGACGGCCGGCCCCCACAAGGTGGCGCTGGAGGATGGCGACCGCCGCACGCTGACCTATCGCGAACTCGTCCGTGCCGCCGCCGCGCTCTCGCGCGTCATCAAGCGCTCGATCCCGCGCGATGCTCACACTGTGGGGATCATGCTGCCGTCCAGCGCGGCCGGGGCCGTGGCGTACTATGCGGTGCTGGCGGCGGGGCTGCGCCCGGCGATGCTCAACTTCACCTCCGGCGAGGCGATGATCCGCCATGCGCTCGCCGGGTGCGGTGCCTCGGCGCTTCTGACGGCGAACCGTTTCCTGGAGATCGCCGACCTCAAGCCGCTGGCGGCCAGAACTCGCCGATGCCGTCCCGGTGCTGGCGCTGGAGGATCTGCGCGCCGGCCTGAAGGCCACCGACAAGGCGTTCGCCGCGGTTGCCGACCCGCTCGGCTTGCTCCCGCGGCCGGCACCGGACGACACCGCCGCGGTGATCTTCACCTCCGGCTCCGAGGGGCTGCCGAAGGGGGTGGTGCTGTCTCACCGCAACCTCCTCACCAACTGTGGCCAGGTTCATCGCCATCTGCCGCTCAGCGTGGTGAAGGTGTTCTTCAACCCGCTGCCGGTGTTCCACTCTCTCGGCCTCGGCCCGGGGATGATCCTGCCGCTCTCGTTCGGGATCAAGCTCGTGCTGCATCCCTCGCCGCTGCGCATCAAGGAGGTGACGCAGCGCATCGCCCAGACTGAGGCCAACGTTCTCCTCACCACCGATACCTTCCTGCGCCAGTACGCCCGCGTCGGCGCCGACGGCAGCCTCTCGACGCTGCAGTTCGCCGTGTGCGGGGCGGAGCGCGTGCGGCCGGAGACGCGCGACCTGGTGCGCTCGCGCTTCGGCTTCGAGGTGGTCGAGGGCTACGGCGTCACCGAGACGAGCCCGGTGATCGCCGTCAACCATCCGGACGACGTGCGCGACGGCACAGTGGGCCGCATGGTGCCGCATCTGGAGGCGCGGATGGATCCGGTGCCGGGCCTGTCGGACGGTTGGCGCCTCCACGTGCGCGGCCCGAACGTGATGAAGGGCTACCTGGGGCCGGACGGCGGGGTGATCCCGCTGCAGGACGGCTGGCACGACACTGGCGATGTTGCCGCGTTCGAGGACGGCTACCTGACGATCCGCGGCCGCCTCAAGCGATTCGCGAAGCTGGGCGGGGAGATGACCTCGCTGGTGACGGTGGAGAACCTCGCCGGCGCCGCCTGGCCGGAGCACGCGCACGCCGCGGCGGCCGTCGCGGGTGGCCGCAAGGGCGACATGATCGTGCTCCTGACCGAATATCCGTCGCCGACCCGCGAGGCGCTGCAGCAGGAGCTGCAGCGCCGCCAGCTGCCGGAGCGCTACCTCCCGGCGCGGATCTTCCAGGTGGAGTCGATCCCGCTGCTGGGCACCGGCAAGCTCGACACCGTGGCGGCGACCCGGCTCGCCGAGAGCCTCGTCGCCAGCCAGGACGCCGGCGCCGGCACCGCACCGCCGGCAGACACGCCCTCCGCCTCCGCGCCCCAAACGCACTGAGACGGGCGCGTCCGGCGTCCTTCGGTGGATGGTCGCCGGGGGCGGCATTCGGCCCGCCGTGCTGGATGAATGTGTTGAGACGGTTCGACAATCTTGCGTCGCACGCTGCGTCGTGTTTGTGTTCGCCCAACGGCGACGCGCAATGATCGCCTTAATTTATGGGAGGATACCGTGGAACGACGCGGTTTTATGAAGGCGCTCGCCTTCTCTGCAATGATGCTTGCCGGTACGGCCGCCGCTCCGGCGTACGCTGAGTACCCGGACCGTCCGATCCAGCTCGTCGTGCCCTGGGGCGCCGGCGGCGGCACCGACGCCGTCGGCCGCATCTTCGCAACCCTGCTGGAGACAGGAACTCGGCCAGCCCGTCAACGTCGTCAACCGCACCGGCGGCTCGGGCGTCGTCGGGCCACACGGCGATCTCGTCGGCGCGGCCGGACGGCTACACGCTCGGCGTGATGACCGTCGAGATCACCATGATGCACCACCAGGGCCTCACCCCGCTCACCTACGAGGACTACAACGTCCTGGCGCTGGTGAACGCGGATCCGGGCGGCGTGATGGTCTCGGCCGACTCGCGGCTACGAGTCGCTCGATGACCTGCTCACCGCGATCAAGAACGAGCCGGCCGGTACCTTCAAGGCATCGGGCACCGGCCAGGGCGGCATCTGGCACGTCGGCCTCGCGGGCTGGCTGATGTCGGAAGGCGTCGACCCCAACCAGGTGACGTGGGTGCCGAGCCAGGGCGCCGCACCCGGCCTGACCGACATGGTCGCCGGCGGTGTCGACATCGTGACCGTCCTCGCTCCCCGAGGGCCGCGCGCTGATCGAGGCCGGCAAGGTGACTCCGCTCGCCACGATGGGTCCGGAGCGTCAGCGCCATCTTCCCCGATACGCCGACGCTTGCCGAGGCGACCGGCGTCCGACTGGACGGTCGGCGGCGTGGCGCGCGCTGGTCGGCCCCGAAGGGCCTGCCCGACGACGTGACGGACCACCCTCGAGCGAGGCGGTCGAGACCGCCTACAACTGCGACGAGTTCCAGAGCTTCATGAAGGACCGCGGCTTCGGTCTGATGTGGCGGCCGTCCGGCGAGGCTGCCGAGTTCATGGGTCAGTGCCGACACGGACTTCGGCAAGGTCATGAAAGAGGCCGGGCTCATCCAGTAGAGCGAGCCATCGGTTCGGAGACATTCGACGATGCGCGTCGGTGATGCGTAATCGGCGCGCTCGTCGCGCTCCTCGGGCTCGTGGTCACGTGGAGTGCGTGGTCACTGCCCGAATCTGCCCAATCAGTCCTACGGGGCGGCGACCTTCCCGGTGACCATCGGCATCGGCCTCGTGGGGCTGGGTGCCATCATGGCGGTCACCGGCATCGTTCGCGGCGGCGGGCTCACCGTCGCCCTCGAGGGGTGGGGCCGGGAGCCGACGTGCCTGGCTTCAGCTTCTCGCCGTGGTGGTTCTCATCGTGGCGTTCGTTCTGTCGGCCCACTGGGTGGGCTTCCTCATCGCCGGAAGCGCGCTGATGTTCGGGCTTCTACTCACGTTCCGCGCGAATATTCTGCTGGCGCTCGTCGTGTCGCCGATCGCGACCTCGTGGTGGCTTGGTCGTTCGGCAATCTTCTGCGCGTGCCGCTGCCGCGCGGTATCCTCTCGAGCTTGTGGTAGACGATGAGCGACATTGCCGCCGCGTTTCTGCGCTCGTCTTCGACCCCTACGTTCTCACCGTCATCGCGGCATCCGCGGCGTTCGGGCTGTTCGTCGGCGCGATCCCCGGGCTGACCGCCACGATGGCGACCGCGCTTCTGGTGCCGGTCACCTTCTTCATGGACCCGGTCCCGGCGATCTCGGCTATCGTCACCGCGACGGCGATGGCGATCTTCTCCGGCGACATTCCGGGTTGCCTGCTGCGCATCCCCGGCACGCCCGCGTCGGCCGCCTACGCCGACGAAGCCTTCGCGATGACGCGCAAGGGCTAGGCGGAGCGAGCGCTCGGCACGAGCCTCGTCTTCTCGGTCATCGGCGGCCTCTTCGGCACCACCGTCCTGGTGCTCGCCGCGCCGATGCTCGCCGAGTTCGCGCTCTCGTTCTCCTCGTTCGAGTATTTCTGGCTGGTGTGCCTCGGGCTGTCGTGCGCGGTCTTCATCTCGCCGGCCTCGCCGATGAAGGGGCTGGTCTCGCTCTTCATCGGGCTCGCTCATCGCGACCATCGGCATCGACAATCCCGCCGGCCAGCCGCGCTTCACCTTCGGCAACGTCGACCTGCATGACCGGCGTGCCGTTCATCCCGGCGATGATCGGCCTCTTCGCCGTCTCGGAGGTGCTGCGCGCGGTGGTGGCACGGCGCCGCTCGCTGCAGCCGCCGGCGGGGGCGATTCACGGCATCCTGCCGGCCAGGCGCGCAACCTGCGCCGGTACTGGAAGCAGGGACTGCGCGGCTCGGTGCTCGGCACGGCGATCGGCGCGCTGCCGGGCGCGGGGGCGGACATCGCCGCGTGGATCGCCTACGCGATCTCGAAGCGCTTCTCCAAGCACGCCGGAGAAGTTCGGCACCGGCCACGAGGAGGGGCTCGCCGAAGCGGGCGCGGCCAACAACAGCGCGCTCGTCGGGCGCGTGGATCCCGGCGCTGGTGTTCGGCATCCCGGGCGATTCCATCACCGCGGTCGTGATCGGCGTCCTCTACGTGAAGGGGATGAACCCCGGGCCGACGATCTTCATCCACAATCCGGAGCTGATCCACGCGGTCTTCATCGTCTTCTTCCTCGCCAACCTGATGCTGCTGCCGTTCGGCTTCGTCGCGATCAAACTCGCCGAAGCAGGCGCTTCGGGTGCCGCAGCGGGTGCTGATGCCGCTCATCCTGATGTTCTGCGTCGTCGGCGCCTTCGCCATCACCAACTCGATGTACGGCGTCATGATCGCGCTGTCGCTCGGCGTGCTGGGCTTCTTCATGGAGGAGAACGGCATTCCCGGTTGCGCCGGCGATCCTCGGCCTGGTGCTGGGGCCGATGCTGGAGCAGAACTTCATCACCTCGCTCATCAAGGCCGACGGCTCGCTGCTGGCCGTTCTTCGAGCGACCGATCGCCGGGGCGCTCGGCGTCGTGACCATCGCGATGTGGATCGTGCCGCTCGTGATCGCGTTGATCGCGTGGCGTCGGCGGGTGGCGCGACCCGCCTGAGGCGCGAGGCTGCCCGTCCTGCCGAGTGGGCGCGGCGGCCGTCCTCGCCGGAATCAAGAGCGGTGGCTTGCGGCTTGCATCGGTGGCAAGCCTGGACCCACCGTCGCGCGGTATTCCAGCCATATGACCGATACCGATCTTCTCGACGGCTGGGGTGGCGCCAACGCGATGGCGACGCGTCGTGGCGCGTGGCGCGGGAGCGATGCCTGCGCGGGCTCTGTGCGCCCGCCAAAGCGCGACCTACAACGGTGCGAACGGGTCGTCGGGACGGGTTCGAAGCCCTGTCTGGGGATGAATTTGCCAATCTTGGCGAACTTATGGGCTCGTGATCTGTTCTTACTGGGGAAATCTGTCATTCTTCTCTTCGAGGTGTGGGCCACTCCTCATCTCGAGCCATCGGCGGAGGGCTTGCTTCATGAGTGATGCTGAACTGACGCGCGACCGGGATCGGATTGTGGCGTGGGCGGACGCCCGCAAGGCCCGTCCCGCCGTCGTATCCGACACGACCGACAACGACGTGCCCGGCGCGCTTTTACGGTTCGACTTCGGTCGTCCGAACGCGTCGCTGGACCCCATCTCCTGGGACGACTTCTTCCGGATGATGGACGAGTACAAGCTCGCCGTCCTGCTGCAGGAGAAGACCAAGGCGGGCAAGCCCAGCAGGTTCGCCAAGTTCGTCGATGCCGAGGAGAATGGTCTCGCCGCGCCGCAGCCCAAGCGCAAAACGAGCACCGCCAAGGCGAACGCGCCCGCATCCGCGAAGGCAAAAGCGTCCAAGGCGAACGAAACGAAATCTGCGCCCGCGAAGTCGTCGTCGACCAAAGCGGCGTCGTCGAAGTCGAGCGCCACGAAGGCGGCTGCGCCGAAGATGAGCGCAAAGGCCGCGCCCAGCAAGGCAGCGTCGACCACGTCCGCATCGAAGACGACAGCTTCCAAGACAGCATCGACCAAATCGACTCCGGCGAAGACGGCGTCGCAGAAGGCATCCCCGGCGAAGGCCGCGAGCACCACGAGCGCGAAGAGCCCCGCCAAATCCTCCTCGACGAAGACGACAGCCAAGGCATCGCCGGCGAAGGCGACGTCCACCACCGCCTCCAAGACCGCCGCTGCCAAGACCTCTGCCAAATCCGCCTCCGCGAAGACGGCGCCGGCCAAGGCCACCTCCGCCAAGTCCGCGTCGGCCAAGCCCGCCACCTCGAAGTCGGCCACCTCAAAGTCGGCCAGTCCCAAGTCCGCAGCTTCGACCTCTCCGAGCGCGACCAAGGCGAGCGGGAGCAAGAGCGCGGCCGCGAAGATTGGTGCCGCCAAGACCGGGAGCAGCACGAAGGCCCCGAGCAAGGCAGCGAAGGCCAGCACAGCATCCAACGCGAAGGCCAGCAGCAAACCGTCTCGTCCCACCAAGGCGGAGGCCGCCTCGAAAGCCAAAGCCGACGCCGCTGCCGGCCGGGCCCGCACCACGAAGGCCGAAGCGGGGGACGATGCGCACCAGACGACCGATCACACCCTCATCCGTGAGTGGGTCGAGGCGCGGGGCGGTCGCCCTTGCCACGTCGCCGATACCGCCGAGAAGAACGACCTCGGCATTCTGCGGATCGACTTCAAAGAGCCCGACGAGGGCTTGAAGGAAGTGTCCTGGGACAGCTTCCTGTCGACATTCGAAGCAAAAGGCCTCGCCTTCCTCTATCGTGAGAAGACGAAGTCCGGCCGCCCCAGCCGTTTCCATAAGTTCGTCGACCGCACCTGAGCCCCGCGCCGGCATCCCCGCCGGCGTGAACGCATATCTCCGGGGCCCACAGGCGGCGCAATCCGCCATTCCGGCTCTGGAGCGGCGCCCAAGGACCGCCGCCTACCGGCTCGGCAGCTTTCCGGCGTCTCGGAATGCGGAATATATCGACAGCGGGTCCTAATACGCTCGGCGAAAGGGTAGGCGAGATCGCGCCAGTACCCACCGCGGCACCGAGCCCAGCACGGCGCAACGTCAGCGCAACCCGTCGACCACCGGATCGAACGGCTCAGCGGACCCGGTCGCCCCGGTCAGCCGGCGGTCGGCCGCTCCGGGACCTTCACCTCATGCAGCATGTACCACTGCTCGAGATGGGCCAGCACGTGCGGCTCATAGACGGCATTGAGCGCGTACGCCGCCGTCTCGAACCCTTCGCGGCCCGGACCGACCTCGATCGGCTCACGATATGAGAAGGTGAATCGCGTCGGGCCGATGCGCGTGATCACCGCCGGCACGATGGCCGCCTTGGTGCGCTGCGCTGCATAGAGCGCGAACGCAAAGTTGCAGCGCTCCTCGATGGGCCGCCCGAAGAGCGGAAACTTGACCTGTCTTTTCGGACGGCTCGTCGATCACCAGCACGATGGTCTGACCCGGCACCGCCAGGATCCGGTAGAGCTGGCGGGCGAGTTTGGGTGTCGCCGGCAGAACCTTGATGCCCAGCTTCTCGCGCGTGCGCGCCACGATGCGGTTCTCGAACCGGTTGGTCTGCGGCGCCCATGCCCCGGTCCCCTTGTCGCCGAAGTGGCGCGAGGAGAGGTAGGAGACCATCTCCCACATTCCGGTGTGCACCGTGGTCAACACCATCGAGCGCCCCTCGGCCTGCAGGCGCCGGACGATCTCCAGCCCCTCCACCGTGGTGCGCGGTTCGGAGGCGATGGCCTCGAGCTGCGAGAACTCGGCCATGGCGCGGGCGGTGTTCTCGAACCAGCGGCCGATCAAAGCCTCGCGTCCCGCCGGGTCGTCGGCCAGTGAGGGATCGAGTCGGGCGATCATCCGGTCCATGCGGTCGATGAAGGGTTTGCCCCGGTAGAACTCGCGCGAGCGGGGCGCCACGATACGCCCGGCAAGGTGCGACCCGCCGCCTGGCGGCAGCAACCGGAAGAGGCGGTGGAGGGCGACCTTGCCGCCGCCGTAGATCCGGTCGTGCACATGGTACCGCATCGCGGCCTTGCGCGCCTCGGCAGCGCCGAAGAGGTCGGTGAGCGGCGGGGCGATGGGCTCGGGCGCGTAGGTCGCCGACCAGGGGATCTCGCTATTGCGCACCGGCGTACTCGGGCTCGGCGCGTGTGTGGACGGCGCGCTCGTGGATGGTCATCGACAGCGGCGAACTGGGCCGCAGCGTCAGCCGGCAGTCGGTCTCCACCACCGTGCCCTCCTTCAGTCGCACGTCAAAGCGTTGGAGCAGGGCGGCCAGGCAGATGGTCGCCTCGGTCAGCGCGAAGGTCATCCCCGGGCACACGCGCGGGCCGCTGGCGAAGGGGATGTTGGCGTACTTGTTCGGCCGCGGCGCCAGCCCCGGGACGAACCGCTCGGGCACGAAATGATCGGGCAGGGACCACAGGTCGCGATTGCGGTGCATCAGCCACGGCGCGACGATCAGAAGCTCGCCCGGTTTCACCTCGCGGTCGAGCAGTGTGCCGGGGGCGGTCGCCTGCCGGCCCAGCAGCGGCACCGGCGGGTAGAGCCGCAGCGTCTCCTCGACCACGGCGCGGGTGTAGGCGAGTTTGGGCACGTCGGCGAGCTCGGGCGTGCGCCCATCCAGCACCTCGGCGAGCTCGGCTTGCAGTCTCTCGGACACCCGCGCGCTCTGTGAGACGCAGTAGAAGGCCCAGGCCAGCGTGTTGGCCGTCGTCTCGTGCCCGGCCATGAAGATGACGATGGCCTCGTTGCGGATGGCGGCCTTGGAGAGCGGCTTGCCCTCGCCGTCGCGCGCCTCGAACAGGCTGCGGATCACCGCGCGCTCGTCGACATCGCCGGCCTGGAAGCGGGCCATGATGTTGTCGATGACGCGGTGCACCTTGTCGCGCGCCCGCAGGGTGCGGCGGCTGCGCAGGCGCGGCAGCCAGTCGGGCATGTTGAGGAGCGTCAGCCAGTCCAGCACCTGGATGGACTTCTGGTACGCCGCGAACCCCGCGATGATCTCGTTCGTGTTCTCCCGCCCCAGCTTGGCGCCGAAGATGGTGCGGGAAATGATCTCGGCCGTCAGCTCGCCCATCTCGAACAGGATATCGAGCGTGGCGCCGTCGCCCTTGCCGCGCCCAATGGTCGGACCATTCCTCGGCGACGTCGCGCATGATGGGGGCGAAGGTGTCCACCCGGCGGCCGTGAACGATGGGGGCGACGATCTTGCGCCGCTCGGCCCAGGTCCGCCCGTCGGACACGAACAGCCCGTCGCCCAGCAGCGGTGTCAGCGAGTGGCGCTGCACCGGTGTCTTGCGTTCGAAGGTGGCGGCCTGCTGGTGCAACGTCTCGCGGACACCCTCCGGCTGGTTGCACACATGCAACGTCTGGCCGAGGAAGTTCTGCTTGATGCGCTTGTTTTGAAAGTCGAAGTCGCGGAAGGCGGCCAGGAGATTTTTGGAGCCGAGGCTCACGCGCTTCAACGCGGAAAGCCGCTCCGTGTGGCGGTAAGGGTGTGGGGGAATGAAGCTTTCTGCCAGTCCGTACGCGGCGATGGTCTCATCGGACAGATGCATGAACGGATACTCTCCCGGTCGGATTGCCTGGGGGTGTGCCACGCCATTGTTAAACCGGCAAGATGGTGCTGCGGTCCGGCGGTTGACCTTCCACCGTCGGACCGCTACATCGGGCGCTCTCTCAGGAGAACGAGAACGCACCCGTGGGCCGCGGCGGTCGTCCGCCAAGGCCCTGTCAGTGTCTTTTATATGCCTTGCGGGGCATCGGGCACAGAGGAGGGGCGTCTTTTGGCTGGCAGATCCGGGGAACCGGGCCGGCACCCGCGCGGGATGGGCCCGTGCGGATTCATGAAGACGTGATGGAATGACGAAGAGACATTCGCAGAAGTACAAACTCGACCGCCGCATGGGCGAGAACATCTGGGGTCGCCCGAAGTCCCCGGTGAGCCCCGGCCGCCGCGAGTACGGCCCCGGCCAGCACGGCCAGCGCCGCAAGGGCAAGATGAGCGACTTCGGCACGCAGCTGCGCGCCAAGCAGAAGCTCAAGGGCTACTACGGCAACATTTCCGAGAAGCAGTTCCGCTCCATCTACGACGAGGCGGTCCGCCGCCGCGGCGACACCGGTGAGCAGCTGATCGGCCTCCTGGAGAGCCGCCTCGACGCGCTCGTCTACCGCGCGAAGTTCGTGCCGACCGTGTTCGCCGCGCGCCAGTTCGTCAGCCACGGCCACGTGAAGGTCAACGGCCGCCGCGTGAACATCCCGTCCTTCCGCTGCAAGCAGGGCGACGTGATCGAGGTGCGCGAGAAGTCGAAGAACCTCCTGGCGCTGCTGGAGGCGATCGGTCTCGCCGAGCGTGACGTGCCGGACTACGTGGACGCCGACCACACCAAGATGACCGCCACCTTCGCTCGCGTGCCGAATCTCGGCGACGTGCCGTATCCGGCGAAGATGGAACCGAACCTCGTGGTCGAGTTCTACTCGCGCTGATGACGCGGCGGCTTCGGCCGCCGGAACCATGCTCGGGCGACCATGGTCGCCGATCATCGAAAGGGGCCGCGCAGGGATCGCGCGGCCCCTTTTCCGTCTGGACCGATCGCGCCACAACCGATTGCGCCATAAGGGCCCACCGCCCTGGCGGTGACCACGTGCGAGGCTGAGGGATGATCGAATTGACACGCGTCAATTCCGCGTCGCTCGCCGCGATCAGCATCGCGGTCGGGCTGGTGGTATTCGCGATCAAGCTGCTCGCCTGGCACATGACCGGCAGTGTGGCGCTCTTCTCGGACGCGCTGGAGAGCACGGTCAACATCGGCGCCGCGATGGCCGCCTTCGTCGCCATCCGCTTGAGCCGCCAGCCCGACGACGACAACCATCCCTACGGACACCAGAAGGCCGAATACCTCTCCGCCGTGCTCGAGGCGGCGCTGATCGTCCTCGCCGCGGCGATGATCTTCCGCGAGGCGGCGCTGGAGCTGATGAATCCACGCCCGATCGAGCAGCCATGGGCCGGTCTTGCGGTGAACCTGTGCGCGGGCGCGATCAATGCGGCCTGGGCCACGATCCTCATCCGCCACGGCCGGCGCGAACGCTCCCCCGCGCTGCTGGCGGACGGGAAGCACATCATGGCCGACGTCGTTACCTCCGCGGGGGTGGTCGTCGGTCTGGCACTCGCCATCGTCACGGGATGGTCGCTGTTCGACCCGATCCTGGCGGCGGTGGTGGCGGTGCACGTGCTACGCTCCGGCTGGAGCCTCATGCGCGACAGCGTCGGCGGCCTGATGGACGCCGCCCCGCCCGAAGCGGAACTCGCCCTCATCCGCAAGGCCATCGCCGACAACTGTGCGGGCGCACTGGAGGCGCACGACCTCAGGACGCGCCACGCCGGCAAGCGCACGTTCGTCGAGTTTCACCTCGTCGTGCCTGGCGATATGACGGTGACGGATGCACACGTCATCTGCGACAGGATCGAGGCGGCGATCCGCCGTGAGATGGGCGAGTCGATGATCTCGATCCACGTGGAGCCGCCGCACAAGGCCAAGCATGACGGTGCCGTCACCATCTGACGCCGTCGGTGCGAGGGCCGCAGAAGTGAGGATAGACCCTATGCGAATGCTGTTGGCTGCGGCCGTTGCGATTGCTGGCGCGTCGACGGTGATGGGCGGCGCCCGCGCTCGACGGCGTGTTCGTTGCGGACCGGGCGTGCCCCGCGACCAGGCGCATCGTGGGGGGCAACCCCGGCGCCGTCCAGACCGAACCGGGGCGATCCTACCCGTTCCTGATGATCAACAAAGCCGGAGGCGATCACTATCGCATCCTCGTGGAGGGCGCGCCGGAGATCGAGGAACGTTGGGTGGACGTCTCATGCGGACGCCACTTGGCCGAGGCACCGGCTGCCGCATCCGGCGCGCGCGGGCAAAGCCAGAGCGATCGTGGAACAGCGCAGCGCACCGGCAGACCCGAGTCAACGAACAATCTGCTCGCCGTGAGCTGGCAGCCGGCCTTCTGCGAGACCAGCGGCGGACGGCACGAGCCCGAGTGCCGCCTCCTCAACGACGGCAGGCTCGACGGCGCCGCGGATGGCTTTTCCCTGCACGGCCTCTGGCCGCAACCGGACGGGACGTTCTGGTGCACCAAGGCGGCGCAGGCACAGGAGGGCCGGAACTGGGCGCGCATGCAGCCGCTCGCGCTCAGCGGTGCCACGCGCAGGGCCTTGGCGGACGTCATGCCGGCCGTTCGCAGCGATCTTCAGCGCTATCAATATTACAAGCACGGCTCGTGCTACTTCGCCGCTGGCGGCGCCGAGGAATACTACCGCGACGCGATTCGCCTGGTCGACGCCCTCAACGCCTCCGCCGTCGGTGCGCTCTTCCGCAGTCACCGTGGCAAGCGCGCTCGACCCGCGGGACGTGTCGGCAGCGCTGGACGCGGCGTTCGGTAAGGGGGCCAGCCGGCGCGTCGTGTTCGACTGCAGGGCGCAGCACGGCCGCCGGCTCTACATGGAGCTGCGCATCTCTTTGGAGGGGGAAATCACGGACGACACGCCGCTCCGTGACCTCATCATGGCGGCCCGGCCGGTCCGACGGGGCATCGACGGAGAATGCTATGGCGCTGAGGTGGATCAGCCCGGGCTTTGAGCGGCGACCGCGTCGGGGCCGGATAGCGCTCGCCTTTGGGCGGAGGCTATTTCTCCAGCTGCCCCATCCGAACGATGTCGTTCTTGTTCTGGCACTCGGCGAGTTCGATGCGGCCGTCGGCATTGCCGGATTCGCGCTCCAGCCAGGCCATGCCTTCTGTTTCGTTGGTGAAGCAGCCGGCCCGCTCGACGTGGCCCTGGCCCTGGTTGTGCGACAGGCGGCATTCCCAGGTCTGGTTGCGGGGGTGGGACTTCAGGAACGCGCCGCATTCCTCCGCCATGACGGTGGTGCTGGAGGCGGCGACGAGGGCGAGTGGGGCGAGTAGGAGAGGTCGGGCAAGGTGCAAGGCAGGCTCCATCGGCGGCTGTTGCGAACGTGAGATCAACGCGGCAGATGGCGTGGATAAGCCACCCGCGTGACGCCGTGATGCAGGAGGGATGACAGTTCGCCGGGCTGGCTCCCGCGCGCGCCGGCAGGTTGCGCACACGGCGCATACCGGTCGGATACCGTGTCGAAAAACCCCAAGACGACGGTATGTCCGCAGTTGCCTCCGGCCTTGCCGGCCCGCTAAGTACCCGATCGCAAGGAGAGCGTGATGAATGAACATGTCGCTGTGCCGACGCACAAGGAATTGGGTTGGCGCGCGGCCTCGCCGGACCAGCTCATCAAGGGCGCGCTGGACGACTGGGAGGTCGTCATCGGCATGGAGATCCACGCCCAGGTCCAGTCCAACGCAAAGCTGTTCTCCGGCGCCGCGACGGCCTTCGGCGGTGAGCCGAACGACCATGTGAGCCTGGTCGACGCGGCGATGCCGGGCATGCTTCCGGTCATCAACGAGGCGTGCGTCGAGCAGGCGGTGAAAACCGGTCTCGGCCTCAAGGCGCAGATCAACATGGTCTCGCGCTTCGATCGCAAGAACTACTTCTATCCCGATCTGCCGCAAGGCTATCAGATCAGCCAGTTCGCCCATCCCATCGTCGGCGAGGGCGAGGTGATCGTCGACATGCTGACCGGCGAGCGCATCGTCGTGGGCATCGAGCGGCTGCATCTGGAGCAGGACGCCGGCAAGTCCGTCCACGACCTCCACCAGGGCCGCTCATCGGTGGACCTCAACCGCTCGGGTGTGGCGCTGATGGAGATCGTCTCGCGGCCGGACATCCGCTCCGCCGACGAGGCGAAGGCCTACCTCACCAAGATGCGCCTCATCCTGCGCACGCTCGGCACCTCCGACGCCGACATGGACAAGGGCAACCTTCGCGCCGACATCAACGTCTCGGTGAGGAAGCCGGGCGGCCCGCTCGGCACGCGCTGCGAGATCAAGAACGTCAACTCCATCCGCTTCGCCGGCCAGGCGATCGACTACGAGGCGCGGCGGCAGATCGGCATTCTGGAAGACGGTGGCAGCATCGTGCAGGAGACGCGTCTGTTCGATGCGCGCACCGGCGAGACGCGGTCCATGCGCTCGAAGGAAGAGGCGCACGACTACCGTTATTTCCCCGACCCGGACCTCCTGCCGCTGGTGCTGGCTCAGGAGATGGTGGACCGCCTGCAGGCGTCGCTGCCGGAGCTCCCCGACGAGCGCCGCACCCGCTACATCGAAACGCTGGGGCTGTCGGCCTACGACGCCTCGCGTGCTGGTGACGGACGTTGCCGCCTCCGGCTATTTCGAGACCGTGGCGACGGGCCGCGATTCCAAGGCGGCGGCGAACTGGGTGATCAACGAGCTGTTCGGCCGCCTCAACAAGGAGGGGATCGACATCGAGGATTCCCCGGTGTCGGCGGCGCAGCTCGGCGGCATCCTGGACCTCATGGAGCCAGGACGTGATCTCCGGGAAGATCGCCAAGGACCTTTTCGAGATCGTGTGGTCCGAAGGCGGTGACCCGGCGGAGATCGTCGAGGCGCGCGGGCATGAAGCAGGTGACCGACACCGGCGCCATTGAGACCGCGGTGGAGGAGGTCATCGCGGCCAACCCGGAGAAGGCCGAGCAGGCCAAGGCGAAGCCGAACCTGGCGGGCTGGTTCGTCGGTCAGGTGATGAAGGCGACCGGCGGCAAGGCCAATCCGAAGGCCGTTCAGGGCATCGTGCGCGAGAAGCTCGGCATCGAGTAGCCCGCCGCAGCGGGCGCACCGGGGCGATGGTGCCGGGCGCCCCTTCGCGGCGGTGTGGCTTGGGTGGCGGCGGCGATCAGCTCTTGAGCAACAGTGCAGCGGCGCGGCTGGCGCGGGCCGACGAGTCGGAGCCGCAATAGGCGATGGCGCAGACCATGTCGGCGACGCAGGCGCGTTCCGCATGGTCCATGCGGTCGGCGAGGCGGGTGGCGAGGCGGTCGATGGTGGCGGTGACGTCGACGGTCGCGCCCGCCGCCCGTTCGGCGGCGCGGAGGGCCGCGGCGACGTCCCGCCGGGAGCCGACGCCACGCAATCTGGCGACCGCTTCGTCCCGCGCCTCGTCCCAGCCATCGCCTGCTACGAAGCGCAGGAGGGTGGCGACGGTCTGCAGCGGTCCGCGCAAGCCGCTGAGCGCATCCCGGCTGTGGGTGTTCGCCGCGGTCGCGGATGCGGCGGAGCTGCGGGCCGTACGAACGGGCTCGGCAGGCGCGGTGGCAGCGGGCGATGCGGCGAGCTGCAAGGCGATTGCCCCCGGTGCCCCGAAACTGGGGCGTGCCGTGAGGGAGACGCCGGACGCGTGGCCTTGAAGGGCGTACGATCCATTAACGTCGAAGCGGTCATGAAAGCCGAGTGTTCCGCGCGCGGCGAGCACCAGAACCACGACCCCCGCGCAGAACCATGCGCCGATCAGCAGAACAAACATCATCCGCTCCCCGTCTCGGTCGCTGCCGAAGCGCCGGGCACCACTTGCCTCGGGCCCACCCCGCGCGACCGTAAGCGTTTCAACTCGTCGACCCACCGCTTGCGCGTACCTGAGAGGCCGCTGAGCGAACGCATTCCCCGCACCGGACCCCGGCCTGGGCGCGTTGTCGTCAAGTTAGGCTAGCAAGCTTGGGCGAGGCTGGATCGCGCGCTTAGGGTTACAGGGTGGGCGCGAAGGGTGAGCGGCCGAGGGTTGGCGCGCTGGGATCGTCCGGGATCTCGCCGCCCACCAGCCCGTGCGCTTCGCGGGCCGCGTTCACCAGCCGCGTCACGTCGCGGTAGCGTTCGCGCCCGGCGCGCACGATGAAATAGAGCTGGCGACCCTCCGTCAGCGGCTCCATCAAGGCCACGGAGAGACCGGCAACCGCTTCGCAGCTCTGCCGGGCGTAGGGCTCGGGCAGGATCGTGTCGCCGACGCCCGCGCGCACCAGGCTGACGAGGGTCGCGAAGGACGATGGCCCGATTCGCGTCGCCATCGCCGCTTCGCAGCGAAGCTGCGCCCGGCGGATCGCCTCCGAAACGACCTCGCGGAAGCAGTGCCCCTCCTGCATCAGCAGCAGCGGGCGATCGAGGCGGTCCAGCGAGACGGTTTCGGGCAGCGCGTGGCGGGAAACCACCACAAGCCGCTCGTTGCCGAGGGGGATGGCGGTCAGCGCGTTGGCCCGCGGCAGGGTGGCGGTGATGGCGAAGTCGAGATGATCGGACGCGACGCCTGCCTCGAGCTGATCGGTGCGGTCCTCGACGAAGGTGATCTCGGGGTTGTCCGAAAGCTCGGTGACGGTGGTGAGAAAGTGCGGCGCGAGGTAGGGCGCCACCGTCGGCAGGAGGCCAAAGCGCATGGGGCGGCCGAGCAGCACTCCGTCGCCCTTAGTGGTGCGCTGCACGCGGTGGAAGGCGTCCATGATCTCGCGCGCGGCGGCCAGCACTTCCGCCCCCTCGGTGGTGATGCTGATGTGCCCGTGGCGCCGCTCCAGCAGGGTGACGCCGAGGAGGTCCTCCATGCGGCGCACCTGGGCCGACAGCGTCGGCTGCGAGATGCCGCACGCCTGCGCCGCGCGCGAGAACGACCCGTTCTCGGCGATCGCGATGAAGTACTCCAGGTCGCGGATGCGCAAGAGCCGCATCATGGCCGCACTCCTCCTTCGCCCCGGATGCGCGGCGCTTGGCCATCCCGGCCGGAGCGCCGCTCGCGCTTCGGATCAGTGTAGCGGGCCGCCGGCCGGTTGCTAGCCGAGCCCGAACCACCAGCTGCCGATGCCGAGGAAGGCGAAGAAGCCGATCACGTCGGTCAGCGTGGTGAGGAAGACGGATGAGGCCACCGCCGGGTCGATGCCGACGCGGTCCAGAAGCATCGGCAACGTGGCCCCGAAGAAGCCCGCGCAGATGATGTTGAAGACGATCGCCACCGCGATCACGCCGCCCAGCTCGATGTTGGCGAACCACACCGCCGCGACGATGCCCACCGAGAGCGCCACGCACGTCCCGTTCATGAGCGCGACCAGCGTCTCGCGCAGCATCACGCGCACGACGTTGCGCTTGGAAATCTCGCGCTGCGAGATGGCGCGCACGGTGACGGTCATGGCCTGGATGCCCGCGTTGCCGCCGAGCGCGGTGACCACCGGCATCAAGACGGCGAGCGCCACCATCGCCTCGATGGTGCCGTCGAACAGCGCGATGACACCCGACGCCAGGAACGCCGTCATCATGTTGATCATCAGCCACGGGATGCGCGTGCGTGCGACGTAGAAGGGCGTGTCGGACAGTTCCGCGTCACCGGCACCGGCGAGGGCGCGGATGTCCTCTTCGGCCTCGGCCTCGATGATGTCGACGATATCGTCGATGGTGAGGATGCCGACGAGGCGGGACGAATCGTCCACCACGGCCGCCGACAACAGGTCGTAGCGCTGGAAGATGCGCGCCGCTTCCTCCTGGTCCTCCTCGGCCTGGATGGTGCGCGGCTCCTCGTCCATGATCTCGGTGATCTTCACCGGGCGCTGCGTGCGCAGGAGACGGTCGAGCTTGACCGTCCCCATCAGGCGGAAGGCGGCGTCGACCACGAAGATCTCGGTGAACTGCTCGGGAAGGTCGACCTCCTCGCGCAGCGTGTCGATCACCTGGCCCACGGTCCAGAAGGGCGGCATGGCGACGAAGTCCGTCTGCATGCGCCGGCCGGCGGATTCCTCGGGAAAGTCGAGGCTGCGCTTGAGCCGGTGGCGCATCGCGAACGGGAGCTGCGCCAGGATCGCCTCGGACTGCTCGTCCGGCAGGTCCTCGAGAATGTAGACCGCGTCGTCCGAAATCGAGGCCGGCCAAACCGTCGGCAACATCGGTCGGGGCGAGCTCGGAGAGGATCTGGAGGCGGACGTTCTCGTCGACTTCCGTTAGGGCGGTGAAGTCGAAGTCGCGGCCGAGCAGGCGCACGAACTCGATCCGCTCGTCCGGTTCCAGCCGCGAGATCAGCTCGGCGACGTCCAATTCGTGTAGGTCTTCGACGCGCAGGCGCAGACCATCCCTGTCGCCCGCGCCGATCAGTGCGCGGACCTCGGTGAGGAGACCGTCGGAAACGGACACCTCGTCTTCGGTCAACTGATCGGCCATCTAGACGCGGTCCTCCTTACGCTCGCTCCAACGCGATAACATGCGAAACAATGCTGTCATCCAATGGTGGCGTAAAAAGTTGGCTTCACCGATGAGGTTATGAGACGACTGCGCGAAGATCGTGACACTCGTACGGTGTGGGAACGGCTCGGGGCGGGAGGTCCGGTGTCGCGGGCGACAGCGGCCCGTCGTTCGGCGTCCACGTCGCGGCCCGCCTCATGCTTCCGGTCGCGCGGCTGACGCTTCCGGGCGGGCGGCTGACCTGGTGCGGTCTGGCCCTCGCGGCGCGCGCGCTGCAGCGCGCGGACGTGATCGGTTTCCAGCGTATCGTCCCGGAGGCGGGCGGGTAGAGCCGGCCTCACGGATACATCGCCAAGGAAACGGACCCCGGGCGATGACTAAAACGACAAGTAAAGTGATGGTGCGGTCGAGAAAACTCGAACTTCCACGGGTTGCCCCACAGCGACCTCAACGCTGCGCGTCTACCAATTCCGCCACGACCGCGATCGGAGTGGCGCAAGTAGCACCCTCCGTTCGGTCTTTCAAGCGGGTTTGGTCACGAATTCAAGCCTCGGTATGGCGCAAACCGATAGACCCCAACTCTGTGACCACGATCACACGGGATGCGCGTTCGTCACCCCAGATCCGGGATGTCAGTGGTGGACGCGCCGTCCTCCGCCGCCGGAGAGGACAGGGAGACGAACGTGAACGCTTTCAGCACCGACACTGGCGGCTTCGACTGGATGTTTGCCGAGACCATGCCCTTCGACCCGCCGGGCTCCGACGGCCAGTTCGTCCACGAGCATCGTCGCCCAAGCCTGGACGATCGCGACATGCGTCTCGCGATCCGTCCGGGCGAACGTGACGGCGGCGCGCATATGCCGGAACGCGGCGGCATCTTCGGCTGAGGCGGCGGTTTCCAAGCGGGGCGAAGCCGGCGGCGATCTTGCAATTGGCGAGGCCTTCGCCGACATTGCGCCCATGCCAGCCCAGTGGATGATCTCCGACGATCTCGTCGACTACAACGCCGCGCTTCGGGCGCAGGAGGCGCGCGCGACCGCCATCGCCGACCACAGCGCGGGCGAGACGGTGTGGCTGCTGGAGCATCCGCCGGTCTATACCGCCGGCACCAGCGCGAGCCCGGCCGACCTCGTCGATCCGGACCGCTTCCCCGTCATCTACGCCGGCCGCGGCGGGCAGTACACGTATCACGGGCCCGGCCAGCGCGTGGCCTACCTCATGATGGACCTGCGCGAGCGCGGGCGCGACGTGCGCGCCTACGTCGAGGCGCTCGAGGGCTGGATCATCGACACACTCGACGCCTTCAACGTGCGCGGTGAACTGCGCGAGGGACGCGTCGGCGTATGGGTCGCCCGGCCGGACGGTACCGGTGAGGACAAGATCGCCGCCATCGGCGTGCGCATCCGCCGCTGGGTCAGCTTCCATGGCATCTCCCTCAACGTGGAGCCGGACCTCTCCCACTTCTCCGGCATCGTCCCATGCGGGGTGCGCGAGCACGGCGTGACGAGCCTCGCCGCCCTCGGCCGCGTCGTCACCATGGAAGAGGTGGACATGGTCCTGCGCGAAACGTTCGAAGCCCGGTTCGGCCCGGCGGCCTCGGCGCCGCCGCTCGTCCCGGCCGAGGTGCTCGCCACCGCGTAGGCGCCGCGGGCCGATTCTCGCAGGGCGGCGAAGCGTTTGCCTCGGCGGGCGAAATGGTGGACGAACGGGACCTGGGGCGGGTGGCCCGCCCGCTTGCAGGAAGCTTGAAGGTGAGCGCCGTGCCGACCGCCAATTTCTACGCCACGCACCGGCACGGCTTCGTGCGTGTCGCGACCTCGACCCCCATCGGCCGCCCCGCCGACGTCGCCTTCAACCGCGAAGCGATCCTTACCGAGCCCGCCGCGCCGACGCGCCCGCGTCGATCTGCTGATCTACCCGGAGCTGTGCGTCTCGTCCTACGCCATCGACGATCTGCTCCATCAGACGCGCTGCTGACGGCCGTCGACGACGCGCTTGCGACCATCGTCGCCGCCAGGAGCTGCGCTCACGCCCGTGCTGCTCGTCGGGGCGCCGCTGCGCCACAAGGGGCGGCTCTACAATTGCGCCGTCGTGGTCATCGCCGCGGGGCGATCCTCGGCGTCGTGCCCAAGGCGTTCCTGCCGAACTACCGCGAGTACTACGAGAAACGCTGGTTCTCGCCCGGCCGCGCCGCGTCGGCGACGAGATCGAGGTCGCCGGCCGCCGGTGCCCTTCGGCGTCGATCTCCTGTTCGAGGCGTCGGACCTTGCCGGGCTTCGTGCTTCACGTCGAGATTTGCGAGGACCTGTGGGCGCCGATCGCCGCCGTCCTCCGACGGCGCGCTCGCCGGGGCGACCATCCTCGCCAACCTCTCGGCCTCCAACATCGTCATCGGCAAGGCGGACGACCGCCACCTGCTGTGCCGCTCGCAGTCCCAGCGCGGCGTCGCCGCCTACGCCTACTCGGCGGCCGGGCCGGGCGAGAGCACGACCGACCTCGCCTGGGACGGGCAGGGTGCCATCTATGAGCTCGGCGACCTGCTGGCCGAGGCCGAGCGCTTCAGCCTCGAGCCGCAGCTGGCCATCGCCGACGTCGACACCGGGCGCATCCTCTCCGAGCGCATGCGCCACCCGCACCTACGGCGCAATGCCGCCGACCACGCTGGGTGCGGGCCGGCACGGCTGCCGCTGGATCGCGCTTCGCCCATGAGCCGACCTTCGAGGATGTCGGCCTGCATGCGCCGATCCGCCGCTTTCCCTACGTGCCGAACCGCGAGAGCCACCTCGACCTCGACTGCTACGAGGCCTTCAACATCCAGGTGGAGGGCCTGCGCGCGGCGCTTCGAGGCGACGGGCGGCGGCAGCATGGTCATCGGCGTCTCGGGCGGGCTCGATTCGACCCACGCGCTGATCGTCGCCGCCAAGGTGTGCGACCGGCTCGGCCTGCCGCGCGAGAAGATCCTCGCCTTCACCATGCCGGGCTTTGCCACCAGCGAGGCCACCAAGGCCAACGCCTGGCGCTGATGCGCGCGCTCGGCGTCAGCGCCGAGGAGATCGACATCCGCCCCGCCGCCCGGCAGATGCTGGCCGACATGGGCCACCCCTTCGCGGGCGGCGAGCCGGTCTACGACGTGACGTTCGAGAACGTGCAGGCGGGCCTGCGCACCGGACTATCTCTTCCGCCTCGCCAACCAGCACGGCGGCTTCGTCATCGGCACCGGCGACCTCTCGCGAGATGGCGCTCGGCTGGTGCACCTACGGCGTCGGCGACCAGATGAGCCACTATGCCGTCAACACCGGCGTCCCGAAGACCCTGATCCAGTACCTGATCCGCTGGGCCGCGAGCACCGATCAGTTCGACGAGCGCGACCAACGCGGTCCTGAGCGACATCCTCGCCACCAAGATCTCGCCCGAGCTGGTGCCCGCCGGCGCCGAGCGAGGAACTCCAAAGCACCGAGGACCAGATCGGCCCCTACGAGCTGCACGACTTCTTCCTCTTCCACATCATGCGCTACGGCCTGCCGCCGTCCAAGGTGGCGTTCCTGGCCTGGCACGCGTGGCGCGAGGCCGCGGCGGGGCTGTGGCCGATCGAGTTCCCGCCGAGGCCCGCGACCAGTACGACCTCGCGACCATCGCGCACTGGCTCGAGATGTTCCTGTAGCGCTTCTTCGGCTTCAGCCAGTTCAAGCGCTCGGCCATCCCCAACGGGCCGAAGGTCTCGGCCGGCGGATCGCTGTCGCCGCGCGGCGACTGGCGCGCACCCTCCGATGCGTCGGCCGCCGTGTGGCTCGAGGAGTTGCGCCAGGCGCTGCCGCGGTAGCCCCGCGAGGCGCGATGGACGAGCGTGCGGGGGGACGCTCCGGCTTCACCAAGGAACAGGGGGCGGGGCGCCTGTCCCTCGGACCCAGCCATCGCTGATTGAAGCCCTGACCCGGACCGAGCCGCCGCACAAGGCACGCTTCGCTCTATCGGCCTTGTGCGGCAACTCGCTCCGGGTCTTGTCGGGCTTCAGCGATGGCTGGCTCCGAGGAACAGGCGCGAGACCCACCGGTGCCGTTTTCGCGGAGGCGGGCGCTGCGGAAGGGGCGTGGGAGTCGGCCCCTGCGCGTTTGGGCGAGGTGTTGGTGAGGGGGTCAGCCGCGCTTGGCGATCATCGCCGCGTGGAGCTGGTCGGCCGTGGGATCGGCGGCGAGGGCCTCGGCGACGCTGTCGTGCACCTCCGCCTTCAAGGGATCGCGCCGAGCGTCCGGCACGCCGACGCGGCGCATCGCGTGCTCGCCGTGCACCTTCTCCGCCGCGGCTGAGATCGCGATGATGGGCGGTGTGCGCGTCCGCATCGACGTCGGGCGACAGGGGGATCGGGCGCGCCAGGAGCGGGTTGAGGCGGGCCAGGAACGCGTTGAAGTCGCCGACGATTTCCTCGAACGCGCCGACGATGTAGCCGTCGCGATCGGCGAGGCCGTCGTAGAATGCCACGTACTCCGTCACGCACGCCTTTGTCGGCCGGCCGGAGTAGACCTTGTAGGAGACGATCGCGTCGAGCGGGCGGCGGAGCAGGATCACCGTGGGCACCCCGTAGCCGAGTGCCAGGTCCACATGGCGGCGGCTGTGGGTGTGGTGCGCGGTCCGCCGGTGCGGCCCCGTCCGCTCCGACAGGACGTTGATCATGTCGATGGTGAAGGTATTTGAGCTGCGGGGGTATCCCTCGACCAGGATCTCCGTCTCACGCGTGCAGATCGGGTGGTTCGGGTGCGTCTCGAGGAGGGAGGCGCGCAGGGCGTCGAGGTCGGGAGGCGTCGGGGTCAAACGATGGGCTCGATGTGGTGCGGGGCGGGGGACGGTGCCGCGTCTGCGAGGGGCGGCGTGAATCGGCGGAGGAACTGGCCGGCGATTCGTTCGGGCGCGTGGGCGGTGCGAATTGCGGCGGCGGCCTCCGCGCGGTCACCGGAGGGTGCGCCCGAGGCGGGGGCGATGCGATCGATGGCGCGCTCCAGCGCGTCGGCGAACGCGGCCGCGGTGTAGGCCTCGGCCACGACGCCGAAGTTGAAACTCCGGACGAACTCCTCGCACCCATGCCCCGGTCCGACCACCGGAAGGACACCGTAGACGCCGGCCTCCACGAGAATGTTGGGCCAGTTGTCCTCCAGCGATGGTGTCAGCAGGAGGTCGGTCTGCCGGTAGATCCGGGTGAGCGCGGCGTGATCGTCGATGCGGCCATGCGCCGTTGCCGTGAGACCGGTCTTCTTGATCAGCGCAGACGTCGCCGGATCCGATGTGCCGACGAGGTCGAGCGCCACCGTCGGCGCATCGGCGCGAGCATCGAGGCGGGCGGCGAGGAGCGCGAGCGCCTCCAGCGCCAGACGCATGTTCTTGCGCCGCTCGGCCAGTGAATCGGCGATCAGCATCAGCCGCACGGTGTCGCCCTCACGCGCGGCGGGCCGGGGCGCCAGCGGGCGGTAGGCGTTTCGGATGACATGGGCGCGGCCGTGCGGGACGATGCCGCTCGCCACCGCACCGTCGCGCACGTAGTGGCTCGGCGCGGTGAGGTGCACATTGGGGTGCGCGAACAGCGCCGTCTTGAAGCGGCGGGCGCGCGGCGGCACCGCGACGCTCGCCAGCGACCGGTCGATCTGCGGGCACGCGTGGCAGCCGATGCCCATACGCTCGCACCCGGCGGGGTAGTGGCACCCGCCGGTGACGTAGTGGAAGTCGTGCAGCGTCAGCACCAGGGTGCGGCCGCGGCGGGCGAGGGCGGCCATCTCCTCCAGCGCGATCAGCCCCAGCGCCCAGTGCACGTTGACGATGTCGTACCCGCTCAGCATCTCCACCAGCCAGCCGCGGCAGAAGCCCGGATGCTCGACGGTGAAGTGCGTGTCCGTCAGGGTGCGGTTGCTAAACGAGCGCGACGGGCGGGCATCCTCCGGCACGCTCTCGCCCAGCGCGTCGATATCGATGAAGTCGCACGCCGCGCCGTGGGCGCTGAGCGCGTCGGCGAGCCGCCTGGCCGCGATGCCGGCGCCGCCGTGGGGGGCGCTGGAGAGGACCGCGACGGAGGGCAGTGCTGCCTTCACCACGCGGCGTCCGCGCTCGTTTCCAGCAGCAGGTCCTGCGCCTTGCGCCGCTCGCGCGACATCGCGTTGAGCTTGCGGTGCAGCAGGGTCACATCGTCGCCTGCCCCGGCGTTTTCTTCGAGCGCCTCGGCCCTGGCCTTCGCCTCGTTGTAGAGGCCGACGAGTTGGCCCAGCGTGATCTCGGCCTCTTTGAAGCCGCCGTACCGGGTCTGCACCAGCGCCAGCTCGGCCAGCAATTCGCCGCGCTTCTTCAGTGTCTTGCACTCGGCATGGTAGACGCTGTAGGCGACGTCCACCGGCACGTGCTCGAAGGTGAAGCGCCCGGCCATCGACAGGAAGAGGTCCGCGTCCATCGCGTAGTGGAGGTCGTCTTTGACCGGCCCGCACGCCCGCCACGCCTCGCGCGAGAAGAACACACTCGGCTGCACCAGGTGGTTCATCGTGTAGTTCAGAAGCCGGCCGAAGGTCAGCCGCTCGGGAGCATAGTTGAACCGGTGGATCGGCGTGAGGTCCAGCGCGGTGAGGTAGGCGTTGCCGACCACCACCTTGGTTCCCGGCTTGGCGGCGAACGCCTCGCGCACGGCCTTGAGCCGGTTCGGCAGGATCAGGTCGTCGCCGTTGAGCCATGTGAGGATCGGCTTCTTGGCCCGCGCCATTCCCTTGTTGATGGCGTCGGACTGGCCGGAGTCCTTCTCCGACACCACCACTGCGAAGTGCTGGCGGTAGTGCTCGACCACCTGCATCGTCATGTCCGTGCTGCCGCCGTCCATGAGGATCAGCTCGCAGCCGGCGAGGTCGTTCATCAGCAGGCTGCGGATGGTGCGCTCCAGGAACGGCCCCGCGTTGTAGACCGGGATGACGATGGAGATGCCGGGCAGGTCGGCGCCCGCCGGCTCCAGGCGGAATCCGTCCTCGAACGGAAGCACGGCGGTGACGGACAGGGGCTCAGGCAGCATCTTGGGTGGCCTCGGACGATCGCGGGTTCAGCATGGCGACGAGCGCGCGTTCCGCGTCGTTCTCGGCCGCGAGGATCAGGTACTCGTAAAGCGCCTCGTTGTGAATCCCATGCGCGGCACGCTCGACGGCGAAGAGCCGCGCCACGGCCCGGCGCTCGGTCCCACCGTCCTGGACGCCGGCCTGCGTCAGCGCGCTGGTCGCCTGAACGTGGCTCCTGTCGGTCCTGCGCGGCGCACGGGGCGGCGCGTCGAGGCCCTGCCGCGCGATGAGCGCGAAGACGGTGGCGGCGAGCGCGGCGCGGAAGTCCGCCTGCACGCCGGCCCCGCGCGAGAAGACGTTGAGCGCGCGTTCCATGTCGGCCGCCGGGAGGGGGACGGCTGCACGGAGGTCGTCCGCCAGCGCGGCGAGGATGGCGAAGTTCGCCGTGGGGCGCTCGAACGGGCAGGCGGCCAGGAAACGGGCGGTGGCGCTTCGGGCCTGCGCCGTGGTGGCGGCGATGGGCTGGCGGTAGTACTTCAGCCGCGCCAACCGCGAGGCGGCCGCCGTCATGCGGCACTCGTGGTCGATCCGCTGGAAAAACTGCAAGGCCGCCTCGGCGGCGCTGGGGCCCGTCGCCGCGCCGAGCGCTTGCATCGCCGGGACATAGTGCAAGAACTCGTCGACGTTGGCGTATGTGGTGTCGTGGCTCTCGTGCAGCAGCAGACCGGAGTCCATGATCACCCCGCCCAGCGACAGCGCGACCGCGCCCATCAGGTAGTCCCACCCCGGGATGCCGAAGCACATGCGCGCGGCAGCCGGGATCTCCGCCAGCGCCGCGTTAAGAGCACCGAGGCGGTCGGCGCCGATGAGGAAGGTGTCGAGCCCGCCGCGGTAGGGCGCGCGCTCGGCGAAGGCGCTGGATTCGTGCGTCGCCGTCTCCTCCCGGGCGAGAGCGGCGATGGGGGCCTGGGCGAGCCAGATCGAGACGACGTCGGCGTGGCGCGTGGCGGGGAAGATGTCCGAATTGGTGAGGAGGATGGCGCGCCCGGGCAGGGTCTCCGCGAGGCCTGCCAGCAGTGGCGCCACCCGCGGCATCGGCTTGCCGAAGAGGGCGCGGCCGCTCGCCTCGTCCTCCACGAGCAGGATCGCATCGGGCGCGACACCAGCGGTCACGAGGCGCTCGGCCTCGGCGGCGACGTTGGCGGTGCGCACGGTGAAGCCGAGGTCGGTCCAGGCGCGCCAGCACTTGAGCTGCCGGTCGAGCTTGGCGAACGGATTGAGCGACGTGACGACGACCGGGCGATCCGGTGCCGCCGTCTGCTGCCCTTCATGCTCGCCGTTCAAAGTGCGCTCCCCCCGGTCCGGCTCGAGCGGCTAGGTTTCGTCGCATCGGCCGCCAGATGCAAGGCGCTGCCGCGGATCGCCGCGGCCGGTCGACGGGTCGAACCGGATGGCGGTGAAAGAAGCTTGCGCAAACGACGCTCTAAGCCGCTCGAATTTATGGACGTCGCTTCGGCCAGGGCCTATCAGCGGCGCATGGCCGAAGCACATATCGTGGTCGTCCCCCCTCCGGGGATCGACGGCTCCCGCTCCATCAAGGACCTCCTGAATCTCCTGCGCCGTCGGGGGTGCGAGACCACCGTCGCGGACCTCGAGCACATTGCGACGGCGCCAGGGGATGCCCGGCTGCTGCTTCTCTACCGCGGGCTTGAGGCGGTGCTCGTCGAGGCGATGGCGCGCGGTGCGCAGCCCTCCGGCCCGGTCGGTCCGTGGATGAAGAGCGCCAGTGCCATTCTGAAGACGCAGGCCACGAGGACGCAGGGCGCAGCGCTGGTCGACTTTGCCGACCTGGAACTGAGCGCCGCCACCGTGGTCGACCGCCTGCTTGGCGAGACTGCCGGCACGACGCGCCCGCACGGGCGCCGTGTGGCGACCGGCGATCCGGTGCTGCGTGCGCTGGCCGGCACGGCGGCGACCGAGATGCCGAAGGCGCGCAAGCTGGACCGCGACCTCGAGGCGGCCGCGCTCCTGGCGCCGCCCGATGCCGCCGCAAAGGCCGACACCGCCTTCCTCTACTACACCGGCATGTTGCAGCGGCGTGATCCGGCTGCCGAGGAGCTCACCGCCGCGGCTCTGGCCGAGTTCTCGGCCGAGCGGGACCGCCTGCGTGCAGAGGCGGCCATCCTGCGGGACAAGCTGGCAGCGCACGGCGACGTCAATCTCGGCACCACCATCAGCCTCGGGCCAACTTTCACCCACCCCGCCTTCTATGATCTGGAGCGCAGCGCCAGCGGCCGCCTCTTCCGTTGGATGGGGCGCCGGCGGGAGGCTGTTCTCCCGGTTCCACTGGCCGCCAGCGAGAGTGTGAAGGTGGTCGTGACCTTGGAGCTGGTGATCGACGACGATGCGCTGGCAGGCCTGGAGATCAGTCTCGACCGCCATCAGCCCCAGAGCACCGAGACCGGGGTGTTGCCGAACGCGCAGTTCACCAAGACGGCGATCTTCAGCGGCCTGTCGAACACGGGGGACATCCTCGATGTGACCTTGCGTCAGACCCACGTCGTGGACGGCTCGGCCCATGGGGACCCGCGCATGCTCGGCTGCGGCATTGCCGCGGTCGCCGTGGTGCCGATGCCCGCGGCGCCCAAGCGTGAGAAGGTCGCCTCGCCCGCCGACCTGGACGACGACGCGCCCGACGATGCAGCGGCGTCATCGGCCAGACCCGACCGGTCCGGCCTTTCCGAGATCGTCATTGCCGTCGACGGCGCATTCCGCGAGACCGCCTTCTATCCCATGGAGCGCCGGCCGGACGGGCTGCCGTTCGCCTGGATGGGTGTGCGGGACGAGCAGGCGTTCACCGTGACCATTCCCCTCGACCGCACCGTCGAGGTGGAGGTGCACATGGCCATGGCGATCGACCGCGCGGCCGTCGACGGGCTGGAGCTGGAGTTCGACCACGAGACGCCGCGGACGACGGAGGTGGTCGCCATCGACGGGTTGGTCGTCAAGCGCGCCGTGTTCTCACCGGTGGATCAGTCGCGCACTCTCCCCGAACCGGTGCATGTGGTGCTGAAGTCCACCCACACCGCCGACGTCTCCGAGGGAGACGACCGCCGCGTCCTCTCAATCGGCCTCAACAAGCTGGTGGTGCGCCAGGTGTGATGCCGGAGCGCCCTCCGTCAACGGAGGGGCGAACCGGGAGCCGGTCAGGCCGGCCGCACGACGATCTTGCCGATGGCGACCCGGAGCGTGCGGGTGCCGTCCCCAGCCTCGCCGGAGCCCGGCTCGCTCAGCCCCTCGTCGGCTGTGGCGCCGAGTGTCAGTGACAGCGTCTCGAGCGGGCCCGGTCCGGCCTCGAAGATCGCAGACTTGATGGCGCCGCCGTCGCCGAGCGGCTCGATCAGCACCCGGTCGGCTGGCGCGCCATCGAGGGATATCGCAAGCTCTTCCACGCAGCGCCGGTGGGTCGTCAATGGCATGTGAACCTCGACACGCATGGCCCCGCGCCGCTCGCCCATCAGCGGCAATATCGCCGATTTCTCTTGCCCCATCCAGCGGAAGCGCTCACCGGAGGGCAGAGCTTCGACGGGGGAGAAGGCCGGCGCGGTGAGCGAATCGACGCCGAGCTCGATCCCGTCCTCGTCCTCGTCCTCGCGGTCGGCGTCGAGCTGCCAGATCTCGATCTTGTGGATGCCCACGGCGAGTGATCGGGGGTCGCCCTTGTCGGTCAGGTCCACCTTCGAGGCGATGTGAAGGCCGAGCCGCACCAGCGCCAGCGGGTCGGGGTTCTGCGGCGGTGCGAAGGTGCTCGAATGCAGCCAGCTCCCGTCGTCGGTCCGGGTGCGCGTCACTGCGATCGGCGCGATCCCGTCGCAGGTGACCGAGAAACCGTCGAGGGCGGCGGCGTCGGCGCTGACGGCGATCTGCACATCCACCCGCAGCGGCCGCGTGCGGCTGATATCCGTGGGGAGGATGGCATCGTCTTCGTTGCCGATCCAGCGCAGCGACAGGCCGTCGGAGGGGCGCCGCTCGGGGGGATAGAACGCGGGGTGGGTCAGTCCCTCGTCGGCGTAAATGGTCTGGTGCTGCGCGGTGGCACCGTCGAAGATACTGGCGCCGACGGCCTCCTGCAGCAGCGCGATCTGCTCCAGGAGGAGGGCGTTCTGCCCTTCCGCCTCGGCAAGTCGCGCGTGAACGGCGGCCAGCTCATCATCGCTGGCGGTCCGTGCGGAAGTGGCCGGCGCCGTGCTCGTTCCGGCGGCGAGCGCCTGATGGGCCGCGAGCGCTTCATCGAGCGTGGTGCGGATCGGTGCGCTCCACAGGGCGAGGGTGAAGGGTCGCAGCGCGGCCGAAAGCTCGTGAACCGCCGGCTCCTCCAGTGCGGCGAGGCGGCAGATGAAGCGCGCCACGCCCTCGGCGGCGGTATCCTCGCGCGATCGGTGCGGATCGTCGGTGTCGGACTCGAGGGGGAGGTCGAGGTGCGCGGCGAGAGCCTCGCTCAGCCCATCGTCATCGGCGACGCCGTGCGGGTCGAGCACAGCGCACCGCGTGCCCAGGCGGCGGCACTGCAGGACGAGTGTCACGCTATGGCGCGTCCAGGCCATGATCGCGGCGGTGGGAGTGTCGCCGGCCTTGACCGCGGCGGTGGCACAGTCCTCGGCCGAGGGATGCAGCACCAGGGCGCGCGCGGTAGGCACGCGCCAGAGCCGGGCGTCGAGCTGCGCAGGCGCGAGATGCTCGACCGGCACGCCCGCCGGTTCCAACAGGCGCGTCAGCCGGCCCAGCGCGGCGGTGCAGTCGTACCAGGGCGGAGCGGCGATCAGGATCGCCTGCGGGGATGCGGGCGGTATCACACTCTCAAGCATCGAGATCACACCCGCGCAGGCGATCGATCCCCATACGACCCAGACGCCAATGACCCAGACCGCCGGTAACGTGCTGCAAGGATGCCCTCGACGTCTGAGCCGATGCGCGGGCCGAGCCCGATCGGCAGGTTGGCCCCTGTGTTTGGGGGAGCGGACCCTTCGGAGCAAGCCCATTGCACGGCAATTCTGCGCCGGGCCGCGCGGACCGGCCTTGAGGGTCCCGCCGCGCGATGGCATCGGGTGAGGCAGATTTCACCGCCTGGGGCCGGCAGTGGCGTCCTCGGCCCTGTTGGCGTATTCATACCTGTCCTCTGCGGAGACATTAGCCATGTCGACAGCCGTCCGCTCCAGTCCCGTCCGCGCCTTTCTCGTCGCCAATACGTTCATCGGCGCCATGGAAGACCATGCGATCGACCGGGTTGTCATGCACGGGCGTGCGGTGCGCTACGCCAAAGGCGACCGGATCTTCCAGCGCGAGGATCCGGGCGACGCGTTGCACATCGTCATGAGCGGTACCGTCAAGGTCCACAACACCACGGGCGAGGGGCGCGACGTGGTGCTGAACTTCCTGCGCGGCGGCGATCTCGTCGGCGAGATCGCGGTGCTCGACGGCGGGCCGCGCACCGCCTCCGCCACCATGATCGAGCCGGGCGAGATCTTCCGCATCGGCCGGCGCGACCTGATGCCGGCGCTGCGCGATTCACCCGACGCGTTGATCGAGGTGCTCGCCATCCTGTGCGAGAAGCTGCGCGCCACGTCCGACATCGTGGAGACCAACCTTCGCAAGCTGGATGCGCGGTTCGCGGCGGGGCTGATGCGGCTGTGCCAGGCGTACGGCCGGCGCACCCCCAGCGGCATCGTCATCGACCTGTCGGCCAACCAGACCGATCTCGGCGCCTACCTCGGCCTCTCGCGCGAGAATGCCAGCCGCCAGATCGCCAAGCTGTCGCGCGCGGGCATCATGCGGGCGGAGGGGGCGACGCTGATCGTGCTGGACGAACCGGCGGTGGCGCGGCTGGCCGACGAGTGATGGCCCCCGCGTGAGCGTTTGGCGAGGAATCGGCAGTCCCAGCACGCGGCGCCGGATCACCACGGAAATCGGTCTCGTCGCCATCGCGGTGGCGGTGACGCTGCTGCTCATGGCGTTCGGCCAGACGGATGCCGGCACAGCCCTGCGCGAGCGCATCTTCGACGCACTGACGGCCGCGAACACAAGCCCGGACGACGCGCCGGTGGTCGTCGACATCGACCGGCGGTCGCTCGCCGCGGTGGGGCCCTGGCCATGGGGCCGCGCGGAACTGGCCGATCTGGTGGAGGGGATCGCGGCGGCGGGCGCCCGGGCCCTCGCCGTCGACATCCTGCTCGACGAACCCGATGACCGCTCGCCCGCGGCCCTTGCCCGGCGCCTCAGCGATTTCGGCGTGCCGCTGGAGGTGGACCCGCAGACCCTCGCCGATGGCGACGTGCGGCTCGCCGAAGCGATGGCCAAGGTGCCCACGGTGCTGGGAGTCGGCTTGGCGCCGCAGGAGGGTGAGAGCGTGCGCCCGCCGCCGGTCATCGTGCGCGGCACCTTCGTGGCTGACGGATTGTGGCGCACCGGCGGCGTTGCCGGCCCGACGCGGGCGTTGCAGGTGGGGGCGGCGGCCTTCGGGGCGCTGTCGCTGCCGGGGAGCGTGGACGGCACGGTGCGGCATGTGCCGCTTCTCGCCATCGCGGGACGCCAGCCGGTGACGGGCCTCGCGGTCGAACTGCAGCGGATCGCGCAGGGTGGGCCGCCGATCCTCATCGACCCCGCCGAGCGCATGATGCAGGTGGGCGAACGCGCGATCGCGATGGGCTCCATCGGGCTGATGCGTCTCGTGCCGGTCTCCCGCGCCGACCGGATGGCGCGACGTGTCAGCGCGGCCGACATTCTGGCGCGCGAGCCGGATGCGTTGGCGCCGCTGGCCGGGGCCGTGGTGCTCCTCGGGAGCTCGGCCCCCGAGCTCGGAGGGCTTCGCACCGGGGCCGACGGCACGCTCGTCCCCAGCGTCGACCTGCAGGCGGATGCCTATGCGCAGATCTCCGCCGGCGCCTTTCCCGTCCGCGCGGAGAGCGCGCCGCTCGTGGAGCGGGTCGCCATCGCCGTCGCGGCCGCGCTGGGACTGCTCGCGGCGCGATACCTGGCGCCGGCGAGCGGATCGGTCGTGGTTGCGATCGGCGCGCTCGCCTGGGTCGGAGGGGCGGTCATCTCCACCGAGCGGCTGTGGCTGCTGGACCCGGTGCTGCCGGCCGCCAGCTTGGTCATCACCTTCGGGCTCGGCTCGCTGCTGGTGGCGGCGCGGGCTCGGCGCCAGGCCCGCCGGGTGCAGGCCGCGTTCGAGCAGCATCTGTCACCGGCCGTCGTGCGGCGGATCGCAGCGAGCCCCGACGCGGTGCGTCTGAAGGGCGAGGCGCGCGAGGTGACGGCGCTCTTCACCGATATCGAGGGCTTTTCGGCGATGACTTCGCGCGCCGAGCCGGAGGCCCTCATCAGCCTGCTCGACGGCTACTACGACGTCATCACCAACGTCGCCGTGGCGCACGAGGGCATGGTCGCCAAGCTCATCGGCGACAGCATGAACGCGCTGTTCAACGTGCCGGTGGACCTTGCCGACCATCCTCAGCGCGCGCTCGACTGTGCGCTCGCCCTCGCAGACGCCTGCGCCCGCTTCGAGGAGACGGCCGAGGCGCGCGCGCTCGGCCTGGGGCGGACCCGCATCGGGCTCGACACCGGGCGCGCCATCGTCGGCGACGTCGGCGGCAGCCGCAAGCTCGACTATACCGCGCACGGTCCGGCCGTGAACGCTGCCTCACGCTTCGAGCAGGCGAACAAGTATCTCGGCACGCAGATCATCGTCGGCCCGGGGACGGCGGCGCTGCTGACCGGCGACCTGAAGCCCCTCGGCCGCTTCGTGGTGCGCGGCTTTCCCGAGCCGCTGGTGCTGCACACGCTGTGGCCGGAGGGCACCGGCGAGGCGGAGAAGGCCGAGACCCGGCGCGCCGTCGCCGCGCTGTCGGCGACGCCGCTGGTGATCGACGATCTGACCGCCGAGAGCTACCGCGCGCTGCTGGCCCCCCTGCGGGCCGAGCGTGCAGTGTCCTGAACGCGGCCCGCCTACTGGACGCTTTCCAGCGCTTCCTCGATGCGGCCGGCACCCCACTCGACCGGATCGGTCGGCTGCGCGCCGGGCTCGTCGATGTTGGTGCCTTCGCCGGGCCCGACCGAAACCGTCTTGCCGCCGCCCGACACATCGACGCGCCCCGTCTCGACGAAGACGCCGAAGACTCCTCGGCTCGGCCCGGCGAAGAAGGTCGTGCCCCGCACGACGATGAGCCCGTACTCGGAGCTGATCGTCAGGTCGTCGTCCGCCTTCGGTCCATCACGGTCGAACAGGATGGCGCCGCCGCCCAGCGTGAGTTCGCCGCCGGCATCCACCACGTAGCGGTCGATCCGCACCTCGGTCTGCGCGCCGAGCCTGAGGGTGGTGCGTTCGCCCAGGCCGAGCACCGCGCGCGCCTCCGCGCCGGTGCGCACGATCTCGGACAGATGCACCGGATCGTCGGGCTTCAGGTTGCGCGTCTCCGCGCTCTGGGCCGTGGCGGTGGCTTCGCCCTTCAGTTCGGCGACGGAGCCTGCGGTTTCGGCGGCGTTGGCGAATGGTGCGGCTGACAACGCGACTCCCGCCGTGAGCATCACGGCGAGGGCCGATCGCGGGTTCATGAAAATGCGCATTGGGCAATTATCCTTTGTTCGGTACGCCCCCCAAGGGGCTTCAGCCGACAGCTACGCAGTAGACGAGCAATCTGCTGTGCTGGCGAGCAAATCCGGGTCCACGCGGTTTTCACATCGTGCGCGCTGTTGAAAGCCATTGCACCTCCCGGCAGGCGTGCATACGTCGCCTTCTGCGAATTTGAGTTGATCGTACGAGGGGGGCGGGATGAGAACGCGCAACGTCGAGGCGTACGCGCATATGCACCGCGCGCAGTCCTACGGCACGACGGCCCACCGGATGCGCCGCTACATCGAGCCATGGGTGCAGCTCGCCAAACCCCGCACGCTGCTCGACTATGGAGCCGGCCAAGGCCGCTTCGGCTCCGAGATCGACGTGCCGGGCCTCGCCGAGCGGCACCTGTTCGACCCCGCGATCCCCGACATCGCCACCCTGCAGCGCGACCGGTACGACTACGTCATCTGTATCGACGTTCTGGAGCACCTGGAGCCGGAAGAGGTCGACGGCGTGCTCGCCGACGTGGCGCGGCTGACGGACAAGGCGCTCTTCATCGTGACCACGGCACCGGCGCGCGCGATCCTGCCGGACGGGCGCAACGCGCACACGACGATCGAGCATGCGCCCTGGTGGGGCGCCGCGATCCGCCGGGCGTTCGGTACGGCTGAGGCGATCCCGGTGTGGCGCAAGAACCGCTGCGGCTTCAAGACCTACCGCTCCTCGCCGGGCGAGTGGATCGGCGCCAGCGCCAAGCTCGCGAAGGCGCAGGTGATCCACCACCGCCAGAAGTGGCAAGCCAAGCTCGCCATCTGACCGCGGCGCAGCCGGCGAGGACGCGGTCAAGCCCCGCGGCGGACCTTCGCGGTCGTCGGCGGCCCTACTCGGCGGGGAGTTTGCCGGCCTTCTCGAGATGCGCCAGCTCCGCGTCGAGGGTGCGCTTCACCGCGGAGCGCGGCTTCGTCAGGCGGGCGAGGAGATCGTAGAGCACCGGCGTCACCACCAGGGTCAGCAGCCCCGAGACGACGAGACCCCCGACGATCACGGTGCCGATGGCGATGCGGCTCTCCGCGCCCGCGCCCGAGGCGAGCACCAGCGGCACCGCGCCCAGCACGGTCGAGACGATCGTCATGACGATCGGCCGCAGCCGCAGCACCGTCGCCTCGAGCACCGCGTCGCGGACCGTCATGCCCTCGTCGCGCAGCTGGTTGGCGAACTCGACGATGAGGATGCCGTTCTTGGCCATCAGGCCGATCAGGAAGATGATGCCGATCTGGCTGTAGATGTTGAACGTCAGCCCCGCGAGCGCCATGGCGAACACCGCGCCGGCCACGCCCAGCGGCACGGTCAGCATGATCGTCAACGGGTGGACGAAGCTCTCGAACTGCGCGGCGAGCACCAGGAACACGATGAGGAGCGCCAGCGCGAAGGTGAAGGCGACGCCCTCGACGTCTCCTCGAACTGCTGCGATTGGCCCGGCAGGCTGATGCGCGCCTCCGGCGGCAGCACTCGGCGCCGCCTCGCCTGCATGTAGTCGATGGCCTCGCCGAGCGTGGTAGCCGTCGTCGACCGCGCCCTCGATGGTGATCGACGGGAGCCGATCGAACCGGCGCAGTTCGGACGCGGCCGACCCTTCCTTCACGTGACCAGGCTCGACAGCGGCACGAGGCTCGTCCCGTCGCCAGCGCGCACGAAGATGAAATCGATGTCCGACGGGGAGGAGCGGTCGCCCGTTCCGCCTGCAGCAGGACCGGGTACTCCCGGCCGCGATCGACGAAGTCCGTCACCTCGCGCGAGGCGAGGAGGGTCTGCAGCGTGGTCGCGATCGTCTCGATGGAGACACCGAGGTCGTCGGCCCGCGTGCGGTCGACGGAAATGTAGAGCTGCGGCTGATCCTCCTCGTAGTCCATCTCCATGTTCTGCAGGTTCGGGTTGGCTTCTGCGCCGCCTCCAGGAGCGAGCGCTGCCCACTCCTTCACGCTCTCGAAGTCCGGTCCCGACACAACCACCTGCAGCGGTGTCCGGTTGCCGCGCAGGCCGAGGCCCGAGGGGTGATGGGAAAGCCACGGGCGGCGGTGACGCGGCCCATGCCCGGGCGCAGCGCGCCCGCGACGTCCTGAGCGGACATGTCGCGATCGGCCCAGTCGGCAAGGCGCAGCACCACAAAGGCGCGATTGGATCGGCCCCACGAGCCGGAGAAGGTGAAGATCGTCTCGACGGCGCCCGACTGCGCCAGCGGTTCGGCGATCGCCTCCACCTGCCGCGCGGCCTCGTCCGTGAACGTCCACCGTGGAGCCCTCCGGTGCGGTCGAGGGGCACGAAGGCGACGCCGCGATCCTCCTGGGGCGTCAGCTCGGACGGGATGGTCGTGTAGACGTACGACGCCGCACCGGCGACGCCGAGGGCGGCGGCCAGCACGAGGACGTGGGCGTTGGCCGCCAGTCGCCACGCGCCGAAACGCGCGCAGCGCCCACGCCTCGCAGCGCAGGCTGCCCCACCGCCCGACGAGCCCGATTGCGCCGGAGCACCTTGGAGGCAAGCGCCGGGCATGCGGTGAGCGCGACGAACGTGGAGATCAGCACCGCGCTCGCCATGACGAAGCCGAACTCGATGAAGAGACGGCCGACCTGACCGTCCAGGAACGAGAGCGGCACGAACACCGCGATCAGGGTCAGCGACGTGGCGATGACCGCGAACGTCACCTGCCGCGAGCCGAGCATCGAGGCGACGAGCACGCTCTCGCCCCGGTCGACGCGGCGCTGGATGTTCTCCAGCACCACGATCGCATCGTCGACCACGAGACCGATCGCCAGCAGCAGCGCCAGAACGTGAGGACGTTGATGGAAAAGCCCAGGCGCCGATCGAAGATGAACGTGCCGATGAGGGCGACGGGGATGGTGATCGCCGGCACCAGCGTCGCCCGCCACGACCGCAGGAACGCGAGGATCACCGCCACCACCAGTAGCAGGAGATGGCGAGCGCCGTCACCACCTCGCGGATCGAGGCGCCGACGAAGATCGCATCGTCCGACCCGACGGTGATCTCCATGCCCTTGGGCGAGCGAGATCGTCAGCGCGTCGATCTCGTCGCGGACGCCCTGGAGATGGCGAGCGTGTTGGACTGGCTCTGGCGGATGACCGCCATGCCGACGGCGAGCCGGCCGTCGGAGCGCACGATGGTGGTGTCGTCGGACACGCCCGGGATGACGCGGGCGACGTCCGACAGGCGGATCGGATAGCCGCCCGACGCGATCGACGGTGACGTTGTCGAACGCCTCGACGGTCGGCAGGCGGCGAGTTGAGGCGCACCATCAGCTGACGCGCGTCCGATTCGATCTCTCCCGCGGGCAGCTCCACGTTGGCCCGCCTGCAGCGCACTCGTCGACGTCGGCGACGGTGAGGTTGCGGGCGGCCAGCGCGCGGCGGTCGAGCCAGATGCGCACCGCGAACGGCCGGTCGCCGTAGAGGTCGATGGAGGCGACCCCGTCCACCGTGGCGAGGCGATCGGCAACGAGCGGTCCACGTAGTCGGTGATCTCGGCCGGCGTCATGCGCGCTGGAGGTGACCGCGAGGCGCATCACCGGGTCGCTGTCCGCGTCCGACTTGACGACCTGCGGCTCGTCCACGTCGTCGGGCAGGCTCGCCGCGCACGCGCGAGACGGCATCGCGCACGTCGTTGGCCGCCTCGTCGATGTCGCGGCCGATGTCGAACTCCACCGTGATGTCGGAGCGGCCGCGGCGCGGACCGCGACGACAGCGTCTTGATGCCGGAGATGCCGGAGACCGACGCCTCGAGGATCTCGGTGATGTCCGGTGTCGATGATCTCGGACCGGCGCCGGTGTAGCTCGGTTCGCACGGTGACCACGGCGGTGTCGATGTCCGGCAGCTCGCGGATCGGCAGGCCGATCAGCGCGCCGAGCCGAACACGATGATGAGAAGGCTGACGACCGCCGCGAGCACCGGTCGGCGAATGGCGAGATCGGACAGCATCAGGTGCGGCTCCCCGCGGAACCGCAGCACCGGCGCCGGACGCCGGCGGACCGCCGCGGGGGCCGGGGCGCTCGGCTGCACCGCGCCGGAGGTGCCGGGCAGCGGCGTGTGGCCGACGATGTTCACCGCGCCGCCGTCACGCACCGACTGGGTGCCGCGGCTGACGACCGCTCGCCCGCCTGACGCCCTCCACCACTTCGACGATGCCGTTCCGGCGCAGACCGCGCGGATCGAGCCCGCCGCTCGGCGAGTCGTCCGCGACCACGAAGACCTCGGTGTTGCCGCCCTGCCACGGCAGCGCCTCCTCCGGCACACGATCGCGTCGCGATCGTCGAGCGCGAGATCGAGGCGCATGAACATGCCCGCCGGCAGGATCCGATCGTCGTTGGGCAAGCGTCGCCTCGACGCGGAAGGCGCGGCTGACGGGATCGATGCGGCTGTCGACGGCGTTCACGCGGCCGGTGAAGACGCGGCCCGGGAAGGCGGCGCTCTGGGCATCGATCGCGCTGGCCGCGTCGCCAGCTGTCCGTAAACGGTCTCGGGCAGGCGTGAACTCGATCTCCACTCGGGAGAGGTCGTCGATCGTCGTCAGCACCATGGACGTTTCCACCCGCGCGCCGAGATCGACGGTGCTGAGCCCAGGACGCCGGCGAACGGTGCGATGATGGTGCGATCCGCGAGCGCTGCCGCGCGCGCTGCACGCCGGCCTCGGCGACGGCGAGCTCGGCGTGCAGGGTCTCGACGGCGGCCTGGCTGACGGTGGACGCGTTGGATTGGCGCAACGTGTCGGACCGCTCCAGCGCGGCGGCTGCGTTCCTGCCCGTGGCCTCCGCCTCCGCCAGCGTCGCCGTCCTCGATGGCCGGATCGAGGCGGGCGATGACGTCGCCCTTGGCCACCTCCGCGCCGGGGGTGATGTTCAACTCGACGATGCGCCCGTCGACCAGCGGCACGATGTCGACCGACTGGACCGCCTGCGTCGTGCCCACCGCTTCGATGGAGCGCTCCAGGACACGCGTGGCGGCGGTGGCGACTTCGACCGCCGTGGCGGCACGCAGCGGCCTGGGCGGCCCGCCTTCGGCACGCTCATCCCCGCCCGGGCGCTCCAGGTACACCATGTAGCCGAGGCCGCCGGCCACAGCCAGGAACAGCAGCAGGATCAGTTGGCGCGAAACGCTCATACGTGTCTCCAGGCCGGGCGCGGCTCGACCACCCGGACGGGCACGGTCACAGAACTATTGCGCCAGACGAGGCTGGCCGCAACGGTATGTGAGCATTCGCCGCGCCGATGAACGATTGCTGAAACCACCCCTTCCAAGGGCAATACGCCGCGCTGCCCGAATATGCGGCACTTGCTGCCGAACGAGCCTAGAAACCGCGGGTTTGCAGGAGCGCGCCCAGCGCCGCGGGGCGCGATTGAGCCGGTGGGAATGGCGGAGAGAACAGGGTCTCGCGGCCGAGCTCTCCGAACGTCGTCCGGGCGATCAGGCGCTGCGCCTGCAGGGCCTCGAGCTCGCGTTGATCGCGGCGAGGGCCGGTATACGCGTCGGGCGAGATCACGAGCGTCGGGCGCCCGGCCGCCACCGCCTCGGTCACCATCGACAGGCTGTCGGCCGTGACGAGGACGATGTCACACTCGAACGCGTCGGCGTTGGAGGCGAGGCCGGACTGCGCGTAACGCACGATCTTCACGCGCTCGCCCTCGGCGCCGAGAGCGTCGGCGAGGATCTCGAACAGGGCCGTCGACGTGCGGCGTGAATTCGTAGGCGATAAAGGTCCACTCGGGCTCGGCGGCGAGGATTTCGCGCAGCGCTTGCGCCAGCGTCGTCATGTCGCGCTCGGTATAGGCGTAGTGCTTGGAATTGCCACCCATGAGGAGAGCCAGCCGACGCGGACCGGGCTCGCGCAGCGAGGTCGGCCGCCGCAGCCGGGCGACGTCGATATCGGTCGGCCGCGGGACGAACACGGCGCAGCGGGCGGAGGACGGCACCGGCGTCAGCAGCGCCGTCACGCCGAGCTGGGGCCGTTTGGGGAAACCGCAGTAGATGTTGCGCGCCCCGACGGCGCGGGCGACGGCGATGTTCGTCGCGGCCGTCGACGGGCCGGTGGAGACGACGATGTCGGCGGCGGCGGGCAGTGGTTCGGCGAGATCGACGTTGCGCTCCAGCCAACGTGCCGGGCCCGCGCAGCGCCGCGCCGAGGCGGTGCAGGCGGCGCGACACCGGCCGCCGCTCGCGCATCGCAATCCATCGCGTTTCGAGCGTGCGGTGCTGGGCCAACGCCGCGAGGACGCCCGCCGACGTCCGGTCATGGCCAGCCACTCCGTCGGTCAGGACGATGACGCGGGTCACTGCCAATGCTGAGCGATCCATGGCACCGGGCGAACGTGCTTGCGGATGCGCTTGTACCAGGTCCGCTCCGGCCACACGCCGTCGCGCGCATGGTCCGGGTTGGGGTAGCCGGTGAAGCAGACCACCTTGGCGCCGCGGCTGAGGCGGGCCGTCATCAGATAGTTGAGCGGGAAGGGCGGCATCAGCGAGTGCTTGAAGGAGACGCACCAGGCGCGGGCCAGAAGGTCTTCGACGAGATCGTGCGCGACTTGAACGTCTGGCTGTTGGGATGGCGCGGCGACGGTGCCGGCGGGATCGGCCATCAAGGTCTCGTAGACTTCGGTGTGGGCGCCGACGGTGAGGCGGAAGACGGAGGTGTTGCCGATCCCCGATCCCTTCTGCGTCCAATTCTCGATGACGCAGTAGGTGGCCTCGGGCGCGAAGTCGAAGAACGCGTCGATGGAGCCGGTCACGACGACGTCGAGGTCGAGGAAGAGTAAGTGTCCGCTGAGGTCGCCGACGCGCGCCTGCGTCAGCGCGATCTTGCGCCAGGCCTTGTTGATGTGGCTCGGCGGCAGGTCGATCGGCGGTAGCGGCTTGGTTTCGATCGCCGGGTCGAGACCCGTCGCGTCATCGGTGAAGCAAACGAAGCGAAGTGGACGCGCGGTATGGCGCCGCACCATGTTGAAAAGGGTGTTGGCATAGTCGGACCCGTAGACGGTTCCCCACTTCATGCACACGACGGTTTGTGGCGCGGCAGCGGTCATGAGCCCCCTTGAGGCCACCGATGCGTTTCAGGCCAGTTCGAATTCGGCGGCAGGGCAACGAATGGGCCGTTCGCGCGGAAGTTTCAAGCTTCGAGCGCGGAGGATCGTGCCGCCATGTCGCGCATGATGCACATCACGGCGTTCCGTCGCTCCGGCGTCATGGCGGTGTAGAGCGACAGGCACTCGGTCGCCTCCGGCCCCATGTCCACGCCGTCGACCAGGTACGTGACCGTGGTCTGCAGGACGTTCGCCAGCTTCTGGAGATTGTCGATGCGCGGCGTCGCGCCCTTCTGCTCCAGGATCTGGGTGAGGTAGGCCGGGTTGAGGCCGGCTTCGCTGCAAACCTGTGAGCGCGTCTTGCCGCTTGCGAGGAGGCAGCTGCGGAGTCGCGACCGCCAGTCGCTGACTTCCAGGGGGCTGATGATCTGGTGTTGCAAACCTACGTCCTCGCCATCGGTGGGCCCTTGTGCCGTCTGCGCAAGGGAACGAAAGCCTCTACCGTGAAAATGCCGGCGGTGAAATCTTAACATAGGAACAAGTACAGGCAACCTACAGCCGAATTGATGCCATTTTGCATTACTCAGCGTTGCAGGTCTGAAAATATGTTGCTGCACATTGTAGGCCACGGCGATCGCGTCTCACGCCTGGGCCACCCCGTTGCACCTCATATGGGTTGCCCATTTGTGAATTGCCCGAGAACTTTGTGGGGCATGAAAGCGCAGGTGGGTGTAGGGGGGGTCTCGTCGTGCGCGGGCTTGTCCTCGGCGCGCATTCCCTCTTTGTGATGGCCCGAGAACCGCCCAACCCCAGGGGGCGGACGAGGAGAGCCGATGATCCCAAGATACAGCCGCCCCGAAATGGCGAACATCTGGTCGCCCGGAGACCAAGTTCCGCATCTGGTTCGAGATCGAATCGCATGCCGCGGACGCGATGGCCGAGCTGGGCGCTATCCCGGCGGAGGCCGCCCGCACCATCCGCGAGCGCGGCGGCGCCGCCACCTTCGACGTGGACCGGATCGACGAGATCGAGCGCGAGACGCGGCACGACGTCATCGCTTTCCTCACCCACCTGGCGGAGATCGTCGGTCCCGACGCGCGCTTCGTCCATCAGGGGATGACGTCTTCGGACGTGCTGGACACGACATTCGCGGTGCAGCTGATGCGCGCCAGCGACCTCCTGATCAGCGACGTGGAGGCGCTGCTGGCGGCCCTCAAGCGGCGCGCGTTCGAGCACAAGCTCACGCCGACGATCGGCCGAAGCCATGGCATCCACGCCGAGCCGACGACCTTCGGGCTGAAGCTGGCGCAGGCCTACGCCGAGTTCCAGCGCAACCACGCGCGGCTCATCGCAGCGCGAGCCGAGATCGCCACCTGCGCCATCTCCGGCGCGGTCGGCACGTTCGCCCATATCGACCCGCGGGTGGAGGCCCACGTTGCCGCCAAGATGGGGCTCGCGGTGGAGCCGATCTCGACCCAGGTGATCCCGCGCGACCGTCATGCGGCGTTCTTCGCGACCCTTGGCGTGGTGGCCTCCTCGGTGGAGCGTCTCGCGACCGAGATCCGCCACCTGCAGCGCACCGAGGTGGGCGAGGCGGAAGAGGCGTTCGGCAAGGGCCAGAAGGGGTCCTCGGCGATGCCGCACAAGAAGAACCCGGTGCTGACGGAGAACCTCACCGGGCTCGCGCGGATGGTGCGCGCCTACGCGCTTCCGGCGATGGAGAACGTCGCCCTGTGGCACGAGCGGGACATCTCGCACTCCTCGGTGGAGCGGATGATCGGCCCGGACGCGACGGTGACGCTGGACTTCGCGCTCGCCCGGATGACCGGCGTCGTCGACGGGCTGGTGGTCAAGGCCGATCGCATGGCCGAGAACCTTGCGCAGCTCGGCGGGCTCTTCCACTCGCAGCAGGTGCTCCTGTCGCTGACGGTCGCGGGCGTGGCGCGGGAGGAGGCCTACCGCTGGGTGCAGCGCAACGCGATGCGCGCCTACGGCGGGGAGGGCACGTTCCGCGAGCTGGTGGAGGCCGATCCGGACATCGCCAAGACGCTGCCGGCGGAGGCGCTGGAGCGGGCATTCGACGAGACCTCTCACGTGCGCCACGTCGATACGGTGTTTTCGCGCGTCTTCGGGGCGTAGATTACGCCAATGTGTTGGAGGGGTGCTTGAGTGTGCGCTCGTCTGACGGTTCCAGGGGAGGCGCCGAACGATCCGGCGCCACGTGCCGGTGCGACCGGCGTCACACGCGAACACGGGGAGTGCCGCCATGGGCGCACGATTTTGTATGACGGCCCTGGTGCTGGGTCTGCTCGGATGGGGCGCGGGGCCTGCGAGTGCGCAGGCGGCGCTGTCGCCAGCGGATATCCAACGCATCCGCGACAGCGCGCCCGACTGCCGCTCGCACCCGAATTATCCGTGGATCGGCCGGGTGTCCGGTGATTCGGAGGGGATTGCCGGCAACACCATCCCGGTCTCATTCGTCGGCTGCTTCCAGCAGCAGGCCGAGTGCGAGCGCTGGAAGACGCGCACCAGCTCCGTGGTGACGACGACGCTGATCCAGTACAGCTGCCGCAAGCGCTAATGGGGGATGGGACCTCGGCGGATCGCCGCCGAGACCCCTTCCGTCTGTCACACCGCGCCCGATCCGGGGAACAGCGGCGGCCGAATGAACACGCCCGCTCCGGCTTGCGGCCGAAGCGGGCGTTTTTATGGCCGCGTCTCGTTCATGCTCGGCATGGGCGGCTGCTCAACGTGCCTTCACGCCGGTGGCGGCGGGGCCGTCTCATGAGCCTGAAGGCACACACGCCAACCAGCCCCAGAAAGCGCGCGGCTGACGGCGGCTGGCCGAGCGTTACCGCGCTTCGCTGGGGGCGCGTACGAGCTGCAGGCCACGGGGGTGCGCGGCACGTCCGCCGCCGCCGCCGCGCGGGCGGCTTGCCCGGCGCTCGTCATCCTCACGCGCGCGATTGGCGCGTCGTGCGCCTTCAAACCCGTTGTCGGCGTAACTCCGATCGAGTTGGCCTTGGTAGTTCGCGAGGAACAAAAACTTCCACATGAGGCCCTCCATCCATCACCAGGGTCGCACCGGACCGGCATGCGCCGGAACCTCGCTGCAACCGCGACACCGTCTCGAGCCAGTCCCGCGACGTTTGGGTAACATAGCAAAGGCGCACTCAATGCGCAATGAAATTCTTGTGACCGCACCGTGTGCACCTTATCCGCCAAATAGCGTCATCGAAGCGTCTTGAACGGCGGTCACCGCGGTGCGCCGGGCACAAAAAAAGCGGCGCCGGAGCGCCGCTTCGATCGGTGGGAATTTGATCTTGGAACGCGGGAGACGCGTCGCGGATCAGGTCTCCTGGATTGCCGAGAGCTGCCAGCGGCCGCCGGTCGGGCGCACGAACGTCCAGAGCTCGGTGGTCTCGGTCGGATGCGCGTCGCCCTCGCGAACCTCGCCGGTCTGACGGTCGCGCATGACGTCGATGCTCTCGTAACGCAGCGCCACGGTGGCGTACTCGTTGCCGCCCTCGGACCAGGATTCGGAGAGGTCGCCCTCGAGGAGCTTCACGTCGACGACGTCGTTCTTCACGCCGTTGACGGCGTTCTGGCTCAGCTCTTCGGAGAGGTATGAGACGATCTCCGGCGTGCAGCGAGCCCGTAGCCCCGCGTAGTCCTCGCGGGTGAAGGCGGCCTGGACTTCGGCCAGGAGCTGCTCGAAGGCGTCGTAGTCGTCGGCGGTGAGGCCGATCTCGTCGCCGCCGGTGGCGCCGGGCATGGCCGCGCCCGCCGCGCCCATGCCGCCAGCCCCCATCGGTGCGCCCATCGGTGCACTCTCGGGCGCGCTCTGGTGCGCGGTGCGGCTCATATCAGGGGCGCGAGAGGCGTCGGGGCGCGGGCCGCTGCCGGACGATGCGGCGTAGGCCGGCTGCTGCCGGCTGCGGAACCAGCGCAGGATCAGCGACACCACCAGGACGGCGAGGCCCACCTGGAGGAGGAGGCCGAGGAAGCCGGCCATTCCACCAAGGCCGTTGCCCATCAGCATGCCGATGAGACCGCCCAGCATGAGGCCGCCGAGGAGACCGCCGGCGAGCCCGCCGAACATGCCGCCGCGAGCCCGCTGGCCAGCGGCGCCGCGGGCAGCCTGGGAAGAGGGGGCGGCCTGGTCGCGCGGCGTCATCGAGCGGTTGACCGGACTTGTCGTGCTGGGCGCAGTGGACGTAGGCGCCGGGCGGCTGTACGTGCGCGCGCCGCGGCTGCCGAAGGAGCCGCCGCGCCGAGCCTCGGCATAGTCCACGGCCACGAGCGAGACGCCCATGGTGATCACGGCCAGGGCCAGGAGGGCCTTCATGGAATGGAAGAAACGCATTGTCACCTCGGTGAGGGGGTCGGTTTGCACCAATATGGGGGTGCAGGTGCCCGCACACAAATTCGGCAATTGCACCTCGGCGCATCGGTCGCAGCGGTATGGCGCCCCGCAAGGGTTGCGGCGGGGGCTGCGCATTCCAACGCGGCTCGTGACATCGCCGTTCGTGCGGAGTAGCCGTCCCATGACGGCGCAGCATCAGCGCGGCGAAAGCGGGCGGTTGCGCCCCGGCGCGGCGCGAGGAACGGCAGGAGGCACCACTGACGGCAGGACCGGCCCCGGCGCGGCGCGACAGCGGGAGACCCTTCGCCCGGCGGCGACTCCAGGCCATTCTGGATGGCTACGATCCCGTGCTCGGCCGCGCCGTCGCCTTCACGATCCAGGCGATGATCATCGTCTCCGTGCTCTCGATCGCGGTGGCGACGATGCCGGACCTGCCGCCGTGGCTGGCGACCGCGCTGCGGATCGAGGAGTGGCTCGTCGTGATCTTTTTCTCGATCGAGTATGTGCTGCGCGTCTACGCCGCGCCCCGGCGGCTTGGCTACATCTTCTCCTTCATGGGGATCATCGACCTGATGTCGGTCCTGCCCACGCTGCTGATGCTGGGATACGACGTGCGCTCGTTGCGGGCCCTGCGGGCGCTCCGGATCCTGCGGCTCTTCAAGCTGATGCGCTATGTGCGCGCGTTCGACCGTCTGGGTCGGGCGGTGGCGCGCGTGGCGGACGAGCTGGCCGTGTTCGCGGGCGTCGCGCTGATTGTCCTCTATCTGTGCTCCACTGCCATCTACCACTTCGAGCATGACGCCCAGCCGGACGCCTTCGCCTCCATTCCACACGCGATGTGGTGGGCGATCGTAACGCTGACGACGGTGGGGTATGGCGACATCTACCCGGTGACCGCTGGCGGCCGCATCTTCACCGGCGTGGTGCTGATCCTGGCGCTCGGCGTGATCGCGGTGCCCACCGGGCTCGTCGCCACGGCGCTGTCGGAGGAGGTCCACGCAAAGCGCGGCGGGCGGGATGACGCCCCGGATGGGTCAGACCACCAGTCTCGCGGTGGCGGCGCCTCGTAGGAGGGACGCGGCAAACCGGTCCCGCCGCGTCGACAAGCGGCTCCGTCGCGCCATGTGGAAGCGACAATCAACCCGATGACTCACCCATGAATGACGATCGTTTCAATCGCAGGGTTCTCGTCGTGGCGGTCGCGGTGGCGCTGGCGATCCTCGCCTGGCAGGTCGGGCCGGCGCTGCGTCTGGCGCTCATGCCGGCGGCGGTGGAGCCGCGCATCGTCACCCCGCGTGGCGAGCTGGCCCCGGCCGAGATTTCCGTCATCGAGGCGTTCGAGCGCACGCGCGACAGCGTGGTGTCGATCTCCACCGTGCGGCGCGTCGTCGACTACTGGACGCGCAATGCCTACGACGTCCCGCGGGGCACGGGTTCGGGCTTCGTGTGGGACAAGGCCGGCCACGTCGTCACCAACAACCACGTGATCGAGGGGGCGTCCTCGGCGACGGTGCGGCTGGCGGACGGCCGGGCGTTCGAGGCCACGCTGGTCGGCAGCGACCCGACCCACGACATCGCGGTGCTGAAGATCGACGTGCGCACCGCCGACCTGCCGGTGCTGCCGATCGGCAGCAGCAGCGATCTTCAGGTGGGTCAGTCGGTGCTCGCCATCGGCAACCCGTTCGGCCTGGACTGGACGTTGACGACCGGCATCATCTCGGCGCTGGACCGGGAACTCCCCAACGACCAGGGCGGCGTGATCCGCGGCCTGATCCAGACGGATGCGGCGATCAACCCCGGCAATTCCGGGGGCCCGCTGACGGACAGCGCCGGGCGGCTGATCGGCGTCAATACCGCCATCTACAGCCCCTCCGGTTCGAGCGCCGGGATCGGCTTTGCCGTGCCGGTGGACGCGGTGAACCGCGTGGTGCCGCAGATCGTCGCCTCGGGGCGTTACCGGCCGCCGGTGCTGGGCGTCGCCTCGGATCCGCGGGCTGACGAGCTGCTCGCCCGGCAGGGCGTCCGCGGCGTGCTCGTCCTCGAGGTCGACGCCGGCACGCCGGCCGCCGAAGCCGGGCTGGAGCCGGTGCGGGTGACGCGGGGTGGCGACATCATTCCGGGCGACGTCATCGTCGCACTGGACGGGGCGGAGTTGGAGGGGACGGAGGCGCTGCGCGCCGCGCTCGACCGGCGCCGGGCGGGCGACCGGGTTCGGCTCACAATCTTGCGCGAGGGTTCACGCGCACAGGTTGAAGTCACCCTCGCGGCGCCAGGATGACGGCGAACATGGGATCGGCGCGTCGGGGGCGGTGGACGCGCTACCGAGCGTCGGCTAAGAGGGCATATCCGCTTGGGGTCGCTGGCTCGCTTCGAGCCGCACTCCGCCATGTTCGCGCCGCGCGAGAGACTGCATGACAATTGCTGCGCTGTTCTTTTACCTCTTTGCCGCGGTCATGGTGGCCTCGGCGCTGATGGTCATCTCGTCGCGAAATCCGGTTCACTCCGTCCTGTTCCTGATCCTCGCGTTCCTCAACGGTGCCGGCATCTTCATGATGACCGGGGCCGAATTCCTCGCGCTGATCCTCGTGGTCGTCTACGTCGGTGCGGTCCTCGTCCTGTTCCTCTTCGTGGTGATGATGCTGGACGTGGACTTTGCCGAGCTGCGGCAGGGCTTCATGCAGTACCTGCCCGTCGGCGCGCTCGTCGGCATCGTTCTGCTGGTCGAGCTGATCGTCGTGCTGGGGGCCTACACGCTGGCCCCCGCCGTGGCCGAGCAGGTCGTCCTGCCGATCCCGCCGCCGCAGGAGATCTCCAATACCGAGGCGCTCGGCCTCGTGCTCTACACGCGCTATGCGTTCTACTTCCAGGTGTGCGGGCTCATCCTGCTGGTTGCAATGGTGGGGGCCATCGTTCTGACCCTGCGCCACCAGGCGATCGCGAAGCGCCAGAACATCACGGAGCAGGTCCAGCGCACACGCGAAGAGGCCATCGAGGTTCGCGACGTCGCATCGGGCCGGGGGTTGCAGTTGTGATCGACATTTCACACTACCTGACGGTCTCCGCGATCCTTTTCGTCATCGGAGTGTTTGGCATTTTTCTCAATCGAAAGAATGTCATCGTCATTTTGATGTCCATCGAGCTGATCCTGCTTGCCGTGAACATCAACTTCGTCGCCTTCTCCGCGGCACTGAACGACCTGGTCGGTCAGGTCTTCGCTCTCTTCGTCCTGACGGTGGCGGCGGCAGAGGCCGCGATCGGTCTTGCCATCCTCGTCGCCTTCTTCCGCAACCGCGGCTCCATCGCGGTTGAAGACATCGACACGCTGAAGGGCTGACCCGGTGGTCCAACTTCTCGTCTTCCTCCCGCTCTTCGGCTTCCTCTTCGCGTTCCTCTTCGGCCGGCAGGTCGGAGCGATGGCCGCCCAGGTGGTGACGACAGGGTTCCTGATGGTCTCGGCCGTGCTCGCCTGGATCATCTTCATCGCATGGGGCTTCGGCGATGCGCCGACCGAGCGCATCATGCTGATGGAGTGGATCATCTCCGGCGACCTCGAGGTCGCCTGGGCCCTGCGTGTCGACACGCTGACCGCCGTCATGCTGGTGGTCGTCTGCACCGTGTCGGCGCTCGTCCATCTCTACTCGTTCGGCTACATGAGCCACGACAAGGCGAAGGCGAAGTTCTTCGCCTACCTGTCGCTGTTCACGTTCGCGATGCTGATGCTCGTGACGGCCGACAACCTCCTGCAGATGTTCTTCGGCTGGGAAGGGGTGGGCCTCGCGTCCTATCTCCTGATCGGCTTCTGGTCGGACCGCCCATCGGCCAACGCGGCGGCCATCAAGGCTTTCGTCGTCAACCGCGTCGGCGACTTCGGCTTCCTGCTGGGGATCTTCACGATCTTCGCGCTCTCGGGCGTCATCCAGCTCGACGCGGTGTTCTCCGCCGGGCCTGCGATGAGCCAGTCGACGTTCAACTTCCTCGGCCTGGAGACCAACGCGCTGGAGCTGGCGTGCTTCCTCCTCTTCGTCGGCGCCATGGGCAAGTCGGCCCAGTTCGGCCTCCACACCTGGCTGCCGGACGCGATGGAGGGGCCGACCCCGGTCTCCGCGCTCATTCACGCCGCCACCATGGTGACGGCCGGCGTCTTCATGGTCGCGCGCATGTCGCCGCTCTACGAGTTCGCGCCGAACGCGCTCACCTTCGTCACCTTCATCGGTGCGACCACGGCGATGTTCGCGGCCACGATCGGCTGCGCGCAGACCGACATCAAACGCGTGATCGCCTATTCGACATGCTCGCAGCTCGGCTACATGTTCGTGGCGCTGGGTGTCGGCGCGTACGGCATCGCCATCTTCCACCTCTTCACGCACGCCTTCTTCAAGGCGCTCCTGTTCCTCGGCGCCGGCTCGGTGATCCACGCCATGCACGACGAGCAGGACATGCGGAACATGGGCGGCCTGTGGAAGAAGATCCCGTACACGTACGCGGCGATGCTCGTGGGCACGCTGGCACTGACCGGTTTCCCGCTCACCGCCGGCTACTTCTCCAAGGACCTCATCATCGAGGCCTCGGCGGTGGCGGCAGAACATCTTCGCCGGCTATGGCTTCTGGATGCTCGTGTTCGCCGCCTGCCTGACGGCGTTCTATTCCTGGCGCCTCGTCTTCATGACCTTCCACGGTCAGACCCGCGCGCCGGCCGACACGTTCAAGCACGCGCACGAGTCCGGGCTCGTCATGCTGATCCCACTGGCGGTTCTGTCGCTGGGCGCGCTCGCCGCCGGCTATGTCTTCGTGCACGACTTCGAGAGCGTGCCGACGGGTCACTTCTGGAACGGCGCGCTGTTCCAGGAGGCCGGCAATCATGTGCTGCACAACATGCACGAGCTGCCGCAGTGGGTGATCCTGTCACCCTCCGTGGCGATGGCGATCGGCTTCGTCTTCGCCGTGATCTTCTATGTTCTGCGCCCCTCGTGGCCGCAGAAGTTCACCGAGGCGGCGCCCGGCGTGCATCCGTTCTTCCTGAACAAGTGGTACATCGACGAGCTCTACGACGCGCATCTTCGTGCGGCCCGTGCGCTGGCTCGGCCGGATCTTCTGGCAGAACGACACGCGCGTCATCGACGGGTTCGGGCCCGACGGCATCGCCGCCCGGGTGAAGGACGTCGCCGGTCTCGCCCAGCGCTTTCAGTCCGGCTACCTCTACCACTACGCCTTCGTCATGCTGACCGGCATCGCCGTGTTCGTGACCGTGATGATCGCTTTCGACAGGGGCTACCTATGATCCGCCCGTCGCTTGGGTTTCGCGCCGAGGCTGACCGATGACTGATTGGCCGCTCCTTTCGATCCTCATCTTCTTGCCGCTGGTGGGTGTGGTCTTCATCCTCGCCGTGCGCGGGAACGATGCGCCGGCGCTGGAGAACATCCGCCGCGTCGCGCTCATCACGACGATCTTCAACTTCGTCCTGTCACTCGGGCTGTGGTTCGCGTTCGATCCGGCGGACGGCGGCTTCCAGTTCGTCGAGAAGTCAGACTGGATCCCGGGACTGATCTCCTACCACCTCGGCGTCGACGGCATCTCGATGCCGTTCGTGGTGCTGACGGCGTTCCTGATGCCGTTCTGTATCCTCGCCTCGTGGAAGTCGATCACCGACCGGGTGCGCGAGTACATGGTCGCGTTCCTGATCCTCGAGACGCTGATGATCGGCGTGTTCTGCGCGCTCGACATCGTGCTCTTCTACATCTTCTTCGAGGGCGGCCTCATTCCGATGTTCATCATCATCGGCGTGTGGGGCGGCGTGCGGAAGATCTATGCCACCTTCAAGTTCTTCCTCTATACGCTGACCGGCTCGCTGCTGATGCTCATCGCGATCATCGCGATGTACTGGAACGCGGGCACCACCTCGATCCCCGAGTTGATGCAGCACGACTTCCCGGCCGGGATGCAGACCTGGTTATGGCTGGCCTTCTTCGCATCGTTTGCGGTGAAGATGCCGATGTGGCCGGTCCACACCTGGCTGCCGGACGCGCACGTCGAGGCGCCGACGGCTGGCTCGGTCCTGCTGGCGGGCATCCTGTTGAAGATGGGCGGATACGGCTTCCTGCGGTTCTCGCTTCCGATGTTCCCGATCGCGTCGGCCGATCTTGCGTGGCTGGTGTTTACGCTCTCCTGCATCGCCATCATCGTCACCTCGCTGACGGCGCTGGCGCAGAAGGACATGAAGAAGCTCATCGCCTACTCGTCGGTGGCCCACATGGGCTTCGTGACCATGGGCATCTTCGCCATGAACACCCAGGGCATCCAGGGCGCCGTGTATCTGATGCTGTCACACGGCATCGTTTCGGCCGCGCTCTTCTTATGTGTCGGCGTCGTGTACGACCGCGCGCATACCCGTGAGATCTCGGCCTATGGCGGTCTGATCCAGCGCATGCCGTGGTACGCGACGGCCTTCATGGTGTTCACCATGGCCAACGTCGGATTGCCGGGCACCTCCGGGTTCGTGGGCGAGTTTCTCGCGATGATCGGCACCTACAAGGCCTCCGTGGTCACCGCGGTGGTGGCAACTCTCGGCGTCATCCTGTCGGCCGCGTACGCGCTCTACCTTTATCGCCGTGTGGTGCTGGGGCCGCTGGAGAAGGAATCCATGCGACGGATGATGGATCTCGACCTGCGCGAGAAGTTCATCATGGTGCCGTTGGTGGCATTGACCATTCTCTTCGGTGTCTGGCCCAACCCCGTGCTGAACGTGACCGACGCCTCGATCAACGAGCTCGTCGGCCGCGTGGCCGAGGCCAATGGCCCGCCGGCCGGACCGACGATTGATGCCTCTCAGTTTTCTCTGGCGACCGGCTCGTCCGCGGACGCGGTGGCGCGCGGGATGGAGGCGGCGGGGATGGCCCCACCGGTTGAGGATCACGGCGAAGCGGCCGACCACGGCGCCGCGAGCGGTGCGCATGGCGAAGCGGCCGAACCCGGTGCCGCCGGCGGGGCGCACGGCGCGGAGACGGCGGGTCAGACGGACGAGACCGAAGCGAGCGAATGATGAACCATATCGATCTCCCTGCGCTCGCTCCGCTGCTGCCTGAGATCATCCTGGCAGTCTTCGCGATCGTGCTCTTGATGGCGGGCGCCTTCTCCGACGAAGAGGCCGCGCCGACCATCTCCATCATGACGATCGTCGCCATGATCGCCGGCATCGTCGCCATCAGTCTGACGTCGACCGGGACCGTGACCTTCAACGGCGCCTTCATCGTCGACGGGTTCGCCCGCTACCTGAAGATCCTGGCGCTGATCGGCGCGTCGATCTGCATCCTGATGACGCTCGGCTACGCGCGCCACCAGTCGTTCGCCCGGTTCGAGTATCCGGTGCTGATCCTGCTCTCGACCGTCGGCATGATGCTGATGATCTCGGCCAACGACATGATCGGCGTCTACCTCGGCCTGGAGCTTCAATCCCTGGCGATCTATTGCGCCGTTGCCATCAACCGCGACTCGACGCGCTCCACCGAGGCGGGCCTGAAGTACTTCGTCCTCGGCGCGTTGTCGTCCGGTATGCTGCTCTATGGCATCAGCCTGATCTACGGCTTCACCGGCGCCACGATCTTCCCGGATATCGCTCGCGTATTGGGCGAAGAGGGCGCCTCGCTCGGCATCATCTTCGGCCTGGTGTTCGTGTTGGCGGGCCTCGCGTTCAAGGTGTCGGCCGTGCCGTTCCACATGTGGACGCCTGACGTTTACGAAGGTGCGCCGAGCCCTGTCACGGCGTTCATCGCCGCGGCGCCGAAGGTGGCGGCCATGGCGCTCTTCACCCGCGTGGTGATGGGGGCGTTCGGTCCAGCGTTTGTCGAGTGGCAGCAGATCCTCATCTTCCTGTCGATTATGTCCATGGTGCTCGGCGCCTTCGCGGCGATCGGCCAGACGAACATAAAGCGCCTGATGGCCTACTCGTCCATCGGCCACATCGGCTACGCGCTGATCGGCCTGGCGTCCGGCTCGGAAGAGGGGATCGTCGGGGTGGTCATCTATATGACCATCTATATGATCACGACGCTCGGCACGTTCGCCTGCATCCTCGGCATGCGCCGCGCGGACGAAGGGATGGTCGAGGACATCTCCGACCTCGCCGGACTGGTGCGCACCAAGCCGTGGATGGCGGCGGCGTTCACGCTGCTCCTCTTCTCGCTGGCCGGCATTCCGCCGCTCGTCGGCTTCTTCGCGAAGTTCTACGTGTTCCTGGCGGCGGTGAAGGCGGGGCTGATCCCGCTGGCGATCATCGGCGTCCTGTCGTCGGCGGTGGCGGCGTTCTACTACCTGCGTATCATCAAGATCATGATGTTCGACGATCCGCGGGACCGGTTCGAGCCCATGGCCGGTGAGCTGCGCGCGGTGCTGGCCGTGTCCGGCGCGTTCTCGCTCTTCTTCTTTCTGGTGTGGACGCCGATCCTGTCGGCCGCGACGGCGGCAGCGCAGAGCCTCTTTTGACCGGGGATGCGGCCGATCCGGCGTCCGCCCCGGTCGTGACTCTCGGCGACGTGGGCTCCACGAACGACGAGGCGATGGCGCGCCTGCGTGCCAACGGCGCGCCGGTCTGGGTGACGGCGGAGCGGCAACTGGCGGGGCGTGGCCGGCGCGGGCGTTCCTGGGTGTCCGAACCGGGCAACCTTTACGCTTCGTTCGCGTTTCAGCCCGCATGGTCCGAGGCTGCATTCGGCCTGCTGCCGCTGGCGGCTGCCGTGGCGCTCGCCGATGCGGCCAATTCGCTCGGGGTCGACGCGCGTGTGAAATGGCCGAACGATGTTCTTGTCGACGGCCGGAAGGTATGCGGGATTTTGATCGAGAGCGAATGGGTGGGGCCGGAACGGCGCGCGGTCGTCGGATATGGGGTGAACGTGACGCATCACCCGTCTGACGTGCCGGCGACGCATCTGGCCGAATATCGACCGGACATCAATGTTGCACAGGTGTTCGACGCGCTGCTGCCGGCATGTGCCGAGGTGCTGCGCACGCTGGGCGGCGACGGTGGCGTCGCGGCCGTTCGCCAGCGTTGGCTCGACCGCGCGGCAGGCGTCGGCGAGCCCATCCAGGTGCGCCTCGAGCGGGAGACACGCTCGGGCATCTTCGAGGGGCTCGACGAGGGTGGTCGCCTGATCCTGCGCCAGCCCGGCGGCACCGCCGAACAGATCCACGCCGGCGACGTCTTCCTGCGGGCGGCATCATGAGCGCGCGGGGATCGGAGCTCGTCTTTCTGCCGCTGGGCGGGGTCGGCGAAATCGGCATGAACCTCGGCCTCTACGGGGTCGGCCCGCCGCATGATCGCAAGTGGTTGATGGTGGACTGCGGCGTCACATTCGCCGAAGCGCGCTGGTTTCCCGGTGTGGACCTCATCCTGCCGGACATCTCGTTCATCGAGGAAGAGCGGCAGGATCTCGTCGGCATCGTCATCACGCATGCGCACGAGGACCACTATGGTGCGCTGCTCGATCTGTGGCCGCGCCTGCAGGTCCCGGTGTACGCCACGCAGTTCACCGCCGGCCTGCTGCGCGCCAAGGCGATCGAGAACGGCAAGCTCGTCACGCCCGACGTCACGGTCGTGAAGCAGGGCGAGACGCTGGACCTCGACCCGTTCAAGGTCGAGTTCGTGCCGATGTCGCACTCGATCCCGGAGCCCAATGCGCTGGCGATCCGAACCGACCACGGCCTCATCGTTCACACCGGCGACTGGAAGATCGACCTCGATCCCGGCGTCGGCATTCCGATCGGCGTCGAACGGCTGCGAGAGCTAGGCGAGGAGGGGGTGGTCGCGCTGATGTGCGACTCCACCAACGCGCTCCGGCCCGGCCGCTCGCCCTCGGAGCTCGACGTGGCGGCAGGGCTGAAGGCGTTCGTCGAGACGGCGCCGCACCGGGTAGCGGTCACGGCGTTCTCGTCCAACGTCGCGCGCATCCGCGCCATATGCGAAGTGGCGGCGGCGACCGACCGGCACGTCGTTGTCATGGGCCGCGCCATGCGCCGCGTCATCGAGGTGGCGACCGAGTGCGGGTTCATGAACGGCCTTCCGAAGTTCCTGACCGAGGACGATGTCGGCCATCTGCCGCGCGACAAGGTTTTGGTCCTCCTCACCGGAAGCCAGGGCGAGGAGCGTGCGGCGCTCGCCCGGATCGCCACCGACCGCCACCCCCGCGTGGCGCTGTCGGCCGGCGACCGCGTGATCTTCTCCTCGCGCACGATCCCGGGGAACGAGAAAGCCGTCAGCGAGGTCATGAACGGCCTCGCCGCGCAGGGCATCGAAATCGTGACGGATGCGCAGGGGCTGGTGCACACCTCCGGGCATCCGCGCCGCGACGAGCTGGTGGAACTTTACGGCTGGCTGAAGCCCAAGGTGCTGGTCCCGGTGCATGGCGAGCCGATGCATCTGGCGGCCCATATCCGGCTGGCCAAGACCGCCGGAATCGAGAGTGTGGCAGGGGTCGTCAACGGCAAGATCGTTCGGCTGGATCCGGGCCCGGCGGCGGTGGTCGACGAGATCGACCCGGAGATCCTGCTGATGGATGGGCGGCTCTTGCGCACGCCCGAGCAGTCGAACGTGCGCGAGCGTCGCGCCCTGGCATTCGCCGGTGTCGTCACGGCGGTGGTGACGCTCGACGACCGCTTCGATCTCAACGACGATCCGCTGGTGGTGCTGATCGGCATTCCGGCACGCGACGACGAGGGCGAGGCCTTCCGCGAGCAACTGGTGGACGAGATCGCCGGCGCGGTGGAATCGATCCCGCGGAACCGGCGGCGCGACCGGGAAACGGTGGTGCAGGCGGCCCGGCGCGCGATCCGCTCGTATATGTCCCAGCATTGGGGCAAGAAGCCGCTCTGCCATGTGTTCGTGGTGAACGCGCCCTAGCGCCGCGGGCGGTGGCGGGCATATCTCGGCCCAAGCTCGCGCGTGCCGCCAACCGCCGCGCCTGCCGCCTCTTTCGATTGGCGGCCGATGCGCCTATCACCGAGGCCACACAAGCGGAGGGCGCGATGATCGGTCGGCTGAACCATGTGGCGATTGCGACGCCGGACGTCGCTGCGGCGTCGGAGGTGTATCGCACCGCGATGGGGGCCACCGTATCCGCGCCGCAGGACCTTCCCGAGCATGGGGTGCGGGTGGTCTTCGTGGAGCTGGCGAACACCAAGGTGGAGCTGTTGGAGCCGCTCGGCGCCAAATCGCCCATCGCGGCATTCCTGGACAAGAACCCCGCCGGCGGACTGCACCACGTCTGCTACGAGGTCGACGATATCGAGGCTGCAGCGGCGCAGGTGGCGGCCACCGGGGCGCGCGTGCTCGGGCCGCCGAAGATCGGCGCCCATGGCAGGCCGGTGGTCTTCATCCACCCCAAGGACGTGTCCGGCGTGCTGACGGAGCTGGAAGAGGTCTGATGGATCCGATCAGCGCCGTCGCCATCTTCTTCATCATCTGGTGGCTGGTGTTCTTCCCGGTGCTGGCGTTCGGCGATCGGCGGACCGACGCCGAGGCGGACCGCGTGCCGGGCACAGACCCTGGCGCCCCCTCGCGTGCGGGGGTGAGACGGCGGGTCAAGATCACGACGGCGATCGCGGTCGTTGTGTTCGCCGCGGTGGTGCTGGTGCTCAACAGCGGCCTGACGCTCGACGATCTACCGTTTCCCAAGCCGCCGCCCGTGCCGGAGTACGAGACCGAGTAGACAGCCGCGTCGCCCGGGTGGGGCCGACGCGGCGCGCCTCTCCCGTCAGTTTGGTGCGCCGAGCTCCTCGGCGGATTCCTCACCCTCGATCGTCCAGGTCTGGATGTCCGCAGCATCGAGGTTCTGCTTGGTGAGATCGACCACGCGGATCGAGCTGTTCTCGTAGGTGCGGAAATAGAACCGCTTGTGCGTCAGGTCGTTCGCCGACGTCCACTGGGTGTAGTCGGCCTCGATGTTGCCGTCCTCGTCCTTCTGCCCATCGCGGGCGACGCCGTGCGGAATGTCGAAGTTGTTGAGGATGTGGAAAGCCTGGAAAATCGCGTCGGCACTGTCCGCGCTCGGGCTCACGCCGTGTGCGAAGATGGCCGCGCGGACGAACCGCGACGGGGAGGTGAAGTCGCCCGGCATGCCGAGGAGGCCGGTCCCTTGGCCGAGGCCCTCGATCGTGACGCCGCCCAGCTTCTGCGGGGGCACGTTCTCCAGGCTCATGTTCACGTAGTTCTGCAGGTTGATCATGTGCCAGTCGAACGGCGGGTTGTTGGTGATGATGCCGATCTCGTTGTCATGGATGTTCAGCTTGCCGTCGACATACTCGATCACGATCGTCTCGCCCGACGGGTCTGTGACCACGAAATGGACCGGCAGCACGATGTTGAACGTCTTGAAGACGACCGGCGCGACGAGAACGTCGCCGAGGGCCTGTTTGACTTCATCCACGGTCGCGAAATTATCGAGGATGTAGGAGCCCATCTCCCAGGGTGCCATCGTCTTGGACGCGTCATCGGGAGAGTAGGGCTGATAGCCGGCCGACTGGTCGAAGTAGAAGAGGCCCATGGACAGGCCCTTTTCGTTCAGCCCGTCGACGACGTAGGGCAGGCCCATCGGGTTGGTGCCGACGCTGGCATACTTCGCGGTCCAGGTGAGGCCGGGCTTGTCGTCCGGCGTGGAGCCGGTGCGTTCGTACCCGCGCGGCACCAGGATGACGCTGGACTGGAGGTTGACGTTGAACTCCATCGTCCGGGCGCGGACCACGTTGCCGTCTTGCGCGGTCAGCGTGATCCCGGTGCAGGCGTCGGCCGCCGAACTCCCTATCATCGCTGACGCCACCAGACAGGCGGCAAGCCGTGTACGGCCGGAAAATGCCCGCTTCATCAATTTCCACTCCAGATTATCGTTGACATCGTCCCGCGATGTTCAGGGGCAGCGCATAGGTCGCCACAACCAACCCGCGGTCGATATTTGACAATACACCGGGACAACTTGTGAGATCAAGGCGAATATCCTGAAACACAGAGAAGTAAAGCTTATACAAGGGTGAAGTGAGGATATGTCGGCGACATCTAACGAATAAGCAGTCTTAGGCGGACCGCTCTTATGTTCAGGTTTTACTTCGATCTTGTGTGACTTCCGTGAGGCGTGGCGCCGGGAGGGCGGGAGGGTCCGGCGGGACAGAACACGGGATCGGCCGCCTCGCGGATAGGTCCGTCCGCCCGCGCGTCGACCTCGCGCGGTGCCGCCGGGGCTCTCGGCGCAACCCGCGCGGCGGAACGGACTTTATATTTGCGGCGTGCGTCTTCAATGTGTGCTTATTGCCAAGCCGGACCGCGAAGATCGCGCGCATCGTCGCTGCGCTGCAGCCGGCCTCCACGACATCCGCGAAAGGCCGGCACATGCCCACCCTCGACCGCCCCGATGGTACCCTCGTCTACGATGTTGCGGGGGAGGGGCCGCCGCTGTTCCTGCTCTGCGGCCTGGGCGGCTCGCGGTACTACTGGGACAACCTGCTGCCGGAGCTGACGCCGCGGTTCACGGTCGTCACCGTCGATCATATGGGCGCCGGCGAAACCGTCTCGCGCCGCACCGAGCACACCATCGAAGCACTGGCGGCCGACGTGATCGCGGTGATGGACCACCTGCGGATCGACGCGGCCCACTATCTGGGCCATTCGACCGGGGCCGCCATCGGGTCTGGTGCTGGGCGAAACCGCGCCGGAGCGGTTGCAGCGCCTGGTGCTGTTCGCGGGCTGGCCCGGGTTCGACCCGTTCTTCGACCTGTGCTTTCGCGTCCGCCGCCAGCAGCTCGTCGATTTGGGGGTCGAGCCGTATCACCGGTCGACGCCGCTCTTTCTCTATCCGCCGCGCTGGATCGCCGAGGACACCGCGCGGGTCGAGCGTGTCGTGGATGGCCTCCTCGCGGCCAGTCCGCCGATGGAGACGATCCTGGCACGGATCGACATGCTTCTGGCCTTCGACCGCCGCGACCGGCTGGCTGCGATCAAGCGCGAGCCGCTGATCATCTGCGCCAAGGACGACCAGCTCACACCGCTCCACTGCTCGGAGGCACTCGCGGCCGGGATCCCCGGCGCCCGGCTGGGGGTGATCGAGTGGGGCGGACACGCCGCCTCGCAGACGGCGCCGGACGCCTTCCTCGGCCTCGTACTGGATGAGCTGGCTCATTAGATGTGACTCCGGGAGGCGAGGGCCGGCGACGTCCTCGGCCCGGGTCCGCCGCACCGCGAGCGGTTGATGCGGAGCTCGCATGGCGGTGCGAGCCCTTCCCAAGCGTCGTCTCGGATGGTCTTGGTTTGCCCGGAGCACGACCATCCGCAACCGGAGGCCCTCAGATGGACCGCACGCCGAAGATCGCGCCCTCGATCCTCTCCGCCGACTTCGCCAACTTCGGCGCTGAGTGTGAGGCGGTGGAGGCCTCCGGCGCCGATTGGGTTCATGTCGACGTGATGGACGGGCATTTCGTCCCCAACATCACGTTCGGCCCGCAGACGGTGAAAGCCATCCGCCCGCACATCAAGACGGTGATGGACGTGCATTTGATGATCGCGCCGGTGGACCCCTACATCGCCGCCTTCGCCGAAGCGGGGGCCGATATCCTCACCGCCCATGCCGAGGCCGGGCCGCATCTCGATCGCACCGTGCAGGCGATCCGCGCTGCTGGCTGCAAGGCCGGCGTCGCGCTCAATCCTGCCACCCCGGCCGAGGCCATCGCCTATGTGCTGGACCGCATCGACCTTGTCTGCGTGATGACCGTGAACCCGGGCTTTGGCGGGCAGAGCTTTATAGAAGCGTGCGTGCCCAAGGTGGCGCGCCTGCGCGAGCTGATCGGCGACCGGCCCATCCACATCGAGATCGACGGCGGCGTCACCCCGCAAACCGCGCCGCGCCTCGTCGCGGCAGGAGCGGACGTGCTGGTGGCGGGTTCGGCGGTGTTCAAGGGCGGCTCGGTGGAGCGGCCCGGCCCCTATGCCGCGAACATCCGGGCCATCCGCGAGGCGGCCAGCACCGCCGCGAGGTCCGACGCGGCCTGAGAGCTCCACCCCGACACGCTTTATTTCGATAATGATCGAAATTGTGTTGACAGCGATCTCTGTCCGCGGCATCGTATTTCCATGGAAGTCGAACTAGTAGCCCGTCAGCTCGAAGCGCTCGGCAACGCGACCCGGCTGGAGCTTTACCGGACGTTGGTCCGTGCAGGGCCGGACGGCCTGCCGGTGGGTCATCTGCAGCAACGTCTCGGTCTCGCCGCGTCGACGCTCTCGCATCACCTCAAGCGGCTGCTGGAGCGGGGGCTGATCACGCAGGAGCGGCAGGCGACGACGCTGATCTGCCGCGCCCATTTTCACACGATGAACGCCCTCATCGGTTTCCTCGTCGATGAGTGCTGCGCCGATGCGACGTCCACGGCGCTGCCCTCCGAGGCGGCGAAATAGACGAAAATTTTGTCCGGTAATTCGATCATTCTGGCAGAAGCGAAGGAGAGGCCGATGGCCAGCGCTGCACATCTTCCGGTCGTCGTCATCGGCGCCGGGCCGACAGGCCTCGCAGCCGCCGCGCGGCTCGACGAACGGGGACTGCCGTTCGTGGTCATCGAGCAGGCCGCGCAGGTCGCCGCGTCGCCGCGGGCGTGGCGCCATGTCAGGCTCTTCTCGCACTGGCGCTACAACATCGACGAGGCGGCCGAGCGGCTGCTCCTCGCCGTAGGCTGGGAGCGTCCCGATCTCGATGCGCTCCCCACCGGGCATGCGCTGACAGCGGATTATCTGGAGCCGCTCGCCGCCCATCCGCGGATCGCGCCGCACCTGGTGCTGGGCGGTCACGTCATCGCCGTCTCCCGCGAGCGCCGGGACAAGATGTCATCCGTCGAGCGTGAGGACGCGCCGCTCGTCGTGCGCTGGTCGGACTCGGCGGGTGCCATTCACAGGACCCGGGCGCGGGCCGTCATCGATGCCAGCGGCACCGGCGACCAGCCGAACCCGATGGGTGTCGACGGGCTCCCGGTGGAAGGGGAGGGCGAAGCGTCCGACCGCATCGTCCACGCCTTTGCCGATGTGCTCGGCGCGGCACGCGCCGACTACGATGGGCAGCGCACGCTCGTCGTCGGCAGCGGCCACTCGGCGATCAACGTCGTTCTCGATCTGGTGCGCCTCAAGGCGGCGGCTCCCACGACTGAAATCCTCTGGGCGCTGCGGCGCGGTGGTCTGGCGCGGCTGCGCGGGGGCGGGTTGGACGATCAGCTTCCCGAACGCGGCGCGCTCGGTCTCGCGGTGATGGACGCGATCAAAAGCGGCAAGGTCCGCGTCCTGGCGCCGTTCGCGGCCGATCGCATCGAGCGGACGGCTGACGGCGTCACCGTGGAGGCGCAGCTCGACGGTGCGCCGACGCGCCTCGAGGTGGATCGCGTCGTCGTCGCGACGGGCTTCCGCCCGAACCTCGACATGCTGCGCGAGGTGCGCGTGTCGCTGGATCCCATCGTCGAGGCGCCCATGCGGCTGGCGCCGCTCATCGACCCGAACCTTCACTCCTGCGGTACCGTCCCGCCGCACGGCGCTGAGGCGCTGAGCCATCCCGAACCCGGGCTCTACGTGGTCGGCGCCAAGTCGTACGGCCGCGCGCCGACCTTCCTGATGGCGACGGGCTACGAGCAGGTCCGCTCCGTCGTCGCCGAGATCGACGGCGACCACGAGGCCGCGCGCGATGTGCGTCTGGTGCTCCCGGAGACCGGCGTGTGCAGCGTCTCGCTTCCCGATGGCGACGCGGCGTCCCTCGTCGACGACGGCGGCTGCGCGCCAGCGCGGTGCTGTGGCGCCGCCGCGTGACACTGAGCAGCACTGGCACGACGTTCGAGGACAGTGCCCTTTGGCGCGGCCGTCACAGGGTGATCTCCGCCCTCGGCGTGACGCAGATTCTCGCCTGGGGATCGACCTACTACCTGATGGCGGTGCTGGCGCAGCCGATCGCGACGGCCACCGGCTGGAGCTACGGCTGGGTCATCGGCGGCCTGTCGCTGGGGCTTCTGGTCTCGGGGCTGGTGTCGATCCGGGTGGGGCGGCTGATCGACGACTACGGCGGCCGGCCCGTTCTCGCCGCAAGCTCGGTGTTCCTGGCCGTCGGCCTCGCGATCCTGGCCGTGGCGCCGACCCTTTGGGTTTATGTGCTCGCTTGGCTGGTGCTGGGGGTCGGCATGGGAGCGGGGCTTTATGATGCGGCCTTCTCCACCCTCGGCCGCCTCTACGGGTCCGGGGGGCGCCGCGCGATCACCACGCTGACCCTGTGGGGGGGCTTTGCCAGCACCGTCTGCTGGCCGCTCTCGGCGTACCTGGTCGATGCGGTCGGGTGGCGCGGGGCATGCCTCGTCTACGCCGGCCTGCAGCTGGCCGTGGCGCTCCCCCTGCATCTGGCGCTCATCCCCACGGAGCTGCCGCGCCGCCATGGCGCCGCCCCACGGACCGACCGCCTCCCGGGCGCCCGCATCCCACCTGAGGCGCGCACGCGTCTCATCGTGCTCATGGCCGCCATCGTCACCACGATGGGCGTTGTCGCGGCGACCTGGTCGGTGCACCTGATCACGATCCTGGAGGCGCGCGGCCTGACGGTGGCCGCGGCCGTCGGGCTGGGGGCGCTCATCGGTCCATCCCAGGTGGGAGCGCGGGTTGTCGAGATGCTGCTCGGCAAGCGCTACCATCCGATCTGGACGACCGTCGCGGCGGTGCTTCTGGTGGCGATCGGACTGGCGCTCCTGTTGGGCGACATCGTCCTTCCGGCCCTCGCGCTGATCGCCTACGGCGCCGGAAACGGCATCTTCTCCATCGCGCGCGGGACGCTGCCGCTGGCACTCTTCGGCTCCGATGGATACGCGCGGCTGATGGGACGGCTGGCGATGCCGAGCCTCGTCGCCCAGGCGCTGGCGCCCTCGGCCGGGGCACTGTTGATGCAAAGCTTCGGTGCCGACGTCACCCTCTCGGTGCTCGTTGCGCTCGCAGCCGCCAACGTCCTCGCGGTGGCGGTGCTGTGGTCGCTGGTCGGCCGCCATCTTGCCAGCGATGCACCCGCGCAGTGTGGCACCGCCTAGGCGGGTGCCACACTGTGCGGCGATGGCGAGCCATTTCCGCCTGATGACCGACCCGCTCCGGTGGATCATCAGGACGCGCGTGGAAGGAGCTTCATCCTCCATATGATCTTGCAATAGGGTTCATATGGTCTATACTGTGGGCCAGAGAGGGGTGAAAGCCATGGTCCATGCGGTTCAGGAGCGGCCTGTGGCCGACATACAGGCGGTCGGGCTGAAAGCGTTCAGCCGGATCGCGGATAGTTGGGCGTTGAACGGGCGCGAGGCGGCCGAGCTTGCCGACATGTCGGAGTCGACTTGGAAGCGGGCGAAGAAGCCTGGATACGCGGGTGATCTCACGCGAGATCAGATGCTCCGGCTGAGCGCGATCGTCGGCCTCTACAAGTCACTCGAGCTGTATTTCGATCCGCCGCTGTCGCGCACGTGGGTCAAGCACGCGAACCGCGGTCCGGAGTTCGACGGCCAACGGCCGATCGACGCCATGATCGCCGGGGGCCTGCCGAAGATCCTGCGCGTGCGCGGCTATGTCGATGCGCTTCGGGGCGGTGCTTGAAGATTTCAGCGATCAACGACCGTGGCCTCGTCCGCCTCATCTCCGAGACCCATCACAAGCCGCCCGTCCTTCGCGGGCTCGTCGACACCGACGATGAGGCCGCCGTGCTGGCTGAGCTGGAGGGCCAGACCAGCGCACGGCTGATCGGCGAGCGGGAAGGCGGGCCGGGGCTGGACCGCCGCGAGCTGGTCTTCGCGCGCCGGGCGAGCGACCTCAAGGTGTACGGGCAGAGCCACATCAATGCCGCCTTCACCTACACCCGCCCGACGGGCAATCGCTTCAACACCGGCGACCGCGGCGCCTGGTACTGCAGCTATGATGTGCTGACGTCCGCGGAGGAGGTGGGGTTCCACCGCACGCGAGAGCTGGGGTTTATCCGGCTCTACGAGGACGAAGCCCGATATGTGGAGATCCTGGCCGACTTCATCGGTGACTTTCCCGATCTGGACGGGGCGAGGGACTGCACGGCACTCGATCCCGATCCCGCCGTCGGCTACCCGGCCGGGCAAGCCCTTGCCGAGTTGCTGCGGCGCCAGGGGCACCGGGCGCTGCTCTACCCGTCCGTCCGGCGCGCCGGCGGTCGCTGCCTCGTCGCCTTCGATCCCGGGATCATCCAGAACGTGCGTCCCGGCGCGAGTTGGAGCTTCGTCTGGAACGGTGCGCCGGAGTACACGATCCGGGCGCTATAGGCTGAATCGCCAAGCCCGCGAGTGGCCCTCGGGCCATCGGAGGTCATGGTGACGCATCGAGCCACTCACGCTGCTCACAACAGCGGATGAATTCGCCCCAGACCCATCCGTCCCTGCCGGCGGCACGCCCCTCCAGCACATGGATATGAACCCATCGGCGGCCGAGCGGCTGGAACGTGGTGTCGATCTCGTCCATCACGAGGACGACGGTTCCACGCGGTAAGCCGTTGATCCGACTGTGCGACGTGGACGGCCCCGTGCGCAGCCAAGCGTCGGACGCGACCGACGGCAATTCCAGCGGATCACCAGCGGCTGGGCCACCGAGCGCGGCGGCCAAAAGGATCATGATTATCCGCGAAGCCCCGACCATGACGCATGGTACCCGAGTCGGCGAACAGCGCCAAATGCGGCAGGGAAGCGCAGTAGACTTGTCTCGGCCGCATGCCGCTGCCGCAAGAGGAACGGCCCGACCTGTGCAAGTCGCCTGCAAAAGTTCACCCGCCCGACGCCCAACGGCTATTCCACCGAGTGGCAGCCTTGCTCAGCCCGCCGTCTGAAATGCTGTCGCCTGGATGATCGCACAGCGATTTGACGCGTCGAGGTCCGGCTTCTAGACTTTTCGCTTATCGAGCCATGCTCGGCATTGCCAGCGGGGAACCATAGTGCTTCGCGTCTTTACGGCTTTGATTCTCCTTTGCGCGACGATGCAAAGTGCCACGGCGCAATGCAGCACGGCAGCGCTCCGCGGCTATGGTGGCAAGATCTCGCGCACGACCGCAACGCCGAGCGTCAATCTGCGGACGGCACCGAGCCGGGGCGCGCCCATCCTCGCGTCACTGCCTCCGGGGAGCCCGGTGGTCATCTTGAGCCGCCGCGGCCGGGAATGGCTCGAGGTTGTGGCCGTCACGCCAGCGCCAGCCTGCGGGGAAGCTCTCGGCTATCTGGTTGCCGAGTTCGTGCGCTGAAGCAGAACGCCGCGCTCAGGCGAGCGCGATGACACTGGCTGGGCAGCCGTCCGAGTCCGGGAGGCGCAAGGGGAGCGCGTAGATGAAGGTTCGATCACCCTTCAGCGCACGGAAGTTGCCGACTTCCTCCGATGGAGCATAGAGATCCGGATCTCCATCGCCGTCAATGCCATGCTTGCCCCACCCCTCTGGTTGGCTTGCCCCACCTTTAGCCCCACCCTCTGAATGGGGCTGTATGGGGGACGGTGGGGGCAGAAGGGCCGGTAGGTCAACAAAAACTCCACGATCATGGGAGTGTTTGGGTCCATATGGGGGCGTATTTGGGGGTTCTGGCGGAGGGAAAGGATCTGGGGTCGAACGTTCTCCGCTTTCGCGCACCCGCTGAAGGCCGAAAACACGTCTGTACTGCCTGCGGTAGTCTATTTTGCACGACGCAGACTGTAAGCTTGAAGGCGGTCGCTGTGACCCAGCCGTCGGATTAGGATAAATGCGAGAAGGTTTTGCAATACGTGGGCTTTGCGCGGCGCTTGCGCTGGGCGGTGCCCTGGCAGCTCTGCCGAAGATGGCAGCGGCAACCCAATCGACGTTCGTCGCGATCAGCGACGTCCACCTCGATATCTTCACCGGGAGCGACGCCGATGCCCGCCTCCTTGTCTCCGCTTCCTCTGAGTGGCCGGCAATCCTTGAGGATATGTCCACCATGCCGGTAGCGACGTACGGCAGCGACGCCAACGTGCCGCTACTCGATGCGGTGCTAGGCGATGCGGCCGACCGCGTCCCGTCGCCGGACTTCGTGATCTACTCGGGCGACTCGGTGGTCCATCGCTTGGCCGATCGGGTCCGTGCGGTGGACCCCGGCGCCGGGCAGGACCTGATCACCGACATGGCTGTGAAGATCACGAAATTCCTCGCCAACCGGATCTCCGACACGTTTCCCAGTCGTCCGGTGCTGTTCGCGCTTGGCAACACCGATGCGGGGTGCGGCGATTACCAGGTCGAGCCAGGCGGAAGGTACCTCGCAGGGACGCTTCCGGTGCTACGTGCCCTCGTCGGCGCCGATCGGCTGGAGCCGGACGCCGACTCGACATGGCGAGCCGGCGGCTACTACGCCGCACGCCACCCGACGCTCGCGAGCACGACAATCGTTGTACTCAACACTGTTCTCTGGTCGCCCAAGTACGAAAACCGGTGCGGACCGACAGGCAGTGACAGCCGCTCGCCGGGCGACGCCATGTTGACCTGGCTGCAAGGTCGCCTCGCCGCGGCCGGTTCCGCCGGGGAGGCGGTGTGGCTCGTCTACCATGTGCCGGCCGGGGTCGACGCCTTCTCCACCGCGCATTCAAAACCGGCGGGCGGGGCCTGCAAAACGCAGTCCGTCCCCTTCTGGCGACAACCCTACGCGGCCGCGTTTGCGAACCTCATGGAGCGTCACCACGCAATCGTCACGACCGCATTCTCCGGCCACATCCACCGCGACAGCTGGCGGGTGTTTTCCGGGAGCGATGGTGCGCCGGTGACATTCGAGAGCATCGTGCCCGCGGTGAGCCCGATCTTTGGCAACGCGCCCGCCTATCAGTTGTTCGCCTACGATACGTCCAGCGGCCTGCTGTCTGAGAAGACGACATTCGCGGCGACGAACCTGCCAAAGGCCGCGAGCGGCGGAAATGTGGTCATTGAGGAGCTCTATGCGTTCACCGAGGCTTACCGCCTCGCGCCGTTCGGAACAACGTCACTCGCCGAGCTGACGGCGTCGCTGGCAGAGACCGCCCCATCGTCTGACCGTACGTTATACGGCGACTTCTACGGCTCGGGTCACGGCGACGATCCTGGGACGAACTGGCCCGTGTATGGCTGCGCCCCAGGAGCGGCGACAGCCGCCGCATTCGACGCTTGCCGCTGCGGGACGAATTAGAGCGGCCGGGAGCGAGAGCTTCCACTAGCCGGCTGTTGAAAAAGGCGCCTGCGACTCCGCGTCCGGTATGCTGCGCCGGGTGAGGTGATTCGGGAGGCGGGCGTGCGCGGGACAGACGATCGGACGGGCCAGCTGTTCAGCTGTGTGGACCTCGGGCGCGGATCCGGCCCGATCATCCGCTGCGCAAGATCCGGGCGGTACCGCGGTGCGGCTGCCTCAGCGGCATGAGCACGACATCAGACGAGAAGGACATGCCCCCGCCAACCCGGGGAGATCTTGTCCCGCCAGTCCATCCCGTACCGGTCAGCGCGGGATGAGGGCAGCGACCTGCAAACAATCACTTCGCCAGGTTCATGGACCGCGCCGGCCCCTTCGCGGAGCGCCGAGAACTTGAAATCGAGGTCCGCACAGAGCCGGCTTATTTCGGCGCGGCGTTCCGGTGTCGCGCGCTCCGTCCGCGTGGCGACGACGGTCACTGACGCCTGCCCGAACAGCCGGTGTTTGGCCAAAGTGGCGAGCGCCCTCGCGATCCCCCGGCCGCCGTCGTCGAGCACCGTCACTTTGGCAACCGGAACGTTTCGTCCAGCAAGAAGCACTGGAACGTCTACGAATCGTGCGAGCGAGAGAAGCCGCTCTCCCCGTCCCGACATCGTATCCGGTTCTTGGCCAATGCCGTGATTAAACCAAGTCTCGCCAGGCAGAACCAGGAGATCGGCGGGTCCCAGAAGGCGCGGAAGCACCTTGAGGGGATCGCCCTCTTCGACCTCGACAACACCGATCGCGCCCTCACAGATCGCATCTGCGCGCTTCAAGGTCCGCTCCAATCGCTCGCGGGCGAGGCGCAGATCATCGACGCCCTCCGACAGGAACAATGGATCGATCAAGCCGACGCATGTTAGCGGCTTGCCGAGCGTTCGCGCCATCTCTGCGGCTTGGGTCGTCGCCATGCAGTCGCTGCCATGCGTTGGCGCGACGACAACCCTTTCGATGGGAAAGGGCTGTGCTTCGCCGGGCGAACTGGAAAGATCTCCCGCATTGTCCTCTCCATCGGCGCCGCGCGGCAGCACGTCTTGAAGGCCATCCGCGCGCGTGCCGCGCCAGAACGGTGCGCCGCTCAGATAGGCCGCGCGGGCGAGAAGGTGCGAGGCGAGCGGAACGGTGAGGACGAGAACGACGACCGTCAAGATCGTGACGGCGACCGGCTCCGCACCCGTCGTGGAGAGAGCCGCGCCCAGCACGACGAGGCCCGCGCCCAACGTGCCGGCCTTGGTGGCCGCATGCATGCGCGTGAAGGCGTCCGGCAGTCGCACGACACCGATCGCGGCGATCAGCAGGAAGACGACGCCGATCGCCTTCAGGGCATACGCGAAACCCTCGATCATGCGCCCTCTCCCGTGTCACGGCTGTCGCGCGGCAGGCGCTCAATCATCCGTGCGAATGCGATTGTCGCGATGAAGCCGAGGAGCGCGAGGCCGAGACCGACGTCGAGGAACGCGCGCGATCCGGTGACCTTCGCCGCTAGCGCCGCGAAGGCGATCCCCGCGACGGTCAACATGTCCAGCGCGATGATCCTGTCGACCATGTCGGGGCCACGAACGGCACGGACGGCACCGAGGAGCACGGCGACGGACGCGACGGCGACCAGCGCGATATCGATGATTTCGGTGAAAGGCATCATGCCGCCTCCTTCAGGACGCGTTCGAACCGTCCTTTGATGGTGTCGATGACGTCCTCGTCGCCGCGCCAGTCCATCACGTGGACGTAGAGCTTGCGGCCGTCGTCGGACAAATGCAGCGACGTGGTGCCGGGCGTCAGCGTCACGGCGTTGGCGACCATCGCGGCGTCGGCCACGTTGGTGAGGTCGATTGGCACCGCGACCACCGCCGAGCGCATCTTGCGATCGCCGACCAGGATCGCGCGCGAGACGGCCAGGGACGACTTCACCAGCTCGATCAGGAAGATGAAGCCGAAACGGATATAGGCGACGAGCTTCATCGGGCGGCCTCCGCGACGGTTTCCTCGGCGGGCGGCAGCAGCGCCGCGATGTAGTCGGACGGGTCGTGGAGCTGCTCGCCGGCGCCGAGCGCGAAGGCGACGAGAGGCTCGGGATAGATGCCGATGGCGACCGTTACCGCCGCGAGGCCCGCGATGGGCGCGAGGCGCAGGAAGCCGGCCTTGCGTGTCACACACGCCTCCGCGGGCGCACGCCAAAACGCGTACGTCCAGATCTTGCCCATGGAGAACAGCGTCATGAGGCCGACGAAGAGCGCCACGGCGATCAGGATCCACGCCTCCACGTCGATCCCCGCGTCGATGATCATGAGCTTCGCCCAGAACCCCGAGAGCGGCGGGATGCCCACCAGCGATAGCGCCGGGACGAGGAACAGGATCGCCAGGAGCGGCGAGAGCTTCATCAGCCCGCCCGCCTGGCGGATGTCGTAGGCGCCGCTCTTGCGGCCGATGACGCCGGCAAGCAGGAAGAGGTTCGCCTTCACCACGATGTGGTGCACCACGTAGAATACCGCCGCAGCGATGGCGAAGGGCGTGAAGAGGGCGAGCCCCAGCAGCATGTAGCCGATCTGGCTGATGATGTGGAACGACAGGATGCGCCTGACGTCCCACTGCACCGCCGCGCCGAAGACGCCGACCAGCATCGTCAGAGCCGCCACCACCAAGAGCACGTCCTGATGGAGCGTCCCCTCCAGCGGCATTAGCAGCGTGAAGGTGCGCACCACAGCGTAGACGCCGACCTTTGTGAGAAGGCCCGCAAAGATCGCGACCACCGCGATCGAGCCGGTGTGGTAGGACGCCGGCAGCCACGCGAACACCGGGAATGCGCCCGACTTCATGAGAAAGGCGAGGAGAAGCAGCCATCCGGCGGCCATCGCCGCGGCGCTCTCCGGCGTCTCGCGCAGGGTGAGCGCAATGTCGGCGAGGTTCAGCGTACCTGTGACTGCGTAGACGAGGGCGATGGCGGCGAGGAAGACCATCGTCCCCAGCATGTTGAGCGCCAGATATTTCACCCCGCCGTCGAGCTGCTCGCGGGTTTTGTTGAGGACGAGAAGGCCGAACGAGGCGATCAGCATCACCTCGAACCAGACGTAGAGGTTGAAGAGATCGGCCGTCAGGAACGCGCCGCAGACGCCTGCGAGAAGCCCGTTGTAGAGCGGGTAGAAGCCCGACACCGCGGCGAGCCGGCGCACGTCGGCGATCGCGTAGACGCCGACGGCAACGCCGAGGAGGCCCGTCACCGCCACCATCGCGCCGGCAGAGACGGTCTGCGGCGAAGGCGATGCCGAACGGCGCCGACCAGTCGCCGAAGCGAGTCGTCAGGATAGTGCCGTCCGCGACTGTCGTAAGCAACGCAATCGCGGCAGCGAGAAGGCCCAGCGCCCCGAGGAGGGTGAGGCCGGCCTGGACGCGCGGCGCCCCCCAGGCGATGGCGCACAGAGTCGCGACGGACAGCGGAATGAGGACCGGCAGGAGGAGGAGAAGGTCGGCGCTCATCTGGACAGCGCCTCCTTGATCTCGGCGTCCCGCATCGTGGGCTCCGCGTCACGCATCGCGTCGGTGTCCATCGTGCCGAGCGCGAGGTGCGCGCGGTAGGCGAGCACGAGCGCGAAGGCGAGAAGGGAGAAGCCGATGACGATCGCCGTGAGCACCAGGGCTTGGGGCAGCGGGTTGGCGCTTGCTGCAGGGACCGTCTGGGCGCCGGAAGCGATCAGCGCCGGGAGTTCCGGCCCGATGCCGCCTGCCAGAAAGATGAGGAGGTTCACCGCCACAGTGATCAGCGAGAGCCCGAGCACCATGCGCAGAAGATGGCGCGACAGCATAAGGTAGACGCCGGCAGCGAGGATCGCGCCGAAGCCGACGGCAAGGCTCATTTCCATGGGTGGATCTCCGGTGCTGCGACCATCGGGCGAGGAACGGGCGTCTCCACGGGTCAGCTCTCCTCGAACATGAAGAAGAACGCGGTGACGGCGCCGACCACCACGAGGAACACGCCGAGGTCGAAGAGGTAGGTGGTGCCGAGCTTCAGGACGCCGATCTCGGTGGCAAGATCGCCCCACTGGTGCGTGAGGTAGGCCGAACCCCCGAGGAGCGCCGGCAGTCCCGACACCAGCGCGAGCCCGAGGCCGAGCCCCGCGATCGTGATGGGGTGGATGAGGAGCATCCGCCTCGCCCGTCGTGCGCCGAACGCGAAGGCGACGAGGACGACGGCGCCGCTCGCGACGAGGCCGCCGATGAAGCCGCCGCCCGGCGCGTTGTGCCCCCGCAGGAGGATGTAGAGCGCCATGACGATCATGATCGTGGCGAGAAGGCCGGCGCTGGCGCCGAGGATCGGCGAGGGCAGCACCGGCCGCGTGGCGGGTCGTAACAGAACGCCCTTCATGGCAAGGTCCTCCGGGTTCGTATGCGCAGACCCCGCATCAGCCCGAAGGCGGCGAGGGCCGCGAGCGCGACGACGCCGATCTCGCCCAGCGTGTCGAGGGCCCTGAAGTCGACGATGATGACGTTGACGACGTTGCGCCCGTAAGCCTCGGTCAGCGAGGCGAGGCGGAAGAAGTCGCTCACCCGCTCATCGAACGGGACCGCCATCACGCTGATCGCCAGGAGGGTGCCGGCAACGCCAATGACGAGCGCGACGCCCCCGTCGAGCAGGCGCTGACCGCTGGTGCGCATGTCGAGGGCCTTGAACGGCAGGCGCAGGACGATGGCCGTGGCGACGACCACGAAGATGGTCTCCACCGCGAACTGCGTGAAAGCGAGATCGGGCGCGCCCTTTTTCAGGAACAGGATGCCGAGCGCATAACCGACGAGGCCGACCGCGATCAGCACCGTGAGGAAGGAGCGCGCCAGCGCCGCGAGCACCGAGCCGATCACCATCACCGCGACGATCAGGGCGAGATACGGCCGGTCGAACGTCACGTCGGGGATGGCGATCCCGCCCCGCACCAGCGAGAAGATGATGACGAGGCCCATAAGGGTGAGCGGCACGAGCGTGTAGATCCGCAGCGACCCGTTCTGCATCACCCCGGTCGTGGCGCGCGCCGCGCGGAGCACGGCCGAGCCGAGGCGGTCGCCGAGATCCTCCGAGCGAACGATGGCCGGGATGGGGACGCGCGCCAGCGTATCGTGCACGCGGCGCCAGTTGAGGGCGAGGAGGATGCCGCTGGCGACGGCGAGCGCCGAAAGGGCGAGCATCGGCGTGAGGCCCTGCCACAGCTTCAGCTCGTAATTGAGCGGCGTCCCGGCGACGGCGTTGATGGCATCAGCGAGGATGGCGCTCGACGCCACACCCGGCACCAGCCCGAACAGCGCCCCCATCGCCGCCAGCACCACCGGACCGAGCGTGAGTCCGGGGGTTTCGCGATGCTTCAGCGTGGCCGGCTGTTGGGTCCGGCCGAAGAAGGGCTTCAGCGCCAGCACCGCCGCCACCGCGACGAGCACCGCGTTCACGATCACTGCGACCGCAACGAGGATGATCACCCCGGCGCCGGCGGCTTCGAGCTTCGCCTCGAACAGATACTCCTTCGCGATGAAGCCGACGAACGGCGGCAGCCCGGCCATCGACAGGCACGCGACCACGCCGGCCACGGCGGTCAACGGCAGCGCGCGGTAGAGCCCGCTGATCTGGGACAGGCGCGCTTCGCCGGTGGCGTGGATCACGTTGCCGGCGACGAAGAAGAGCGCCGCCTTGTAGAGGGCGTGGCTGAGGAAGAAGCCGACCGTGGCGATCGCCGCGATAGGGTCGTCGAGCCCGACGAGCAGCGTCAGCGTGCCGAGCGCCGCGACGGTCGTCTGCGCGAGGACCGCCTTGAACTCCTCGACCCGCAGTGCCTGGACCGCCGCCACCAGCATGGTCGCGCCGCCGACGCCGCCGAGAAGCGCCTGCCACAGCACGGTGTGGCCGAAAGCAGGGTCGAGGACGATGAGAAGGAAGACGCCAAGCTTCACCATCGTCGCGGAGTGGAGGTAGGCCGAGGCCGGCGTCGGGGCGGCCATCGCATTGCCGAGCCAGAACTGGAACGGCACCTGCGCCGACTTCGTGAACGCGCCGGCGAGGACCAGGACGATTGCGGCTGGGAACAGCGCGTGCTCTGCGATCGTGTCACCCTCGGCAACGATGGCGCTGATCTGCGTCGTCCCGGCGATGTGGGCGAGCATCAGGAGGCCGGCCAGGAGCGCGAGGCCGCCGCCCGCCGTCACGATCAGCGCCTGTGTCGCCGAGCGCCTCGCCTCGGCATTCTCGCTCTTGAAGCCGATCAGCAGGAAGGAGATGACGCTCGTCAGTTCCCAGAAGAGGAAGAAGAGGATGACGTCGTCCGCGAACACTGCGCCCAGCATCGACGCCATGAAGAGGACGATGAGCATCAGGAACGTCAGGCGCGCAGGATCACCGGCAAGGTAGCTCGCGCCGTAAACGACGACGAGCGTGCCGATGCCGGCAATCAGCGTCGCGAACAGGAGCGCAAACGCGTCGATCCGCAGACTGACTGAAATATCGAGGCTCTCGACCCAGGTGAGCGAGGTGGAGACGCCGCCGGCAGCAACGATGTCGTTGCCGAACACGAAGAGCGCGACGAAGACGCCGAGCGGCACCAGCGCGATGGCGTGCGCGCTGACCCGGCCGAGCGTCCACGGCACGAGGAGCCCGCCCGTGAAGGCACCGAGGATGAGGGAGAGGGGGAGAGCCATCGTGACCAGCCTGTGGGGCGCTTCAGGAGCGCCCCTTTTGCCGTTGCTACCGGGCTTGGACCGCTGCTGCGCGCACCGGCGCCGCACCGAGCTCTGGCGAGCTTTCCGCGCACCTTGTCGTGCGCTGCGCGAAGGCTGACGGCGTAGGGGTGCCGGTCGCCCTCGGAACGGGAAAGTTCGGTCAGCTTCTCGGCCATCATGCGCTTCATCTGCATCAATCGCCGCAGCCGGGTGTCACGGTCGATGGTCTTGACCACTGTCGCTCTCCATTCGTGATTTTGAGGTTGTTCAGGTCATTCCGGCGGACGGGCTCGGCCAGCCGGAGCATCGCATCGGATCGGTCAGGCGGCCTCGCGCTGTGTGCTCTCGGTGGCCGTCGCCTCCAGATGCGCGACGAGTTCGGGGTCAAGCTTCAGCCGTGCGGCCAGCATCGCGAGGTAGCCGCGCTCGGCCGGCCCGGTCGGGTCGATCGCGAGAAGCGATGCCGTGTAGATCTCCGCAGCATGCTCGGGGCATCGGGCGGCATCGGCGACTTCGCCCACGTCGAGGGGCTTTCGCAGTTCCGCCTCGAGGAAGGCGCGCTGCGACGGTTCCAGCGCGAGGATGTCGAGGTTCTCGGCAATGCGCCTGCGCTCGGCGTCGTCCACGTGGCCATCCGCCTTCGCCGCGGCGATCATCGCCCGCATCAGGCTCTCACTGAGGTCGTCCTGCGCAGCGCTGCCTGCGGGCAGAAAGGCTGTGCCCTCGGGGGGCGGCAGGGCCTCGAGAGCCGGCGTCGCGGGCGCTGACGCGTTGGCGGCTTCAGGCGCTGCTTTACCGGCCTGCCAATCGCGCCAGGCCTTGTAGGCGAGCCCGCCGACGAGCGCGACGCCGCCCGCCTTCAGCGCTGTGCCGGCGAGCTTGCGCGGCGTCTTCTTGCCGCCCAGCAATAGCCCGGCAAGGCCGCCGCCAACCGCACCGGTGACAAGGCCCCCTTTGCCGCTGAGGAAAGCCTTGACGTCGAACTGGCCCGCGCCGCCGCCGGACGACGTGGCCCCACCAGAGGACCCTCCGAGGAACCGATCAAGCAGTGCCTTCGCGTCATGCATTCCAATCTCCATCACTCGAGAACGGCTTGGGGAGTTCGTCTGTCGGCGAACTAACCCGTCGCTCGATTGATGAGATGGCGACAACACTGATGGCGAAAAACGGGCTATTCCCGTCCCGTTTGATAGTTTTATCCTATCAGGAGTGAACGCGCCGCCTCCACGCTCCACATTCTTCGCTGTCTAGAAAGAGCCACAGGGGCCCAGCCATTCCGACCTTGAAGCAGCTCCACTCCGTCGTCGCGCTCGCCGAAACGCTGCACTTTCGCCATGCCGCCGAGCGCTGCGGCATCAGCCAGCCCTCGCTCAGCGCGCAGCTGCAGGCGATCGAAGCGGAGCTCGGCGTGCAGCTCTTCGAGCGCAGCCGATCCCGCGTGATCGTCACCCCCACGGGCCGTGAAGTGCTGGAACGTGCGCGCCGGGCGCTGTCCGAGGTGCAGGGCATCGAGGACTACGCCGGCACCGTGCGAACCGGTGTCATGGCCGGCACGATCCGCCTCGGCGTGAAGCCGACGCTGGGCCCATACCTCCTGCCGCATGTGGTGGCGGCGCTGCACAGCGAGCACCCCTCGCTGAAACTCTACGTCCGTGAGCGCCCACCGCGGGGGCTGGAGGACGAGCTCCTGCGCGGCGAGCACGACATCGTTCTGGCGCACCTTCCCGTGAGCAGCGCCGACCTCGCGACCGAGCGGCTGTTTCGTGAACCGCTCTACCTCGCGCTCGCAAAGGACCATCCGCTCGCCACCGAGCCGGAGCTGAAGTCCACGCACTTGTCGGGGCTGACGATCCTCTCTCTCACGCCGCAGTTCCACCTGCACGATCAGGTTCTCGTGCTATGCCGCGACTTCGGCGCGTCGCTCGAGCTTTCCTATGAGGGCACCAGCCTCGACGCGCTGCGCTCGATGGTCGGCATGGGCATGGGTGCAACGTTTCTTCCCGCCCTCTACGCGCGCTCGGAACTCAGCCACGCCAGCGACGTCGTCGTCCGCCACCTCGCCGATCGCGCGATCTCCCGGTCCATCGGTCTTGTCTGGCGCAAGAGCGCGGGCCGCGCAGCGACCTATCGCACGATCACGGAGGCCGTCAGGTCCGTCGTACGGACGGAATTTCCCGAGCTGACAATAGAGAGCTGACGCCTCTGGTGCCTGATAGCCATAATCGATCAAGAGAAATTGGAACTTCGATTGGTGCTATCGGCAAGCGGACCCAACTCTCCTGGACAAGACGCAAGATCTCGGTTGGAGGCTTACAGGCGCATCGACGCTATTCGCCCGAGCGCGCCGTCTCGCCTCACACCGCGAAGTCGAATCATCAACGATTTGGAGGGTTGCAATGGAGCGGTTCAAGAACATCCTGGTTGTCTGCTGCGGCAAGCGAGCCGATCATCATGCGATCGAGCGGGCGAAATGGCTCGCGATCGAGAATGCGGCCGTCGTCACGTTGATCGATGTCGTGGCCTCCCATCCGGGCGAGCTCGCCCGCCTCTACGCGGCCCTCCCCGGCGATCATGCTCACGACCTGGAGGAGCAGATCCTCGCCAGCCACCGCGCCCAATTGGAGCGGCTCGCGCAGCCACTGAAGGCCGCGGGTGTCGAGACCACCGAGGTCATACGCGAAGGAACTTCGTTCATCGAGGTCATCGGGCATGCTCTCCAATCGGGCTGCGACTTCATCGTCAGAAGCGGTCGTTGTGCTGGGAAACGCGAGGTCGCGCTCGACGGGCTCGATCGTCACCTGATCCGCAAGAGCCCCGTGCCCTTCCTCCTCTGGCGCGGCACCGACGTCGGCAAGCTCGCTCGGGTTCTTGCCGTGGTCGACCCCGACGAGGCCGATGTCCACCGCGATGCAATGGCGCGCGACGTGATGAAGCTCGCGACCTCGCTCTCCTTCCACGATGGGGCGATGCTCGATGTTCTTCATGCTTGGACCGTGCCGGAGGAGGATCTGATACGCGAGCAGCTCGGCAGCGAACACGAAGCGGGCCAGCTCATCGAGGCGATCGAAAGTGGGGCTGCGCAAAACCTCGCTCTGCTGATCGAACGGTATGCCGAGGTGGGCCCGCCGATCCAGATGCGGCAAGTCAAGGGCGCGCGGGAGGATCTGGTGCCAGGCCACGTCGCCGCACACGACATCGACCTCGTGGTCATGGGCTCGCTGTCGCGGCCGGGCGTGCCGGGCTACCTGATGGACGAAGACGTGGAGACGATCCTCAACCGCGTCGAGTGCAGCCTTCTCACGGTCAAGCCGGCCGGATTTGACACGCCAGTGCAGGCCTCCACCCCCGCAAGAAGGTCCGCGGCCGCACTCGCCCGACCCGCGAGACAGGCGGACAGATCCCGACGAGCGCCCGCGGCCGACGCGCTGAGCTGACGGCTCGGCTCGTCGGAGCGCGACGAGACGGTGACGCTCCACATCCCGTTCCGCGTCGTGGAGCGTGGCGGGCGGAAGGAGATGCATCTTCCCGACGGCGTGTTGCGCCGCGCAGGACCGATCACACGCTGGTCAAGGCGCTGGCCCGCGCCTTCCGCTGGAGGCGGATGCTGGAGTCAGGCGAATTCGCCACTATCGCCGAACTGGCGGAGCGCGAGAGGATCGCGCCGTCCTACATGACCCGGGTCCTGCGGCTGACGCTGCTCGCGCCCGACATCGTCGAGGCGATCGTGGACGGGAAGCAGGGCCCTCAGGTGACGCTGGGGCGGTTGCTGGAGCCGTTTCCGGTACAGTGGAAGGAACAGCGACCGTCTTTCAGCTGATTGACTGACGTAAACGGCTCCATACGGCCGTTCGCACCACGCTCGCACGCCAAAGTGTGTCACCGAAGCGGTCATGGCGGAAGATCTCGCCCATTTTCACCACCCTTCCAGCCACGATCAGCCGCTGCGGCCCGCCGGCTGCGGGAATTTGCCTGGACCGCGTGACAGGGTCCGGCTCTGCCGCGATGCGCCGGTGGGTTCGGGACGCCCATTGCCGCGGGCGGTCCGTCAGGAAACAAACAGTTCATTTTCGGTCCAGAACGGGCGGTCGGCATCGGTGGCCGTGCCGTCGATAAAGCTCTGGGCGAGCTCCGCCACGCTGGCGCCTACCTCGCGGCCGAGCGCCCGGCCGTTCATGTCGCCATCTTCGAAATGGATGCCGCCGTAGAGGCGGGATAACCCTGCCTCGTCGGCGGCCTCGCTGAACGTCGCCCATTCCAGGATGATCTCATCGGTTGGCAAGGTGTCGTCGAACTGCGCGCTGCCGGGTGGGAAGATCGCGGACGCGCCGAACTCGTCCGATCCGGTGAAGTGCTTTAGCACCTCGGCGCCGGCCGCGCTGAACGTGCTGTGGCCGGAGACGTATTCGGCGAAAGGCGGCGAGGGGTCGGTGAACGGCCGCTGGTAGGTGGTGAAGTTCTCGGCGAGAATGGTTTGTGTGCCGCGGCTCTCGCCGGTCAACGGATCGAATCCGGCGAAGGCCTCGATAACGTAACCCTCCTCGCCGGTGATCGCGTCGGCGCCCCATTCCCCGATCAGGCCCAATTCGCCCAATTCGCGGATGGCGCGCACGGGGCGGGTGTAGTCGGTCTCCACCTTGGTCGCCCATGCGGCGATGCCGGCGTCGAAAACGGCGTTGCCGAGGGCGAGAAACATCTGCGCGTCCTGGTCGAGCGTGTGGTCGTCGCGGGCGGAAACGAACTGTCCGAACGTCATGGAGGTGCCTGGCGGGAAGGGCGTGCCGCCCGCGTCCTCCCAGAATTCGGAGATGAGTTTTTGCTCCTCGTCGAGGTTCGCGGAATACTCCACTACCCGCTCGGCCTGTTCGATGAAGCCCGGATTGATGACCGACCCGATCAGCGCCTTAGAGACGGGGATCGTATCGCCCGCCGCATAGCTCGTGCCGTCCACCGTGACGGGCGCGGCGAGCGTGACGGTCTCGGCGGCCACGTCGAGTGTCGCTCCCGCTTGGGCGTCGATGAAGAACTGCTGCGGCGCGGCGGGCTTGATGCCGCTCAGGTCGGTATCGCCCGCGGCGGCCTCGGGCAGTGCGAAGCTTTCCACCCCGCCCCATTGCGGGGTCAAGAATCTCTGCTCGGGCGCGTCGTCCTCAGGGTCGAGGGGCACGTTTTCGGGCGTCCAGGCGGCGATGTCGTTGATCTCCAGCGGATGGGGGTTGGTGGGCGTGAAGTCGCTCGTGTAACCGCCCGCCTCGTTCGAGCCGTCATCGGTGCGCAGCACAAGCAGATCCTCGGCCGCGTCGATGCCTATGGCCGCAGCAAGGCTGCCGTCGTCGCTCAGCGAATACCCGTACCGGTCAGCCATAACCTTGGCGAACAGTGCGTTCTGATCGGGGTAGAGATGCATGAGCGTGCTGTAGGCGGCATAGCTCATCGCCTTGGCCTTCTCGGCCGCGCCCAATCCAGCCGCGGCCGCCTCAAGCGCCGCGTTGTCGTCTTCGGCGTCAAAGGACACACGCACTGCCGTCGCGTCGAAGGTGGCCCAAGCGTCATAGATCGCCGTGTGAACCATCGCATAGGCGCGCGACGCGATGGTCGGCCCGTTGGGCCCATCGTGCTCAATCACCGCCTGCTGGACAATGCGGTCCCACATCACGCTGACGGTGGGGTCCGGGTCGTTGACGGATGTGATCTGGGTGCCGGCGCCGACGCGGATCACCGGCACGTCCGGGTCGCCATAGGTGTCGCGGATCTCATTCAGGCTGAGCATCGCGTCATCGAAGTGGAAGTGCTCCACTCCCCGCACCAGCATCGTTTCGCCGGTGAAGCGTGTGCTGAATATGACCGTTCCGCCATCGAGCGAGATATCGAGGTCGCCAAGCTTTCCGGAATAGGTAAGGAGGTCGTCGCCTCGCCCGCCATGAACCCATGCGGCCAGCGCGTCCAAGGTGAGCGAATCGTTGCCGGACCCGAGATTGACCAGTTTCGCGCCTTCACGGAGGAACACGTGATCGTTGCCGCCGCCCGCTCTGACAGCGTGGAAATACGTCGCGGCCTCGAGCGTGTCGTCGCCTTCGCCGAGATGGATGCGTCGGGCCGGACCGGTAAGCAGCACGGTGTCGTTGCCCGGTCCGGCGATCACGACGCCCACCGAGGCATTTGTGTCCGCCGTCCTGAGTGTATCGTTCCCCGCCTTCAGGGTCACAAGCCGGAGCGGGCCGGCCGGCTCCACGACATCGTCCGCTTGCGTGCCCACCACGACGCGAGGGTGCCACCAGTTCCACGACGACCAGACCGGAGCGTCGAATTCGCCGTCAACTGACCGGGGAAGTGCAGCTCGGAAGGTTCCCTTGCGCAAAGAATGATTGTCCATGCGATTGCTCCTTCGAGGTTGTCGGGACGAGCGGGTACGGCAAGTCGCCCGCATGGTTGCGCCCGGGCCGGCCCCTCACCGTGTGCCGCGGGACCGGATCGTCACAGGGCTCCAAGGACGAGCGGCACGAGGGCGATCGTCAGGATCGCGTTCAGGATCATCCCCAGGCTCGCGAAGCTGCCGGTGATCTCGGAGATCTGAAAGCCGCGGGCGGTTCCGAGGGCTTGGCTCGCGAGACCGAGGGCGAAGCCGACGGCCCGTGGGTCGCGCACGCCGGAGGCGGCGAGGATCCCCGGGCCGAAAACTGCGCCGAAGATGCCTGTTGAAATGACGATGACGGCCGTCATGCCGATCGCACCGCCATGGGCGTGCGCGATCTCAACCGCGACGGCGGCGGTCGTTGATTTCGGCGCGAGCGTCGCCAGGAGCGCGGAGTCTGCCCCGGCCATGAGCGGCAACGCGAGGGCCGTGCCGATCGCAACAGCAGACCCGACCACAAGCGCCCCTCCCAACGGAACGCCCGCGTCGCGGATCAATTGCGCCTGCCGGCAAAGCGGTACCGCGAGCAGCACGATGACGCCGCCGAGCGCTTCGTCGAGAAGCGCCGCCTGAGCGTAGAAGACGTCATACGGCAGCCCGGAGGCGACCAACACTGCGACGACCAGCAGGGTGGCGACCAGTACCGGATGCAAGATCGCCGGACGCCCGAGCCGGTCCCAGACCGACGCCGCCGCGAGATAAGCGGTTACCGTGAGACCCAGCCCGAAGAGGGGGTGAAAAACAACCATCTCAAGCATCGGAGGTCCGCCCGTCGGCAATTGTGAGAAGGGCCTGCGCAAGCTGCCCGGTGATGACGAGCACCAGCGCCGTGCCGAGAACGATCGCCACCGCGACATGCAGCCATGCCGCCGAGAGCAACGCGAGATGCGCCAGAACACCGGCGGCCGCCGGCACGAAGAACAGCGGAAACCAGGGTGCGGCCAGATGGAAAAGCCGCTCGAAGCCCGGATGAGGACTGCCTTTCCAGGCGAAAGCTGCGGTAAGGACGGCAAGACCTACCGCCGGACCGGGTACCGGCCATCCTACTATGGCTGCCAGGGCATCGCCGAGGATCACGAGCGCGACCAAGAACGCGAAGGATGAAAGCATGAGCGCTTCTCCAAAACCGTTTGGCGATAGCGGGATTTCCGGAAAAAGCTGGACTTCCGTCCAACTATTCGCGACTGCCTGTCAGGGATACGTTCGCTGAAATCCCGCTCGCAAAAGTTGCCCTAATCGTTTCTTTCTTAGCACTTGCCATGTAGCGAACCGCACACATTACGCCCTACAGCGGTTCAGGCGCGGTCGCAGGCATCATAGCACAAGAGTTCAGCAGATAACGCGCTCCTGGCGACGAGACCGATAGCTGCGTTCATCAAAGGAAATCTGCGCAATAGTGACACTCGTCAAGACCGAGATAGGAGGGAACGGTCCGAACGATTCATTATTATTTGTGAGATTTTATATAGCGGGAGGTTGCCAGCAGGTAGAGCCAATCCGGCCTCGGGTGACCGGTCCACTTCAAAAGAGATCTGCCGTCAACGCACGCAATCGCATGACCTCGGGTTCGATCATGTCCTCGGGTATAGCCGCGAAGCCCATGTGCAGAGCGTTCGGCGGGGATACATTGACGTAGTAGATGGACATGGGGCGAGCGACGATGCCCGCCTCCGCCGCCCGCTTTGAGACCTCTTCCGCAGCGACATAATCGGGCAGTCCAACAATGACTTGAAGTCCGCCTGGGGGGCAGACAACGGACAGCGCCCCGTCGAAGACATCTTCGAGTGCGCGCACCAGCCTTTCGCGGCGGCCGGAATAGAGCTTGCGCATGCGTACGATATGCCGCGTGAATCCGCCTTCGGTGAGAAACTCGGCAAGTGCGGCTTGCACATGGAGCGGGGGTTCGGCCCCATTCTCGAAAGCGATGCGCTCGAACTGGCCGACAGCATTACGAGGCACGACCATGTACGCCGTGCGGAGCGAAGGGGCGAGCGTTTTCGAGAAGGTGCCCACGTAGATCACCCGGCCGCTGCTGAACGAATGCAGCGGGGCCACGGGTGGACTGTCGAAGCGGAACTCGCTGTCGTAGTCGTCCTCGACGATCCAGGCGCCGGTCCGAGAGGCCCAATCGAGGAGAGCGATCCTGCGCTCGGCCGCAAGGGTCTGGCCGGTCGGCCATTGCTGGGCTGGGGTCAAGTAGGCGCCGACGCAGGCAGATCGCCGCCCGACAGGCGATCGATATGGATACCCTTCGCGTCCACGGGAACATAGCGCAGGTTCAGACCTTTGGAGAGAAGTACTCTCTGAGTGACCCGGTGGCCGGGATCCTCCACCGCGACCTCCGAACCGGGCGGCCACAACACAGAGGCGATGGACATCGCGGCGGCGCGCGTCGAGCCAACTACGATCACCTGCTCCGGATCGCAGGCGACCCCTCGCGATCCGTTGAGGTACTTGGCGATCTCCTGTCTGAGCGGCACATAGCCCCCCATATGGGCATAATCCAGCATGTGCTGCTCGCTACGCCCGCCATGGCGTTGCAGCAGGCGCGACCATCGGGCCCTCGGGAAGGCGTCGAAGGCGGGTATCCCGGGCTGGAATACGACGTTCGGCGGCCCCTTGGCGTACATCTCCTGGAGAGATGACGCCTGAAACGGCTCATAGGAGTCGGGGTGCCGCGGCAGCGGCATGTCACCCAGAACTCATTGCAATGCGCGTTCCCGATCCACGCCAGGTTTCGAGGAACCTCTCAGAAATGAGCTGCTCGTACGCCTGTAGCGTCGTGATCCGCGGAGACTCCCAGATCCGCCGCGAGCGGCCGGGACGCCGGCACATAGGCGCCAGGCGTAAGATCGCCGGCCAGGATCGCATCACGGATCTGATTTCCGATCTGGCGGTAGAGGGGGACCTCCGAGCGGCGATCAATGCTGATCCAATTGAGCAGAACAGATGGTCGCGACATAGTCTTGTTTCATCCGCTTTTTCGCAGGATGAAGGAAAGTGCATCCTAAAAACGGCGGCGGCGGGGCGGCGGGAAGACCAGGCCAGGAGCTATTCCTCATAATCTGCGCCGCGCTGGTCGAGGTACAGGACCCGCCCCAAAATGCGTGGCGGAGGCTGAAGGCTCAGCGAAGTACGCGTCTGACTGGCAAGCCGCGATGGAAAATGCCAGCCGCTTGCCCCTGCGAAGCCGCAAAACGACAATTCGCCTGCAAGAAATTACTGTCGAACAGTATTCTGGGATACCGTTACCTCGAAACCACGCGATGCCGAATGCACCGTGGTCATGCCAGCCGAATAGTTGTTTATGTCGGCGAACATTTCGACCGGATAGCCACCGTCGGGCGCGAGGACGGTGCGATAGCGGCTGGGTTGCGAATCTGCGGTGAACCACGCCGTGAAGTGGCCGGTGGCGATCGGCATGCCCAAGACCGGCTCCGTGTCGAGCGCACGCGCAGGGCCGCCAACGAGGCGCTGCCGATCGGCACCCTCGGGCCATTCGATAGTGAAGTTGCCCACGGCAGTGCCGCGGCGGAGCGTTCCGCCGGACGGTCCGGTCTGCTCCACCACGAGACCGTCCACCGCTCGGCACTGGTGTTCGAGGCGAGGACGGAAGGCGTACCCGATCTCCCGAGTCCGCTACCTTCTTGAGGGCCCACTGGTGGCCCGAACCGAGACAAGGTCGCCGCCCGAGGCTCTCCTCGGGGCCGGTCGGTAGGGTCGGTAGAAGTTTCACGGCTGCGGACCGGCACCTTCGCGAGCTATAGTGAAAGGCGGAACATGGCTCGGCCGAACCACCAAGGGTCTGAGATGCTCCCCGGAGATTGGACGGTGGCGTAAGCTACGGAAGGGGCCTGCTGGTCTTCGATGAGAGGAGATCAGCGAATGACGACACGCAAGCAGCACAAGGCGGCGTTCAAGGCGAAGGTGGCGCTAGAGGCCTTGAAGGGTGAAGAGACGGTGGCGGAGCTCGCCGCCCGTTTTGGCGTCCACCCGACGATGATCCACCAATGGAAGAAGCAACTGCTGGAGGGCGCATCGGATGTGTTCGAACGCGGCCGCAAGGGGCGAGAACCGGCGGCCAGCGATGAGACGGTCCGCGATCTTCACGCCAAGATCGGCGAGCTCGCGGTGGCCAACGATTTTTTGTCGCGAAAGCTCAAGCCCTGGGGCGGGACGTGAGGCGCGCGATGGTGGAGAAAGACCACCCCGCGCTGTCGGTCACGGCGCAGTGCCGGCTGCTGGCGATCCCGCGCTCGACCTTTTACCACTCACCTCGCGGCGAGACGGCCGAGAACCTGGCGCTGATGCGCCGGATCGACGAGCAGTTTCTGCAGACACCGTTCTACGGGGTGCGGCAGATGACGTGGCACCTGCGGGGCGAGGGTGAGACGGTGAACCCCAAACGGATCCGGCGGCTGATGCGGCTCATGGGTCTGATGCCGATCTACCAGCGGCCGAACACGAGCGCCCCTGCCAAGGAGCACAAGGTCTGGCCGTATCTGCTGCGCGGCAGAACGATCGACCGGCCGGGCGAGGTCTGGTGCGCCGATGTCACCTACATCCCGATGGCGCGCGGCTTCCTCTACCTCGTGGCGATCATGGACTGGGCCAGCCGCAAGGTGCTGGCCTGGCGCCTCAGCAACACGTTGGAGGCAGACCCCTGCGTGGAAGCGCTGGAAGAGGCCCTTGCCCGTTTTGGACCGCCGTCGATCATGAATACGGACCAGGGCAGCCAGTTCACGTCCTGGGCCTGGACGAGCCGCCTTCAGACGGCCGAGGTGAAGATCTCGATGGACGGCAAAGGCCGGTTCCTGGACAATATCTTCATCGAACGCCTGTGGCGCTCTCTGAAATACGAATGCGTCTATCTCCACGCCTGGTCTGGCGGCCGCGAGGCCCGCGCTGGCATCGGGCAGTGGATCACGTTCTACAATCAGCGGCGCCCGCATTCCGCCCTTGGCGGACGAACACCACACACCGCATTCCATGCAACCATCAACCAGGAACGAACCGATCAGCAGATCCCGGCAGTAGCTTAAAACCGCGCGCAAGCCGTCCAAACGATGGGGAGCACCTCACACTTCGATGGCGATAGGCCGGATGGCGCGTTCGGCGGCGTTGTTGTCGATGGCCACGCGGCCGTCCTCAAGGAAGAGCGTGAAGGACGTCCAGCGGTTCAGCGCGTAGCGCATCGCCTTCGCCAGTTCGCCCTTGCTGGACAGGCGCGCGAGCTGTCCCTCGCACCAGGTGCGGAAGGCCTCGACGCGCGGCAGGCTCTCTTTCCGGCGGACAGCCAGGCGCTCCTCGGCAGGGCGGCCGTTGATCTCGCGCTCGATGTCGTAGAGCGCGCCGATCCGGTCGAGCGCGTCCTTGGCGATCGGCGAGCCCGTGGCCTTCCAGACGTCGTGGAAGTCGCGGCGCAGGTGGGCCCAGCAGGCTGCCTCGCGAACGCGTGCCTTGCCTGAGGCGTCGGGCTTGTAGAGCTCCTTGAAGCCCGCATAGGCGTCGGCTTGCAGGATGCCTTCGAAGTTGGCCAGGTGGTTCCGGGGGTGCTCGCCCTTCCGGTCCGGTGAGAACCAGTAGGCGGCGCCAGGCGGATCGCCGCCGGCCCAGGGGCGATCGTCGCGCACATAGACCCAGATCCGGCCTTCCTTGACGCCGCGGGCGCTGCCGTTCTTCCGGCGCGGGTCGAGGACCTTGATCGGCGTGTCGTCGGCGTGCAGCCGGTCGGTCTTCATGACCTCCAGCTTGATCCGCTCGCTCAACGGCCGGAGCGTCGCAACGGCTTGGCCGCACCAGTCGATCAGCGTCGACCGCGGGATCTCCGCACCCTGCCGGGCGAAGATCTCGCGCTGGCGGTAGAGGGGAACGTGGTCGTCGAACTTCGACGCGAGGATGTGGGCGAGCAGGTTCGGGCCGGCCATGCCGCGGCGGATCGGCCGCGTCGGCGCAGGCGGCTGGACGATCTTCTCGCAGAGCCGGCAGGTCTTCTTCAGCCGTGCCGTGTCGACGACCTTGAGCTTCGCCGCGATGTAATCGAGGACGGCGGAGACGTCCTCGCCGAGGAGGCGCAGCTCACCGCCGCAATCCGGGCAGACGTTGCCGGGATCGAGCACGACCCGCTCGCGTGGCGTGTCGTCGGCGATCCGCGGCTTCCGGCGAGGCTGAACCGGCGTCGATGAGGCCTCCGTCTCGGCGTGCTCGGGCTCCGGGGATGTGTCGGCCGCGGCGGCCGCGACCTCGAGGTCCTCCAGCGCAAGCTGAAGCTGCTCGATCTCGCGCTGGATCTTCTCCGAGCTCGGCCCGAACTTCAGCTTCTGGAGCTTGGCGATGCGCACCTTCAGGGCCTGGATGAGAGCCTCGAAGACGCGTTCCGTGGCCGTCAGCCGCGTGATCTTCTCGTGCTGGGCGAGGATGATCGCCTTCAGCGCCGCAGGATCGTCAGGAAGTGATTCGAGCACGACCGCCATGCCTGCAATATTACCCTGCGTCGCGCCGCAGAGACAGCATTATCTCCTTGATTCAAGAGGATAATCTACACAACGCGAGACGGCGGAGCAGTCCGCGCGGGGCGCCTCCAGTCGATCCCCTCCCACAGCATCGCGAGCTGTGCGGACGTCAGCCGCGCGGTCCCGTCGGCGGGTGACGGCCACGGGAAGTGACCCTTCTCGAGCACCTTGTAGTAGAGGCAGAAGCCTTGCCCGTCCCAGTGCAGGAGCTTGATCCTGTCGCCACGGCGACCTCGGAACGCGAAGACCGCGCCTGACGCCGGCTTCTGCCGGAGGACCTCCTGCGCCAGCGCCGCCAAGCCGCTGATGCCCTTCCTCATGTCGGTCGTGCCGCAGGCGAGATAGACACGCACGCCGGACCCGGGACCGATCATGCGGTCTCCGCAATGCGGATCGCACGCATCAGCAGGTCTTCCGCCATGTCCGCGGCGGCACGCACCGTCCGGCCGTTGCGGAGACCGATCTCGATCGTCCGATCCTGCGGGCTGGGCTCGCTTGCTGTCGTGGCCAGCCTCGATTCGGCAACCTCTACGGGGAGGAACTTCGTCTCCTCTCGCGATGCCGCGTGCCTCCGGCGGAACTCCCGCCGCCACTGGTAGATGTGCTGGCGGGTGATGTCGTAACGGCGGGCCACCTCGGCGACCGTCGCGCCGTCCACGCCGACTTCCGACAGGACCTCGAGCTTCTGCTCGATCGACCACCGTCGTCGCCGCTCGACCCCGATCAGCACTTCCTGCCGCACCGTCCACCTCCTTGACGACGTCAATAACGACGTCGTTAGCGACGTGAACTTACCGCTTCGACAGATCCCTCAGAAGGCGGCCTCGATCGGCCGCTTACGAGCGAGGCGGGTCCGATCCTCTTTCTCGACAACCTGAACAATCTCAACTTCAAGTCCGACCTCCTCGCGAGCGTCATCACCGAGCGGCCGGCGCGCATCCGCATCCTTGGGCGCAGCGAGATGGCCGAGATGAACTCGTCCGCGTTCATCGCGCTGACCGGGAACGGGCTGATGCTCGCCGAGGACCTCGTCCGTCGGTTCGTCATGGTCGAGCTCGACCCGCGGACCGAGGACCCCGAGGCGCGTCCCTTCAAGGTCGACATCAGGGCTCTCTGCCACGATCGCCGGCGTGAGCTTCTTGTGGCGTTGCTGACGATCTGGCGGTGGGGCCGCCTCCAGTCGAACCTGCCGAAGGGTCTTGCATCGGGCAGCTTCGAGACGTGGTCCGCGTGGGCGCGGGACCCGCTCCTCGCTCTTGGCTGCCAGGACCCGATGGCACGCATCAGCGAGACGAAGGAACGCGACACCGGGCGTCAGGCGATCCGGGAGGTGTTCGAAGCTTGGTGGGCCTGTCACGGTGACCGTCCGATGGCCGCGCGAGAGCTCGCCGACGACGTCCGCGGTCTGCTCGACCCGCTGAACCGCGGCCGGCAGTACGTAGCGGCGCGGCTCGAGAACTTGAGCAAGACGCGGATGGCCGGCTTCGTTTTCTGTCGCCAGGCGGCACCCGGGAAGCACGGCACCGCCGTCTACGCCCTGCAGCGGACGAGCGAGCCCGATAAGCAAGACGGGCCATGGACTGCAGATGCTCCGCAATCGCCCAACGCTCCCGATGCGGATCGGCGGCGCAAAGCAGCTGGCGGGGGTGCCGAGGCGTCGGTCGAACGAGAATCTGTCCGCGGTGGCGAAAGGCATCGGGGGCATAGGGGGAATAAGCGCGCTGCCGCGTCCCATGCCCCCTATGCCCCTGATGCGATTCCCGGTCGCGAAGTAGTTTCGCGCGAAGCGGCGGTCGCCTCGCCCCACCTCGAGTGCGGCCGCGAGAGCGAAGGGCATCGGGAGCATGGGGGGCATACCGTCGTCGACGGGACCTCGGTGAACAGCCAAGCCCATCCTGCTCATACGACGCAACCGGGCACCTGGAGGACGCAACTGTGACCGCGCATTCCATCCTCCAGTGCGCGCGGGATCTCGGCATCCGTCTCTCCGTCGAGGGGGATCGCCTCGTTGTTGAGGCCGACACCGAACCGCCTGCCGAGATCCTCGACGCCATCGCTGCCGTGAAGGCGGAGATCATACGGCAGCTGACGCCCGAGCATTCCGGAGTGTGGACCGCCGAGGACTGGCGCTTCATGTACGACGAGCGCGCCGGGGTGGCGCAGTACGACCAGCGGATTACTCGCGTAGACGCGGAGGCGCTCGCGTTCGAGTGCTGCGTCGTCGAGTGGCTCGACCGGAACCGCGTCGCCTCGACAGCCGGCCACTGCCTCTGGTGCGGTCACCCTGGCGGCCCCGGTCGCATCCTCCTGCGCTTCGGCACCGTCGCCAAATCGCGCGTCTGGCTCCACGACGAATGCCGGTCGCGCTGGCCGAAGCACCGGCGCAAGCAGGCCGTGGAAGCCCTCGCAGCGATGGGCATTCACGCGTCCGCCACTGCAGCCGGGAGTGCCGCGCGATGAATCCGTTGCACCCGAACCTCATGACCACGCGGGAGCGCCTCGGGATGGTCTGCGAGATCCTCGCCCGCGGGATCGTCCGCCTCCGCATGCGGGATGCAACCGAAACGGCAGCGGACACCGAAGAGACTTCGCTTCACTTCTCGCCCGACCAGAGCGGTGGTGCGGACAACACCCGCCGGAGACCCGCATGACCGTGACCGGCAGCATCCCCGCCCGCCTCGCCGCGCTGAAAACGACGTCGACGCCGCAGCTGAAGCAGCAGTGGCGCGATCTCTTCGACAGCGAGCCGCCCCCGTTCAATCGCCGGTACCTCGAAAGCCGGCTCGCCTACCGGATCCAGGAGTTGGTGTACGGCGGCTTGAAGCCGGAGACGATCAAGCGCCTGGAGCGGCTCGGTGAAGAGCTCGACGGTGGCGACCGCGTGAAGAGCCGCAGGCGCGCCGATCACTCCGACAAGCCGATCACCGGCACACGGCTCCTCCGCGAGTGGCAGGGCGTCGAGCATGTCGTGACCGTGACCGCCGACGGCTTTGAGTGGCAGGGCCGGCCGTACAAATCCCTGTCGGCCATCGCCCGCGCCATCACCGGCACGCGCTGGAACGGCTGGGTTTTCTTCGGGCTGAAGAGCCATCGGAGGGGCGCATGACAAAGCCGGTCCTGTTGAAGCGCCGCTGCGCCATCTACACTCGCAAGTCTTCCGAGGAAGGCCTTGAGCAGGAGTTCAACTCGCTCCACGCCCAACGCGAGGCCTGCGAGGCGTTCATTGCCAGCCAGCGCTCCGAGGGCTGGGTGCTCGTCCGCGATCAGTATGACGACGGCGGCATCTCCGGCGGCACGCTGGAGCGGCGCGGCCTGCAGCGCCTGCTGGAGGATATCGAGGACGGACTCGTCGACGTGGTGGTGGTCTACAAGATCGATCGCCTCAGCCGCTCGCTCGCCGACTTCGCCAAACTGGTCGAGGTGTTCGACCGGAACGGCGTCACGTTTGTGTCGGTCACGCAGAGCTTCAACACCACCACGTCCATGGGCCGGCTCACGCTCAATATTCTGCTCTCGTTCGCGCAATTCGAGCGGGAGGTCACGGCCGAGCGGATTCGCGACAAGTTCGCGGCGAGCCGGAAGAAGGGCATGTGGATGGGCGGAAACCCGCCCTACGGCTACCGGATTGAGAACCGCAAGCTCGTGGTGGACGATGAACGCGCCGAGCACGTCCGCTGGATCTTCGCACGGTTCGTTGAGATCGGCTCGGGCACGGTGCTGGCGCGGGACGTCGGCGCGCGCGGCGTCCGCACGCCGGCCGGCAACCGCGATCGACAAGAAGTACCTCTACCGGATGCTCAACAACCGCGCCTACATCGGCGAGGCGGTCCACAAGGGCGAGAGCTATCCAGGCGAGCACTGAGCCGATCATCGACCGCGAGACGTGGGACAAGGTTCGACGCCATCCTGCAGGAGAGCCCGCGCAAGCGCGCCGCGCGCACACGCGCCGACACGCCCGCGCTGCTGAAGGGGCTACTGTTCGGGCCCGATGGCGCCGCGTTCTCACCGACCCATACCCGTAAGGGCGATCGGCTCTACCGATACTACGTGAGCCAGACGGTGCTGCGGCATGGCGCGGGGTCCTGCCCCGTCGGCCGCGTGCCGGCGGGCGACATCGAAGCTGCGGTCATCGACCAGTTGCGGGCCGTGTTCCGCCAGCCCGAGATCGTCGCGGGCACATGGAAGGCGGCGCGGCAGGAGGACCACGAGATCACCGAGGCGGACGTCCACGCCGCTCTGCAGCAGCTGGACCCGACTTGGGACGAGCTGTTCCCCGCCGAGCAGGCGCGCATTGTGGCGCTGCTGGTCGAGCGGATCGACATCGGCACCGAGGGCCTGAACGTCCAGCTGCGGGTCGATGGCTTGGTCGGACTCGCGCGCGAGATGCTGGTCGGCGACATGGACCGCGCCGCATGACCCGCGCGACGCCGATCCCCGACACCGTGACGGTGCACGTCCCGTTTCGCGTCGTGAAGCGCGGCGGGCGGAAGGAGATCCGGCTGCCGCCGGGTGCGCCGTCGCGGCCGGAGCTGGACAACGCGTTGGTCAAAGCGCTGGCGCGCGCGTTCCGGTGGGAGCGCATGCTGCGGTCGGGAGAAGTCGCAACGATCGCCGAACTGGCCGAGCGGGAGAAGATCGCGCCGTCATACATGACGCGCATCCTGCGGCTGACGCTGCTCGCGCCGGACATCGTCGAGGCGATCCTGGACGGGGCGCAGGACGTGACGCTGGCGCGAGTGCTGGAGCCGTTCCGAACGAGGTGGGTCCCGACATCGCTGTAGGATATACTACATCTTATCTTAGAGGGTTTGAGCTTGCTCTACGTGGTGCCCAAAAATCGGCGCAACCGAACGCCTACAGAGATTTTTAACAAGTCAGCCCAATTCGGCCGTCGGTTTCTAGCCGGAGGCGAACGCTCCGGCCCCTCCAATTCTCGGCTAATCAAGCCTGGGTCAACGCCACCACGCGTTCGACAAACCATGTCGCGGAGACGCAGCCGACGGCGTAGCCGAGCCGGTGGCGGTCGATGAGGCGCGGGATTGCAAGGAGGAGGCGCAGGGAGGCGACGGTCGCGAAGACCAGCCCGATCACGAGCAGCTGCCCGATCTCGACCCCGACATTGAAGGCGACGAGCGCGAGCGGAACGTCGCCGGCGGGCAAGCCGATCTCGAGCAGCGCGCGCCCGAAGCCTAGCCCGTGGAGGAGCCCGAAGGCGAAGGCGATCGTCCAGGGTGCGATGTGCGAGCCGGCATGCTCGCCCCGCCCCGCTCGGACGATTTCCGTTGCCACGAGAACGATAGAGAGCGCGACGAGCGCCTCGACTAGCGGCTGGGGCGCCATCGCCAAGCCGATGGCGGACAGCGCCAAAGTGATCGAGTGGGCGACCGTGAAGGCGGTGATCGTGGCGACGAGGGCACGCAGATCACGGATCAGGAGCAGCAGCGCGAGGACGAACAGCAGGTGATCCAGGCCGAGCAGGATGTGCTGCGTGCCGAGCACCGAGTAGGTTCGCATCACGTCGAAGCGGGTCGGCGCGGCGGCGATGGTGAAGGACGGCGCTTGCGGCAACACTCTCGTCGTCTGCTGCGTCCCGTCCAGCGCCTCGAACTCGAACGAGGACGTCGTTCGTCGTACCGCGCAGCCCGAAAATCCCGATCGGCTTGCCGGTGATCGGACCGTCACAGGCGATCGTCCGCCGCGAGACCTCGGCGCCGGCATCGCGCGCCACCGCCGACAGACCGGCCTCGGCGCATCCCTCCGGGAAGACAGGCGTCAGGTGAACCCTCGACGCTCCTGCCGTCGAGACTTTCAGGACCACGTCGTAGGTGCCCGGCCCGGTCTCGGTAATCGTGAGCAGCGATGGGCGAAGCTCGTGCGCCGCGGCCTCGCCTGCCCAACCGATCCACAATGTCAGCGCCAGGAGGAGAGCGACGCTCCTCACTGCAGCACGGCGCCTCGGGACGCGGCCGCCGTTTCGTCTCGCGGTGCTGGGTCGGCGATGGAGAAATGGTAGCGCGCCTTCAGCTCGAGGAAACGCCGTTGTGCTATCTCCTTCCGCCGTACCGCCTCGAGGTCGCTGAGAACGGCGTCGCGTACCTCGTCGAGCTGCGGGTCGCGCGGAGGGATCCGTGTCTCGATCCAGACCAGGTGCAGGCCGAAGGGCGAGGCAACGGGACCGGCCCAGCGTCGCGTCGCCATTGTCTTCAGCGCTTCGGCGAAGGTGGCGCCAAACACCCGTTCCACGTTCGCGAGGGGACTCTCGCTGAGCTCGCCCGGCAGGAGCGTTCGATCGCCGAGGGACTGCGGCGCCGTGCCGGCATCGAGCTGCCGGCGCAAGGCGGCGACGGCCTCGTCGACGCCTTCGCGGTGCCGCTCCGGGTCGACGAAGACCTGTCGGAACGCGATGCGGCCAGGCTTGCGGAAGCGGTCCGGATTGGCCTCGAGATGCGCCTGAAGATCTTCCTCCGCGATCTCGATCTCGCCCGGACCAGGCTCCAGCAGGAACTCCATCTTCTGGGCGATGCGCCGCCGCACGACGGCGTCGTCCTCGTCGAGCTCCAGCCCCCGACCGGCACGGTAGAGGATCTCCTCGCGGATGAAGGCATCGATCATGCCGCGCAGCTCCTCGTCGGCGGGCGGCCGGCGCCATGTTCGCCTGAACTGCTCGCGAAGCTGCTCGATGTCGCCCTCGCTCAGCTCGATGGTGCCGGGCGCCCGCGCGGAGCTCGGCGCCTCGTCGCGCGGCGAGAGCGCGTAAACTCCCGCAACGGCCGAGCCGATGAACAGGAACTGGACCAGCGGCTCTGTCAGCAGCGAGCGGAGGGTCATGAGCCGCCACCGGCGACGGCAAAGGCCAGGACGAGCGTTGAGGCCGCGGCGATCCACGAACCTGCAACCCGCACGGCCACCGTCTGCCAGGGACCGACGAGCGCCGCCGCCAGGCCGCCCGTCAGGGTGACGACCAGGAAGGCGCCGGCGAGCGTGCCGAGCCCCGCGAGCCGGTCATCCGACGTCGCCGGGTCTGGCGCCGAGTTCGAGCGCAACGAACGCGGCGCCAACGAGGGCGACTGCGACCACTGCGGCGGCGGCGGCCCGTCCGAAGGCCACTAGGAGCCCCGCGACGAGCGATGCGGAGACCACCGCAGCCAGCGGCGGCGCGAACGGTCCGGCCAGGGCAAGGGCAATCGCGAAGGCGGTCACGAATGCCACCAGGCCGAGGCGGCTGCCCCTCGGGACGTTCTGCCCGAGCAGGAAGCCGATCCCGACCAGCACGAGCAGATGCAACGGCACGATCATCGGGTGCAGGACGCCGTTCCAGAACAACCCGACGCCGGGGATTGGCGCGTGCGCGAAGCCAGAAGTGGGGAACAGGAGAAGGATGGCGCCGCCGGGCAGCCCGGCCGCAATGCCGCGCGGCAGCGCTGTCACGCCACGCCCATCAGAAAGGCCAGGCCCGCCACCGAGATCACTCCACCGACGGCACGGACGGCTACTCTGCCCGCGCCGGACGTGCCGACCGCGCCGATGCCGATGCCGGCGAGATGTAGCAGCCCGGTGCCGATGACAAAGCCGATGCCGTAGGCGACGGCGTCCGCCGCCAAGGGCAGTTCCGTCCCGTGCGCGTGCCCGTGGAAGACAGCGAAGGCGCCGACGACAATTATGGCGAGCCACAGGGGCATGTCCCGCCCGGCGGCCACCATCAGTCCGAGGACCACAGCCGACAGGGCGATGCCGACCTCCACGCCCGGCAGCGAGACGCCGGTGACGCCCAACGCGCCGCCAAACGCCATGACCAGCGGGAAGACGATCGGCAGCAGGACCAGCGCGGGCGGCCCGAGCACCGATCCGAGGAGCCCCACCGCGACCATTGCGGCGATATGGTCCCAGCCGAGCAGCGGGTGCGTGAACCCGCTCTGCAGGCCGCCGACGACACCCGCCGCCTCATGGGCGGTGGCGGCTTGCGGGGCGACGGTCAGAAGGACCACGAGCACCAAGACTAAGTTTTGCGGCATCTTTGACAAAATCCCTCGCTGGTCGGGAGCGGATGCGCCGGCGCGATGGGCGGCGCATCGCGGACCCCACTCAGCCGCCCGGCGTGTACCAGATCGGTGACGTGTAGGCGCGCTCGGTGACCGTCATCGGCACCTCTGGCGCGAAGTCGGCTTCCTCGAAATAGGCGGCGTCGTAGGCAGTCCAGCGCGGCGTCGGGATCTCGAGCACGCGGGCGTAGTAGAAGGCGCGCTGCGAAGGATCGAAGTCGGGGTCCTGCCAGACGGCGATCAGTTCCGGCGCGCCGATCGTGTTGGTCCAGGTCGCGTTGTCGACATCGACCGTATTGCCGACGGTCGGCACCTTGCCGTCGGCACCGGGCTGGCGGTCGCCCGACCAGGCGACGTCGTAGACCCGCTCCTGCATTTCACCCTCGGCGTCGAGCCAGCCCTTGACGATCTGGATGCGGTCGAGGTTGGCCCGAAAGCGGATCCTTCAGCGCCGCGACGAGGAAGCTCGGCGCGCCGGCGCCGTCGGGCGCCGGGTGCAGGTCGCCTCCCATCGGCACGCCCTTGCCGTAGCCGACTGCGCCGGGGTTCCGGCCCTGCGCGTCCTCGGGCATGAAGTCCCAGCCGCCGAAGAACCGCACGAACATCCTCGGCCCGGTCGTACCGTAGACCTCCTTACGCTTCATCGCGTCCCAAATCGCCGCGCGCGTGTTCTCGGCCGCCCAGACGGCGGTCAGGCCAGAGGCGCCGAGCTGCCAGTCTTTCACCGTGTTGCCGCCAAAGTCGAAGGCGTTGCCCGTCGAGCGCTCGGGGCTCGGTTCGCTGGCCGGGAACTTGCCGAAGAAGTTGTTCTCCTCAGCCGAGGAGATGCCGGTATGCGCGTCGGTCGAGCCGACCAGCCCGAACTTGAACGGATTGGTGCCGAACTCCTCCTCCAGCGCCAGGCCGCGCTTGAGAGCCTGGCGGGCATATTCGTACTCGATCATGCCGGGTTCCTTGGGCACGCCGCCGAGGTTGTACCTGTCCCAGATCTCGAAGTCGGCGAACTCGTCGGCCGGCGCGAGCGATGGGTGCTGCTCGGACGTGCCCTTGCTCTGGGTGACCTCGTAGAGCGGCTCCCAGCGTTGCCGCGCATCGCCCATTCGGCATCGACGGCGTTGACCGTCCGGCGTCTCGGTCGCGAACATCAGGCCGTTCGAGAGATTGCCGTTGTGCGGGATCGCCAGCACTCGCCCGCCGGTCTTGCTCCTCGTAGTTCGCCATCCAGTCCCACAGCTCGTTGGGGATCTCGGTGTCGAAGGTGGTCAGCGGCCGCACCCGGTCAGCCATTTCCTTGCCGTCCCGGTAAGATGACGTTGCGGTGCAGGTTGTTGCCGCCGCCATAGTTCGACGTCCACTCGTAGCCGATGATCGCCGAGAACGTGCCGGGAGCGTTATGGCTCTCGACGATCTCGGTCATCTTGCGCCACATGTCGAACTGGACGTCGGGTGCGGTCACCGCCTCCGGCAGCTCGCCCCGGCCTTGCAGCATGATCATTTCCATGACAACGGCGGTCGCGGCCGCGCCGCCGGCGTTCATGCCTTGACTCCATTCCTTGAGCTTGGGGTCGGCCATCAGCGCCGGGTCGCCGTCGAGTACAGCGCTCATGACACCGAGCGCATCGGAATGGTCGGCTACCACGATCCAGTCATAGGGCCGGGACAGCTTCACCTTCTGCCCGGTGCTCGAGGTGATCTCCTCGCCCTTGGCATAGCGCAGCGCCTCGTCCGGCCCGACGCGCGTGCCGGCGGCGATGGCGTCCGGCGACCACGAGGTGTGCAGGTGCTGCTCGCCCCAGAGCGGGCGGGTCGGGTAGTTCCGCCCCGCATAGGGCGAATAGCCCGCCTGGTTGAAAAACCGCTCGACCTCGGCGGGCTCGATGGTGCCGGCATCGGTCTGCACCTGCGCGATTGCCGCGATGGGCAGCATCGCGAGGGCGACGCCCGTTGCAGTCATTCTGAACATGGCTAGTCTCCATGGTTGCGTGCAAGGGGGGCCGGATCAGCCCGCGGGCGTAAAGCAGATCGGCTAGGCAGAGGCGCGCTCCCTCCAGGCGCCGCCCGCCGTCTCCAGGCCGCCCTGCTACGGCGCCGCGACAGGCCCGATCAGCGGCGTGCGCACCGGTTTGGCCACGCCGAAGAATACCACCGTTGTATGAGAAGCAAAGCTGGTGGACCGAGCCTCAGGCGGAGACTTGCTGAACCCCGCGTCCGTGTCGTTCCAGCTGTTCGCCACCCACGCGTTGCCAGCCGGATCAATCGCGACGGCGGTAATGATCTCCAGACCACCGATGTAGCCGCCGGCCGGTGAAATTGGATCGCCCGTTTCGACCCCCGGCGGACATGTGTCGTTGCGAACGCCGCAAAGTTGGGTGACGGAGTGGCCGGTGGAACTGGCGACCCAGACGTTGTCGTTTCCGTCCACGGCGATGCCCCATGGCCCTCTGATGCTGCCGCCCGCATCGAAGGGGCCGTGGACCGTGCCGTCGGAGGCGATCATCGACACGTCGCCGCCGGGGAATTCGTTGATTATGCCCCACAGATCGATCCAGCCTTTGATCGCCACCTCGTCGTCCGACATCGACCCTCTCAGCTCCTCGGCCCTGGCCTCGAGCTTCTGCTTGACAAGGGCCAGCTTCTCCCTCGTGCCGGGATGACCGACGAGGTTGGCGACCCAGGTGTTGCCCTGGCTGTCGATGGCGATGCCGTGGGGGCTGAATCGAACCTCGAACTCCTCGGCATTGCCGGGGTCGTCGGCCGGAAAGCGGGTCACGGTGTCGGAGCCGCTGTTGCTGATCCAGATCCGGTCCTGCCGGTCGATGGCGATGCCGAAAGGTGACTTGACCTGGAGCGTGCCGTCCACCGGCTTGCCGTTCTCGGTGCGGCCCAGGATGCGGCCCTTGGACGGGTCGCCGCCGGGGATGTGGACGATCTGGCTGTGGCCGGTGTCGACCGTCCAGACATCGCCGTTCGGGGCAATCGCCACACCCTGCATCTGCCCCAGCTTGCCGTCGAAGTCGTAGCCTGTCTTTGGGGAAAGCGGCTCTCCTGACTTGCGATCGAAGACAGAGATGGTGCTGCCGATCAGGCTGGTGGTCCAGACCTTGTCATCTTCGGAAATGGCGATGCCCCAGCCGGCACTGTAGACGCCGCCGCCGAGAAAGCCGGTGACCATCGGTGACAGCGGCTTTCCGTCAGGCGCGAATTTCGATATTCCGCCGCCGAACTGGTCGTATATCGTGGTCTGAGAGCCGGCGATGAAGTTGTTGTTCGCCCACATGTTGCCGTCGCCGTCGATGGCGATGCCGCCGACGCCGGAGTACCCGCCGCCGGAATAGACGAGCGACAAGGTCCACGCGTTGGGCGCAAAGGTGAGATAGGGAATGCGCGCCTCGTCGCGGTACCGCTTGCCCTCAGACACGGGATAGAACTCGTCCAACAGCGCGAAAAGCTTGTCCGCATTGTGCCACGGGTGACGCGCAATGTTCTGCGCGGCCGCAAGTGTGTCTTTCGGTGCGGCACCGCCCGGCGGCGTCGCCGCTTCGAAGAGCGTATCGCACGCCTCCGGTTTTTCCGTGACGCAGGCCGACAGCAGAAGGCCCAATGTGTTCAGTTTGGCGAGGGTCGTCGTCTCGGGGCCGTTCAGCGGGTCCGTGACGACCGGCCCTAGGCCGCCGGTCTCGAGATCCACCAGGTTCGGCACGTTGCCTGCAGCGATACTGAGACCGGCCGTGTTGCCGCTGATCGCGGTGCCGTCGAGAAACTGCGCAGCCGTCCAGGCGGCGGCCACGGTTGTCAGGTCGTTGATCGTCACGCGCTCCGGCAGCGTGTTTCCAAGCAAGGCCATAAGATTGGTCGCCTCGTTGGGCGCGGTGCCGCCCGCGGTCTTCGCCTCGCCGCCCTCGGCGATGAGGTAGAGAACACCGGAGCTGTCCCGGTGGTCGGCGATCGTCAGTGCGTAGGTCCCGTCGTCGGTCGTCTTCGCTTCGGCGAGTTTCGTCGGCGCCTCCGCCCCCGCCCGCCAGACCGACACTGCGGCCCCGGCAATCGCCGCGCCGCCGGCTTCGACCCGTCCCTGGATGCGCTCCTCAGCAGAAGCCGAAGCGGCGACCGATGCAGTCGCGACCAATCCGGCCGCAACTCCGCGCGCAACTCGCCCCGCGAAAAGTGACATGAAGAAGCTCCTTTCCCAATCCGGCACGGTGAAGCTCTTCGGCTCCCCTTCATTCTTGCCCGAGAGACCTTCCGGATCCGACGGTCGCCCGCCCTGCAGGCCCTGTCAGTTCACCGGCTCGATGTCGCTCGGCTTCCACGACTTGTCGAAGAAGGACGCGAGCGGGCTGTATAGACGGATCAATGCGACCCAGCCCTTCTCGGGGTCGGTCTGGATCCAGTTGCCGCGCACGACGCCGTCAGGCTGCTCGGGAGAGAACCAGACGGTGGTCGAGCCGTCGGCGTCCGCCTCGGCTGCAGGAGAGGGATAGCTCTGGGAGCCCGCGCGCGGATACCTCTGCGGCGTCTTCAGCATCGAGCGGGACTGGTTGTCATAGAGCGTGAGCGACCAGAACGCCTCGGCCGGGATGCCGTCCGGCAGTGTCACCTTGTACGTTTTTGACCCGTCGAACCAGTCGCCGTTGGCATCCTTCGTCGCGAACAGATACTGGGATCCGACACCGGTCAGCCGCATCGCCATCGCCGGCGTGATACCGGTCGCATTGTAGAAGAACGAGGTCCGGGCGTCGTTCTGCTTGTATCCGGTCGGCGGGTACGGCTTGGCGCCGTCGGCCGTGATCTCCGGCAGCGGCGTCTCGAAATTGTAGCCGCCTTGGAAAGACGGGTTCCACCACTGCAGGTCGTCGTACCAGAACCAGTCCGGATCGCGGGGCGAGAAGCCGAGAGTGCGGCCGGTCGCGTTGGCTACCTCGACCGCATCCTCAAGAATGCCCTTCATGCGGTCGTCCGGCGCGAAGTCCTCGCCCTTCTTGATGCCGATGGCGGCGATCGGCCCCATCAATTCCGGGTCGATCACGGCCGCCGGCTGGCTCTGGACCAGCCGGTCCAGCATCTCGTAGTAGCCGTAGTCGTTCGGCGGGATGGTGTTGATTGCGAGGCCGGTGCCCTCGTGGAAGACCGGCGCCTCGGGCTCGGCGTTCCTGCCCAGTTCGACACCGCCCTCCAGGTAACGGGCGATCGGCAGGCCGACGCCGCCCGGCGCGTACGGGTAGATCTTCAGGTTGTCCTTGATGACCTCCACCGTCGGCGCCGGATCGTCGTTGGTCAGGAAGGACCGGCCGAGCAGCAGCACTCGGTCGGTTTCGGCGTGGGCGATGTAGAACCCGTCCTCGGGCAGGTATCCGTCGTAGCCCGGCCCGACCAGCAGGTATTTGCCGCCCTCGCCGCAGTCCGGACCCGGCCGGCCGAAGTCGATGACCCAGCGGAACCACATGTCGTCGATGGTCCCCAGCGCGTCCGGCGGCGTCTCGACCACCATGGGTCCGTCGGAAAGATCCACGAAGCCGAGGTAGTAGACCGTGTCGGCGTTCGCGGTAAGGAACGGCGACTCGGCGTCCATGAGTTCCGAGAACAGCAGGATCTCGTTGTCCTTGATGCCGGCGGCCTCGAATCCTTCGAGCGCCGCCTGCACGCTGACGCCCTTGAAGGTGTCGGTGAAGGCACGGAAGGCGTTGATGAAGTCGAGGTTGTCGTAGACGGCGTCCACCGTGTCCGCGCTCGGGGCGCCATCCTTGAAATCGAGCTCGCCAATCCTGGAGTCGACGCTGTCCGGTGTTGTTATGGAGCTCGGCAAAGACGTTGTTTGCGCTCGGGCAAGACCCGGCATCGCGAGTAGAGCGACAAGGCTGGCTGAAGCGAGCAGACGCATCGGCAACTCGATTGTCATGGCGTTCTCCGTCTTGCAGGGCGAGTGTACTCGCAATTCGCTCCGATCGTAGATAAACTGACCGTATCAATTCTAACCATTTTGCGCCAAATCGTCAGTTGCAACTCTTCCAGTCCGGCGAGAGCCGACGACCCCGGTCCTCACGAGAACCCGCCCGCAGAGGCTCCGCCCGAGAATGACCCACGTCCCGCTCGTCCGCGCCGCGCACCTCAACCTTCATCTCGGTGTGCTCAGGACGATCGGCGAACCCGTGGACCGCGCGCTCGCGCGGTTCGGCCTACCTCAGACGATCGAGGACATGCCGAACGCGTATCTCCTGGTTCCGAGGGTTCTGGCCCTTGTTTCGGCCTGCGGCGGATCGCACGCGGCGATGCAGCTCGGTTTCCGTTCTGCGCAACGCATGACGCTCGGCAATCTTCGGCCGGACACCCAGCGCGCGTTCCTGAACGCCCCGAGCGGGCGCGCGAGGCTCGGAGCGATGATCCGCCGTTGCACGTTCGAGGACGGCGCACTCGTCGGAACCCTTGTGGAAGAGGGCAGAAACCTGCGCGTGCAGTGTGACATGATCGGGTTCGAGGATAGCCCGGCACTTGCCTATTCAGAATGGATCCAGCTCTACGCCTTCATCTCTGCCGTGCGATCCATCGCCGGGATGGACTGGTGCCCAGAGGAAATCACTCTCAGAACGCACGGCACGCCGCCTGACGGCGCGTTCGCGGCGCTGCCGAATGCGCGCATTCTGACGTCCTATCCACACTGTTCGGTTCTTGTGCCCTTGGAAACGCTGGCTTGCCCCTGCCGTGCGGCAGGCGACCCTGCGATGGAGGATCAGGACTGCGCGCCGGGCCGCCGTGAGACCTGGACGTACGTGACGACCCTAAGGGAGATGCTGAAGCCTTATGTCGCCGACGCGACGACCGGTCTGACGGATGCGGCGGAGATGATGGGCACGACGTCGCGCACGCTCCAGCGGCGCCTCGCCAGGGACGGCACAACGTTCAGGCGCGTGCTCAATGAGGCACGATACGAGATCGCCTGCGAGTTGCTCGGCGAGGGTGCGATGAAGATCGTCGATGTCGCATTCGCTGCCGGCTACGAGAACCCTCAACATTTTTCTCGCGCGTTCAAGCGATTGGCAGGGCTGACGCCCCGGGACTACCGGAACACCTTGCCCAACGGATGACGTGTCGCTAACCGTGCTTTGATCCGAACGCTCAATTCATGTTCCATCTTGGCCAAGCGCCACCAGCATCCGAACACTCTGCGAGGCCGCTCCGGTATCTTCGAGTTTTCGATGCGTTATGGGAAATTCACCGGACGGCGCCAGTCATGAGGTCCGGAGAATATCGGCCCTGAGAGACCGCTTTCGCGGCTTCTGGCGCCGGGGCCAGTGCTCAGCCCCTCCCGCACAACCCTCGAAAACAACGGAAAAATCCGGCCGCAGCCGGATGGGGAGAACGCTTTCGCGGGGGCATGTGGCGGAGCCGGAGGGGATTCGAACCCTCGAAACGGGTTGACCCCGTTTAACGGTTTAGCAAACCGCCGGTTTCAGCCACTCACCCACGGCTCCGCTCTGAAAACGTTGAGGGTTTGCCCCAGCTCAACCCCGGTGTGGCAAACTCCGGGTCCTGATGGCACTCGCCGTTCTCGCGATGGTCGGTAACATGGCCATGCCCGACAGACAAGATCGGAGACGGCCGTCACGCACCGGCGCAAACGCGCACCTTAGGGGTGGCGGAAGACCCGCCGGCGGATGGTCCGGTCGTCGCCTCCCGGCGGTCCAGAGCGCCTGCATTGTCGCGCTAGTGGTTCGATCGAAACGGATCGAACCACTAGCCATACTTGCTGATGGATCGACTTATCGAGCTATTTGAGGGGTTAACCCTTCCGAAAAGTTCGAGCGGCGGGTCTCAAATGTCTCGGCCGATCCACTAGGCCGTGGTGCGGCCGTGGTGCACGATGTCCTCGTCCGGCACCACCGCTTGCGGCATGTCGTACGCCAGCAGCGCGTCGTAGAACGCGGGTGCATCCTCGCGGAAGAGGCCGCGCGTGATGCCAGACACGAGGCGCGGCACCGCCGTGGTCATGGCGTTGATGGACGAGCCCGACGGGCCGAAGCTCATGGTGGAGGCGATCGCGAAGAGGTGAATGCGTGACAACCATGGCGTTTCGCCCGGCTGCTTTTCCACGAACGTGAAGTCATCCGCGAGGTACGGATAGCGGGCGAGGCGCGCGTCCGCCTCTTCGGGGGGCGGCGTATAGCGATCCGCCCAGGTCGCGATGTTGTCGGCAAACCCGGCGAGCTCTGGCCGCGCGGCGAAGTCCATGTCGATCCCGGTGCCGGCGATGACGAAGTCGGCCTCGCATCGGCCCGCGCGGCGTCTCGATCACGACGCCATCGCCTTCGGCCGCCACGGAGAGCCATGGCGCCCCGGCGTTTAAGGTGAAGCCGGAGTGGCGGGCGCAGCGGTCGTAGGTGTGCTGCGGGAAGCCCTCGCGCAGCGACAGGACGTGGCGCATGATCCGCCAGCGCCACGCGTCGTCGAGATCGGCGAGGTGGCGCATGAAACCGCGGAACGTGATGGCACGGTAGGGCTGGATCACCTGCGGCCGGTCGCGTCGGGTGAAGAGGTGGACGGTGGCGCCGGCCTCCAGCGCGGTGGCCGCGTTATCGAACGCCGATGCGCCGGCGCCCAGCACCAGCACGGTCTTGCCCGACAGCGCGGCGAAGTCGATCTCTTCGCAGGTGTGGGCCCGCAGGTGTGCCGGAAGCGCCGCCACCGCCTCGGGCAGCACCCAGCGGCCGCCGCTCTCCTGACCCGTCGCCAGCACGATCCGCCGTGCGTGGACGTCGCGGAGCGCCCCGTCCTCGCGCACGGTGGCGCGCAGCAACGGCCCGGACTCGGCGATGCCGACGAGCTCCACGCCGTTGCGGACCTTGATCCCGGTCACGCGGCGCACCCATTCCAGGTAATCGGCCCAGTCCTCGCGGCCGATGAGATCGAGCGCCGCCCAATGGTCAGCCCCGTAACGAGCGCTGTGCCAGGCTTCGTAGGTGAGGCTGGCGACGTCGAGGTCGGGCCCGGTGAAATCCTTCGGGCTGCGCAGCGTCGGCATGCGCGCATAGGTGCGCCAGGGCCCCTCGCGGCCCTTCGCGGCCTTGTCGATCACCAGCACGTTGTCGACGGCGGCCCGCTTCAGCCCGAACGCGGTGGCGATGCCGCCCTGGCCTGCGCCCACCACCAACACGTCGAGCGCCTCGCTGCCGTCCGGAGCGCGTTTGCGGCGTGAGCCAAGGCTGGCGCGGGTGCGCGGTGCGGGCGAGATCGCGGCGGACCTCGGCCTCCAGCGCGGCGAGGGCGGCTTCACCGGGGGTCACCATAGCCCCGGCAGCCAGAGCGAGAGGCCGGGGAACGCGATCAGCAGCGCGAGCCGCACCGCGTCCGAGACGCAGAAGCCGGCGACGCCCTTGTAGGTCTGGCCGAGCGGGACTTCCGGCGCCAGCCCGTTGATGACGAAGAGATTGAGACCGAACGGGGGGGAAATCATACCAACCTCGACAGCGACGAGAACCAGAATGCCAAACCAGACGAGCACCTGGCCGGGGTCCATGCCGAGGTCCAGGGTGAGGATGACGGGAACGAACACCGGCAGCGTGAGCAGCACCATCGCCAGCGACTCCATCGCGCAGCCGAGCACGAGGTAGATCGCGACGATGGCGCAGACGATGGCGATCGGCGGGACGGCAGCGCGGCGACCTGCCGCGACAACTCCTGCGGCATCTGCGACAGCGCCAGCGCCGCCGGAAGAGCTCCGCACCCAGCAGGATGAGGAACACCATGGCGGTGATCTCCGCCGTGGAGCGCAGTGCGTCGAAGAAGTCGCCGCGGCCGAGGCCGCCGGAGGCGACGGCGAGAACGCCGACTGCGGCCGCGCCCGACGGCGGCCCCCTCGGTGGGCGAGAACCAGCCGAAGTTGATGCCGCACACGACCAGCAGAAAGACGCCGATCGCCGGCCACACGGTGCGCGCCCGCGCCAGCCGCTCGCCCCAGCCGACGCGCTCGGCCCGCGGCGCCGCGCCGGGGGCGACGAGCGTGTAGATCTGGATGACCGCGATGTAGCCGAGCGCGGCCAGCACGCCCGGAATGGCGGCGGCGAAGAAGGGCGCCGATGGATTGCTCGGTGTAGATCGCGTAGATCACCAGGATCACCGACGGCGGGATCAGGATGCCGAGCGTGCCGCCGGCCGCCAGCGTCCCCGTCATCAGGGCGCCGGAATAGCCACCCGCGCCGCATCTCAGGCTCCGCGACCTTCGTCATGGTCGCGACGGTGGCGAGCGACGAGCCGCAGATCGCCCCGAAGGCGGCGCAGCCGAGGATGGTGGCGACGCCGAGCCCCCCGCGCCGATGCCCCACGAACGCCCGCGCCGCCCGGAATAGCGCGGCCGACATGCCGCCCTTGGTGGCAAGCTCCCCCATCAGCAGGAAGAACGGGATGACGCACAGGGTGTAGTTGGAGAAGCGGCTGAAGGTCAGCGATTTCAGGGTGTTCAGCATCGGCCACCAGCCGACGAGCGCGGCGTAGCCGAGGCCGCCGACCAACAGCATCGCCACCCCCACCGGCATGCGCAGCATGATGAGGACCACGGCGCCGGCGAACATGGCGACGCCGATATCGAACGAACTCATTGCATCTCGTCGGTTGCGGTTCGATGGGCGCGAGCGCGGTGACAGGCCGGCCGCAGCGCCGACCGCCGTCGCGAGGCACACCAGCGCACCATAGCACCATCGCGAGCGCGGCCGGCGCGTAGCCCCACCACTGGGGAAGGAGAAGAACATCGATGTGCGGCCGCGATGGTAGGAATCGATCCCGCCGACGATCAGTCGCCAGGCGAGCACCGCCACGACCAGCGCGAAGAGCACGCCTCATGAGCGTATCGAGCGCGGCCTTGACCCTGTCCGGGGCACGGGCGGTGAAGAAATCCACCATCACGTTGGCGCCCCGGATCTGGCACCACGGCAGGAAGAAGGCGATCGCCACGCCGACCAGCAGTTCCACGATCTCGTTGTGGCCCGAGGATCGGAGTACCGATCCGCGCCGCCACCACCGCGACCACGGTCACGATGATGGCCACCACCACGATGAGGCCCGCCGACGATGGCGAAGGCCTCTGAGACGGCCGGTCAGCGCGCGACGCATCGGATTACTGGCGGCCGTACTTCGCGGTGATCTCGAGCAGCGAGGCCAGCAGCGCGTCGCCGTCGTAGCCGCGCGACGTCATCTCGTCGGCCCACATCTGGTAGACCGGCTTCACCGCTTCTTTCCACTCGGCAAGCTCTTCCGGCGACAGCGTGACGATCTCGTCGCCCGCCTCGATCGCCACGTCCCGCGCCGGCTTTGTCTCGCCGTCCCAGATGACGCCCATCTTCTTGGCGTATTCGATGCCGGAATTGGCGTCGATCACGGCCTTCAGGTCGTCCGGCATCGCGTCGTAGGTCTCCTGGCGCATCAGCGTCATGAGCATCGTCTGGTAGAGCGGGGGCTCGGTGTGGCAGTCGGTGACCTCGGAGAACTTGAACGGCTTGGTGATCGCCCAGTTGATGAGCATCCCGTCCACCTGGCCGCGCGCCAGCGCCTCGTAGACGCCCGGCAGCGCGATGCCGACAGGCGTGCCGCCGAGCGCCTTCACCGCCTCGCCGATGTACTTGCCGGAAACGCGGATCTGCTTGCCCTCCAGATCCTCCATCGTCTCCACGCACTCGCCCGCCATGTGGAAGAGGGCGCCGTCGGTGGCGTGGACGGCGATCACCTTGATGCCCTCCATCTCCTTGGCGAGGTTCGTCTCGATGAACTCCATCGCCGCGGGGCTCATGGTGGCGGACTCACCCGTGTGCATGAAGGGCAGCTCCATCCCTTGCGTGCCGGTGAAGCGGCCGGGGGTGAAACCGGCGACCGTCCAGATCATGTCGACGACGCCGTCTTCCAGCTGCTGCACCAGGTCGGAGGCGGCCCCGCCGAGCTGCATGGCGGGATAGACCTGCACGTCGATCCGGCCGTCCGACTCCGCCTCGACCGTCTCGGCCCAGCGGTCCAGATGCTCGGTATGGTCGAGCGAGGTGGGGGAGGAGAAGGAGTGCAGGCGGATCGTCACCTCCTGCGCCATTGCGGGAGCGGTGAGGGCGGCGAGCGCCGTGGCGAGTGGGAGGGCTTTGCGCATGGGATCTCCAAGTGTTTTGCCAGCTTTGAAGCAATTGGCATGCCATTCTACGCCGCTGTGCGGCGGTAATCGCCGCCTGCCGCGCCGCGTCATGGCCGCACAGCGTGGCCGAAGCTCTGCCACCAGTCCCAGTATGCCTTCGCCGCCGCGTCGCACCCTGGGGTGCTGGCGGGTGGGAGGTCCTGGCGCATGCGGTCGATGACCATCGGCGCCCGGTCCCGGCTTTCCGCGACGTTCACCGTGGGCGTCTGGTCCGCGCCGGCGAGTGCGGCCTCGGTGCCGGCGAGCGCGGCAACGGCATGAGCGAAGTCCAGCACCGTCCAGGTCTCGCCGGTGCTGATGTTGTAGACCGGATGATGCGGCTCGGGGTGGGCCAACAGCGCGGCGATCGCGGCGCCCACGTCCGGCGCATAAATCCAGTCGCGCACCGCCGCGCGGTCGAGCAGGAGCGGATCGCCGCTGGCGAGCGTACTCATGATGCGAAAGTGCGGGCTGAGCGTGTCGCGTACGCCGGTGTCGCGCTCCCACGGCCCGAACACGGCCGACAGCCGCACGACGCGCACGTCCACCTCGTACAGCGCGCCGAGCCGCGCGGCGATCCGCTCCGAGGCGAACTTGGTGATGGAGTAGAGCGACACCGGATCGCAGGGCGTGTCCTCCGGCAGCCGGTCGGTCCTGTAGCCCGCTTCGCCGTAGGCCGCGCCGGAGGAGAGGATGACGACGCGCGTCATCGCCTCGTTCCGCGCCGCCTGCAGCGCCGGCACCAGCGAGCCGTTGTTCACGGCGAGGATCGCGCCAGGGCTTGCCGCCTCGCGTTCGGGACCGGCGGTAATCGCGGCGCCGTGGACGAGCGTGTCGCACCCTTTCGCCGCCGCGCGGACGGATGCAGCATCCGTCGCGTCACCCTGGATCACCGAGAGGCGGCCGCTGGGGCCGTGCAGGTCGAGGAAGGCGGCGGGCGGCGTGGCGCGATCGAACAGAACGACGGACTGGCCGGAGGCCAGGAGCGCCTCGGCGATGTTGAGGCCGACGAAGCCGGCCCCTCCGAGAATAAGGGTGGTCAAGGGCATATCCAGGATCGGGTAGGGTCATGCGAGCTTCCCCACCCGTCGCCGCCGCGTCAACTCTCCCGGTCGGCGAATCGCCGTCGGGCCCCGGTGCCTAGCCTGGCAGCCAGAGCGCGATCAGCGGAAATGCGATCAGCAGCCCCGCCATCGCCACCATCACCAGGACGTAGGGGATGGTCCCGACCATCACCTCCGACAGCCGTCCGCCACGCCGCGCGCCCTGGACGACGTAGAGGTTCAGTCCAACCGGCGGCGTGATCAGCGCCATCTCGATGAGCAGGATCAGGAGGATGCCGAACCACACCTTGTCGTAGCCGAGCTCGGTGACGATGGGCACCACGATCGGGATCGTCGCCACCATCAGCGACAGCGTCTCGATGAAGAAGCCGAGCACGATGTAGATCGCAACGATCACAAGCAGCGTCGACAGCGGGCCGAGGTCGAGCCCGCCGAGCATCGCCTGCAACTGCCGCCCGAGGCCGGCCGAGCCGAGGCAGTAGTTGAGGAACGAGGCGGCGGCGATGACGAAGACGAGCATCGCGGTGATGCGGACCGTGCCGGTCAGCGCCTCGACGACCCACGACCAGCGAATGCCGGACTGCACCTGCGCGATGGCGAAGGCCATGGCGACGCCGATGGCGGCCAATTCGGTCGGCGTCGCCCACCCGGCATAGATGGAACCCACCACCACCGCGAAGAGGAGCGCGATCGGCACCAGCGCGGACAGCCCGTGGATGCGCTCGCCCCACGTGGCCTCGCGCGACGGCCCGCCCAGCGACGGCCGGACCTTGCAGATCACCGCCGTGAAGACGACGAAGCCCAGCGCCATCAACAGCCCCGGCACAAGCCCCGCGAGGAAGAGCCGCGGGATCGAGGTCTCGGTCAGGAAGCCGTAGACGATGAGGTTGATGGACGGCGGGATCATGATGCCGAGCGTGCCACCCGCGGCGATCGACCCGGCGAACAGGCGCGGGTCGTAGCCGAGCTTCTCGGCCTGCGGCATGGCCACGGTCGCCACCGTCGCAGCGGTCGCCACCGAGGAGCCGGAGGTGGCCGAAAACATCGTCGCGGTGCCGATGTTGGCGTGGATCAGCCCGCCCGGCAGCCACGAGAGCCACGCGTCCAGCGCCCTATAGGTCCGCTCGGCGATGCCGGCGCGCACCAGCACCTCGCCCAGCAGGACGAAGAAGGGAATGGCGATGAGAAGCGAGGAGTTCATCGCCGACCAGACCACCTGGCCGAGCCCGCGGATCAGCGGGAAGGGCGAGGCGAAGACGTCGATCCCGAGCCCCAGGAGGAAGAGCACGACCCCGACGGGAAGCGAGAGCGCGAGGAGGGCCAGCAGCCCGCCGGTGACGGCAGCGATCATCGGGCGTCCTCCACCATGGGCGCTTGCGCAGTTCCGGCTTTCGCCGCGTCCGCGGCCACCTCGTCGACCAGGCCGATGACCGCCTCGGACTGCGCCAGCGCACCGCGGGCGACGAGGACGGCTCCGGCGACGAGCAGCGCCAGGGCGCAGAACGCGAACCAGACCCACCCCGCCAGCCAGATCGACTGGGGGATCCAAAGCGGTATTTCGAGCGCGGTATTGGAGCGGCTGGAGCGGGCGATCGTCTTGGCGAGCACGCTCCAGCCGTGGAAGGCGACGAGACCGGCGACCACCGCCAGAGAGGCCATCGCCAAAAGGTCGAGCGCGGCGCGGCCGAGGTCCGGCAGGCGGCGGTGCAGGAGGTCGATGCGCACGTGCGCCCGCTCCAGCAGCGCGAAGGCGAACCCCCAGGCCGAGGCGCCGGCCATGACGTATCCGCTGATCTCGTCGGTACCGCCGAGAAGGCCTTGCGAGGTCGCCCGCAGGCCCACCTCCGCCAGGATCAGCGCCACGGTCGCCAGGAGCGCGATGCCGACGAGCGCAGCAACGGCACGGTTCAGCCGCGCCAGCAGGGCGACGGCGCGCATCACGCCGTCCCCGTCCGAACCGCGCCGGGTCAAGTTACTCGCCGATCGTGACGCCGACGGTGGCGCCCACCGTGTCGTTCCAGCGGGTGGCGTACTCGTCTCCGGCACGCTCGGCCCAGTCCGGCAGCACGACGGTCTTCAGCACCTTTTCGGCGGTGGCGACGTCGTCCTCGCTGGGCTCCACCAGGGTCATGCCCGCCGGCTCGCCCATCGGGCACGCGCCGTTGCCGGTGAGACAGGCGATGTCCGCTTCGAGTGCGGCGGCTGCGCCCTCCCAGGCCGCGTCTTCCAGCTCCGCCTTGGCGGTCTCGGCGATCAGCGTCTGCGTCGCCTCGGGCAGCTCATTCCACTTGTCGAGATTGACGGCGGTGATGACCGGGTCCCAGCCGCCGAGCGGCAGCGTCATCAGATGATCGGCCAACTCCCACCAGCCGGCGCTGTAGCCCGAGCCCGATCCGGTGATGGCGCAATCGACGACACCGCGCTCCAGCGCGCCCGGCACCTCGCCGAACGCCACGTTGACGCCCTCGGCGCCCAGCGCGTCGAGGAACTTCAAGGTCATGCGCCCGGAGCCGCGGACCTTCTTGCCCTCGAGATCGGCCAGGCTCGTGATCTCGCCCTTGCAGAAGACGACCTGCGGCGGGTAGGGCGCGATCGTCAGGAGCTTGGCGCCGAAGCGCTGCTCGATGATCTCCTCGATCATCGGCCGGGCGGCGTCGACCATGGCGCGTGCATCCTCGACCGAGGTCGCGACCAGCGGCACGTCGAGCCCTTCGAGCTCCGGCGCGTCGCCGACGATGTAGTCCGACACCGTGCTGCCGACGTCGAACACGCCGTCGCCGAGCAGGCGGTACACGTCCCCGCCGGCAATGCCCATCTGGTCGAACGTGGTCATCTCCACTTCGATGGCGCCGCCGGACGCCTCCGGAAGCGTCTCGGTCCAATAGGGCTGCTCGTACTGCTTGAAGAGCGGCAGGCTCGACCAGGAGCCGACGACGGCGAGGGTCGCCGGCTCGATGTCCTGGGCCAACGCGGGGAGGCTGGTGAGTGTCGTTGCGGCGACGAGCGCGGCGGCTAGGCGTCGGGACTGGTGCATCATCGGCTCCTCAGGGGTTGGTGTCGTCGGGGTGAAGCGGCACGCGGCTGGAGGCGCGCGTGGGGAAGGTGGTGAGTCCCTCGGCCACGAGGTCGGTCACCAGCATGAAGCCGGGGGCGTGGGTGATGGCGAAGGGCACCTTGGCGGCCTGGAGCGCGCGCTGCGGTGTCACCCCGCAGGCCCACCACACCAGCATGTCGCCCGGCTCGATCACCGGCGGATCGCCGAAATCGGGCGCCATGACATCGCCGATGCCGAGGGCGGCGGGATCGCCGATATGGACGGGCGCGCCGTGCGCCAGCGGCTGGCGGTCGGACAGCACCACGGCGCGGATCGCCGCCTCCGCCGGCATCGCCCGCAGCGAGACGACCATCGGGCCCTCGAAGCGGCCCGCCGGCTCGGTCGGACGGTTGGTCACGTACATCGGCACGTTGCGGCCGGCGTCCACGTGGCGGACCGGCAAGCCCTCCGCGATCAGCGCATCCTCGAACGAGAACGAGCAGCCGAGCGCGAAGGCGACGAGGTCGTCCCGCCACAGGTGCGCGACGTCGGTCGGCTCCTCGACGCACGCGCCGTCTCGGTAGATGCGGTAGCGCGGCACGTCGGAACGCAGATCGAGGTCGCTCGCCACCATGGGAAGATGCGGTGAGCCGGGCTCTGAGACGCCCACCAGCGGGCACGGCTTGGCGTTCTTGACGGCAAAGGCGAGGAACTCGTCGGCGGCCTCCTTGGGGAGGATGACGAGGTTGGCCTGCAGCGCGCCGGGGCACTGGCCGGCGGTCTGCTCGGTGAGGGCGCCGCGACGGCTCGCCCGGCGCAGCTCGGCAGGGTCGGTGAACACGAGCCGGCGCGGCCCGGCATGAGGCTCAATTGCAGCAACGGTCATGACCGCATCGTTCGATAGATCAATGATGCTGTCAACGGATGAAATTGATGAGTAACTGATCCCCTGGAGGGATCAGTCGTTGCGACAGAGGCTGTCGACGGCGGCGTCGATCGCGCTGCCGAGGCTCTTGGTGCGGCAGATCGAGAATTCGACCGCCGAGAGCCCCAACTCGGGGTCTACCTTCACCGCCACTATTCTTCCGCGCGCGATATCCTCGGCGGCCATCTCGAGAGGCAGGGTGCCGATCCCGGTGCCGTCTGCCACCAGCGAGAGCACAGTCGCCAGCGAGGCGCTGCCGTGCAGGATCGGCGGCTCGATCTCCGGCTGCGCGAAGAGCCGCTCCACTTCGCGGTAGGGAAGCGTCCCGCGTGAGAACGACACGATGGGCCATCTCGCCAGTGCCGCGAGACTGAGCGGCGCGTCGCCGAGATCGAGCGACGGGGCCGCGTACCAGCCGAGTTCGGAGCGCGTGACCGGTCCCCCCAACGCCCCGGCGGGGACCGTCTGGCGCATCAGCACCGCGAGGTCGATCTCGTCCTCGGTCAGCATGGTGGCGAGGCGCTGCGAAACCTCGACGGACAGCTCGATCCGAACCGCGGGCGCCGCGTCCCGCAGGGCGCGCACGATGGCCGGCAGGCGGGTGTGGACGACCGTTTCGGCCACGCCCAGGCGCAGCGTCCCGGCGGCCGCCTCGCCGGTCAGTCCCTCGACGATCTGGTTGCGCAGCGCGATGAGCCGCTCGCCTTCCTCCAGCGCGCGGCGTCCGGCGAGGGTGAGGCTCGCCTGACGCCGCGAGCGGTCGAACAGCAGCACGCCGAGACGCTTCTCGAGCGCTGCGATGCGGTTCGACACTGCCGATTGCGACAGCCCCATCGCGTCCGCCGCTGCGCGGAAGCCGCCCGCCTTGACGATCTCGCGGAGCATCTCGGCGTCACGAAGGTCGAACATGGCAGGTCCTTGGGTGAGCGAGGGTCGCGGACGTTGGCGGAGACGCGCGCCAGCGGCGACCCCGGCGCGGGAGGTGGCCAGCGAACTGTAAATCAACCCATGAGAACAGTTTGTGGCGAGCCGGCGGCGGCGACGCAACTGTTACGATTATCCCGCAACGCTGATTCGCGGCAGCGTGGTCGCGGGATGGGGAGAGCGCAATGGATGATCTCTTGGCTTCTATCCGCAGGATCATCGCCGACGAGGCACCAAACGGCCTGCACGGCCATCGCAGCGACGACTCGGATGAAGCGCGAATCTCGCGATTGCCGCCCCGCGACCTCAAGCTTGGCGACGGCGCCCGCGCGCATAAAGCGGCCAACGCCCATGCCGAGCAGCGGGCTGCATCGCGTGCGCCAATGCCGGCTGACGCCGTCGACCACGAGGTGGTCCGTGCCACACATGCCGTCTTCTCCGCCGCCATCGGCAGGTGCGAGCCCGAGACGGTGAGGCCGCTGCCCCGCCATCCCACCGAAGAGGCATGCAATGGCGAGGCCGGCGCCGGCGAGACGGCGGCGTATGGTCGCCTGATCGATGGGCCGGAGCCGATCGAGCAGACCGAGCCCCGCTGCGAAACGACCACGATCGCAGCGTGGCGGGACCAGCCGGAGCGGCCGACCGCGCCTGTGCTCGACGAGACGCAGCCCGCCTGTGAGGACGATCCGTTGGAGGCCAGCGCGTCCTCCACAGACGCGGTGGAGCGGAATGCGACCGAGGACCAGGGGGGGTACCCATGCATCGGGCGCAGCACCTCCCGGACGGACGCGAGCGCCGGCAGAGACTCCCTCGACGAATCGCATCGGGACCAAGCGCATTGGGACGAGTCGCGTCCGGACCAAGCGCACGGGGAGCAAGCGCATGGGGACGAATCGCGTTCTGGTGGCGGCCACGTCGAGGCGGACGAGGACGCCACCCCGGACGACAACCGCGATACGCATGCAAATGCCGCCCTTACCGTCACCGACGTCGACGTGTCCCGCTCGCAAATCCCGGAGGTCGTCGGCGAGGCGGACATCGTTGATGATGTCGCCCCGCTCGAAGAGAGCTTCGCCGCGCCCGACCCGACGCTGACGGAGCCGGATATCAGCGGCGAGCCGGACATCGTGCCGACCCCGATGCGGCGGGACGAGCCCCCAACCCGACGTTCCGTTGCCCCCCTGCGCCTCGCCCAAGCGTTCCGGCCGGCGCTCGAGGTGGTGCAGTCCGGCGCGGCCCGGACTTCCGCCGCAATCCTCACGGACGCGCCCAACGCAGCACCGATGAGGACAGCGCCGAACGCTTCGGTCATAGCGAAGGATGCCGCTGACCTCGACATCGATGCGACGCACGAGGACAAACTCGCGACGCCGGATGAGCACAGCGCGGCGGCGGAGGGCGCTCGTAGCGGAACCGAGCGGGCGTCATCGGCGGTCCGAAGTGTCGCCGCCGCCGCACCTCCGACCCTCGGGGGTGAGGCGGAGTCCGATAGTCGCCGCCCGACTGCCCGGGACACTCTCCGCTCGGCCGCCGGGCAAGACGGGCCCGCGGCGCGGAGCCACGCCCGGTCATCACCGCAGCCGCCGGCCGGGACAGCTCACCCGGAGACGGAGGACGCCGCGGCGCGCGCCGCCTACCAGCGCTGGCGGGAGCGCTCTGCGAGGTCGCCCACCGCGCCCGCGCCGCCGGCGCTCGAGCGGCTGCCGCACGCAACCCAGTCGGACGCATCCGACCGGCATCGGACGCGCTCCGACGCCCAGCCGCCTGCACGCAGTATCGCGCACGCCCGAAGCGCAACAGATCGCACCGACGACACGACCGGACCTCGCGCTCGGAAGGTGGGGGAGGGCGCACAGGACAAGGTCGCACCGGGAGCGGCGCGCTCAGGCGCGCTGCAGCCTGCCGCCGCCGGGACGGGCGACTCTCCCCGATTGTCGCCCGGGCAGGCGGCCCGCGCCGTCGAACGGGCCCTCTTGGCACCAGACGAAGACTCCGAGCAAACCTTGGATCCCACCGCGCGGGCGGCGCCCCGTCGCGCCGCACCCGCGCAGCTGTCCGCGGCCTCCGAGATGGGCATGCCGGACCTCCGGGACCGCGATACCGCCGGGCCTGCTCCTCGAGGGCGGGCGCCCGGCTTGCCCCACACGTCGCAGGACGTGCTCGCCCGCCGACTGAGCGCGGCGACGGGCCAGCCGGGTGGTGACGCAACGCGCGGAGCGCGCCATCGGTCCGCCTCCCATGATCCACAAGAGGCGACGAACGAACCCCTTTGCGGCGAGATTGCCGATCCGGACAGCAGCGTGCCAACTCACGCGCAAGCCGCCCCGGCGCGCCAACACCATCTTCACGTGACATCGCATCGGCGCGGCGCTGTGCGCGCCGCCGCAACTCATTCGGTCGACCCGTCTCCTCCGAAGCCCGCGGCACCCGGCGCCGTTGCCGATCTCGTCAGCCACACCACCCGCCACGCGGCCAGCGCCGCGTTCGATGAGCTGGCGCGCACGGTGCAGCCGGCCGGGGTCGAGGCGCCGGGCAACCGCGCCGAGGCCATCGAGGCGCTGGCCAAGGACGCCATGCGCCCGTTGCTGCGCGAGTGGATCGACGCCAACCTCAATACCATCGTCGAACGTCTGGTGCGGGAGGAGATCGAGCGGATGGCCGGGCGCCGCTGAATCCGTGCGTTCGGGCGGAATTCGCTGCCCGCTCGGCGACAATTTGCCGGACGGGCGCGGTCGATCCAATCTTGCATTAGCGCCGGTCGGCAAGCACTAAGGTGGGATGGTGCTCTGGATCGTCTTCGCCCTTCTGGCGGTTATTTCGCTCGCGTTGGTGTGTCGTCCGCTGCTGACGGGCAGTGCCCCTCTCGTGGGCGGATCGGACGAGGTCGTCTACGCGGCCCAGCTCGAGGAGATCGAGGCCGACCGGGCGCGCGGTGTCATCGGCACCGAGGAGGCGCAGGCCGCCCGGACCGAGGTCGCGCGCCGCCTGCTGCGGGCCCACCGCGCCGGCGATGGCCGCGCCACGGCGAGCCACCGCCGCTGGGTGACGGCGGCAGCTCTGGTGCTTCTGATCCCCGCGGCGACCGTCGGCGCGTACCTGACGCTCGGGATGCCCGGCTACGGCGATCGCCCGCTCGCCGCGCGGCAGACCTCTGTTGAGACCGATATCGCACGGCTTGTCTCGGACGCCGAGGCGCGTCTGGCGCGTCACCCGGAGGAGGGCGAGGGGTGGGCCTCGCTGGCGCCGATGTACCTGCGCATGCGCCGGTTCGACGATGCCGCCGACGCCTATGAGCGCGCCGCCGCTATCCTGGGCGAGACGCCGGCGCTGCTGACGGGACGCGGTCAGGCACTGATGTTCGCCGCGGGTGGTACCGTCACCGACGAGGCGCTGGCGCTCTTCGAGCGCGCGTCGGCCGCCGAGCCGGATGCGGCCGCACCGCAGATCTTCCTCGCGGTCGCCGCGCGCCAACGCGGCAACCTCGGCGATGCCGCTCAGCGCTGGCGCACGATCCTGGAAGGGACCGACGGCACCGAACCTTGGCTCACCATCGCGCGGTCCGAGATCGCCGCCTTGCAGCAGGCTGACGAAAGCGTGGCGGCCGCAGCCCTGTCTCGGGCTCCGACGACCCAGGGTGTCGCCCCCGAAGGTCCCGGGGCGCCCTCGAGCTTGACCCCGCCGCCCGCCGCGATGGCGGCCATCGCCGCGCTACCGGCCGAACAGCGTGCCGCGCAGATCGAAGGAATGGTCGAGAACCTCGCCAGTAGGTTGACGGCCGACGGCGGCAGTGTCGAGGAGTGGGTCCGCCTGGTGCGCTCCTACCGCGTGCTCGGGCGCGAGGACGACGCCCGCGCGGGCCGAGATCGAGGCGCTTGCCGCCCTCGACGAGCCGGACAAAGCCGCCTTCGCCGACGCCGTCGGCCCGGCGCCGGCCACGACCCAGGGTGCCGCCCCCCAAGGTTCCGGGGCGCCCGCAAGCTTGAACCCGCCGCCCGCCGCGATGGCGGCCATCGCCGCGCTGCCGGCCGAACAGCGTGCCGCGCGAATTGAAGGCATGGTCGACGGCCTGGCCGCGAGGTTGACGGCCGACGGCGGAAGCGTCGAGGAATGGGTCCGCCTGGTGCGCTCCTACCGTGTGCTCGGGCGCGAGGACGACGCCCACGGGCCGAGACCGAGGCGCTTGCCGCCCTCGACGAGCCGGACAAGGCGGCCTTCGCCGACGCCATCGGCCCCGCGCCTGGCGAACCTTGAGGCCGCGCGATGTCCCGAAACCACCTTAACTCTAGCCCTCTCCCGCCCGTCCCCGGCCATTGCCGAGGCGGCCATGAAATGTCGGTTCGTTCCGCCATGAGCCTGCGTTCGCCCTCATCCGAGCCCCGTCGCACGCGAGCCGCCGCGCCATGTGAAGAGGTGACAGCATGACCCGCCGCGGGCGCAAGGCACGCCGTCTGGTGTTGATCGGGGTGGCGGGCTTCGCCATTGCCGCAGCCGCCGGGCTGGTGCTCTACGGTCTGGGGGACCGCATCACGTATGCCGCGACGCCGACCGAGCTGAAGGACTCCGTACACGCCGACGGCGCGCGTGTGCGTCTCGGCGGTCTCGTCGAGGACGGATCGCTGGAGCGCGGTGCCGACGGCGCGGTGTCGTTCGCCGTGACCGACACCGTCAACCGTGTGCGCGTCGCCTACACCGGGCTGCTGCCGGATCTCTTCCGCGAGGGGCAGGGTGTGGTGACGGAGGGCGATCATGGACCCGTCCGGCACCTTGCAGGCCGACACCGTGCTTGCCCGCCACGACGAGAACTACATGCCCAAGGAAGTGGTCAATTCACTGAAGGCCCAAGGTCGCTGGCGCGAGGGCGCAGGACAACGTGGCCGGCATGGAGGGTCGCGCCAGGACCGCCACCGTCGATCCCGACCAGACCATCCCGAAGGAGTGAGCACGCGATGCTGAACGAGGTCGGCCACTACGCGCTGGTGCTGGCGCTGACGATCGCGCTGGTGCAGTCGGTCCTGCCGATCCTCGGCGCGCGGACTGGGCGACGCGCGGCTGATGGCGACCGCGGCGCCGTCCGCCGGGGCGGTGTTCGCGCTCGTCGGCTTCGCCTTCGTGGTGCTGACGGCGGCCTACGTGCGGTCGGACTTCTCGCTCGCCAACGTCTACGAGAACTCCCACTCGGCCAAGCCGATGGTCTACAAGGTCGTCGGCGTGTGGGGGAACCACGAGGGGTCGATGCTCCTGTGGGTGCTCGTCCTGGCGCTGTTCGGCATGCTGGCGGCGACGATGGGGCGCAACATGGCGCTGTCGCTGCGGGCCACCGTAGTCTCGGTGCAGGGGTGGGTGTCGGTCGCCTTCCTCGCCTTCATCCTGGCGACGTCGAACCCGTTCGCCCGCTCTTTCCGGCGCCGATGGAGGGGCAGGACCTCAACCCGCTCCTGCAGGACATCGGCCTCGCGATCCACCCGCCGCTCCTCTACGTGGGCTACGTCGGCTTCTCGATCGTGTTCGCGTTCGCCGTCGCGGCGCTGATCGAGGGGCGGCTCGATGCGGCGTGGGCGCGCTGGGTGCGGCCGTGGGTTCTCGTGTCATGGGTCTTCCTCACGCTCGGCATCGCGATGGGCTCCTACTGGGCCTACTACGAGCTCGGCTGGGGCGGCTGGTGGTTCTGGGACCCGGTGGAGAACGCCTCGTTCATGCCCTGGCTCGCCGGAACGGCGCTGCTGCATTCGGCGGCGGTGATGGAAAAGCGCGATGCGCTCAAGGTGTGGACGGTGCTGCTGGCCATCATCACCTTCTCGCTGTCGCTCCTGGGCACCTTCCTGGTGCGCTCGGGCGTCCTCACCTCGGTGCACGCCTTCGCCTCGGATCCGACGCGCGGGCTCTTCATCCTGATGATCCTCGCCGCCTTCATCGGCGGTGCGTTCCTGCTCTTCGCGCTGCGGGCGGGGACGCTGAAGGCGGGCGGGGCGTTCGCGCCGATGAGCCGCGAGGGGGCGCTGGTCTTCAACAACGTCTTCCTGACGACGGCCTGCGCCACGGTCCTCGTCGGCACGCTCTATCCGCTGGTGCTGGAGACGGTGACGGGCGCGAAGATCTCCGTCGGCCCGCCCTACTTCAACCTCACCTTCATCCCGCTGATGGTGCCGCTTCTCGTGGCGCTGCCGTTCGGACCGCTGCTCGCCTGGAAGCGCGGTGACGCGGCGGCGGCGGCGCAGCGCCTCATCCCCGCCGCGGCGGTCGGCGTCGTCGGCGCGGCGGTCGCGGCGTGGCTCGCCGGCGAGGAGACCGCGCTCACGGCCACGCTCGGTATCGCGCTGGGGCTCTACCTCATCGTCGGCAGCGTGGCGGAGCTGTGGCTGCGCACCGGCCGCGAGCCGCTGGGGCAGCGCCTCGGCCGGCTGACGCGGCTGCCACGGTCCACCTGGGGCTCGGCACTCGGTCACCTCGGGATCGGCGTCACGGTTCTCGGCATCGCCGCGCTCTCGGCCTTCGAGACGGAGGTGATCCGCGACATGGCGCCCGGCGACACCGCGTCCATCGCCGGCTACGAGCTGAATTTCGTAAGCTCGGAGCGGGTGGAGGGGCCCAACTACACCGACAGTGTCGTCGTGTTCCAGGTGCGGCGGGGCGGGCGCGCCGTCGGCGAGCTGCGGCCGGCCAAGCGGCACTACCCGGCGCGCAACATGCCCACCACCGAAGCGGCGATCAGAACCGTCGGCCCCTCGCAGCTCTACGTGACCTTGGGCGAGGTGGAGGCCGGCAAGATCGTGGTGCGCCTCTTCTACAAGCCGTTCGTGCTCTTCATCTGGATCGGCGCGGTGATCGCGGCGGCCGGCGGGATGCTGTCGCTCGCCGACCGCAGGCTGCGGATCGGCCTGCCAGCCCCGGCGCGGCGAAGGCAGAACGCGCCGGCTGAGGCGGGCGCGTGAGGCTGCTCCTCGCCTTGGTGCTGGCGCTTGGCCTCTGCGCGCCGGCGCTGGCGGTGAACCCGAACGAGCGGCTGGACGATCCGGCGCTGGAAGCCAGGGCGCGAGAGCTCTCGCAGGAGCTGCGCTGCGTCGTCTGCCAGAACCAGACGATCGACGATTCGGACGCCGCCATTGCCCAGGACCTCCGCCTTCTGGTGCGCGAACGCCTCACGGCGGGCGACACCGACGCGGAGGTGATGACCTATCTCACCGACCGCTACGGCGACTTCGTGCGCCTGCGCCCGCCCCTCAACGCGGCGACGCTGGCGCTGTGGGCGCTGCCGTTGCTGGTGCTGCTGACGCGATCGCGGCGGGCGCGCTCTACCTGCGCCGCCGGCCCGCCACGGTGCCTGCCGACAGCGCGCTCTCGGCCGAAGAGGAGGCCGCGCTGCACGCCGTCCTCGAGGAGCGGCGAAAAGGCTGACGTCCGCCGCGCGCAATGGGCAATGGTCCACCGGCAACGCATGCTACACGCGGACGCGGGACAGGCGAAGGCGGGGGACGGGATGGACACACTGAACGTGGAGGGCGCACTCGGCGCCCAACTCGCGGCACGGATCGACCGGCCGGAGGGACCCGTTCGCGCGGTCGCGCTCTTCGCCCACTGCTTCACCTGCGGCAAGGACATCCGCGCAGCGCGCATCATCGCCCGCCGTCTTGCCGATAACGGGATCGCCACGGTGCGGTTCGACTTCACCGGCCTCGGCGGCTCGGAGGGCGAGTTCGCCTCCACCCACTTCTCGTCCAACGTCGGCGACCTCGTGAAGATGGCCGACGCGCTGCGCGAGGGGATCGGCGCGCCGCGGATCCTCATCGGCCACTCGCTCGGCGGCGCCGCCGTACTGGTGGCTGCGGCGCAGATCCCGAGGTGGCCGCGGTCGCGACCATCGGCGCCCCGGCCGACGCCGAGCACGTCACCCACAACTTCGCTGCTCGATCTCGACGCGCATCGAGGAGGACGGGGAGGCGTCCGTGGAGCTCTCCGGTCGCCCCTTCACCATCCGGCGCGAGTTCGTGGAAGACCTGCGCGCGCCAGAAGGTGATCGAGGCGGCGCGCGCCGCTTCGCGCCGCGCTCCTGGTGATGCACGCCCCGCGCGACGACTATGTCGGCATCGACAACGCGACGCGCATCTTCGTCGCCGCGAAGCACCCCAAGAGCTTCGTCTCCCTGGGTGATGCGGACCATCTCCTGACCCACCCCGCCGACGCGCAGTATGCCGCCGACGTCATCGCCGCGTGGTCGAGCCGGTTCGGGGTCGATCCCAGGCGTCACCCGTAACGTCCGCTGCCGACGCGGCGCCTCTTGACCCCACCGCGGCGCGTGCCAGCAGTCTGGAGGGCGCGTTCAAGACCGCGATCTCACGCGGCGGGCTTTCCGCTGACGGCGGACGAGCCGGCCTCGGTCGGCGGCGATGACGAGCGGGCCGACTCCCTACGACTACCTCGCCACCGCGCTCGCCGCCTGCACCTTGATGACGATGCGCATGTACGGGGCCCGGAAGGGATGGACGGTGGACGCCACCGTCGACGTCACGCACGGCAAGGTCCACGCGCGACGATTGCGACGATTGTCTCGACGCCGAGGCCGGGAAGGATGGTCGAATCGACCGCTTCGAGCGCGTCATCCGCTTCGGCCCCGGGACCGATCCCGCCCACCACGACCGCCTGATGAAGATCGCCGACCGCTGCCCCGTGCATCTGACCTTGGAGCGGGGCGCGGCGATCGTCACCCGCACCGCGGCTGGCGGCGCGTAACGTCCGCAGCCTGGTCCCGGGGGAAGGCGGGGTTGCGCGAACCGCCAGGTGGCCGTGGCACCGGCCGGTGGATCGCCAGCCGCCTTACCAAATTGTCACACCGCGGACAGTGCGGCGTAATCTGCAGCCCCCTACGTTGGGCGATGACAACGACGGATTCTTATCCGACAGGAGACAACGAATGGGATTGAACATCACCAACGCCGGTAAGCGCCGGACCGCTGCGCTGCTGGCTGGGACGTTCCTGATGGGTGCGGCCGGCGCCGCGATTGTGGATGGTGCGGGCACGACTCCGGCGCTCGCCCAGAACCTGTCCGAGCAGGTGCCCAACACGGTGCAGTCGAACGCGCCGAGCTTTGCCGACATCGTCGATCGCGTGAGCCCCGCGGTCGTTTCTATCCAGGTCAAGAGCCGCGCCAAGACGCAGCTGTCGAACTTCCGCGGCTTCGAGGGCTCGCCGTTCGACTTCTTCGAGGAGTTCGAGGAGCGCTTCGGCCGCCGCGACCGTGACGGCGATCGCGAGCGCAACGCGCGGCCCGACCGCCGTGGTGGGCGCCAGTTCTCGATGGGCCAGGGCTCCGGCTTCCTGATCTCGGCCGATGGCTACGTGGTCACCAACGGCCACGTCGTCGACGGCGCCGAAGAGGTCACCGTCATCCTCAACGACGGCGAGACGCACGAGGCCGAGGTGATCGGCGTCGACGAGAAGACCGATCTCGCGCTGGTGAAGATCGAGGGCAAGAACGACTTCCCCTTCGTCGCGTTCGCCACGCAGGAGACCCGCGTCGGCGATTGGGTGATGGCGGTCGGCAACCCGTTCGGCCTCGGCGGCTCGGTGACGGCCGGTATCGTCTCGGCCCGCGGCCGTGAGATCGGCGCTGGTCCGTACGACGACTTCCTGCAGATCGACGCCCCGATCAACCGCGGCAACTCGGGCGGTCCGACCTTCAACCTCGCCGGCAACGTGGTCGGTGTGAACACGGCCATCTACTCGCCCTCCGGCGGTTCGGTGGGCATTGGCTTCGCCATTCCGGTCTCCATCGCCGAAGACGTGATTGCGGACCTCAAGGACGACGGCAACGTCACCCGCGGCTGGCTCGGCGTGCAGATCCAGCCGATCACGCCGGATCTGGCCGAGAGCATCGGCCGCAGCTCCGTCTCCGGTGCGCTCGTCACCGAACCGCAGGACGGCAGCCCGGCCGACACCGCCGGGATCGAACCGGGTGACGCGATCCTCTCCGTCGACGGCGAGACGGTCGACAGCCCGCGTGGCCTGGCACGCACGATCTCGTCGAAGGCGCCGGGGTCGAAGGTCGCCATCACCGTGTGGCGTGACGGCGAAGAGCAGCAGGTCGAGGTCACGCTGGGGACCCTGGGCGACACCGACGTGGCCGATCAGGGACGCGACGACGACGCCGACCGTGGCGATCAGGAGGAGCAGGAAACCTCCGAGCTGATGGGCATGACCTTGGTCCCAGCCCGCCAGACCGGTCTCGACAGCGACGGGCTCGCCGTCATCAGCGTGGACCCGGGCAGCGCCGCGGCCGACGCGGGGATTCGCTCCGGCGATATCATCCTGCAGGCGAGTGGCGAGGACGTCTCCGACCGCGACGACCTGGAGAGCGGCATGGCGAGCGCCCGCGACGAGGGTCGCAACAACGTCTTCCTGCGCATCCAGTCGGGCAAGAATGCTCGCTACGTTGCGGTCCCCGTGGAAGAGCAGCGCGGTTAATTAACAGCTGCATATAGTGGATTAACGCGTTAGATGGGGAGCCGGGTTTCGGCTCGGCTCCCACATTCATGCGCGTGGCTCCGGACGTCACGCACGACCGCGAGCAACGCAGCGTTGATTGTAGATATCCAAAAATTCTCATCCGAGCCGGAGACCCCGGCCAGTTCCTATCGAATGGAACTGGAGCGCATCGCTGCGCTCGAACCCTTCGCGGGGGTGACGTTCATGTACCTCCGGGTTCGCCAGCATTGGCTCTTCACGAGTGATCCCGATTTCCTGTCGATCACCGATGCGCAAGCGGTGCGCGACGTCGCCGGGCGCCATGCCATTCTGGTGCTGGATCTCAGCTGGGAGGGGATTGCCTACACCGATGCGGTCGGGTCCAACATCAAGACGCTGATGGTCGCGCTCGGGTTGAGTCCGGACCAAGTGGTCCTGGTGCAAACCAGCGCGGTGCTGGCCAACGAGATCGCCCAGTCGGACGCGCCCGCGGAGGTGAAAGCGATCCGTCTCGCCTGGTTTCACACCTTCCTTTACGATCTTGCCCTGGCAGCACAGACCGAGCGGCTCTTCGACGTCGGTCATGCACGGATCGAGGCGCCGGGCTCGCCGCATCGCATGTTCCTGTGCCTCAACGCGGCTCCGCGGCCGCCGCGCCTTGCAGTCGTTTACACCATCGCCAGCCATCCGCAGCGTGATCGCTTCTACTGCACCTTTCATGCGTCCAGTAAGGGCAAGGCCGGCATCGACAACGCCGCCCAACCTGCCTGCTCGTACCTCGGCGGAAAGGTGACGCCGGACGAGGTGAAGAGCGTCGTGCGCAGCCATCACTTCGACGACAGCGTGGTGGACCCGACGATGCCCGGCGCCTTGGTCGCGACGCTGGAGCCCGAACTTTACGCCCAGACCCGGATGTCCATCGTCACCGAGACGGAGATGACCGACGGCAACCGCCAGCGCTTCACCGAGAAGTCCATCAAGCCGCTGCTCATGGGCCATCCCGTCCTGATCTTTGGCAATCCCGGCGTGCTGGAACAGCTCGAGGCGTTCGGCTTCGATCTTCTGCGCGACCACATTCCAGCGGACTATGACGCGATCGCCGCGCGGCGCAAACGTTTGCGCCGCGGCCTGAAAATCGTCGACGAGTTGCTGCACAGAGAGTTCGATCCCCATGCTTCGCGCGACATCCGCGCGCGCCTTCACTCGAATGTCGCACAGTTCGAAGGCCCGCTCATGGAGCGGGTCCGGACACAAGCGACGGGTTCGATGTTGGAGGCGACGGCACCATATCGTGCCGAGGGCTTGGTCGAATGAGAACCACCGACACAAACAAGAGCGGCCGACGTGCCGCCGATCCGGAGCCTAGCACGTTTGATGAAGGTACTGATCGTAGAGGATGACGCCGAGGCCGCACGCTACCTGTCGCGTGGTCTGACAGAGGCCGGTCACGCCTGTGACACCGCCGGCGACGGCGACGATGGTCTCGAGATGGCGCTGAACGCGGACTACGACGTGTTGATCGTGGACCGCATGCTGCCCAAACGCGACGGCCTGTCGCTGATTTAGACGCTGCGGGACAAGGAGAAGCACGTGCCGATCCTGGTCCTGTCGGCATTGGCGCAGGTGGATGACCGGGTGAAGGGCCTGCGCGCCGGCGGCGACGACTACCTCACCAAGCCCTACGCCTTCACGGAACTTTTGGCGCGGATCGAGGCGCTGGCGCGGCGCAAGCAGACCGCGGAGTTCGAAGCGGTCTACAAGGTCGGCGATCTGGAACTCGACCGCCTGTCCCACACCGTCACCCGTGCCGGCAAGGCGATCGTCTTGCAGCCCCGCGAATTCCGTCTGCTGGAATATCTGATGCGCCACGCCGGGCAGGTGGTCACGCGCACGATGCTGCTGGAGAACGTCTGGGACTATCACTTCGACCCGCAGACGAACGTGATCGACGTCCACATCTCCCGCCTGCGCGGCAAGATCGACAAGTCGTTCAAGAGCCCGCTGGTGCATACCGTGCGCGGCGCCGGCTACGTGATCCGCGCCGATTCGGACTGATCGGACCGCGTGCGTGCCGTTGTTGCGGGTGAGCGCTCGGCGGCCACGGGCAGCGCGGGCCGGGCAGGCGCGCAGCGGTCCGGCTTTCGGTCGCGCCGTGCGGCGCCGGATCGAGTACCCTGAGTGCGCATCGGCGTACGGGAGGCATTGTGACCGACACGACGGCCGAACGGGCCGCCACCAAGATGCGCCGCAAGAAGGTGGCGCCGCGCGGCGTGAGACGCGCCCGCCTCGTGCGCACGACCGCGTTCAAGCTGACGATCGTCTACCTTCTGGTGTTCGGCGGCCTGGCGCTGGGGCTGATCGCCTACATCTCCAACACCACCAAGGACATCATCGACCGTCAGCTCGAAGCCGCCATCGAGGGGGAGAGCGTGGAGCTCGTCAATGAGTATCGCCGCACCGGCCTCTTCCGGTTGATGCGGACCATCGAGCGACGTTCCATGCGGCCGGACGCGAACCTCTACTTGATCACGGATTTTTCCGGCAATCCCATCGCCGGCAACGTCGCCGAGCTGATCTACGAACCGGCCGAGGCGCAGGCGGGGGCGGCGTTCCCGGTGCGCTATATGCGCCTCGTTCCCTCCGAGACCGCAGAGCGGACGACCCACCGTGCCCTGGCGCGCCTGTCGGTGCTCGGCGGCAACTACCGCATGCTGGTGGGGCGCGATGTGGAGGATCGGATCGAGTTCTCTGCCATCATCAGCCGCTCGATCCGGGGGGCGATGGTGGTGGTCGCGGTGCTGGCGCTGCTCTCCTGGGCGTTCATCTCCCGCGTGGTCCTGCGCAAGGTGGACGCCATCGGAGGCTCGACGCGCCAGATCGTCGCCGGGGACCTCGCCCGGCGTCTGCCGACCGACGGGTCGGGCGACGAGTTCGATCGCCTGGCGGTCGGCGTGAACACGATGCTGGACGAGATCGAGCGGCTTCATGCCGGACTGCAGGAGGTGTCGCAAAACATCGCGCACGACCTGAAGACGCCGCTGACGCGCGTGCGCAACCGGCTCGATGAGATACTGCGGATGGCGCCGGAGGGGGCAGAGCGGGAGGCGACGCTCGCCGCCACCATCGAGGAATGCGACCAGCTGATCCGTACGTTCGACGCGCTTTTGACCATCGCCCGCGTGGAAAGCCACACCACGGCCGTTGTGTTGGAACGCACGGATCTGTCGGTCGTCGTGGAGGATATGGGCGAATTTTACGAGCCGGCGGCCGAGGACGCGGGGATGCAACTGGTCGTGGATGTGACGCCCGGGCTTGCCATACCGGGGGAGCCCACCTTACTGCGCACCATGATCGCCAACTTGCTCGACAACGCCATGAAGTACGGCTCCAGCGAGACCAACGTCGTCGAGCTCCGCCTCAAGCGGATGCGCGACGAGGCTGTGCTGACCGTGCGCGACCACGGCACCGGGGTTGCCGAGGGCGACCGGGCGCGGCTCACGGACCGCTTCGTGCGCATGGACGCGGCGCGCTCCAAGCCTGGCGCGGGGCTCGGTTTGTCTATGGTGAAGGCCATCGTGGGTCACCATGGCGGCCAACTCTCCCTCGACGATGCGGCGCCCGGACTTGCCGTCCGCATCGCCCTGCCGCTGGCCGCGTAGCCCGTGCGCGGCGACGAGCCTCTCGGGACGCAGCTCCAGCCCCTGCCGGGGCCGGGCGACGACCTGTTCGACAGGACGATCGCCGAAACCACGGCCGGCAGCCTTCCATCGGACGTGCTGGCGGCCCTCTCTACGGTCGCGTCCGTGTCGCCGTACCTTCGGCACCTGATGCTGGCCTACCCGGACGATCTTCTCGCGGTTCTGCAACGAACGCTGGAGGAGACGGTGGAGGCGTCCGCCGTCGAGCCGTCCGCCGATCTGGCCATCGTCGGGGCGGCCCTGCGCGCCGCCAAGCGCCGCGTGTCGCTCGCCGTGGCGCTCGGTGATCTTCTCGCTGGCGCGGACGTTGCCACGGTGACCGGTGCGCTCAGCCGCACCGCCGACTGCGCCATCGACGCCGCGCTGCGCAGTGTCCTCGCCAATGCCGCTCCGCTCGGCGTGTCGCCGGATCTGGACAGCTGTGGCATCATCGTGCTGGCGCTGGGCAAGCTGGGCGGCGGCGAGCTGAACTACTCCAGCGACGTCGACCTGGTGGTGCTCACCGATCCCGAACGCGCGGAAACGGCAGGGATCTCCCCCGCGCGTGCGGTGCGTCTTGTCCAGGCGATGACGCGGCTCCTCCAGGAGCGCACGGCCGAGGGCTATGTGTTCCGCGTCGACCTGCGCCTCCGGCCCGATCCGGGTGCCACGCCCGTCGCCGTCTCCACCTGGGGCGCGATCGCCTACTACCAGCAGCGCGCCCGCTCATGGGAGCGCCAGGCGATGATCAAGGCGCGGCAGGTGACCGGCGACCGGGCGGCGGGCACCGCCTACCTCGCCGCGATCATGCCGTCGATCTGGCGCGCGGCCTACGATTTCACCATCATCGACGACACCATGGCCATGCGCGAGCAGATCGCGGCCGTGCGCGGGGCCGGGATGCTGACCGTCCCGGGCCACAACGTGAAGCTCGGCCGCGGCGGGATCCGAGAGATCGAGTTCGTGGTGCAGAGCCTGCAGCGGATCGCCGGCGCGCGCGACCGCCGCCTGCGCGGCCGTTCGACCGTGGCAATGCTGGCAGCACTCGCCCGCAGTGGGTGGCTCAGTTCCGAGGCCTGCAAGGATCTCACCGAAGCCTACGAGGTGCTGCGCCGCGTGGAGCACCGCATCCAGATGGTCGCCGACGAGCAGACCCATGAGCTGCCCAGCGAAGAGAAGCTGCCCGCGATCGGGCGCATGATGCGCACCGACGACCTCAAGGGCGACCTGACCCAGACCTTCGGCACCGTGCACAAGCATTTCGGTGCGCTCTCGGGCACCATCGGTCAGATCAACCCGATGCTGCGCGGGATGGTGGACCGGGCCGAGCTGCCCACCGCCGTCACCGCGAAATTCGACGAGGCGATGGCGACGTGGACGTCGGACCGCTACACCGCGCTGCGTAGCGCCCTGGCGCAGAAGCACCTCGCGACGTTGGCGCCGTCGCTCGCCGCCGCGTTCGGCGCGTCGACGGACCCGGAGCACGCGATCGAGGCGTTCGACGGCTTCCTCGCCCGGCTGCCGCGCGGTGTAGAGCTTCTGGCGCGGATCGATTCGCACCGCGAGCTGATCCCGGTGCTGGTTCTCATCGTGGCCGCCGCACCGCGCCTGTCGGACGAGCTGGCGCGCCGCACGCATCTTCTCGACGTCCTGATCGATCCGGCCTTCTTCGGCCGGCTGCCCAACCGGCAGGAGCTCGACACTCAGCTCGCCGCCGTGCTCGACGCCGAACCCGACTACGAGCTGAAGCTCGACGCCATGCGCACCTTCGGCCAGGAGCAGGCGCTGCTGATCGATGTGCGCATTCTCACCGGCTCGCTCATCGGGTCCGAGGCGTCCCACGCGCTGACGCTGCTGGCGGAGGTGGTGACGGATCACGCGCTGCGCATTGCCGGCGACGCATTCGCCGAGACACACGGCAGGCTGAAGGGCGGGGCGGTGACCCTGGTGGCGCTCGGCAAGTTCGGCAGTGGCGAGATGACGGCGACGAGCGACCTCGACCTCGTCTTCATCTACGATTGCGCGGAGGATGCGGGGCAGTCGGACGGGCGCCGTCCGCTGTCGCCGGGGCACTACTACACGCGCCTGGCGCAGCGCCTCATCGCGGCGCTTTCCGCGCCCACCGCGCGCGGCTCTCTCTACGAGGTGGACCTGCGGCTGCGTCCGGCTGGCCGGGCCGGGCCACTGGCGACCCACATCCGCTCGTTTGCCGCCTACCACGCCGAGAGTTCGTGGGTTTGGGAGCACATGGCGCTGACGCGCGCGCGGGTGGCGGCGGGCGACGCGGCGCTTGGCGAGAAGGCGCTGGCGACGATCCGCGAGGCGCTGGAGGCCGACCGGACGCGCGAGAACCTGGCCGAGGATGTCGCCGCGATGCGCGGGCGCATGGCCGAGCACCACACCGGCGGCCTGAAGCACATGACCGGCGGGCAGGTGGACATCGACTTTGTCGCTCAGTACCTGCAGCTGCGCCACGGGCTCACCGAGATCGGCGGCGACACATCCACCGCCACGGCGCTCGGCCGTCTGCGCGACGGAGAAGTGATCGCTGGCGACGACGTCGAGGTGTTGCTGGGGGCGAACGCCCTCTATCAGCGGCTGTCGCAGATCCTGTCGATCGCATCGGACGGGGCGCTGCGCCTGGAAGACGCGCCGCCCGCCCTGCAGCGCATTCTGATGCGCGCCGGTGATGCGCCGGACATCGCCTTTCTGGTGGCCGACATTGCCGAGCGGCAGACGGCGGTGCGTACTCTCTTCGAGCGTTTGGTGGCCCCGCTCCCCGGTTGACCACGCGGTAAAACGCTTGCGCCGCCCGTGCCGTGGCGGCCATTGTGCGCGCCGACCCGCCGCAGCGCGGAGGCGTGCGGCCACGCCGCGCCCCCGTCCGCAACGGCCAATAAACGACCTGGGGACTGACGATGCAGCTTCGCCGCAACGCCTTCAAGGCCGCCATCCTGAAGGGTGAGCGGCAAATCGGCTTCTGGTGCCAGATGAGCGATTCCGGCGGCATGGAATTGCTCGCCGGCGCCGGGTTCGACTGGCTGATGATCGACACCGAGCATTCGCCCATCAACGCCGTTTCGATCCTGCCGCTGCTGCATGCCACCGAGGCCTATCCAGTGTCGACGGTGGTGCGGCCCGGATCGGTCGACCCGGTCGAGATCAAGAAGCTGCTGGACCAGGGCGTGCAGACGCTATTGGTGCCCTACGTGCAGAACGCCGAGGAGGCGACGACTCGCGGCGGCCGCGGTGGCGTATCCGCCGAGCGGTATCCGCGGCGTCGCAGGGCTGACGCGTGCGACCAAGTACGGCGCCATCGAGGGGTACATCACCGGCGCGCGCGACGAGGTGTGCCTCATCGTGCAGATCGAGACGCTGTCCGCCGTCGCCGAGCTCGATGAGATCTGCGCGGTGCCGGGGGTGGACGCCGTGTTCGTCGGCCCGGCGGATCTCGCGGCCGCGCTCGGCCACCTCGGCCAGCCGGGACACCCGGAGGTGCGCGCTGCGGTAAAGGACGCGGTTCGCCGCATTCGCGCGGCGGGCAAGCCCGCCGGATTTCTGTCGCCCGACCCCGCCTACGCCCAGGAGGTCGCCGACGCCGGCGCAACGTTCGTCGCCGTCGGCATCGACTACCACGTCCTGCGTCAGGGTGCCCTGGCGTTGGTGGAGCGCTGGAAGAGGTAGGGGCCGCGCTCGCGTACGAAAGGCGGGGCCGGAGGCTCGGGCTTCACCAAGGAACAGGGCGTGTCGCCTGTTCCCCGGAGCCAGCCGTCGCTGAATGAAGCCCTGAGCCAAGGCGCGATGCCGCGCAAGGCACGCTCGCAAGCTCGCTCTTCGGCCTGGCGCGCCATCCCGCCTTGGCTCCTATCGGGCTTCAGCGACGGCTGGCTCCGGGGAACAGGCTGGGGAACCGCCGTGCCATAGTGCCGTGAGGCAGCGCCGTGTGATCAGGATGCGGCGGTGCCGCGCGGCAGGCGGACGGTGACCGTGGTGCCTTCGCCGACCTCCGATTCGATCACCATCTTGCCGCGGTGCAGCTCGGTGAGTGAGCGGGCGATGGCAAGGCCGAGGCCCGAGCCCTGGTGGGTCTTGGTGAACTGCGTTCTCCACCTGCACGAAGGGCTGGCCGAGGCGGTCCAGCTCGCGCTTGGGGATGCCGATGCCGTTGTCCTCGACCGCCACCACCACCCATCGCGCTCCAGCTTGTGCGCGGGTGGTCACGCAGCCGTCGTTCGGGGTGAACTTCACCGCGTTGGACATGAGGTTGAGGAGGATCTGCTTCATCGCGCGGCGGTCGACCTCGATGCGCATGCCCTCGGTGATGCTCCGACACCAGCGTGATCGACTTCTCCGCCGCGATCGGCGTCATGATGCGCGTCGCCTCGTTGAAGAGCTCGGCGAGGTCCACCGTCTCCATCGACAGGTCCACCTGGCCCGCCTCGATGCGGCTCATGTCCAGGATGTCGTTGATGACGCCGAGCAGGTAGCTGCCGGAATGGTGGATGTCGTGCGTATATTCGCCGTACTTCGGCGCGCCGAGAGGGCCGAACATCTCGCCCTTCATGATCTCCGAGAAGCCGATGATGGCGTTCAGCGGCGTGCGCAGCTCGTGGGAGATGTTGGCCAGGAACTCGGACTTGGCGCGGTTGGCGTCCTCGGCGCGGGTCTTTTCCTCGGCGTACTTCTCGGCGAGCTCGGCGAGCTGCCGCGTCTGGTTCTCGGCGGTGCGGCGGGCTGACTTTTCAGCTCCACCACGTTGGCCTTCAGGCGCTTCTCGATTCCATGAGGCGTTCCTCATGGGTCTTCAGCGTGGTGATGTCGGTGCCCACCGAGACGAAGCCGCCGTCCTTGGTGCGCCGCTCGTTGATCTGCAGCCAGCGCCCGCCCGCCAGCTCGGCCTCGTAGGAGCGTTCCGCTCTCCGGCCCGTCGGAGCGGGACAGCATGTGCGAGGAGACCACCGGCTGGCGCGCCGCGTTGATGACGACGTGGTAGGGGGTGCCCGGGCTGCACCGCCTCGTCCGGGCAGGTTGTGCATCTCCTGGTACTTCGTGTTGCACATGACCAGGCGGTTGTGCGCGTCCCACAGCACGAACGCCTCGGACACGGTCTCGATGGCGTCGCGCAGGCGCATGTCGGCGGTGGCCGACAGCTCCTGCAGGCGCTTCTGCTCGGTGGTGTCGAGCGCGACGCCGATGAGGTGCGGGCGGCCGGTCTCCTCGTCGTGCACCAGCTCGGCGCGAATGCGCAGCCAGATCCAGCGGCCGTCCGCATGGCGCATGCGCAGCGTGCGGTCGAGCACGCTTGCCGTTGGAGTTGAGCTGCCGCTCGGCGATCTCGTAGAGGCCGCCGTCGTCGGGGTGGACGAGGGCGGCGACCTCGCGAAAGCCCATCAGCTCGTCGCGCGGGGGCATGCCCAGCACCTCGAACATGGACTGCGGTCCAGAACATGCGCCCGCGCGCGACGTCCCAGTCGAACAGACCGCAGCGGCCGCGTGTGAGGGCGGTGTCGATGCGCGCGCGAGTGGCCGATAGATCTGGTCGGCGGAGCGGGCGCGGGCGGACTGGGCGTAGAAGGCGTAGACCACCACGATGATGACGCCGGCCGTCGTCATGAAGAGGACGGCGTTGGTGCCCATCTCGTCGCGCCAGGCCGAGAGAACCTGGCGCTTGGTCTGGGTGACGGCGACGGACGCGTCGATGCCCGGCACGTGGTGGACGGTGGCGTATCGGGTACCGAGCGCGGCTCTCCACCTGCATGACGCCGGCGCGGCTGCCGAAGGTGGTCATCGGCTGATTTGCGCCCGAGCAGCATGCGACGCCGGCTCGGCGATCAGATCGCCGCGGAAGGGGGAGGTGGCGGTGATGCGCCCGTTCTCTCGAGCAGCGCGACGAGGCGGCCGCCCTGGGTGGCGCCGGTCGGGCAGGCTGAAGGCGAAGACGTCGGTCGAGCGGCGCCGTCGGCCTCGATGCGCGCGCCGGCCGATCTTCCGACGCGAGCGCCGCGGCGATGAGGGTCAGCTCATCCTGCGCCTGCGCCACGTCGCGCTCGCGGTGATCGACGGTGATGGCGATGCGGTAGGCCGCGATCACGAGGATGAAGACGACGGTCAGGAACGGAATGGCGCGGCGCAGCAGCGGCTCGCGGGCAAGGAGCTGGCCGTAGCTGGGCGTGGCGATCAGGCGGACGTGCCCGTTCATCTCCGGCCGCCGTGCGGCGCGCGCGGCCTCCGAGCGACGCCTGGGCGCGGGCCGCTCGGCACGCGGGGCATCGGCGGCGGCGGCCTCGGGGCGGAGAGACTGCGGCACGGGCCGCGGTCGGGTCGGCGTGACACGTCGGTCGCATCTGCGCTGGGGCGTCGACTGTGTCCGCTCGTCCGGGCTCCTTGGGCGGGCGGCTGCCTCGGGCGGGCGCACGGTCTCGTCCTCGTCCGGCGCGGCCGTGCATCCACAGCCGAGCGGGAGGAACGGTCCGACGGCCGCGCCCCGGGCGCGGCTTGGGATTCTGGCGGACGGTCGAAGTTACGCGGCCGAGCGCCAGGATCGGGCGCGCGCGTGCCGGCCTGCTGCGGCAGCCGGTTGCCGTGGCGCCACAGCGGGGCGTGCGCCGGTGACCTCGGCGGCCGTGCTCACGGCCGGCGCGGCCACTGCGCGTTGCCCGCCATCGCTCTGGTGCGCCGCGTTAGCATTGTGCCGCCGATGTGTGTACGCGCTCACGCAGTTTAGGCGCCGAGGCAGCTGCTCCAAGTCGTGTTAAAGCTTCGTTCTCGCCTCTCCCGCTTTATCCTTCTGGACGGTCAGCCGGCGGGCAATGTCGATCCACGTCGGACGACGTCGCCGTTTGAAGCACTTCGGCGAGGACGTCCGCCGCCGCTTCGCGCCGCGGCGCATCGAACCGCCGCACGTCCGCGAACGACGTCAACAGGCGCGCCGCAACCTGCGGATTCGACTTGTCGAGCGCTTTGGCCACATCGGCGACAAGCGGTAGCCTTCGCCGTCCGCGCGGTGGAACGCGGCGACGTTCTGCGCGAACGCGCCGACGAGGCTGCGCACCCGGTTGGGCGTCTTGAGGCTGAACTTCGGGATGATCCATCAGGCGGCGCACCGCGGTCGAGCGCGTCGTCGTCCGGCCGCATCGCCTCCATGGCGAAGTACTTGTCGAGCACCAGCGGCTCGTGGTCGTAGGCGCGGGCGAAGCTGGCGAGCGCGTCGTCGGCCTCGGGCGCATCGGCGAAGGCGAGGGCGCCGAGCGCGGCAAGACGATCGGTCATCGTGGTGGCACTCGTCGCTTGCGCCACCGCGCGATCCGTGTCGCCGGCGGCTGCGAGGAGGTGCATCGCCGCGTTGCGCAGCGCCCGGTGGCCCGCCGCCTCAGCCGAAACGTCGTCGGCCGGGGGAATTGGTGCGGCGTAGAGCTTGGCCAGCGTGTCACTCATCTTGGCGCCCAGCGCGGCGCTGAGGCCCTGGTGCGCGGCGTCGACGCGGTCGGGATCGACGTCGGTGCCGATGGCTTCGATCAGCGCCTGACGGGTCGGCATGCATCAGGGCCAGGGCGCGGAATGCCGGCTCATGGGCGCCGTTGGCCGCCAGTGTGGCGAGCGCATCGGCCAGCGCGCCCTCGTTGGCCTGCGGCACCGTCATAGCGGGCCCGCATGGCGTCGAGCGCGAGGCGCTGCGCGGCGTCCCACACGGTGAACGGATCGTCGTCCGTCGCGATCAGGGTGAGGTCGCGCGTCGCGTCCGGGGTACGCTCGATGGCACCGGCGCAGAGAAGCCGCGCATCACCGAGGCGATGGGCGCTGCGTTCAGCCGGTCGACCGTCACCTTGACCGTGTCCGTCAGGACGATGTGGCCGGGGCCGATGTCGCCGCCGTATATGGTCGCCTTGGCCGGGTCGATGCTGCCGGTGTCCGTCAGCAGCGCCAGGCGCACCGGGATCGGCTTGTTCGATGCGCCTTCGGCCGGCACCTGCGTCAACTGCAACTGTATACGGCCGTTCTCGAAGCTCTCCTCGACCTTCACGGTCGGCGTGCCCGGCTCCTCGTACCAGCGCATGAACGCGTCCGGGTCGGCGAGCGGGAAACAGCCGACGAAGTCCTCGACCGTGGCGGCCGTGCCGTCGAACCTGGCGAAATAGGTCGTCCATTCCGGCGCGGAAGTTCGCCTCGCCGATCATGGTGTGGATCATGCGGATCAGCTCGGCGCCCTTGTCGTAGACGGTCGCCGTATAAAGGTTCGAGATCTCGTCGTACTTCGACGGGCGCACGCAATGGCGCAGCGGCGAGGCGTCCTCGGGGAACTGGGCCGCGCGCAGGCGCCGCACGTCGGCGATCCGCTTCACCCCGCGCGCGCGTTCGTCGGAGGTGAACTCCTGGTCGCGGAAGACGGTGAGCCCTTCCTTCAGACACAGCTGGAACCAGTCGCGGCAGGTGATGCGGTTGCCGGTCCAGTTGTGGAAGTACTCGTGCGCGATCACCGTCTCGATGCCGGCAGTAGTCCTGGTCGGTCGCGACCGCCGGGTCGGCGAGCACGTAGCGGTCGTTGAAGACGTTGAGGCCCTTGTTCTCCATCGCCCCCATGTTGAAGTCGCTCACGGCGACGATGTTGAAGACGTCGAGGTCGTACTCGCGGCCGAAGCGCGTCTCGTCCCAGGCCATCGACCGTTTGAGCGCGTCCATGGCGTAGGTGGCGCGCGGCTCCTTGCCGCGCTCGACATAGATGTTCAGCGTGACCTTCCGCCCGGACATGGTGGTGAACGTGTCCGTCACCGCACCGAGGTCTCCGGCGACCAGCGCGAAGAGGTAGGTCGGCTTGGGGAAGGGGTCCTGCCAATGAGCGGTGCGCCGGCCATCGGAATCGCCGCTGGCCACGAGATTGCCGTTCGACAGCAGCACCGGCTCGCCCCCACCCTCGCCGTCGGCGACGATGAAGACGTCGTAGATCGTGAGCACGTCCGGCCGGTCGTAGGCGTAGGTGATGCGCCGGTAACCTTCCGCCTCGCACTGCGTGCAGTAGACGCCGTTCGAGCGGTAGAGCCCCATCAGCTCGGTATTGTCGTCGGGCGAGACGATCGTGACGAGGGTCAGCGAGAAGGGCCACTCGGGCGGGGTCTTGAGGACGAACTTGTCGGGCGTGACCTCGTAGGCGCCTTCCTCCAGCGCCTCGCCGTCGACCTCGGCGGCCACAAGCTCCAGCCCGTCGCCGACGAGCTCCAGCGGGCCATCGCCCACGGGCTCGAACAGGGTTGTCGCGCGCACCACCGTGCGGGTCGGGTGAAGGGCGAACATCAGCGAGGTATGGGGCGCGCGATAGGGTGTCGGCGCGTAGTCCTTGAGGAAGACCGTCTGGCCGGTATCGGTTCGCATGGAAGGTCCCTTCTGCCCGGTTAGGGCGGTGCTGCGCCTGGCGCCGCGAATGTCGTTGCCGGCGCTCGCCGCCACGCCGCTTGGTAGCCGGAGGCGCGCCGGTTCGCCCCAGCGCGCCCTTTGTTTTGGCGAGACGCGCGTGATCGCCTATGTTGGCGCCAAATTCAACGTCGCCAACCAGGTGAGAGTGCCATGTCAGCCGCCGAGGAAGTTCACAACTCGAAGGACAAGAAGGCCGCGTTCCAGTGGGACGACCCGTTCGTGCTGGACGCCCAGCTCACCGACGAGGAGCGCCTGATCCGCGAGACCGCCCACGCGTACGCGCAGGAGAAGCTCCAGCCGCGCGTCATGGAAGCCTGGCGCAACGAGCACACCGACCGCGAGATCTTCAACGAAATGGGCGAGTTGGGGCTGCTCGGCGTCACCGTGCCGGAGGAGTACGGCGGCGTCGGCGCGGGCTATGTGTCCTACGGGCTGGTGGCGCGCGAGGTCGAGCGGGTCGATTCGGGTTACCGCTCGATGATGAGCGTGCAGTCCTCGCTGGTGATGTATCCGATCTATGCCTATGGCGACGATGCGCAGCGCAAGAAGTGGCTGCCCAAGCTCGCCACGGGCGAGTTCATCGGCTGCTTCGGCCTCACCGAGCCGGACGCCGGCTCTGACCCCGGCGGCATGAAGACGCGCGCCGTGAAGGTGGACGGCGGCTACAAGGTCTCCGGCGCCAAGACCTGGATCTCCAACTCGCCGATCGCGGACGTTTTCGTCGTCTGGGCCAAGAGCGAGGCGCACGACGGTGCGATTCGCGGCTTCGTCCTCGAGAAGGGGATGACGGGGCTGGAGGCGCCGAAGATCGACGGCAAGATCTCCCTGCGCGCATCCGTCACGGGCATGATCATGATGGACGACGTGTTCGTGCCGGAGGAAAACCTCCTGCCGAACGTGTCGGGCCTCAAGGGGCCGTTCGGCTGCCTCAACCGCGCGCGTTACGGCATTTCCTGGGGCGCGATGGGCGCGGCCGAGTTCTGCTGGCACGCCGCCCGCCAATACACGCTGGACCGCAAGCAGTTCGGCAAGCCGCTCGCCGCCACGCAGCTCGTGCAGAAGAAGCTCGCCGACATGCAGACGGAGATCGCGCTCGGCCTGCAAGGCTCGCTGCGCGTCGGTCGCCTTTTCGACGAGGGCGAGATGGCGCCGGAGATGATCTCCCTCGTCAAGCGCAACAACTGCGGCAAGGCGCTCGACATCGCCCGCCAGGCCCGAGACATGCACGGCGGCAACGGCATTTCCGAGGAGTACCATGTGATCCGCCACATGGTGAACCTGGAGACCGTGAACACCTACGAGGGAACGCACGACGTGCACGCGTTGATCCTCGGCCGCGCGCAAACCGGGATCCAAGCGTTCTTCTGACCGTCCGCGGGCGCTGGCCACGACCCGCCGACGGTGGGCCGGGACGAGAGTCAGAGCGAGGGGAGTTCCCCCCTCGCGCTCCCTCCGCCTCGCCGGCAGGCAGCCGTTCAGATCGGATGTCCGCTGAAGGCGCGGACCACCGGCCTGAACAGCAGCCCTCGAGCGTGTGCCGGGTGCAGGCCGCGTCAAGGGTGAAGGCTTCGCCCGCTTCGCGCCCTTGACCCGTCCGCCACCCTTGGGTGGCGCTGCGTGGCACTAGGCTCGCGCGCTTTCGATGCGAGGCACTCACGCAACTCACCCTCGGAGCCTGATCGCCGGAGCCGCCGTCGCGCCCCCTGAACGGCAGTGGCCGAGGTGTGGTGCAAGGGGCCGAAGGCCGGCGAAGCCGCTTGCCCTTGCGCCGCACGTCGGCTGCTGCCAGGGGGCAAGCGCGACGGCGGCTCCAGTGATCAGGCGGGCCTGATTGCTGGTGGGACCGGAGCCCGCCGGAGGCTGCAGCCTCGACCTTGAAGAGCGAGGTGCCTCAGGCCACTCCGGCGCGCAACAGGTCGTGCATGTGCAGGATGCCGACGAGCTTGCCGTCGTCCGTTACGAAGAGCGCGGAGATCTTGGCGGAGTTCATCGCCTCCAGCGCGGCGCCCGCCAGCGCGTCACGGTCGATCGTCTTCGGTGCGTTGCTCATGACGTTGTCGACGGGCTGGCGCAGGATGTCCCGCTCCAGGTGACGCCGGAGGTCGCCGTCGGTGATGACGCCGGTGAGCGCGCCCTCGGCATCGACCACGCCCACCGTGCCGAAGCCCTTGGCGGACATCGCGATGATCGCTTCGCTCATCGTCGTGCCCATCGGCACCAGCGGCATGTCCTGGCCGCGGTGCATGAGGTCGCCGACGAATTGAAGACGTGCGCCCAGCCGCCCGCCAGGGTGGAAGGTGTGGAAATCCGTCGGCGTGAAGCCGCGCCGTTCCAGGAGCGTGACCGCCAGGGCGTCCGCCATCGCCAGTTGCGCCACCGCGGATGACGTTGGGGCCAGGCCGAGCGGGCAGGCTTCCTCGCCGACTGGCAGCACCAGCGGCACATCGGCGGCGCGGGCCAGGGTCGACTGCGGGTTCGACGTGATGGCGATGACCGTCACGCGGAACCGCTTGGCGTAGGAGAGGATCGAGGCCAGCTCCTTCGTCTCGCCCGACCATGACAGCGCCAGGATGATGTCGGCCCGGGTGATCATGCCGAGGTCGCCGTGGCTGGCCTCCGCCGGGTGGACGAACTGCGCCGGTGTGCCGGTGGAGGCGAGGGTGGCGGCGGCCTTCGCGGCAATGTGACCGGACTTTCCCATGCCGGTGACGATGATGCGCCCCGGGCATTCGGCCATGAGGTCGACCGCGCGCGCAACCTCCCGTCCGAGGGCGCCCGCCAGCGCATCCGCCACCAGCGCCATCGCGGCGATTTCGGTGCGGATCGTACGCTCGGCGGAGGCCTTCACGTCGGCCTCGTTCGGGCTCCCCCTCAACTCGACGACGGTCATCGTCACTCCTTCGTTACGATCGTTTTGGATGGCACGCAGCCCACGCGCCTTAGGCCCATGAGGCTTGCCAGACAAGGTGAGGATGTCCTTAACGGTTTGCCAGCGATCCTCGGATATGCGCTTTCTCTGGAGAGTTTGGAGTGCGCCTTATGATTTCAGGAGACATTGCCCACAATCGCGTCCTGGTCGCCGCCGCGCTGCTTGCGGTTGTGCTGGTCCTGCCGCAACAGGTGCGCGCCGACGCGTTTTCGTCGTGCATCGCCTCGAAGTGGTCCTATGCGCGGGCGGCCGGCGTGAGCCGCGCGACATTCGACGCGGCGACCCGGGGCCTGCGGCCCGATCCCGACACCGTTCGCCTGTCGAACAACCAGTCGGAATTCGTCAAGCCGATCTGGGAGTACCTTGATACCGCCGTCTCCGAGAAGCGTGTGCAGGGAGGGGCGGGCCGCGTTCGCGCGGTACCGCGACGTGCTCGGCAAGATCGCGGCGCGCTACAAGGTCGATCCAGAGGTCATCGTCGCCATCTGGGGGATGGAGACGAGCTACGGCTCCTACATGGGGAGCCACAACGCGGTGCGCGCCGCGGCGACGCTCGCCTGCAACGGTCGCCGCCGCTCGGACTTCTGGTCCAAGCAGTTCGCGGCGGCGATGAAGATCGCGCAGGATGGCCACGTTCCGCTCGACGAGATGAAATCGTCCTGGGGTGCGGCGATGGGGCACACGCAGTTCATTCCGACCAGCTGGCAGGCCTACGCCGCCGACTATGACGGCGACGGCAAACGCGACATCTGGCGCTCGATCCCGGATGCCTTCGCGTCGACGGCGAACTATCTCGCCAAGTCCGGGTGGAGTTATCAGGAGACCTGGGGTTACGAGGTCGTGGTGCCGCGCTCCTTCGACCATCGCGCCGCAGACGGGAAGAAGAAGCGCAGCCTGGCGGAGTGGGGGCGGCTCGGCATCACGCGCGCTGGCGGCCGCGACTGGCCGCGACCGAGCGATCAGGCCTATCTGCTCTATCCCGCGGGCGCCAACGGACCGGCGTTCCTGATGCTGCACAACTTCGACGTCATCAAGCGCTACAACAACGCCGATGCCTATGCGCTGGCGGTGGGGCATCTGGCCGACCGCATCATCGGCGGCGGCGACTTCAGCCAGAGCTGGCCGACGAACGAGCGGCCGCTGACCCGCTCGCAGCTCAAGGAGGTGCAGTCATTGCTGACCCGGCGCGGCTTCTCCACCGGTGGCGTCGACGGGGTGCGTCGGCCCCATGACGCGCGAGGCGATCCGGGCCTACCAGTCGTCGGACGGGAAAGTGCCTGACGGGTACCCCTCGACCCAGCTGCTGCAGGATCTTAAACGGCGATGATGGCATCGGCCCTGCGCAAGCCTGTGCGGGGCCGGTCCACCCTACGTGGGGTCGGTGCGGGTCCTCACCGACGCCGCCTTTGCGTCCGGCAAGGTCGGCGATCGCAATCGAACGTCGCTCCGCAATAAACATGAAGCTTTTCTGTTTATTCTCAGGAGCTTGACGGGTTCCATCGGGGCAGCCCTGCACAATACACAGTAGCTCGCATGCAGCGCGAGAGGCATATTGCTGATCTAGTGTCGAGGGTGTGGGACATGGGTCGGATGAGCATGCGTGAGATGGCTGATCAAGAGTTGGTGGTGGTGCGCCGTCTCCGGCGCTCGGAGCTGCGACTGGTCGTTGACCACTTTCGGCGCCTCGACGATGAGAGTCGCCGTCGCCGGTTCTGCCGGGCCGTCAATGACGCGTTCCTCGAAAGCTACGTGATGGGCGGAAAGTACCGCCCTGGTCACATCGAGGGCGTGTTCGTCGACGGTGTGCTTCGCGGGATCGCCGAGCTTCGCCCGCTGGGCGGCGACTATCGCGGACATGCCGAGGCGGCCTTCAGCGTGGAGCGCGAGTTTCAGCGCCGCGGCCTGGGCGCGAGGCTGTTCAAGCGGCTGGTGCTGCGGGCGCGCAACCACGGCATTCACACCCTGTCCATGGCTTGCCTGCCTGAGAATCGCGCCATGCAGAAGCTGGCACACCGGTTGGGCGGAGCAATCGTGAGGTGGCCCGGCGAGATGCAGGGCACGCTGACCGAAGAGCCGCCGACGGTGTTCTCCATGGCCCGCGAAGGCATGGCCGAGATGGCGGGGGCCGCCGCTGCCACGCTGGACTGGTGGGCGCGCTACGACGTCACCGGGTTGACCCGGCGGCGCGCCGCCTGAGCGCACGTGTCCCGCATCGGTCGCTGGGCGCTCAGGCACCCATGCCGCCCCCCTGTCGAGCGAACTCTGACTGCCCCACGCGCTGTACGGCGCGGACGGGGGCAGACTTGGAATATGCCTGATCCTGGCGTGGTTTCGGTTCAGCGGCGGTCTCGCGTCGTGCCACTGCTGATGTGAAGCTTGGGGCCGCCTGTACAAAACCTTTGCGCCCGTTTGAATTTTCCGGGCAATGTCGTCACGGTGTAATCATGCGGCGCCACGAAATGGCCGCAGTGGTTCAACGAGAGGCCCCGTGACTGTCCTCGACGTGCGTGATCTGGTTGTAGAGTACCATGCCGACGGTGTCGTTCGAGCAGTCGACGGCGTGTCGTTCTCCATCGCGGAAGGTAAGACGCTCGCGGTGGTCGGCGAGTTCGGCTCCGGAAAGTCCACCATCAGCCAGGCGGTGATGGGGCTTCTGCCATCGGCCGCGCGCATCGCCGGCGGTAGCGTCGTCTTCCATGACAACCGAGCCGACGCCGGGGCGCCGGTCGACCTCGCCAAGCTGCCGCGCGACGGCAAGGTCATGCGCGCCATTCGCGGCGACCGCATCGCGATGATCTTCCAGGAGCCGATGACGAGCCTGTCGCCGCTCCACACCATCGGCGATCAGATCGGCGAGGCGGGTCGCCTGCACCGCGGCATGGACAGCGCCTCCGCCCGCGAGGCGACGAAGGACATGCTGCGCCTGGTGCGCTTCCCGGATCCGGAGCGGGCGGTGGATGCCTATCCGTTCGAGCTGTCCGGTGGGCTGCGCCAGCGGGCGATGATCGCCATGGCGATGATGTGCCGCCCGGCGCTGCTGATCGCCGACGAGCCGACCACCGCGCTCGACGTCACCATCCAAGCCGAGATCCTGAAGCTCCTGCGCGACGTGCAGGGCGAGCTCGGCATGTCGATCCTGCTCATCACGCACGATTTCGGCGTCGTCGCCAACATGGCCGACGATATCGTCGTCGTGTACCACGGGCGGGTGGTGGAGCGCGGTTCGGCGCGCGAGATCTTCACGGCGCCTGAGCATCCGTACCTCAAGGCGCTGCTCCATGCCGTGCCCACCTTCGCGATGACGGAGCGTCTGTCGCCGATCCGCCCCATCGAGCCGAAGCTGAGTGCGTTCGGCGAAAAGTGCGGCGGCGAGCCGGGGACGCCGCTGATCGAGGTCGACAACGTGGTGAAGAGCTTCCGCCTGAAGAAGGGGGAGCTCTTCGCACCGCCGCGCATCCTGCGCGCTGTCGACCAGGTCTCGTTCTCCATCAACACGGGCGAGTGTCTGGGGCTGGTGGGCGAATCGGGCTCCGGCAAAACCACGATGGCGATGGCCATCATGCGGGCCTTCCCGCCGACGTCGGGAGCCGTGCGGATGCGCACCGCCGAGGGGTGGCGCGACCTCTCACACGCTGCGCGGCGCCGACCTCGCGGCCTATCGCAAGCGCGTGCAACTCGTTTTCCAGGATCCGTTCTCCTCGCTCAACCCGCGCATGTCGGTGAACGAGATCATCGCCGAGCCTATGGTGATCCACCACATCGGCACCAAGGAGGAGCGGGCGGCCCAGGTGCGTGAGCTGATGGGCCTCGTCGGCCTCGACCCGAAGATGCTGCGGCGATATCCGCACTCGCTCTCGGGCGGGCAGCGCCAGCGTGTCGGCATCGCCCGGGCCCTCGCACTGAAGCCGGACCTCCTGGTGTGCGACGAGCCGGTGTCGGCGCTGGACGTGTCGGTCCAGGCGCAGGTGCTGAACCTGCTGACGGACCTGCGGCGCGAGCTGAACCTGACCTACCTCTTCGTCAGTCACAATCTGGCGGTGGTCGACTATCTGGCGACCCGCATCGCGGTGATGTGCCAGGGCCGCCTCGTGGAGCTCGGCGCCACGCGCGACGTGATCGACAACCCGCAGCACCCCTACACGCAGGCATTGCTGACGGCGGTGCCGGACGCGAACCTCGATCGGCCTCTCGACTTCGCGCGCTTGTCGGCTGGACGCGCGTCGAACCCCGCGGCATGGCCGGAGCCCTATCGCCTGGAGCCCGAAGCCCCGCCGGTCATGGTCGAGCGCGAACCGGGCCATTTCGTCTGCGCGCCGGGCGCAGCGCTGTCTGTGAAGGAAGCCGCATGAAGCGTATCGTCGTTGCCTTCGGTCTGATGATCGGGCTATCGCTCGGCATCGTCCCGGCCCATGCGCAGGGACCCACGCTGGTCGAGACCGAGACGCTCTCGCGCACCCACACCGGTTTGCCGCCGGTCGCGGAGCGGGTGCCGGCCGAGCCCTTGATCGTGGACCTCGCGGCCAAAGGCCGCCAGGAGGGGCGCCACGGCGGTGACCTCTCCACCATGATCGGGCGTTCCAAGGACGTGCGGCTCATCAACGTGTGGGGCTACGCCCGCCTCGTCGGCTACGACGAGAGCTACGCGCTGCAGCCGGACATCCTGAAGGCCGTCGACGAGGACGAGGGGCGCGTCTTCACTCTCCACCTGCGCGAGGGGCACAAGTGGTCGGACGGCACGCCGTTCACCTCCGAGGACTTCCGGTATTGGTACGAGGATATCCTCACCAACACCGAGCTGACGCCGACGCCGAGCCCCTTCATGCTGGCGGGCGGCAAGCTGCCGACATTCGAGGTGCTCGACGACACCACGGTCCGCTTCAGCTGGGAGGCGCCCAACCCGGACTTCCTGCCTTCGCTGGCGCAGGCTCGGCCGCCGTTCATCTACCGCCCGGCGCATTATCTGAAGCAGTTCAACCCGAAGTATGGCGACGCCGATAAGATCGCCGAGATGGTGGAGGAGGCGCGGGTGCGCTCCTGGGCACCGCTGCACAATCTCAAGGACGAGATGTACGACGCCACCAACCCGGACCTGCCATCGCTGCAGCCCTGGGTTCTGGGGCATGAACTCCACGGACCGCCGCGCCGTGCTGATCCGCAACCCATACTTCCACCGCGTCACCACGAGCGGGCATCAGCTGCCCTTCATCGACCGGGTGATCATGGACGTGGTCGACGGCGGGCTGATCGCCACCAAGGTTCAGGCGGGCGACGCCGACCTGCAGGCCCGCGGTCTCGCCTTCGCCGACCTCCCGGTGCTGAAGCGTGGCGAGGAGGCCCGCGGCTACACCGCCGCGCTTTGGCCGCAGGCGAACGCGTCGGCAATGGCCATCTATCCAAACCTGACGGTCAACGATCCGGAGTTGCGCAAGCTCTTTCGCGACACGCGTTTCCGCCGGGCGTTGTCGCTGGCGGTCGACCGCGAGCTCGTCAACCGCGTGCTCTACTTCGGCCTCGGCCAGCCCTCGGCCAACATCGTGCTGGAGCAGAGCCCGCTCTACACCGAGGCCGTGGCGGGCGCCCTCCCGTTCGACACCGACGAGGCGAACGCCCTCCTCGACGAGATCGGCCTGACTGAGCGCGACAGCGACGGCCTGCGCCTTCTGCCGGACGGGCGGCCGATGGAGCTGATCGTCGAGACCGCCGGCGAGGACGCCATCCAGATCGACGCGCTGGAGCTGATCTCGGATGGTTGGCGCGAGGTCGGCATCGGGCTGTTCCCGCGGCCGTCGCAGCGCGATGTGCTGCGAAACCGCGCCTTCTCCGGTGACCTCGCCATGAGCGTGTGGCTCGGCTACGATAACGGCATCCCCTCCGAAACCATGCCGCCCAGCGAGCGCGTCCCGACCTCTGAGCAGTTTCTGATCGGCCCGGCGTGGGGCGCCTACGTCACCAGCGGCGGGCAATCGGGTGAGAAGCCGGACTATCCGCCCATCGTGGAACTGCTGGAGCAGCATCGCCTGTGGATGACCTCCGAGACGAAGGCCGAGCGGGAGGCGGCGTGGATGGACATCCTGCGCATTCACAGCGAGGAGGTGCTGACGCTCGGCACCGTTCAGGGCGTGGTGCAGCCGGTCGTCATCTCGAATGATCTGAAGAACGTGCCAATGAAGGCGACCTACGGGTGGGACCCGGGCGCGCAATTCGGCATCTATCGGCCGGACGAATTCTTCTTCGCCAGCGGCGAATAAAGACGGCACGAAGGAAAGAGCATGCTCGCCTACATTCTCCGCCGGCTGGCGGGCATGATCCCGACCCTCCTGATCATCTCGCTGCTGATCTTCCTCATCATCGAGCTGCCGCCTGGCGACTACCTCTCCAACCAGATCGAGCAGTTGCGGGCGCAGGGCGAGTCGGCCTCGATCGCGGAGCTGGAGTTCCTGCGCAAGGAGTTCGCGCTCGATGCGCCGTTCTGGGAGCGGTACGGCGTGTGGATCGGGCTGTGGCCCGGGCCCAACGGGTTCGATGGCATCCTGCAGGGCAACTACGGCTGGTCGTTCGAGTATTCCAAGCCCGTGGATGACGTGGTCTCCGGCACGCTGCTGCTGACGGTGATCCTCAACTTTGCCACCATCCTCTTCGTCTACATCGTGTCCTTCCCCATCGGCATCTACTCGGCCACGCGCCAGTACTCCTGGGGCGACTACGGATTTCACGTTCCTCGGCTACTCGGCCTCGCCACGCCCAACTTCCTGCTCGGCCTGATCCTTCTGTTCCTCATGAACGAGTGGTTCGGCGTGTCGATCGGCGGGCTGATGGCGCCGCAGTTCGTCGGACCAGCCGTTCAGCGTCGACAAGCTGCTGTCGATCCTGGCGCACCTCGTGGTGCCGACGATCGTCATCGGCACCGCCGGCACGGCGGCGATGATCCGCCGCCTGCGCGCCAACCTTCTCGACGAATTGCACCGTCAGTACGTCACCACCGCGCGCGCCAAGGGGCTGTCGGAAACCCGCACGGTGCTGAAGTACCCGCTGCGGATGGCGCTCAACCCCTTCATCGCCGACATCGGCAACCTCATCCCCTCGCTGGTTTCGGGCTCGGTCATCGTGTCGGTCGTCCTCAACCTGCCGACGGTTGGTCCGATCCTCCTCGGCGCCCTCCAATCGCAGGACCAGTACCTTGCCGGGTTCATCCTTCTCTTCGTCGCCGTGCTGACCTTGATCGGCATGCTGGTGTCCGACATCCTGCTGGCGCTGCTCGACCCGCGCATCCGGCTCGGCCAGGAGTTGGCAGCGTGAGAGAGCGTCAACGCGTCGACCCGGTGCGGCACCCGGACGAGCTGCCGGGCCGCTACGTCGACAGGACCCCGTTCGACCCCGGCGATGCCGAGACCCTGACCCCCGAGCAGGAGCGCTACTTCCAGGCCTCGCAGTGGCGCATCATCTGGTGGCGCTTCCGGCGGCACAAGCTGGCGGTGTGGTCGCTGATCGTGCTGGGGCTCTTCTACCTCTGCGTCCCGTTCGCCGAGCCGATCGCGCCGTACGATCCGAACGCCCGGCATGCGCAGTACCTCTACGCGCCGCCGCAACTGCCGCGCGTCGTCCACGACGGAGCGCTGCGGCTGCCGTTCGTGTACCCGTTCAAGGCGGAGCTGGACCTCGAGACGCTGCGGTGGGAGTACGCCGAGGATCGCGACAACCCGCAGTCGATCCGCTTCCTGTGCCTGTCGGGCAGCTACTCCATGTGGGGTCTGATCCCCGGCAGCTTCCACCTCGTGTGCCCGCCGCGGGACGGCACCATGTTCGTCGCCGGCACAGACCGGCTGGGGCGCGACGTGTTCTCCGGCCTGATCCACGGCGCGCGCATCTCGCTGACGGTGGGTCTGGTGGGGATCACCATCTCCATCGTGTTCGGCATGTTCTTCGGCGGGATCGCGGGCTACTTCGGCGGCATCGTCGACAGCGCGATCATGCGGCTGATCGAGATCTTGCGCTCGCTGCCGGAGCTGCCGCTGTGGATGGCGCTGTCGGCCGCGCTACCGGTGACATGGCCGCCGCTGTGGATCTACTTCGGCATCACCATCATCCTCGGCCTGCTGGACTGGCCGGGCCTGGCGCGGGCGGTGCGCTCCAAGCTCCTGTCCTTGCGCGAGGAGGACTACGCCAAGGCGGCCGTCCTCATGGGCGCGAGCCCCAAGCGCATCATCGGCCGCCACCTGCTGCCGGGCTTCTCGAGCCACCTCATTGCTTCGGCGACGCTCTCGATCCCGACCATGATCCTCGGCGAAACGGCGCTCTCGTTCCTGAACCTCGGGCTACAGCGGCCCGCGATCTCGTGGGGCGTGCTCCTCAACGAGGCGCAGAACATCACCGTGGTGACGATCTACCCGTGGCTGATGGCACCGGTGATCCCCATCATCATCGTGGTCCTGGCCTTCAACTTCCTCGGCGACGGCCTGCGCGACGCGGCCGACCCGTACAAGAACTGACGGGTCAGCGGCGCAGGCCCCATGCGGCGACCAGCGGTCCGTCGGCCCCGTAGAGTGGATCCGCGGCCGGGAGGGCCACGCGGGCGATCCGGGCCGCGGCCTCGTCGAGGGGCAGGTCCTCGGCGCGGCAGGTTTCGTAGTCCTCCTGCCCGTGCGGGTAGGCGCCGCAGACGCTGAAGTTCGCGTCCGACTCGAGCCGGCAATGTCCCATCCCTGCGGGCAGCACGAGCACGTCGCCCGCCGTCACCGTAAAGCGCATGCCGGCGGGGCCACCCAGCATGATCTCCGCCGAGCCGGCGACGCAGGCGAGCATCTCGTGCGCGTTGGGGTGGTAGTGGTGATAGGGGAAGACACTCCACTGCCACATGCCGCCCCAGCCGTTGGCCGACAGGAGGCGTTCCAGCTCGCTCGGGCTGGCGGCGTCCAGCACCCGATGCATGAGGACGAGCGGCAACGACGGGTGGTTGGGAACCCCCTCCGCCGCCTGGAACTGCTGGGTGTCGACGTCGATCTCGTCCTGGGGGCGCACGCGCATCGGGATCTCCTTGTTCGGCGCGGCCACGCGCGCCCGCTCCCCACTGAGGTGGAGCGCCCGTCAGGCGTGGCCAGTCTGCGTCAGGCGCATGATCTTGCGCACCACGACGAACGAGATCGGCACCGACAGCACCAGGCCCGCGACCGCGGCCGTCGCGATCCAGAAGCCGGTCCCGTATCCCGGCGTGACGAGGGCGACGACGATGAGGATGCCCATGACCGTCGGGGCGACGATGGTATGGACGATGGCGGCGACCTTGAGCATGGCGTTTCTCCCGCTTCTGTGATGGCGCGCGCTCCGGGCGGACACACCGGACTGCGTTTCCCGGCGGCGCGCTGGGGTGTTGCGATCGCCCATCAGATCGCGTCTGTCCGGCGGTGCATTGATCCGGCGCAAGGCGGGCACGCAGCGGCGTTGCGCGGCGCGCGGAAGGGGTGGTACGGGACCGACGGAGTTCTGGAGCCGCCATGTCCGTCGATACTGAAACCGTGCGCCGCGTGGCGCATCTCGCACGCCTGAAAATGGGTGACGAAGAGCTGGAGCGCCTGAAGGGCGACATGAACGCCATCCTCGGCTTCGTCGAGCAGCTCGGCGAAGTCGATGTGGAGGGCGTGGAGCCGATGACGGCCGTCGTCGACGCGTCGCTGAAGCGGCGCGAGGACGTGGTCACCGACGGCGGCTATCCCGAGCGTGTCCTCGGCAACGCACCGGAATCGGCGGACGGCTTCTACCTCGTGCCGAGGGTGGTCGAATGAGCCTCACCGATCTGACGCTGGCCGCCGCGCGCGACAAGCTGGCCGCCAAGGAAATCCGCGCCACCGAGCTCACCGACGCGTACATCGCCGCCATCGAGGCGTCGTCGTCGCTGAACGCCTACGTCGCTGCCGACGCCGGAGAAGGCGCGCCAGATGGCCAAGGCGTCGGACGCCAAGCTGGCCGCCGGGGAGGGGCGCCCGCTGGAGGGCGTGCCGCTCGGCATCAAGGACCTTTTCTGCACCGAAGGTGTGCGCACCACCGCCGGCTCCAACATCCTCGGCAACTTCGTGCCGCCGTACGAGTCCACCGTCACCACCAACCTCTGGAACGCGGGCGCCGTGTGCCTGGGCAAGCTCAACCTCGACGAGTTCGCCATGGGCTCGTCCAACGAGACAAGCGCCTTCGGGCCGGTTCTGAACCCCTGGGGGAGCGACAACCGGCGCCTGGTGCCGGGCGGTTCGTCGGGCGGCTCGGCGGCGGCGGTCGCGGGGCACCTGTGCGCGGCGGCGACCGGCGACGGACACCGGCGGCTCGATCCGCCAGCCGGCCGCGCTGACGGGCACCGTGGGCCTGAAGCCGACCTATGGCCGCTGCTCGCGCTGGGGCATCGTCGCGTTCGCCTCGTCGCTCGACCAGGCGGGGCCGATCACGCGCGACGTGCGCGACGCGGCGATCATGCTGAAGCACATGGCCTCGGTGGATGACAAAGACTCCACCTCCGTCGACCTTCCCGTCGCCGACTACGAAGCCGCGCTGGAAGGGGCGGTGAAGGGCAAGAAGATCGGCATCCCGAAGGAGTACTCCATCGACCCGATGCCGGAGGCGCTGGCCGCCTTCTGGAAGAAGGGCGAGGACTGGCTGCGCGATGCGGGGGCCGAGATCGTCCACGTCTCGCTGCCGCACACGAAGTACGCGCTGGCGGCCTACTACATCGTCGCCCCGGCGGAGGCGTCGTCCAACCTCGCCCGCTACGACGGGGTGCGCTACGGCAACCGCGTCCGCGGCGACGACATCATCGACATGTACGAGGCGACGCGCGCGGCGGGCTTCGGCGACGAGGTGAAGCGGCGTATCCTCATCGGCACCTACGTGCTCTCGGCGGGCTACTACGACGCGTACTACCTGCGCGCCCAGAAGGTCCGCACCCTCATCAAGCGCGACTTCGAGGCCGTGTTCCACCAGGGCGTGGACGCGCTGCTGACGCCGACCGCGCCGAGCCCGGCGTTCGAGATCGGCGGCAAGCAGGATCCGGTGGAGATGTACCTGAACGACATCTTCACCGTGCCGGTGAACATGGCGGGGCTGCCGGGCATCTCGGTGCCGGCGGGGCTGGCGGACGGTCTGCCGCTCGGCCTTCAGCTTATCGGCCGCCCGTTCGACGAGGCGGGCCTGATGCCGCTCGCCCGCACGCTGGAGGAAGCCGCCGGGACGTTCGCGCCGCAGAAAGCCGCGTAGGCCTTTCGGCGGCTGGCTCGCCCCTCGCCAGCGGGGGCAGACACGCCGGTGGAGGGCTTTCACGGGACAGCGCGCCCGCCCGAGCCTCTCCCCGACGTCCGGCTTCGCTCGGCGCTCGGCTTAGTTCTCCGCGCCCGTCTTGATGCCCGCCAGACCGGCCTCGTAAATCCCGTTCATCACGCCGACGGCCTCGTCCTCGCTGGCGCCGGACGGTTCGAAGCTGCCCGTCCAGTCGATTCGCGAGCCGTCACCGTCCGCGCTGACGGCAATCGTCGACTCGTAACCGGCGACGGGCAGGGGGCTCTCGATGATCGTGTAGGTGTAGGTCATCGCGTCGTCGTCACGCGCCACGAGGTCCTCGACGATGGTGCCGCCGCCATCCAGCGTCAGAGTGCGGCGCGGTGTGCCGTCGTGGTCGCTGACGGCGCACTCGGTGACGGCGGGGTGCCAGTCGGCGATGGCGCAGAAGTCGCCGACGGCCTCCCAGGTCGTCGCCGGGTCCGCCGTGGTCGTGACGCTGCGCGCCGCATCGGCCGCGAGCGCCGCCGGAGCAAAGAGCGAGGCGGCGAGCGCCAAGGCGAGCGTGGACTTGGTCATAGATCCTCCCATCGATGCCGGCGGTCCGGATCGGCCGCCGATCGTTGCTGGGAGGAAGTCACCAAGACGCCTTCGGCTCAACCCCCGCTTTAGGATGGCGTCTGCACGTCGCCCCAGAGCTCGTCGATCCGCGCGTCACGACCGCACCGCCAGCGATAGTACTTATATTTCAACGCGTTCTTCTCGTAGTAGTCCTGGTGATAGTCCTCGGCGGGGTAGAACGTGTCCGCGGCCAAGATCGGCGTCACGATCTCCTGGCCCAGCAGCGGCCGCCGCCTCGGACTTGGCGGCTTGCGCAGCCTCGCGTTGCGCCTCGTCCTGGACGAAGATGGCCGTGCGGTAGCTCGGCCCCCGGTCGCAGAACTGGCCGTTGGGGTCGACCGGGTCCACCGTGCGGAAGAACACGTCCGCCAGCGTGCGGTAGTCGACCGTCGCGGGGTCGTAGGTGATTTCCACGGCCTCGTAGTGGCCGGTGTTCTCGCGTAACCACCTGCTCGTAGGTCGGGTTGTCCAGCGTGCCGCCGGTGTAACCCGAGATCGTCTGGGTCACGCCGTCGACTTTGTCGAAATCGGCCTCGACGCACCAGAAGCAGCCGCCCGCGAAAATCGCCGTCGCTGTGGCCCCGGTGCCGGCGGCCTGCGCCTTCGCCTCGCTATCCACGGTGATGAGGATGCCGGCCGTCAGTCCGGCGGCCAAAGCCAGAGCCGTGACCCAGGCGCGTGCAGAGTCTCGTCATTGTCAGCCTCCTCGAGTTTCAGGCGATGTAGTGACGCTCACCGCTCGGCCCTACAGGACGTGACACAATTGTTATCTTTTTCTGCAACAGCCGCGATCCACCTGAAGGGGTGTGGACCGGGCGGCCGGATGTGCCATGTAGGCGCCTCTACGGACAGGCCGCCTTCAACGGTCGAACGGAGCCGGACATGGACACGATCCTATCGGTCGAGGGGCTGGGCAAGACCTACGCCTCCGGCCAGACCGCCTTGCGCGACGTATCGCTCGACATTCGCCGCGGTGAAATCCTCGCCCTCCTGGGCCCGAACGGCGCTGGCAAGACGACGCTGATCTCGGTCATCTGCGGCCTCGTGACGCCCACCTCGGGCCGCGTGACGGTCGACGGAGCCGATATCGTCGACGACTACCGCAAGGCGCGCTCCATCATCGGCCTGGTGCCGCAGGAGGTGGCGCTGGAGCCGTTCGAGAAGGTGGAGAACGATGTGGCGTTCTCGCGCGGCCTCTACGGCAAGCGCAACGACCCGGCCTATCTGGAGAAGCTGCTGCGCACGCTCTCGCTGTGGGACAAGCGCAAGTCGCCCATCATGCAGCTCTCGGGCGGGATGAAGCGGCGCGTGCTGATCGCCAAGGCGCTCGCCCACGAGCCGCGCATCCTGTTCCTCGACGAGCCGACCGCCGGCGTCGACGTGGAACTGAGGAAGGACATGTGGGCCGCCGTGCGCGAGCTGCAGCGCCAGGGCGTGACCATCATCCTGACGACGCACTACATCGAGGAGGCGGAGGCGATCGCCGAGCGGGTCGGCATCATCTCCGGCGGCGAGCTCCTGCTGGTGGAGGAGAAGGACCAGCTGATGAGCCGCATGGGACGGCGCCAGCTCACCATGTTCCTCGCCGCACCTATCGAGCGAGTGCCGGACAGCCTGGCCGCCTACGACCTCGCCCTCGCGCCGGACGGGCAAGCCCTGGTGTGGGGCCAGTGCGGCGGCGACACGTCCGCCGCCACGCTGTTCGCCGATGTCGCCGCGGCAGGCCTCACCGTGGCCGACGTCGAGACGCACCAGCGGTCATTGGAGGATATCTTCGTGGAGCTCGTCTCGGCCGACGAACAGCCCCAGGGCACACGCGAGGCGGCGGAATGAACACCTTTGCCATCTGGGCCATCTACCGCCACGAGATGGGCCGCGCCATCCGCACCACCCTGCAGTCGCTGGTCGCGCCGGTGATCACGACATCGCTGTACTTCGTGGTGTTCGGCGGGGCCATCGGCTCGCGCATCCAGGAGGTGGACGGCGTTCCCTACGCCTCGTTCATCGTGCCGGGGCTGATCATGCTGACGGTGCTGACGCAGTCCGTCACCAACGCCGCGTTCGGCATCTTCTTCCCCAAGTTCATCGGCTCGATCTACGAGTACCTCTCCGCGCCGATCTCGTTCTACGAGCTGACCATCGGCTTCGTCGGCGCGGCGGCCACCAAGTCGGTGCTGATCGGCCTCATCATCCTGGCGACGGCGACCCTGTTCGTCGACGTTCAGATCGCCCACCCGGTGGCGATGCTGGTGCTTCTGGTGCTGACGTGCATCGTGTTCGCGCTGTTCGGTTTCATCGTCGGCATCTGGGCGCGCAACTTCGAGCAGCTGCAGCTCGTGCCGCTCCTCATCATCACGCCGCTGGTGTTCCTGGGGGGCAGCTTCTACTCGATCTCCATGCTGCCGCAGCCGTGGCAGACGGTGACGCTGTTCAACCCGGTCGTCTACCTGGTCTCGGTGTTCCGGTGGAGCTTCCTGGGCGAGGCTGAAGTCAACCTGCCGTTCTCGCTGGCCATGATCGCGCTGTTCGCGGCGGCCTGCCTGCTGACGATCCGCTGGATGTTCCGCACCGGCTACCGCATGCGCGCCTGACGGGAGCGGGCGCTGCCTGGGCCGAGGGTGCCCCAGCGCCGCGCCTGAAGGCTTGAGTTGCCGGCGCGTTGGCCGCAATCTTCGGGTCCTCGATCGCAAGGGCCCCGATGCGCGCTGCTTGGACGATTCTGGCGTTTCTGGTCATGGTGTCGGGCGCTGTGCAAGCGGCCGAGATCCAGGTCGTGCGCGCCGAGGGCGAGCGGGCGCACGTCATCATCGCAGGCGAGATCGAGCTCGGCGACGCCGACCGCTTTCGCAACGAAGTCCGCGACCTACCGCCTGCCGTCGTCGATCTGGACGGGCCAGGCGGCAAACTTCTCGATGCGCTCAGCATCGGTGACCAGGTGCGCGAGCGGGGCGACTATACCGCCGTCGCCTCCGGCGCCCACTGCACCTCGGCGTGCGCGCTGATCTGGATCGCGGGGGTGGAGCGGACGTGGCAGGAGGGCGGGTCGATCGGCTTCCACGCCGCCGCCGCGCGCGAGGGCGACGTCGTGCGCATGACGGCGAGCGGCAACGCCATCGTCGGCGCCTATCTCACCCGGCTCGGCTACCCGCTGAGCGTCGTGGTGATGGCGACCGAGGCGGACCACACGTCGATGGCTTACCTCACGGCCGATCTGGCGGCCCGCTCGGGGCTGACCTATCGCCATGTGCCCCGCGGCGTGCGCGACAGCCGGTTGTCGGCTGCCGCCACCGTGCCGCTCCGCGAGCCTCTGCACGCGCGGTTCAGCCGGCGGCGGAATGAACGTCATGGCGAGGCTGTCGCCCGCGCCAGGCAGTTCCTGGACTTCTACTTCTCCAGCGCCAACGCGTCGCCGGTGGCAATGCGCACGCTCGCCGGCCGCGTCTACGCCGATCAGGTGGACTTTTTTGGCGAGCGCGTGTCGCGGGCCGAGCTGATCCGCCGCCGGGCCCGGTACGCCGAGCGTTGGCCGCGCCACACGCTGACGAAGGCGGGCGCCCCGTCCGTGACATGCACGTCGGGCGGCGTCTCCTGCACGCTGGTGGGCGACGCGGAGCTGTCGGCTGAAAACGCGGCGAGCGGCGCGTCGTTTCGGGGACCGCTGCAGTACACGGTGAAGTTGCACCGCATCGGCGCCACCTTCCGTGTCGTGCACGAGGACTCTCGGGTGGCACCGGACCGCGCCACCCGCCTCACACGGGACATCCAGGCGGCGCTGACGCAGGCGGGCTGCGAGCCGGGCCCGGTCGACGGGCTGTGGGGCGAACGAACGGCGCGTGCGCTGGCGGCCTTCGCGCGGGCTGGACCCCTGACCGTCGACACCTCCCGCCCCACCTACGACGCGCTGGCGTTGATCTCGGTCGCCGGAGGCTCTGCCTGCCGCCCGGGGGTGGACGAGGCGTTCGGGCAGCCGGTCAATCGCTTGCCCTGACACGCTTGTCCTGACAGGCAGAGACCCTTGAACAACCGGGCGCACCTACAAGAAGCTGCAAACGTTGCGCTAGAACAAGGGGAAGGCGGCTGGTTTTGCGACAGCCGCACCTGGGAGCGAAGCAGGTAACGGACGATGTTGGTGATTCAGTTCGGCATGATGGGGTCGGCGAGTTCCTGGGCCTTTCGACTGTGCCAGGCGATGGCCGAGCACATGGGAAGCCGGCAGAAGCCGCTGCTGACGAAGCTCGACATGGGGCCGGTTCCCTGGTCAGCGATCGCCGGTGCGCCGATGCAGCGCGCCCACCCCAACCCCTGGGACCTCAATCAAGTTCTGGAGCGGCTCGGCGCGGGCGAGATCTTCGTCATGAAGACCCACAGCGCGCCGCCGACCGATCTCATCGGGCCGCTCACCACGGGCGAGATAAGGACCGTGATGACGACGCGCGATCCGTTCGACTGTGCGGCGTCGCTGATGGACAAGGGCGAGAAGGCCCGCGCCGCGGGGACGAAGGAGTTCTCCCACATCCAGAACTTCGAACAGGCGCTGAAGATTGCGCGGTACGAGGTTCTGAAGGCGGCGCGTTGGCGCCTGTTTCCGGGCGTGCTCGAGCTGCCATACAAGTTCGTCCGGTCGTACCCGGACGCGTGCGCCAGCCTGGTGGCCAACCACATCGGCTTCGACGGCGAACTTCAGCCGATTCTGGACGAACTCGGCATCAAGCGGCCGAATTTCTCGACCGGGCAGGAGAATCGCGGGTACTCGCAGGTGACGCCGGCCGACATCGAATCGTTCGTGCAGGATCTGCTGCGTCCCTGACGCCCGGGTCAGGCGCTCTCGCCGAGGCGCGTGTCGTACTGGCGCAGGGTCGCGCGCACGGTCTCCCGCACGCGCTCCACAAGCGCTGCGTCGGCGACAGGCGCGTTGAGTATCCGTTCCATGCGCGTCGCGGCCTTCGCAGTTGCCTGCTCGGCATCCGCCTCGCTGACGCCGTTGGTGACGAAGTCTCGCGGTAGCGCGCGGCATGGCCGGCGACGTCGAGCGTCTGGACGTCATCGTAGATCGCGGCCGGGAGCGCGGCGTTGGCCTCCGTCTGGCCGCGGAACGCATCCTTTGCCAGCCTGGTGAGCGCCATCCAGTCGCCGCGCGGGGGAACCTGCGGGCGCTTGAAGATCTCTTCTGCGAAAATCGCCGCGGGGAGGATCCCGAACGACTGGTTCATTTTATGCAACGCCGGAAGCCCTGGGCGGATCTGCTCGAACGGCATGTCGAAACAGGTGGCGTTGAAGCGCAGCTCCAGATCGTCCGGCTCGATCGGGCAGAGAGTGACGGCGCGGCCGTATGTGTCGCGCATCTTGGTGATGCAGGCTTGCAGGCGTCGCTCGCCCATTGCGATGCGCATGCCATGGCTTGAACCGAAGAGCAACGTGACCGGGCCGCTCAGCCACCCGCTATAGCAGTAGGCCGACCACGCCCGCGCCATTGGCATCCGCACCGTGTAGACGATCTTCAGAACGTCGAATCGGTCCAGAAGCGCCTGGAAGACGGGCCCGCCATGCGCGAGCGCCTCGCTCGACAGGAAGTACAGCGCATCCGGGTCGTACGTGTTGTCCTCGATTGCGCGCACCAACCGATCCGGGTCGCCGCGGATCTCCATCACCGGCGGGAATTTGCTGAAAGGTTTGAAGCTCTTGCCGAGTGGCGCGACGCCGATGTGCTTGGAGAAGCGGTAATCCTCCGCCACGAAAAGGCGCTGCACCGTCGATGTTGCGCATTTGGGCAGGCCGGCGTGAACGACGAGTCTCGGCTTCTTCGGCGCGGACATGGGGCTCTCGAAGGCGCAGGGGTAGGCGGGGAAGCCTCGAACCGGCCGAGGCCAGCCCGTCAGGCGGACGGGCCGGCGGCGCGGGGGGCGGCGGCACTAGGCCGCCAGGGGCGAGGTGAGGAGGGCTGGCGTCAGGCCGCCGTGTCGCGCATCGCGACGCCGTGCTCGCTCATGTGGCTCTGCAGCTCACCGGCCTGGAACATCTCGCGGATGATGTCGCACCCGCCGATGAACTCGCCCTTCACGTAGAGCTGCGGGATCGTCGGCCAGTTGGAATATTCCTTGATCCCACTGCGCACGCCGTCGTCCTCGAGGACGTTCATCGTCGTGTAGTCCACGCCGAGATAATCGAGGATCTGGACGACTTGGCCGGAGAACCCGCACTGCGGGAATTGCTTCGTGCCCTTCATGAAGAGCATCACGTCGTTGCTCTTCACCGCATTGTCGATCGTCGTTTGAGCGTCCGTCATGCTTTCATCCTGTCACAGGTTGGCGGCCGCGATGAGGCCGCATCGCGTCCATTAGTAGTTCAGAAGGTAGGTGATGAAACGGTTATACGCGGCGTCGATGCAGCCGGTCTGGTACCCGCACGCGTTCCGCTCTTTGATGAAGCGCCGCTGGCGGGCACCCATTTCCGGCCCGACCCGTATCGATTTCGGGTAACTATAGTAGAGGCGGCTCGCCTCTTCGTCCAGGGCGCCGAGGTCCGCATGCTCGCACACGGCATACTCCGCCGGGAGCGCGGCGCGGGTGCAATCGAACGATTGGGCCGATGCGGCGCCGCCGAGCAGGCAGAGTGGCGCAGCGAAGATGGCGGCGCGAACGAGCATCCTGCGCTGCCTTACGTCTGCGGCGCGGACGTCTGCAGCGCCAACGCGTGCAGCTCGCCGCCCATGCGGCCCTTCAGCGCGTCGTACACGAGCTTGTGCTGCATGACGCGGGTCTTGCCGCGGAACGTCTCGGAGACCACGACGGCCGCGTAGTGATCTCCGTCGCCGGCGAGATCGCGGATCTCGACCTTGGCATCGGGCAACGCCTCGCGAATGAGGTGTTCGATCTGGTGGGCGTCCATCGCCATATAGTCTTCTCCGTCGCGTGGGGGCTTAGAATAGGGCTCTGCGACGGGTGATACAATTCATGGCTGAGCCATCATCGCCGGCAGATACGCTTCGTGGGTCTCGACCATCGCCGCGACCGGGATCGAGCAGCCGGCCCGGGATCTCAAGCGCCGAGCCGCCGACCAGACCGATGGGGGCGATGGCGATGCCGGCCTTGCTGGCCGCCAGCAGCAGGCCGTCACTGTCGGACGTGGCCAGCACGTAGCGCCCCTGATCCTCGGCGAAGAGGTGGACGTGCAGCGGGATCCGGGATGTCGAGCCGTGCGCCGATGCCCGACGCCATCGCCATCTCCGCCAGCGCGGTGCCCAGCCCGCCCGACGAGATGTCGTGGCAGGCCTTGACGATGCCCTCGGCGATGACTGCGCGGACCACGTCGCCATGGCGCCGCTCCAGCGCGAGGTCCACGACCGGCGGCGGCCCGTTGCGCGATTCCTTGCACGACGTCGAGATACAGGGACTGGCCGAGGTGCTCGCCGTGGCCGCCGACGAGGTAGATCGTGTCCCCGGCCGCCCATGCCAGCGTTGCGCGGCGCGTGACGTCGGCGAGCCGGCCGACGCCGCCGATCGCGGGTGTGGGGAGGATCGATCGCCCGTCGGTCTGGTTGTAGAGCGAGACGTTGCCGGAGACGACCGGGAACTCCAGGTCGCGCGCCGCCTCGCCGATGCCATGGATGGCTCGCACGAACTGACCCATGATCTCGGGGGTCGTGGCGGCGCCGAAGTTGAGGTTGTCGGTCAGTGCCAGCGGGGTCGCGCCGACGGCGGTGAGGTTGCGCCACGCCTCGGCGACGGCCTGCTTGCCGCCCTCGAACGGGTCCGCCTGGCAGTAGCGCGGCGACACGTCCACCGTCATCGCCAGGGCCACCGGCCCGTCGCCGATGCGCACCACCGCCGCATCGCCGCCCGGCCCGCCGATGACGTTGCCGGAAATGACGTGGTCGTACTGCTCCCACACCCAGCGGCGCGAGCAGCCATTGGCGCTGCCGATCAGCGCCATCAGCGCCTCCGCGACGTCGGCGGGGGCGGCAAGGTCCGTCTCGGTGAGCGCGGGCGAGGCGGCCGGCTCCACCCAGGGGCGGTCATAGATGGGCGCCTCGTCGCCGAGGTCCTTGATCGGGAGGTTCGCTTCCTCGACACCGTCGTGCCAGACGCGGAACCTCAGATCGTCCGTCGTCTCGCCGACGATGGCGCTCTCCAGCTCCCACTTCTCGAAGATGGCGCGGGCCTCGTCCCAGTGCTCCGGGTTGAGCACCATGAGCATGCGCTCCTGGCTTTCCGAGAGCATCATTTCGTAGGCCGTCATGCCCGTCTCGCGGCAGGGCACGTTGTCGAGGTCGAGGCGGACGCCGAGGTTGCCCTTCGCCCCCATCTCCACCGCGGAGGAGGTGAGACCGGCCGCGCCCATGTCCTGAATGGCGATGACGGCGCCGGTCTGCATCAGCTCCAGGCACGCCTCCAGCAGGCGCTTCTCGGCATAGGGGTCGCCGACCTGGACGGTGGAGCGCTCGGACTGATCGTCGCTGTCGAAGCTGGCCGAGGCCATGGTGGCGCCGTGGATGCCGTCGCGGCCCGTCTTGGAGCCGAGGTAGACGATCGGCCGGCCGACGCCCTCGGCCTTGGAGAGGAAGATGCGCGTCGCTGCCGCGCGATGCCGACCGCCATGGCGTTGACCAGCGGGTTGCCGTTGTAGCTGGCGTCGAACTCCACCTCGCCGCCGACGGTGGGCACGCCGAACGCGTTGCCGTAGCCGCCGATGCCCGCCACCACGCCGGACACCAGATGGCGCGTCTTCGGATGCTCCGGCGCGCCGAAGCGGATGGCGTTGAGGCAGGCGATCGGCCGCGCGCCCATGGTGAAGACGTCGCGCAGGATGCCGCCGACGCCCGTCGTCGCGCCCTGATAGGGCTCGATGTACGAGGGGTGGTTGTGGCTCTCCATCTTGAAGACCACGGCAAGGCCGTCGCCGATGTCCACCACGCCCGCGTTCTCGCCCGGACCGTGGATGACGTGGGGCCCGCTGGTCGGCATCGTGCGCAGATGGATGCGCGAGGACTTGTACGAGCAGTGCTCGTTCCACATGGCCGACACGATGCCGAGTTCGGTCAGCGTCGGTGTGCGGCCGATGAGCTCGCAGAAGCGATCGTACTCGTCCGCTGTGAGCCCGTGTTGCGCCACGAGGTCCGGCGTGATCTCGACGTCCATGGGGTCCCCTTGTCAGCCTGTGAGCCGCTTATGGAGGCGGACGGAGTGCGTCAAGGTACCCGAGCGCGGGGCTGGCAGGTGCACACCGCTGCCAGCGCGGTTGGAAGCCGCCCGCGCGGTTCGCCGGATGCCGGGTCAGCCTGCGACGCGGCGGTTTTCGTGGCCGTGCCGGTGGCAGCAGATCCTTGGGGTGTGGGCCCAAGCCCTAGGCGAGGGGGATCGAGTTCGCGCCTTTCGTGGCCTGATACTGCGCGGAGAGATCGGCGTAGCGGGCACGGATGCGCTCGGCGCGGGCGCGCAAGGGGAGGGGGTCGGCTGTCGCCTCGGCCAGCTCCATGACGCTGCGGGCCGACCAGAACGCGTTGTCGCGACGGTACGCGCCGTCCGCCACGCCGAACACCTCGGCCATGATCTTCAGGTCGTGCGGAATGGCGAAGGCGTCTGCGCGAGTCCTCGTAGGTGAAGAAGTAGACGATTTCGTCGAAACCGGCCCAGGTGATGGCCGCCAGGCACATCGGGCAAGGCTCGTGCGTGGAGAGGAACACGAAGTCGCGCGCAGAACGGCCGGCAAGGTCGGCCCGCTCATGGAAGCGCTTCAGAAGATGGACCTCACCGTGCCACAGCGGGTTTTCGGTCTCGTTGTTCGTCTCGGCCATCGCGGTCGAGAGGTCGGCCTTCTCCAGAAGAGCGGCGCCGAACACCTTGTTGCCCCGTGCGACACTGATGGCGGTGAGGGGCAGCACGTCCTCTTCCAGCGCCTGAAGGACGCGGGCGGGGAGGTCGGGATCCATGAGGCGAGCGGGAGGTGGCTTCGAGAGCATTGCGGATGTCACGTCTTATGGTTGTCGCCGCGCGTGTCGCTGGGTGCAATTGGCGCGCGCTTGAGCCAACCATGACATGGATCCGGAGGCTGGCACCAGGCCATCTAGGGGGCGTCGGGTGCCAGCCGGCGCGGCGCACATCCGCAGGCATGGCACACGAGCCGCCAACGGTTAATCGAGAGACCGCCGCGAGCCAGCCGGCGATTTGTTGTGCGCAGGAGCGCCGCCCGAAGTCTCCCAGCCTAGACGTGGAGAGCGCGCCGGCCTCGGCCCTCGCTAAGACGCTCACGGGGTTGGCGTTGCTCCTGCGGGTCGCGACGCTCGCCCTGCGAGGGTGCATTGTCCTCTCCCGCCCCTCCGCCCTGCGGTGCGGAGGCGGCTTCCACCGTGATCTCGGAGGCATCGTAACCGGCGCGGCGGATGAGCTGGGTCAGTTCGGCGCGGTCCTCGCTGAGCCGGGTCGCCGTCTCACGCACGGTGGTCATGACGTTGACCTTCAACCCGCCGGGCGACAGCCGCATGGTGACGGTCAATGAGCCCAGAGTGGCCGGCTGGAGCTGAAGCTCCACCACCCGCACAGGTCCCTGACTTTGCGGCGCCTGCGGCCGGGCCGCAGCGTCGAGCGAATTGGGCAAGGCTGGAGCCCGCACCTCGGCGGCACGCAATTCGGGTATGGCTCGCTCCAGCACTCGGCCGAGCTGCTCGGTCGGGGCACGGTTGTCGGATGGAGGGCCGGCGGGGTCGCTCACCGGGGCCGCCCGCTCGGACGCGGGGAACGTCCCCGCGGCCCCTGGAACGATACGCCTTCCTTGGGGCATCATCACCGGGGCGAAGTGCGTCTCTCGTCGTGTCACCGTCGGGGAGAGAGTCTCCGATGCGACATTGCGTTCGGCCGCGCGCAGTGACGGGAGGCGCCGGCGCTGCTGTTCGTGGTCAAGCTCGCTCGCGAGGGCCGTGACGACATTGGCGACGATCTCGCCCCGTCCGCTGTGGCCAGACGGCTGCGGTTGGACGCGATCGGAACGCGATGGCTCAGCACCCGGGTCGAGCGGCTGGCGCGGCGTTCGCTTCGTGGCATCCGCCGTGGCGAGGCGGGGTGAGACGGGCGGCGCACCACCGGTCGCAGTCTGGCGGGCCGGAGAGAACCCGCTGTCCTGGCCGAGACGGGGGGCAGCGCCGCCCGCGGCAGGCTGAGGCGCGGTGCGGCCGTTGGCGGTGATCCGCTCGGCACCCGTTTCGCCACGTTCTGCACCGGACGCGGCGCGCGGATCGCCACGCATGAGCTGGCGGTGCGGCTCGGCCGGGGCATCGGCCCGCGGCGGCAGGCGTAGCGCTCCCTCGCTTGCGGCACGACGCGATGCACCGTCGGTGTGCTCGGCGCGGTGCGCCTCCACCCTGGCTTGCGGCACGAGCGTGGCGGGGACGGCCGTGTGGGTCTGCGCCTGCGGGCCGGCGAGCGCGCTGCGTTCGGCCGCCATAGGGTTCGACAACCCCGTCTTCGGCACCGTCCGCTCGCCGCGATGCAGGTCCACCCGTCCAGCATCGGGATCGGCACCGGGTTCGCTGGTCCGGGTGGCGAGGCGAGCTTCGACGCGGGCGTTTACCCTGGCGCTCATTTTGGCGAGGCGCTCCTGAGCGGCCGCAGTCTCGCCCTGGAGGAGATCCTGTGGGCGGCTCGCACTGGTGGTGGAGAGGAGATCTGCCAAGCCGGCACGGCCTGCGTTCGATACGCCTTCGGGGGCCTCGGCGTTGCCGGTTCTGTGCGCCTGACCCGTCGCGTTTCCTTCGGAGTCGCGGTTTCCGTCTCTTGTGGCTTCGCCGTGAAAGCGCTCGGGTGCGGTTCCATCCTCGCTCAGCGCGGCGGCGATCGCCTGCTGAAACGCCAGCGAGAAGCCGGGGCTGGCCTTGCCGTGCCGGCCGCCCAAAAGCGGTGCCGTGAGCGTTGCGTCAGGGACGATCCGGGTCATTTCTCGTTCTCCAATAGAGCATCGATCGAGGAGATCGCCTCGGCGACGCGGCGCTCCACCTCCAAAGGAGGCCCCAGCGGATCGTCCTCGGCCAACTCGTCGTCCTGACGTTCGTTCGTGTCGGGGTCAGCCTCGACGCCGCCCGCCCGGTCGGCCTTGGCCGCCGATTGCAGGGCGCCGCCGGTGTCTTCGTGGGAGGCCATCATCGGTGTCTCCGCGGCGGCTGGGATGTCCAATGCCGGCGCGGGAAGCGTCACCATCGACTGGGAGAGACGCAGCGCCGCCTCGAGCAGTCCTCGGTCGTCATCCGGCAGATCGGCGCTCTGCAGCCGATTGAGGACGGCCGTTGCTTCCTCCAGCCGGTCGGACACCACGATCTCCGCCGCCGCCCGGTAGAGTTGAGCGCGCGTATGGTCGAGGGTACCGGCGTCGGCGGTTTCGAGGACCCGCGCCGCCGCGGCCTGTGTCGCCTGGTGACTCCCGTTCTCGATCGCCGCGCTGGCAATCATGAGGTAGAGTTCTTGCCGGCCCGTCGCCGTCATGGGCTCGAACGTCGGTTCGAGCTGATCGATTGCGCCGGGATCGTCGATGAAGCTCATCCGGGTGAGGGCGGCAGCCAGACGGCGGCGGAAGTTGCCGGCATAGACCGAGCTCCTGAACTTGCGCAGATATCGGCTCACCATCTGCTTGAAAGCGGGAAGATCGTTCTCCTCGGCAGCGAGGAGGACGGCCCGGCGCAGCGCTGCCTCTTCCACGAGTGTCCCGGGAGCTGTCAGCTGCGCGTCGGCGAGGAACGCCATGGCCTGATCTCGGTCCTGGCCGACTGCGAGCGCCGCTTGCGCCAGGCGCACCGAGCCGAGCACCGAGTACGCGATGTCGCTTCCTGCCACGGATTCGAAGTGGTGCTTGGCGTCCTCTTCACGGCCCTCGACGAACGCGAGCGCACCTTTGGCGAGCGCCATATATTCGCCCTCGAGCCAGGCATCGGCCAGCACGTCGCGCACCACCGACGGATCACCGCCCGACAATGCATAGGTGACGAGAGCGCGCCCGTTCTCCGGGTCGGCCCACTCGCGCGGGGCCGAGGCGCGGAATCGCTCCCCGATGCGGCGGCTGAGGACGCGCTGCGCTTGCAGCGCGGTCGACGAGCCGCGGGCGATGTCGTCCTGTAGCGCGGTCATCATTCGCACGAGCTGGAACGGGCGCGGCCCCGACGGGATCGGGGTGTTGTCGACGCGCGCAGGCGGCTCTTCGCCGTCGTCTTGCTCCTCGCTCTCGTCTTGAGCCGTGCTGCCGGACGTTGTTTCATCGGCGTCTGCTGCGGCGACGTCCGTCGACGTGTCTTCCGGTGCTTCGCCCTCGAGAGGCGCTTGATCGGCAGGTTCCGCCGCAGGCGCAGCGCCGTCTGCGCGCGCCGGAGCGTCGTTGTCACCCACACCAGCAACCGATGCCACGCGTGTGGCCGAATCGTCGGCAGCGCTCTCATCGGTCGCCTCGTCGGGGGTTATGCTCTCGCCGTCCGCCACGGTCGCATCGGGGGTCGTGCCGGCGGAGGAGGCGACACCGATCTCGGGCTCACCGGTGTGTCCACGCTCGCCCGCAACGTCCGGCGGCGCAGTCTCCGGCGCGGGAGGCAACCCCTCGTCACCCACTGAAGTCCCGGCGATGGCGGTTTCGTCGGCGAGCGCGGTCGCAGCGGCGAGGGTCGCCACCGGCCGCGGGGCGGGGCGGAGCGGATGCGGGCGCGGCACATCGCGGCGTCGCGGAGCGGCGGCGACGACCGCACTGGGCGCGGGTTCCGGCACCGGCGGAGAGCTGCGGGCGGCATCTGGCCGCGTGTCGGGTCCGGCGCCGGGGCGCGGCGGGGCCGGGATGGGGATCGGCACCGGCGAGGTCGCTCTGATGTTCGGCGCCTTCCCATCCGCACGCGCCGTTTCGCGTCCACCCGCCCGCTCCGGAGCACGGCGCGGCTGCATCGCGTCGAATGGATTGCGACCGCTCCCAAAGCGGTCTTCGTTAACCTGCGCGGTCGTGCGGGACTGAGCGCCCCGGCCCGGTGAGCTCCGGGAGGGAACGCTGATATCGAAGCGCGGCTCGAATTCGACGCGGTTCTTCCGGCGGCGCCGCGTCGGCATGGTCAGCCCAAGCAGTCCGGCGGGGCGCAGGATCTCTCCGTCAGCCGCGGCCGGGTCGCCGCGGCCGTTGCGGGTCTCGCTGGTCGGGCGCAGGTCCATGGGCCGGCCATCATCCTTGGCCGCCCAGGTCAAGTGGCTGGGGTGCGTGCGGTTGACGATCAGCGGATCGGTCTCCGCCGACAGCGGGGCTGCGAAGAGCTGTGACGCGATCGCGGTGCTGAGCGCCAGGCGGTGGGGCAATCGGGTCACGGGGTCACCTCGGCCGGCTCGTACAGGATCTCGATGCGGCGGTTTTCATCGGCGAATGGGTCGTCGGAATTGCTGGGTTCGCGATCCGCGAGCCCCTCCACGCGGGCGATGCGTCGCTCAGCGACCCCGTTGGCCACCAGCGCTGCCTTCGTGGCGTGAGCCCGCTCGAACGAGAGCATCCAATTGTCCGACGTACCGGACGAGAACTGGCGCGCGTCGGTGTGTCCGCGCACCACGACCCGACCGTCGCGATCAGTCAGCGCCTGGGCGACGCGTGCAAAGAGCGCCTCCGTTTGATCGTTGGGGCGGGCCGAGCCGATGGCGAACATGGAGAAGGGGCCATCGTCGGTCAGCGAAATGAGAACGCTCGTCTCCCCCTCACTCACGCCGACCTCGGCACCACTGCCGGCGAGTTCCGCAGCGATCCCCGCTGCGGCCTGGGCGAGTGCTTGAGCGCGGGGATCGGGGGCACCGGCCGTCTCGTCCTGCACGGCGGGTGCCGCAGCGCTGACGTTCCCGTCCCCATATGCGGCGAGCACGGCCTCAGCGAGCCGTGAGCGCGGGCCGAGCGACGGTGCCTGACGCGGCTCCGGCGGGCTGTGGGCCGCCAGCGCCGGCTGCCCGGGGGTCACGTCCTGCGGTGCGCTCTCGTGCGGGGTGTCCGGTTGCGCGGCGGCGGCTGGTTCCGTCGGGGTACGGTCGGCTGCATCGATGGTGGCCTGGTTCGGCATGACGGCGGGTGTGTCGTTCGGGCCGGGACGCAGTGAGCGCGATGGGCGCGGCGAGGTCGTCTGCCAGTAGGCCGGGTCGAACGGGTCGCGCGGCGCCTCGGCCATGTCGGTCTGCCCGTCAGTGCCGATGTTCGATTGTGGCACGTCCACGGCGACGGGATCGTCCGGCGCGATGTCGGCCGCGGCCGAGGTCATGATGGCGTACGGGTCGTGGAAGACCGCACCGGCGTTCTCCTGGTTGAGGCCCGAGGAGTCCATGCGCTTGTCGTTGCCGATTTCGACATTGCCGCCGCCGGTGGCGCTGCCACCGTCACCTGGTGTGTTGGAGCCCATCGGGCGGTCGCCGACGGGCTGGCCGTCCTCGTCGCCCGAGGAGGGCGGCCGCGCGTCCTGGGTCGGATCCTCAATGCCGCGCACATCGGTCGGCGCCGAGATCAGGTTCATCGGATTGAAATAGTTCGCGATGGATTTCTTGATTTCCTCGTCCGTGGCGTTGACGAGCCACATAATGAGAAAGAACGCCATCATCGCGGTCATGAAGTCGGCATGCGCGACCTTCCAGGCGCCGCCCTTCTTTGCATCCGCGACCTCCTCGATGCGCTTGAGGATGATGAGTTCTTGAGGGTTATTCGACATCGTCCCCACCGAGTGTCTTGGCGATCGTGTCGGACCACGCGTGAATTGTCGTGCGAAGCGTGGTCTCGTCCACCGTGACCGAGAGCTCCATCGCGCCCTCCGTCTCCTCGAATGCGACGCCGTTCTCGCCCGAGGCTTGCTCCAGTGCCTTCAAGAGCGGGCCCGGCCCACGCACGGTGAGGGAGGGTGCCCCTGCGGACGCACCGATGAGATCGTCGAGCACGGCGGCGAAACGGCGGACGGCCGCTTCCCGGATCGCGGCCTCGGCGATGGGTGCCAGGGCACGGCCGAAGGCGTCGGAGAGCTTCCGGTGCAGCGCCTCGAAGCCTTCGGTGCAGCGCTCGGCAAAGGCCTCGCCCTCCTCGCGGCGCCAGCTTTCGCGCTCCTCGGCGACGGCGCGGGCGGCCACGTCGCGCTCGACCTTGCGGGCAAATTCGACGGCGGCCGCCTTCTCGATCTCCGCCTCGCGCTTCGCCTCCGCGACGGCCTCGGCGATCTGGTCCTGCACCGAGACCTTGCTCGGACCGCCCCCGGCCGACACGATCGGTGGCACGACGCTGGCGGCAGGCTTCGGCTCGGTGGACACCGTGCCGCCGTGGGCGCCGGACGCGGCCCGGAGTGGGGAGACGGGAGCCGAGGGCGAGTTGGCGGCTGCATCGGCCTCGGACCGACCGGCATGCTCGGCGGGTGCCGCGTCGTCGTTCAGGTTCTGGCGCCGCAGGAGCTCGCGGCGGATCTCCGCCACGTCGGGCTCCCCGGGGGCCTCCGGCGCCGGTGCGGCGCCGCGGCTGTGTCCCATCGCAGTCGCCGCCTTCTGGAGGAGCAGCGGGTTGAAGCGCGGGGCCTCCTTCACGGCGGGAGGGGCCGGCTGGGACGCCCCGCTTTCGCGGAGCGTCGGGAGCGTATCGGCGAAGGAGCGCATCAGGCCACCTCGGGCTGCATGAGCCACTGCCGCAGCAGCTTGGCGGTCTTGGCGGCGTCATACTCGACAACCTGCTCGAGGCGCTTCTGCGGCGACTTGTGAGCGCTCGCCTTCAGCTCTTCGATGAAGTTGCGCTCTTCATCGTCCTCGGCGAGATCCCCTTCGCCCTTCTCGCCGCCGGCCGTCTGGGCTTCGAGCAGCGCGTCCATGGTGGGCGCGTCATGGCGCGCCGTCAGGGCGCGGATCGCCGGGCGCAGTCCGAACCAGATCAGCAGGATGGCGACGATGAGGATGATGGCGGCGTTGACCACCGTGCCGAACTGGCGGTTGAGGATGGCCAGGAAGCCCTCCGCCTCGAGCGGCTCCAGGAGATCCTGCTCCGGAGCGAACGGGATGGTGGCGACCTTCAGCTCGTCGCCGCGATCCACCGACAGACCGGCGGCGGTGGCGACGAGGGCCTGGATGTCGGCAATCTGCGCCTCCACCGTCGGCCCGTCCTCGATCTCGGCGTTGGCGGCCAGACGGTCCTGGTTGACGAGCACGGCGATGGAGAGCTTCTCGATCGCGAACCCGTCGCGCACCCGCTCCACGCGGCGGCTGGAGATCTCGTAGTTGGTCAGCTCCTCGCGACGCTCGGACTCTTCCGTCGCATCGGCGCCCCCTTCGGTCGGCAGCTCTTCCTGCGGAATGTTCTGCTGCACCGTGACCGGCTGGTCGATGTTGCGGTTGCGGGCCGACTGCTCTTCCTTGACGGTGCGCACCGAGCGCTCGACCCGGCTCTCGGGGTCGTAGATCGTCTCGGCCTCGGTCGTCTTGTCGATGTTGAGCTGCGACGTGACGGACACCGTAAAGTTCTGCACACCGAGGAACGGCACCAGCGTCTTGCGGATCTGCTCCTCGAGGTTGCTGTTGGTGTCCTTCTGAAGGCGCGCCAGACGGCCGGTGGACTGGTTGGCCGGGTCGTCGCCCGAGGCCAGCACGGCGCCGCGCGTGTCGAGCACCGTGACCGCCCCCATCTCCATCGACGGGATCGCACCGGCCACCAGATGGCGGATCGCGTCGGCGGAGGCGTCGCCCTTGGCGCCGTCGGTGCGAATGACGACGGATGCGGACGCGGGCCGTTGCTGGCGGCGGAAGGAGCCGCGGTCGGACATGACGAGATGAACGCGGGCGGCGCTGATGCCCTGCATTTCCTGAATGGTGCGCGCAAGCTCGCCCTCCAGCGCACGCACCCGCGTCACCTCCTGCATGAATGAGGTGAGGCCGAACGAGCTCATGTCGTCGAACAGCTCGTAGCCGGCGTTGGGCGAACGGGGGAGGCCGTTCTCGGCCAGAAGCATCCGTGCCGCGGCCGTGTCGGCGAAATTCACCAGCACGGCATCGCCCGCGGGCGACACGTCGTAGCTGATGTTCGCGCCGGACAGGACATTCCCGATGCGCGAGATGTCCTCCCGATCAAGGCCGGTGTAGAGAACCTCGCGTGCGGGCTTGGCGAGATAGCTCGCGCCGACGCCCACCACGACGAGTGTCGCGATGGCGATGGCGGCGAGTGCTCCAAGGCGCCTGGGGCCCAACTCCCGCATGTTGGTGAGCACCCGATCGACGTGTTCGCGGCCGGTCATCGGCCCTCCTCATGGCGATAGCAGTTTGCTGAACGAGGGGCCCGCGTGGAGACATCCGCAGAACGCGGGCCGTTGCTGGATCAATGTGGCTGATATGCCTGTCGCGTATCTTGCAGCCCGCGGCTCCGCCTCCGCGCGAAGGAACAGGCACCGACCGGGTCCGTGGCCCATGCAGTGGGCGCCGACGCAACGCGCGAGCCCCTTCGGAAGACACTAAGATGTCAGGACCTGCGGGCGGTGACGCGCTTGGGCGGAGGCTTGCAGGCAAACAGGAGGCCCACGCGTTTGCGCGCACGGGGCGCGGAAGCGGGCGTCCGGCTTCACGGTGGCGGCCGCCCCGGAGCGTTGCCTTTCCGCCGACCGGCAGAAGCGACTGGGCGGCTGAATGCCCAGCCCCACCGCCAGGCGACGCAGCGTCATCCGCCCGAAGAATACGTCAGCTTGAGACAACTGGCGCTCCTAGCGGAAGAGCGCCAGGACGTTCTGCGCCGAGGCATTGGCGATCGACAGCAACTCCACCGAGAGCTGCTGCTGGGTCTGCAGCGCGCGCAGCTTGGTGGACTCTTCCTCCATGTTGGCGTCGACGAGCGCGCCGACCGCACGCGCATTCGCGTCCATCAAGGCGCTGACGAAGGTCTGCTGGCTCTGGGCGCGGGCGAGGTTCACGCCGACCGAGTTCTGTGCCGAAATCACCTCGTTGAGCGCGGTGTCGACCATGCCGATGTAGAGTTCGAGCATGGCGAGGTCGGCCGTGGAGTCGGTCAGATCGCCGATGGGGTTGGTGGCCCCGGCAGTGATCAGACCGATCACCGTGCCGTAGGTGATCGGGGTGTCGTCGTTGCCGCCCGAATCGTCGACGCCGTCCGGACCCCAGCCGTCGTCCGCGGTGCCGGCGATGCCGTCGGCACCGACCGTGATCGAGCGCTCCTTGTCCAGGATGCCGGTCTTGGAGGCGGCGGTGGCGTGCGCGTCGGTCAGGACCAGGTCGGTGGTGTCGAGTTCGATGGTGGACAGCGCAATGCCGGTGGCGGACCGTTCGAACGAAGCGACGATGGCTTTGCTGGGGTTCCAGTCCGCGGCGGAGGTGTCGACCGCGAGGAAATTCTGCTCGTTGATGACCGAAGCGCCGGCCTTGTTCTGCATGTCGGTGATCAGGCCGTTGATCTCGACCTGGACGTTCATGCGGTCGACGCCGGGCTGACGCACCGACACCAGCAGCTCTTTCATCTTCTGGAGCAAGTCGCGGGTCGTCTCCAGACCGTTGTACATGACGTCGAGTGTCGAGGCGCCGATCGCCAACGCGTCTTGGACGGCGCCGAGCGCCCCGTTGTCGGAGTCGGTGGTGGTGGCGATCGCCCAGTAGGCGGCCGAGTCCGACGCCTGAGCGATGCGAAGACCGGTCGAGACGCGGTTGTTCGCCGTGTTCAGCGACGCATTGATCTGATTGAGGGTCTGGAGTGCGACCATCGCCGCGGTGTTCGTGAGGAGGCTCGTCATCGTCTTTCCTTTGGGTTGGCCGAAAGACATGCCGGCGATCGGCTGGTGCAGGACGGCATCATGCCTTTGGGTCCGGGTCGCGCTGACGCGCCGGCACGGGCCAGTTGCCCGACCAACCTGCTGCTATTGCGAGATAGCTGTTTTGCCTGGATCGAAGCTGACACGGGACCGAACGGTCCTCACCTCAAGCACGCTCGAGCGGGGTGGGCCGCGTGAGAGACTCACGCGGCCCGATTGCGGATGGTGGTCGCTTAACGGAAGAGCGACAGCACGTTCTGCGCCGAGGCGTTGGCGATCGACAGCGACTTCACCGAGAGCTGCTGCTGGGTCTGCAGCGCGCGCAGCTTGGTGGACTCTTCTTCCATGTTGGCGTCGATCAAGGCGCCGACCGCTCGCTCGTTGGAGTCCATCAACGCCTCGATGAACGAGGCCTGGCTCTCGGCGCGGGCGAGGTTCACACCGACGGTGTTCTGCGCGGAGATCGTGTCGGTCAGCGCATCGTCGACGAGGCTGATGAACTGCTCGAGACGCTGCAGGTCATCCACGGAGTCGGTGAGGGCGCTGATGTCGACGTCGAGCACCGTGACGGTGGCATCAGCGGCAATCGCCGACGGTCCGGTCGTCGCGGCGACACCGCGAGCCTGGTCGAGGATACCGATCTTCGAGGCGGCCGTGCCGTGTGCGTCCGTCAGCGTCAGATTGGAGATGTCGAGATCGATCGTGGAGATCGAGATGCCCGACGCGGAGCGCTCGAAGGAGGCGACGATGGCCTTCGTTGCGTTCCAGGACGCGGCGGAGGAATCAACGGCGAGGAAGTTCTGCTCGTTGATGACCGAGGCGCCGGCCTTGTTCTGCATGTCCGTGAGCAGGCCGTCGATTTCGACCTGCACATTGGTGCGATCGACACCCGGCTGACGCGCGGAGACCAGGAGTTCCTTCATCTTCTGAAGGCTCTCGCGGGTCGAACTCCAGACCATTGTACATGACGTCGAGGGTCGACTGACCGATGGCCAGCGCGTCCCTGACGGACGACAGGGCACCATTGTCGGAGGCGGTGGTGGTGGCGATGGCCCAATACGCGGCCGAGTCGGACGCCTGCGCGATGCGAAGACCGGTCGACACACGGTTGTTCGTCGTGTTGAGCGAGGCGTTGATGCCATTGAGGGTCTGCAGCGCGACCATCGCGGCGGTGTTCGTGAGTAGGCTCGTCATCGTCTTTCCTTTGATCGAATGAGAAAGACATGCCGACGATCGGCTGGAGCAGGGCGGAATCATCCCTTTGGTAAAGGCGGCGCACGCGCCGTGTTACGGGCGAATGTGACGCCCGACCAACCTGCAGCCGCTGTATATCTACGCGTAGTCGCTGGAGCGAGGCTGGAGGGCGGACCGGTTGAATTGGTCGTCACGGGGGCACGAAAAAGGCCGCGCTCCCTGAGGGGCGCGGCCCTTGAGCCCGGCTGTGAGGTGTGCCGGTTAACGGAAGAGCGCCAGGACGTTCTGTGCCGAGGCGTTGGCGATCGAAAGCGACTCAACCGAGAGCTGCTGCTGGGTCTGCAGTGCGCGCAGCTTTGTGGACTCTTCCTCCATGTTGGCATCGATGAGAGCGCCGACCGCGCGGTCGTTGGCATCCATCAGGGCGTCGACGAAGCTCTTCTGCGAACTCGGCGCGGGCAAGGTTCACGCCCACCGTGTTCTGCGCGGAGATGACCTCCACCAACGCCTGGTCGACACTATCGATCATTTCTTCCAGCTCGGAGAGGTCCGCGGCGGCGTCGGTCACCGCGCCCACCAGCGTGGCAAGGCCGTCGATCTGGTAGGTGTTGCCGGAGCCGTACGCGTTGCCGGCCGAATCGGTGGTGCGATCCTTGTCGAGGATGCCTCCCTCGCCATCGGCGCCGGAGTCGGTGTCCACCAACACGATCGAGGAGATGTCGAGATCGATGGTCGACAAGGAGATGCCGGTGGAGGCCCGTTCGAACGAGGCGACGATCGCCTTGGTCGCGTTGTAGGTATCCATGTCGACTTCGAGGAAGTTCTGCTCGTTGATCACCGAGGCGCCGGCCTTGTTGGCCATGTCGGTGATGAGGCCGGCGAGCTCGGTCGCGACGTTGGCGCGGTCGACGCCCGGCTGACGCGCCGAGACCATGAGCTCCTTCATCTTCTGAAGGCTTTCGCGGGTGGTCTCGAGGCCATTGTAGACGACGTCGAGCGTGGAAACGCCGATGGACAGCGCATCGGTGACGGCACCCAGCGCGCCATTGTCGGAGTCCGTGGTGGTGGCAATGGCCCAGTAGGCGGCCGAATCGGACGCCTGCGCGATGCGAAGACCGGTCGACACGCGATTGTTCGTCGTGTTGAGCGAGGCGTTGATGCCGTTGAGGGTCTGGAGCGCGACCATGGCCGCAGTGTTCGTCAAAAGGCTGGTCATCGTCTTTCCTTTGGATTCGGGAGAAAGACATGCCGACGATCGGCGGGGGCAGGGCGGCCTCATACCTTTGGGAACGTGGCTCCGGCTGTGCGGGGCGCGTCGAACCAACCTGCGGCCAGGACAGTACTAGGCTACCGGCCTGGGGCGAGCCTTGATTGAGCATGCGGATGGCCCCTTTGAAGCAAAAAAAGCCGCGCCCCCGACCAGGAGCGCGGCCGTCACCCTGCGATGCGCGGTCTTAACGGAAGAGCGACAGGACGTTCTGCGCCGAGGCGTTGGCGATCGAAAGCAATTCCACCGAGAGCTGCTGCTGGGTCTGCAGGGCCCGCAGTTTGGTGGATTCTTCCTCCATGTTGGCGTCGATCAGCGCGCCGACCGCCCGGTCGTTGGCATCGATCAGAGCGTCGATGAAGCTGGATTGGCTCTCGGCACGGGCGAGGTTCACGCCGACCGTGTTCTGCGCGGAGATAACGTCCTCCAGCACCGCGTCGACGCCGCTGATGAAGCCCTCGAGCGTCGCCAGATCGGCAACGAAGTCCGTCAGATCGCCGATCGGCGCCATGTTCGTCGGGCCGGCGGCCACGTAGGAGCGCAGCGCCATGATGCCGTCGTGCGTGGCGGTGGTGCTGTCGGTCACCTGCGCGATGCCGGCGCGCGCCTTGTCCAGCAGTCCGTTGTGGCCGTCGTCGCTGGAGTCGGCGTCGACCAGGATGATGTTGGTGATGTCGAGGTTGATGGTCGACAGAGAGATGCCGGTGGAGGACCGTTCGAACGAGGCGACGACGGCCTTTGTGGCATTGTAGTTGGCATCGTCGGTGTCGAGCGAGAGGAAGTTCTGCTCGTTGATGACCGAGGCGCCCGCCTTGTTCACCATGTCGGTGATGAGGCCGTCGACTTCGACCTGGACGTTCATGCGATCGACGCCGGGCTGACGCGCGGAGACCAGAAGCTCTTTCATCTTCTGAAGCAACTCGCGGGTCGACTCGAGGCCGTTGTAGACGACGTCGAGCGTCGATTTGCCGATCGCCAGCGCGTCCTTGACGGTGTTGAGGGCGCCATTGTCGGAGTCGGTCGTCGTGGCGATCGCCCAATAGGCGGCACTGTCGGACGCCTGAGCGATGCGCAGGCCTGTCGAAACACGGTTGTTCGTCGTGTTTAGAGAGGAGTTGATGTCGTTGAGTGTCTGAAGCGCGACCATCGCCGCGGTGTTCGTGAGAAGGCTCGTCATCGTCTTTCCTTTGAAGCTCGAGAAAGACATGCCGACGCTCGGCGTGGGGCAGGGCGGCATCATACCTTTGGGGGGCGCGGCGCCCTCGAACCCGAGAGGCGAGGCGCCCGCCAACCTGCTGCTGGGGAGGTTTAAACGGTGTTGCTGGCGCCGGACTTGGGGCGGTGCGCCGCCTGCGTGGTTCTTCTGCGGTGGCCGGCGCATTCGCCGGTGGCGGCCGGATGTGCAAAGGGCCGCGTCCCAATGGGATCGCGGCCCTTGCGGCAGTCTGCCGACGCGCGTTAGCGGAAGAGAGCGAGCACGTTCTGTGCAGAGGCGTTGGCGATCCCCAACGATTCCACCGAGAGTTGCTGCTGGGTCTGCAGTGCGCGAAGCTTGGTGGATTCCTCTTCCATGTTGGCATCGATCAGTGCGCCGACGGCACGCTCGTTGGCATCCATCAGGGCGTGGACGAACGATTCCTGGCTCTCGGCGCGCGCAAGGTTCACGCCCACGGAATTCTGGGCGGAGATCACCTCCGTCATTGCTTCGTCGACGGCGGAAATCATGGATTCCAGAAGCGTCAGATCATCGGCCGAGTCGGTGATCGCGGAGACGGCAGAGCCTGCAAGGTCGACGACCGAGCCACCGAAGTTGGTGGCGCTCGTCACGCCACCGTTGCGCGCCTGATCGAGGATGCCGGCATTGGCGCCAGTGTCGACCAGGATCACGTTGGCGATGTCGAGATCGATGGTGGAGATCGCGATGCCGCTGGCGGCTCTCTCGAACGAGGCGACCACGGCCTTGGTCGTGTTGCCGGTGGAGTCGGCCTCGAGGAAGTTCTGTTCGTTGATGACCGAGGCGCCGGCCTTGTTCTGCATGTCGGTGATCAGACCGTCGACCTCGGTCTGAATGTTGGCGCGGTTGACGCCCGGCTGACGTCCGGAAACCAGAAGCTCCTTCAGCTTCTGCAGCGATTGGCGGGTGGAGTCGAGACCGCTGTAGGCCACGTCCAGCGTGGCCTTGCCGATGGCTATGGCGTCCTTGACGGCCGACAGGGCGCCGTTGTCGGAGTCGGTGGTGGTGGCGATGGCCCAGTAGGCGGCCGAGTCGGACGCTTGGGCGATGCGCAGGCCGGTGGAGACGCGGTTGTTGGTCGTGTTGAGGGAGTTGTTGATCTGGTTGAGGGTCTGAAGCGCGACCATCGCCGCAGTGTTGGTCAGGAGGCTCGTCATCGTCTTTCCTCTCGAAGCGTTGGAAAAGACATGCCGCGGGTCGGCTCGGGCAGGGCGGCATCATGCCTTTGGCTTCGGCGAGGGACCGAGACGGGCGCCGGCCCGACCAACCTGCTTGACCTTCGTTATATCTGCCATCGCTTGCGCGGGCCTGACGAAATCACGCACGACATCACGCTGGCGATCGTCGCACAGGTGTATGAACCGAGGCTGGTGTCGTGCCGGGCGCACCGATCGCGGGTGCTCCCGGCGGAAACGCTGCGGCTACTCGAACAGGCGCAGGATCGTAGCGAGCGAAGCATTGGATATCGCCAGCGCCTCGATGGCGAGCTGCTGGCGCACCAGCAGCGCCTCCTGCAGTGCCGCCTCCTCCTCCAGATCGGCCTCGACCAAGGCGGAAAATGCCTCTTCGCGGGCACTCGCGATGGTCTCGACCATCGAGGTGTGGGACGTGACCTGGTTCAGCGTCGCCCCGACCCGCGCCTCGGCGGTGACGACGTCGGCCATCGCCGCGTCGACGATGGCGATGGTGTCGTCGATGGTCTGAATGTCGCCTGCGGCGTCCGTCAGCGCCGACACGTCGATGTCGAGAACGGTCGAGGTCGTGCCGTTCTCGGTGCGCGACTCGTCGAGAATGCCGTCGTCGGCATTGCCGTTGACGAGGGCGATACCTCGCACGTCGATCTGAATGTCGGTGACCAGGGTCGACCCGCCGCTGCGGCTGACATTGGCCACGAACGACCTGACCGGCTGGTAGCTGGCCGAGGCGGTCTGCTCCAGGATTTCGACATCGCCGACATTGGCGTCCGCGGCGGATGCCTCGAGCGTGGCGATCAAGCCATCGATTTCGCTCTGGATGGTGGCGCGGTCCGCCCCGCTGGCGCGCGCCAACACGAGGTTGTCGCGCAGATCCTGCAAAGTGTCCGATGCGGCGCTCAGTCCGCTTGCGGCTGCGGTGAGGGTGGCGTCGGCGACACCCAGCTGCTCCAGCAACGTGACCGACATGGCGATGTCGGTCTCCATCGAGCGGGCGATGCCCCAGAGCGCGGCACCGTCCGCAGCCGTGGAGATCCGCCGGCTGGTGGCGATGCGTTCGTTGGTCGTCTCCAGCGCTGCGTTGATGGCGCTGACCTCGCGAAGCGCCGACAATGCGGCGCGACTGCCGTAGATGGTTGTCATAACCTTGATCCTACTGCGTCCTGATCCCTGCTCGATCCGGCCCGAACCCGGTTGTGCCCCGCGCCCGCTACCGCAATTCGGCCAGCGTCTCTTTCAGGCGGTCGCGAGTCTCGACGAGACGGCACAGCGCCTCCGCATAGCGCACGCGATGGGCATGCAGCTGCCGGAGTTCCTCGAGCGCTGCGGCTGGAAGGTCGAGAGCCGTGCCGCACAACTGCGTGCCCCGCCGCGCCAATGGCGTGGGAAGCTCGAGGCTGAGGCCCGTTCCGTTGTCATTGGCCGCCCGCATGGCCAGGATGGGGCCTGGGGGATGAAACCGTCTCATCGCATCGTTTCCTCTACGCAATACATTGGAGGCTGTCCGACGCGCGACAGGAAGCGCGGCGGCAAAGGCATTGCTCCAAGCCGGAGCGGACCGACACGCCCTCATGGCGTGCTCAGGGATGAGGTGCCGGTCCAACCGGACGGACCGACTTCACCTACGAAACGCCAAAACGCTCGTTCGAGCCTGCCGCGAGAAGCGTAAATCCGCCGATCTGCCTCGCTTTCAGATTTCGTCATTTTGGACGGTCGCCGGGGCGCGGAGCCCGCGGTGGCGATGGCCGGAGCGAGGCTCCCGATCCGAACTCCGGGTGACACGATCCACGTGCACCGCGCTCCAGAGCGAGAGGACGTCTCGCGCGAGACGATATCGACGCCGCTCACGGCCGCATCGCCGAAGGCTGAGGGTCTCCGTTTCGAACCCGCCTGCCGCAATTGGCCTCCGACCCGCCCCCCTCAGCTGCCGCGGCGCGATCCCAGCTGACCCCGGGTGAGGCGTCGGACCGCAGCCGCCGACGGGGAGGGGCTGGGCGGATCCGGGGTCAACGTCTCCTGACGTGCCGAGGTCCACAAACCCGGCAGCGCCACCCATGCGGATGCGATGTCGCCTGGAACGAAAAAGGGCCGCCCGAGGGCGACCCTTTCGTTGTTCGGGAACTCTGATATTAGCGGAAGAGGCCCAGGATGTTGGAGCTTTGCGAGTTGGCGATCGAGAGCGCCTCGATGGCGAGCTGCTGCTGGGTCTGCAGGGCGCGGAGCTTAGTGGAACTCCTCTTCCATGTTGGCATCCACCAGGTCGCCGATGGCAACGGTGCGGGCGTCGATCATGGTATTGAGGAAGTCCTCGGCCGACTCCAAGGCGGTGAGAGAGGCACCCGCTTCCTGAGCGCCGGTGATGGCAGCGGCGATCGCCGTGTCGAGCGCGGTGATGTACGGGTCGAGCACCGTGGAAGCGTTGGCGTCCGTCGCCGCGCTGACCGTCGTGCCGTCGAGATCGGTCACGACACCGGTCGCCGTCCCGTCCAGGATACCGGCGTTGGCACCGGCGGAGTCGACCAGCACGAACTTGTCGGTTTCGACCGTGATCGAGCCGAAGGTGGCCGTGCCGGAGTGATTGACCGACGTCACATAGGAGATGTCGTTGTTCGAGGCGGGATCGTCGGTGAACAGCGTCACACCGTTCATGGGCTGAGTCGCGGCCAGGCTCTCGAGGCGGGAGACGATGCCGTCGACCTCGGTCTGGATGGCGGTGCGGTCGGCGCCGGCCTGGCGCGCCGAGATGAGCAGGGTTTGCAGGTCCTGCAGTTCCGAGACCGTGGTCTCCATCGTCGCCTGAACGCCGCTCATCAGCGCCTTGCCGATGCCGAGGGAGTCGCGCAGCGCAACATCCGAGGAGTTTTCCGAACGGGCGGTGGCGGCCAGTTCCCAGTAGGTGGCATTGTCCGCCGCGCTGTTGACGCGCAGGCCGGTGGAGACGCGCTCGTTGGTCGTCTCGAGCGAGCGGTTGACGAACTGCAGGTTACGCAGGGCGGAGATCGCGGCCGAGTTCGTGATGATGCTGGTCATTGTTTCGTCCTCTACGAGATACATGATGAGGGAAACATGCCGTCAATGGCTCGCAGGGTGGACTTCATGTCTTTGGCGGCGCGAACTGTGTGAGCCGCCAACCTGCGCACGAGTAGGTTTTACGTCACCATCCTGACTTGAAGCTGGTCAATCGGGCGGTTTCGGACCGCAGCTCTGTGGTGGGGCCGCGGTGGTGACTCACGGGGTCGCCGTCTGCATGGCGCACCCGGGCGGCCGATCGCGCAGGGCCCGTCGGCGGGACAATCATGTGAACGAGCGGACCAGCGAGCCGACGATCAGGTTCCAGCCATCTATGAGGACGAAGAACAGGACCTTGAACGGCAGCGCGATCACCGTGGGCGGCATCATCATCATACCCATCGACATGATGAGCGTCGCCACGATCAGATCGATTACAAGAAACGGCAGCAGCACCAGGAAGCCGATCTCGAAGCCGCGGCGCAGCTCAGAGATCATGAAGGCGGGCACCAGGGTGCGCATCTCCGTGACGGTCTCGGACGCGGGATCGATGCCGGCGAGCTCGGCGAAGAGCTCCAGATCGCGCGGGCGCACGTGTTCCAGCATGAACGCGCGGAACGGCTCGGTGATGCGTGTATAGGCCTCTTCCTCGCTGATCTCGTTCTGCGTCAGCGGCTTGATGCCGTCTTCCCAGGCGCGGTCGAACACCGGGCCCATGACGTAGAAGGTCATGAAGAGCGCCAGAGAGATGACGACGATGTTCGCCGGCGTCGTCTGCAGGCCGAGCCCGGTGCGCAGGAACGACAGCGCCACGATCATGCGGGTGAAACTCGTCACCATGATGAGGAGGCCCGGCGCCAGCGACAAGATGGTGATGAGCGCGACGAACTGGATGATCCGGGCGGAGGCCGAGCCCGACCCGGCGGGCAGAAGTTCGGACAGATCCAGCTGCTGGGCGGCGGCGGTGCCGGCGATGAGGACGAGCGGGGTCGCCATCATGGCGGCGAGAAGCACAGGGCGCGCAGTGCGGAAAGTCATTTTCCGGAACCAATCCTTATTGGAGGACCATCGTCTCGATCAGGAGTTCGTGGACCGTGCCGTTGGAGGCGGCGCGGACACGGTCGTTCAAGTCGTCGCGCAAGTGGTTGAAGGCCGATGCGCCGACGAGCTCGCCCAGCGACACCGTGCGCAGGAAGGCGATGAGGTCGGTGGACAGCGTCGCCTTCATCCGCTCCACGTCCTCGACTGCGGCGACGTCGAACACCATCGCCGCTTCGAGGCGGATGCGGGCGCCGGGCGGTGCCGCAAGATTGGTGATGATCGGCTCCAGCCGCGTCACCGTCGTCTCCTCGTTCCAGGCGAGGGAGCGTTTCTCCACGGGCGCCTCGTTGGCCCGCTTGGTGGCGACGGTGGAGATGGTGTCCACCTGCATCATCCCCAGCGCGCCACCTGCGGCGCCGCCGATCAGCGTGACGACAACGGCGGCGAGGATGATCCCCATCATGCCGCCTTTCTTCTTGCCGTCGTCAGCCGCCAGTTCATCTGCCGTGACGTCGTCTTCCATCAGAAGGGCACCACTCTGTCGTAGATTTGCTGACCCCAGTTGGGGGATTGCACCTCGCTCTGGCGGCCGCGTCCGCCGTAGGAGATGCGCGCTTCGGCGATGCGCTCATAGTCCACGGTGTTGGCGCGGGTGACGTCGAGCGGGTTGACGATCCCCGCCACCGTGAGCACCCGCACCTCGTCGTTGACGCGGATCTCCTGGCTGCCGGAGATGAAGATGTTGCCGTTGGGCAGCACCTCCTTGACCACCGCCGCCACGCGCAGCCTCAGCTTTTCGGAGCGATCGATGGCGCCGGTCCCGCGGTAGCGCGAGGTGGAGCCGACGCCGCCGGCAAGCTCTGCCTCGGCCGAACCCCCGGGCCCGTCGAAGCCGCGGCCGGAGATGTCGAGGCCGAAGTCGAGCCCGGCGTCCGAGGAACGCTCGCGCTCGGACTCGTTGTCGAATTCGGCCTTGTCGTCGATCTCGATGACCACCGTCAGCGTGTCGCCCACGTTTCCGGCGCGCACGTCGGTGAGGAGCTCGCGCGTGCGCCGGCCGTAGAGCGAGGTCGGGTCGCCGAGCGCAGCGATCTCCACGACGGCGGCCATCGGCACGCGCTGCGCGGCGAGCCCCGAGCCCACCGGGGTGAGCTCGGGCTGCACCAGCGGCGTGGTCGAGCACCCGGCGACGACGACAGCCGTCGATCCGAGCAGGATCAGGCGCCTCACGATGGCATCTCCTCGATGTCGTCGCGCGAGAGGCCCGCCATGATGGCGGCGATGCGGGCCGCCTTGGTGGCTTCCATTTCGTTGAGGATGGCGCTGGCGGTGCGCGGCGCGACCTTGGCGATGACGGCCGCCGCCTGCAGCTCGTGCATTTCAGCGAGCTGCGCGGAAGCAGCATCGGGGCGCATGCCGGCGTAGATCGCGACGAGGTTCTCCTCCGCGAGCTTGAGGAAGCGCTCGCGGCGCGCGAGCCAGGACTCGTATTCCTGCCGCTTGGCCTCCAGCGCCTGCAGGCGGGTGTTGACCTGCTGTTCGGCCTCCTGGAGGCGCGCGAGCTTGCGGGCGAAGCGAACGTCGCCGGCCTCGTCCGCGAGGTTGGAGCAGTAGGCGGCGGCGGAACTCTGCTGGGCCAGCGCCCCGGATGCCGACATCGGCGCCGTGAGGAGGACGATCGCCAGCGCCGCCGCACCGGCTCCGTTGGTCAGGTGATGGGTCATTGGACGATCAGCTCCGCTTGAAGGGCGCCTGCGGTCTTGATGGTTTGAAGGATCGAGATGATGTCCGTCGGCTTCAGGCCGATCCGGTTGAGGCCGTGCACCAGCGTCTGCAGGTCGGTGCCGTCGACGATGGCGATCTTGCCGCCTTCCTCCTCGGCCGAGACGAACGTGTTGGGTTCGACCGCGGTCTCGCCATAGGAGAACGGGTCGGGCTGAACGACGGTGGGAGTCTCGGTGACGCGCAGGGTCAGGTTGCCGTGCGCCAGCGCAACGGTGGAGACGCGTACGTTGGCGCCGATGACGACGGTGCCGGTCGCCTGGTCCACCACGACGCGGGCGGGCGCGTCGGTCTGGACGGCGAGCTGACCGATCTCGGCGAGGAAGCGCGTGGCCCCGACCTCGGCCGGCTTGGCGAGGACGACGGTGCGCAGATCCCGCTCGGCGGCGATGCGGCGGCCCCAGCGGTTCTGAGTGTATTCGTTGATGGCGTCCGCGATCTTCGCGGCGGTGCGGTAGTCCGGGTTGTTGAGCTCCAGCACCAGCCTGTCGACGCCCACCAGCGTGCCCGGCACCTTGCGCTCCACCAGCGCGCCGTTCGGCACTCGCCCGGCGGTGGCGACTCCCTGCGTCAGCTGTGCGGCCTCGCCTTCGACGTTGACGCCCGAGGTCTGCACCGCGCCCTGCGCCACGGCGTAGACCTGGCCGTCGCCGCCGGTCAGCGGAGTGACGACGAGCGTCCCGCCGCGCAGCGAGGTGGCGTCGCCGATCGAGGAGACCGCCACGTCGATGCGCGAGCCGATACCGACGAAGGGCGGCAGCGTCGCGGTCACCGTGACGGCAGCGACGTTCTGCGCCCGCAGGGGGACGCCGCGCACGGCCACGCCCATGCGGTCCAGCATCGACTTCAGCGCCTGCTCGGTGAAGGGGGCGTTGCGCAGCGTGTCGCCGGTGCCCTGCAGGCCGATGACGAGACCGTAACCGATCAGCTGATTGTCGCGCACGCCCTGGACGGTGGTGATGTCCTTGATGCGCGAGCCGTCCGTGCCGCCGGGGGCAGCGGCCGTCAGCAGCATCGCGCAGACCGCCGCCATGAGGGTCAGAAGGCGCGTGACGGTGTTGCCAGTCATGCACGTCATGGGGCCGACACCTCGATGGCGCCGTCCGTCCCGACGATGCCGGAGATGATGCGGTTGGAGTCGAGGTTGCGGGCGCGCACGATTTCGCCGGCGGCCCCATCCTGCTGCGGCAGGACGGTTGTGGTGATGGTGAGGTTGCCCATGCGGAAGCGCGCCTCTGTGGGGGTACCGCGGAACACCAGCTTCGCGTTCTGGAAGGCGTTCAACGGGATCGGCTTGCCGGCGCGCAGGGTGCGCTTGGCCTGGCGCCCGATCACGCGCGACGGATCGGTCAACACCGACAGGGGCCGAGCCGGGTCGTAGTAGAAGTGCTTTTCGGTCAGCATGTCCGCGGCGACGACGTCGCCGCGGTTGATGGTGATCGCGGGCACCGGAAGAAGCCCGCCGGAATTGTCCGCCGCGGCCACCGGAGCAGCGGCAAGGCCAAGCGCCAGCGCGGCGCCGCCGATCGAGTGAAGCGTCCGCGCCGCGATCATTAGCGAATGCCCTTGGCGACGGTGGAGGCCATGTCGTCGGCAGCCTGGATGACCTTGGAGTTCATCTCGTAGGCGCGCTGGGCCGAGATCAGCTCGGTGATCTCCTTGACCGCATCCACGTTGGAGGCTTCGAGATATCCCTGCTGGACCGCCCCATATCCCTCCTCGCCCGGGAATCCGACGTTCGCCTGCCCGGAGGCCGCCGTCTCGCGGAAGAGATTGTCGCCCAGCGCTTCCAGGCCCGCGTCGTTGGCGAACGTGGCAAGGCTGATCTGGCCGAGCAGCTGCGGGTCGATCTGGCCGGGAATCTCGACGTAGACCTCGCCCGACTGATTGACGACGATCTGCGTCGCCTCCTGGGGGACGGCCAAACCGGGGTCGACCTCGTACCCGTCGAGCGTGACGATCTGGCCGTCGGGGCCGAGGTTGAAGGAACCGGCGCGGGTGTAGAGCGTCTCGCCGTCCGGCCCGATGATCTGGAACCAGCCGCGCCCGTTGATGGCGAGGTCGAGAGGGTTCGCCGTCCCCTTCAGCGAGCCTTGTTCATGCAGGTTGCGCACCGCGATGGTGCGCACGCCCAGACCGATGCGCGTGCCTTCGGGGACCGGCAGCTCGCCGCCCCGGTTGGGCACGCCTTGCGCGCGGTCGGTCTGGTAGAGGAGGTCGGCGAACTCCGCGCGCGAGCGCTTGAATCCGGTCGTGTTGATGTTCGCCACGTTGTTGGCGATCACCTCGAGGTTCGTCTGCTGTGCGCTCATGCCGGTCGCGGCGATGGCGAGAGCCTTCATGGCGGCGCTCCTTTGAATGCGTGGCGAAGTGGAAATGTCCGCCGGGACCGCCCCGGCGGATCGGCGGCGGATCCGGGCGCGAGCGGCGGCCTAGATCTGCATCCGCGCGATTTCTTGGTAGGCGGCGACCACCCGGTCGCGCACCGCGACGGCGGCTCTGAGATGCTCCTCGGCCGTCATCAGCGACTGGACGACGTCTTGCACCGAATTGTTGCCGCTGACGCCGGAAATGGCGGCGGCTTCGCCGGCACGCAGCGCGTCACGGGTGTTGGTGGCGACCTTCTCGAACATGGCCTCGAAATTGTCGCCGACGGTGGCTCCGGATCCGGAGCCGGAACTGACCGGACGCGCGCCCTCGGCGCCGCCGATCGGGGAGACGTTCATCATGAGCCGCTCCTCAGAAGATCAATGGTTTGAGCAATCATCGAGCGGGCACGCTTCATCATCTGGAGGTTCGCCTCGTAGGAAAGGTTGGCCTCGCGCATGTCCGCCATTTCGGTCAGCAGGTTCACGTTCGGCATCTTGACGTTGCCGTCGGCGTCGGCCGCGGGGTGCCCGGGGTCGTGCTCGACGACGAACGGGGACTCGTCGAGCGCGGTCTTCTTGACCTCCACCGAAAGGGCGCCGATTTCGCGATCCAGCTCGGCACCGAACACGATGGTCTTGCGCTGATAGGGTTCGGCGCCGGGCGTCGCTCCGGTGGACTGGGCGTTGGCGATGTTTTCCGACACGACGCGCAGACGATACGATTGCGCCTCGAGGCCGGCGCCCGACAGGCGGGACACCATGCCCAGCGGATCGGCGCCGCTCATCGGAAGCTCACCGAGGTGAGCAGCATCCGGTGGAAGGTCCCCATAACCTGCAGCGAGAGTTGATGCTCGCGCGCGGTTTCGTCAGCCTTCATCAGCTGCTCGTCGAGCGAGACGTTGTTGGCCGAGTGCTTCATGTCCCACCCGTTCTGGCGGGTGAGATCGCCGGCGTTGAGACGCGTGGCGGAGATCGTCATGTGGTCGGGACGCGTCGCCGCCATTTGCAGCTGCGTCCGGTCGCTCTGGGCGACGAATGCGTCGATGTCACGGGCTTTGTAGCCCGGGGTGTTTGCGTTCGCGATGTTGCCGGCGACGGCGGCCTGGCGCACGGAGGCCCAGGTTGCTTTTCGGCCGGCGAGGTCCATCACGTGCAGCGATCCGATCGCGGCAGATGATTGTGGGATGGCTCCAACGGTCATGGTCGGATTCTTAGGCTCCGTTCGTCTTCGAACGGGGCCACCCTAGGTGGACCGTCTTGTGCGGGGCTGGCGCGTCGCTACCAGATATGCCGGTAGCGGCGAATACGCGGGCGGACGAACAATCTCTTATGCCGCGAGCACATAACGGCCCAGGCGCCTTGCGCGTCGATGGCAAGCCGCACCACAACGTCGGCGAGCGCTCGGCTTGGCCGGGAACGGGCGGCTCAAGCGGGAATCGGCCGTCAGAGCGTGCGGATGATCCGGCAGGGCGCGCCGGCCGCGAGGACCCCCGGCGGCAGGTCCCGTGTGACGACGCTGCCGGCCCCGACGACCGTGTTCTCGCCGATCGTCACGCCCGGACACACCACGGCTCGCCCGCCCAACCAGACACCGTCGCCGATGGTGATCGGCTCGGCGGCTTCGAGCCCAGAGCGGCGCGTGAGCGCGTCGAGCGGGTGGGTGGCGGTGTAGAGGTGGACGCCTGGTGCGATTTGCACCTCGGCGCCGATGGTGATCGCGGCGCAGTCGAGGAAGACGCAGTCGTAGTTGATGAAGGTGCGGGGCCCGATGGTGATGTGGGCGCCGTAGTCGCACCGGAAGCTGGGCTTGGCGATGGCATCCTCGCCCAGTGCGCCGACGAGACGCGACAGGATCCGTGTCAGCGCCGGGATATCGTCGGCACGGGTCGCGTTGAATTCGGCGACAAGACATTGCGCGTCGCCGTAGGCTGCCAGGAGCTCCGGATCGCTGGCGCGGTAGAGCTCGCCGGCGAGCATGCGTTCTCTTTGGGTCGTCGCGTTCATGGCAGGGGCCGTGGTTTGATCGCGCCCCTTCTAGCGTGTGTGACGGCACCCGGCGATGGGGTCGCTGCGCGATCGGCACCTCAGAAGGCCGGCCGGGAGTGTTCACCGGCGGCGGTATCCTTTGAGTAGACGAAGTAGAGCACCTGGGCGACGGCGCGATAGAAGTCTTCGGGAATGGAGCGGTCGACCTCCACGGCATAGTATAGCGCGCGCGCGAGCGGCGGGTTCTCGACCACGGGCACGTCCGCCCCCTCCGCCAGCTCACGGATCTTGAGCGCCACCGCGTCCACGCCCTTTGCCACCACCATAGGCGCTCCACCGACCGCCCGCTCATACGACAGGGCGACGGCGAAGTGAGTCGGGTTGGCGATGATGACGGTGGACCGCGGCACCGCGGTCAGCATCCGGCGGCGCGAGCGGTCCTTCTGCGCCGAGCGCATGCGCGCCTTGTGGATCGGATCGCCCTCCGACTGCTTCAGCTCATCCTTCACCTCGCGCCGGGTCATCTTGAGGTCTTTGCGCCATTTCATGCGCGTCCAGGTGAGGTCGGCGGCGACGAGGATGATGGTGGCGGCGCAGATGGTAGAGAGCAGGCGGATCGAGATTGCCATGATCTGCGCGGGGAGCAGCGTCGGGTCCACGAACACCGCGCGGATGACCATCGGCACCTCGCTGCGCAGGAGCAGGAAGGCGATGGTGCCGATCACCGCGAATTTGAACAGCGAGCGGAGGAATTCCACGACACCCTGGCTCCCGAAGATGCGTTTTGCGCCGGACTTGATCGAGATGCGTTCGAGCTTGGGCCGGATGCGTTCCCCCACAATGCGCGGTGAGGATTGGGCAAACCCTGCCGCCAATCCGAAGACGGCGAGGAGCACGACGATCGGCAGCACGAAGATCGCCGCCGTCTTGTAGACGTTGAGGAAAAGCGCCGTGATGTCCGCGCCCTGTTCCAGGTCGTAGGCCGCCGCGTTGTCCATGATGCGGGACAGGTCGGTGGTCAGCTCCCGCGTCTGCTCGCTCACCATGACCCCCAACACGGTGAGAATGCCCAGCAGCGAGGCGAACGCCGGCGCCTCCTTGGAGAACGGCGTCTGGCCCTTCTTGAGCGAGTCCTCGATTTTCTTCGGAGTCGCGTCTTCCGTCTTTTCAGAACTATCGGGTTTATCCGCCATGCGTCCTCTTTCCGGCGGTGAGAGCGGCAGGCCGCACATCGGCGGGCCGCTCTCCGGGACGGAGCCTCGAACCGTTGCGCCGGCCCGTCAGCCACATCCGCCACATCGGCGGGGTTCCGTGCGCCCGGCGCTCGCCCCTACTGCAGCAGACCGCCGTCGTCGTCCCCGGTGGACAGATCGATCTCGCCGCGCTGGCCCATGGCGAGAGCGAGGTCGGTGATCTTGCGCCTCGCCTCGTTCACCTCGCGCCCGGTCGCCGCTTCGCCCGATGCCAGCTCCTGCTCGACCATGCGCCGCGTCCGCGCCGCCAGGCACGAGAGCACCTGACCGCGGAACGGCGCGTCGGTGCCCTTGAGCGCCATGACGAGGTCGGCGTTGTCGATGTTGTCGAACAGCGCGGTGAGCGCCTTGGGGGCGAGCTTGATGATGTCGTCGAAGGTGAACAGGAGCGAACGCAGGATCTCCGCCGACTTGGGGTGGGTGTTGCCCAGACCCTCGAGGAGCCCCTCCATCTGCTCGCGGTCCATCTTGTTGATGATGTCGGCCATCCGGGCATGGCTGTCGCCCCCGCCCGAGAGTGACAGGTTCACCATGAAGTCCTCATAGAGCGCCTTCTCGACAAGCTTCAGCGCATCCTCCACGACCGCCTTGGTCGACAGCATGCGCCGGGCGACGGAATCCCGAAGCTCTTTGGGGAACTCGCTCATCACCTTCGCGGCGGTGGGCGGGGCGAGCTTGGTCAGGATGAGCGCCGCGGTCTGCGGGTGTTCGTTGAGAAGGTACGGCACCAGCGACCCTTCCGACAGGCCGCTCATCTTGTCCCAGATGGACTGGTTTACCCGCCCTTCCATCTCGGAAATGATGTCCTGGATCTGTTCGGGCGGCAGGATGCCCTCGAGCATCCTCTGCACCATCGACGAGTCGCCGACGATGTTGGTGCCGATCCCGAACTGGGTGAGGAACTCGCCGACGAGGTCCTCGATCTGGTGGACTGGAACGGGCCGCAGTTCGGCCATGGCATGGGTCACCGTTCGCAGCTCGGACGTGTCGAAGTGTTTCATCACCTCGCCGGCCGCCTGCTGACCCATGGTCATGAGAACGGTGGCCACCTTCTCGACATTCGATAGCGGCCGTGTCGGGAGCGCGGGCGCTGGTGCACTGGCAGCGGCGGCGGGCATGGACTACGCCTCGCTGCCAGCGGGGCCGACGATTTCGGTCAGCGATACGCCAAAGCGCGAGGAATCGTCGTCCACCACCACCACTTCGCCGCGGGCGATGATGCGTCCGTTGACGACGATGTCGACGGGCTCGCCGACCCGGTGGTCGAGTGCGACGACTTGGCCGCGGCCCAGTTTCATGAGGTTGGCGACCGGCATCGTCGCCGACCCCAGCACGACCTGCATGTTCACCGGGATGCGCAGGATCGTATCGATGGAGGGCTCGGAGGCACCATTGGGCTCGGGGGTCGCAGGGTTGGGCTTGCTCTCGCCGTCAGACATCATCGTCCTCATTGAAGATAAACTTGGCGGGGGAGGGCTCTGTCAGCGAGCCCTGTAAAGTTCGGAACGTGTGGCCGGCCCTGTCAGGCCGAGCGCTGCGCGGCCTTGGCGAGCTCCGACCAGGTCAATTGGCGCCCGTTGATGGTGGCCATGGCGACCTCGAACTCGGGGCTGTGGGCGGGGGGCTGGCCGGGTGTCTCGGGAGCCGTGGCCGAGGCCTTGTCCTTGACCAGCACCATCGGCGGGCCGTTGGGCTTGGGTCGGTCGGCGGTATGGCGGCCGTCGACGGTTGGTGGGGCAGCGCGTCGCTCGGCGCCCGGGAGGACGGCTTCGGCCTGCCGGCCGGCGGCGGACTTGACGGCGTTCGCGGCCGGTAGCGGCACGGAGGACGCTGCGGAAGTGCGCTGCAGCAGCGCCTCGGCGCCGACGGCATGGGCGGAGGGTGGGGCCGCATGCGCAAGCGTCGGCTCGCCGGACGGGGTGGACGAACGCGTGGGCGCCTGGCGGCGGTTGGCTGGCGGTGTGGCACCGACCTCGCCCGCCGGGACTCGGCGCCCTCAGGAGCGCTTGCGGACATCGGCGTGGGCCTCGGCGCACCGGTCGCCTTGTGCGCCGGGCGGGGCGCGCGCGGGGCGGCTCCGCCCTGTGCGTCGACCGCCTTTTGACGGGCCTCTGCAATTCGGGCACGAGCCGCGTCTCGGATACGAATGGCGGCGGGAAGGCTCCGGCGTGAGCCGGCTGCCGGCTCGTCCTCGTCGGCGCTGGAGGTCTCGTCCTCGACCACCTCGAGCGGAGTTGGTTCGGCGGGGGCCTCCTCCGCCTCCGCCATCGGCTGCGGTACCGGCGTCGGCACCGGCGGGCGGCTTCGCTCGAACTCGGCGATCTCAACGTAGGCGCCGCGGGTGCGCATCGTCGCCTCGTCGATGTCGTTCATCACCATCCGCGCCTCGTTCAGCCGGTTGACGAGCGTCAGGGCCATCTCGCCGCCCTCGTCCGAGAGTTTGGACATGGCCTCGCGCGCGCGGTCGAGGGCCTCGGAGGACCGGGCGAATTCCTTAGCCGCCGCGTTCTGCAGCGCGTCGAACCGCTGGAGCCGGCGGTACATGAGAAGCACCGCACCGGACGTTCCGGCGAGCGCACCCAGAAGAATGATGTCAATTATTGAGGAGATCACCGATAAACTCCTGTTCCGGATCGAACACGTCGTCGACGCGCAGTTTGTAGACACCGTCCGCCTGTCCCAGCTGGCACCAGAACAAGGCTTGGTTGTTGGCTTCCAGCTTGACGGGTGACTTGGGCGTGGCCGACAGCTGGATCAGATCGCCCGGAGCCAGCGCAGCGATTTCGCCAAGCGTGATGCTCTTCTCGTCGAGGATTGCGCGGAGCCGGACGTCGGCGCGTGTGACACCGGCTCGCATCTGCCGGACCCAGTCTGGATCGCGCGTGCCGCCGACCTCGGTCGCGGCCGAGCCGAGCGAGCGGCGCACCATCTGCAGGCCCGCGTAGGGGAGGATGACGAACATCTCGCCGCCACGGTTGATGGCCTGGACGAGGAATTTCGCCGCCGCAGCCTGGGCGGTGCGGCGGCCGATGACGGCAAAGTGCATGCGCGTCTCGAGCCGCTCCACCCGGAAGCTCGCCTTGGTGACAACCGAGAAGGACTGGGTGAGCACGTCGCAGACGAGCTCGGCGAGCTTGGCGCATACCTTCATCTCGATATTGGAGAAGGTGCGGCCGTCTTCCTCGGGCATCTCCTGCCCGTCCGCCCCGAACATCACCTCTGCGATGGTGAAGATGAAGTCGCGATCGAAGCCGAACACCACCTCCGAGTCCCACTCCGGGACCTCCAAGATGGCCGTGACGGCGTTCGCCTCGTAGGGCTCCAGGATCTCGCCGATGCGCCCTTGCTCGACGTCGAGCACGGAGAAGTAGCAAGGCGAGGCGGCGACGGCGCGCATCTGTTCGGCGCAGGAGTTGGCGACGCGGTCGAAGATGACCGGCAGCATGGGAAGCCGGTCGATTTGGATGCCGGCGGCGTCGAGCAGCCGGTCGGACACCTCCGTGGAAACGTTGCTCATCGTTGACCTCACGCCGCCTTGTCAGAGGAGCGGCGGCCCTGGTCGTCGTTGGCCGGGCCGTTGCCGAGCGCCTCCGACTCCACCTCGTCGATGGTCGGACGGCTCGAGGTCTCGATCGTTTTGCGCCCGTGCTCGAGGGCGATCTGCGGCATGGCGCCGTTGATGTAGGCCAGAAGCGCCTGCTTGGTGATGAGGAACGGCTTCATCTGCTTCTCGGCAATGGTTTTGATCTTGGAGGACATCGGCGCGAAGAACGCATAGGACGACAGGATGCCGAGGAAGGTGCCCACGAGAGCGGACGCGATCAGGCCGCCCAGGATCTCCGGCGACTGATCGATGGCGCCCATCGCCTTCACGATACCGAGCACCGCCGCGACGATGCCGATGGCGGGAAGCGCATCGGCGATCTCGCCCAGCGCCAGAGCCGGCTTCTGCTTGTCCTTGCGGATGGTGGCGATCTCCTGATCCATCAGCGCTTCGATCTCGAAGCCGCGGGCGTTGCCGATGAGGATCAGCCGCACGTAGTCGCAGATGAAATTGAGGAGCATCTTGTCCTTGAGGACGGTCGGGAACTTCTTGAAGAGTTCCGACTCCTCCGGATTGTCGACATGCGCCTCGACCTCGTTCCGGGGTTTGGCCTTGAGGTCGCGCATGAGCGCGAACAGGCAGCCCAGCAGCTCCAGCAGGTCCTTGCGCTTGGGGGCCTTGCCGGCCGAGGCCTGAACGATGGCCGAGCCGGTCTTCTTGATCATCGCTGCGGGGTTGGCGATGATGAAGATGCCCGCGGCGAGGCCGAAGATGATGAGCACCTCGAACGGCTGCCAAAGCACGTCTACGTGGCCACCCATCGCCATGAAGCCACCCAGCATCGATCCGATGCCGATGACGAGACCCAATATGACTGCCAAGAGTTCATCTCCCGTGGTTGCACGCTAAAGGCGTATTCCTGTTATCTGGCGCGAGGCTGGAACCCGCGGACATGCGTAGGTTTCTCCACGGGAGGTGGCTCAGGCACGCACGGCCGTGCCGTCATAGATATTCTTGCTGACACCGCCGCCGCCGCCACGGGCACGAGAATGCAGAGCGGCAGATCGAGATCGCGTGTACACGGACGATGTCAGTCGTCGCGCTCTCGCGGGAGATCCTCACATGCGTCAGTGAGATGGCGATACGGTGCGTCGCGTGGAGGACGTCAGAGGCGACTACGCCGTACCGCCCACATTCGATCGGCACGCGGCTGTGCCGCGATTTGGCGCGGGCACCCCGTGGCGTGCACGCCTCATCGCAGCAGCATGCCGCACAAGGCTTCGCTTATGATCCGCAACATGTCCCCGGCGTGATCGTTCAGGAAGAAGTGACCGCCGTCGTACATCGTCAGGTCAAAGCGGCGCGTCGTATGTTCGGCCCAGGCGGAGAGATCGCCCGGGGCGATGGTGTCGCGTGTTCCGCCGAAGACCGAGATGGGGCACGCGAGTGGCGGTTCGGGCCGGTAGGGATGTGTCTCGACGGCCTTCAGATCTGCGCGCACCACCGGGAGCATCAGGTCGAGCAGCCCATCGTCCGCCAAAACAGCCGCGGGGGTTCCACCCATGGCGTATAGCTCTCTCTTCAGCTCGTCGTCGGTCAGCACGTGAAGCGGCGTGCGGGTCGACGGGCGCTGCGGCGCGCGCCGGGCCGACAGGAACAGCGCCATGGGCAAAGGATGGCCCTGACTGCGCAGCGTGCGCGCCGTCTCGAACGCGAGTTCTGCGCCCATGCTGTGCCCGAAGAGGGCGAACGGTCGATCCGTGTGCGGCGCCAGAGCGTCCGCCAAGCGAACTCGCCAGCACATCCAGTTGGTCGACCGGCTCTTCGTCAATGCGCGCGCCGCGGCCGGGAAGCTGGACCGGGACCAGCGCGATCCGCTCGTCGACCGCGCTGCGCCAGCGCACGAAGGCGGCCGCGCTTCCGCCCGAGGAGGGCAGGCAAAACAGGCGGACGGGGGCAGCCTCGTCCACGCCGGCCAAGAACCACGACGCGAACTCGGCGCTCATGCCGGCGGCATCACACGAGCGTTGCTTGCAACACTGCGCAAACATATGAGGCCATCGAGGCCGATCCCTTCTTCCTTCGAGCCCGCCAGCCGGCAGACCTATGGAAGAATTGCCGTCAATTCAATGTCTGCGCGGGGGGCGGGGGCATGTGGCGAAAGACGGCGCAGCAGGACATCGCAGGCTTTGAAATGGCCGGGATCGATCGGCGCCAGCAGGCTGGAATGGGGCTGGCGGCGCCTCGGATGCGGCCAAGGGTTCGGAGCGTCCCCAGCCCCACGCAATTGCGAGCGGCGAGGTTGATCGGGCGCCGTCTGAAAACGCAGAGATGCGCTCGTGGCGCGCCACAGGAGGACGACCGATGTCCGTCGCATTGAGCTACCGTCTGATTGCCTCGAACCTTGACCGCCAGCTCGAGATTACCGCGAAGCAGGGGCCGGTGAAGCTGGAGTCGGAGTACTACCTGGAAAACTACAGGAATGTCTCGTCGATCGACGAGTTCCTGGAGGACACTCGGCTGTTCACGACCGCGATGAAGGCGTTCGGGCTCGAAGACCTGGCCTTCGCCAAAGGCTACATGCGCAAGATCCTCGAAGAGGGGATGAGCGACCCGCAGTCCCTCGGCAACCGCACCACGGATCCGAAGATTCAGGAGTTCGCCCGCGTTTTCGACTTCGAGACGTTCGGCGACCTGACCATGACGCGCGCGGCCGCCGGGCAGGCGGTCATCGACCGCTTCGTACGCCAGGAGCTGGAGGTGACGGCGGGCGCGCTGGACGGCGAGGGCGTGCGCCTCGCGCTCTACTTCGAGCGGATGGCCGGCGAGATCGGCTCCGCCTACGACATCCTCGCCGACAAGGCGCTGAGCAAGGTCGTGCGCACGGCGCTCGGTCTGCCCTCGGCGTTCTCCGGCGCCGACATCGACAAGCAGGCCGCCGTGCTGACGGCGAGGCTGGAAGATGTCGACTTCTCCGATCCGGAGCAGGTGAGCCAGTTCCTGACCCGCTTCACCGCACTGTGGGACGCGACCGAGAACGTCAGTCGTGATCCGATCGTGAGTCTCTTTGCCGTCGGAGGATCGTCCATGCCGACGATCTCGCTCGATCTGGCCATGTCCCTCTCAACCCTACGCCTCGGAGGCACCTGAGTGGCATCTGAACTTTACGTATCGTTGTCCGGCCAGATGGTCATGCAGACACGACTGTCGACGGTGGCGAACAATGTCGCCAACATGCGCACCGGCGGCTTCCGCGCCGAAACCGTGAATTTCGACACTGTCCTGAGCGAATATCGCGCCGATCGCGTGAACTACGCCGAAGTCGGCGAGATGCATATCGAACGCGCGGCGGGGCCGATCGAAGCGACCGGCAATCCGCTCGATGTCGCGATCTTCGGCGATGCCTGGTTCGGCATCGAGACCCCGTCCGGGCTCGCCTACACCCGCGACGGCCGCTTCACCATAAGCGCCGAGGGCGATCTTAAGACGCTGACCGGCTACGGCGTCGTCGACGAGGGCGGCGCCCCGATCCAGCTGGAGCCGGGCGGCGGCGAGATTATCATCGGCGCCGACGGGACCATGACGCAGAGCGGTCGCAACCTCGGCGTTCTCGGCCTCTTCACCTTGCCCGAGGACGCGCCCCTCTCCCGCTTCGGCGACACGGCCGTCCTGTCCGAGATCGCGGGCGAGCCGGTGCTCGACCGCCTGACCAACGGCGTCCGGCAAGGATACCGCGAAGGCTCCAACGTCAATCCGATCCAGGCGATCTCCGAGCTGATCGAGATCCAGCGCGCGTTCGACAATGCGAGCACCGCCATCGCCGACCGCGAAGAGGCGCTGCAGCGGGCGGTGCGCACGCTCGGCGCCGAGTAACCGCGCGCCGGCCGTCGTGTACCAGCGACAAGAGGAGCCGGCGCGTCAGTCGTATCCGAGCAGGTCGCAGGCGTGCCGGTAGTCGGCGTTGGCGTTCACCAGCGCCAGCATCTCCTCGGAGACAGGGCGGCGAGGGCGGGGTGCGATCTCGCCAGAGCGGCGCCCGCTGTCACCGGTAACGTTGCGATAGCTCGCCCACCGCTTCTGCCACGAGGGGTCGAACGGCACGTCGAGCCGCGCCGTGGCCGCCGTCAACCACGCGTCCGGATCCGCAATGAAAGCTTCGTAGGTCATCACCCCGTTCTGCACGGCGTAATCAGCAAAGTGCCGGATACCAGCCATAACGAACGCCAGCCCGTCCGGCTTGGCAAAGCGCGAAGAAATCATGCTGAGCCAGATGTCCAGCGGGTGACGCATCGACACCAGGAGCCGCGTCTCCATCCGCGGGGCGAGCACCGCGAGCAGGCTCGGCCGCCCCCGTGGGGGAAGTCCGCCGCCAGCCACATAGTCGACGTGAGACCAGTCCCGCAGCACCAGCGTCGTGCCACGGCGCGCGGCGTCGATGGCGAGGCACTCCAGGATGTCGGCCACGGTGGTCTCGCCACCATTGCCGAGCGAGTCGAGTTCCGCCTTCAGTGGGTCCGAGAGGCCATACCAGCGACGATATTGGTAGAGGGGGTTGAACTGCGGCAGCGCCACGCTGGCCGTCGGATGAATCTCGCCGAGGAGCGTCACACCCTCCATGCAGGCGATGCACTTGGTAATCGCTGTGCCGCCGCTGCTGGCGAGGTGCGAGATGATCGCAACCCGAGGCCGTGGACGCGACGCCTCATCGCGCTCGCGGACCACGGGGAAGACGGCCGTGCGCTGGTACTCCGGGACGAGCCGCTTCGGGACGGCGAAACGCGACTGCACGGCCGCCTCGCGTAACTGCCGGGAGAGGGCGAGGGCGGCGGCCTCGCGCTTGGCCGGTTCGGCAATCGCGCCAGCGTCGGTGCAGGAAAGGCCGAGCGGCGGACCGGCGGCGCCGTCCAGCGCCACGAGGTGGCGGACGTTGTGGTCCGCAACGTCCGCAAGAGCCTCCATCACCGCCGCGAATTCGGCTGATGAGATCGAAAGCAGGCGGACGATTTCCTGCTCGATCATTTCGAGGCGCAGATTGGGCTCCAGCACATCGTCGTACGCCTCGTCGATGATGGGGCGCGAATGTACGAAAGCCCACCGCGCGGAGGATGCGCAGGACGTGCGGTCCGGCCACCAGCATGAACGGCAAGCGCGCCGCGATCGCCTGCCGCACCTCCGGCGGGATCCGGATCACCCCGCCATAGGTGACGCTGTCGGCGAGGATGACGGCGAGCCTGCCGGGCGCGATCGCCGTGCGCGGCGCCGCGGCGGTGTCCGTCAGCGCCGCGCCGAGGGTCGCGATCAGCTCGGACAGCTTGTTGGCTGGGGTGGCCTTGTAGCGCTCGATCTTGTCGCGGGTTGCGGTGGTGAGCTGGAACGGCGCGCTGGTGCCGTAGTCGGCGCCAAGGCGCCAGCCGTCGCGGTGGAGGGCGGCTGCCAGGATCGCAGCATCCAGTCCGCCCAACGCGCCAGTGAGGCTGATGCGCGCGTCCGGCACGTCCGAAACGATGGAGAGGTCGTCGCGCCGGCCGGGGAGGTCGCTGAGGAGGTGGAAATGAATCCGCTCGCCGCGCTCGCGGAAGGCGCCGTCGTAGCGGTGCAGCAGTGCCAGGTTGTTGGTGAGGATCGTGAACGCGTCCGCCGACATTTCCAGCGCTTGCAGACGGGCATGCAGGCGCGCGAAGTCCTCGCGGTCGAGACCGACAGGCTGGAGCAAGTTGACCAGCACGACCGCCAGGCGGCCCGCGGCGGCGCGCCCGCGCAGAGGCGCCACCTCGCGATCCAGCACCGTCATCAACGCGGCTTTGCTCTCCAGAGCGGCGACGATCGTGACGAGGTGCGTCGCCATCGGGCGCAAAATCCCCGAGAGGACGATGGTCGCGCTCGGCCGGCCAGTCGAGATGCTGCGCCACCAGCGCGACAGCGGCGGCCGGCATGTTCGAAGAGATGATCAACGCGTTCGACCCCGAAGCTCTGCCTGACGAGGCGGTGCTTGCTGCAACATCGCACCGTACGCAAGGCCCGGTTGCGAAGCGGACGTGCACCACCGCCCGAAGGATATTTGTTCCGGCGGGCGGTCATTTGCACTGGCGGCGACGCGCCATAACGCCCATGATTCCCATAACACTACCGTTACCGAATGGGGCTATTCATGAGCAGCACCGACGTCGTCTCGCGCGACCCGCTGTACGGCAATCTCACTCTCAACTGGAAATGGATGCTGGGGCTCGGCATCCTGATGGCCGTCCTGGGCATCATCGGGCTCGGCATGACCTACGCGCTGACCCTCGTCGGCGTCCTGTGGTTCGGCATCCTGGCCATCATCGGCGGCATCGCCCAGGTGTTCGACTCCTTCAAGTACAAAGGCTGGAAGAGCTTCGGCGCCCACATCCTGCTCGGGCTGCTCTATCTGGTGGCCGGCGTGGTGCTGATCGCGATGCCGGTGCAGTCGGCCTGGTGGCTGACGCTGCTGATCGGCGCGACCTTTATCGTCACGGGCGTCCTGCGCGTCATCATGGCCTTCCAGATCCGCGGCGGCGGCGCGCCGGTGATCTGGCTCGGGCTCACCGGCATCATCTCGCTGGTGCTCGGCGTGATGATCTTCGGCCTGGTCGACTTCCCGTCCGCCGAGCAGCTGGCGACGGCCGAGACCGCCTCGGCCTGGTTCCAGGAATGGGGCTGGATCATCGGCCTCTTCATCGCGCTGGAGTTCCTCACGCAGGGGATCGCGCTGATCGCCGTCTCGCTGGCCGCCAAGAAGGTCTCCGAAAACGGCGCGGCGACCGCGTAGCGCACGACGGGGGCTGCCGGCTCGTCGTGTCAGACGGTGGCAAGCCCCTTCAGCGAGGACAGCGTGACCGCGGGCGGCAGGTCGGCATACTCGTCCGGCGCGCCGGTCGCGGTTGATCCACACCGTGCGGAAGCCGAACGCCGGTGGCGCCGGCGATGTCCCACCGGTTGGACGACTGGAACGAGACCGCGTCCGGGAAGACGCGAAAGCGGGTGGTCACCAGTTCGTAGACCGCCGGCAGCGGCTTGTAGACTGCAGCGGGTCCACCGACAGACCTCGTCCAGAAGGCCTCCGATCCGGGCGGCCTTCACGGCAAGCTCCAGCATCGCCTGGTTGCCGTTGGAGAGGATCGCGGTCTTCGCGCCGGCATCGCGCAGCTGGGTCAGCACGTCGATCACCTCCGGGTAGGCGTCGAGCTCGGCGTAGGCGTCGAGCAGCGTCTCGCGCGTGGTGCGCGGCGCGGAGGGCACGCTGCGGAAGGCAGTGTCGAGCGCATCCTCGGTGAGCGCCCAGAAGTCGCGATAACGGCCGGCGAGCGCGCGCATCCAGGAATATTCGAGCTGCTTGTGGCGCCAGATCGCCGACAGCCGGTCCGCATCCGGTCCCACTTCCTCGGCATGGCGGCGCACGGCGGCATGAACGTCGAACAGCGTGCCGTAGGCGTCGAAGACGTAGACCTTGTGCATCGGCTTCCTCCCTGCGAGCGCTCGGCAGGGTTCGCGGCCGGCAGTCTGTCACGCGACGGCGCACGTATCCACGCTTTCAATCATTCGCGGCCAGCGCTAAACCAGAGCCATTGGAGGGCCCATATGGTGGACTGGTCGCAGACGTGGACGTGGATCGACGGTGGATGGTTCGAGGGCAATCCCGGCGATCATCGGCCCGCGCACCCACGCCTTCTGGCTCGGCTCGTCCGTGTTCGACGGCGCGCGCGCGTTCGAGGGGGTGACGCCCGACCTCGACCTGCACCTGGAGCGGGTGAACGCCTCGGCGACGGCTCTGCGGCTTGAAGCCGTCCATGAGCGTCGGCGAGATGACGGAGCTGGCGCCGGAGGGCTGAAGAAGTTCCCCTCAGGCACGCCGCTCTACATCCGCCCGATGTACTGGGCCGAGGATGGCGGCGCGGCCGCGGTCGCGCCGGACGCCGAATTGACCCGCTTCCTCCTGTGCCTCTACGAGACGCCGATGCCCGAGGTGAAGGGCTACGCCATCACCGTCTCGCCGTTCCGCCGGCCGACCATCGAGACGATGCCCACCAACGCCAAGGCCGGCTGCCTCTATCCCAACAACGCGCGCGCGCTGCTGCGGGCGCGGGAGAAGGGGTTCGACAACGCGCTCGTGCTCGACATGCTGGGCAACGTCGCCGAGCTCGCCACCTCCAACGTCTTCATGGTGAAGGACGGCGTGGTGCTGACGCCGCGTGAGAACCGCACGTTCCTCGCCGGGCATCACGCGCTAGCGGACGATGGCGCTGCTGGCGGCGGCCGGCTACCGCGTCGAGGCGACGACGCTCTCGGTGGCCGACTTCCTGGACGCCGACGAGGCGTTTTCCACCGGCAACATGGGCAAGGTGCTGCCGATCACGCAGATCGAGGACCGCGAGCTGCAGCCGGGCCCGGTGTTCGAGGCCGCGCGTCAAGCTCTACTGGGAGTACGCGCACGCCTGATGCGAGCGCGGTGGATCGGCGGATGCGAGGGAGTTGCCGATACGGCGTTGAAGCGTGGGCATTGCGTGCTAGTTGAGCGGGAACGAAATGCCGCACACCTCGCGGCCAATGATTGGAGAAACGACGTGGCTTTCCAACTCCCCGACCTGCCCTATGCCTACGACGCGCTGGCGCCGTACATGTCCGCCGAGACGCTCGAGTTCCACCACGACAAGCACCACCAGGCGTACGTGACCAACGGCTCGAAGCTGCTCGAGGGCTCGGGGCTCGAGAACGAGTCGCTGGAGGAGATCGTGAAGAAGAGCTTCGGCACCAACGCCGGCCTCTTCAACAATGCCGGTCAGCACTACAACCACATCCACTTCTGGAAGTGGATGACGCCGAACGGCGGCAAGGGCACGATGCCGTCCGAGATCGCCTCCAAGATCGACAGTGATCTGGGCGGCTACGACAAGGCGCGCGAGGACTTCCTCGCCGCCGGTGCCGGTCAGTTCGGCTCGGGCTGGGCGTGGATTGCCGTGAAGGACGGCAAGCTCGAGATCATGAAGACGCCGAACGGCGAGAACCCGCTCGTCCACGGCGCGACGCCGATCCTGGGCGTCGACGTGTGGGAGCACTCCTACTACATCGACTACCGCAACGCGCGGCCGAAGTACCTCGAGGCGTGGTTCGACAACCTCGTCAACTGGGAATACGTGGCCGAGCTGCATGGGCAAGGCGTAACGCCAACGGCGGCCGGACCGCAGGTCCGGCCGTCTTCGTCATCCCGTTCCGGTGCTGCGGCGCGCGTCTCAGCGCGCGCGGCTCGCAGCCGCATGATGAAGATGCGTCCGCCGAACTCGCCCGCGCAGCGGGCGCAGCCACGCGTCGCAGGCTTCGAGCGAGGGGAAGCATCCCACGAACGATGCCGAGCGTGTGGGCTCGAAACCGACGATGCCCGCGGCACGGCCGATCGCCGGGGCGTCCGGGTGATCACTGCACTGCGGTGTGGCCTGCCGCCACTGATAGACCCAGTCGCCCCGTGCGGGAGCGCAGGCACTCACCGCCACGACGAGACCAACGACGATGGCGAGGCTGCCGGTCACGCGTCTCATCGATCCGATCCTTGTTGTTGAAGCGCCTTCATCGCGGCCGCGACCCCCGCCTATCGCACCTTGCCGAGGACCTGGAGCACGAAGGCCTGCACCAGCGCCACCTCGTCGAGCCGCTTGAAGCGGCCCGAGGCGCCGCCGTGGCCGGCCTCCATGTTGGTCTTCAGGAGGATCAGCGGATCGTTGGTGGCGCTGTGGCGCAGCCGCGCCACCCATTTGGCCGGCTCCCAGTAGGTGACGCGCGGGTCGGAGACGCCGGCGAGGACCAGGATGTCCGGGTAGGCCTGCGCGGTGACATTGTCGACGGGCGAGTAGCCGAGCATGCGCCTGAAGGCAGCATGCGTCGCGGATCGGGTCGCCCCACTCCGGCCACTCGGGCGGGGTGAGGGGGAGCGTGTCGTCCAGCATCGTGGTGAGCACGTCCACGAACGGCACCTCGGCGACGATGGCGCCGAAGCGGTCGGGCGCGCGGTTGGCGACCACACCCATCAGCATGCCGCCCGCCGAGCCGCCCTGCGCCGCGATCCGCCCCTTCGCGGTATAGCCTTCGGCGACGAGGTGGTCGGCGGCGGCCACGAAGTCGGCGAACGTGTTCTCCTTGTGGGCGCGCCGGCCGCGGTCGTACCAGTCGAACCCCTTGTCCATGCCGCCGCGCACGTGGGCGATGGCGTAGACGAAGCCGCGATCCACCAGGCTGAGCGAGTTGGCCGAGAAGGACGCCGGGATCGTGATCCCGTAGGAGCCGTAGCCGTAGAGCAGGCACGGCGCGGTGCCGTCGATCGGCGTGTCCGCGTGGTGGTAGAGGCTGACCGGGACCAGCTCGCCGTCCGGCGCGGGGGCCATCAGGCGGCGCGTGACGTATTGCGCGGTCGTGGCCGGACGGGATCGCCTGGCGCTTGCGCAGGCGCCGCTCGCGGGTCGCCATGTCGTAGTCCCACACCTCGGTCGGCGTCGTCATGGACGAGTAGGTGAAGCGCAGCGTGTTGGTCTGGAACTCGTAGCCTTCCGAGATGCCGAGCGAATAGGCCTCCTCGTCGAACGCGATCTGATGCTCGTCGCCGTCGGCCAGGCGGCGGATGACGATGCGCGGCAGGGCGTTCTCCCGCTCCAGCCACACCAGAAAGTCCTGGAAGACGATCATGTCGACGATGAGGACGCCCGGGCGGTGGGGGACGATGTCCTCCCAGTTCTCGCGGCCGGGGATCGTCGACCGGGGCGCGAACGATCCGGAAATCGCGCGCCTCGCGGTTGGTGCGGATGAAGAGCGAATCGTCGATGTGGGCGACGTCGTACTCCTCCTCCTCCAGGCGCGGCGCGACCAGGATGGCGGGCGAGAGCGGGTCGTGCGCGTCGATGAGGCGGACCTCGGACGTCTGATGGTCGTGGCTGTCGATGACGATGAAGCGGCCGGACAGCGTGCGGCCCGACGGAGACGAAGAAGCCGGGGTCGGTCTCCTCGTAGAGCGTCGTGCGGGCTCGCCGCCCTCGCTGAGCGCCAGCACCTTGGCGGGGCGGTGGTTGTCGTCCACCTCGACCGCCAGCACCGTGGCGTTCGTCACCGGCGATGGTGACGGACGGGGTCACGCGCTCGTGGAGCACGGTGTCGGCGCCGGTGGCGAGATCGCGCAGCGCCAGGGTGAACAGCTCGCCGCCCGGAGCGGTCGCAGGTCCAGGCGAGGCGTCTGGTGGTCCGGCGAATGGGAGGCCGAGCCGAGGCGGAAGTAGCCTGCGCCCTCCGCTTCGCGGTTGGCGTCGAGGAGAACCTCGGCGGTCGCTCTCGGGCGGCGTCTCGGCGCCCACCGCCTCGCCCACGTGGCGCAGCATGCGGATGAGGCGAGGGTGCTCGTCGCCCTCCACGTACGTCATGCCGTAGGCGTACTGGCCATCCGGTGTGGGGACGGACCAGTCGTCCTCGGCGATGCGTCCGCGCAGCTCCTTCACCAGCGATTCGCGCAGCGCCTCCACCGGGGCGAGCACGGCCTCGGTGTAGGCGTTCTCGGCGTCGAGATAGCCGTGGATATCCGAGGCGAGGACGGACGGGTCCGCCATCACCTCGCGCCAGTTCTCCGCGCGCAACCATGCGTAGGGGTCTTCGAGTGTCACGCCATGGGGGGTGACGGTGACGGGACGCCGCTCCGCGAGGGGCGGGTCGGCTGCGCGCTTGTCGAGCATTAGGACTTCGTCGGGTTCGAAGTTGAGGGCGACGCCGTTCATGCAATATCGCAGACCCGTCGGTCGAGGCCCGTCGGGGAAGACATGGCCGAGATGCGCGTCGCACTTGGCGCACCGGTTCTCCGTGCGCCGCATGAAGAGCGCGCGGTCCTCGTGGTCGTCGACGGCCTCCTCGGAGACGGGGTCGAAGAAGCTCGGCCAGCCGGTGCCGGAGTCGAATTTCGTTTCGGACCGGAACAACGGCTCACCACAACACACGCACGCATAGGTGCCAGCGCGCTTTTCGTCATTGAGCGGGACTGGTGAAGGCGCCGTTCGGTTCCGTGTCGGCGCGTGACACGGTATTGCTCCGGCGTCAGCTGGCTCGCGCCACTCGGCGTCGGATTTTTGGACCTTCGTTGCGTCGCTTTGCGTGGACATACTTGTGCTCCATCACGTTCGTCCTGCATATGCGCCGCTCGACGTGATCTTGTAGTGGCCAGGCGCCGCGAGTGATCTTTACGTGCGCGAATTCGTTGCCCCACCGACGGAGCTAGCTGTTTGACCGTCCCCGCCGACTTGATGCTGTGGCTGGCGCTCGCCCCCTTCGCGGCCGCAGCCCTCGCACCGCCGCTCGTCCACAAAATGGGCGCGAAGGCCGGCTGGATCCTCGCGATCGTGCCGGCGGCCCTGTTCGTTGGCTACCTGCCTCGATGGTGCCGCGGTGGCGGGGGGCGAGACGCTGACGGTCGGCGTCGACTGGGTGCCCTCGCTGGGGATCCGCTACGCGCAGTTGATCGACGGTCTGTCGCTGACGTTCGCGCTCCTGGTCACGGGAATCGGCACGTTCATCGTGATCTATGCCGGCGGCTATCTGGCCGGGCATCATCATCAGGGCCGGTTCATGGCGTTCCTGCTTCTGTTCATGGGCGCGATGCTGGGACTCGTGGTCGCAGACGACCTCATCTCGCTCTTCATCTTCTATGAGCTGACGTCGATCACCTCGTTCCTGCTCATCGGCTTCGACCACACGCGCGAGGCGGCGCGGCGGGCGGCGGTGCAGGCGCTGGTGATCACCGGCGGCGGCGGTCTGGCGCTGCTGGCGGGTCTCGTCCTCATGCGCCTCGCCACCGGGCGAGACGGCGGTCTCCGGCCTTCTCGCGTCGCCGGACGTCCTTCGCGATGCGCCGGCCTATACGGCGATCTTCATCCTGGTGTGCCTGGGCGCGTTCACCAAGTCGGCGCAGGTGCCGTTCCACTCGTGGCTGCCCAACGCCATGGAAGCGCCGACCCCGGTCTCGGCCTACCTGCACTCGGCCACCATGGTGAAGGCCGGTGTCTTCGTGCTGATGCGCTTCGCCCCGGTGCTGGGCGGATACCGACGCTGTGGCACCACCGTGCTGCCGCTCTTCGGCGGGGCGACGTTCCTCACGGGCGTCATCCTCGGCGTGCGGCAGACGGATCTGAAGCAGATCCTCGCCTACACGACGGTCGCCTCGCTGGGGCTCCTCGTGATGCTGACGGGGCTGGGGAGCGAGCACGCCATCGCCGGCGCGGTCGCCTACCTGGTGGCCCACGCGCTCTTCAAAGGCGCGCTCTTCATGGTCGCCGGCGGCATCGACCATGAGACCGGGCACGCGCGACATCGACCATCCTCGGCGGCCTCATGGGCAAGATGCCGATCACGTTCGTGGCGGCGCTCCTGGGCTGCCTGTCGATGGCGGGTCTGCCGCCGATCATCGGCTTCGTCGCCAAGGAGGTGATGTACGAGGGGGTGTGGGAGATCGGCGGCATCTCGGTCGCGACCGTGGTCGCCGTCGCCGGCAACGCGCTGATGTTCTGCATTGCGGCGATGCGTGCTGCTGCCGTTCTTCAAGCGGCCCGGCGACGCTGCCGAAGACGCCGCACGAGGGACCGCCATGTCGCTGTGGCTCGGCCCGCTGGTCGCTGGGTGTGCTCGGCGCTCGTCGCTGCGCTCGGGCTGGAGACGGCGGTGGCGTGGATCATCGGGCCGATGACCGTCCGCGGTATCCGGCGACGCCGTCGAACTGCATCTGCTACCTGTGGCCGACAGGGCTCTATCCGCCGGTGATCCTCACCTTGGTGACGATCGGGACGGGCCTCGTGCTGTTCGCGCATCTACGTGCCGCTGCGCAAGGGCGTGGCGGGGCTGCTGGCGGCGATCGGCTGGGGCCCGGACCGCGGCTTCGATCAGGCGCTCGGTGGATTGGTGCGGCTCGCGTTCGCGGTCACGCGCATCATCCAGCCCGGCGTCATGCAGCGCTACGTCACGGTCACCTTCCGCTGCTCGCCGTCGCGCTCCTGGTGCCGCTGCTGATCGACGGACTGCCGACTTTCTCCTGGCCGACGAACCTCTCCGAGCCGCACTACTTCGTGGTGCTGGCGGCGGCGGTGGTCGGCTTGTGGGTCGTCATCATCGCCAGGACGCGCCTGGTGGCGATCGTGTCGCTGGGCGTCCAGGGCGTGATGGTGGCGCTCATCTTCATGCTCTACGGCGCGCCGGACCTCTCGTTCACGCAGTTCATGGTGGAGACGCTGTCGGTGGTGATCCTGGCGCTCGTGATGACGCGGCTCGACCTTGAGACGACGGATCACCGCCCGCTCGGTCGTCAGATCAAGGACGGCGGCATCGCGCTCGCCTGCGGCGCTGGGCTTCGCGGTTCTTCTCTACGGTGTCGTCGCGCAACCCGTTCGACGTCGCCTGTCCGAATTCTACCTCACCTATGCCTACGAGGTCGCGCATGGCCGCAACGTCGTGAACGTCATCCTGGTGGACTTCCGCGCCCTCGATACGCTGGGCGAGATCGCGCGTGGTCATGGCGGCGGGCCTTGCCATCCTGGCGCTCCTGCGGCTGGGGCCGATGCTCGACGCAGCGAGGGCCGTCGCCGGAGGCCGCGGGATCGACGCCAACGCCGTGAGGTGTCGGCATGAACTCGCTCATTCTGCGCACCATCGCGCCGCTCCTGGCGGCGCTGATGATGCTGTTCTCGGTGTTCGTGCTCTGCGCGGGCACAACGAGCCGGGCGGCGGCTTCATCGGCGGGCTGATCGCGGCCTCGGCGCTGGCGATCTACGGCATCGGCTCCGGCGTCGAGACGGTGCGCCGGGCGATCGTGGTGCACCCCAACGCGCTGGCCGGGTTCGGACTGCTGCATCGCGACGCCTTGGCCGGCCTCGTCGCCGCTGCTGGCGGCGCGGCCGGTGCTGACCGGGCTCTGGTGGATCCCCACCATCGAAGGCGATCGAGATGCCCGCTGTCGACGGTGCTGCTGTTCGACATCGGGGTCTATTTCGTGGTGGTCGGATCGCTCGCCTCCATCGCGCTGACCCTGGAGGAGGGCGGACTGATGGAACCGATCTTCTGCATCCTCGTCGGCCTGTTCTTCGCCGCCTCGATCTATCTGATGCTGTCGTCGCATCTTATCCGGATCCTGCTGGGCGTTTCGATCTTCGGCAATGCCGTGAACCTTCTGATCTTCACCGCGGGGCGGCTGACCGGGCCGGCGCCCCCAGTGCTGGTGGCCGACGTCGAGCACGGCCGCGTCGAAACGTTGGGCAAGGTGGTGGCGGAAGGCGGCGCCACTCGGGCGACGGTCTGCAAGCGGCGGCGGGCACCAACGGCGGGGCTGCGAGCGACTTCGCCGCGGCCAACGCGATCGCGCCGGATACGGCCGGTGACCAGACGGCGCGCTCGCTGGCGGAGGCGCTCGGCCACGCCACCGATGCGCTCGGCGGGACCGCCAACCCGCTGCCGCAGGCGCTCATCCTCACGGCCATCGTGATCTCGTTCTCCATCTTCGCCTTTCTGCTCGTCCTCACCTTCCGCGCCTATCAGTCGATGGAGACCGACAATGTCGACGATATGCGCATCGCAGAAGGGGACGCGGTGCGTCCTCCGCTTGGGTACTGACGGTATGCGGCTGCTTGTTCTTCTCTCGGCTGGCCTCATGCTGCCATTGCCCGCCTTCGCCGCGTCGGCAGCGGTCTCGGGCCGAATCGATGCTGGCGGGCGACACGTCCGCGGTCGTCATGGCTGACGGTGCTGCCGATCCTGATGCCGATGCTGGGGTCGGCGGTAACGCTGGTGCTGCGGCAGAAGGCGGCCTGGCAGGCACCGATTGCGCTGGTGTCGCTGGCGCTGGCGACGATCTGCGCGGTGCTTCTCAATTTCGTTGTGGCGACCGAGGGGCCGCAGGTGATGGCCGCCGGCAACTGGCTGCCGCCGTTCGGCATCGTGCTGTCGGTCGACCGGCTCGGCGCGCTCTTCGTGCTGGCGAGCTGCGTCGTCGGTCTCGTCGGGCTGGGTTATGCCACGCCGCGATATCGACGAAACGCGGACCGCGTTCGGGTTCTACACCTTCTACTGCCTGCTGATCGCGGGCGTGTGCGGCACCTTCTCCACCGGGGACATCTTCAACCTCTACGTCTGGTTCGAGGTCTTCCTGGTGTCCTCGTTCGGGCTGCTCATCCTCGGCGGCGAGAGGCTCCAGCTCGACGGTGCGGTGAAGTACGGCGTGCTCAACCTCATCGCCACGACGATCTTCCTGATCGCGGTGGGCGTGCTCTACGGCTTCACCGGCACGCTCAACATGGCCGACATCCGCGGTGTGATCGCCAGCACCGACGAGGGGCCGTTCGCAACGGTGGGCGCGCTCTTCGTGATGGCGTTCGCCATGAAGGCTGCGGCGTTCCCGCTGCATTTCTGGCTGCCGGCCTCCTACCACACGCCGCGCATCGTGGTGGCGGCGATCTTCGCCGGATTGCTCACCAAGGTCGGCATCTACTCGCTGCTGCGCGTCATGATCATGCTCTTCGGCGACAAGGGCGAGGTCTACCTGCCGCTGATCGGCTGGCTGGGCGTGGCGACGGCGATCCTGGGCGGCCTCGGCGCCCTGGCGCAGACCAACCTCAGGCGCATGGCGGCGTTCCTGGTGGTCTCCGGCATCGGCGTGATGCTGATCGGCTTCGGTCTCGGGACCGCCGAGGGGCTGACGGGCGCTGTCGTCTACGCGGTCCACTCGATCCTGGCGATGACCGGCATCTTCCTGGCGGTGGGCGCGGCTGAGCGGCTGGGCGGCGAGACTCGACGGTGTCGGGCGCGAACATCTACGCCCGCTCCAGCATCGTGGCGGGGCTTTTCCTGGTGTTCGCCTTCGCGGCCGCCGGCCTGCCGCCCTTCTCGGGCTTCTGGCCGAAGCTGATGCTGGTGCAGGCCTCGTTCGACACCGTCGGCGCGTTGGGCATCGCTGGCGTCGTCGGCGTTATCCTGTCGGGCTTCCTGACGACGGTGACGGCCGGCAAGGCCTGGGCCCTGACGTTCCTGAAGCCCGCCGAGGGCGAGGTGGTCGAGGCGGACGGGCGCGTCGGCACGGGCGCGATCACGCTGCTTGCGGTGCTTGTGGTGCTGCTGGGGCTCTTCCCGCGCCTCGTGATCGAGCCGGCGCGCGATGGCGTCGCCGGTCTCCTCGACCCGTCGACTTACGTCAGCCGCGTGTTGGAGGCGCACTAGCATGTCGACGATCCTCATCAACGTCTTCCTCGCCATCGCGTGGGTTGGGATGACCGGGCACTTCGGCTTCGCCAATCTTCTCTTCGGCTTCGTGCTGGGCGGGTTGGCGCTGAGCATGATCCGCTCCGAGACCGGCACGATCCACCACTTCCTGCGCGCGCTCCTCGCGGTGCGGCTGGCGTTGATCTTCGTCTACGAGCTGATCAAATCGTCGGTGAACGTGGCGGCGATCGTGCTGTCCCCGTCGCGCGAACTGCAGCCGGCGATCATCGCCTATCCCCTCGACGTGATGTCGCCGGCGGAGATCACGATGCTGGCCAACATGATCACCCTGACGCCCGGCACCCTGTCGGTGGACGTCTCGGACGATCAGTCCACCTTGTACATCCACGCCATCGACGCTCCGGATCCGGAGGCGGTGATCCGGGACACCAAGACGAGCTTCGAGAAGCATATCAAGCGGGTATTTGCAGCATGACCGGCGCCAGCTTTCTTCAGATCTGCTACATCGTCTCGCTGGCGATGTTGTCGCTCTCGTTCATCCTCATCATCGTGCGCATCGTCATCGGGCCGAGCTTGCCGGACCGGGTGCTGGCCCTGGATCTGATGGTCAACGCTGCGGTCGGCTTCATCGTCGCCTTCGGGATTCGGACCGGCTTCTCGATCTACGTGGACATTGCCATCGCGCTGGGCCTGGTGGGGTTCCTGTCGACCGTGGCATTGGCGCGGTTCATCCAGCGCCGGGGCGACATTTCGCTCCACCCGCTGACGATCGGCCGCAAGGGAGACGCAGGATGAGCACGCTTACCCCGTACATTGCAGGTATTTTGTGCGTCGTCGGCTCATTCTTTGTGCTGGTCGCCGCGATCGGACTCTTGCGGCTCGACGACCTTTACATGCGCATGCATGCGGCCAGCAAAGCCGGAACAGTCGGAGTCGGCGGATTGCTGGCGGCCCTGGCGGTTTTTTTCGGCGACACGGATGTGGTGCTGCGGGCCCTCGCCGGTTTCATATTCTTTTTGCTAACCGCGCCGGTTTCAGCACATTTGTTGGCCAAGGCTGCGTACACGGTCGGTTACAAGCCGTGCCCGCAGACAAAACATGATGCATTGTCTGCTCGCGAAGGCCCCGAATATCACCCAACCTGAAGCGGTACCCAACGGGGCCGCCAACCCAAGCACTAGTCCAAGATCCGACAATTCTGCAGGGATCTTATCTCGTAAGTCGGTGCTCAGTTCAGCGCCCGTATAACCAAAATGAATGTGGGAAATCTTCGGACCGTGATCTTGCGGGCCGCTTTCATGTGGAATAAATATCACGGCGTCAAACGCAGTCGCCGTCCCTCTCCCCAGTCTGACGGTCCAGACGCTCCTTTTTTAGAATGAGTGGCAAATGTCAGAACCGGTCCAAGACTTCGAATCTTATCGATCTGGCGGCAGAGATTGTATCCGCGTACGTGAGCAATAATTCCGTTGCCTCACACGACCTTCCGAACCTGATCGGCGATGTGTACGCCGCCCTGCAGAAAACTAACGGCGGCGAACCCGAGCCGGAGCCGGAGCCGCTGAAACCAGCCGTGCCGGTGAAGAAGTCCATCACGCCCGACTACCTGGTCTGCTTGGAAGACGGAAAGAAGTTCAAGTCGCTGAAGCGTCACCTGCGGACGCACTACAACCTGTCGCCGGAAGAGTATCGCGAGCGGTGGAATCTCCCCGTCGATTATCCGATGGTGGCGCCGAACTATGCGGCCGCACGCTCCGAGCTCGCCAAGCGCATGGGCCTCGGTCAGCAGCGCAAGAAGCCGGCCCCGCGCGGCCGCAAGTCTGCCGCCTCGTAGCACCGCGTCGCGACGCGGCAGGGCGAGCCAGCCGCCCCAAGGGCGACGGTCGCGCAGCCCCGCCGCTGACGTCAAAGTGTCGCCGGACACGAGCTTAGATCGCGAGAAATGCTTGGCCTGCGTGACATTCGTTGCGCGGGCCATTTTTCTGCCCGGCGAATGCCAACCCGGCATCGCCGCGACCGATGCCGAGGCGAAAGTCGCGACGGCTTGTCCCCGCTTCGGATGGCTTCTCATCCGTCCGTTTCGCGCAGCCGAGCGTCTCCTCCGCCCGCCGCACGTCCTGCAACAACGCCAGGTGACGGGCGAGGTTATAGGTCCAATGTCCGCATCGTCCCCGGGCGCGCTCGCGGCGAAGCTCCCGCCGCAACCAAGTCAGCGAACGTTCGGCTCTCGTCGCAACGTCTGACTTTGCCCCCGCTCGACCAGGCCTGCGTGCTTCAGGATGTGGAGCCGCATCTTTAGGTTGTGTCGCTCGACGTATGAGACGCGACGTCGGTCATTGCAATTCCTCAATTTTGATGGAATGCGCAGTTTATGCGGCCGACAGACGGCGGGGATAGGACGGCTATCCGAGCGTGTCCCAAACGCTGCATCGTTAGGCATAACGGTTGAAATTATTTTTGTATGATTTCAACTTATCCCCGGATTGCATTCCAACTTTAGATTGCACCGCACCGGCAGGGGAGCAGTCCGCCTCCGAGGGGAAGGGCGAAAGGCCGAGCGAATGCATACACATGAATTGGCGCTTGATGAAGCGACACCGGTTGGACATCCGCGCAAGGTCGTGGATCGGCGAACAGTACGACGTATGATTGAAATTACGGTCGCGGCCGCACTCAATCTTCCCGTCGACGAGCTTGCGGCGAAAACCAGGCGAACGGCGCCGGTTGCATTTGCCCGCCAGATTTCAATGTACTGCGCGCATGTCACCTTCGGCTGGTCGCTCACCGAAGCGGGCGCCGTCTTTTGTCGGGACCGCACTACCGCAGCACACGCCTGCCGCGTGGTCGAAGACCGCCGCGACTGCCCGCACATCGACGCCATCGTGTCCACAGTGGAGGAGCAGCTCCACTCGTGGATCCGGGCGATGGAGTTTTGCCGTCACACCGTGAAGGGGAGCCTCGGATGAACAACGTGAGCATCCTGCGGCTTATCGGTAAACAAAGCGTCACTCTGGAACGCGACGGAGGGCTTTTTCTTCAGCCCTCGAACGGCGCGCCGATGGCGGTCGCGGCAGACGTCGTGAAGCGCCTGCTTTCGGCGGATCTCATCGTCATCGACCGGGGCCGGGTGCGGCGCAGCCGCGCCGGGGACATGTATTTGCGTCGTGCCCTCTCGGCGGTGCCGGAGGATCAGTTCGCCGCCCAACACCGCGAGATGGTCGTCGAGACGCGCACGGCCGATGCGGTCCGGGTGACGGCGAACGCGGCGGAAAGCCCGCTCGGGTGGCTCGCAACCCGTCGCGACAAGGCCGGCAAGCCGATGATCACGCGCACGCAGCTGGAAGCCGGGCAGCGGCTGGCCATGGATCACGAGCGGGCGCTGAAGCGTCAACGGATCACCCAGTCGTGGGATGCCTCGGGCGTGCACGCCGACGGCCCGCGCGATCAGCTGACCGTCAGCGAGGCCGCGCACGATGCGCGCCGGCGGGTGCGCGACGCGCTGGACGCGGTGGGGCCTGAGATGTCGTCGGTGCTTTACGCCGTCTGCTGCGAGGAGCACGGCCTGGAGGCGGTGGAAAAGCAGCACGGTTGGCCGGCCCGGTGCGGCAAGGTGATCCTGCGCCTGGCGCTGGACCGGCTGGCTCAGCACTACGGAATGGCACCGTCCGTCTCGGGTGCGGCGCGGGCCGGTCTGGTGCATTGGGGCGCGGCGGACTATCGCCCCTCCGCCTGAGGCGGCAAGGCTCTTCCTCGGGATAGGGCACTTGGGGTCCTGACATCGGTGCCCCTCGGCCCCATGTTCCGGACATCGGAGGGCCACTATGACGAACGCAGACGACATCGCCGAGGCATTCGAGCTGATCGACGATTGGGAGGAACGCTACCGGTACGTGATCGAACTGGGTCGCGAGCTGCCGGAGTTTCCCGACGCTCTTCGCAGCGATGCCACGAAGGTGGAGGGGTGCGTGTCACAGGTGTGGCTGCGGACGGGCCTCGACGACGGCAAGCTGCACCTGCAGGGCGACAGCGATGCCATGATCGTGCGCGGGCTCGTCGCCATCCTGATCGCCTATTACGAGGGGCGTCCCGCGAACGAGGTGTCCTCGCTCGACGTGCAGGCCTTCCTGTCGCGCCTCCAACTGTCGGAGCATCTGACGCCGCAGCGCTCCAACGGGCTGAACTCCATGGTGAAGCGCATCCGCGCCGATGCAGCGCGGCTCTCGTCGGAGGCCGCCTGAGGCGGTTGCGCTTCGAAGGCCGCCGCGGCTAACGCAGGCTCGGCGCGGCGGAGGCGAATGGAGCCGGGCTCGTGACCAGCGGAGCGGTCCCCCCGGCGCAGCGCGGTGCTGGGCGACGAGATCGTCCACCGCGCCGCTCGCGAACGCTTCGATGATGGCCTCATCCGTCGGGAGCAGGAGATGATGAGCCGCGCGAGCCGCCATATCGGCGGCATTCCCGGACCCGTCGATGCCGACGATCGCGCAACCGGCCGCCAAGGCGCAGTGCGCCGCGCGCGAGACCGGGACCGGCCACCCCGGCGCCACCAAAACCACGTCGACTTCGGCTGCGACCATGGCCGTGGTGAGCGCCTCCGGCGAGGGGGCGCCCTCCACCGGCACGGCGGTGATGAAGTGCGGCAGCTCGGCGCGCGGGGCGAACGTCAGGAAGGTGTGGTTGCCGTCGAAGGCGTGGCGGCGGGCGAGCTCCTGGAACAGCGGCCAGGCGCAATCGTCCAGCGGGTCCGCGGCGAAGGCGACGCGGATCGGCCCGGAGCCGGCGGCGCGAGCGGCGTCTTCGGCGACCGGACCGAGCGTAAGCTGCGGGGCGACGCGGATCAGCTGCGGGTCGGCCACCGGCACACGCTTGGCGTTGCGCTTGGCCGCCAGCGAGGGCGCCAGCACCGCAAACTTCGTCTCCGACAGAAACGCCGAGGCACGGCGCGCGTGCTCCGGGCGCCCCTTGTCGAACCGGCAGCGGTGAGGGGGCTCGCCGTTGACGGGGTTGCTCATGCGCCCGTTCGGATTGAGCAGTCGCCGGCACGGGCAGGCCAGCCAGTAGTCGTGGACCCAGAGCATGCGCTTGCCGCCCGAGAGGCCGACGTAGCTGGAGAGGCGCTCCGGGTGATGCCCGGCGAGCCCGTGGATCACCACGTCCGCCAGCATGGAATAACGCAGCGCCTTGAGTGCCTCCACCAGCGATGACGTCTTGCACGAGCCGATCAGCGTCCCGCCGAGGATGAGGCGCAGGATGGGATCGTCGCCACGCGCGGCGAAGCCGATCCGCGGCACCTCCGGATGGACGTTGAGGTAAGGCTGCCTTCGTTCCAGCGCGGTGGCGGCCTCGGCCCGCAGGGCAATGCCTGCGCTGCCCGTGGCGTCGGCCGGATCCGTCTCACTGACGGAGACGAGCAGCGACGCCTCGACCCCCACCGTCTCGATGATCCGCCGGGTGATGATGGCCGGCGACAGCAACGTCGGCGCGCCGGTGTAAGTCGGCAGCGGGGGCAGCCCGTCGGGCCGTGCGCTGGTGGCCTGCCAACGCTGGAACGGCCGGCGAATGGTCCGGCCTTCCTCGCGTCCGGCGGTGATGTAATGCACGAACGGGTTGAGCCCGGCCTCGGCGACGTCCGAGTTCAGCTCCAGGTAGCCGTTGGTGGAGAACCAGGGCACCGGGTCGCGCCCCTCCTGCCAGCCGTACTGCAAATAGTGTGCGACCGGGTCGACCTCGGGACCGACGTCGCGGTTGATGCCGCGATAGAATTCCGCATCGAACGAATCGGCGATTGCCTCGCGTCCTTCCTGCATCGCCTGGAGGTCGCCCTCCGGGGTCCGCGGGGCACGGCGACCTTCGGCGCGGCCCACGGCGATGAAGTGCGAGAACGGCTCGAGGCCGGCCTGGGCGACGTCGGAATTCGCCTCCAGATAGCCGGTCACCGAGAACCACGGCGCCGGACTGCGCCCGTCCCGCCATCCGCGGCGCAGGTAGTGCTTCAGCGCGTCGCCCGACCGGCCAAGGCCCGGGGTGTGGGCACGGTAGTAGGTCTCGTCGAACTCGCCGGCGATCAGCTTGCGCAGCTGCTTGCCGTCCATCTTGGCGAGTTGCTTGGCTTTCTCGCCCGCCTCTGCCTTCGCCGCCTCCGCCATGAGGTGATGCACGAACGGGTTGAGCCCGCCGGATCGCAGCTGCGGGTGCCGCGCGAGGTGGACGGCGACGGAAAAATCCGGCGTGGGGTCGCGCCCTTCGCGCCAGCCGCGCCGCATGAAATGGTCGAGCGGGTCCTCGCCGCTGCCCCAGATGTCGGGATAGCGCGTGCGGTAGAAGGCGGCGTTGAAATGCTCGCGGGCGATGGCCTTCTGCGCGTCGGGGGACGGGCTCTCGATCGCTGGCGTGTCGGACTCCTGGATGTCGCCGAACAGCAGGTGGTGCGCGAACGGATTGAGGCCGGTCCGCTCCACCACCGGGACGTTGGCTGTGTAGTCGGACAGTGAGAAGTCCGCCGTCGGATTGCGCTGCTCGCGCCAGCCCGCGCGCAGGAAATGGTCGAGCGGGTCGGCGCCGGTCGCCGCCACGTCCCGGTTGCGCGCGACGTAGTGCTCGGTGTCGAAGTGGCGGGCGACGAGGTCGCGCAGCTCCGGCGTCTCCGGCGTCGGGTCGGAGAGCTTGCGGCCGAGGCGGCCTTCGTCGCGGCCATGGCGCAGATAGTGGATGAACGGGTTGGTACCGGAGGACGCGACGTCCGGGTACATCTGCAGGTAGTCCTGCAGCGAGAAGCTCGGCGCGGGGTTGCGGCCCTCCTTCCAGCCGTGGCCGAGGAAGTGGCGCAGCGGATCGGCGCCGCTGGCGGCAACGTCGGGATTGTTGGCGAGGTAGTATTCGGCGTCGAACGCCTTGGCGACCAGCTCGCGTTCAACCTGCTCACGGGGCACCTTCCGGGTGCGCCGGCGCGAGAACGACAAGTAGCGAGCGGGCTTCATCCGTAGGGGCTCCATGCTCTCTTCGAGCGACGCGACAGGTTGGGGTTGGGGCCGTCGTCGCTTGCGGCGCCGGCGACCCGGCGCCGGGCGATACTTGGCGTAGGCCGACGGGCATGCGCAAGCCTTTCTTGCGTGTCCTTTTGGGGCTTGGTTCATCGTCCCGACTGTGCCCATTTCGGCCCGGGTGCCGCCGGTCGCGCTGGCCGGCGCTGCGCCCCGATTGAACGAAGCGAACGGGGAGACCCCATGGCTGCGCAGCAAAGTGCAGGGCAAATGACCGCGGGCGGCGCCATCTTCACGCGCCTCAAGGCGCTTGGCGTCGACGTGGTGTTCGCCAACTCCGGCACCGACTTTCCACCGGTGATCGAGGGGCTCGCGCAGGCCGCCGCGATGGATGCCGACCTGCCGCTCGCCCTCGTCATCCCGCACGAGCACGTCGCCATGGGGATGGCGCACGGCTACTTCCTCGTCAGCGGCCGGCCGCAGGCGGTGATGCTGCACACCAACGTCGGCCTCTCCAACGGTGCCACGGGGGCGATCAACGCCGCCTGCGAGCACATCCCGATGATCATCATGTCCGGCCGCACGCCGGTGACGGAAGTCGGCACGCTTCGGCGCGCGCACCGTGCCGATCGCGTGGGGCCAGGAGATGCGCGACCAGACCGCGCTGGTGCGCGAGGCCGCCAAGTGGGACTACGAGCTGCGCTTCCCCGAGCAGATCGGCCCGCTGCTCGACCGCGCCCACGCCATCGCGCAATCGACGCCGAAGGGCCCCGTCTACCTGTCGCTGCCGCGTGAGGTGCTGTGCGAGGCTGTCGACACGGTGGCCCTCGATGCCCCGCCCTCCATGGCGCCGGTGCGGGTGGCACCCGACCCCGCCGCCGTGAAGGCGGCCGCCGCTGCGATCGCGCGCGCCGAGGCGCCGCTGGTGATCGCCCAGCGCGGCGCCGGCGATGAGGCGAGCTTCGCCGAGTTCGGGGCGTGGGCCGAGGAATGGGGCATCGCCGTTTCGTCCTGGTGGGCGACGCACCTTGCGATCCCCACCGACCATCCCTGCCACGTCGGCGCCGGATCCGGGGCCATGGCTGAAGGAGGCCGACGTGGTCGTGATCCTCGACGCGCTGGCGCCGTGGTGGCCCGACGTGCACCCGGCGCCCAACGCCGAGACGGTCATCAACATCGGCCCGGATCCGCTGTTCTCGCGGTTTCCGGTGCGAAACTTCCGGTCCGACATCGCGCTTCGCGGCGAGAGCGCCGACACGATCCCCGCGCTGGTCGCCGAAATGCAGGACATGCCGCGCGGCACCGCGGTCGCCGCCCGCCGCCAGCGACTGGCGGAGACGACAGCGGCTGCACGCGAGCGGCTCCAGCAGACCGCCGTGGCCGAGACCGAGCGCGGCATCACAAAGGCGTACGTCAGCGCCTGCCTCGGCGCGGCGCTGGAGGGGCGCACCTCGTCGGTGTTTAGCGAGCTGGGCACGAAGCTCGGCGTCCTCGAGCGCCGGGAGCCGTGCTCGTGGTTCCAGGAGCCGCATTCGGGCGGCCTCGGCTGGAGCTTCCCGGCAGCGCTGGGTGCCAAGCTGGCCGAGCCGGAGCGCACGTGCGTCGCCACCATGGGCGACGGCTCCTACATGTTCGCCAACCCCACCGCGTGCCATCAGGTGGCCGAGGCGCTGGGGCTGGGCGTCGTCGTGATCATCCTCAACAACGAGGAGTGGGGGGCGGTGCGCGCGTCGGTCGCCGGACTCTACCCGGCCGGGGTGGCCGCCAGCGCGAACCAGATGCCGCTGACGGCGCTGAAGCCGACGCCCGAGTTCACGAAGACGGCCGAGGCGAGCCGTGCCTTCGCCCGCCGCATCACCGACCCCGCCGAGCTGCCGGCGGCGCTGGAGGAGGCCCTCGGCGTCGCCGACACCGGCCGCCAGGCGCTCCTCGACGTGGCGGTGCTGCCGGACTGATGGCCACCATGGCGAGGGCGGCGCGGGCCGTCAGGCTGCGGCGGATACCTCGCTCAGCCTACCCCTCGCCCTCCGGCCAGACGGGGCGCGAGAACACGCCGCCGTCCACCCACAGCGTCTGCCCGGTGACGAAGCCGGCGGCGGGAGAGGCGAAGAACAGCACCGGCCCGGCGATGTCCGCCGGCCGGCCAACCCGGCGCAGCGGCGTGACCGCACCCCACTTGGCGCCGTAATCTTCGGTGCCGCTGGCGGTGCGCGTCACCTCGATCGCCCCTGGCGCCACGCAGTTGACGCGAATGCCGTGCGGCCCGAGCTCCACCGCGGACACCTTGGTGAACTGCTCGATCCCGCCCTTGGCGGCGGTGTAGCTGACGAGGCCGGGGAAGGCGGTCTTGTTGCACCCCGAGCCGATGTTGACGATGGCACCGGCGACGCTGCGCGCCACCATCAGTCGCGCGGCAGCCTGGGTGTTGAGGAAGGCACCCGTCAGGTGCGTTCTGAGAACACGCTCCCAGTCCTCGAACGACAGGTCGAGGAGGGGTGCCAACACTTGCACGCCCGCGTTGTTGACGAGCAGATGTGGCGCGGCATCGAAGTCCTCGGCGAGCGCATCGTAGAACGCGGCGACCGCCGCCGCGTCGCCGGCGTCGCAGGGATAGGCGCGGACGTCGTGGACCCTCCCGGTCTCTTCGTGCACGGCGGCTGCGGCGGCTTCGGGCGTTGCGTGATGAGTGAAGGCAACGCGGTACCCGGCGTCGGCCAGCGCGGTGACGAGGTAGCGGCCGATCCCGCTGCTACCGCCGGTGACGACCGCCAGCGGGGCGGGCTCTTGTTGGCGTTCGCTCATCGTGCTCCTCGTCATGGCGTGTCCGTTGCGGGCGCCGGCCCGTGTCCGGCGCCGCCGTGCCCCGAAGTGCTCTCGTCGGCCTCAGCGGCCTCGGGGCCCGGGCCGTCGCGGGGCGGCGCGACCGGAGCGTCGGCATGGGCCAGCGTCTCGCCCGGGTCCTGGCGCGGGACGCGGAAGACGGCAAGGTAGAGAGCCGGAATGAACAGGAGCGTGATCGCCGTGCCGGCGATGATGCCGCCCATCATGGCCACCGCCATCGGCCCCCAGAAGATCTGCCGCGCGATGGGAATCAGCGCCAAGCTGGCGGCGGCGGCGGTGAGCGCGATCGGCCGGGCGCGCGAGTCGGACGCGCGGAAGACGGCGTCCCAGCGGCTGGCGCCCGAGGCGTGGATGACCTCGACCTCGTGGATCAGGATCAGCGAGTTGCGGATGAGGATCCCGATCAACGCCAGCACACCCAGGATCGCCACGAACCCCAGCGGCGTGCCCGACGGCAGAAGCGCCGCCACCACACCGATCAACCCCAGCGGCGCGGCGCACAGGACGATGAAGCCGAGCCGGAAGCCCTGCATCTGCACCATGATCAGCGTCAGCATGATCACCACCATCAGCGGAATCACCGCAGCGATCGGCCCTTGCAATTCGGCGCTTTCCTCGACCGCGCCACCCACCGCGACACGGTATCCCGCCGGCAGCGTGCCCGCGAAGGCGGCGATCTGGTCGGCCAGGATGGCGACGATGGCCGCCGGCTGGTCCGCCGTCGCCACGGATGCCTTGACGGTGATCGTCGGGCGGCGGTTGCGCTGGTGGACGATCGGCGGCTCGCTGTCGAACCTGAAGGTGGCGAGGCTCGACAGCGGGATCGCATCGCCGTCCCCCGCGAGATCTGCAGGTCGTAGAGCAACTCCACCGAGGTGCGCTCGTCCACCGCACCGCGGCCGACGATGTCGACGAGATAGATGTCGTCGCGCAGCTCGGTCACGGTGACTCCCTCGTAGACCGCCTGCAACGCCTGCGCGATCTCCCGCGGCGACACGCCGAGCTGGCGCGCCTTGTCCTGCACGATCTCCACACGGACGACGCGCGCCGGCTCTTGCCAGTCCATGACGACGTCTTTCAGGTGCGGATCGGCGCCCATCAGCGAGGCCAGCTCGCGGGCGTGCTTGCGCACGATCTCGGGGTCCGGTCCGGAGAGGCGGTATTGCACTGGGCGGCCCACGGGCGGGCCCACCTCGAGGTTCTTGACGAAGACGTCGGCGCCGGGGAACGCCTGAAGCCCCAGCTCGTCGACCTTGGCCTTCAGCCGGTCACGGGCCTCCACGGAGGCTGTCTGCACCACGATCTGGCCGATGTAGGGCCCCGCGGTCTGCACGTCGTAGGACAGGATGAAGCGGGGTGCGCTCTGGCCGACGTAGGTGGTGAAGAACGCCGCCTCGTCCTGCTGGGCGAGGAACGCGTCCAGGCGGGCCATGACGTCGTCCGTCCCGGCGATGGAGCTGTTGCGCGCCAACGTCACGTCGATGATGACCTCGGGACGGTCGGATGTCGGAAAGAACTGCTGCTGCACCTGGCTCATGCCGACGACCGAGGCGGCAAACAGGGCGACCGTCGTCAGGATGGTGATCCAGCGGAAGCGCATCGCCAGAAGCAGCACGCGTTGGAAGGTGCGCCGGACGCGGCCCGGCGGCCGGTGCGCGTGTTTCAGCCGCTTGGGGAGCATGGTGACGCCGATCAGCGGCGCGAACAGCACCGCCACGATCCACGAGACCACGAGCGACACCGCGATCACCACGAAGAGCGAGAACGTGAACTCGCCCGCGTTGGAGTTGTTGAGGCCGATGGGGATAAAGCCGGCCACGGTGACGAGGGTGCCCGACAGCATCGGGAACGCGATGGACGTCCACGCGTACGACGCGGCCTTCTCCAAACTCTCGCCCACTTCCAGGCGCGAGATCATCGTCTCGATGGCGATCATCGCGTCGTCCACCAGGAGCCCTAGCGCGATGATGAGCGCCCCCAGCGAGATGCGCTGTAGGACGATGCCGTACTGCTGCATGACGAGGAAGGTGATCGCGAGCACCAGCGGGATCGTCAGCGTCACAACGAGCCCGGCGCGCACGCCCAGGCTGATGAAGCTCACGACGAGCACGATCGCCACCGCCTCGACGAGCGCTTGCACGAAATGGCTGACCGCCTCGTCGACCACATGCGGCTGATCGGCGACCTGGGTCACGGTAATGCCGACGGGGAGCTCGGCGACCGCCGCGTCCAGCCCCGCCTCGAGCGCCTCGCCGAACTCGAGGATGTTGGCGCCGTCGCGCATGCCGACGGCGAGGCCGATCGCCTCCTCGCCGTTGAAGCGGAAGAGGCTGGAGGGCGGATCGACATAGCCCCGGCGCACCTCGGCCACGTCCGTGAGGCGGAAGAAGCGCCCGTCGACTCGCAGGTTCACGTCCGCAAGACTGTCCTCGCTGGCAAATTGGCCGCCGATGCGGACAAGCACCCGCTCCGGTCCGGCGTTGATCACGCCCGACTGCAGGATCGCATTCTGCGCGGCCAGGGTTTCGATGACGGCGTCCTGATCGAGGCCGAAGGCGGCGAGGCGGTTGGGCGAGAACTCCAGGAAGATCCGCTCGTCGCGAGCGCCGAACATCTCGATCTTGCCCGCATCCTCCAGGCCCTGGAGCCTGATGCGCACCTCCTCGACATAGTCGCGCAACTCGCGGTGGGAGAACCCGTCGGCGGTGAAGGCGTAGAGATTGCCGAAGACGTCGCCGAAATTGTCGTTGAACCGGAAGCCGGAGAACTCGGCCGGGAACTCGGCGCGGATGTCGTTCATCATGTTGCGCACGCGCTGCCAGATCCGCGGGATATCCTTCGCGGGCGTGGTCGGCAGCAGATCGACGTAGACGACACTCTGTCCCGGCGTGGTGACGGAGCGCGTGACGTCCAGCTCGTCCAGGTCCTTCGAGTTCGCGCTCGATGCGGTCGGTCACCTGGTTCAGGGTCTGGTCGATGCTGGCGCCGGGGAGGCCGGCCGCGATCACCATGGTCTTGATGGTGAAGTTCGGATCCTCGGCGCGACCGAGCGACATGTACGCCATCGCGCCCGCGACCAGCGAAGCGATCATGAAGTACCAGATCAGCGAGCGGTGGCGCAGCGCCCAGTCGGACAGGTTGAACGTCTTCACTGTGCGATCCTCTCGCCGACGGTCTCGCCGTCCTGAATGCTGTGGACGCCGCGCGTCACGATCTCGTCGCCCGCCGCAAGGCCCGCGGCGAGCTGGGTGCGCGCGCCATAGCTCGCCCCCAGCTCGACCGGCACCGCGTGGACTGTCCCCGCCGGCCGCTCGACGCGCCACACCATCGCGGCGTCCTGCACCCGGAAGACGGCGTCGGTGGGCACCGAGAGCACGGCATCGGCCACGGTCTTCAGCCGCGCCGAAATGAGGGAGCCGAGGCGGAAGGCGGGCGGCGGGTCATCGAGTGCGATGTGCACCCGGCGGGTGCGGGTGGCGTCCTGGGCGACCGGCTCGATCGACTGCAGATGGCCGACCGTGGTCACGTCCCGGGCGGCCTCCAACGCGACCCGGAATGTGGCGGCGTCGTCGATGGTGGCGAGGGCCGGCTGGGAGAGGTCGATCACGGCCTCCAAGCGTTCCGTGCCGGCGATGCGCAGCACCGGCTCGCCCGCCGAGACCGTGGCACCGGCGGACACCGGGGCCCGCGTCACGACCCCGTTCATTCTGGCGGCGAGGGTGGCGTCCTCGCGCCGGTCGCGGGCCTGGGCGAGCTGGGCGCGGGCGCGGTCCACCAATGAGCGCGCCACCGCGACCTGCTGCTCGGCCTGCTCGAGGCTCGCCGGGGATTCCACGTCGCGCTGGACGAGCTGGCGGGTGCGCTCGGCGCTATCGCGCGCGGAGACGAATTGCGCCTCGGCCTGGTCCAGGCTGGCCTGGGCGGAGCGTTCGGCCGCTTCCAGCTCCTCCACGTCGAGCCGTGCGACCACGTCGCCTTCAGCCACCACGTCACCGACGTCGACCAGCCGTTCGGCGACACGCCCGGTCACCTGGAAGGCGAGGTCGGTCTCGATGCGGGGGGCGATCGTCCCGACCCATGCGGCGGTGTCGAGCGGGGCGAGGCTGATGATCTCGGACACCACCGGGCGCGGCGGCGGAGCGCTCGCGTCGTGATCCTCCTGACAGGCCGTCAGCATGAGCCCGAGGGACGCGAGCAGAGCCGGGACACCGGCGATCCGCGCGACCCTCATTGCCGCGGCTCCGCCGCCACCACCCGCCGGTCGGGGAAGACGAAGCTCGAACCGTCGCCCACCACCGTCTCGCCGACCTCCAGCCCCGAGGCGACGGTCATGTGCCCGGTCTCGTAGCGGCTCACCTCGATGCCGCGCAGCGAGACGGTCTGGTCCGCGCCCACGACCCAGACGGCGAGGCCTGCGTCGCTGGCGCTGAGTGCCGTCCAGGGGAGCTTGATGACCGGGCGCGGCGGGAGCGTGATCGTGCCGCGTATCGGGGCGCCGATCTGCACGCCGGCCGGCGGATCGGTGATGGCGATGGTGACCTCCACCGCGCCGGTTTCCTCGTTCACCAGCGGGGAGACCTCGCGCACCGTGCCACGCATGGCCACGCTCGGATCGTCGATGAGGCGCAGCGAGATTTCGAACGCATCGGGCGGGTCGATGAAGAGCGCATCGGGGACGTTGAAGACGGCATCGAGCTGGCCTTGCGGGGCGAGGGTGAAGGCGGCCTCGGCGGCGCCGAGCACCTGACCCTCCTCGGCCGCGCGGTCGGTGACGATGGCGTCGACGGGGGCTGTCAGCTCGGTATCGTCGAGGCTGGATTGCGCCTGCTCCACGTCGGCCCTTGCCTGGGCGACGGCGCTCTCGGCCGCACGAAGCGTCTGCAGCGCGTCCTGGCGGGTGGCGCGGGTTGTGAAGCCGCGATCGAGCAGGCGGGCCTGGCGCCCCTCGTCGGCCGCCGCTTCCGTGAGTGTCGCCTCCTCGGCCCGCAACGTCGCCTCCGCGGCGTTGAAGCTCTCGCGCTGCTGCGTCTCGTCGATCCGGGCGAGGACGGTGCCGGCGCTCACGCGATCGCCCTCGTCGAAGTTGACCACCACCACGCGGCCCCCTTCGGGGAAGGCGGCACTGATGAGCTCGCGCGCGGCGACCTCGCCGGTGGCCTCGAAGCGGCTCGACACCGGCGTGGCGGTCACCGGGACGAACTCGACGACCAGCGGCTCTTGCGCCCGAACCTCGGACGGGCCGGCGCCGAGAACGGTCGCAATGAGGGCCACCGCGATGACGCCGCCGGTGGTGGACGCCCGAAGCCGCCGGAGCGGGGGAGGCGTGCCGATCTCGAAACGAGATGCCATGAGACGCGTACCTGTCATGAACTGCGTGACTGAGCGGCGCGATCGACGGCCCACGACCGGCGTTGGCGGCGCCGGCTCGGTCCCGGAGGCGCCGCCGGCACGGCGTGGCGTCGATCGCACGTGACCGTCGATCCGTCTGCGAACTCGGCGGCATCTAGGTGCCCGTCCTCGCAAGGTCAACACGTGTTGACGTGGCCAACTGATTTTCGTTTGCATGATGCGGCGGCCACGTGATCAGTCTGCACCGGGAAGGTTGTGTGTGCCTCGCGCGACGATAGGGAGACGGTCATTGCCGAACCGCGGCGCTTCGGAGACGACGCAGGCGCGCATCCTCGAGGTGGCGGTCGACGCGTTCGCGGCGAACTCCTACGAGGCGGTGTCGCTGCGCCAGATCGCGCGTGAGGTGGGGATCGACGTGGCCTTGGTCCATCGCAGCTTCGGCTCGAAGGAGGGGCTGTTCGTCGCCGTGATGGACCACGTCTTCAGCGACCAGCACGCGGCGGTGCGCGGCGACGAGGACCTGCGCGACAGCTTCACCGACGCCCTTTTCGAGCGCAGGGAGACCGCTGCTCCCAACCTGGTGCGGCTGCAGATCGTGCTGCGATCGTTCTCGAACGCGACGGCCAAGTCGATCATCAAGGAGCGCCTGCAGTTGAACATGCTGGAGCCGTTGAGCGAACTTCTACCCTCGCCGCAGCCTCAGCGGGCGGCGGTGCTTATGGGATTGATGATGGGCTCGGTGATCCTGCGCAACGTCCTGGAAATCGACGCGCTGGCCAACGACGACGGAGAGGCCGAAGCGCTCATCCGCGACCTGATCACCCACCTTTCGACCTGAACACGAACGCCGCGGGTCAGCGCACCGGGCCGTCCAGGGAGGCCGCACTGTCCACATCGGACATGACGCCGGCGATCGTCTCGCCGGTGTGGAGGAGGTGGAGGCGCCACACGCGGCCCGCTTCGGCGGCGTCGCGGGCGGCGAGGGCCGTCATCAGCGCCTCGTGTTCCTCCATCGCCTGGTGCCAGCGCGCGGCCGAGACGATGGCCACGTAGCGCCCGCGCTGGGCCCGGCGCATGAGGCTGTGCCAGGTCGTCAGCAGCGTGCGGTTCCCGGCCGCCTCCACGATCGTCTCGTGGATGACGCTGTTGCAGTCGAAATAGGCGTCGCGGTTGCGCGCGGCGTAGTGCGCGCGCATCGCTTCGTGCTGGGCGGCGAGATCGGCCGCCGTCTCCGAGGACATCCGGTTCGCCGCCATCTCTGCGGCCATGCCTTCGAGGCTTGCGAGGACCTCGAAGAGCTCCAGCGCCTCGGCGGGCGTGAACTCCAGCACGCGCGCGCCCCGGTTCTGCGAGATCTCGATCAGCCCGTCGATCTCGAGGAGCTTCAGCGCCTCGCGCATGGGCGTGCGGGACACGTGAAGCTGCGCGCACAGCGTCCGCTCGACGATGCGCGACCCGGGGGCGAGGTCGCCCTTGACGATCATGTCGCGCAGCTCGTCGAGTACGCGCTGCGCGGCCGGGGCCCCGTCGCCGGACCGGACGGGCTGCTGATGCCACGCGGCGGAAACGTCTAGACTTTCGGGCATGGACAAGGCGGACTCCATGGACATGAAACGCGACGGGCGCGCATGGCACGCGGCAAAGTAGCAGGCGAGTGTAGACCTCGATGCACGCGATGTCGTGGCGACCAAAGACTAGGCGGATTGTCCCCAGCCCGGTCGAGCGTGCCATGCAACGTGAAATATCTCTGAGCCTCTGCTAGACTTCTCAATGTCATGAGACCGCTGATCTTGCTCGCCACCTTGTCGCTGCCGCGGCTGCGTTCGCCATGAGCGCGGCTGCGCCGAGCGCCCGTGCGGAGCCAGGAGTCCCACGACGGTCCCGCCTTGACGCGCCAGGTCGTGGACGCCGACTATCGCCCCGTCGACATGGCGGCGGCGCGGCTGGGGCAGCTCTTGTTCTACGACCCCATCCTGTCGGGCAACCGCAACATCTCGTGCGCGACGTGCCACCACCCGCGCTTCGCCACTAGCGACGGCATGGCGCTGTCGCTGGGCGAGGGCGGTATCGGTCTGGGACCGGAGCGTATCGTCGATCCGCAGAACGTCCCCGAGCAGCGGGTGCCGCGCAACGCACAGGCGCTCTTCAACTTGGGCGCGCGTGAATTCACCGTCCTCTTCCACGACGGGCGCATCGAAGAAGACGCCACGCGGCCGAGCGGCCTGCGCACCCCGCTCGGCGCCGACATGGAGGCCGGGTTCGATTCGGTCCTCTCCGCGCAGACGATGTTCCCGGTGCTCTCGCCGGATGAGATGGCGGGCCATTACTCGGAAAACGACGTCAGCAAGGCGGTGCGCCTCGGGCGTCTGGCGGGGGCCGGCGGCGCGTGGGACATCATCGCCGGCCGCGTCGCCGCGATCCCGCATTACGCCCAGCTCTTCGCTGAGGCCTATCCCGAAATCGCTGCGGGGCGGGAGATCGCTTTCACGGATATCTCGAACGCGGTCGCGGCATTCGTCGCATTCGAATGGCGGTCCGATGAGAGCCCGTTCGACCGCGTTCTGCGAGGCGAGGCGGAAGCGACCGGCGCGGCAGCTCGAGGGGCAGACGTTGTTCTACGGGCCGCTCGGCTGCGCGGCGTGCCACGCCGGGCCGTTCCTCACCGACCACGACTTCCACGCCATGGGCGCGCCACAGATCGGGCCCGGCAAAGGGGCCCGCTTCGAGAATGTCACAGCCGTGACGAGGGGCGCATGGAGGTGACGGGCCGCGCCGAGGACGCCTACAAGTTCCGCACGCCCTCGCTGCGCAACGTGGTGCGGACCGGCCCGTGGGGCCACGCCGGCGCGCACGACGACCTCGCCGCCTTTCTCCGAGACCATACCGCCCCGGCCGCGACGCTGAGCCACTACGATCGCACGACGGCCCGCCTTCCCCAGCTCCCCGGTGCGTCCGACTGGGGCGCGCTGGACAATGCGGACGAGGTCGCGCTGATCCGCGCCGCCGCCCGTCGAGGGGCAGGCGCTGAGCGAGGCGGACGTCGCCGCCCTGATCGCCTTCCTCGACACGCTGACCGACCGGGTGGCACTGACCGGCCGGCTCGGCATCCCCGAGACGGTGCCGAGCGGCCTGCCGGTGGAGCGCTGACGCGCCGCGGCTTCAGCGCTGCCGGATCTCGAGGCCAGAGGCGGTGCGGTGGAGGATGGCACGACCCGCTGGAATTGTGACGAAGGCAGAGGCGGTGCCGTCCGGCCAAATCACGCGGACCTCCGCGCTGCCCGCGCTGCCGATGCCGAAGTGCACCGGCCCGGTTCGCCCGCCGCCGTGCCCGCCGCCGACCGTGATCTCGACCGCATCCAATGTGCCGTCCGGCCGCCGCCGCTCCACGAAGGCGCCGACCGCGAACGGGTTCGGCCCCGCCTGGCGCGGCTCCACCAGCACGGCGTGGCCGTCGACGCCGGCATTGCGCCACAGCTCCAGCGGCGCGCGGCGGTTGACGACGACCAGATCCAGCGCGCCGTCGCCGTCGAAGTCCTCGAGCGCGGCGCCGCGGGCGCGCTCGGTGGTGGCGATGCCGGCGCGGTCGGCGGCCTCCTCGAAGGTCCCGTCGGCGCGTTGGAGGAGCAGGTTGTTGGGGTCCTCCATGGCATTGGTGGGCATCTGGTCGACGTTGCCCTTGGCGATGAAGAGGTCGACGCGGCCGTCGTTGTTCACGTCGGCGAATTCGGCGTGCCAGCCGGTGGAGGGGCGGCCGTCATCGCCGAGAAACGGCCGCTGCGCGTAGGTGCCGATGGCGTATGGCGCCGGCCGCCAGCCGCCCGGCTCGGCCAGCATCATGAGCTGGTCGCCCATCGAGGTCAGCACCACCTCCGGCAGCCCGTCGCCGGTGAGGTCGCGGCTGGCGATCCCCATGCCCCAGATGGACACCGGGTCGAAGCCGTCCTCGGGGCCCATCAGGGTGAGTTCGGGCATCGCCCACATCTGCTCCGATCCGCCGCGGACGTAGTAGTGCCGGTCGTTGGAGACGCGCAGGTCCGCCCGTCCGCGCCGCGCATGGTCGGAGAAGAGCATCGAGAGCGCGCAGAAACTCGGCTCCAGGAGGGTCGGTTCGCCGTACCCGTCGCCGTCCCAGCGGTACAGGGCATTGACGTCACAGGCTTCGAATGGGCCGTTCGGGTCGGTCCGGTCGACGTAGTTGCCGATGGCGAGCGTCGGGCGCTCGCGGCCGGGCTCGAAGGTGGCCGAGAAGGCGGTGCTCCAGCGATCGCCGCCGTCGAAGCCCCATTCGGCCGAGGCGTCGGTGAACCCGCACGCGCCGTCGCCGCGCAGGAGGTGGTTGGGGCCGACGGAGAGCACCGCGAGGTCGAGGTTGCCGTCGCCGTCGATGTCGAGCGGCCACAGCCCCGTCGTCTCGGAGAGCGGCGGCAGTGTGCCGGCGGTGAAGGCCATATTTCCGGGTGCCGAGGCGTTGACGTAGAGCCGCGCGGGGGCGCTGCCGCCGGCCGCCGCGAAATCCGGGCGCGCGTCGCCGTTGCAGTCGAACACAGCGACGCCGCCGCCGACGAAGTGCTCCCATCCGCCGGAGTAGACGTGCGGCGGGCCGGGGAGCGCGGCGGTGGCATCGTCGAACCGTGGGACAGCGGGCGCGGCGGACCCGGCCACCGCCGGGGCGGCCGCGAGCGCGGCAGCGGCGAAGGCGATGCGGGCGAGGGTCCTGCGGGCGAGGTCGCTCACGGCCGCGCCTCGCCCAGCAGGCGCTCGGTGAGGGAACTGAGCGCCATGGCCGCCGCACCGCGCGCCCACACCATGTCGCCCCAGGCGTTGATCTCGATCTGGGGTGGCCGGCGGCCGGTCTGGCGGGTGAGCGCCTTCACCTCGGCCAGCACTGCGTCGGCGTAGAGGAAGTCGAACCGCATCTCCCCGCCCGACAGGATGATGAGGTGAGGGTCGAACAGCTCGGTCACGTTGGCGAGACCCACCGCGAGGTAGCGCCCGGCACGGCTGAAGATCGACAGCGCGGCCTGATGGCCCGACTTCGCCTCGGCATATAGCGTCTCGAGGAGTGCGCGGGCGCTCCCCGCCGTATCGCGGTTCCAGTGCAGCGCGGTCTGCGCCTCGCGCACCAGGGCGTAGTCGGCGACGTAGGCCTCCAGACAGCCGCGGCTGCCGCAGCGGCACAGCGCCCCGTCGAGCTGAACCTTGGTGTGGCCGAGTTCCATCCCCAGCCCGGCCCGCCGCGGAACACGCGGTTGCCGAGCACCAGCCCCATGCCGACGCCGTTCTCGATCGTCACCACGGCGAAGTCCGTCATGGCGCGGCCGGCGCCGAACCACAGCTCCGCCAGCGCGAGAAGGTTGGCGTCGTTGTCGACCGCCACGGGCACGCCGATGCGCCGGCTGAAGGCCGCCCGCAGCGGTGCGTTGCGCTCCGTCAGCAGCGGCGACCACAGGGCGATGCCGCTGGAATGGTCGACGACGCCCGGCAGCCCCAGTCCAACCCACGACAGATCGCCCCGCCGCAGCCCCGCCTCGGCGAGCGCCATGTCGAGCAGCGTCTCGGCCTCGTCGAGCGTGGTCGCCAGCGGCTGGCGGTGGGCGGCGGAGGGCATCGACGCCTCGGCGATGACGGCGCCGGAGAAGTCGATGATGACGGCGGTGTGGGCGTCGTCGGTGAGCTTGATGCCGGCGACCCGGGTGATGTCCGGCGCCACGGCGAGGGAGACCGGGGGGCGGCCGCGCGCCGCCTCGCGCGGGGCGTCGAGTTCGCGCACCAGACCGGCCTCGATCAGCTCGGCGGCGACGGAGGTCACCGAGGCGGGCGAGCAGTCGAGCCAGCGAGCGAGGTCGGCGCGGCTGGAGGCGCCGGCCGCACGCAGACTCTCGAACACCCGCTGCCGCAGCGGCCGGGTCTCGGTCACCGTCGGGAGCAGGGGCCCGCACCCGGCCCGCACCATATCGATCGCATCGCCGCTCAACATACCTTCAGCAAGTAAAGCAAACCCGGCGCGCAATCATGCCCTTATGCGGGAAATAATCTAAAACTTAAGTGCATTGTGCAGCTGCGAAGGGTATTTCGCACACGCAAAAGAATTTTTAATTTTCAGACTGAATTAATCGTGCGAATATCCTGGCAACCGAAAACAGGTTCGCCAGGACCCTTTGCCTGGTGATGGGAGGATACTGCGACGACAAGAACCCTTTTGGCTGCGGCCGTGATTGCCGGCATGTGCGGCACGGCGACGGCGCAGGATATGACGGTCGGCGTCAGCTGGTCCAACTTCCAGGAAGAGCGTTGGAAGACCGACGAGGCCGCCATCAAGGCCGCACTCGACGAGGCCGGCGCCGCTTACGTTTCGACCGACGCGCAGTCCTCCTCGGCCAAGCAGCTGTCAGACGTGGAAAGCCTCATCGCCCAGGGTGTCGACGCGCTCATCATCCTGGCGCAGGATTCGCAGGCCATTCAGCCGGCCGTTCAGGCCGCGTCCGACGTCGGCCTGCCGGTGGTGGGCTATGACCGCCTGATCGACGACCCGCGCGCCTTCTACCTCACGTTCGACAATATCGAGGTGGGCCGCATGCAGGCGCGCGCGGTGCTCGAAGCGGTGCCGGAAGGCAACTACGTGATGATCAAGGGCTCGCCGACCGATCCCAACGCGGACTTCCTGCGCGGCGGCCAACAGGAGATCCTCCAGGAGGCCATCGACGCGGGCAAGGTCAACATCGTCGGCGAGGCCTACACCGACGGCTGGCTCCCCGCCAACGCCCAGCGCAACATGGAGCAGATCCTCACCGCCGAGGACAATGAGGTCGACGCCGTGGTCGCTTCCAACGACGGCACGGCGGGCGGCGCAGTTGCGGCGCTGACGGCGCAGGGCATGGAGGGCATCCCCGTCTCCGGCCAGGACGCCGACCACGCCGCGCTCAACCGCATCGCCCAGGGCACGCAGACCGTCTCCGTCTGGAAGGACTCGCGTGACCTCGGCCGTGAGGCGGCCGAGATCGCGCTGGAGCTCGCCGGCGGCGCCGAGATGAGCGATATCGAGGGCGCCATGCAGTGGGAATCGCCGGAGGGGAACACCCTGTGGGCCAAGTTCCTGAAGCCGGTCCCGATCACTGAGGACAATCTCGAGACGGTGGTCGATGCGGGCTGGATCTCCCAGGGCGAGCTCTGCCAGGGCGTCTCCAGCGGCCCGGCCCCCTGCAACTGACACTCATGAGTGTGCGCCGCCGCCTCCCCGCGGCGGCGCAGGCCGTTCTGCCCCTCTGTCCAGAAGCGACGTATGACTGACACCGCGACCAGCGCGCCGGCGGGACAACCCCGCCGCGGCCTCTTCCAATCGCTCGAGGTGGACCTGCGCCTGCTCGGCATGATCGGCGCGTTCATCGTCCTGTGCGTCGTCTTCGACCTCTTCACCGACGGGCGGTTTCTCACCCCCCGCAACATCTTCAACCTGACGATTCAGACCGTGTCGGTCGCCATCATGGCCACCGGCATGGTCTTCGTCATCGTCACGCGCAACATCGACCTGTCCGTCGGCTCGCTGCTGGCCACCTGCTCGGCCATCATGGCGATGATGCAGACCTGGGTGCTGCCGGAGCTCCTCGGCTTCGGCTTCGACAATCCGCTCACCTGGATCGTCACCATTCTCGTCGGCATCGTCTGCGGCACGGCCATCGGCGCGTTCCAAGGCTGGTTGATCGGCTACCTCACGATCCCGGCCTTCATCGTCACCCTCGGTGGGCTCCTCGTGTGGCGCAACGTCGCCTGGTACCTCACCAGCGGGCAGACCATCGGCCCGCTCGACGACACCTTCCGCATGTTCGGCGGCATCACCGGCACCATCGGCGTCGACGCGTCGTGGGTGGTGGCGGGCGTCGCATCGGCGGCGGCGGTGGCGATCCTCGCCATGGCGCGCCGGGCCAAGGTCGCGCACGGTTTCCCGGCCAAGCCGCTGTGGGCCGAGATCCTGACGATGCTCGTCGCGGTGGGCGCCATCTTCGGCTTCGTGGCGATGCTGAACGCGTACGAGATTCCCGCCGGCGCCGTGCGGCGCATGTTCCGCGAGCGCGGCGAGGAGGTGCCGGAGGGTTTCGTCGCCGCCTACGGCCTGCCGATCTCGGTGCTGCTGCTGATCGCGATCGCCACGATCATGACCATCGTCGCGCGGCGCACGCGCCTCGGCCGCTACATCTTCGCCACCGGCGGCAACCCGGACGCGGCGGAGCTGTCCGGTATCAACACCCGGCTGCTCACCGTGAAGGTCTTCGCGCTGATGGGCGCGCTGTGCGCCATTTCGGCGGTGGTCGCCTCGGCCCGCCTCTCGTTCCACTCCAACGACATCGGCACCTTGGACGAGCTGCGTGTGATCGCGGCGGCCGTCATCGGCGGCACGGCGCTGTCGGGCGGGGTGGGCACCATCTACGGCGCCATCCTGGGCGCGCTGATCATGCAGTCGCTGCAATCGGGCATGGCGATGGTGGGCGTGGACGCGCCGTTCCAGAACATCGTCGTCGGCACCGTGCTGGTGCTCGCCGTCCTGATCGACATCATCTACCGCCGCCGGCTCGGCGTGAAGTGAGGGGGAGTGAAGTGATGGCCGAACCCCGGACCGACGCGCCGCTGGTGGAGATGGACAACATCTGCCTCGCCTTCGGCGGCGTCCACGCCGTCGACCACGTGTCGCTGAAGCTCTACCCGGGCGAGGTGCTCGGCCTCCTGGGCCACAACGGCGCCGGCAAGTCGACGCTGATCAAGATCCTCTCCGGCGCCTACAAGATGGACTCCGGCACCATCCGGATCGAAGGCAAGGACGCGCGGATCGAGAGCCCGCGCGACGCCCGGCGCTTCAACATCGAGACCATCTATCAGACGCTGGCGCTGGCCGATAACCTGGACGCCACCGCCAATCTCTTCCTCGGCCGCGAGATCGTCACCACGCTCGGCTTCATCGACGATGCCAAGATGGAAGCCGAGACGCGCCAAATCATGGCGCGGCTCAATCCCAACTTCAAACGCCTGGCCGAGCCCGTCGCCATGCTCTCGGGCGGGCAGCGCCAGTCGGTCGCCATCGCCCGCGCGGTCTACTTCAACGCCCGCATCCTCATCATGGACGAGCCGACCGCCGCCCTCGGCGTTCACGAGACGAAGATGGTGGCCGAGCTGATCGAGGAGCTGAAGCGTCAGGGCCTCGGCATCATCCTCATCAGCCACGACACGCGCGAGATGATGAGTCTGTGCGACCGCGTTTCCGTGATGAAGAACGGCAAGGTGATCGGCACCGAGCGCGTCGAGGACGTGAGCGAGGACGACATCCTGTCGATGATCATCCTCGGCAAGAACCCGCGTGAGACATCCACCCAAGCTGCCTGAGAGCGTCATGTCGTATTTTGAGGGCATCGCGCCCGTCCGCTACGCCGGCCCCGACGGGGATGGCGACGTCGCCTTCCGCCACTACGACCCGTCCGAGGTCGTCGCCGGCAAGACGCTGGAGGCGCACCTGCGCTTTTCCGTCGCCTATTGGCACTCCTTCGCCTGGCCGGGGGGCGACCCGTTCGGGGGCCAGACCTTCGACCGCCCCTGGTTCGGCGACACCATGGACCACGCCCGCGCCAAGGCCGACGCCGCGTTCGACCTCTTCGAGATCCTCGGCGTCCCGTTCTTCTGCTTCCACGACGCGGACGTTCGGCCAGAGGGGGCGAATTTCGCAGAGTCGAAGCGCAACCTCGACGAGATGGTCGACGTCTTCGCCGCCAAGATGGAGCGCGCGAAGGTGCGTCTCCTGTGGGGCACGGCCAATCTCTTCGGCCACCGCCGCTACATGTCCGGCGCGGCGACCAACCCGGATCCGGACGTGTTCGCCTACGCGGCGGCCACCATCAAATCCTGCATGGACGCCACCCACACGCTGGGCGGGCAGAACTACGTCCTGTGGGGCGGGCGCGAGGGCTACGAGACGCTCCTCAACACCGACCTCGGCCGAGAGCTCGACCACATGGGCCGAATGCTCTCTCTGGTGGTCGACTACAAGCACAAGATCGGCTTTCAGGGGCAGATCCTGGTGGAGCCGAAGCCGCAGGAGCCGACCAAGCACCAGTACGACTACGATGTCGCCACCTGCTACGGGTTCCTCAAGAAGTATGGCCTCGAGAACGAGGTGAAGCTCAACATCGAGCAGGGCCACGCGATCCTCGCCGGCCATTCCTTCGAGCATGAACTGGCGATGGCCCGCACCCTCGGCGTCCTCGGTTCGATCGACATGAACCGCAACGACTACCAGTCCGGCTGGGACACCGACCAGTTCCCCAATTCGGTGCCCGAGGTGGCGCTCGCCTACTACGAGGTGCTGAAGGCCGGCGGGTTCGAGGCGGGCGGCACGAACTTCGATGCCAAGCTGCGCCGCCAGTCGCTGGATCCGGTGGACCTCGTGGCGGCGCACGTCGGGGCGATGGACGTGTGCGCGCGGGGCCTGAAGGCGGCGGCCGCGATGCTCGAGGACGGTGGCCTGGAGGCGGCCCGCGCCGAGCGGTACGCGGGCTGGGACAACACCGGCGATCTCCTCTCGGGCGGCCTCGACGACATCGCCGCGCGGGTGGTGGAGCGCGGGATCGAGCCGCAGCCGCGCTCCGGCCGGCAGGAGCTGCTGGAGAACTACGTCAACCGGTTCGTCTGAATCGCGGCGGCCAGGCCCGCCGTGCGCCCCCGCTGCGAAACCGGGGCGCACCAGGGTCAGAGGAACGCGTCGCTGACGTCGAGGCCGGTGGTCGGCCCGTCGGCCACGAAGCCGAAGGACGCCTGACCGTCCGACACCACGCTGGCGCTCACGTCGATGTTCTGGATGAGGTAGACGTTGCCGCTCTGGGACACGATCTCGGCGTTCCAGATCTCGCGGATGGCGGCGTCGAGGGTCAGCTCGAGTGTCCATCCAGAGACGTCGTTCTCGCTGCTGTTGAACACGAAGACATCGCCGACGTAGCCGTTCGACCACGTCTCGCGGATGCTGACGCTGGCGTAGATGCCGTCGCCGTTGGTGTCGGGATCGTCGACGACGGGATCGCCGCCGCCGGCCGGATCGCCCGTCGTGTCGCCCCCGTCGCTCTCACCGCCGTCGCTTTCGCCGCCATCGCCGCCGTCGTCGGGGACGTTCTCCTCGGCGGTGTCCTCGTCGGCGATGGTGATGATCGTCTCGCTGCTCGTCAGGACGCCGCCCGTCGCGTTGGACAGGAGCACGGAGAACGCCTCCTCGTCCTCCGGCACGGTGTCGGCGATGACCTCCACCTGAAGCGTCGCGGTGGTCTCGCCGGGGGCGAAGGTGACGGTCCCGGAGGCGGCGACGTAGTCCTCGCCGGCGACGGCGGTGCCGTCCGCGGTGGACCAGTCCACCGTGACGGTCCCGGTGGTCGGCTCCGTGAGGGTCACGGTTCCACGTCGACCACGCTCCCGCCGTCACCGGCGGGAATGGGCGCGGCGAAGGACGGCTGCAATGCGGCGACCTTGTTGTCCCGCACGGTGGTCCAGTCGTCGCTGACGATGCCGCCGGTGTCCCCCGAGTTCGGGTTCCAGGACCAGTAGGCGTAGCTCAGGTCGTTCTCGACCACGTAGGGGATGAACGCGTCCATCCAGGCGAGATCCTTCGGATCCTCGAATTTCGAGCCGAACTCACCCACCAGCACCGGTGCGATGTTCTCTTCGGCGATGTAGCCGAAATTCTGGTCCCACACGCTCGGAAGATTGTCGGGAAAGCCCGGCTCGGAGAACCAGGGCTGCGGGTAGATCGAGTTGGGATAGGCGTGGGGGGAGTAGACGAGCTTGTCGGTCTGCTCGAGCCGGATGGGATCGTCGGCGACGCCGGTGAGATCGCCGCCCCACCAGTAGTTGCCGCCAATGCCCTCGACGAGGACGAGGACGTTCGGGTTGATGTCATGGATCGCGTCGATCGCCGCCTCGGCGCCGAGGCGCCAGTCCGTCGCGGGATCGCCACTGCCCCAGTCGGCGCTGTGCGGCTCGTTGGAGAGGTCGACGGCGACCACCGTCGGGTCATCCTGGTAGCGGCCGGCGAGCATCTCCCAGTCGGCGATCCATTCCGCCTGCGAGTATCCCTCACCGTACCACAGGCCGTTCGATGACGCGCCGTTGCCGGCTGCGTTGCGGTGGTTGTCGAGGATGATCCGCAGCCCGATCTCGTCGGCGTAGTCGATGACGGCGTCCATCACCTCCAGCGACGTGAGGTTGGCCAGCTCCGGGTTGGCGTTCGCGTCGATGTTGGTCGGGGTGGCGCCGTCGCGCAGCATATCGTTGGAGAAGGGGAGGCGGATGGCGTTGAAGCCCACCGCCTTCATCTGGTCCATCATGTCCTTGTAGTTGCGCGTCTCGAGCCCGTCGGGTGCCATGCGGACGGTCTCGCCGCCGAACCAGTTGACGGCGGTGATGCGCATCACGTTGCCCGCCCGGTCGACGATGTCGGACCCGCTGGTGGAGAGCCAGCCGTCACCCCCGGCGCCGGGGTCGGCCTCGGTCACGCTGACGGATGCTTGTGCCGACACGTCCGGCACCACGGAATCGCTGGCGGTTATGGTCACGCTGCCGCTGCCGTCGGCGATGGTGAGGCCGTCGGCGCCGGAGAGCACGACGGTGAAGCTCTCCTCGCTCTCGGCCAGGGCGTCGTCGACGATGTCGACCGAGACGGTGGCGCTGGTCTCACCGGGCGCGAACGTCAGCGTACCGGATGTGGCGGTGAAGTCTGCCGCAGTCGCCGTGCCGGGGGCCGTGGCGTAGGCGACGCTGGTGGTGGCGGTGGCCGCCTCGCTGAGCGTGACGATCAGTGAGGCGGTGCCAGCGTCCTCGTCGACGATGACGTCGGCGATGGACGCGGCGGGCAAGACGGGGGGCGGCGTCCATGGCCCGAGAACCGGGTCGCTGACCGCGAGGCCCGTCGTTCGGACCGTCCGCGACGAACCCGAAGCTGGCGCGCCCGTTCGCCGGCACGCTCGCGCTCACGTCGATGTTGGTGATGGTGTAGACGTTGCCGTTCTGCGCAACGATCCGCGCGTTCCAGATCTCCCGGATCGTCGCGTCGAGGGTGAGTTCGACCGTCCAGCCGGAGACGCCGTCTTCGGTGAGGTTGCGCACGAAGACATCGCCGACATAGCCGCCCGACCAGGTCTCACGGACGCTCGTCTCGGCATGGATGCCGTCGCCGTTGGTGTCGGCCGGGTGCGTCGAGCCGCCGGTATCGTCGTCGTCGGCAATCGTCACCGTCGCCTTGTTGCGCACCAGCACCCCGCCATTGGCGGCGGAAAGGTTGACGGTAAAGGTCTCGTTGCCCTCGACGATGCCGTCATCGGTGATGTCGACCGAAACGGTGGCGGCGGTCTGCCCGGGGGCGAACGTCAGCGTGCCGGAGGTGGCGCCGAAGTCGGCGGAGCCGGCACTCCCGGTGGCGGTGGCGTAGGCGACGCTCACAGCCTCGGTCGTGGCCTCGCTGAGGGTGACGGTGAGGGTCGCGCGCCCGGCATCCTCGCCCACCGTGAGATCGGCGATGGAGATGTCCGGGACGACCACAGGCGTGTCCGCCCCATCACCGACGACGATGTTCGTGACCTCGCCCCCGGACCCGTCGTGGCTGGCGAGGAAGCCGACCTTGATCGTGGCCCCGGGCGCGATCGTCGCATTCCAGCTCTTGTTCGTGATCACGTAGGAACCGCCCGGCTGGGCGATGATGTCCGCATTCCAGATGTTGTTGATGGGTGCACTCGAGTGGAACGCGACCTCCCATCCCGACACGGCCGACGAGCCGGTATTGGTAAGCTCGAACTCTCCCTGGAGGCCGCTGGACCACGAATTTATGAGCCTGTAGCCGACGTCAATCACGAAAGAACCCCGAGGTTTCGGCCGCCAGCAGGTGGTGCGGCACAACTGATTTATCCCGCCATGGTCGAAAATCGTTCAGGCGCGGGAACTCGTACGATGATTAAGAAACACAATCTGGCGGTATGAGGAAGCCACCGATCCGCTCTAGAGCTAGAATATTGCGTCGATTCCGCAGTCATGCACCCTGCACCAAACTTCGCGTGCATCGCGCGAACCAATGCAACTTATTGCATACTGTTTATACCAGTTGACAAGATGATGAGCCCGCGCGATTCTCCGATGAATCAGGGAGAAAATAATGAAGATCGCACTCCTCGGGGCCGGCGGGAAAATGGGGGTGAGGCTCGCCAAGAACCTCGTCGAATCCGACTATGAGGTCGCCCATGTCGAGGTGTCGGACGTTGGCCGCCAGCGCCTGAAGGACGCCGTCGGCGCCGACTGCGTCACGCTGGACGATGCCGTCCGAGGGGCCGGCGCCGTGGTGCTCGCGGTACCGGACACGGCAATCGGCAAAGTTGCAGGGCCCCTCGTGCCCAAGCTCGACCCCGGCACCATCGTCATCGCGCTCGATGCCGCCGCACCCCACGCCGGGCACCTGCCCGAGCGGGCCGATATCAGTTACTTCGTCACGCATCCGTGCCACCCGCCGATCTTCGGCGACGAGCCGGACCTCGCAGCGATGCGGGACCACTTCGGCGGCATTGCGGCGAAGCAGTCCATCGTCAATGCGCTGATGCAGGGACCGGAGGAGCACTACGCGGTCGGCGAGGCCATCGCCAAGACGATCTGGCAGCCGATCCTGCGGTCCCACCGGGTCACCGTCGAGCAGATGGCGCTCCTGGAGCCGGGCCTGTCCGAGACCGTCGCCGCCACGCTGCTCCTCGTCATGCGCCAGGCGATGGACGAGGTGGTGTCCCGCGGCGTCGACAAGGAGGCGGCGCGCGACTTCCTGCTGGGCCACATGAACGTCCTCGGCGCCGTGATCTTCGAGGAGGTGGACGGCGTGTTCTCCGACGCCTGCAACAAGGCCATCGAGAACGCCATGCCGGTCCTCATGCAACCGGACTGGAAGAAGGTCTTCGAGCCGGACGAGATCATGGAGAGCATCCGGCGCATCACCTGACGCCGCGACACGACCGGCGGCGCCAAAAGCCGCCGGCGCAACAAGAACAATTCGGGGGAGACCACCCATGCGCGTCAGCACGATGCTCCTATCGGCGTCGCCGTGGCCATCAAACCGCCGAACCACGATGCCCGCTCTTCCAGCGAAGGCACCCGGCGGCGCGATGTTCACTATCAGCTCACAGTTTAGCGCCGCGACGGTGGGGCCGACGTGCGCCACGTGCCGCCGGCGCCCCTCGACCGGGCGGACGGGCAGGTCCACCTCATCGCGAGCGTCCTCGCCATCCAACGCGATGCCGCCGCGGGCCGCCTGCCGGCGCCGTCCGCCGCTGACAACCTGAAGACATTCGCGCTCGTCGAGGCGGTTTGCCGCCTTGCCGAGGGGCCGATGACGCGCGTGGAGCCATGACCGTGACCATCCCCGACGACCGCTTCGAGGCGGACTACATCCTGGAGACCACGGCCGACCCCGAAATGGTCGCCGCGACGATGGCGGGCGAGCAGTCCAGCGGCACCTTCGTCTCGGTGCCGGGGGAGAGCGACGAGCTCAAGGCGCGCTCCGCCGCCCGCGTCACCGCGTGCGAGGTGATCGCGACGGACCTTGCGCAGTCGCTCCCCAGCGCCGGCGTGGATCCGGCGCTGCGGGCCACGCGGGCGCGGGTCACGCTGTCGTGGCCGGCGACCAACATCGGGCCGTCGCTGACCAACCTTCTCGCCACGGTCGCGGGCAACCTCTTCGAGCTGCGGCAGGTGTCGGGGCTGCGCATCGAGCGTCTTCGCCTGCCGCCGGCCTTTGCCGAGGCGTACGAGGGGCCGGCCTTCGGTATCGCCGGCACGCGGCGCCTGGCGGGGGTCGACACCGGCCCGCTGATCGGCACCATCATCAAGCCCTCGATCGGCTTCACCCCCGACCAGACGGCCGACCTGGTGGCGACGCTGTGCGCGGCCGGGATCGACTTCATCAAGGACGACGAGCTGCAATCGGCCGGTCCGACGTGCCCGTTCGAGGCGCGGGTGGACGCGGTGATGCGCGTCGTCGACGCCCACGCCCACAGGACCGGCAAGAAGGTGATGGTGGCGTTCAACCTCACCGGCGACCTCGACGAAATGCGCCGCCGCCACGACCATGTCCTGGAGGCTGGCGGCACCTGCGTGATGGCGAGCCTCAACTCCGTCGGCATCGTCGGCATCGTGGAACTGCGGCGCCATGCGGCGCTGCCCATCCACGCGCACCGCAACGGTTGGGGATACCTGTCGCGCCACCCCGCGCTCGGCTGGTCGTTCCCGGCCTGGGCGGCGCTGTGGCGTCTGGCGGGGGTGGACCACATGCACGTCAACGGTCTCGCCAACAAGTTCGCCGAGGAGGACGACAGCGTCATCGCCGCGGCGCGCTCCTGCTTCGAGCCGCTAAGCCAGGGCGCGCCGATGACGGTGATGCCGGTGTTCTCGTCCGGCCAGACCGTGTGGCAGGCCGCCGGCACATACGCGGCGCTCGGGTCGGCCGATCTCATCCACTGCTCGGGCGGCGGGATCCTGGCGCACCCGGACGGTCCGGCGGCCGGCGTCACCGCGCTGCGCCACGCCTGGGAGGCGGCGATGGCCGGCACCCCCCTCGCCGAGGCGGCCGAGGCGAACCCCGCGCTCGCCGGCGCCATGACGCTGAAGGCCTGAGCCGGTGCCACCGCCAAGCGAGCCGGCCCGCAAGCCGCTGCCGCACCGCGTCCTCGCCTTCTACGGCGACGACTTCACCGGGTCATCCGCGGTGATGGAGGTGATGACGTTCGCGGGGCTGCCCACCGTCATGTTCCTCGAGCCACCGGACCCGGCGCGGCTGGAGCGGTTCGCCGACTATCGCGGCATCGGCATCGCCAGCACGGCCCGCTCCATGGGGCCGGCGTGGATGGACGCGAACCTGCCGGGAGCATTCGAGGCACTCAAGGCCCTCGGCGCGCCCGTCGCCCATTACAAGGTCTGCTCCACCTTCGATTCTGCCCCGCAGCTCGGCTCCATCGGCCGTGCGATCGAGCTGGGCGCCCCGGTCTTCGGCGCTCGCGTCGTCCCGCTGGTGACGGCCGCGCCCGACATCGGCCGCTGGCAGGCGTTCGGCAACCTCTTCGCGGCCTACGCAGGGGGCGTTCACCGGCTCGACCGACATCCGGTGATGTCGCGTCACACCGCGACGCCGATGCACGAGGCGGACCTCGCCCGCCACCTCGCGGCGCAGACCGACTGGCCGGTGGGCCTCGTGGATCTGCTGGCCCTGAAATCCGGCCGCGGCTCAGCGGCGCTGGATGCCGCGCGGGAGGAGGGGGCGCGGATCGTCTCGTTCGACGTGGTGGACCGCGAGACGCTGGCCGCAGTCGGCGCTGCGCTGTGGGCGGAGGCGGAGGCGCAGGCGCACGGCGTGTTCGCCGCGGGCAGCCAGGGCGTCGAGTATGCGTTGATCGCCCACTGGCAGGACGCGGGGCTTCTGGCGCCCGCTGCGCCGATCGCGCCGGTTGCCCCGGTGGAGCGGATGGTCGCCGTCTCGGGCTCGGTCTCGCCCACCACCGCCGCCCAGATCCGCCACGCCGAGGCGAACGGGTTCCAGATCGAGCCGCTGGACGTTGCCGCGACTGTCGACGAGGCGGCATGGGGCCGAGCGCTGGAGAGCGCCATCGCGTCGGCGTCGGAGGCGATCGCGGCAGGGCGCATTCCCCTGATCGTCACCGCCCGTGGGCCGGACGATCCGGCGGTCGCGCGTTTCGACGCCGCGCTCGCCCGCACCGGCATCGCCCGCGACGAGGCCTCGCGCCGCATCGGCCGCGGCCTGGGGCGCATCGTGCGCGAGCTCGTGGCGCGGCACGGACTCACCCGCGCCGTCATCAGCGGCGGCGACACGTCGGGCTACGCGACCTCCGAGCTCGGCGTCTACGCCCTGTCGGCGCTGGCACCGCTCGCCCCAGGCGCTCCGCTCTGCCGCACCTACGCCGAGACGCCGGCGTTCGACGGCCTCGAGCTGGCGCTGAAGGGGGGGCAGATGGGGGCAGAGGATTTCTTCGTGGCAAGCACGGGTCGTATGACGGTTGCCCCGGCCGCAGTGGTATAGCGCCGAGGTCGCGGGGGAACGGTGAGGTGTGGCGAGGTGGTGAAGGACCAGCGCGTGGGGGATGAGCCGGCCGCCGACCGGATCGTGCGGCGCAAGCTGTCGGACCAGGTGTTCGAACGGCTGCACGCGATGATCGGGGGCGAGCTGAAACCGGGCGACGTGCTGCCGTCCGAACGCGACCTGATGGAACGCTTCGGTGTCGGCCGCCCGGCGATCCGTGAGGCGCTGCAATCGCTCCAGAACAAAGGCCTCATCACCATCGCGCATGGCGAGCGGAGCCGCGTCAACGTCCTCTCCACCGACCTCGCCGTGGAGCAGATGAACGAAGTGGCGCGGTTGCTCCTGTCCACCGAGCCCTCCAACCTCGAATACCTGAAGGAAGCGCGGCGGCTGTTCGAGACGGGTGTCGTCGGCATCGCCGCCCGGAACGCCGCGCCGGAAGACATTGCCGAGCTCAGAGCCCTCGTCGCGGAGCAGCGGAGCCACGTGGGCGACGCGCCGGCGTTCGTGGCGGCCGACATGCGCTTCCACGTGCGCATCGCCGCCCTCACGCGCAATCCGATCATCGTGACGGTGAGCGACGCCATGCTGCGGTGGCTGTTCGAGTACCATCACTCGCTGCTGCACTGGTCCGGCAACGAGGACGTGACGCTGGCCGAGCACGCCGAGATCATCGACCTGATCGCCGCCGGCGACGCCGAGGGCGCGGTGGACGCCATGCGCGCCCACCTCGACCGGTCGGCTGCCCTCTACGTGCACAGGAGCTGATGCAAAGAGAGTGACATTTCAGCCCGGCGTACGCCTTGTGGGCGATGGTATGCTGGTATAACCTCTCCGAAATCCACCGGCCATCCAAGCATCAAGAGCCGGATACATAGGGAGGGCAGCGTTGACGGAACGCTCGCTCAAGGAGATGACCCGGGGCGGGCTCGCCGTCGGTCATTTCATCGTGGAATTCGCGACGCCCGGCATCGGGCATCTCATGAAGAATGCCGGGTGTGACTACACGCTCTTCGACATGGAGCACTCCGGCTTCTCGCTGGAGACTGTGAAAGGCGCCGTGCGATACATGGAGGCTGCGCGCCTGCCGATGATCGTGCGCAGCCCGTCCAAGGATCCGCACCACATCGCTCGCGTGCTCGACATGGGCGCGGAGGGCATCATGGTGCCGATGGTCAGTGACGGCGTGGAAGCCCGCGCCATCGTCGACGCGGTGAAATACGCGCCGGAGGGACGTCGCGGTGTGGCGCTGGGCATCGCCCACGACGGCTATCGCGGCGGCGGTGTTCTCGAGAAGCTGATGGCCGCCAACGCCCGCACCACCGTCTTCGCCCAGATCGAGACCGCGGCCGGCATCGAAAACGTCGAGGAGATTGCAGCCACCGACGGGATCGACTGCCTGTGGGTGGGCCACTTCGACCTCTCCGCCTCGCTCGGCATTCCGGGGGAGTTCGAGCACAACCTGTTCCGCTCCGCCATCGACCGTACGATCAGGGCCGCGCGCGACAACGGCAAGGCGACCGGACGGCTGGTGCCCACGGTGGAGGACGGGATCGCGCTCCACGCCGAGGGCTTCGACATGATCTGCTACTCTGGCGACGTGTGGATGTTCACCCAGGCGCTGAGCGCTGCCGTGAGCGCGATCCGGGCGGGCGGGCGCTGATGGGCCGGCTGCGGGTGGCGCTGTCGGGTGACTTCCGCAAGCCGGACGGCAGCCTCACGTTCCCGATGTTCGATCTGTCGCCGCTCGAGGACGATCCGGATATCGACATGGTGTGGGTGGAGCCGGAGGACGGTGTCATCCCCGCCGCAGGGCTTGACGGGTGTCATGGGCTGATCCTGCTCGCGCCGCGCTTCACGGTGGAATCGATCCCAGCGTCGGGGACGATGATGGCGGTGGCCCGCTTCGGCGTCGGATACGACAACGTCGACGTTCCGGCGTGCACCGCCGCGGGGATCGCCGTCGTCATCACCCCGTCCGGGGTGCGCCGGCCTGTGGCGGTCTCGGTCATCACCTACATGCTGGCGCTGACGCAGAAGCTCGTCATCAAGGACCGCCTGGTGCGCGGCGGGCCGGAGGGGTGGGCGCAGCGCGTCGACCACATGGGCACCGGCCTTGTCGGCAAGACGCTCGGCCAGCTCGGCATCGGCAACATCGGCGCGGAGGTGTTCCGCCTCGCCAAGCCGTTCGACATGCGCTTCATCGCCCACGACCCCTACGCCGATCCGGCGTTGGCGGATGAGCTGGGGGTGGAGCTGGTCGGCCTCGAGGAGGTCTTCCGCCAGGCCGACGTTCTGTCCGTCTCGGTGCCGCTGTCCGAGGCGACGCGGCATCTGGTGAACGCCGAGCGGCTGGCGCTGATGAAGCCGACCGCGCTGCTGATCAATACCGCGCGCGGGCCCGCTCGTCGACCAGCAGGCGCTCTATGCGGCGCTGAAGGATGGCGTGATCGCCGGCGCGGGGCTCGACGTCTACGAGGTCGAGCCGGCGCCCGCCGACGAGCCGCTGTTCAGCCTCGACAACGTGATCGGCGCGCCGCACGCGCTCTGCTGGACCGACGAGTGCTTCGCCGGCAACGGCGCCGCGGACGTCGCCGCCATGAAGGCGATCGCGGCGGGGCGGGCGCCCGAGGGCGTCGTCAATCGCGAGGTTCTGGAGAGCGCAGCGTTCCGGGAGCGCCTCCAGGCGTTCGCCGAACAGACCTGAGGCCGGCCGCGCCGCCGCGCGCGTCCGGTCCGGCACGATGAGCGGCCGCATCAAGACGGCCGGGAGAACGGCCGCGAAACGACGGCCGAACAGCAGGGAGGAACGAATGGATCGAAGGCAATTCGTCATCGGCACGGGGGCGCTCGCCGGCATGGGCGCCGTCGGTTGGCCACGGCTCGCCAACGCACAGGCCGCGCAGAAGGCGGTGGAGGCGGCCAAGCAATTCTCCGGCTCCGAGATCACCATCGTCTGGGAGGCGGGCCTGCAGGCGCTCGACCCGCTGAACTTCTCCGGCCCGATGTGGGAGGAGGCGACCGGCATCAAGGTCAACGTCGTCGAGGTGCCGACGTCCGAGATGTTCACCAAGATCCTGCAGGAGCACCGCGCCGGCACCGCCGCCTACGACGCGCTGAACGTGGTGCCCGCGTGGATGCCGGACCTCGTGCGTGCCGGCGCGCTGGAGCCGCTCGACTCATACGTCGACAAGTACGGCTACCGCGAGGAGCTGCAGACCATCGCGCCCGTCTACCGCGACAACCAGATGATGGTCGACGGCAAGATCTACGGCCTGCCGGACGATGGCGACGTCCTCGTCATGTACTACCGCACGGACGTCCTCGGCGACCCGGAGATCCAGGCCGCCTTCAAGGAGAAGCTGGGCTACGACCTGCCGGTGCCGCCGACGACCTGGAAAGAGTTCGACGAGGTCGGCAAGTTCATCACCGAGCACACCGGCGGCGCGCCCTACGGTTCGGCCTTCATGCGTGAGCCGACCTATGGCTCGCTGTTCTTCCAGGAGCGCTTCCGCAACGAGGGCGGCAAGTTCTTCGACCCCGAGACCATGAAGGCGACGATCAACTCCGAGACCGGCGTGAAGGTGTTCTCCGAGTGGGTGGAGGAGAACGAGTGGATGCCGGCGGGCGTGCAGACGTGGGGCTTCGTGGAGAACCTCGCGGCCTTCCTGCGCGGCGACACGGCGATGACCGTCTCCTGGCCACCGTACGGGCGCTGGGCCGCCGGCTACGGCACCGACGAAGACGCGCTCTCGTGGGTGCCGAAGTCGCAGATCGCCGGCAAGGTGGGCTATGCGATGCCGCCGGGCGGCCACCCGCAGCTGGCGCTCGGGTTCGCGCTGTCGGTCTCGTCCGACTCGCGCAACAAGGAGGCGGCCTACCTCTTCCTGCAGTGGCTCAACTCGGCCGAGATCAGCCTGCAGCGCGTGCAGCTCCCCTACGCCCTGCGTGACCCCTTCCGCGACAGCCACTTCGCCTCTGAGGAATACAAGAGCCGCTGGCCGGAGGCACCGCAGTATCTCGCCGCGCTGCAGGACGGCGCCGTCAACGGTCTCCTGGACCTCTCGATCATCCAGACCGACCGCTACGAGGAGGTACTGCGCCAGTCCGTCAGCCGCCTGTGGTCGGGCGAGGACCCCAAGGCGATCCTCGACGATGCCGCCGCGCAATGGGACAGCCTCACCGACCGCATCGGCACCGACAAGCAGCGCGAGGCCTATGAGGCATGGGCCTCCAACCCGGCGGCCTACCCGGACTCATGAGCCCAAACGCCACGATGACGATCCCCGGCGCGCCACCAGCGCGCCGGGTTGGGGGAGGGCTGACGTGGGCGCTGATCCGCTGACCATACCCGGCGGCCCCTCGTCCCGCCGCGCGCGGGCGAGCTGGCGTGCGCGCGGCTTCCGCTACTGGATGATCCTGCCGGCCGTTGCGGTGATCCTGCTGATCGGCCTGTTCCCGGTGATCTACACCGCCATGAAGTCGGTCCAGAACATCACGATGTTCGACATGGACACGAGCTACAACGGCTTCATCCACTACAAGGCGCTCCTGCACGACACGCGCTTCTGGAAGGCGCTCGGCCATACGCTGATCTTCGTGGCGATCGCGCTGCCGGCGGAGTTTCTGCTCGGCCTTCTGATGGCCTATCTCTTCGTCGACCGCATGCCGGGGCGGCCGATCTTCGTCACGCTCCTGGTGCTGCCGGTGCTGGTCTCGCCGATCGTCGCGGGCGCGACGTGGCGCCTGCTGTTCGACAACCGCTACGGCCCCATCAACCAGATCCTCGGCTGGATCACCGGCGAGGAGGTGACGCTCCTTTGGACGGTGGACCCGAACCTCGTCTACCCGGCGATATTGATCGCCGAGATCTGGCAGTGGACGCCGTTCATGTTCCTGCTCCTGTGGGCGGCCTTGCAGAACGTCGACCAGAGCCAGGTCGAGGCGGCGGAGCTCGACGGCGCCTCCTGGTGGCGCACGTTCCGGCTCATCGTCATGCCGGCGATCTGGCCGGTGGTGGCGATCGCGGTGCTGATCCGCGCGCTCGACCTCTTCCGCCTGTTCGACGTCGTTTGGGCGCTCACCAAGGGCGGGCCGGGCACCATGACCGAGACCATCTCGATCTACGCCTATGTCCAAGGCTTCCAGCAGTTCGAAACGAGCTACACGGCCGCGATGGCCTTCGTGATCATCATCATCCTGGCGGTGAGCGTGACCATTATCCTGCGCAAGATCGAGATCGACCGATGAGGCTGCGTCCCGAACGCGGCCTCGGCCTTCTGCTGCGCTTCGTGGCGGCGCTGGCGGTGCTCGCCTTCTTCCTGTTCCCGATCTACTGGCTGGCGATCATCGCCTTCAAGACGCCGGACGAGATCTTCGCCTACCCCCCGGTGTGGTGGCCCGAACAGATCCAGTTCGCCAACTACGCCGTGCTCTTCAAGGACGGCGACGCCGAGACCGTATTCAATTCCCTCTTCATCGCGGGCGTTTCGACGATCATCGCGATGTTCCTCGGCACCATGTGCGCGTACTCGATCGCGCGGTTCCGCACCGGCGGCAACCTCTTCTCGGAGTGGATCATCTCCAACCGGATGATCCCGCCCATCGTCATCGTCTTCCCGATCTTCCTGCTGTTCGTGGCCCTCGGCCTCGTCGACACCTACACCGGGCTCATCCTCCTCTACACGGCGTTCAACCTGCCGTACGTGATCTGGATGATGCGCGGCTACGTGCAGGACGTGCCGCTGGAGCTGGAGGAGGCGGCGCTCGTCGACGGGCTCACCCGGTGGCAGGTGTTCCGCAAGGTCGTGCTGCCGATGGTGCGCGGCGGGCTCTTCGCGACGGCGGTCTTCACGTTCGTCTTCGCGTGGAACGAGTTCATCTTCGCGCTGATCCTGACGCGCAACGAAGTCACCACGTTCCCCGTCCAGGTGACGCACTATTTCGGCGGCCAGTCCAACTTCTGGGCGAAGATCGCGGCGATGTCGATGCTCGGCACCGTGCCGATCTTCATCGTGGTCGCCTTCCTGCAACGCTACCTCGTGCGCGGCATCTCGCTCGGCGCCGTCAAGGGATAGGTTATGTCGCGTCTCGACATCAAAGGCCTCCACAAGTTCTACGGCGCGATGGAGGCCCTCAAGGGCATCGACCTGACCGTGCCGGAGGGTGAGTTCTGCGTCTTCGTCGGCCCGTCCGGCTGCGGCAAGTCCACCCTGCTGCGCACCATCGCCGGCCTCGAGGAGGTGACGAAGGGCACGATCGCCATCGACGGCGAGGTGGTGAACGACCTGCGCCCGCGCGAGCGCAACATCGCCATGGTGTTCCAGAACTACGCGCTCTACCCGTACCTCTCGGTGTTCGAGAACATCGCCTTCGGCCTCAGAGCCCGCAAGACACCGGACGCGGATGTGAAGCGGCGCGTGGGCGAGGCGGCGGAGATGCTCGGCATCACCGAGCTTCTGGCCGCCAGCCGCGCCAGCTCTCCGGCGGGCAGCGCCAGCGCGTCGCCATCGGCCGCGCCGTGGTGCGCGATGCGCGGCTCTTTCTGTTCGACGAGCCGCTCTCCAACCTCGACGCGCAGCTGCGCGACGGGATGCGGGCCGAGATCAAGCGCCTGCACGGCGAGATCGGCAAGACCACCATCTACGTCACGCACGACCAGATCGAGGCGATGACGCTGGCCGACCGCATCGTCCTCCTGCGCGACGGCAAGATCGAACAGGAGGGTCCGCCGCTGGAGCTCTTCGAGCGGCCCCGGACGCGCTTCGTCGCCGGCTTCATCGGCTCGCCGCAGATGAACTTCCTGCCCGTGGCGCTGGAGGGCGACACCATCCGCCTCGCCGACGGTCAGACGTTGCCGGCGCCGCCGCAGGTGAGCGGCGCGCCGCGCGCCACGGTGCTCGGCATCCGCCCCGAGCATCTGTCGCGGGCCGGGGAGGGCCCGGCGGCGGCCGGCGCGGGCGAAATCGACGCCCTCATCGATCTCGTCCAGCCCACCGGCACCCGCACCTACGCCCAGTTCCGCATCGGCGACGTCGAGGTCACGGCCGAGCTGCCCGCCCACACGGTCGAGCGGCCCGGCGCCCGCCTGCCGCTCTCGATCGACATGGCCCGCACGACGCTGTTCGACGCCGAGGGCCGCGCGCTCGCACAAGGAGCCCCAGCATGACCGAAGCCACCGCAGACCTGTCCCCGGCCATCGCCCGCTTCGGGACGGAGGAGCCCGTCGCCCCGCCGCGCATCCTGAAGGCCGGCGTCCTGGAGGCGCGGCTCGAGGGCGGCAACCTGCGCTACATCACCATCGGCGGCGTCGAGGCGATCCGAGGCGTCGCCTTCCTCGCCCGCGACAAGAACTGGGGCACCTACAACGCCGCCATCGACGATCTCGCCGTCGACGAGCGGGCGGACGGCTTCACGCGTCACCTACCGCGCCCGCGTCGGCGACGACACGCAGAGCCTGAGCTACACGCGCGCGGATCGAGGGGCAGGCGGACGGCAGCCTGACCTTCACCGCCGAGGGCGCGCCGGACACCGACTTCGTCACCAACCGCACCGGCTTCGTGGTGCTGCATCCGCTGGATGGCGTGGTCGACCACCCGGTGACGATCGAACACACCGACGGCAGCGTCGAGGAGAGCCGCTTCCCGGTGGAGGTCGACCCGGCGTGTCCCTTCCAGGACATCCGCGCGGTGACGCACGAGATCCGGCCCGGCGTCCGCCTCACCTGCCGCATGGAGGGCGATGCCTTCGAGATGGAGGACCATCGCAACTGGCTGGACGCCTCGTTCAAGACCTACATCCGCCCGCTGGCCAAGCCCTGGCCCTACACGATGAGCCAAGGGCGAGGCGTTCCAGCAAGCCGTGACGATCACGCTGGACGGGGCGCTGCCGAACGGCGGTGCCGAGACCAGCGGCCCGGTCACGGTCACCGTCGGCGCCGAAACGGGGACGTGCGGTGCCCAAACTCGGCCTCGCGGTGCCGGCGCGGTGGGCGCGTGCGGCGCTGGAGCGGGCGGACCTGCTCGCCAACGCCAGGCCCGCCTTCCTGGTGTGCCACTTCGATGCGCGCGGCCGGCCACGACCGCGCCACCATCGCCGAGTACGCCGAGGTCGGCGAGGCGGTGGGGGCGCCGCTGGTGCTGGAGGCGGTCGTGCCGTGCGAGGACGCGTCCGGCCAGCCGACCGACGATCTCGCCGTGCTGCACGCGTGACCTCGCCACCATCGCCGCCGCCACGCAGGGCTTCGCGTTCGCGAGCGCGTCGCCGTGTCCCCCGGCTCGGACCTCAAGTGCACGCTGCCGGGGACGACCTTCCCGCCCGCGCCCTCCTGGGAGCGACTGGTGGCCGAGGCGCGGCGGGCCTTCCCGGGCGTGCCCATCGGCGGCGGCATGTTCTCGTACTTCACCGAGCTCAACCGCAAGCGCCCGCCGAAGGGGCAGTTCGATTTCGTCGGCCACTCCGGCGCGCCGATCGTCCACGCGGGCGACGACGAGAGCGTCATGGAGACGCTGCAGGCGCTGCCCTCCGTGTTCCACAGCGTGCGCGCCTTCGCGGGCGACACGCCCGTACTGGGTCTTCCCCATCGCCGTCTCCATGCGCATGAACCCCTACGGCGCGGCGCCGGCGGAAAACCCGGACAACATGCGCCAGGCGATGAACCGGATCGACCCGCGCGACCGCGCGCTGCTGGGCGCGGCCTGGTACGCGGGCTATGTCGCCGAGGCGGCCCTCGCGAGGCGTCGATGCGGTGACGCTGGCGGCGGTGGCCGGCCCATCGGGCATCGTCGACGCGCCCGGCGAGACGGCGCGGCCGTACTTCGACGACGGCGGACGCCGCGGTGATGCCGAGCTGGCACGTCTTCGCGATGGCCGCGGCGCTGGCAGGCCGCCCGGTGCTGGAGGCGGTCAGCGACCAGCCGGCGCGGGTGAAGGCGCTCGCGGTGGCCACGGACGAGGGCGTCGCCGTGGTGCTCGTCAACCTGACCGGCGAGACGGTCGAGGCAAAGCTGGAGGGCGTCAACGGCGCGACAGGCTGGGTGCTGGACGAGGACACTTTCGCGGCCGCCTGCCGGGAGGCCCAGCCCCTCGAGGCCCAGCCGCTCACCATGCCCCTGACGTTGCAGCCCTACGCGGTCGCCCGCCTCGACGTCGCCCGCCCGTCCTGAACGGCGCCCTCCGCGCGCTTCGCCCCGGTCAAGCGAAGCCGCTTGCTCCCCATGGCGGCTGCGGTAGGACGTCCCTCAACAGGAGGACACCCATGGCTGGCGTATATTTCGACGAGCTGACGGTCGGGCAGCTGTTCCAGCACCCGCTGCGGCGCACCATCACGGAGGCGGACAACGTCTTCTTCACGGCGATGACGCATAACCCCGCGCTCTTGCACCTCGACGAGGAGTACTGCCGCACCGAGACCGAATTCGGTCAGCGCATCGTCAACTCGTGCTTCACGCTGGGGCTGATGGTGGGGATCTCCGTGGGCGACACGACGCTGGGGACGGCGATCGCCAACCTCGGCTGGGACGAGGTGCGTTTTCCCAAGCCGCTCTTCCACGGCGACACGATCCACGTGGAGACGGAGGTGCTGGAGCTGCGTGAGAGCAAATCGCGCCCCAACGCGGGGATCGTGACCTTCCTCCACCGCGCCTACAACCAGAAGGGTGAGCTGGTGGCCTCGTGCAAACGCTCCGGCCTGCAGCGCAAACGCCCATCGCAATAGCCGCTTGTCCGGGCCTTGAGGATCGAGGCCGGGTCAAGGGCGCGAAGCGGGCGAAGCCTTCACCCTTGACGCGGTCTCGATCCTCATCAGCGTCGATGGCTGCTGTTCAGTTCAGTCAGCCGCTCTTGCGGCTTTCTGATCTGAACGGCTGCCTGCCGGCGAGGCGGAGGGAGCGCGAGGGGGGAACCCCCCTCGCTTCGGCGGCGCCACCCGGTCCCACGTCGACGTTTTCCATTCAGCGTGCGCGCTGTCCGAACAGCATCGCCTGGGCGTCCTTGTCGGTGGCGAGGTTCATCTTGGCGCGTTCCTCTTTTCCGAGAGCCATCCCGCGCTCCACGGCGGGCCGCGCCTTCACGGCGGCGAGCCAGCGCTTGACGTTGTGGAACTCGTCGATGTCCATCTTCTGGCGCTCCCAGCCGTTGGCCCAGCCGACGCAGGCCATGTCGGCGATGGAGTAGTCGCCGCAGATGAATTCGCGGCCCTGGAGGCGCTTGTCGAGAACACCGTAGAGCCGGTGCGTCTCGTCCGTGTAGCGCTTCTTGGCGTAGGGGAGGTCTTCGGGGGCGTAGGTGTTGAAATGGTGGTTCTGGCCAAGCATGGGGCCGAAGCCGCCCATCTGCCACATCAACCACTCTTCGACTTCGACCCGTTTGCGCTCGTCGGACGGGTAGAATTGCCCGAACTTGCGGCCGAGGTACAGGAGGATCGCGCCGGACTCGAAGACCGAGATTTCCTTGCCGTCCGGCCCGTCATGGTCGACGATCGCGGGCATGCGGTTGTTGGGGGAGATGGCCAGGAAGTCCGGCTTGAACTGGTCGCCGGCGCCGATGTTCACGTAGATCGTGTTGTACGGGGCTCCGACCTCTTCGAGGTAGATCGAGACTTTGAAGCCGTTCGGGGTCGGCCAGTAGTACAGATCGATGGGTTTGGTCATCTGTCCCTCTCTGCGCGGTGATGGTTCATCGCGGCGGTGGTTCCCGGGCGAGATGGGGTGGTCCGCCCGCCGCGGCAATGCGTGCTATGTCACCTTTTCGGATCGATCGGGCGCTCGCGCAAGCGTGAATGTCGCCGCCGCGCGCCGTGCGGCAGGATCCTTGGCCGGAGAGCGGGCGCGTCAGACCCGCTGAAACGGGGAGCGTTCCATGACGCATCGTATCGCGACCATCCTGTGGGCGGCTCTAATGGGGGCGCTGGTGGTTCTGGCGGCGCTCGCCGTTCCAGCTACGGCCGAGAGTGTTCTGGGTGCGCCGGAGGGTTGGTCGGTCACCGAGACGGACAAGGACTACGCCACCGCACTTGCCGATCTGAAGGCTGCCGTAAAAACCCACAAGATGGGCCTGGTGACCGAGGCCGGCCCCACCGAGGTGGCCAAAGAGCGCGGCGAGACGATCCCCGGCAACCGCGTCGTCGGCGTCTTCCGCAATGATTTCGCCGTCACCGTCATCCGCGCTGCGCCGGCGGCGATGATCGAGGCGCCGATCCGCATCATGGTGATGGAGGAGCCGGACGGCACCGGAACGCTCGCCTATGCGCTGCCGAGTGCCGTTCTCGCGCCCTACATGGACGCGGGCGGCGACACGCTCGCCGAGGTCGCGGCGCAGCTCGACACGATCTTCGGCCAGATCGTCGAGACTGCCGCGGCGCCGGCTTCGCCCCAGTAGGGACCTCGTGCATCACCGTCCGCCGAACCCGACGGCGGCCAGCGGCGACCATGGGCCGCCCCGATAGGCCCAAAGCTGGAGTCCCTCGGCCACCGCGGTGAAGGGGGTGAACGCCAGCTCCAGCGCCTCTTGCGTCGCGCGCGCCATCTGCGGGGAGACCTTGTTCTGGACCGTGACGTGGGGGCGGAACGTCTCGCGGTCCTGGCGGGTCAGCCATCGCGCGAGGCGCCGTGCGAGGTCGGCTCTGAGGGCGGTGAGCGGGCCGGCGGAGAGGCGATAGGCGACCCCGCGGCCGAGCGGCATCAGGCCCTCCACCGCCACCGGAAAGGGCGGGCGCGCGGCGACGGCGGCGACGGCCCGCAGAACGGCCGGCTCCTCGGCGCCGGGGAGGGCGTGGAACAGGGTGAGGTGCGCCGGGATCCGGTTCAGCTCCGGCGGGAAGTGGGCACGCCGCTGCGCTTCGAAGAAGGCCGCGGTGGCGGCATCGAACTGAAGCGTCACGATAATGGGATCGGCCTGCTGCATCGCGCTCACGTCCGCCGGGGCACGATGCAGCGTGGCCGTGCCCGTACAACGTTCTCCCCCTCGGCCCGCCGCCGGCGGAACGGCTGGCGCGCCGTGCCCAAACGCCTCGCGCCGGTGGCGGTCCACCGCACAGTCATCGTCTATCCTCCCTCCATGCCGCCCTCGAAAAAGCCGCGTAAGCCGGGGGTCAATGTCCCGCCCGGGCGGTGCAACGCTTGACAGGCGGGGCCGAGAGTGGCGAATGCGCGGGCGACTGTCCCCGGAAAGGCCCCATCATGCACCGCTATCGTTCCCACACCTGCGCCGCCCTTCGCGCCGGAGATGCCGGCTCGACCGTGCGCCTGTCCGGCTGGGTGCACCGCGTGCGCGACCACGGCGGCCTCCTCTTCATCGACCTGCGCGACCATTACGGCATCACCCAGGTGGTGGTCGACCCCGATTCGCCAGCCTTCAAGGTCGGCGGAGACGGTGCGCTCCGAGTGGGTGATCCGCATCGACGGCGAGGTGAAGCAGCGCGACGCGGAGCTGGTGAACGACCGCCTGCCCACCGGCGAGATCGAGGTGTTCGCCCGCGAGATCGAGGTGCTGTCGAACGCACCCGAGCTGCCGGTGCCCATCTTCGGCGAGCCGGACTATCCCGAAGACATCCGCCTCAAGTACCGCTTCCTGGACCTGCGCCGCGAGACGCATGCACGCCGACATCGTGAAGCGCTCGAAGATCATCGCCTCGATCCGCCGGCGCATGACCGAAGTGGGCTTCATGGAGTTCCAGACGCCGATCCTGACCGCGTCCTCGCCGGAGGGGGCGCGCGACTTCCTGGTGCCGTCGCGCCTCCACCCGGGCAAGTTCTACGCGCTCCCCCAGGCGCCGCAGCAGTTCAAGCAGCTCGTGCATGATCGCCGGGTTCGACCGCTACTTCCAGATCGCGCCGTGCTTCCGCGACGAGGACGCCCGCGCCGACCGCTCGCCGGGCGAGTTCTACCAGCTCGACATCGAGATGAGCTTCGTCGAGCAGGAGGACGTGTTCCAGGCGGTCGAGCCGGTGCTGCGCGATCTCTTCATGGAGTTCGCCGAAGGCAAGCCCGTCACCGCCGGTTTCCCGCGCATCACGTACAAGGACTCGATGGCGAAGTACGGCACCGACAAGCCGGACCTGCGCAACCCGATCGAGATGGCCGACGTCACCGAGCATTTCCGACGGCTCCGGCTTCAAGGTCTTCGCCGGCATGATCGACGCGGATCCGAAGGTGCGCGTGTGGGCGATCCCGGCGCCGGGCGGCGGCCGCGCACCTTCTGCGACCGCATGAACTCCTGGGCGCAGTCGGAGGGCCAGAAGGGCCTCGGCTACATCTTCTGGCGCAGCCGGAGGGCGGCGGCGAGGCGGAGGCGGCCGGCCCCATCGCCAAGAACATCGGCCCGGAGCGGACCGAAGCGCTGCGCAAGCAGCTCGGCGTCGACGCGGGCGACGCGGTCTTCTTCGTGGCCGGGCGGCCGGACCAGTTCACCGCGCTTCGCCGGGCGAGGCGCGCATCAAGCTCGGCCGCGACCTGCAGGAGCTGTGGGCGGCAAGTTCATGAACGAGGACCAGTTCGCGTTCTGCTGGATCGTCGACTTCCCGATGTTCGAGTGCGGACGAGGACGCCAAGCAAGGTCGACTTCTCGCACAACCCGTTCTCGATGCCGCAGGGCGGGCTGGAGGCGCTCGAGACCAAGGACCCGCTGACGATCGACGCCTTCCAGTACGACATCGTCTGCAACGGCGTGGAGCTGTCGTCGGGCGCGATCCGGAACCACAAGCCGGAGATCATGAAGAAGGCCTTCGCCATCGCCGGCTACGACGAGCAGGTGCTGCACGACAAGTTCGGCGGCATGCTGTCGGCGCTGGAGTACGGCGCGCCGCCGCACGGCGGCATCGCGCCGGGCATCGACCGCATCGTCATGCTGCTCTGCGGCCGCGAGAACCTTCGCGACGTGACGCTGTTCCCGATGAACCAGCGGGCCGAGGACCTGATGATGGGCGCCCCGTCCGACGTCACGCCGGCGCAGCTTCGCGATCTGCACATTCGGCTGAACCTTCCGAATTAACGGGGCGTTGAAATGACCTGAGCCTGCGGGCCGCGGATCGCGCGTCCCGCGACGCTCGGCCGGATGAACGGGCGACACCGGACAGGAGACGATGAGCGATACGATCTCGGCCGCCGCCCTCGCGACGCTGCGTCCCGGCGATCCGGTGGCGCGGCTCGTTGCGATGATGGGGTCCTCGTGGCGTCCGCCGGCGCCGCACCGCGAGGGGCTGGTCGACGTGCTGGCGTACACGCACGGCTTCTCCGCCCGGATCACGACGGACGGGCGGATCGGCGAAGTGAGGTTCGACCGCCGGTTCGACCCCACCGTGGTGATCGAGGGCCTGTCGATCCAAATGCCGACCGAGGACCTTGCCACCGCGCGGCCCGACATCACGCTTGGCGGCAAGTCCGAATTCGGGCCGCCGATGCAGCACGGCTTCGCCGAGGACGAGACGCAGAAGCTCTCGCTCTCCGTCAACTTCGACAAAGTGTACGGCATCGCCTTGAGCGACCCGAACGCCACCTATCCCGAGAAGGTCGCGCCGCAATACCCGGCCTTCGATACCGTGCCGGGTGCTCCTTTCGCGGACCGCAATCTCAAGCTCGCGGTGATCGGGTGGCTGCTTATGGAGAAGCGGCTGGACCTCGGCGAGCCGGCGGAGTTCGCCGCCCACGTCCTCGGCCGCGAGGTGGATCTCGAGGAGGAGGGGTACGACTATTTCCCCGAGATCCACGATGCGCTCGCACGGTATCCGCTGCCGCCCGAGCTGCTCGCGGAGGTGACGATGCTATCCATCGACGCCAGCCTGCCGGTCTACGAATTCGCGTGGCGCTTCTGGGACGGCGAGTCCGACGAATTCGACATCACCTCCCTCGTCGACATCGAGCACTGCCGAACATCCGCCACTTCAAGATCATTTCCCTGGTCAACACAATCGCCCTGTCGCCGCTTCTCAAATTGCCGAAGCTCGAGACGGTGCGGCTTTCCATCCACGACGGATCCTTCGCGGTGCAGAACGAGGCGGTGCGCGAGCTGCTGCGCCAGCGCGGCGTGGATGTCCCGCGCCGCCGCGGCAGCGCCCCGCCCCCACGGCACTGACACATGGCGCGGCGCGTTCCGCCAAGGTGAAGACGGGATCGCCCGGACCGCTCCACCTCCACACGAGGGACATGGCATGGAAACCTCGGACCTTCTGATCGTCGCTCTCGCGGTGTTCGTCTACGGCCTCTTCTCGCGGTGGGGGGAGCGGGGGATGCTCGACGGGACCGATGGCGTTCGCGGGCCTCGGTGTCGTCGTGGGCGGTGCCGGGTTCGGCGTGGTCGAGCTGTCGGTGGAGGGCGCGTTCATCCATGGCCTTGCCGAGATCGCGCTCGTCCTCGTTCTCTTCGTCGACGCGGCGCGGATCGACGTCTCCCGGCTGGGCTCGGAGCATGACGTTCCGCTGCGCCTCCTCGGCCTCGGACTGCCGTTGACGATGGTGGCGGGGACCGGCGCCGCGCTGCTGATCCTCCCAGGGCTGGAGCTATGGGAGGCGGTGGTGCTCGGCGTCATTCTGTCGCCGACGGATGCCGCGCTGGGGCAGGCGGTCGTCACGAACTCGGCGATCCCGGTGCGCGTGCGCCAGGCTCTCAACGTGGAGAGCGGTCTCAACGACGGCCTCGCCTTTCCGGTGCTTCTCATCGTCCTCTCGCTGGCGATGGAGACGGAGGCCGGCGGAGTCGGGTCCTGGGCGCTTTTCGTGGCGGGACAGCTCACCCTCGGCCCGTTGGCGGGGCTGTTGATCGGCGGCGCCGGTGCGGCGGCGGTGGAGTGGGCGGCGCGCCGGAAAGACATGAACCGCGCCTTCATCCAGATCTCGGTGCTGAGTCTGGCGATCCTCGCGTTCGGCACGGCGGAGGTGATCGGCGGCAACGGCTTCATCGCCGCGTTCGTGGCCGGCATGGTGGTCGGTACCCGCTCGCGCACGCTGCTCGACGCGGTGGAGGATTTCGGCGAGACGGAGGGTCAGCTCCTCAATCTCGTCGTCTTCCTGATCTTCGGGGCGGTGCTGTTGCCGACCGTGCTCGGCGACCTCACCGCGGCGCATGTCCTTTACGCGGTCCTCTCGCTGACCGTCATCCGTATGGTGCCGGTGGCGCTCTCGCTCACGGGCACGCGCCTCGCGCCGGTCACGGTGCTGTTCCTCGGCTGGTTCGGCCCGCGGGGTCTGGCGTCGATCCTCTATGTGCTGATCATCAGCGAAGGCGCCGCCGAGGGGCTTGCCGGCCTGTCCGGCATCGTCGCCGTCGCCTACCTCACGGTGGCGCTCTCGATTCTCTCGCATGGGATGAGCGCGTCGCCGCTGGCGTCATGGTACGCCCGTCACATCGGCAGCCGCTCCGATGCCGACGCCGAACAGGTGGCAGTGCGCGCGTTTCCGACCCGTGTGCGCCACCGTCGCGGCGGTGCGGCGGACGAGCGCACTCCCTGAACATCAGCCAACCGCGTCATTCGAACCCTATTCAGCCCTCGTTGGTTAGTCCTTCAACCAACGAACTGGGAGTGAAATGATGCAACGATGGACTGTCACCGCGCTCACGGCCTTTCTGGTGATCCCGGCGAGCGTTGCCATGGCGGACGCCCGTTTGCCATCTCGCGGCTTGATGCCCGGTGGGGGCGACCCCATTCAGCTGGCGCAATATGGCGGTGGCGGCCGCCACGACATGCGGCGCGAAATCGAGGCGCTGCGCGATGAGAACCGCCGTTTGGCCGACGAACGCGACGCCCAGGCGGAGACCATCCGGAGGTTGGAGGATCGGCGCGGCGGCCGGCGGCACCGCGGCGGCCGCCGCGCCGAGCTGAGGGACGAGCTGCATGATCTGCGTCAGCAGAACGAGCATCTGCAGAATGTCGTCGACGAGCGCCAGGCGAAGTACCTGGAGGCGCGGAGCCTTGCGCGCAAGCGCGCGGACCAGATCCACGAGCTGCAAAGTCTCGCCTCCTCTCGCGCCGACAAGATCGGCCGCTTGGAGACCGTGGTGGCCAACAAGCAGGAGATGCTCTCCAAGCGCGACCAGGAAGTGACCCGCTTCAAGGCCATCATGGACCGGATCCGCGAACGCCGCGAGGGCGGTGGACCGCTACGCGATCGACTGGAACAGCTGCAGGAGCGCGTCGCGGAGCGCGACCGGGAGATCGCCCACCTGCGCGATGAGCTGGAACGCTTCGAGCGGGGCCCTGTGCGCCGCCCCGGCAACTGGCGGGACAGCCGAGACCAACGCTGGCGCCAGAGCAACTGACGCCTGATGAGCGGCGTTGCCCCCGCGATAACGAAAGCCCGGCGATCTCTCGGTCGCCGGGCTTTTTCATATCTGCGTTGGGCCGCCCGCTCCGACGCGCGGCCCGGGCGTCAGCTGCAGCCCGAGGTGGAGCCGCAGGTGTCGCACTTCAGGCAGGTGCCGTTGCGCACCAGGGTGAAGTTGCCGCACTCGCCGCAGGGATCGCCTTCGAAGCCCTTCAGGCGGGCGATCATCGCGCGCTCGCTGCTCGACGTCGGGCCAGCCTGCTTCGGCGCTTCGGCCGTGGCGGGCTCGTGTCGCCCGCGCCGAGGAGCGCGGCCACCTCGGCGCGGATCTCGTCGATCGGCGAGCGCTCGCCCTCGGCCGGCTCGCCGGGGTCTGCACCGGGGCCGGCGTCGCGCGTGCCGTCGCCGCGGCCCACCGCCGCCGCGGCGCCGATGCCGCGCGTCAGCGCGTTGGCGATGACGTCCACCGCCTTGGCCTCCGGCGCGTCGGCGCGGATCAGGCGGAACTGCTGCCCGCGCACCAGGCCGTGGCTCACCATCTGCGGCTGCGGCTTGTCGCCCGACCACGCCGTGGCCCAGCGTGGTCGCCCCGCCGACGTCCTCCGGCGTCACGTGCGCCAGGTCGTTGCGGCCGAGGTAGGAGATGGCCAGCTCGCGGAAGATGTAGTCCAGGATCGACGTCGCGTTCTTGATCGCCTCGTTGCCCTGCACGAAGCCCGCCGGCTCGAACCGGGTGAAGGTGAAGGCGTCCACGAACTCCTCCAGCGGCACGCCGTATTGCAGGCCGAGCGAGATGGCGATGGCGAAGTTGTTCATCATCGCACGGAAGGCGGCGCCCTCCTTGTGCATGTCGATGAAGATCTCGCCGAGGCGCCCGTCGTCGAACTCGCCGGTGCGCAGGTACACCTTGTGGCCGCCGATGATGGCCTTCTGGGTGTAGCCCTTGCGCCGGTCGGGCATCGAGTCGCGCTTGCGGCTGATCACCTCGCGCTCGACGACGCGCTCCACCAGCTTCTCGGCCATCTTGGCGGCGCGGGCGGCGATGGGCGCCTCCAGGATCTCCTCCACCTCGTCCTCGTCGTCCGACGATGAGCTGCGAGGAGAGGGGCTGGGACAGCTTCGAGCCGTCGCGGTAGAGGGCGTTGGCCTTCACGCCGAGCTGCCAGGACAGCTCGTAGGCCGCCTCGCAGTCCGCCACCGTGGCGTCGTTCGGCATGTTGATGGTCTTGGAGATGGCGCCGGAGATGAACGGCTGGGCCGCCGCCATCATGCGGATGTGGCTGTCCACCGACAGGTAGCGCTTGCCGAGGCGGCCGCACGGCGTTGGCGCAGTCGAACACCGGCAGATGCTCGTCCTTCAGGTGCGGCGCGCCCTCCAGGGTCATCGCACCGGCGACATAGACGTTGGCCGCGTCGATCTCCTTCTTCGACCAGCCGAGGGCGGCCAGCGCATCGAAGGTGGGATCGTCGAGGTCGACGTCGTTGCCGAGCACCTCGCGCAGGACCTCCTCGCCGATGGTCCACTTGTTGAAGACGAAGCGGATGTCGAAGGCGGACTTCAGCCCGTCCTCGACGGAGGCGATCGCCTCGGCCGGGAAGCCCTTGTCGGCGAGCGACTGCGGGTTGATGTGCGGCGCACCCTCGAGCGTGCCGCGACCGACGGCGTAGGCGATCATCTCGTCACGCTGCTTGGCGTCTGTAGCCGAGGGCGGCGAGGGCGGCCGGGACGGCGCGGTTGATGATCTTGAAGTAGCCGCCGCCGGCCAGCTTCTTGAACTTCACCAGCGCGAAGTCCGGCTCGATGCCGGTGGTGTCGCAGTCCATCACCAGGCCGATGGTGCCGGTGGGCGCGATCACCGTCGCCTGCGCGTTGCGGTAGCCGTACTTCTGGCCGAGGCTCAGCGCACGGTCCCAGGCCGCCTCGGCGCGCTCCAGGAGGGAGGCGTCGGGGCAGGCGGCGCGGTCGAGCGGCACCGGGCGGGTCGCCACGCTTCTCATAGCCGCCGCTCTCGCCGCGGGCGGCGCGACGATGGTTGCGGATGACGCGCAGCATCGCGTCCTGGTTTTCGGCGTAGCTTGGGGAAGGCGCCGAGGTCGCGCGCCATCTCCGCCGACGTCGCATAGGAGACGCCCGTCATGATCGCGGTGATGGCGCCGCACAGCGCCCGGCCCTTGGCCGAGTCGTAGGGGATGCCCGACACCATCAGCAGGCCGCCGATGTTGGCAAAGCCCAGGCCGAGCGTGCGGTAGTCGTAGGAGCGCTCGGCGATCTGCGGCGAGGGGAACTGCGCCATCGTGACGGAGATTTCCAGCACCATGGTCCACAGCTTGACCGCGTGCTCGAAGAGCTCGGTCTGGAAGGCGCCGTCCTCGGCCCTGAACTGCAGGAGATTGATCGAGGCGAGATTGCAGGCCGTGTCGTCGAGGAACATGTACTCCGAGCACGGGTTCGACGCCCGGATCTCACCGCCCGCCGGGCAGGTGTGCCAGTCGTTGATGGTGGTGTGGAACTGGATGCCGGGATCGGCCGAGGCCCACGCCGCGTGGCCGATCTTCTCCCACAGCTCGCGCGCCGGCAGCGTCTTCGCCACCTTGCCGTTGGTGCGCCAGGTGAGGTCCCAGTCGCGATCGGCCTTCACGGCGTGCAGGAAGTCGTCCGTCACCCGCACGGAGTTGTTGGAGTTCTGGCCCGAAACCGTGAGGTAGGCTTCCGAGTCCCAGTCGGTGTCGAAGGTCGGGAACTCGATCTTGGTGTAGCCCTGGCGGGCGAACTGGACGACGCGGCGGATGTAGTTCTCCGGCACCATCGCGCCCTTGGCGGCCTTGATCTCCCGCTTCAGGGCCGGGTTCTTCTCCGGCTCGAAGCAATCGTCGCCGGAGCCCTCGCAGTTCACGCACGCCTTCATGACGGCGGTGAGGTGCTTCTTGACGATCTTGGAGCCGGTGACGAGCGCCGCCACCTTCTGCTCCTCGCGCACCTTCCACTCGACGTATTCCTCGATGTCGGGGTGGTCGACGTCGACGACGCACATCTTCGCCGCGCGGCGGGTGGTGCCGCCGGACTTGATGGCGCCCGCCGCACGGTCGCCGATCTTCAGGAAGCTCATCAGGCCCGACGACTTGCCGCCGCCGGCCAGCTTCTCGCCCTCGCCGCGGATCGACGAGAAGTTCGAGCCGGTGCCCGAGCCGTACTTGAAGAGCCGCGCCTCGCGCACCCACAGGTCCATGATGCCGCCGTCGTTCACGAGATCGTCGGAGACGGACTGGATGAAGCAGGCGTGCGGCTGCGGGTGCTCGTAGGCCGACTTCGAGCGCACCAGCGTCGTCGGTCTCCGGATCGACGTAGAAGTGGCCCTGGCTGGGGCCGTCGATGCCGTAGGCCCAGTGGAGGCCGGTGTTGAACCACTGCGGCGAGTTGGGGGCGACCTTCTGCGTGGCGAGCATGTAGCGCACTCGTCGATAGAAGGCGCGCGCGTCGCCCTCGGTGTCGAAGTAGCTCGCCCTTCCAGCCCCAGTAGGTCCACGCGCCGGCCAGACGGTCGAACACGGCGCGCGAGTTCGTCTCGCCGACCGTGCGCTCGTCCTCCGGCAGTTCGGCGAGCGCGTCCTCGTCGGGCGCCTTGCGGCTGCAGCCACTCGGGAACGCCCGGCTCGGCGTCCGCCGCGACCCGGGCCGGGACGCCGGCCTTGCGGAAATATTTTTGCGCGATGATGTCCGTCGCCACCTGCGACCAGGAGGCCGGCACCATGACGTTGTCCAGGCGGAAGACGACGGACCCGTCCGGGTTGCGGATCTCGGAGACCGCCGTCCGGAACTCGATACCGTCATAGGGGGACTTTCCGTCCGTCGTGTAACGCCGATCAATCCGCATCGTCTGTCCTTCACCAAACTGGGCCCGCTCTGGGCGAGAAGGTGCTCAAGCGGCGTTCCGAGAGCTAGGCCCCGATCCGCCCTGACCTGTGGACGAACGAGGTTTTCCCCGGCTTCCCGAACCGTCCCCAACACCACATATGGTGTGTCGGCACCTGCGATCCAACTAAATGGCGGGGTAAGTCGTTAAGTTCGGGTAAATTAGCAGGGGCAGGATGAAACGCAAACAAATTAGCAACATATGCCCCGGTGTCCGCCGCTGTGGATGACGCGGCCGGCGCTCGCTGTGGAGAGCGAGGCGGCCAGCACCCGGCGCCGTCGCGGCCTTGCGAGGCGGACAGGGTCGCCAAAACGGAGGGCCTTGCCCACCCGTCCCGCGATCTTCATCGACTTATCAACATCCCAGCGCATTGCGCTTGAGTTGCTGACGGCGGCCGGCGGGTGGAGCCGATTCGGGCCGGGCGGACCTGGGCGACCGACATGCGCCGGCCATGCACAGGCGACACGGTTCGACGTGCCGGCCATTGACCTTTCGCCTCGATTGAATGAAGGGCCGCGGACCGGGTTCCATGACGGCGCCCCGCGCGGCACGGTACCTTCGGCAACGGGTCACGCGATTGGGCGCTCAGCGAGGCGCGCCGGCGTGACTGGCACATGAGAGGACGACATGACGAAGGTGAAGGTCGAGGCGGGACCGTTCGTGTTCGACGCGGTCTTGGAGGAGGAGAACGCCCCCAAGACATGCGCGGCCATCAAAGCGGCGCTGCCGTTCGAGAGCCAGCTGGTGCACGTGCGCTGGAGCGGGGAGGGCGTCTGGGTGCCGCTGGGCGATCTGGACTTCGGCGTCACCTACGAGAACCATACCAGCTACCCGGCACCGGGGCAGATGATCCTCTATCCGGGCGGGATATCCGAGACCGAGATTTTGCTCGCCTACGGCGGCGTCCATTTCGCCTCGAAAATGGGGCAATTGGCCGGCAACCATTTCCTTACGCTGACGTCCGGGCTAGAGAACCTGCACGCCCTCGGGACGCGGTGTCTGTGGCACGGTGCACAGCCGCTGAAAATTGCGCTCCCGGAGGCTTGAGCCGAACGCCAATCCCGTCTATGTGGCGTGGGCTTACGGAGTGTAGCGCAGCCTGGTAGCGCACCTCGTTCGGGACGAGGGGGTCGCAGGTTCGAATCCTGCCACTCCGACCACTCTTTTCACTTCGTTCAGCCCCACACACCATAATCCGGACGCGAGTGCTCAGGGCCGTTGCCCGGCGCATTCCGTCCCTAGCCGCACGCAGTTGCGACACGCCGACGCGGCGTAGTCTCTTCCGCGTCGCAGCGTACGCTCCGCCGGGTCGCGTCACCCGCGCGGTGGGCGATCCTGCGCGTCGCTCGGGGGCGATTGCCTCGCCCCCGGTCCGTGGCGCGACGGGTCTACTGGACGCCCGAGAGGCCGATCAGCTTCTGAAAGTCCTTGTGCATCTGCACCAGGTCGCGTGCCCGATCGGTGTCGGCGAACTCGTCCCACGCCGTCAGCGCCGCCTGGCGGTACGCCGCGCGGTCTTCCATCGACCAGTCGTGCAGCGTGACACCCTCTTCGGCGAGCTCGGCGGCCGCCTCACGGGTCTCCACCGAGGCCGCCAGGGTGAGGCGGAACGCGAACTTCTCGTACGCGACCTCGAAGATGCGCTGCAGGTCCTCCGGCATGGAGTCCCAAAGGTCCTTGCGGACGGCGAGGTGGTTGGCCGGGGTCGAGTGGAAGCCCGGGTAGGTCGCGTGCTTCACCACGTCGTAGAGGCCGAGCGACTGGTTCACCGCCAGATTGGCCGCGTCCGCCCCGTCGATCACGCCCGATTCCAGCGCGGTGAAGACCTCGGTGAAATCCATCACGATGGGTGTGGCGCCGAGGTTGGCGAAGATCATCGTCTCCATGCCCGGCGGGGAGCGGAATTTGAAGTTCTTCAGATCCTCCACCGTGCGCAGCGGACGCGAGGAGGCCAGCGATTCCGGGGCCTGGATGTGAAAGCCGACCAGGTGCATGCCGAAGCTGTCGTACAGTTCGCGCGCCGCCTCCAGGCCGCCGCCGTTGTAGACGAACGCGTAGAGCTGCCACGGATCGTCGTATCCGCCCATCGGGTCGCCGACGAACTGGAACGCGCTGTCCTTGCCGACCTGATAGCTGCCGGCGGTCATGTCGGCATCGAGGATGCCGTTGATCGCCGCGTCGAACGTCTCGACGGACTTCACGACAGAGGACGAGAAGAAGGGCTCGATCGCGATGCGCCCGCCCGACATCGTCTCCAGATCATCGAAGAAGACGGCGGCGCCTTCCCCGACGGGCGAGTCGGCGGAGTGGAAGGTCTGCAGCCGGAGCGTGACGTCCTGAGCGCTGGCCATTGTCGCTGACAATGCCAGTGCGGCGGCAATCGTGAGAGTGCGTTGCAATTGTTTTCTCCCTGCGGACGCATTGTTGGAATGTTTCTGCGCGTCCGCGAGACAGTCTGTCACAACGCCCGAGACAGCTTCAACCGCTCGAAGGGGATCGCCAGGGTCCGGGGGGCTGCCCGGGCTCAGGGTCCACAATTGAGGCGATCGGCGCATGCCCACGGACGTGGCGGCCGAGGCAGCGGCCACGCGGCGATGTTCCGCTTCATGTGGAGAGAATTGGCACGCCCTAGGGGAATCGAACCCCTCTTTCCAGAATGAAAATCTGGCGTCCTAACCGATAGACGAAGGGCGCGCAGGGCCGGACCAGCCGGCAAGCGCGTTATAGGCAGACCGCGCGGGCGACACAAGACCACCCGGCCACCAGCCTGGTGGAAAATCAGGCTCGGTCAGCGCGCTTCGCCGTCGCAGGTTCGCCTTGAGGCGCTGCTGTCCGGATATGCTCCGCCGAGCCGGGATAGAGCGCTTTGGCCGCCGCGACCGTGTCCGCCAAGGCCGTCGCCGCCGCCAACGTCTCCCGGCTCGCCGCCATGCCGACGCAGTGGGGCAGATGACGCCGGTGGAAGGCGTTGATCACCGGCCAGGGGTCGGCATCCGGCTCGAAGACATAGCCGCAGGCGGAGAGCGCCCCGATGAGAGGCGGCATGATCTCGCCCCCCGCGATGTCCGGCTGCGGCGCCGATGCGGAGATCGCCAGAACGTGCCCCTCTGCCGCCAGCCGCCCCCACGGGAACGCCTCGCCGGGATCGATCTTGCGGGTCGGCGCGATGTCGGAGTGCGCGACCACGTTCCACGGCGGCACCCGCCAGCGAGACCGGAGGTCGCCGAGGAGCACCAGCAGAGCGTCGATCTGTGCATCGGGGAAGGCCGGCGCAGTCGGCCGGTGACCCGGATTGTCGAGCTCGATACCGATGGAGCGGCTGTTGAGGTCGCCTGTCCCGAACCACGCGCTGACGCCAGCGTGCCAGGCGCGACGGCGCTCCTCCACCATCTGCACGACCTCGCCATCGGCGGCGATCAGATAGTGCGCCGAAACCTTCGCGTCCGGGTCACAGAGCAGCGCGACGGCCGAGGCGGCGCTCGTCATGTCGGTGTAGTGGATGACGATCATGTCGGGACCGCCGGCCCCCTTGCGATCGTTGTGGTTGGGGGAGGGCGACCATCGCACCGCGCGCCCGTCGCTCAACCGTCTCGCGGGCGGCCCGCTCACGTCACGCGGTGCTCTATCGGTCATGAAGTGCGCGCGAGGGCGGCGTCGTAGGCGCTGTTGATCGCGGCCAGACGGTCGGTGGCAATGCGCACGAACTCCGCCGGCACGCCGCGCGCGATGAGGCGGTCGGGATGATGCTCGCGCACCAGCTCGCGATAGCGCTTGACGATCGTGTCGCGGTCGGCGTCGCGCGGCAGCCCCAGCACGGCGAACGGATCGCCATCCGGCTCGAGGTGGCGCGCCTTGATACGGCTCCACAGCACGCTGTCGACGCCGAAGATCTCCGCGACACGCTCGAGGAACTCGTATTCGTTCTCGTGGATCACGCCGTCCGCACCGGCGATGGTGAAGAGGATGTCGAGAATGTCCTCGTGGACGGCCTCGTCGTCCGGGAAGAGGCGGGCGATCTTGCGCGCGTAAGCCTCGAAGCCGGCGACGTCCTGCTGGGCGAGGTCGAACAGGCGCCGGATCGGCCGCCGCGCGCTATCGGGAACGTCGAAGCGGTTCCAGAAGCTGGTCGCTTCGCTCATGGTGACGACGCCGTCGGCCTTGGCCATCTTGGCGGCGAGCGCGACGACCGCCATGGAAAAGTCCGCCTGGCGGCTCTGCGGGCCCGATCCGGTGACGCCGCGGACCCGGTCGAAGATGTCCGCGCCGACCGCCCCGACCGACTGCACGGCCTGCCCGATCGTCTCCCACACCGCCATGGTCAACGCCGCCGTGGCGGGCGCTGTCGCGGCGGCAGAACGCGCCGCAGGGGCCGTATCGGCCCACGGGGGCGGGCGCCGGGCGGCCCGTCGTCGTCCGGCTCGCCCGGCGGCGTCTCGTCCGTCTCGGTCGCGGCGGGACCCGGCGCGTCGCCCGTAGACGGGGGCGCCGGCTCCTGCGGGCGCGGCGGGATCGGCACCCAGACGGTCGACGCGCCGCTTTGCGACGGCGCCGGTTCAGGCTCGATCGCGTGATGCGTGCTCAGCCAGTCGGTCGAGAATAGCCCATGATCGTCATCGAAGTCGCCGAACCCCTCGGGCATGGAATCGACCGCGAATTCGCCGCCGCGGATCGGGACGGACTCGTCCATCGCCGTGCCAACCGTAGGATCGCCGTACGAGGTGGGAACGTCAGTCGACGAGACCCTCGGCTCTTCGACGAAGCCTGGTGGCTGGGCCCGACCGGCATCGAAGGTCCCCCGCACCGAGGCGACCTCGGGCGGGGCCGGCCGTGCGGGCGCGAGCGGCGGCGCCTCGTCCACCGCGGGCGGCGGGGGAGGCACCGATGTCTCGGGCGCCTGGACGGATGGATGCTCTGGCGGCTCGGCCGGCGCCGGCTCGGCTTCGAGGGGACCCTGCGGCGGCACGCCCGCGCCGGATTCCGGGCCGGGCTGCGGCGCCGCATGAGACTTGTCTTCAGCGGTCGGCCGCGCGCTGGCGGGTGAGGGCGTCGCCGAAGCGGGCGCGGGTGTGCCGGAGGGCCTCGAAGGCTCGGTGGGCGGCGGCGCGGCAACCGCGGGCGCCGGCGCCGGCGCCTTCGGAGCGTACGCCGGCGGCACGGAGGCTGGTCCTCCCGTGGCGGCGCGCGGCGCTGGGGCAGGGGGGGCCGATCGTGGCGCCGGTGCTTTCGGGCCGGCACCCTGCGCGCGCGGTGCCGAGGGTTCTGCCGTTCCCGAGGATTCCGAGGATGGCGCGGCCGTCTGCGCGCCGTCCGGCGCGGCGCCTGCCCTGCGCGTCGGCGTGCCGGTGGCATGCGGGGATGGCTCTGCCGCGCTTGGCGGCGCAGCCGCGGCGCCTGCCGGCGTCCGCGCGGCACTCGACCCGACGCCGGTGGTCCCCAGTGCCGGCGCTGTGCGTTTCGGTCCTGCCTCAGCGGCCCTCGGCGGCGGGGCGGCTTCCGACGGTTTGGCTTTCGGGGCGCTGTCTTGCGGCCGCGGCCCGACTGGCTCTGCAGGGGGCGGCGTCTCGGCTGCCGGCTGGCGCTCGGGCGGGGTGCGTCGGGACGCGGCCGCGCCGGACATGCTCGCGCCCGTGCTCGTTCCCATGCCACCCGCTGCCGCGCTCGGCTGGCCGGCCAGCGGCGGCGGGGCCGTGCGCGCAGCGACGGGTGGCCGCTCCGCCGCGTGGGGGGCTGTGGGATCCGGCCCGGCATTGGCTGGGCGTGCGGGGGGGGACTGCACCGGAGCCGCTTTCGGCGCGGCGTTGCGGTCCGCTGCCGTGGCGGGCCGCTGTTCGTCCGGGGCGGGCGCTTGTACGCGGGCCGCGGTGCTCACCTCGGGATCCTGTTTGGCCTGGGCCTTTTGGCGGCGCAGGGCGCGGGCCGCTGCCCGCCGCTTCTCCACCGCGGGGTCGAGCGGAGGCGCGGGTCGCGCGCTGTCGCCTTTGGGCTTTTCCGACGCGGGGGTCGCCGCCCCGGTCTCGGTCGCCTCGGGCGTCGAAGCGGATCGGCCGGACGTGGCGGCGGTGCCGTCCGCCTGCGTCGCCGTGCTCTCTTCGAGCTTCGGCGAGGCCGTCTTGCCTGCAGGGCCAGTCGCCCCCGAGCTTGGCGTCGATGGTGTGGCCGCCGAGGGGCGGGGCGCTTCGGACTTGCGGGTCTCGGCTTCGGCGCCGGCCTGTGCCGGGGGCTTGCCGGCCGTGTCGGCCACAACGCGCTGTGCTGCGGCGACGAGTTCCTCGACGGACGGTTGCGGCTTGGGTGCAGCGCCCCGATCCTTGGGCGCGTGAGGCTCCGGTTTCGGAGGCTCTTTGGGCGGCGCTTTGGCGGCGATCCGGCCGGGCTCTGGGAGTGGCGTCTTGTCTGCCGCCGCGAGCCCTTTGCGGGCCAGGATGCGCTTGCGCAGCCGCTCCGAGCCCGCCTTGAACGTGGCGGCCGGGATGCCTTCGCCCGAGGCGGGAGGTGACGGGGTGCGGGGCGGTGTCTCAGCCGATAGGGGCGCCTTCGACGAGGTGGCTGGTGCGGGGGCGGCAGCCTCGCGAGACACCGCGTCTTGTCGTGGCACGGCCGTCTTCGGCGATGCGTCGGGCCCGGTGGTCGCGGCGTCGACGGGTTTCGGCGCTTCCGGCTTGCCGGTCTCGCGCTGCTTCATGCCGGGCTGCGGGGCGACGGGAGCCGATGCGGCGGGCAGCGCGGTCCGGGAAGGCGGCGCAGCGGCCGCCACAGGCGCCGGCGTGACGGCTGGTTGCGGGGGCGCGGTATCCGTGGCCGGTCTCGCCATCGTCGGCGCCGTGCGCTTCGGCACCTTGGGGCCGTCGGTGGTGGGCCGCGCCGGGGCGTTCGGCTTGGGCGGGGCCGCCGGCTTGGCGGCATTCGCGGGCGCGGGGGTGGATGGTGTGGCAGCCATGGGTGCGACCGCGGGTGCCGGCTTGGCGGGCGCTACCGGCCTGACCGTCTCGGCGACCGGCGGCCGGGCGCGCGCAGTGACGGGCGGAGGGGCGGCGTTCGATCCGGCCGCCGCCTCGAACCGCAGGGCACGGCCGCGTCGTGCGGGGCGTCGCGTGGCCGCCGCACCCTTGCCGGTGGACTTGGCCCCGGCCTTCGTCCGGGCGGGCGCGATGTTGAGGATGAAGGCGTCCATCGCCGCGAACGCCAGGTCGCGCAGCTCGTCACGCTCCAGCAGCACCTGATGGCGCGCGTCCGGGATCATCACGGCGCCGCTGCCGGGGGCCGAGCGGGCGAAGCGGTCGATCAACGGCGTCGAGACGATCTCGTCGCGGCCGGAGGCGACGAACAGCGACGGGACCGGCAGCGGCAAACCGATCTGCCGCTGGATCCGCCGGCCGGCGTTGATGGTCGCCCGCACCCATCCGAGTGTCGGAGGGCCGACGGCAAGCTCGGGGTTCGCCTCCGCAAGACCAAGCAACGTCTTGTAGCGCGCCGGATCGCTGGTGATTTGGTTGTGCTTGAACGGCGTCGGCGGCGCGTCGACGGGACCCACGCGCAGGCGGTCGAGGCCCAGCACGCCCGCCACCGCGCCCAGCGCCACCACGAGCGGAGCCGGCACAGGCAGCTGCGCGATCCGCAGAACCGGTGCCAGGAGCACCATGCGTGAGACGTCATCCACGAGCCGCGGCGCCGCCGTCAGTGCAACCAGGCCGCCCATGGAATGCGCGACGACGAAGAACGGCCGCGGCAGATCAAGTTGCGCCGCATACCGCACCACGCTGACGAGATCGTCCGCGTAGGTCTTGTAGTCACCGATGTGCCCGCCGCGCCTGCGCGCCCGCTTGGAAGCGCCCTGGCCGCGGTGGTCGTAGGTGATGACGGCGAACCCGCGCTGGCAGAAGTCCGCGATCGTCTCGCCATACACCTCGATATATTCGCCGCGCCCGTGAACCAGGATGACGGTGCCGGGACCGTTCGCCGCGCCCGGCCAATGGGCGAGGCGAAGGGGGGCACCGGCGTGAAGCGTCCCGATGGTTCCGCCGAGATTGATGGATCCCCATGTCGCAGGTCCGGCCACGCTCACTCCGCACAAAAAAGTCTTGAAGAGGGTCTCGGGGGCCACCAAATCATCGATGCGGTCGCCGAACCCGGGGCCGCACCGAAGACCCGATACTGGCCGACAGGCAGTATCTCAACGTTGCTTCTCATGGAGGACACAATGCGTCAATTCGACCTCACCCCCCTCTACCGCTCCACCGTCGGTTTCGACCGTCTGTTCTCGATGCTCGACAATGCGTCGGCCGTGAACCAGACCCAGACCTATCCGCCGTACAATATCGAGCGCACCGCCGATGACGAGTACCGGATCACCATGGCCGTCGCCGGGTTCGCCGAGAGCGAGCTGACCGTCGAGGTGAAGGAGAACACCCTCACCGTAACCGGTCAGAAGCCCGAGACCGAGAGCGAAAACGACAACTTCCTGTACCGCGGTATCGCTGCGCGTGCGTTCGAGCGCCGCTTCCAGCTCGCCGATCACGTCCATGTGACGGGCGCGGCCCTGGATCACGGCCTGCTTCACGTCTCGCTTCGCCGCGAGGTTCCGGAGGCCAAGAAGCCCCGCACCATCGCCATCGAAGGCAGCACGCAGCCCAAGGCGATCGACGCTCAGGCCGCGTAACCGGCAGGCACGGTCGTTCACGATGGGGCGCCCCGGGAAACCGGGGCGCCTTTTTTGCGTTTGCGGTACGCGACAGGCCCGCACCGCCGTGTCATTGCCCGGCCGCGCCGTGAGCGCTCGCGTCTTCGGGGCGGCCGGCGGCTTGCCGCATCTCGGCTGGCAGCGCAGCACGGCGCAAGTACCGATCGCGCCGGGTTGCCCCCCCTAGGCGTTGTGCCCGAGCGCCCTCGCCACCGCCTCGATATCGTCTGCGGTGGTGCGGAAGCTGGCGACAAAGCGGTAGAGGCCGGCATCCGGCAACTGGGGCGGTGGCTCCGGCGTGTAGGCCGAGCGCATGTCATCCCACGGCGCGAACGCGACCTCGGCGGCCTTGAGACGGTCGACCATGGCGGGCGTCAGCCATACGAAGATCTCGTTGGACTGGAGAGGGTAGGCGGCGGGTGCGCCGACGCTGGCCATGCGCTCGGCCAGCTGAGCGGCCATGGCGTTGGCGTGGGCGGCGAGCTCGAGCGCGTGTCCGTCCTCCAGGAGCGCGCAAGCCTGCGCGGCGGCAAAGCGGTTCTTGGAGAACAGCATCGCGGCCTGCTTCTGCCGGTAGGCCGTGTCCACCGCGAGCCCATCGTCGAACTGCACGACGATCTCGCAGCACCAGGCCGCCGACCTTCGTGAGCCCCAGCGACAGAACGTCCACACCAGCGCGCCACGTGAGGTCCGCCGCCGACACGCCGAGGTGCGCCAGGGCGTTGAAGAAACGCGCCCCGTCCATGTGCACCGCGACATTCTTCGGCCGCGCCATCGCGGCGATCTCGGCGACGTCGGCAGGCGTGTAGCACTGCCCCGCCTCGGAGACGTTGGTGAGGCTGACGACGGTGGGGCGGCCGTCGTTGATGTTGCCGCCGGGGCGATACTGATCGAGCCGGCGGGCGAGCGCTGCCGGATCGAGCCGCGCGCCCGGACCATCCAGCCCGTCGATCAGTTGCGGCGCGAACTGCAGCGGGGCGCCGGCCTCGTCCCGCGCGATGTGCGAATCCATGTGGCACAGGACGATGCCGCCCGGCCGGCTCAGCGCGGCCAGCGCCAGCGAATTGGCGCCGCTCCCGGTGGCCACGAAGAAGGCCGTGACCTCGCGCTCGAACAGCGCGTCGAGCGCCGCCTTGGCGCGGCGGGTCCACACGTCGTTGCCATAGGCGGGGGCGGGGCCGGCATTCGCCTCGCCGAGCACCGCCATGACCTTGTCGGATGCGCCGGCCCAATTGTCCGACCCGAACGGGATCAATAGTGGCTCCGTCGGCCGAAAAGCCGGTCCAGCGAGATCGGGCCGGGGCCGGTCAGCACCAGGGTCGCCAACAGGAACATCCACAACGAGCGCTGGTCGGCGATGGCCGAGCTGGCGTCATTGTCGAACCAGGATCCGATGGTCGACGCGTCGACCGCGTGGCCGGTTATGTCCACGTATGTCATCACCGCGACGAAGCCGATCATGCCGAGTGCCGCTAGCCGCGTGAAGAGACCGACGACGATGAGGATCGGCAGGATGATCTCCGCGTAGGTTCCGGCGTAGACGATCACGATCTCGATGGTGGAGAGGCCGGCGCGGTCGTAGCCGGCGGCCTCGAACGCCTTGGGCAGGATCTGCACGAACGCGCCATCGCTGAGCGTGAAGAATCCCATGATGCCCTCGCCCAGCTTCGTGCGGGCGCTGTTGAGGAAATAGACCAGGAAGACGCCGGCGAAGATGACGCGCCCGAGCGTGCCCAGGAACCAGGAGCCCAGCAGGCGTTCGATGGAGTGGAAGACGTAGGAGTGCAGGCGCACCAGCATGACGGGGTCCTTTGGGCGGTTGGAGGGCCAGCGTGGGTGACGGGATGGCTATGACATGTCGGCGAAGGCGCCCCCAGTCAGAAGCGCGGCCAATGCACCGGCCAGTTCGAGGTCGTCCACCGTGGCGGCCTCGCCGAGCGGTGCGCCGTCGAGGAGGCGCCGGGCGAACGCTGCGGCGGGCGCGGCGAGCGGCGCCACCAGCACCGTCATCGCCGGCCGTGTCACGAGCGCGGCGGCGGCCGCGCACGGCGTGCCGTCCAGCCAGGCGCCGCATCCTCCATCCGGCGTTGCGACGAGGTGCGTCGCCGGATGCGCGGCGAAGGTGAGGCGGGCCAGCGCCTCGGGGTCCAGAGCGAGGCGCTGAGCGTCCAGCGGCGCGGCGTCGGCCGCGTGGAAGGCCTGCACGCGGGCGTACTCGATCCGAGCGCACTCGCCGACGTGGCGCGGCCATTCGCCGGAGCGCAACAACGTCTCGGCGAACGCATCGCCGTAGCGAAACAGGATGGGGCTCGCGGGCTTGTGCGCCTCGGCGTAGGCGATGGCGGCGCGGCGGAAGGCGTCCGCGCCCATCAGGCGGCGCGTGGCGGGGAATGTCGTCCCCAGCGCCTCCGACAGTGAGTGGATGACATTGTTGCGGTAGATCGCGAACCGGTCGGCGGCAGGGCGGCCGCGCCCGTCGGTGAGGCCCGCGAGCGGTGTCCCACGGCGAGCGAGGGCCGCGGCGAACTGCAACCTCGGTCGCGCCGTCACCGGGGGGCAGCGGGCCACGGCTGGGGCGCGGGCGGCTCAGGCGGCATGGGCGGCGGCAAGCGGGTCGGCGAGCGCCTCGGCCATCGCGGCATCGGCCTTGCGGGCCTCGGCGGCGAGGACGGCGAAGTCCGGCACGGCGTTGTCCCACTCGATAAGGGTCGGCACCGCGTGGCCGATCCGCGCCACGACCGCTCTGTAGAGTGACCAGACCGAGGGCGCGACCTCGCGGTCGTGGGCGTCGATCAGGAGCGGCGCCCCGGCGGCGTCGGCGTCCTCCGCGTGGCCGGCGAGGTGGATTTCGCCCACCGCCTCCAGCGGGAAAGCCTCGATGTAGGCGCTGGCGCTGGTGCCGAGGTTCGTCGCCGACACCACCACGTTGTTGACGTCGAGGATCAGCCCGCAGCCGGTGGCCGCGACGATGCGGCGGATGAACGTGATCTCGTCCATGGTCGACGCCGCGAACGCAACGTAGCTGGACGGATTCTCCAGGAGCATCGGCCGGCCGAGCGCCTCCTGCACCTGGTGGATGTGGGCCACCACCCGGGCGAGCGCGGCCTCCGTGTAGGGCACCGGCAGGAGGTCGTTGAAGTAGGCGCCCTCGTGAGTGGACCAGGCGAGATGCTCCGACACGAGGCCGGTCTCGTAGCGCGTGGCGAGGGCGGCGAGGCGGGCGAGGTGCGCGCGTGTCCAGCGGCGCCTCACCGCCGATCGACAGGCCGACGCCGTGGAGCGACACCGGCAGCACGTCGCGGATGGCGGCGAGGGCGCGGTGCGGCGGGCCACCGTCGCCCATGACGTTCTCGGCATGGACCTCGACGAAGCCGACCGCGCCGGGCGCGGCGAGGATGGCGTCGGCGTGGGCGAGCTTGAAGCCGACGCCGGCGCGGGCGGGGATCGGTGCGGCGGTCTGATACATCGCGAACCTCGATAGGGCGGCGGGCTCGGGGCGCTTGGCCGAACGGGCGGGCGCAGGTCCCACCGATGGGACCCGCGCCAATCACCACACGCCGCGTGGCACCGTTACGCGGACTTATCGACCGGCATCAGCTTGGCCGAGTCGGTGCCGGCCGGCAGATCGCGGTCGATGCCCTCATAGCCGTCGGCCTTCAGGGTCTTGGCGGTGACGCCCTTGCGTCCATCCGGAAGGTCCATGGTCGTGCAGGTACCGGCGGGAACGAGGGTCCAGGCGTTGCCCTGATAGTCGACGGTGGACGTGCCGGCGCAGGTGGTGCCGGGGCCGGCGGCGCAGTCGTTGTCGCCCGCCAGCGACACGCCGTAGCACTTCTCTTTGGCCTGCGCGTGAGCGGGCACGGCGGCCATTGCGGTCGCGGCGGCCACGGCTCCGGCCAGCGCGGCGAGGGACATCGGATTGCTCATGCGGGTCTCTCCTCTCGGCGCGGGTGCTTTTTTGCTTGATGCGCCTGGTTCCAGTGTGGAGCGTGAACCACTCACGCCCCAGTCAACAAGCCGCGAGGACGCGTCTCGCCCACCTGTCCACGCCGCCGTGACATGCTAGGCACGGTCGCTGGGGCGGGGCGTGTCGCGATCGGCCTCACGGGAGCGGGCGGCGTGGCGGAGGCTCTCGACGAACGCCGCCGCGTCCGGCGACAGCGTGTCGCCCGCGCGCGTGGTAAGGCCGATGGGCCCCAGCGTGGACGTCGTGTCGAGCGGCAGGGCGGCGAATTCGCCTGACGCGAGCTCCGGGGCCACCACATTGCTGGAGATGACCCAGATCGCTGCGAATCGCCGCAGGAAAGCCCGGCCGAACGAGTCCGAGACCGTCTCGATCACATGGCGCGGGCGGGGCAGGCCGAGCTCCATGAAGAGGCGATCGACGATCGGGCGGATGATGCTCCCCGCCGGCGGCAGCAGGGTGATGACATCGCCGAGCGCGGCGCGGGGGGCGGCGCCGATGCGCTCGGCGTCGCGCGCGGCCACCACGAAGACGACCGAATCGTGCGACAGCGGCTCGAACGCGAGGCTCACCATGTCCTCCGGGGCGGGGAGGCGGCCCACCACCAGGTCGAGGCCGCCGCGGCGCAGGCGGTCGATCAGCATGTCCTGCTCGCCCGACGCGATGGAAAGCCGCGCCTTCGGCTGCAGGCGCAGGTAGTGGGCCGCCGCATCCGGCACCAGCGCGGTCGCCACCGTGGGGAGGGCGCCGACCCGCACCGGCGCCGCGTCGCGCTCCCCCGCCACCGCCGCGACTCCGCCGCGCATCGCGTCGAGCCCGGCGACGGCGTGGCGCAGGAAGACCTCGCCCCCCGGCGTCAGACGCACGCCGCGCCCAAACCGCTCGACCAGCGTGGCACCGCACGTCGCCTCCAGCTCGCGCAGGGTGCGGCTGACGGCGGGCTGCGTGAGGTTCAGCCATTCGGCCGCCCGGCTGACGCTCCCGAGGCGGGCCGTCTCGACGAACACTTCCAGATGCCGCAGGCGCAATCGGCTCGATACATCCATACCGATATTGTTATGGATCGAAGCCAGATTGTCATTTCATATCTTCCGGCGCCCGTGGCAATGTCGCCCCCGCGTTGGGAGGAAACATGCGCTTTATAAAAACCAACGGCGCGACGCTGCACGTCGACCACCGGCCCGCCGCGGCCGGGACGCCGACGGTGGCGTTCTCGAACTCGCTGGGGACCGACTTCCGCATCTGGGACGGTGTCGTCGCCGCACTGCCGGCCGACTGGGGCACCCTGCGCATCGACACGCGCGGGCAGGGGCTGTCGTCCCTCGTCGCCGGCCGAATTCGGTCGCCATCCACGCCGCGGACCTCGCCGTGGTCATGGACGTTCTGGCGATCGACAAGGTCGTGCCGTGCGGGCTCTCCATCGGCGGGCTCATCGTGCTGAAGTTCGCGATCGACCACCCGGACCGTGTCGCCGGGCTGATCCTCACCTGCACCGGCGCCAGGATCGGCACCCGGCACGACTGGGAGGCGCGCATCGCCACCGTGCGCTCCAACGGCCTCGGCGTGCTGGGCGAGGCGACCATGGAGCGCTGGTTCTCGCCGGCGTTCCGCGCCGCGGCGCCCGAGGTTGTCGACGGTATGCGCGCGATGCTGGAGCGTCAGCCGGTCAGCGGCTACGCGGCCCTGTGCGCCCTCCTGCGCGACACCGATCTCACCGCGGAGACCGGAGCGGATCGCCGTGCCGGTGCTGGCGATCGCCGGCAGCCTCGACCAATCGACACCGCCCGCGCTCCTCAAGGAGACGCATCGGCGGCATGACGGACGGCACCTACGTCGAGCTTTCGGGGCGGGCGCACATCCCTTGCGTCGAAGCGCCGGAGGAGGTCGCCGGTGCCATCGAGCGGTTCCTGCGCGACAAGGGGATCGCAGGATGGCTGAGGACATCTACGAGACCGGGCTCGAGACCCGCCGCAAGGTGCTGGGCGAGGCACACGTGGACCGTGCCTCGGCCGGTATCACCGCGTTCGACGAGCGCTTCCAGCGCATGATCACCGAGGCGGCATGGGGCCGCACGTGGTCGTCCGGCGGCTTGCCGATGCGCGAGCGCTCGATGATCACCCTGGCGCTCCTGGCCGCGCTCGGCCACTGGGACGAGTTCCAGATGCACCTGCGCGCCACGCGAAACACCGGGGCGAGCGAGAGCGACATCGCCGAGGTGCTGATGCACGTTGCCATCTACGCCGGCGTCCCGGCGGCCAATCACGCGATCAAGCTCGCCAAGGCGACCTTGAACGACGAGAGCGAAGCCTGAGCCATGCGAAACCTGGTCGAAGCCCACCCCTTCATCCCGCGCGATCTCGATCAGCACCCGCCATCCTGCGCGCCCGGGTACAAGACGAGCGTCGCTGCGCTCGCCGCGCCTGGCGCTGGTGTCGTTTACCAACTCATTGACCGAAGCGACCGGGCCGGTCTTCGGCCACGACATCCTCGGCCCGAACGACCACGATCTGACCGTGAACTACGCCCAGCCCGGCGAGAGCGCGATCGGCGAGCGGATCATCGTCCACGGCCGCGTGACGGATGGTGACGGCAAGCCCGTCCCGGGGGCGCTCATCGAGGTTTGGCAGGCCAATGCCGGCGGACGCTACCGCCACATCCGCGATGGTTACCTCGCCCCGCTAGACCCCAACTTCGGCGGTTGCGGGCGCGTCATCACCGACGAAGATGGCTACTACTGGTACCGCACCGTGCGCCCCGGCGCCTATCCGTGGCCCAACCGCGCCAACGACTGGCGCCCGGCGCACATCCACTTCTCGGTGTTCGGCTCCGGCTTCGCGCAGCGGCTCATCTCGCAGCTCTATTTCGAGGGCGACCCGATGATCGCCCAGTGCCCCATCGTCCGCACGCTCCCCGATCCCGAGGCCGCGGGCCTTCTGACCGCCGCGCTCGACATGGACAACACCATCCCGTTCGACGCCAGGGCCTACCGGTTCGACATCGTCCTGCGCGGCCGCCGCTCGACGCCGTTCGAGAACAAGCTGGAGGGCAACTGATGGCCACAGCTGCGCGAGACCCCGTCGCAGACCGCCGGCCCCTACGTCCACATCGGCGCCGTCCCCACCTTCGCGGGGCTGGAGGGGGTCTACCCGCACGACCTCGGCTCCGGGCCGCTCTACGAGGACGGCGCGAAGGGCGAACGGATCACCATCAAGGGACGCATCTTCGACGGTTCCGGCTCGCCGCTTCTGGATGGGGTCATCGAGATCTGGCAGGCGGACGCGGACGGGCTCTACAATGCGCCCAACGAGCCGCGCGGCCCGGCCGACCCGAAGTTCAAGGGCTGGGGCCGCGCCGCCACCATGGGCGCGGACGGCGTCTTCAAATTCGAGACCATCAAGCCCGGCTCGGTGCCGTGGCCGGACGGGCGTGTGCAGGCGCCTCACATCGCGTTCTGGATCGTCGCGCGGGGCATCAACATCGGCCTGCACACGCGCATGTATTTTCCGGACGAGGTGGAGGCGAACAGCAACGACCCGGTGCTCGGCCGCATCGAGCAGAAGGTGCGCCGCGACACGTTGATCGCCTCATATCAGGAGGGCGTCTACCTGTTCGACATCCACCTCCAGGGCGAGGCCGAAACCGTGTTCCTGGACATTTGATGTCGATCAGCGTCTTCCAGGATCCGCTCCTCAAGGGCCTCTTCGGCGACCCGGACGTCGCCGCCGCGTTCCAGGCCGAGCGCACCATCGCCCGCTACAACGCGGTCGAGATCGCCTTGACGCGCGGCGCCGAGGCGTGCGGCCTCGTCCCGAAGGCCGCCGCCGATGCCATCTGCGCCATGCTGGACGGCTTCCAGCCCGACATGGCGGATCTCGCCGCCGGCGACCGTCAAGGACGGGATCCCGCTGCCGCGCTATGCCGCGCAGATCAAGGCCGCCGCCGGCGCCAACGGGCGCTACGTCCACCTCGGCTCCACCAGCCAGGACATCATGGACAGCGCGCTTGCTCTGACGCTGATGGAGATCAACGATACCTTCGACAGCCGCCTGATCGAGATCCTCGACAAGCTGAAGGGACTCGTCGCCAAGGCGCATGGGCAGCGCTCGATGATGGGCCGCACGCGCATGCAGGCAGCGCTGTCGATCACCGTGGCCGACCGGCTGCGCGAGTGGTCGCTGCCGCTGGAGCGCCAGCGCGAGCGTCTGGTGCGCCTACGGCCGGCGGCTGGAGATCGTGCAGTTCGGCGGCCCCGTCGGCACACGGCGCGGCTGGAACGGGCACGGCGACGCCATCGCCACGCACATGGCGGGCAGCCTCGGCCTCACCGATCCCGGCGCCGCGTGGCACACCGCGCGCGACGGTCTGGGTGCCTACGTCGGGCTGGCTGACGCAGATCTCCGCGGCGCTCGGCAAGATCGGCGAGGACGTGTTCCTGATGGCGCAGCAGGGCATCGGCGAGATCCGCCTCGCGGGCGGCGGCGCGCTCCTCGGCCATGGCGCACAAGAAGAACCCCATCGACGGCGAGCTTCTGGTCACGCTCGCCCGCTTCAACGCCGCCCAGCTCGGCGGCTTCGCGCAGTCGCTGATGCACGAGCAGGAGCGCTCCGGCGTGTCGTGGGCGCTGGAGTGGATGATCCTGCCGCAGATGTGCGCGGCGACCGGCGCCTCGCTGCTCACCGGCTCGCGGCTGCTCTCGGCGATCGAGCAGATGGGCGCACCGGAAGGCACCGCGCTCGACGGCGCGACATGACGACCGAACAATTCGTGACATGCAAAAAAATGGGAGGACGACGATGAAATCGAAGCTCTTGGTGGCGGCCGCCGCGCTTGCGGGCCTCACCCTTTCGACGCCCGGCCAGCGCGCAGGAGGTGACGCTCACGCTGCACCATCTCCTCGGCCCCAAGGCGCCGGCGCACAGCCAGATGCTGGTTCCCTGGGCCGAGCGCATCGAGGAGGCGTCCGACGGACGCATCAAGATCGAGATCTATCCGGCCATGAGCCTGGGCGGCACCCCGCCGCAGCTCATCCGCCAGGTGCGCGACGGCGTCGTCGACATCATCTGGACCGTCAACGGCTACACGCCCGGCCTCTTCCCGCGCTCGGAGGTGTTCGAGCTGCCGACCGTCTTCACCAACGACGTCGACGGCCACCAACCTCGCCATGCGCGACGATGTTCGAGGAGCACCTGGCGCCAGGACTACGAGGGCATGCACGTCCTCTGGAACCACGTCCACGCCGGCCAGGCGCTGCAGACGCGCGACAAGCTCGTCCGCTCGCCGGCCGACACCGCGGGCATGAAGCTGCGCGTGCCGGGCCCGACGGGCACCGCCGTGGTCGAGGCGATGGGGGCGACGCCGGTCAACATGCCGGTGCCGGACCTGCCGCAGTCGCTTTCCACCGGCGCGGTGGACGGGGCGCTGATCCCCTTCGAGATCATCCTGCCGCTGCAGCTCCAGGAGGTGACGCAGTACGACATCGAAGGGCCGGACATGGAGCGCTTCGGCACCACCGTGTTCCAGGTGTCGATGAACCAGGATAGCTGGGATTCGCTGCCGGACGATCTGAAGCAGGTCTTCAACGACAACTCCGGGCCGGAGTGGCTGGAGGAAGTCGCGCAACGTGTGGGTCGCGCCGACAAGCACGGCGATCGGGGTCGCCGTCGAATCGCGGCAACGAGCACGTGGTGCTGACGCGCGAGGAGATGGACGCCTTCAACGAGGCGATGGCACCGGTGGTGGACCAGTGGATCGCCGAGCCATCCGGACTTCGACGCGGCCGGCGCTGGTCGAGCAGGCGCGCGAGGCGATCGCCAAGCACAAGTCCGGCTCGTAGGCTCCGCTTGCGCACCAACTTCCAAGGGTCGGGCGAGCGTCGCCCGGCCAGCGGGGCGTGGCGGCTTGCGCCCGGCGTGGCCGCATGGCCGTGCGCCTCTGGGCCATCCTGGGGGCGTTCTTGGCGGCTGACCGCGCTGGCCGTGATGACGGCCGCGAGCGCGGTCTCCAACATCCTCTTCGCCGCGCCGTTTCCGGCCGACCATGAGCTCATCAAGCACGTCATTGCCGTCGTCATCTTCATGTTCCTGCCGTACTGCCAGCTCGCCGGCGCCAACGTGACGGTCGACATCTTCACCGAAGGCATGGGCGCGCGCGCCAAGGCGGCGATGGCGATGTTCGCCGCGCTGTTCGCCGTCGCCTTCTCGCTGATGCTGCTGCGCCAGATGTGCCTCGGCTTCCTCAGCTACCGGCGAGTACGTGGAGGTCACGCCGGTGCTGAAGCTGCCGCTGTGGACGGCGTTCCCGCCGATCCTCGTGTCGCTGGCGCTGCTGCTCGCGGCGTCCGTCGCTCACGCTCATCGACGCAGTCCGCGCCGTCGTGCGGGCGTGCCGGCCTGGTTCGCCGAGGCGGTCCCGGCCGAGCGAGGACGGCCGTCGATGGACAATCTCGTCCTCGGCTTCGGCGGCCTCGGCGCGCTGCTCGTGCTCATCGCCATCCGCGTGCCCATCGCCTACACGATGATCCTGGTCGGCCTCGTCGGCACGGTGCTCGCCATGCCGCGGGCCGAGATCGGGCTCAACATCGTCCTCAACCAGCTCAAGGACCTCGGCTACGCGCAGTTCTCCAACTACGACCTCTCGGTGCTGCCGATGTTCATCCTCATGGGTGGGCTCGCGTCGCGCACCGGCCTGTCGCGCGACCTCTTCCGCGCCGCCAATGCGTGGCTCGGGCGGATGCGAGGCGGGGTGGCGATGGCGGCGCTCGTCGGCTGTGCGGGCTTCGGCGCGCTGTGCGGCTCGTCCACCGCGACGGCCTCCACCATGGGCCAGGTCGCGCTGCCGGAGCTGAAGCGCTACAAGTTCTCCAACGCGCTCGCGACCGGCACCGTCGCGGCCGGCGGCACGCTCGGCATCCTGATCCCGCCGTCGGTGGTGCTCATCGTCTACGCCATCATCGTCGAGGCCAACATCGTCACGCATGTTCGCCGCGGCGCTGATCCCGGGCCTCCTGGCGCTCGTCCTCTTCATGGTGACGGTGGCGATCTACGTGCGCGTCTTTCCCGGCTCCGGCCCGGTGGGCGAGCGCGGTCCCGCGCCACGAGCTGATCGCCGCCACTCTGGGCGTCATCCCGGTGCTCGTCATCTTCGGCATCGTCATCGGCGGCATCTACGCCGGCATCTACAACCCGACGCCGGCCGCCGCGATCGGTGTGGTGCTGGTGGGCGCTCTACGGCATCGTCCACGCGGGGCTGTCGCTGGCGCGGCCTTCCTCGATGCGCTGCTGGAGACGGCGCGCACCACCGGCATGATCTACCTGATCCTGTTCGGCGCCGAGCTTCTCAAGATCTTCATGGCCCGCGCCGGGGTGCCGCAGGCCGCCGCCGAGTTCCTGATGACCAGCGGGCTCGGCGCCCTACGAGATCCTCGCCCTGATCATCGTGGCCTTCCTGATCTTCGGCTGCCTCATGGATTCGCTGTCGATGGTGATCCTGGCGATCCCGTTCTTCTGGCCGGTGATCGCCGGGCCTCGATTTCGGCCTCTCGCCCGACGAGACCAAGATCTGGTTCGGCATCGTCATCCTGATCGTGGTCGAGCTCGGGCTGATCACGCCGCCGGTCGGGCTCAACGTCTTCATCATCAACCAGCTCGCGAAGGATGTGCCGATGCGCCAGACCTTCGCCGGGTGTGATGCCGTTCTTCGCCTCGGAGATCGTGCGCGTGGTGCTGCTGGTGGCGTTCCCGGCGATCACGCTGTTCCTGCCGCGTCTCCTATCGAACTAGCAGAGTAGAACCCATGCCGACGCCCCCTTACCGCGCCGACCATGTCGGCAGCCTCCTCCGCCCCAAGGCCGTGCAGGACGCCCGCAAGCGCGCGCCGAGAACCCGGCCAGCACCGAGGCGGCCGAGCTGACGGCCGTCGAGGATGCCGCCATCCGTCGACTCATCAAGCTGCAGGAAGACGTCGGCCTCAAGGCGGTGACCGATGGCGAATGCCGCCGCTCGTTCTGGCACTTCGACTTCATGGGCGAGCTGACCGGGCTCGACCTGGTCTACTCCGCGAGGGGTGCAGTTCGCCGGCGTGCAGCCACGGCGATCCGCCCGACGATCACCGGCAAGCTCGACTTCCCGGCCGATCACCCGACGCTGGAGCACTTCACGCTTCGTCGCCGCCAACACGAAGGTGATGCCGAAGATCTCGATCCCGGGCCCGTCGTGCGTCCACTTCCGCACCGCCCGAAGGACATCGTCCCGCCGAATACAAGGACGTCGAGCGTTCTGTCGCCGACATCGCGGACGACCTACAAGAAGGCGGTCGACGGCCTTCTACAAGGCCGGCTGCCGCTACCTGCAGATGGACGACATCTTCTTCGCCTACCTGTGCGACGCCAAGCAGCGCGCGAGGTCCGCGCCGACATCGGCCAGGACCCGGACATGCTCATCGACCGCTATGCGTGGATGATGCACGAGGCGATCAAGGACCGCCCGGCCGACTCGCTGATCGCGATGCACATGTGCCGCGGCAACTTCCACTCCACCCACGTCGCCGCAGGGGGCTACGACCCGGCCGCGGACGCGATCTTCAACAAGACCGGCGTCGACGTCTTCTTCATGGAGTACGACACCGAGCGGGCCGGCGGGCTGGAGCCGCTGCGCCTGCTTCGCCAAGGGCAAGCAGCGCGTGATGCCGGGCTTCATCACCACCAAGACCGGCGCGCTGGAAGAGCCTCGACGGCTGAAGCGGCAGTTCGACGAGGCGTCGCAAGTACGCCGACCTCGACCAGCTCGGCATCGCGCCGCAGTGCGGCTTCGCCTCCACCGAGGAGGGCAACGCCATCACCACCCGACGACCAGCGGCGCAAGCTGGAGCTGGTGGTCGAGACGGCCGAGACGATGTGGGGCGGCGTCGACTCCTGAGCGCATGTGCGCAAGGCGCCCCGCGACCTTGACGTCGCGGGGCGGCCGGGCGCCTGATGGGGTCCGGCGCCCCTCGCGCCCGGGGTACGGCAACGGCCCGCTGATCCGGAAAGGGCCGTTCCATGGACTACGATGTGCCGACGCTCGCCTTCGTCGGCCTCGCGTTCTTCGTGTCGGGCGTCGTCAAGGGCGCGACCGGGCTCGGCTACGCAACCTCGTGTATTCCGATGCTGGCGCTGGTCCTCGGGATCAAGGCGGCGCTGCCGTTGGTTCTGGCGCCGTCCGTGGCGTCCAACTTTACGCTCCTCGTCTCGACCGGGCCGATCATGCCGACGATCCGGCGCTTCTGGCCGATGCTGCTGCTGGCGCCCGTCGGCGTGTTCGTGGGCGCGGCGCTGCTGGGATCGATCGACGGGCCGACGGCGGGGGCCGCGCTCGGCGTGGCGCTCATCGTCTGGTGCGCGTTCTCGCTGCGCCGCATGGACTGGCGCCTGCCGCCGCGATTGGAAGGGCCGCTCGGCCCGGCGGTGGGGCTTTCGACCGGCGTGGTCAACGGCATCACCGGTAGCCAGGTCATGCCGCTGGCGCCGTTCGTGATGGCGCTGGGGCTGGCGCCGGCGATGCTCATCCAGGTGATGAACCTCTCCTTCACCGTCTCCAGCGCGGCGATGGCGACGGCGCTGGCACGGATCGGGCTGATGACGCTGCCGGCCGCGCTGGTGTCGCTGGCCGGTGTGGCGCTGTCGGTCACGGGCGTGCGGCTCGGCGCCAAGGTCCGCCGCCGCCTGCCGGAGCGCACCTTCCGCAAGGCGATCCTCGCGGTGCTGACGGTGGCGGGCGTGGCGCTCATCGTGAAGGGCGTCGTCTGAAGCGATGGAGCCGATCCTCGCGCTTGTTGCCATCACCGCGGAGAGCTGGACGGATCCGTTCGCTGCGGTGACGATCGGCTACGGGGTCTCGGCGCTCGTCCTGTGGCTCGTGCGCCTCGGCGCGCTGGGGCGGGGGGCACGGGTCGCGCGCGCCGCACTGTGGTACGTGCCGGTGGGGCTCTGCAACGGCGTCGCGGTGCTGCTGCTCTACTCAGCGCTTTCGCTGGGGCCGGTGACGGCGGTGGCGCCGATCGTCGCAACCTACCCGTTGTTCACGCTGCTGCTCGACCGTCTGGTGCATCGCAGCCGGCGGGTGACGGTGACGACGGTGGTCGGCATCGCCATATCGGTCTGCGGCATCGCGGTGGTGGTGGCGACATGAACGTGCCTCAAGCCTTGGCGATGAAGAACGTCAATGTCCCGCCGTCCTCGGCCATTTCGAGGAGGGTGTGGCCATCTTCGCGGCAGAAGTTCGGCACGTCGAGGCGCGACAGCGGGTCGTCGCTGACCAGGCGCAGGACCGCGCCGCGCGCCAGCGGCTTGAGGCGCTTGCGGGCCTTCAGGACGGGGAGGGGGCAGCGCTGGCCGCGGGTGTCGCAGTCTTCGTCGAATGCCGGCGGATCCGCCATCGTGTGCCTCCGTTCGATCGGCCCGCCCGGGGTGGTTGCCACCTGGGGGGCGATCGCTTCATATCTCACCGCGAAGGGAGACGTCATGGCCATCGAGAGACGCTCCGACGCTTGGTTGCGGCGGGCGACACGCGCTGCGCCGCGCTGGAGGGTGACATGAGCGAGATCCTGACCGCGCCCGCGCTGACGGTCGCCCCGGATCCGGCGAACCCGCGGCTGACACGAACCATCCGTGCCACCGACCAGACCGGCGCCGATCAGGAGATCCGCGTCGTCGAAGAACGGCCGCTGACCATCTTCCTCAACGCGCGCGAGATCGTCACCACCATGACGATCGGCGACTATCCGGAGTATCTGGCGCTCGGATTCCTGAAGAACCAGGGCATGCTGCGCGACGGCGAGACCGTCACCGGCGTGGACTATGACGACGAGCTGGAAACGGTTGTCGTGCGCACCGACGGGGCCACCGACTACGAGGAGAAGCTCGCCAAGAAGACGCGCACCTCGGGCTGCGCCGTCGGCACGGTGTTCGGCGACATGATGGAGGGGCTCGAGGGCCTCACGCTGCCCCAGACGCCGGTGAAGACGTCATGGCTCTACGCGCTGGCGCGGCAGATCAACACGATGCCGAGCCTCTATCTGGAGGCCGGCGCGATCCACGGCACGGTGCTGTGCCGCGAAGACCGGCCGCTCGTTTACATGGAGGATGTCGGGCGCCACAACGCGGTGGACAAGATCGCCGGCTACATGGTGGCGACGGGCGAGGGGGCGGCGGACAAGATCCTCTACACCACCGGCCGGCTAACCTCGGAGATGGTGATCAAGACGGCGCTGATGGGGATCCCGGCGCTCGCGTCGCGCTCCGGCTTCACGGCTTGGGGCGTGGAGATCGCGCAGCAGGTGGGGCTGACCTTGATCGGCCGGATGCGCGGTGAACGGTTCATGTGCGTCTCGGGCGAAGCGCGGCTGGTGCGCGACGCCGACCCGCGCGAGGTTGCCGGCGAAGACACGCGGCACCGCCGCAAGGGGGCGCGCGATTAGCGTTCCGGGGGTCATTCTGGCGGGCGGGATGTCGCGCCGCATGGGGGGCGGCAACAAATGGCTGCTGCCGCTGGGCGGACGGCCGGTGCTGGCGCGCGTGCTGGAGCGCCTCACCCCGCAGGTGAGCGCGGTGGCGCTCAACGCCAACATCGATCCGGCCGACGACATCGGCCTGCCGCCGCTCGGCGACACCGCGCTCATCCCCGACACAGTGGAGGACCGGCCCGGCCCCCTCGCGGGCATCCTCGCCGCGATGGACTGGGCCGCCGGCCGAGGTGCCGCCCATGTCGTCACCGTCGCGGCCGACACCCCCTTCTTCCCGGCCGATCTGGTCGCCCGGCTCGCCGCGGCCGCGGACGCCGCTGGCGCACCTATCGCGCTGGCTGCAACCTCCGCAGACGGGCGCCGCCATCCGACCTTCGGGCTGTGGTCGGTGGACCTCGCGGCGGATCTGAGACAGGCGCTGGCGGACGGCACGCGCAAGATCGTCGCGTGGACCGACGCCCACGGCGCGGTGAGCGCAATGTTCGACGGCGACCCCTTCTTCAACCTCAACACGCCGAAAGATTTCATTCAGGCCGAGGCAATAGTGGCGGCGGGAGTGGACGCGCGGTGAAAGTCTTCGGCGTCGTGGGCTGGAAGAACGCGGGCAAGACGACGCTGGTCGAGCGGCTGGTGACGGAGCTGTCGGCGCGCGGCCTCACCGTTTCGACCATCAAGCGGGCGCACCACCAGGTCGACGTGGACCAGGAAGGCACCGATTCGTGGCGCCATCGCGCGGCGGGCGCGCATGAGGTCATGCTCGCCTCCTCCCGCCGCTGGGCGCTGATGCACGAGCGGCGCGAGGGCGAGGCCGAGGCCACGCTGGAAGCGCTGCTGGCCCGGATGAGACCCGCGGACCTCGTGCTGGTGGAAGGCTTCAAGCGCGACCGGCACCCCAAGGTGGAGATCCACCGCGCGGCGAGCGGCGGCACCCTGCTGGCGCTCGAGGACGACACGGTGCGGGCCGTGGTCAGCGACGTCGCCCTCGCCCCGCTGCACTGCCCCGTGCTGGGGCTCGACGATGTCTCCAGCGTCGCCGACCTCATCCTCGCCGATACCGGTCTCACACCGGCCGGCACCGCCGGGGCGAGCGCCGCGTCATGACCGGGCGCCTCCCCAACGACTGCTTCGCCCTGCCGCCCGGTGTCGACTGGACCCCGGTGGACACCGCGCTGGAGCGGCTGCGCGCGCGCCTCCTTCCGGTGACGGAAATGGCCCGCGTGGATCTCTTCGCCGCACAGGGGCGGTTCCTCGCCGAGGATGTTGTGGCGCGCCGCGCCAACCCCGCCTCCAGCAACTCCGCGGTGGACGGCTACGCCTTTGCCCGGGCGGGCGCGGCCACGACGATGCGCCTCCTGGAGGGCCGCGCCGCCGCGGGACAACCCTTCGCGGATGTGGTGCCCCCGGACGCGGCGGTGCGGATCCTGACCGGCGCCGCGCTCCCCGAGGGCGCCGACACCGTCGCCATGCAGGAAGACGCGACGGTGACCGCGACCGACACGCCCGGCGGCTCCACCCTGACGCTGACGGATCTCCCCAAAGCGGGCGCCAACACACGCCGCTCCGGCGAGGACGCGGCGGCAGGCGACATCATCTTGCGCGAGGGCGCACGGCTCCGGCCCCAGGACGTGGCGCTGCTGGCCGCCTGCGGACTCGACGGCGCGCTGGTGCGCGAGCGGCTACGCGTCGCGGTGCTGTCGACGGGCGACGAGATCAAGGACCCCGGAACGCCGGCCGAAGCGTATCAGGTCTACGACGCCAACCGGCCGATGCTGCTGGCCCAGATCGCCGCCTGGGGCTTCGAGCCAGTGGACCTCGGCCATGCCGCCGACGACCCGGCCGCCGTGCGCGAGCGGCTCGACGCGGGGGCGGCGTCGGCGGATGTGATCCTCACATCGGGCGGCGCGTCGGCCGGCGACGAGGACCATGTCGCGGCGCTGCTGAAGGCGGAGGGCGCGCTCGCGGTGTGGCGCATCGCGGTGAAGCCCGGCCGGCCGCTGGCTCTGGCGCTGTGGAAGGGGGCGCCGGTGTTCGGGCTGCCCGGAAACCCGGTCGCGGCGTTCGTGTGCACGCTGGTGTTCGCCGCGCCGGCCTTGCGCCTGCTGGCGGGCGGCGACTGGCGCATCCCGAGGGGTGCGACGGTGCCGGCCGCATTCGCCAAGGAGAAGAAGCGCGGCCGGAGGGAGTTCCTGCGCGCCCGCCTCAATGAAGACGGTGCCGCCGAAGTCTTCCGCTCGGAGGGGTCCGGCCTCATCTCGGGCCTCACGTGGTCGGACGGGTTGGTCGAGCTGCCCGACGCGGGGATGTCGATCACCCCCGGCACACCCGTCCGCTACATCCCCTACGCCGCGTTCGCCCCGTAATCGCCATCTGGATGCGCGAGGTCCGGGGCAGGGTCAAGCGCGCGCCCGGAGCCACGCGCAGCGCAAGGCGCGAGCATGGCGAGGACGGGCGCTTGACGCTGACGCGGGCCGACCCAGGCTCGTCCCTGGTTTGCAGGCCTGTCGACCGCAACGCGGTCGTCTGTCCTGCAAACCTGCCCATCGGCGAGATGGAGGGAGCGCGAGGGGGGAACTCCCCTCGCTTCGGCCTCTCCTACTGGCACGGCTTTCGATTTCTGCGTGGACGAGCGCCCAGCCCGTCTGGCGGCCGGGGTTCACGCAGCGCAGCATGAGCGGATGACCGAGCACATCACACACGAGACGGGCGGCTGGCGGGCGGCGCTCGGCGTCTACACGAGCCGCCGCCAGCTCGTCATTTTCCTGATGGGCTTCTCCAGCGGGTTGCCGCTGCTGCTCGGCTTCTCGACGCTCTCGTTCTGGCTGCGCGAAGCGGACGTCGGCCTCGCCGCAATCGGCGGCCTCCTGACGGTCGCAACGCCCTACAGCCTCAAATTCCTCTGGGCCCCGCTGATGGACCACGTGCGGCTCCCGGTGGTGACGCGGTGGCTGGGGCTGAGGCGGGGCTGGCTCCTGGTGGTGCAGCTCCTGCTGATGGGCTCGATCGTCATGGTGGGGCAAGCCGAGCCACCTGGCGGGCTCGCCTTCCTGGCGATGGCGGCGCTCGTCATGGCGTTCCTGTCGGCCACACAGGACATCGTCGTGGATGCCTACCGCATCGAGATCCTGGACGAGCACGAGCAGGGCGCGGGCGCCGCGATGACGCAGGCCGGCTACCGCGTCGGCATGCTGGCTGCCGGCGCGGGGGCGCTGGCGTTGGCGGACGTCCTGTCGTGGGGCTGGGTCTACGCGATCATGGCGGCGCTGCTGACGGTGGGGATCGCCGGCACGCTAATCGCCGAGGAGCCGGTGAGCCGCCGGCCGCCGGCGCCGGACAAACCGCTCGCGTTCCTGCGCCACGCGACGCTCGACCCGTTGAAGGATTTTGCGACGCGCAAGGGCTGGGTGCTGATCCTCGCGTTCGTGCTCCTCTACAAGTACGGCGACTCGGTCGCGGGCGCGATGGCGAACCCGTTCTACGTCGACCTCGGCTTCTCCGGCATGGAGATCGCCAGCGTCACCAAAGTGTTCGGCGTCGCGATGACGATGGTCGGCGTCTTCGCCGGCGGCGTGCTGGTGGCGCGGATCGGCATTCTGCCGGCGCTGGCGGTGGGCGGCGTGCTGCAGGCGGCGACCAACCTCATCTTCGCCTGGCTCGCCACCCTCGGCCACGACATGACCGCGCTCGCCATCGCGGTAGGGGCGGACAACTTCACCGGCGGCCTCGGATCAGCGGCGTTCGTGGCGTACCTGTCGTCGCTGTGCAACCTCGCCTTCACAGCGACGCAGTACGCGCTGCTGACGTCGCTGATGGCGTTCGGGCGAACCATGCTGGCCGCCTCGTCGGGGTGGCTGGCGGAGGGGCTCGGCTGGCCGGGCTTCTTCATGGCGACGGCGCTGCTCGCGGTGCCGGCGCTGGTGCTGCTCTACTTCCTGTCGCGGATCTACGCGCCGCCCCCGCCTGACGCGAACGAGGCGGGCGCGGGATAACCCCGGCGCGCGCCTCGCAAGAATCGACGACGGGAGGTCGCCCGTCAGTCGCCCGCCCGTCAGTCGCCGTAGACGTCGAACTCGAAGTACTTCGCCTGGATCTCCTCGTAGGTGCCGTTCTCGCGAATGGCGGCGATCGCGTCGTTGAACTTCGCGATCAGCTCCGTTTCGCCCTCGCGCACGGCGATCCCGGCGCCCTGGCCGTTGATCTCCGGATCGGGCGTCAGGGTCGTCAGGATCTTGCAGCAGTCGCCGTCTTCCCCCTTCAGCCAGTCGGATAGGACCACCACGTCGTCGATGGCGGCGTCGATGCGGCCTGAGGCGAGATCGAGCTTGTACTCCTCCGGCGTGCCGTAGCGGCGCAGCTCGGTGTCGGCGAAGTATGCTGCCGCATAGTTGGCGTGGGTCGTCGAGGACTGGGCGCCCATGATGATGTCGGCGAGCGCCTCGGGGGTCGCCTGGGTGAGATCGGAGTCCTTGGGCACCGCGATCGCCGGGGGCGTGTTGTAGTACTTGTTGGTGAAGTCCACGACCTCGTCACGCTCTGGCGTGATGGACATTGACGCGATGATGGCGTCGAACTTGCCGGAGCGCAGGGCAGGGATGATCCCGTCCCAATCCTGTGCCACGAAGGTGCATTCGGCGTTCATCTCCTCGCACAGGGCCTTGGCGATATCGACGTCGAAGCCGATGAGGTTACGATCGAAGTCGTAGTAGTTGAACGGCGGGTATGCCCCCTCGGTCCCGATCTTCAGCTGCATCTTGTCTTGGGCGACGGCGGGGCCGGTGAGCGCCAGCGCCGTGATCGCGATCAGGAACTTTCTCATGCGTCCTCTCCTTGCAATTCTACCGCATCATGGCGGCTGCCGATTTTCATGCAAGCGGCATGACAAGAGAGGCGGGCCGTCGCGGTGAGGGTGGCGCTGATCGGACGCGGCCCCATCGCGCAATATGTTGCAGCCCATCTGTCGCCCGCGCTGCAGGTGACGCAGATGCTGCTCCGGCCGGGCGCCGAAGCGCCGCTCGACGTCGCGGTCGTGACGGCGGCGGAAGACATCGACGCGGACCTCGTGGCCGACTGTGCCGGCACGGACGGGCTGCGCGCGCATGGTCCGGCGCTTCTGGCCGCGGGGCACCGGGTGTTCACGCTGTCGGCCGCCGCATTGGCCGACCGCGAGCTGTCGGCGGCGTTGCTCGAGGCGGCGGAGCGCGGCGGCGGGCGCATCCTCCTCGCCGCCGGTGCCATCGGTGCGATCGACACGCTGGCGGCGGCGAAGGTGGGCGGGCTGAGCCACGTGCGCTACACCGGGCGCAAGCCGCCTGCGGGATGGGCCGGAACGCCGGCCGAGCGCTACGATCTCTCGAACCTGACGGTCCCCCTTGTGCATTTCGAGGGTACCGCCCGGGAGGCGGCGCTGGCCTATCCGAAAAACGCCAACGTGGCGGCCACCGCGGCGCTCGCCGGCGTGGGTTTCGAGGCGACGATGGTGCGCCTGATCGCCGATCCGTCGGTAACGGCCAACACTCATACGCTGGAGGCGGAGGGAACGTTCGGCCAATTCGAGGCGACGTTCGAGGCGGCGCCGCTGCCCGGCAACCCGCGCTCGTCAGCGCTTGCGGCGATGAGCCTGGTGCGCGCATTGGAGGGGCATGTCTCGCCCCTCTGCATTGTTTGATCACGATGTCACAAAATCTGGACATCGATCATGCAAATGTCGGCCGTCCGCCGCTGGTGGCGCTTGACGCCAGCGCGCCGAGGCCGTACATGCACGCGTCCTAAGTCCAGTTCTCGCATGCGCTGCGCCGATAGGCGACGCGGCGCAGGGCGGGCAATTGCGCGTGGCGTGGGCCGAACGAGAGGGTATATGTTCGCGGTAATCAAGACCGGCGGCAAGCAGTATAAAGTGTCGCCCGGGGACGAGCTGAAGGTCGAGACCGTTACGGGCTCGGCAGGTGACTCGATCTCCTTTGATGACGTCCTCATGGTCGGTGACGGCGACGATCTTTCCGTCGGCGCACCGCACGTGTCGGGCGCGTCTGTGAAGGCGGAAATCGTCGATCATGTGCGCACTCGGAAGATCATCATCTTCAAGAAGCGCCGGCGGCAGAATTCGCGCCGTCGCAACGGTCATCGCCAGCCACTGACTGTGATTCGCATCACTGACATTCAGGCCAGCGCCTGACCATTATCCGGTTCGGAGCCATCGGCTCCGAATGTTGTCCTGGGGCGATTTCGCTCCCGTAGTTCAAGAGATAGACATGGCTCATAAGAAGGCTGGCGGCTCCTCACGAAACGGTCGTGATACAGCCGGCCGACGCCTCGGGTTCAAGAAGTTCGGCGGTGAATCCGTTGAACCTGGGAACATCATCGTCCGTCAGCGCGGGACGCGCTGGCACCCGGGCGACAATGTCGGCATGGGCAAGGATCACACCCTGTTCGCCCTGACCGAAGGGTACGTCGCGTTCCGCAAGCGCCTCGGCCGCACGTTCGTGTCGGTGACGACGCAGCGCGTGAACGACGTCCCGGCTGCGGCCGAGTAAGCGTCGACGGTTTACCACACCACCTAGCCGGAACGACGCGACGGGTCGCCATCAGCGCCCCGCGTCGCTCTGCATTCCAGCGGCCGTCGCAGCGTTCGCGCGCGGCGTTCGCACTTTCAGCCGGCCCTAGCGGCCGCACAGGGCACGCGTCACGCGCCAGCGAGCGTGCGCGGCCCATCGCGGATGGCCGATGCCCCCTTTCCAGCGGGCGTCTGCTGCGCGACAAGGCGTTGGCACGGCAATCGGGTCGACGGCCATGAAATTTCTCGATCAAGCAAAAGTCTACGTGCGCTCCGGCAACGGCGGCAACGGCTCCGTGTCGTTCCGGCGCGAGAAGTATATCGAGCACGGCGGACCCGACGGCGGCGACGGCGGGCGCGGCGGCGACGTGTGGGTGGAGGCGGTCGAAGGCCTCAACACGCTCATCGACTTCCGCTACCAGCAGCACTTCCGCGCCTCGTCGGGCGAAGGCGGCGCCGGGCGCAACAAGACGGGCGCCAACGGCAAGGATGCCGTGCTGCGCGTACCCGTCGGGACCGTGGTCCTGTCGGAGGACAAGGAGCGCGTGCTGGCCGACCTCACGGAGGCGAATCAGCGCGTGTGCCTGCTGCGCGGCGGCAACGGCGGCTTCGGCAACCAGCGCTTCAAATCGTCGGTCAACCAGGCGCCGCGCAGGGCCAACCCCGGCCAGGAGGGCGAGGAATTCGCCATCTGGCTGCGCCTCAAGCTGATTGCCGATGCCGGGCTCGTCGGCCTGCCCAACGCCGGCAAGTCGACCTTTCTTGCCGCAGTCTCGGCCGCCAAGCCCAAAGTCGCGGACTATCCGTTCACCACGCTGCACCCGCATCTCGGGATCGCCACCGTCGACAGTCGCCGCATCGTCGTGGCCGACATTCCGGGGCTGATCGAGGGCGCCAGCGAGGGCATCGGCATCGGCGACCGCTTCCTCGGCCATATCGAGCGCTGCGCGGTGTTGCTGCATCTGGTCGACGGTACATCCGAAGACATCGCCGGCGATTTCGCCACGGTGGAGCGCGAGCTGGAGCTCTACGGAGCGGGGCTGGTGGACAAACCGCGGGTGATCGCAGTCTCCAAGGCCGACGCCGTGGCCGATGCGCAGGACGCCGTCGCCGCGCTGGCCGAGGGAAGCGGACGCGAGGTGATGCTGGTCTCCGCCGCCACCGGTCAGGGGGTGACGGAGGTGCTGCGGGCGCTCGCCCAAGTCGTCCAGCGCGAGCGGGCCGACGACGATGAGCCCGAGGCCGCCCCATGGCAGCCCTGACGACCACCGATACGGCGGTTGCGACCGGGCGCCTCTCCGCATCGCGGCGGATGGTGGTGAAGCTCGGCTCGGCACTGATGGTGGGCGAGGGCGGCGTGCGCGCCGAATGGCTGGCGACCCTCGCGGCCGATCTGGCAAGGCTGCATGCGCACTGCGAGGTCGTGGTCGTATCCTCAGGCGCCATCGCCCTGGGCCGGGGGCCGATCGGCTACGGCACGCGGCCCCTGCGGCTCGAGGAGAGCCAGGCGGCGGCGGCGGTCGGTCAGATCGCGCTCGCCGCTGAGTGGACCGCGGCGCTGGGCGCCGTCGGGATGCGGGCCGCCCAGGTCCTCCTGACACTGCGCGATACCGAGGAGCGGCGCGCCTACCTCAACGCCCGCTCCACCATCGCCGAGTTGCTGCGCGCCGGCGTGGTCCCGGTGATCAACGAGAACGACACCATCGCGACCAGCGAAATTCGCTACGGCGACAACGACCGCCTGGCCGCACGGGTCGCCGCGATGATTTCGGCCGACTGCCTGGTGCTGCTGTCCGACGTCGACGGCCTCTACACCGCGCCGCCGGCGACCCATCCCGAGGCCACCTTCATTCCCGAGGTGCCGCGCCTCACCGACGAAATCTGGGCGATGGCGGGCGATGCGGGGTCCGCCCTGTCGCGCGGCGGCATGAAGACGAAGATCGACGCGGCGCGGATCGCCACCGAGGCGGGGGTGACGATGGTCATCGCGTCCGGTCATGTGCCCCATCCGCTGCGCGCGATCGACGATGGCGCGCGTGCCACCTGGTTCCGCCCGCGCTCCGATCCGGGCACCGCGCGCAAGGTGTGGATCGCCGGCTCGCTCCATGCCACCGGCGCGCTGCGTCTCGACGAGGGCGCGGTGGCGGCGGTGCGCGCCGGGCGGAGCCTCCTGCCGGCCGGTGTCGTCGCGGTCGAGGGCGAGTTTGCCCGCGGTGACGCGGTGCGCCTGCTCGACGCCGGCGGGCGGGAGTTCGGCCGCGGCCTCGTGGCCTACGACGCCCAGGACGCGCGCTTGATCGCCGGGCAGAAAACACGAACAATCGCCGAGCGCGTGGGCCCACGCATGCGCCGAACCATGGTTCACCGTGACGACATGGCGCTGGACGCGGCGCCCCCGGAGGCTTTGTGACCGTCATCCCCCTCACGCGCGACACCGTCGACGCAAAGGCACTCGTTGCGGACCTCGGGCGCAAGGCGCGCGCCGCGCAGGCCGCACTCGCGCTCGCACCGGCCGAGACGAAGCGCGCTGGCCTCACCGCAATGGCGAGCGAGATCCGCCGCAGCTCCGGTGCGATCCTCGAGGCGAACGCCGTCGATCTTTCGGCAATGGACAGCGCCAGCGCCTTCCGCGACCGCGCCACCCTCGACGCCGGCCGCATCGAGGCGATGGCCGCCGCCATCGAGGCGATCGCCGCGCTGCCCGATCCGGTCGGCCGCGTGCTGGCGTCGTGGGACCGCCCGAACGGACTGCGGATCGACCGCGTGGCGACGCCGCTGGGCGTGATCGGCGTGATCTACGAAAGCCGGCCCAACGTGACGGCGGACGCGGCCGCGCTCTGCCTGATGGCTGGCAACGCCGTGATCCTGCGCTCCGGCTCCGAGACGCTGCGCACGGCCACCGCGATCGCCGACGCCTTGCGCGGCGCCCTCAGCTCCACGGGCCTCCCGGCCGACGCCGTCCAGATGGTGCCGACGACGGACCGCGCGGCCGTCGGTGCAATGCTGGCCGGGGCGGACGGCGGGATCGACGTCATCGTGCCACGCGGGGGCCGCTCGCTGGTGGAACGGGTTCAGACCGAGGCGAGAGTGCCGGTGTTCGCGCACCTCGACGGCCTCTGCCACGTGTTCATCCACGCCGCCGCCGACCTCGACATGGCGCGGGACGTCGTGGTGAACGCCAAGATGCGGCGGCCGGGCATCTGCGGCGCGGCCGAAACGCTGCTGGTGGACGCAGCGTGCGCGGCCACGCACCTGCCGGTGGTGGTCGACGCGCTCGTCGCAGCGGGATGCGAGGTGCGTGGCGAGGCACGGGCGCGCAATCACGCGCCGATGGCAGCCGCGAGCGAGGCCGACTTCGCGACCGAGTATCTGGCGCCGATCATCTCGGTGGCCGTGGTGGACGGCCTAGACGGGGCGCTGGCGCACATCGCACGCCATTCCTCGCACCACACCGACGCGATCGTCACCGCCGACACCGCCGCCGCAGAGCGCTTCCTCGCTGAAGTCGACTCCGCCATCGTCATGGTCAACGCCTCGACGCAGTTCGCCGACGGTGGAGAGTTCGGCATGGGCGGCGAAATCGGCATCGCCACCGGGCGCATGCATGCGCGCGGGCCGGTCGGAGTCGAGCAGCTGACGACGTTCAACTACCGCGTCCGTGGGGCCGGCCAAACGCGCCCGTGACCGCAACGCTCCCGGCTGGCTCCGCGCAAGAGCCCGTTCCGTCCTCCTACCTGCGACCGCCTCGGGCGGGCTTCGGGCAGCGGATCGCGCTCTTCGGCGGCTCATTCAACCCCCCGCACGACGGGCACCGGGCGGTCGCCGATGCGGCCCTGCACCGGCTCGGGGTCGACAAAGTCTGGTGGATGGTCACACCCGGCAACCCGCTGAAGTCCCCCAAGGAGCTCCTGCCGCTTGCCGAGCGCCTGCGTCTGACGGAGAGGCTGGCGGACCACCCGCGCATGACCGTCACCGCCTTCGAGGCGGGTGCCGGGATCCGCTATTCCGCCGACGCGATCGCCTATTTGCAGCGCCGATTTCCGTCGGTGCGCTTCGTCTGGCTGATTGGCGCCGACAATCTCGCAACGCTGCACCGGTGGCAGGGATGGCGGCGGATCATGCGCAGCGTGCCGGTGGCCGTGGTCGATCGACCGGGGGCGTCCTTGGCCGCCATCTCGTCCCCGGCGGCACGGGCGTTCGCGTCGGCCCGGCGGCCGGAGAACCAGGCAGGGGCGTTGGCGCGACAGACACCGCCGGCGTGGGTGTTCCTGCATGCGCCGCTCAATCCGGCATCGTCCACCGCGTTGCGGGCGCAGCGCCGCTAGCGCGACTGGGACGCTGCGCTCGACGTGTCGATATGGGCTTATCCGAAGAGGTCGAGCTGGGGCGACTGGCCGCGGGGCGCACGAAACAGGTCCGTTCGCAGTCGGATCGTCCCGATCGTAAGGCCATTGCGTTTGGCGGCGAGCTCGAACCGGCTGGCGATGGCCTTGGCGAAAGGGCCTTCGCCACGTTGGCGCAGCCCCCAGGCGGCGTCGTAGTCCTTGCCGCCGCGCATCGCCTGCATCACCGACATGACCCGGCGCGCGCGGTCCGGGAAATGCCGCGCCAGCCAGTCGCGCACGACCTCCTTCACCTCGTGCGGCAGACGCAGCAGCACGAAGTTGACGTGCGTCGCGCCGCGCTCGGCCACCGCTTGCAGGATCGCCTCGATCTCGTGGTCGTTGATCGACGGCACCACCGGCGCGACCAGCACCGACACCGGAACGCCGGCCTTCACCAGCGCCTCGATGGCGGCGAGGCGCTTCTCCGGCCGGGGGGCGCGCGGCTCCATCGTGCGCGCCAGCGCCGGGTTGAGCGTGGTCACGGAGAGGCCGACTTTGGTGAGTTTGTCCGCCGCCATCCGCGACAGGATGTCGATGTCGCGCACCACGAGGTCGGACTTGGTCACGATGCCGACGGGGTGGCGCGTTTCGTCCAGGACTTCGAGGATCTCGCGCGTGATCCGGCGCGTCCGCTCCACCGGCTGGTAGGGATCGGTGTTGGTGCCGATGGCGATGGAACGGCAGCGGTAGGACGGCGCCGCCAGCTCGCGCCGGAGCAGCGCCGCCGCCTCCGGCTTGGCGTAGAGCCGCGTCTCGAAGTCCACGCCCGGCGAGAGGCCCATGTAGGCGTGGGTCGGCCGCGCGAAACAGTAGACGCAACCATGCTCGCACCCGCGATAGGCGTTGATCGACCGGTCGAAGCCGATGTCGGGCGATGAGTTGCGCGTGATGATCGTCTTGGCGCGTTCCTCGGTGACGCTGGTGCGCGGGCGATCGGTCTCGGGCGGGGTCCACCCATCATCGAAGGGTTCGGAGGTTTCGCGCTCGAAGCGGGGGGCGGGATTGATCGAAGCCCCGCGCGACCGCTTCGCGATGCGCGTGCCGTCAGCCTCCTTCTGCGGAACATAAAGCTGCTCGACCATGCAGATCCCTCTCGTTCGCGAGACGGTATCGCAGCCGAGCCCCCCATTCAATCACATTTTGTTCTTGATATGGACCAGGAACGCGATCAACGTTCCGCCAAGCGCGGCATGATCTCGACGAAGTTGCAGGGGCGGAAGCGGATGTCGAACTGGTCCTTCAGGATCTTGTCCCAGGCGTCGCGGCAGGCGCCCGGCGACCCGGGGAGAACGAAGACGAAGGTGGTGCCGATCAGGCCCGCGGTGCAGCGGGACTGCACGGTCGACGTCCCGATCACGTCGTAGGAGAGCTTGTGGAAGGTCGCGGAAAATCCATCCATCCGCTTGTCGAACATCGGCTCGACCGTCTCGGGTGTGACGTCGCGACCCGTAAAGCCGGTGCCGCCGGACGTGATCACGGCATCGACGTCGGGGTCGGCGACCCCGGCTTCGACCGCAGCGCGGATCGCGTCCGGATCATCCTTGACGATGGCGCGGTTTACGAGACGGTGACCCGCCGCGTGAATGCGCTCCTCCAGCAGATCGCCCGACTTGTCGGTGCTCAGCTCGCGCGTGTCGGACACCACGATGACCGCGAATCCAACGGCTTCGAAGGGAGTGCTCTCGTCGATCTTCGGCATGAAAGATACCCTGCGGTCGTTCGGCGGTTGCTGGCGTCTTCTGCTCGGCTTAATCCAGAGGGGACGGAGGGCCCATGACCGACGAACCGACCGCTGGCGAAGACGCAGCACTCGCCTACCACAAGCTCTATCCCCCTGGAAAGCTCGAGATCCGGGCGACCAAACCGCTGTCGACGCAGCGCGATCTGTCGCTGGCCTACTCTCCGGGCGTCGCGGTTCCATGCCTGCGGATCGCCAAGGATCCGGACGCGGCGTACGACTATACCGCGCGCGGTAATATCATCGCAGTCATCACCAACGGCACAGCGGTGCTGGGCCTCGGAGCGATCGGCGCGCTGGCCTCCAAGCCGGTGATGGAGGGCAAGGCCGTCCTCTTCAAGAAGTTCGCCAACATCGACGGGATCGACATCGAGGTCGACGAGACCGACATCGACAAGTTCGTCGAAGTCGTGGCGGCGCTGGAGCCGACGTTCGGCGGCATCAATCTGGAGGACATCCGCGGTCCGGACTGCTTCGCGATCGAGGAGAAGCTCAAGGCGCGGATGGCCATCCCCGTCTTCCACGACGATCAGCACGGCACCGCGATCATCGTGTCCGCGGCCATCCGCAACGGGCTGCTGATCCAGGAGAAGAACCTCTCCGATGTTCGCATCGTGACGGCCGGGGCAGGAGCGGCGGCGCTGTCGTGCCTGAAGCTCCTGGTCGAGCTGGGCGCGAAGCTGGAGAACATCATCGTCACCGACATCGACGGTGTGGTCTACGCCGGGCGCGACGCCGGGATGGACCCCTGGAAGGCGAAGTTCGCGCGCGAGACATCGCTGCGCACCCTGGACGAGGCGATGGAGGGCGCGGACATCTTCTTGGGCCTGTCCGCAGCAGGCGTCGTCAAGCCGGAGATGGTCGCGAAGATGGCGCCGAACCCGATGGTTCTGGCGCTCGCCAACCCCAATCCGGAGATCATGCCGGAGGTGGTGGCCGAGATCCGGCCCGACGCGCTGATGTGCACGGGGCGGTCCGACTATCCCAACCAGGTCAACAACGTCCTGTGCTTTCCGTACCTGTTCCGCGGCGCGTTGGACGTCGGCGCGTCGGGCATCGACGAGTCGATGAAGAAGGCCGCCGTAGAGGCGATTGCAGGGCTTGCCCGTGAGCGGCCGAGCGAGGAGGTCGCCCGCGCCTACGGCGGGACGGTCAAGACGTTCGGCCCCGACTATCTGATCCCCGCGCCGTTCGACCCGCGGCTGATCCTGCGCATCGCCCCTGCCGTCGCGCTCGCCGCGGAGAAAGCCGGCCTGGCACGGCGACCGATCGCGGACATGGACGCCTACCTCGATCAGTTGAACCGTTTCGTGTTCCGGTCCGGTTCGGTGATGAAGCCGATCTTCGCCAAGGCTGCCGGCTCGTCGTGCCGCGTCGTCTACGCCGAAGGCGAGGACGACCGTGTGCTGCGGGCGGCCGAGATCGCGCTGGAAGAGGGTCTCTGCTCGCCGACCCTGATCGGTCGCCGTCGCGTCGTGGAGCATCGCGCCAAGCGGGCCGGGCTGAAGCGCGTCCCGGACGAAGTGGAGGTGATCGACCCCGAGGACGACCCGCGCTACCGCGAGTACGTCGACACGTACTTCGAGCTTGTCGGACGGCGCGGCATTACCCCGGAGGCTGCGCGCACGGTCGTGCGGACGAACGCCACGGTGATCGCCGCGCTGGCGGTCAAGCGCGGGGAGGCCGACGCGATGCTGTGCGGGACCGAGAGCCCGTTCAGCCAGCACGTGAAGGCCGTCCGCGACGTCATCGGCGTCGCCGAGGGCGTGACCGAGCTCGCGGCGATGTCGCTTCTCCTCGGCGACAGATCGACGCTATTCCTGCTGGACACTCAGGTGTGCGTGGAGCCGTCGGCCGCTCAGATCGCCGAGATGACGATGCTGGCGGCCGATCAGATCGCCGCGTTCGGCATCACGCCGAAGGTGGCGCTGCTGTCGGCCTCACGTTTCGGCTCGCGCGAGACCGAATCGGCACAGCGCATGCGCGCGGCGTTGGAGCGCCTCAGCGCCTCGGCCCCCGAACTCATGGTCGACGGCGAGATGACCGGCGAGGACGCCCTCAACGAGATCGTGCGACAGCGCGCCATGCCGGACAGCACGCTCAACGGCGAGGCCAACCTGCTGGTCTTCCCGAACATCGACGCCGCGCACATCTCGATGACCCTCCTGAAGGAGCTCACCGGCGCTCTGCACGTCGGCCCGATGCTGCTGGGCACCGCGCTCCCGGCGCACATCGTGACGCAGTCGTCCACGGCGCGGGGCGTATTGAACATGACCGCCGTGGCCGTGGTCGACGCGGAAAGCCGGGGCCAGCTCTCCAAGCCGGTCGCCACGTAAGCGGCCGAGGGGCGCGCCGGGCGCAGGCGGGATCGTCTGCGTTCGCCGCCGCAACATGCGGCCGGAGTGCGGTCCGGGGAGGCGCGGCGATCCCGGCGCACCCAGGATCGTCCACAGCTCGGGCAAAGGATGAGGTGCCAAATTGCGGGCTCCCGGAGACCGGGCGCTTGCGTGCCATGGCTGAACGAAGTAACCGAAGCCCAGCGCGCCTGTAGCTCAGCTGGTAGAGCATCCGACTTTTAATCGGCAGGTCGTGGGTTCGAGTTCCCACCGGGCGTACCACGCTCCTTAAGTTTCGAGCTTATCGGCGGCAAAGCAGTAGGTAGGAGTGCGGCGTCGACCGCATTGCCTGCCTACCTGTGGATTGGTAGCGCGCCCATTCGCGAGCTCGGCGGATTTCTGGCATAATTCCGCCCAGGTCGATCATCAGTTGACGTATGGAATCGGTTAAATGACATCCTCACGAGGACCGGCTCAGATCGGACAAAATGCCGGGCTAGTCGCCTGGGAGTATGTCGAAAGGCATCCGCTCCTCGCGATGACCGGTGGAAAGAGGTTTGAGGTAACTAAAGAAAAAGAGCTTACACTCGGACCGATGTCACGGTATTTCGATACCAAGGATGAAGCACTAGAGTTTGTCTACGGCGAGTAGGCCCGTTTGAACTGCGCCCGAGATCGACGACCGATTTGGCATCCTGAGTAACCCAGTTGGGCGCCGGACTGTCGGCAGCGGAATGCCCGCGCGACCGGTGGAGCATGGGTTTTTGCTACGCCTGTTGTGTGTCTCGAACCTTCGGCCTGCCAAGTCAATGTCGGTCGGCAGCGAGATGGTGAATGCTGCCGCTCTGCTCGGTCGCCTTTCGCCGTCAGATGTGGTTCAGGACCCTCGAAGACCTGCCCCTTCATCGTCGAACCCCGATCATCCCCCCACCGGCTCGTCCGCCCCGTGGATCGCCGGGTCGTAGGCCTCGCGGGACATCGAGAAGGGTTCGCCCAGCGTGGCGTAGGCGCTGCCGAACAAGCGGGCGATCGGGCGGTAAGCATCGATGTCGAGGTAGAGCGTGTCGGGGTCGATGAGGCCGGGGCGGGCCCGCACCCGGAGCACCTCGCCGACGAGCAGGTCGCGCTCCTCGGACACGTTGACCATCATGAAGCGCCGGCACTCCAACGCGACGGGCGCTTCGGCGATGGCTGGCGGCGCCACGTCGCGCGAGGGCGATGCGGTGAGGCCGGCGTGCGCCAGCTCGCCGACGCCCGGCGGGAAGTCGATCGCGCAGCGGTTCATCGCTTCGGCGATGTCTTCCGAGACGAGGTTCACCACGAACTCGCCGGTGCGACGCACATTGGCGGTGGTATCCTTCATGCCGCCGTTGCGGGACTGAAGCCCCAGCACCACCAGCGGCGGCGCCTCGGAGAAGACGTTGAAGAAGGAGAAAGGCGCGGCGTTCACCGCACCGTTCCCGGACAGCGTCGTCACCAGCGCGATCGGGCGCGGGATCACAACGCTGCACAGCACCTTGTAGCGGTCCTTCTGGGCAAGATCCGCCAGCGCGACGTCGAGCCCACCCTCCAGCGTCGTCATGCGCTGGGCGTCTCGGCCCCGACGCGGCTGGTGATCAGGCCGTAGTGCTCGATCCGTCGGTGGCGCTTGAAGTCGAAGATCGTCTCCTTGCCGAACCGCGTGTCGTCGAGGTCGCAGGGGTGGACGATCAGCTCGTCCTCCTCGCTCATCGCCTCCGCGACGATCTGGCCGTTCGGGTCGACGATGACCGTGCCGCCCATCAGGTGATGCCCGTCCTCGTCTCCGGCCTTGGCGACGGCGACCACCCAGGTCGAATTCTGATAGGCGCCCGCCTGCAGCGACAGCTTGTGATGGAACATGCGCTGCTCGATTGCCTCGCCGGCCTTCTGGCTGTTCACCGAAGGCGTGTTGAAGCCGAGCATCACCATCTCGACGCCCTGGAGCCCCATGACGCGGTAGACCTCCGGCCAGCGCCGGTCGTTGCAGATGCACATGCCCATGATGCCGCCGAGCGTGTTCCACACGGGAAAGCCGAGGTCGCCCGGCTCGAAGTAGCGCTTTTCGAGGTGCTGGAAGGCGCGCTCGTCGTCGTACTCGGCGTGGCCGGGGAGATGCACCTTGCGGTATTTGCCGACGATGGCGCCCGTCGTGTCGGTCAGGATCGACGTGTTGAAGTGGTGCCCGTCCGGCGTCTTCTCGGCGTAGCCGAAGGAGATCGCGACGCCCGCCGCCTTCGCCCGGTCGAACAGCGGCTGTACTGCGGCGTTCGGCATCTCGGTCTCGAACCAGGCGTCGATCTCGGCCTCGTCGGTCATGTACCAGCGCGGGAAGAAGGTGGTCAGCGCCAACTCGGGGAAGACGACGAGGTCGCAGCCCTTGGCGGCCGCATCGTCCAGCAGCGCGATCATGCGGGCAACGACCTCCTGCCGGCCCTCCGCCTTCTGGATGGGGCCGAGCTGCGCGGCTCCGACTGTCAGGGTACGCATGGGATCTCCTTGGGCGCGGTCATCCTGCGACGCGGCGTTCGAGACGGCTGAGAAGCCGCACCACCGGCCACAGGAGGACGAGGTAGAAGCACGCCGCCAGGACCAGCGGCGAGGCGTTGAAGGTAATAGACCGGGCCATGTCCGCCGAATAGAGGATTTCCGGCAACGCGACCACGCTGGCGAGTGACGTGAGCTTCACCACCTCGATGGTGTTCGACAGCAGGTCCGGCAGCACGTTGCGCACCGCCTGCGGGATGATGACGTAAAGGTTCGTCTGGAATGCCGTCAGCCCCGTGGAGCGGGCCGCCTCGCGCTGCCCGGCGCCGATGCTCTCCAGCCCCGCCCGGAAGATCTCGCCGTAGAATGCCGAATTGTTGAGCATGAACGCCAACGCGACGGACTGGAACGGCGTCAGGCTGATCCCCGCGAAGGGGAGGCCGGCGTGGATGAAGATGAGGAGCACCAGCGGCGGAACGGCGCGAAAGAGGTCGACATAGGGGACCGTGACGATGCGCAGGAATCGGCGCTGGCTGGTGGCGCAGAGGGCGACGATCAGCCCCGCCACCAACCCGACCGGAACGACGATGGCGCACACCGACAGCGTCATCCACAGCCCCTTCACCAGGAGCGGGAACGTCTTCACCATGATGGGGACGTTGAAGAACTGATCGAGAAGCTGGTCCATCAGCCACCCCTCCTTGCGGCAATCGCGCGCATCAGGCGCGCTTCCAGGCGAACCGCGTCTCGATCCAGCGCCCGAAGATCACGACCGGTACGAACAGGATGAGGTAGGCGACGGCGCCCCTAGACCAGCGGCGAGGCGTTGCCGGAAAAGCATTGTCGCGGTCGTCGCCTTGTTCAGGATCTCACGCACGCCGACCACCGTGCCGAGCGCCGTATTTTTGGTGATGCCGATGGTGCGGTTGGTCAGCGGCGGAATCGTGAGCCGGGTCGCCTGGGGGATCACCACGAACAACAGCGTTGCCGAAGCCGAGACCGGTGGACCGCGCCGCCTCCCACTGGCCCTTGGGCACGGCCATGATGCCGGCGCGGAAGATCTCCTCCGAGAACGCCGCCAGGACAAGCGACAGCACCAGCCACAGGACCACGAAGTTGGGCAGCGACACCCCGACGTTGGGCAGCCCGAAGTAGATGACCAGGATCAGAACCAGCGGCGGCAGCGCGCGGAAGATGTCGACCAGCATCACGATGAGGATATTGACCGCCCGGATGCGGTAGGCGCGGATCAGGGCCAGGACGAGCCCCAGCACGATCCCCGAAACCACCACCAGCACCGCGATCTGCAGCGTGACCAGGACGCCCTGCGCGATCGACGGCAGGTACTTCTCGATCACCGCGGCCTTGAAGAACGTGTCGAGGAATATGGACCAGCGGTCAGCCTGCATGATGCGCCTGACCGGTTGTCGGAGCGTGCGGCACCGGCCCCGAGTTGGGCGCCGGGACGCGGGGGCACACCGTGAACGCGGTGAGCGGGCCGGTGACGAGCGGTCCGGTCACGGGAAGGAGGGGGAACGGACGGGGCATTGGCGGACGACCCACCGTCGCTGACAGGCGCCTCAATTCAGAGACTCGCGACAGGAAGGCGCGCGTGCGCTCGTGGCTCGGCGCGGCGAAGATTTCGCCCGGCGGGCCCTGCTCGACGATCTGGCCGTCGTCCATGAACACCACACGGTCCGCCGCGTCCTGGGCGAAGCGCATTTCGTGGCTCACGACCATCATCGTCATCCCGTCCGCCTTGAGGTCGCGCATGACGGCAAGCACCGAGCCGACGAGTTCCGGGTCGAGCGCGGAGGTCGGCTCGTCGAAGAGCATCACCTCGGGCTTCAGCGCCAAGGCGCGGGCGATGGCGACGCGCTGCTGCTGGCCACCGGACAGAGCGTTGGGATGGTGACTCGCGCGGTCGGCGAGGCCGACGCGCTCCAGCGCGGCGTCCGCCTCGGCGCGGGCCTGGTCGCGCGGCAGCTTCAGCACCTTGCGCAGCGCCAGCATGACGTTCCCGCGCGCGGTCATGTGCGGGTAGAGGTTGAAGGACTGGAACACCATGCCGATGCGCCGGCGCATGGCGTTGATGTCGACGTTGTGGGCCAGCAGCTCTTGGCCGGCGAAGCGGATGGAGCCGTCGGTCGGCTCCTCCAGCCGGTTGCAGCAGCGCAGCAAGGTGGACTTCCCCGAACCCGACGGGCCGATGACGAACACCAGCTCCTGCGGATGGATGGAAAGGTCGATACCCTTCAGCACTTCGGTCGATCCGAAGCGCTTGATGAGGCCGCGCACATCGAGAAGAGGCTGCTCTTTGGGCAACTGAGGGTCCGCTTGTCTTACGAGAGGAAGGCCGGCCGCGCCGGCCCTGAGAGGGTGCGAGCGCGCGCCACCGTGATGGCGTTGCGCCCGGCGATCACCGGGCGCGGGGTGGCACTACGAGCACGCCATCTCGTGCTCGGTCGCGTCGTAGCCCGGAAGATCCGGGATGCCGACGCCGGGGTAGATCGTCGCGGTGGCCGAGTCGGCGGCGGGGGCGTAGCCGAACCACTTCTCGTGCAGCTCGGCGAGGGTGCCGTCACTCTTCAGGCACTCCAGCGCCATGTCGATCTTCGCGCGCAGCTCGGTGTTGTCGCTGCGCAGCGGGATCGAGAACACCTTGCCGGTGGAGTAGAGGTAGGAGAGCGCCAGCTGCGGGTTGGTCTTCACCGCCCAGGCCGAGTTGGTGTTGCCCGCCACGTTCGCGAACGCGCGGCCCGACATCACCGCCTGCAAGGCGTCGAGGTTGGTGCCGTCGGATTCCACCGTCCAGCCGATATCGTCCGCGATTTCGCGCGCCCACTGATCGTAAGCCGAGCCCTTGTTGACGGCGATCACCTTGCCGTCGAAGCCCTCCAGCTCGGTGATCTCCGGCGCGCCCTTCTTCGTGACGAACTGGAAGTCGGTGTTGAGGTAGGGCTCGGTGAAGATCATGTTGCCGGCGCGTTCCTCGGTCACCGTCGTGGGGGCGAGGATGAAATCGTAGGTGCCCGCCTGCATACCCGGCAGCAGGCCGGACCACTGGGTGACGTCGATGTCCACCTCGGTGCCGAGCTCTTCGCCCAGCGCCGCGCCGAGGTCCATGTTGAAGCCCTCGGTGCCGCCGTCGAGCGTGGGGAAGGCGTGGGGGGCGAAGGTGCCGTCGACGCCGGTCTTGAGCGTCTGGGCCGAAGCGGCCAGCGGCGCGGCGATCAGCGGCACGGCAAGGGTGGCCGCGACCAGCGAGGCCTTCAGGCGAAATTCCATCGTGGTTCTCCTCATCCGTTCGTCCGGCATCGCGTGACGAGGGCAGGCCGCGCCTGGAAAGGCGGCCGCTCCTCGGGCCGGAATCGATCGGGGATGCCCTTGCATTTTGCGTGCCGATGGCATGCCAACCCCCAAGGTGCGACGAGATATCTGCTCTGACGGTCGGCCGGCGCGGGCGCGGCTGGGGCGCCGCTCAGCCCTGCGGCGTCGCCTCGGCGCCGCTCACGTAGGCGGCGAGCGCTGCGGGGTAGAGCTTGTGCTCTTCCACCAGGACGCGGGCGGCCAGAAGTCTCGGCGGTGTCGTCCGCCAGCACCGGGACGCGCTGTTGCGCCAGGATCGGGTCCCTCGTCGAGCCCGGGGGTGACGAGGTGGACGGTCACGCCGTGCTCGCGGGCGCCCTCGGCGAGGGCGCGGGCGTGAGTGTCGAGCCCGCGGATACGCCGGCAGCAGCGAGGGGTGGATGTTGAGCATGCGCCCCTCCCACCGCTCCACGAAGGGCCGGCCGAGGATACGCATGAAACCGGCGAGGCAGATCAGCTCGGCCCCGGCGGCATGCACCTCGGCCTCCATCGCGGCATCGAAGGCGTCGCGGCTGTCGTGGTCGCTCCGGACGACGGTGGCGACGGGGATGCCTCTGCGCGCGGGCGAGGTCGAGGCCGCCGGCGCCCGCCTTGTCGGCGAGACAGAGGACGATGCGGGCGGGGAAGGCGGGGTCTTCGGCCGCTTCGGCAAGGGCGCCGAAATTGCTGCCGCGGCCGGAGATGAAGACCGCGACGGGAACGCGCCCGTCGGCGTCCCTCACGAAATCAGGCATTGCGGCCCATCGCCCTCGCGCCGCACTACGGTGCCCACCGCCACGGCCGTCTCGCCCGCCGCCTCGAGGTCGGCGACGACGGCGTCGGCCGCATCGGGCGCGACCGCCATGACGAGGCCGGTCCCGCAGTTGAACGTCGCCTCCATCTCGGCCGGGGAGAGGCCGCCTTCTTCGGCGATGAGGGCCATCAGCTTGCTCGGCGGCAGAGCGCTGCGGTCGATGGCCGCGGCGAGATCGTCCGGCAACATCCGCGGGACGTTGCCTGTGAGTCCGCCGCCGGTGATGTGGGCGATCCCGTGAACCGCATGGGCCGCCACCGCCGCCAGCACCGGCTTCACGTAGATGCGCGTGGGCGCCATCAGAGCCTCGGCCGAGGTAGTGTCCTCGAACGGGGCGGAGAGGTCCCAGCCCTTGTCGGCGGCCAGGCGGCGGATCAGCGAATAGCCGTTGGAGTGCGCGCCGGAGCTGGCCAGCGCGACCAGCACGTCGCCCGCCGCCACGCCCTGCGGCAGCACCCGGTCCCGCGGCACGGCCCCGACGACGAAGCCGGCGAGGTCGTAGTCGCCTGCGGCGTAGTGGCCGGGCATCTCGGCGGTCTCGCCGCCGACGAGAGCGCAGCCGGCCTGCCGGCACCCCTCGGCGATGCCCTCGACGATCTCGGCCGCGGCGGCGACCTCGAGCTTGCCGGTGGCGTAGTAGTCGAGGAACATCAGCGGCTCGGCGCCCTGGGCGAGCACGTCGTTGACGCACATGGCGACGAGGTCGATGCCGACGCCCCGGTGCATGCCGGTCTCCACGGCCAGTCGCAGCTTGGTGCCGACGCCGTCGGTCGAGGCGACGAGGAGCGAACCAGAGTGGCCAGCGGCCGACAGGTCGAACAACCCGGCGAAACCGCCGAGCGAGGGGGTGCATCCGGACCGGGCCGTCGACGCGGCGGCCGGCTTGATGCGCTCGACCAGCGAATCGCCGGCCTCGACGTTCACGCCGGCGGCGGCGTAGCGTGCGCGGGGGTCTTCCATCGATGCCTTCCGAAATCTCGCCCGCGACGTGCCACGGTTCGGCTGATAGGGAAGAGGGCGTACGGGCCAAGTGCTGCACAGGTTGTCAACAGGCAATCGGCCAAGCGGTGTTGAAAGCGGTGAGGCGATCATTCAGCCCATCGCACCTCGGCCACGCGCCGGTAGGGTCACTGCGGCCAGGGACGAATGGCCTACCGTGGGGCTTTGATGGAACAGCTTGCGCTCGATCTGGGGAGTGACGACGCCCCGCCCGCCACCATCGTCGCCCCATCCAATGCGGCGGCGTTCGCCCTGATCGACGAGTGGCCGCGCTGGTCGCATCCGGTGGCGCTGGTGCGCGGTGGCGAGGGGAGCGGCAAGACCCACGTGGCAGAGGTTTTCGCCGACCGCACCGGCGCGACGCTCGTGGCGGGCGAGGCGCTGGCGGCGAGCGACGTGCTCCGCCTGGCGCGCGGGCCGGTGGTGGTCGACGATGCGGACCGGGCGGACGAACGGGCGCTGTTCCATCTCATCAACGCGGTGCACGCGGCCGGCACGACGCTGCTGCTGACGGCCCGCTCGCGCGCGGGTATCGAGTTGCCGGACCTGGAATCGCGGCTGCGCGCCACGCCCGAGACGGTGCTGCAGCCGCCGGACGACGCCATGCTGCGCCGCGTCCTGGTGGAGGCGTTCCATGCCCGCCAGTTGCCGGCCGATCCGGCGGTGGTCGCCTTCCTGATGGCGCGGCTGGAGCGGACGCTGCACGTCGCCGTGCGCATGGTCGAGCAAGATTGATCGTGTGGCGCTGGCGGAGCAGCGCGGGCCGACACGGCCGCTCGCAGCACGAGTTCTGAAGACAGGCGGTTCAAACCCCGACGAGTTTGTGCCATAGGCGCCCTGACAGCCAAACAAGGCGAGGGCGAACATGGCGATCTCTGACACGGAGGAGGCGCCACGCGTGCCTGACACCTCAAGCGCACGGAAAGCCGGCGGCACCTTGTCAGGTGGCGTCCACCACAAGGGCGATGGCGGCGACGATCCGGGCAGGCGCGACGACCAGGGCGGCCTCGACGCTCACGCCGCCGGATACCACCATCACCCCATCCCGCACGAGACGGACGACGCGCTGCGGACGAGCCCCGAGCGCTTCACCAACCGCGAGCTGTCATGGCTCGGCTTCAACGAGCGGGTTCTCGAAGAGGCGGCCAACCCCAATCACCCGCTGCTGGAGCGGCTGCGGTTCCTGTCCATCTCGGCCAACAACCTCGACGAATTCCTGATGGTCCGCGTCGCCGGCCTCATCGCGCAGCAGCGCGCGGGGGTCGACGCGGTGAGCGACGACGGGCTGACCCCGTCCGGTCAGCTCGCACGCATCAACGAGGCCGTCGCGAACCTGCAGAGCGAGCAGCAGGCCCAGTTCGCCGAGTTGAAGGACGAACTGGTGAAGGAGGGGATCGAGATCGTCGGCCCCGGCGACATCACCGAGCGCGAGCGCGACCAGCTCGAGCGCACCTTCCTGTCGCACGTTTTCCCGGTGCTGACGCCGCTCGCCATCGACCCGGCCCATCCGTTTCCCTTCATCCCGAACCTCAACCTGTCGCTGGCGCTCGTTCTGAAGCCGCCGGAGGGCGAGGCGCGTGTGGCCCTGGTGCGTATCCCCGCGCAGGTGGAGCGGTTCATCCGCCTCGCCGGCGCCGAGGGCAGCCATCGCTTCATCATGCTGTCCAACGTCATCCGGCTGCACCTGCACCGCCTGTTCCCGCAGCACGAGGTGCTGGCCACCGGATCATTCCGGGTGATCCGCGACAGCGATCTGGAGATCGAGGAAGAGGCCGAGGACCTCGTCCGCACCTTCGAGAGCGCGTTGAAGCGGCGGCGGCGCGGGTCGGTGATCCGCCTGGAGATCGAAGCCTCGATGCCGGAGGACCTGCGCGCCTTCGTGTGCGAGCGGCTCGGCGTCGATCTCGCCGCCTCCATGATCATCGACGGAACGCTGGCGCTGAAGGACCTGTCGCAGCTCGTCTCGCTCGACCGGCCGGACCTGAAGTTCCAGCCCTACACGCCGCGCTTCCCCGAGCGGGTGCGCGAGGCGGGGGGCGACGTCTTCGCCGCCATCCGCACCAAGGACATGGTGATCCACCACCCGTACGAATCATTCGACGTGGTGGTGCAGTTCGTCGCCCAGGCGGCGGCCGACCCGGACGTCGTGGCGATCAAGCAGACGCTCTACCGGACCTCGTCCAACTCGCCGATCGTCGCGGCGCTCATCGCCGCGGCGGAGGCCGGCAAGTCCGTCACCGCGCTGGTCGAAATCAAGGCGCGGTTCGACGAGGAGGCCAACATCCGCTGGGCGCGCGACCTGGAGCGGGCGGGCGTGCAGGTGGTCTTCGGCTTCCTGGAGCTGAAAACTCACGCCAAGCTCTCGATGGTGGTGCGGCGCGAAGGCGGCCGGCTCGCCACCTACACCCACATCGGCACCGGCAACTACCATCCGATCACGGCGAAGATCTACACCGACCTCTCGCTCTTCACCGCCAATCGCGGAGATCGGCCAGGACGCGGCGCGCATCTTCAACTTCGTCACCGGCTACGCGCGAGCCCGCCGAGCTGAACCGCCTCGCGGTCTCGCCGATCACGCTGCGCCGGCGCATCCTCGACCACATCGACGCCGAGATCGCCCATGCCCGCGCCGGCCGGCCGGGTGCCATCTGGATGAAGATGAACTCGCTGGTCGACGCCACGATCATCGACAAGCTCTACGACGCGTCCGCCGCGGGGGTGGAGGTGGACCTCGTGGTGCGCGGCATATGCTGTCTGCGTCCGGAAGTCCCGGGCCTCTCGGAGAACGTGAGGGTGAAATCGATCGTGGGTCGATTTCTCGAACACTCTCGCATCTTTTGCTTCGGCAACGGCACGGCGCTGCCGTCGCGCGATGCGGTGGTTTACATCGGGTCCGCGGACCTGATGCCGCGCAACCTCGACCGCCGCGTGGAAACCCTCGCACCACTCGACAACGATACCGTGCACCAGCAGATCCTGGACCAGATCATGGTAGCGTCTTTGCGCGACAATGAGCAGAGCTGGATGATCAACCCCGACGGCAGCCACCGCCGCGTGCGGGCCGAGGACGACGAGGAGCGTGTGAACGCGCACAAGTACTTCATGACCAACCCGTCGCTGTCGGGTCGCGGCAAGGCGGGCGAGCTGCAAAAACCCAAGGCGTTCGCGCCGTTTATGGATTGATCGGTGACGGATTTGTCTCGCGCCCACGCGATCGCACGTGGGACCCGGCTGGGCGACGGGATCGCCGTCGTCGACGTCGGCTCCAACTCGGTGCGCCTGGTCATCTACGAGCGGGCCTCGCGGGCGCCGACGGTGATGTTCAACGAAAAGGTGCTCGCCGCGCTGGGGGAGGGGCTCGTCGAAAACGGGCGCCTGACCGAGGAGTCCATGGGCCGCGCGCTGATGGCGATCCGCCGGTTCATGGCGCTCGTGCAGGCGGCCGAGGTGACGAATGTTCACCATCGTCGCGACCGCCGCCGCGCGCGTCGCCTCCAACGGCGCCGACTTCATCCGTGACATCGAGGCGATCGCCGGCGTGCGGGTGCGCGTGCTGGAGGGGATCCGGAAGAGGCGCAGATGGCCGCCGCCGGCGTGCTGTGCGGCTTCTGGCGGCCGGATGGGGTCGTCGGCGATCTCGGCGGCGGTTCGCTGGAGCTGATCGACGTATCGCAGAAGGGCGTCGGCGAGGGCGACAGCTACCCGCTCGGCACGCTTCGGCTGCGCGGCGACTGCGAAGGCGCAGCTCGGCACCGGCGCGTCCATCGCCCGCGACATCCTCTCCCGCTCCGAGCCGCTGCTGGCCTGCCAGGCCCGCAACTTCTACGCGGTCGGCGGCACATGGCGTTCGCTCGTCAAGCTGCACATGGCGCTGACGGGCTACCCCATCTCGATCATGCACCAGTATGCGGTCGACGCGACGGAGATGGCCGACTTCTGCGACGAGGTGCTCAAGCACGGTCTCGACACCATGGACAAGCGCAACGTGGTCTCGAAGGGCCGCCGCGCGCTGGTGCCGTGGGGCGCGGTGGTGATGCGGGCGCTGATCGCGCTGGGCCAGCCCAAGACCATCATCGCCTCGTCCCTCGGTGTGCGCGAGGGGATGATCTACGAGGCGTTGCCGGACGCCGAGAAGGAGCGTGATCCGCTGGTGCTGGCGGCCGAAGAGCTCGCCATCCTGCGCAACCGCTCGCCCCGCCACTCGGCCGAGCTGGTGGACTTCTCCAAGGCCTGCCTCGACGCCATGGGCCTGGAGGAGAGCGACACCGACGAGCGCCTGCGCGTCGGCGCGTGCCTGCTGTCGGACATCTCCTGGCGCTCCCATCCGGACTACCGGGCGGACCAGGCGCTGGCGGTGGTCTCCAACGTGGCGCTCTACGGGGTGGACCATCCCGGCCGCGGTTTCCTCGCCCAGGTGCTCAACGACCGCTACGGCGGGCCGGAGAACCCGTCCACCACGCCAGGTGCGGAGACGCTCTGCTCCGGCAAGCTGCTCGAGCGCGCGAAGGTGATCGCGGCGATCCTGCGCATCGCCTACGTCCTGGCGCCGGGGATCCCGGATATCCTGCCCAAAGCGTCGATCGCGCAGGAGAAAGGCGATCTCGTCCTGCGCCTGCCGGCGGACATGGCGGTGTTCGACGGCGAGCGGCCACTGCGCCGGATGCGCCAGCTCGGCAAGGTCGCCGGCCTCGACGGGCGCATCCGAACGGACTGACACGGGGTGGCCCCACCGCCCGGAAAGGCGCCGCGTGGCGGACCCTGGGGAGGCGTCGCCCGCTGCGACCCGGACCCGTGTGGGGCGGGGCTTGATCGGCGGCCCGATTCAGCGTCGTTTATCCGGAACCGCCAGCGCGGGAGGGCGATGTTGGACGGCACGATCTTCCAGGCCACCAAGGCGAAGTTCGCGCTTCCCGAGGGGCTGATCTATCTCGACGGCAACTCCCTCGGCCCGCTGCCGAAGGGCGTCGCCGAGCGTGTCGCCACCATGATGCGCGACGAGTGGGGGGAGCGCCTCATCCGCGGCTGGAACGACGCCGGCTGGATGGCCGCGCCCGAGCGCATCGGCGACCGCATCGCCCCGCTGATCGGCGCCGCACCCGGTACCGTGGTGATGGGCGACACGCTGTCGATCAAGATGTTCCAGGCGCTCGCCGCCGCGCTCGACCTCGCGCCCGAGCGCAAGGTGGTGCTCTCCGACGACGGGAACTTCCCGACCGACCTCTACATGGCGCGCGGCCTTCTCGAAGCGCTCGGTCAGGGTCACGAGCTGCGCGTCGTCGCGCCCGAGGCGGTGGAGGGGGCGATCGACGACACGGTCGCCGTCCTCATGCTGACGGAGGTGGATTACCGCACCGGCCGCCTGCACGACATGGCGCGCCTCACCGCCACGGCCCACGCCGCCGGCGCTCTCACGGTGTGGGACCTCGCCCATTCGGCCGGCGCGCTCCCGATCGACCTTGCCGGCACCGGGGCCGATTTCGCCGCGGGATGCACGTACAAGTACCTCAACGGCGGGCCGGGGGCCCCGGCGTTCATCTATATAGCGCCCCGGTGGGCCGAGGTCGCGCGTCCGGTGCTCTCCGGCTGGCTCGGCCATGAGGCGCCGTTCGCCTTCGACCTCGACTACCGCCCCCACGCGGGCGTGTCGCGCATGCGGGTCGGCACGCCGCCCGTCATCGGCCTCGCGGCGCTCGCGGCCGCGCTCGACGTGTGGGAGGGCGTCTCGCTGGAAGACGTCCGCCGCGCCTCCATTGCCCTGTCGGAGCGGTTCATCGCGGACGTCGAAGCGCGGTGCCCGGCGCTGACGCTGGCATCCCCGCGCGATCCGGCACAACGTGGCAGCCAGGTCTCGTTCCGCCATCCGGAGGGGTACGCCATCTGCCAGGCGCTCATCGCCCGCGGCGTCATCGGCGACTTCCGCGCGCCCGACACGATCCGCTTCGGCTTTGCCCCGCTCTACATCGACGAGGCGGACGTGCTCGCGGCGGTCGACATCCTGGAGGCCGTGATGCAGGGCGATCTGTGGGACCGGCCGGAATACCGTACAAGGGCGCGCGTCACATGACGGAGCCCTACGACCCGTCTCGCGAAGGCGCCGAAATGTCGTTCGCCGAGCGGATGTCCTACGCCGACTATCTGAAGCTCGACCGCGTGCTGAGCGCGCAGGCGCCGCTCTCCGACGCCCACGACGAGTTGCTCTTCATCGTCCAGCACCAGACGAGCGAGCTGTGGATGAAGCTCGCCGTGCACGAGATCCGCTCCGCCTGCGCCGCCATCCACCGCGACGAGGTACAGCCGGCATTCAAGATGCTGACGCGGGTGGCGCGGATCTTCGAGCAGCTCACTTCGGCATGGGACGTTCTGCGCACGATGACGCCCAGCGAATACACTGAGTTTCGTGGCGCACTCGGCCAGTCCTCCGGCTTCCAATCGGACCAGTACCGCGCCATCGAATTCCTGCTGGGCAACCGCAACCCGGCGATGCTGCGCCCGCATGCGCACCGGCCGGAGGTCACCGGACGGCTGGAGGCGATCCTCGACGTGCCGAGCCTCTACGACGAGGCGATCCTGCTGCTGGCCCGGCGCGGCTTCGCCGTCGACGCCGACGCAACGCGCACCGACTGGCGCGAAACCCGTGTGCCGAGCGAGGCCGTCCAGGCGGCATGGCAGTCGATCTACACCGCGCCGTCCACGCATTGGACGCTCTACGAGCTCGCCGAGAAGCTGGTCGACCTGGAAGATTACTTCCGCCGCTGGCGGTTCAATCATGTCACCACGGTGGAGCGCATCATCGGCCTGAAGCGCGGCACCGGCGGGACGGGCGGCGTCTCCTACTTGCGCAAGATGCTGGACGTGGTGCTTTTCCCCGAGCTGTGGGACGTGCGCACGACGCTGTAGGCCCCGCCAAGGGCGCAGACGCGCACCATTTCCGGCCTCGGAGCGGTTGAACGGTCGCGCTGGAGGCGATTGCGCTGTAAAGGCTTTCGAGCGATCCGCCATGGTCTCGCGGTCCCGAGCGGACGCGCGTGGCGTGTCGTTTGCCGATTCCGGCAAGCTGTTAAACGCTCCAGGAGATCTTCATGCGCTTCGTCTCTTACGTTCGGATGGGCCGGCCGTCGTTCGGTGCCTTGGTGGAGGGCGGGATCGTCGATCTCGCACGCCTCATCCCCGGCATCGACACGCTGCGCGAAGCGATCGCGGAAGATCTGCTCGGCGATGCCGCGCGCGCCGTCGTCGGCCGCGCGCCCGAGTTCGCGCTCTCGGACGTGACGCTGCTGCCGGTGATCCCGGAGCCGGGCAAGGTGCTGTGCGTGGGCGTGAACTACGTGGCGCACCGCGAGGAGACCGGGCGCAAGGAGGTGGGCCATCCCACGATCTTCACCCGCTTCGCCGACACGCTGGTCGCCGACGGTGCGCCCATCATCAAGCCGGCCGCGTCCAACAATCTGGACTATGAAGGCGAGCTGGCGCTGGTCATCGGCCACGGCGGCCGCAACATCAAGCCGGAGAACGCGCTCGACCACGTCGCCGGGTACGCCCCGTTCATGGACGGCTCGGTGCGCGACTTCCAGCGCCACACCGCGCAGTTCACCCCCGGCAAGAACTTCCCGGGCACCGGCAGCTTCGGCCCCGCGCTGGTGACGCCGGACGAGATCGGCGATGTGACCACGCTCCCGATCGAGACCCGGCTCAACGGCGAGACGATGCAGAAGGCCTCGCTGTCGGACCTCATCTTCTCCATCCCCGACGTGATCGCCTACTGCTCGACCTTCACCCCGCTGCAGCCGGGCGACGTGATCGCCACCGGCACGCCCGGCGGCGTCGGCGAGCGGCGCGACCCGCCAGTGTGGCTGAAGGACGGGGACGTGGTCGAGGTGATCGTCGGCGCGGCCGGCACGCTCACCAACCGGATCGTCGCCGAGCGTTGAGTCCGGGCGCCAGGCCGGGGCGGCGCAGGCCGCCACGACCGGCGTCGTCGCGCGCCGCGGCGGTCAGCGCATCCAGTGGATGCCGCACTCGGTCTTGCCGGCCTCGGCCCAGCGGCCGGCGCGGGCATCTTCGCCTGCGGAGGGGCGCTGGGTGCAGGGCGCGCAACCGATCGACGGATAGCCCTGCGCCACCAACGGGTGACGCGGCAGGTCACGCTCGTCGATGTAGGTGTCGACCTCCTCCTGGCTCCAGGCGGCGATCGGGTTGATCTTGATCTGCGTGCCGTCCGCCTCGACGATCGGCAGCTCGCGCCGGGCGAACGTCTGGTGCCGGCGCCGCCCCGTGATCCACGCGTCGTAAGGCTTCAGCGCGCGGGCGAGCGGGTGGACTTTGCGGATGGCGCAGCACGCATCCAGATCGGTCTTGTGCAGCGTCCCCTCCGCATCCTTGCGGGCGAGGGTGAGGGACTCGGGATAGAGGTCGACGACGTTGGTCAACCCGAGCCGCTTCACCACGGCGTCCCGGTAGCGCAGCGTCTCGTCGAAGTGCTTGCCGGTTTGCAGGAACAGGACCGGCAGATCGGGCACCACTTCGGCGACGATGGACAGCATCGTGATGGAATCCGCCCCGAAGGATGACACCAGCGCCAGCTTCCCCGGGAAGAAGTGGTAGGCCATGGTTCCGATCAGCTCGGCCGGTTCGAGGTCGCCGTAACGGGCGTCGAGGTCGGCGGCGCGCGCCTCGACCGTGCGCTGAGGAATATCGAGCATGGCGCTCTCCTGGCGGTCCGGAAGGCGGTGGGCCGCTAGCCCACGAAGGCCTTCTCGACGACAAAGCGTCCGGGTTGCGAGTTCGACCCTTCCTCGAGTCTCGGCCGCTTCGCACAACTCGCGCGTTTCGGTCAGCATCGCGGTGGAGCCGCAGATCATGACGCGGTCGTCTTCGGGCGACCACGGTTTGGTGCCGGTAACCTCGAACAGGTCGCCGGAGCGGATCAGATCGGTACAGCGGCCTTCCAGCGTGTTGGGGCCGGGGTTCTCGCGCGTGACAGTGGCGACGTGCGTCAGGCGGTCGCCCACCAGTTCGGACAGCATCTCGTCGCTGCGAATCTCGTCCACGACGTCGATGCCATATTGCAGCTCGGCCATATGGCGGCACGTCTGCACCAGGATGACCCGCTCGAAGCGCTCATAGGTCTCCGGATCACGCGCCACCGAGGTGAACGGGGCGATGCCCGTTCCGGTGGAGATGAGCCACAGGTTCTTTCCCGGCACGAGCGCATCGTGGACGAGTGTGCCGGTGGCCTTCGGCTTCAACAGGATCTCGTCGCCCGGCTTGATGTGCTGGAGGCGGGATGTCAGCGGTCCGTCCGGAACCTTGATCGAAAAGAACTCCAACTCGTCCGCCCAGTTGGGGGAGGCGATCGAGTAGGCGCGCAGGAGCGGCTTGCCGTTCGCCATCAAGCCCAGCATCGCGAACTCGCCGGAGCGGAACCGGAACGACGACGGGCGCGTGGTCTTGAAGGAGAACAGGTCGTCCGTGTAGTGGCGCGTCGAAAGGACGGTTTCGGAGGGGATCGCAGCCATCGATATCGCTTTCCGTGTTACTGACCGTGTCGCGCGGCCCAGATGCCGTGCTCGGGTCCACGGCTGCCGCGCCTAGGCATATACAACTCACGTACCGTCAATGACATTGCGTTAGCCCAAGCCCATTCACCCTGCCGCTCCATGGCCGCGTCCTCGATCGCCACGGCGTCGAAGCCGGACTGGAAGGCGTGGCGGGCCTGATCGGGCACCAGCGGCCCGGCGGCCACGAGCCGGCCGCGGTAGCCCATCGCCCGCAGGCTGTTGCCGACGGAGAAGCCCCGCCCGTCCGCGTTGCCGCCCAGGCGGATGGTGACGGTCGGCTCCACCGGGAGCGTATCGGGCAGCTCGTCGCCGGAGAGTTCCAGCCCGAGCTCGACGCTGTCGTGGTGGGCGAATGCGCCCTCTGATTCAAGCAGCCACATTGAGAGGCTCCTCATAGACGGCGGTCTTGAAGACCGTTTTGCCGACGCGGCGATAGGTGTCCGAGAAGCTCTCGGCGCCGTCGCGGTGCGCCTTCCAGGTGGCGATGATTCGGTCGACCACGGCCGGCACCTCCTCGGCGCTGAAGCCGGGGCCCAGGATCTCGCCAACGGCGGCGTGCTCGTCGGCCCGCCCGCCCAGCGTGATCTGGTAGCTCTCCTTCTCGGCCTTGTTGAGGCCCAGAATGCCGATGTTGGCCGCATGGTGATGGCCGCAGGCGTTGATGCAGCCGGAGATGTTGATCGTCGGGCCCGAGGGGTCCTCGCCGTTGGCGCGGGCTTCCGCCTCGACGGCGGAGATCTGCTCCGACAGCGCCTGCGCCACCGGGATCGAGCGGGCCGTCGCCAGCGCGCAGTAGTCGAGCCCGGGGCAGGCGATGATATCGCTCGTCAGACCGACGTTGGCCGTCTCGAGCCCCGCCTCGACCAGCGCGTCGTAGACGGCTCGCAGGTCGGACTTGGCGACGAACGGCAGCACCACGTTCTGGCGATGGGTGATGCGCAACTCGGCGTGCGAGAAGCGATCGGCGAGGTCGGCGAGGGCACGCATATCCTCCCCCGTCGCGTCGCCCGGGATCGCCCCGCGCGCCTTGAAGGAGACGGACACGGCCGCGTAGCCCGGCACCTTGTGTGCCATGACGTTCTGGCCCAGCCACTCGCCGAACGCGCCGGAGCCTTCCACCGTGACATCCGCCAGGGGAGCGACCTGCTCGAGGTCGAAGTGCGCCGCGATGCGGTCGTACTCGGCGCCGGCGACGTCGAAGATCGACAGGTCGCGGCCTTCCATGTCGGCCTCGACCTGCCGGCGATACTCATCCAGCCCCATCTCGGCGACGAGGATCTTGATGCGCGCCTTGAACTTGTTGTCGCGCCGCCCGTGCAGATTGTAGACGCGCAGCATCGAGTCCAGCGTCGGCATCAGCCGGTCGAACGGCACGTCCGCCTCGAACAACTGGGCAACCCGCGGCGTGCGGCCCTGACCGCCGCCGACCCAGATGTCGAAGCTCGGCCGAGCCTCGCCCTCGGCGGGTGCGTGGGCCACGATGCCGATATCGTGGAACTTCATCGCCGCACGATCGTCGGCAGCGCCGATCACGGCGAACTTGAACTTGCGCGGCAGGTACGCGAATTCCGGATGCGCGCTGGACCACTGGCGCAGGAGCTCGCACGTCGGGCGCGGGTCGATCCATTCATCACCGGCCGCGCCCGCGTAGGCGTCGGTGGTGACGTTGCGGATGCAGTTGCCCGACGTCTGGATCGCGTGCATCCCGGCCTCCGCCAGGATGTCCAGCATGTCCGGCACGTCCTTCAGCTGCGTCCAGTTGAACTGGATGTTCTGACGCGTGGTGAAGTGGCCGTAGCCGCGGTCGTACGCGTCGGCGAGGTGCGCCAGCGTGCGCATCTGGTTGGCCGAGAGCGTCCCGTAGGGGATCGCGACCCGCATCATGTAGGCATGGAGCTGCAGGTACAGGCCGTTCTTCAAGCGCAGCGGCTTGAACTCGTCTTCCGTCAGCTGGCCAGCGATGCGCCGTGCCACCTGATCGCGGAACTCGGCCGCGCGCGAGGCGACGAACGCCTGATCGTATCCATCGTATTGGTACATGGTTCCTCTCAGGCCGCCTGGTGTGCGGTCGGGAGTGCAAAGGAGGGGCCGGCGAGGCGATGGCGCTCTCGCAGCAGCACGGGCTCGCTCGTCACCGGGTCGAGCGCCATGAGGTAGGCGCCCACAACACGGTTGGCCGCCTCTTCGGCGCGGCCGACCTCTTCCAGCGGCGCCCGGGCGTCCGGGCCGGCGCGCTCGGCCGCGGCCATGTCCGTCGACCAGGTGTCGCCTGTCCAGTAGACGATGGCGCCGCTCAGGATCTCGTTTGCCGTCAACACCGACGGCCCTGCGAGCCGCTTTTCTTTCGCCATGACGCCATCTCCACTCTGAGGCCGCATCCGGGACGCGGCGGGCGGGTGCGGATCGGGCCGACCGCTCGATCGACGGCACACGCCGTTTGCCTCGTCCAAGATGTCGTTATCCTCAACGCGCGGCAATATCGGGGATGAAATAAGTCACTCCGCGATGGTATGGCCCATGATGCGGGAAATTTTCCCGATACCGACTGTTGGGAGGCGACATAGCACCATGGACGATCTGGATCGCAGAATTCTCGATATCCTGCAGAAGGACGCCACGCTGCCCGTGGAGCGTGTGGCTGCGATGGTCCACTCGTCCAAGTCGCCGGTCTGGAACCGGATTCGCAAGCTTCGCGAGGCGGGTATCATCGATCGGCAGGTGGCGATTCTCGACCCGGAGAAGGTCGGTCGGGCGGAGGTGTTCTTCGTCATGGTCAAGACCTCGAGCCACTCCAAGACGTGGCTCGAGCGCTTCGCCGCCGCCATCGCCAACATGGGCGAGGTCCAGGAGGCCCACCGCTTGGCCGGCGAGATCGACTACCTCCTCAAGGTGCGCGTGACCGACACCCGCGCCTTTGACACCTTCTACAAGCGCCTCGTCGCCGAGTTGGAGCTCTTCAGCGTGACCTCGCTGCTCTCCATGGAGACGTTGAAGGAAACCACCGAAATCCCGCTCATCGACGACATCGAAAGCCCCGCGGCGTGAGGCCACCGGCCGCCGCCCGCAAGAGCAGGTCTTTGGCCGTGCGGGGCTATACAGCGAGCGGTGCAGGCGCTTAGTTGCCGCAAAACCTAAGGAGCCAACATGATCCGCAGCATCACCCTCGGCGCCGCCATTGTGGCGCTTACCCTCGCCAGCGCCGCCGCGCAGGAGTCGCGGGACGACAAGATGGCCAAAGACGCCGCCATCGAGGACCAGGCGCACGGCGTGGAGTCGATCGCGGCGGAGGCGGCCGGAGACGCCGGCACCGGCTCCGAGCCGGACGGCATGCAGCGCGAGGTCGACGAGATGGAACGCAGTGAGGACCAGGACGGCTGCGTCACCAACGACGACATGGCCGGCTGCGGCGGCGAGATCAACTTCGACTAAAACGCGCGCGGGAGCGGCGGCTGCGGCCGCGGCCGAAAGCTGCCGCTCCCGTTAAATCGCGATCGAAAGGTCGCCGCGATCGCCGCGGCGGGCTTTGTGCGGCTCGCCGACATGCTCGGTGGAGCCGGGATGGGGGCGCCGTCCCACGCGGATCTGGTTCCGGCCGGACTGCTTTGCGGCGTAGAGCGCCGAGTCGGCCGCTCCGAACCAGCCCGATGCGGTCGTCAACGGCGACCCCAGAGCCGCGATGCCGAAACTGGCGGTGACCGAGACGCCGTCGTGCCCGGGGATCGCCATCGTGGCGATCGCCCGCCGAACGCGTTCCAACACGGGGAGGGCCGCGTCCACGGATTGCCCCGGCAGCGCGATGCCGAATTCCTCACCGCCCAGGCGACAGACCATCGCGTCGCGCCCGAGGGCGTGCTGCATCGCCTCTGCCACCATCCGCAGCACCTCGTCGCCGGTGGCGTGACCGAAGCTGTCGTTGATACATTTGAAGTGATCGAGATCGGCGATCGCCAGCACCGCCGGGGTGGATGATCGCACATGCTCGTCGACCAGATCACCGAGGGCGGCGGTGAAGGGCTGGCGCCGCATCAGCCCGGTCAGATCATCGGTATCGGCCCGGTGGCTGAGCTCCAGCTCGCTGATGATGCAGCGCGCGAACTGGGCCAAGATCGCCGTTTCCCGCTCATTGAAGGTGCGCGGAACCACGTCGAACGCGACGAGGGCCCCGCGCTGCTTGCGCCGTGTCACGAAGGGCGCCGCGATCATACCGCGCACCGGGCGATGCTGGGACGAGAACTTCGCCGGCCGGTGCTGATGCGCGATGTCCGGCACGGCGACCGGGGTTCCGAGCGCGATGGCACAATCCACCAGTTCGGCGATCCGCGTGTTGATCTCCGCGCGCTGCGGCAAGGCATGGGGGAAGACGATAGAGGCGAACGGAACGTTCAGAACCATGCGGACCGTGTCGAGGATGGGCGTATTGATGCGGTCGGTATCGGCGCGATCGGTATTCGTGGGATCGAGCAGGTCCTGGTGCGTGGCCGTCATGGTTGTGTCGAGAAACATTCGCCACTGCCCCTGAATCAATCCAAATCGTCACCGCGACGACCATCCACGGATCCCATCGCCCGCCGGCTTGCAGGCTTCGGGCCACTGATCATCCAGTGACACATCACAATTAGGGCATTTCAGTGGTGAAGGGTACCTAGCATATGCACCCTTTCGTTGCGTTGGTCCATCCAATTTCGCAACAAAGCACAATGCAGAGGCACACCAGCGATCGGTTCGGCCGTTTCAGGTCTTTTTGGTCCGCTTGCAGTATAGTTCGAGGCGATGGCGAACCACCTCATACCCCAACTCCCGCGCGATCTCGGCCTGCAGGCGCTCGATCTTTTCGGACGCGAATTCGATCACATCGCCCGTCTCGATGTCGATAATGTGGTCGTGATGGGGCAGATCCGCAGTCTCGAATCGGGCGGGCGTGCCCTCGAAGACGTGGCGATGCACGATTCCCTGGGCCTCCAGCGCGGCGAGGGTGCGGTACACTGTGGCGAGAGAAACAGTGTCCTCGATCTCCTTGGCACGGCGATGCAGTTCGGTGGCATCCGGGTGATCACCGGACTCCGACAGCACCTTCAGAATTGCCGCCCGCTGACGCGTGATTCGCACGCCGTCCGCGCGCAGCGCCTGTTCCAGTCGATCTGCTGAGGCTTCGTCCATGACGCACCAATTTAGTCGGTTCAGCCGTGCGGGCAAAGCGCATCGGCGCCCAGGATGCAATCGGTTGAGGGCGCGCGTCGGCTTCTTCTTGCCAATGGGCCGCGTTGTCGGCCAAACCGGCGCGACGGCGACGTGAACGAGGCATGGCAATGAAGGGCGATTTCGTGGACTTGACCCGCCCTGCCGACGTTGCCATGCGCCAGGACGCCATCGTCGCACTCGCCAGGGAGCACGGCCGTGTCACGGTGGACGATCTCGCCGCTCATTTCGACGTGACGCCGCAGACGATTCGGCGGGACCTCAACGAGCTTTCCGCACGTCAGATTCTGCAACGCGTCCACGGCGGCGCGGTGTTCTCCACCGGCGTGGCGAATCTCGAATACGAAAAGCGCCGCCAGATCGCAGCCGGCGAAAAGGCCGCGATCGGCCGCGCCGCAGCATCGCTCATCCCGGACGGGGCGTCGCTCTTCGTCAACATCGGCACCACGACCGAGGCCGTCTCCGAGGCGCTCCTGTCGCACGACGCCCTGATGGTCATCACCAACAACATCAACGTCGCCAACCGCATGCGGCTTCATCCGCAGATTCGAGGTGGTGATCGCCGGCGGCGTGGTGCGCGGGTCCGACGGCGGCATCGTCGGTGAGGCGGCCAGCGACTTCATCCGCCAGTTCAAGGTCGACTACGCCGTGATCGGCGCATCCGCGATCGATGCCGACGGCGCGCTGCTGGACTACGACTTTCGCGAGGTGCGCGTCGCCCAGGCGATCATCCAGAACGCGCGCCATGTGATTCTCGTCAGCGACGCCTCCAAGTACGAGCGCGCCGCACCGGTGCGCATCGGCCACATCAGCCAGGTCGCCACCTTCGTGACCGACAAGGTGCCCGCAGCACTCGCCGACGTCTGCCACGCCCACGACGTGCGCCTGATCGAGACCGGCAAAATCTGACGGCGGGCCGGCCCTGCAGGACCGGCCGCAGCGATGCGGCCGGCACCTCTGTGCGCGCCTCGATGTTCATTTGACATTCGGTTTGCGTTCACTTAACCGAATAAGGAGGGAGAAAACGCTCGTGGATCAACACGACATCTTCGACGTTCTGATCATCGGCGGCGGCATCAACGGCTGCGGCATCGCGCGCGACCTGGTCGGGCGCGGCTACTCGGTCATGCTCGCCGAGAAGGTCGATTTCGCCTCCGGCACCTCCTCCTGGTCGACCAAGCTGATCCACGGCGGCCTGCGCTATCTCGAACATTACGAGTTTCGCCTGGTGCGCGAGGCGCTGATCGAGCGCGAGGTGTTGTGGGCGATGGCGCCGCACATCATCCGCCCGTTGCGCTTCGTCCTGCCCCACCATGCCGGACTGCGGCCGACGTGGATGCTGCGTCTCGGTCTCTTCGCCTACGACAACCTCGGCGGGCGCAAGCTGCTGCCCCCCACGCGCACGCTGGACCTGCGGGTCGACGAGGCGGGGGCGCCGCTGAAGGATACCTACGTCAAAGGCTTCGAGTATTCGGACTGCTGGGTCGACGACGCCCGCTTCGTGGTGCTGAATGCCCGCGACGCGGCGGACCGGGGCGCCGCCATCAAGACGCGCACCGAGGTCACCGAGGCGCGGCGCGACGGCGAGGCGTGGACCGTCTCCCTGCGCGGCGCCGACGGTGCGCTGGAGACGGTGCGGGCGCGCTGCCTCGTCAACGCCGCAGGGCCGTGGGTCGACCACGTGCTCGGCGAGGCCTTCGGGCGCAACGACGCCCACAACGTGCGCCTCGTCCAGGGCAGCCACATCGTGGTCAAGAAGCTCTACGACCACGACAAGGCCTACATCTTCCAGAACGCCGACGGGCGGATCATCTTCGCCATCCCCTACGAGGGCGAGTTCACCCTCATCGGCACCACCGACCGCGACTTCGAGGGCGATCCGCGCGACGCGGCCATCACGCCGGACGAGATCGACTATCTCGTCGACGCCGCGAGCGAGTACTTCAAGACCCCCATCAAGCGCGAGGACATCGTCTGGACCTACTCGGGCGTGCGCCCGCTGTTCGACGATGGCGCCTCCAAGGCGCAGGAGGCGACGCGCGACTACGTGCTGAACACCGAGGGCGGTCACGGCAAGCCGGCGCTTCTCAACGTCTTCGGCGGCAAGCTCACGACCTATCGCCGGCTGGCAGAGTCCGCGGCCGAGCGCATCGGCGCGCTGATCGGCGCGAAGGGCGCGAACTGGACGGCCAAGGCGCCGCTGCCGGGCGGCGACATGCCGATCCGCGTCGCCCAGGGCTTCGCCAAGCGCCTCAGCGACACCTATCCCTGGCTGGACCCGTCGCTGGCGGCGCGTCTCGCGCGCCTCTACGGCGTGCGCGCGCAGGACATCCTGCGCGGTGCCGAAAGTGCCGATGATCTCGGCCGTGACTTCGGCGCCGAGCTCACCGAGCGCGAGGTGCGCCACCTGATCGACACGAGTGGGCGATCACCGCGGAGGACGTCCTGTGGCGGCGCACGAAGCTCGGGCTGTTCATGTCGGCCGAGGAGGCGAGCGCGCTCGAAGCCTTCATGAAAGAGGCCACCGGCCACGCCGCGCACGCGGCCTGAATTGACGATCGCGGCGCGAGCGCCGCAACACTATGAGCCGGGGGACAACCGGTGCTGCGGCAACGGCCGCGAAAGGGAGGGGCAATGCTGGAACTGCGGGGCGTAGGCAAGCGCGTGGGCGAGGCGATGCACCTTGCCGACATCTCGCTGAGCCTGCAGCCGGGGTCGCTGAACGTTCTGCTCGGCCCCACACTTTCCGGCAAGACCAGCCTGATGCGCCTGATGGCGGGCCTCGACCGGCCGACCGCCGGCACCATCCACATGGACGGCGCGGACGTGACCGGTGTTCCGGTGCAGAAGCGCGACGTCGCGATGGTCTACCAGCAGTTCATCAACTACCCGGCGATGACGGTTTACGACAACATCGCCTCGCCGATGAAGATCGCGCGCAAGTCGAAAGCCGAGATCGCGGCGACCGTGGACCGGTCGCCGACCTCCTGCAAGCTCACGCCGTACCTCGACCGCATGCCGCTGCAGCTCTCCGGCGGGCAGCAGCAGCGCACCGCGCTCGCCCGCGCGCTCGCCAAGAACGCCCGCCTCGTGCTGCTCGACGAGCCGCTCGCCAACCTCGACTACAAGCTGCGCGAGGAGCTGCGTGCGGAACTGCCGAAGATCTTCGCCGAGTCGGGCGCGATCTTCGTCTACGCGACGGCCGAGCCGGAGGAGGCGCTGCTCCTGGGCGGCAACACGGCGACCCTGAAGGAGGGGCGCGTCACCCAGTTCGGCCCCACCGTCGACGTCTACCGCCGTCCCAACACGCTCGACACCGCGCGCACCCTGTCCGACCCGCCGCTGAACTGGGCGTGGGTGCGCAAATCCGGCGATGTCCTCCTGCCGGAGCTGGCGGACGAGCCGCACCCGGAGTTCGAGTCGATCCCGATGCCGACGCGCTACATCGGCATTGCCGACGGCCTCTATGCCCTCGGCCTGCGGCCGCATCACCTCGAGCTCCGCCGCAAGACGGGTGACGACGTGGCGCTCACCGGCTGGGTCGTCAGCACCGAGATCACCGGCTCGGAGACCTTCATCCACATGCACGTCCTCGGCGACTGGATCGTGCTGGCTCACGGCATCCACGACGTCGAGCCGAAGATGCCCGTCGACTTCTATTTCTCTCTCGACAACCTGATGCTCTTCGACGCGGACATGAACGCGGTCGAAGCGGTGTCCGTCACCGAGGACGTGTGAGCGTGGCCGAAATCACCCTCGACCATATCCGCCACGCCTACGGCCCCACCAAGAGCCGCGCCGACTATGCGCTGAAAGAGCTGCACCACGTGTGGGCCGACGGCGGCGCCTACGCGCTTCTCGGCCCGTCCGGCTGCGGGAAGACGACGCTGCTCAACATCATTTCCGGCCTCGTGGCGCCGTCCGAGGGGCGGGTGCTGTTCGACGGGCGCGACGTCACGCACCTGCCGCCCGAGGCGCGCAACATCGCCCAGGTGTTCCAGTTCCCCGTCGTCTACGACACCATGACGGTGGCCGAGAACCTCGCCTTCCCGCTGAAGAACCGCGGCGTCGCGAGGGCGAAGATCACCGAGCGGGTGGCGCGGATCATCGAGATGCTCGGCCTCGGCGCGCTGGCCGACCGGCGCGCCGCCAGCCTCACCGCGGACCTGAAGCAGAAGATCTCGCTCGGCCGCGGCATGGTGCGCGAGGACGTCTCGGCGATCCTGTTCGACGAGCCGCTCACCGTCATCGACCCGCACCTGAAGTGGCAGCTCCGCTCCCAGCTGAAGACGCTGCACCGCGAGTTCGGCCACACCATGGTCTATGTCACCCACGACCAGACCGAGGCGCTCACCTTCGCCGACACGGTGGTGGTGATGTACGACGGCGAGGTGGTCCAGGTGGGCACGCCCCAGGACCTCTTCGAGCGGCCAGCGCACACCTTCGTCGGCTACTTCATCGGCTCGCCCGGCATGAACGTGCTGCCCGTGGAGCTCGACGGAGCCACTGCGTCCCTCGGCGGTGAGGCGATCCCGCTGCCGGGTGGCGCGACCGCCGAAGGGCGCCAAGACCGAGCTCGGCATTCGGCCGGAGTTCGTGACGCTCGGCGAGGAGGGGCTCGCCTTCACCGTCACCCGCGTCGACGACATCGGCCGCGAGAAGATCGTCCACGGCACCATCGCCGGTCACGCCGTCGCCGCGATCCTGGCGGAAGGCACGGCGGTCCCGGCGCACCCGCGCGCCGCGTTCCGGCCCGAGGGCATCAACGTCTACGCCGACGACTGGCGCATCGAGGTGGCACGGTGACCAAGACCGAAAACAACCGCGCCTGGTTCCTCGTCCTGCCGGTGCTGGCGCTGGTCGCGATGAACGCGATCCTGCCGCTTGATGACGGTGGTGAACTACTCCCTGCAGGAGAGCTTCATCGCCGGCTTCTGGGACTGGGTCGGCACCCGCCACTACGAGGACGTGCTGTCCTCCGAGCGCTTCCACCATGCGCTCATCCGCCAGTTCGCCTTCACCTTCATCATCCTCGCCATCGAGATCCCGCTCGGCGTCGCCGTGGCGCTCGCGATGCCGCGCAAGGGCGGCTGGGCCTCGCTCTGCCTCGTCCTGATGGCGCTGCCGCTCCTCATCCCGTGGAACGTGGTCGGCGCCATCTGGAACATCTTCGCGCTGCCGGACATCGGGCTGCTCGGCTGGGGGCTCAACTCGCTGGGGTTCGACTACAACTACACCAACCAGCCGCTGTCGGCCTGGTTCACCGTCGTCCTGATGGACGTGTGGCACTGGACCTCGCTCGTGGTGCTCCTCGCCTATGCCGGGCTGCAGTCCATCGACGAGGCCTACTACCGCGCGGCGAAGATCGACGGCGCGTCGCGCTGGGCCGTCTTCCGCTACATCCAGCTTCCGAAGATGCAGACGGTGCTGATCATCGCGATCCTGCTGCGCTTCATCGACAGCTTCATGATCTACACCGAGCCGTTCGTGCTCACCGGCGGCGGTCCGGGCAACGCGACGACGTTCCTGTCCATCGACCTCGTCAAGGCGGCGGTGGGTGAGTTCAACCTCGGCATCGCGGCGGCCATGTCCATCATCTACTTCCTGATGACGCTGCTGGTCTGCTGGCTCTTCTTCACGCTGATGACCAAGGACCGGGAGAGCCAGGGATGACGCGCGCGATCTCGACGACACGCACCACGAGAGCGGCCTGCGCGAGGCCGCCGCCACGCCCAGCCGGCTGACCCGCCGCGCACGCGCGCCCGCCGCGTGCCGCTCAAGTGGCTGGTGCCGACGCTCTACATCATCTTCCTGATGCTGCCGATCTACTGGCTCATCAACATGAGCTTCAAGACCACCAACGAGATCCTCGGCGGCTTCTGCCCGTATCCGCAGAACTTCACCATCGACAGCTATGTCGAGATCCTGACGAACCCGGCCTGGTACTGGGGCTACATCAACTCGATCATCTACGTGACCATCAACACGGTGATTTCGGTGTCGGTGGCGCTGCCGGCGGCCTACGCCTTCTCGCGCTACCGCTTCATGGGCGACAAGCACCTCTTCTTCTGGCTGCTCACCAACCGCATGGCGCCGCCGGCGGTCTTCGTGCTGCCCTTCCTCGAGCTCTACTCGTCGATGGGGCTCTTCGACACGCACCTGGCCGTGGCGCTGGCCCACTGCCTCTTCAACATCCCGCTGGCGGTGTGGATCCTGGAAGGCTTCATGTCCGGCGTGCCGAAGGAGATCGACGAGACCGCCTACATCGACGGCTACTCGTTCCCGTAGCTTCTTCGTCAAGATCTTCATGCCGCTGATCGCGTCCGGCATCGGCGTCACGGCGTTCTTCTGCTTCATGTTCTCGTGGGTGGAGATGCTGCTGGCCAAGAACCTCACCTCGGTGGACGCCCAGCCCATCGCCGCGGTGATGACGCGCACCGCGTCCACCTCGGGCTACGAGCTGGGGCTGCTCGCGGCGGCGGGTGTGCTCACCATCATCCCGGGCGCGATCGTCATCTACTTCGTGCGCAACTACATCGCGAAGGGGTTCGCCCTGGCGGGTCTGAGCGGCGCAGCGCCATCTCGAGCGGGCGCTCGGCCGCGGACCGAACGGAGGCGCTCGCTGATCATGCCCATCGGCCTCGGCTGGATGGCGTGGACGTGGCAGACGGCCGTGTTCTTCGCCGCCATCGTCGCCTCGCTCCTCGCGATGACGCTGTGGGAGTTCGCCGCGCCCGGGCGGCCATCCGCGCGACGGCGTGCTCGGCCTCACCACCACCCGCGGCGACCGGCTCTTCATCTCGCTGCTGGCGGCCGCCTACATCCACCTCGGCTGGCTGGCGCTTCGCCACCGGGCCGCTGTGGATCGCCTCGATCATCGCGGTCGTCGTCGCGCTGATCCTGATCTTCGCGCTCGTCTGAGGCCGATGCGCGCTCACGCGCGCTCACACGACAGCGGTCTCGCTCGCCCTTGTGGGCGTGCCAGGGTCAGCGTGCGCTTGGCTGGTGTCGAACACGGAGTAGTGGCCGCCCGTCGGTGGTGAAGAGGCCGTAGTCGACGTTCCCGCCGGTCTCGATCCAGGCGATCTTCTGCGTCTGTGTCGCCGACCGTGATCGACCGTGGTGCGACAGCGCCACGTCCGTCTCGCCGCAGGTCCCAGTCGCCGACGAAGGCGTCGCGATCCGAGATCGATCGACTGGTCGGCGCACCCGCCGAGGGCGCAGAGCAATACCAATGCGAGCGCCACCGGCCGCCGGTCCGAAACACCATACCCATCCTGACCTTGCATGGCCTCGGCTCGCAAGGATCGGCGCCCGAGTTCGGCTCACATTAGCAGCAGAGCCCGGGCAAAAACACGACCAAAACAAAGGGAGAGGAAACACCATGAGACACCTACTTCATGGCCTCCGTCGGCGCCTTGGCGCTGTCGGCGGCCACACCAGCGATGGCCGACATGGCCGCCGCCGAGCGCTGGATCGACGAGGAGTTCCAGCGCTCCGTCCTCTCCAAGGAGGAGCAGATGGCGGAGATGGAGTGGTTCATCAACGCCGCCGAGCCCTTCGAGGGCATGGAGATCAACGTCCTGTCGGAGACCATCCCGACTCACACCTACGAGTCGGAGGTGCTCACCAAGGCGTTCGAGGAGATCACCGGCATCAAGGTGAACCACCAGCTCCTCGGCGAAGGCGAGGTGGTGCAGGCGGTTCAGACGCAGATGCAGACGAACCGCAACCTCTACGACGCCTACGTCAACGATTCCGACCTCATCGGCACCCACTCGCGCCTGCAGGCCGGCGGTGAACCTGTCCGAGTGGATGGAAGGCGAGGGCGAGCGACGTCACCAACCCCGGCTCGACCTCGACGACTTCATCGGCAAGCAGTTCACCACCGGGCCGGACGGTGAGCTCTGGCAGCTCCCCGACCAGCAGTTCGCCAACCTCTACTGGTTCCGCAAGGACTGGTTCGACGACGAGGACAACAAGGCCGCCTTCAAGGAGAAGTACGGCTACGACCTCGGCGTGCCGGTCAACTGGTCCGCCTATGAGGACATCGCCGAGTTCTTCTCCAACGACGTCAAGGAGATCGACGGCGTCACGCGTCTACGGTCACATGGACTACGGCAAGCGCGCGCCCGACCTCGGCTGGCGCATGACCGACGCGTGGCTTTCCATGGCCGGCGCCGGCGACAAGGGCCTGCCCAACGGCCGCCCGGTCGACGAGTGGGGCATCCGCATGGAGGAGGGCTCCTGCAACCCCGTCGGCGCGTCCGTGACCCGCGGCGGCGCCACCAACGGCCCGGCCGCCGTCTACGCGATCGACAAGTGGGACGAGTGGCTGCGCAACTACGCCCCGCCGTCCGCCGCGTCCTACGACTTCTACCAGTCGCTCCCGGCGCTGTACCAGGGCAACGTGGCCCAGCAGATCTTCTGGTACACCGCCTTCACCGCCGACATGGTGAAGCCGAAGTCGGAGGGCAACAACACCGTCGACGACGACGGCATGCCGCTGTGGCGCATGGCCCCGTCGCCGCACGGCCCCTACTGGGAAGAGGGCATGAAGGTCGGCTACCAGGACGTCGGCTCCTGGACGTTCCTGAAGTCCACCCCGGTCGACCGCCGCAAGGCGGCCTGGCTCTACGCCCAGTTCGTCGGCTCCAAGACCGTCGACACCGAGAAGACCCACGTCGGCCTCACCTTCATGCGCGACTCCACGGTCAACCACGAGAGCTTCACCGAGCGGGCACCGGCGCTGGGCGGACTCGTCGAATTCTATCGCTCGCCCGACCGCGTGCGCTGGACTCCGACCGGCGTCAACGTGCCGGACTACCCGAAGCTGGCGCAGCTCTGGTGGCAGTACATCGGTGACGTGAACGCGGGCAATTACACCCCGCAGGAGGCCATGGACCGTCTCGCCGGCGAGATGGACCAGATCATGGGCCGCATGCAGCAGGCCGACGAGAAGGCCAACGTCTACGGCGGCTGCGGCCCGCGCCTCAACGAGGAACGCGAGGCGAGCTACTGGCTCGAGCAGCCCGGCGCGCCCAAGCCCAAGCTCGACAACGAGAAGCCGCAGGGCGAGACGATCGCCTACGAGGAGATCATCAAGCAGTGGCAGTGAGCCACTGACCAAGTGAAGATCGCGAACGGGGCGCCCTGGAGGTGCCCCGTTTTGCGTTGGCAATCACGATTGGTCTCGCCAGCATTTATTGCACCGGCCCACACGTGGAAACATGCGCCAGCGGGAGGCGCGGGATGCCGGAGGCGAGGTCGATGAGCTGGGCGCGAGCGCTGGGGCGAAGCGTGCTGGGTGCGTTCCTGGCGGCCGCGATCGGATCGCTGGTGACGGCGACAAGCATGGCCCTGGTGATGCTCGTGACGACCTCGGCCGGGTCCGACGGCGAAGTGATCGACCAAGTCATCAAGGGCGTGGTGCTCTTCGTGGTGTTCGGCCTCATTATCGCGGGCGTCCCGGGATTGTTGATCGGCGCGCCGATCTGGTTCGCAATGGACCGCGCCGGCCTGACGCCGCGCCGCGGGGCGATCGTCGGAGGCATCGTCGGGCTGGTGTTCGGGATTCCGATATTCCACATACTCGCCCCGGTCTGCGCGGCGGGCGGGGCGTTCGCCGGGTGGTGGAGCGTCCGGCTGGTCGACCGCTGGGTCCCGATCCGCTGATGGGCGCCGGGACTGTGCCGCGCGAAACTCAGCCGCGCAGCCAGCCGTCCTGGAACGCAACCCCCTCGCAGCCGGCGAAGCGGGCGACGCGGGTGAGCTCGGCTTCCAGCGCGCGGCAGCGGGCGGCGCCGAAGCGGATGCCGGCTTCCGGCCACACCGCCGTCACCTCGAGAGCGCCCAGCGCGCCGCGCGCCATGTCGATCCGTGCGACGAACCGGTCGCCCTCCAGGATCGGGAAGACGTAGTAGCCGTACTGCCGTTTCTCCTTCGGCACGTAGACCTCGATGCGGTAGTGGAAGCCGAACAGCATCAGCGCGCGGCGGCGGTCGCGCAGCATCGGGTCGAACGGGCTGAGGATGCGCAGCCGCCCTGTCGGCGCGGCCGTCTCCAGCGGAGCGCCGTCCGCGAAGGCGAAGGCGGGGCGCACCGTGCCGTCGGCCATGGTGATGCCGATGCGGCGCAGGCGGTCCGCGTTGCGCACGCACCAGTCCTCGCCCTCGGCGGCGGAGACGAGCTCGAAGAAGTCCGCGAGCTGCTTGGGCGTCGCGAACCCCAGCCGCGCCATCGCCGCCTCGCACGCCCAATCGACGATCTCGGCGTCGCTCACCTCGTGTTCGCGGACCCCGGCCGGAACGACCCGCTCGGCCAAGTCGTAGCACTTCTGGAAGCCCTGGCGGTGACACACAGCCAGCCGCCCGCTGCGCCACAGGAACTCCAGCGCCACCTTGCTGGGCTGCCAGTTCCACCAGCCGCCCGACGACTTCTCCTCCTCGAAGTGCCGCGACAGGGTGGGCCCGTTGTCGCGCACGTGCCCCAACACGTCGTCGATCAGGCTGAGGTCGCGGCCGTAGCGCTGCCAGCGCGCCCGCAGCGCCGCGTCCGTGGTGCGGAACCGGCGGCGCCAGTAGGGCCAGAACGCCATGGGGATGAGGCTGGCGTCGTGGGTCCATCCCTCGAAGAGATGGCGACCGTCGAGAAGGCGCGTCAGCGTCTTCGGGCGGTAGCGGTGGTGGCGCGCGTAGAGGATCATGTGGTGGGCGCGCGCCACCGTCGGGATCGAGTCCACCTGCACGAAGCCCAGCCGCTCGATCGTCTCCAGCACCGTCGACGCGTCCGCAGGGCCGGTGGGGGGCGCGGCAAGGCAGTGGCGTGTCAGGAAGACGTGCCGTGCCTCGGCATTGGTGAGGGTGACGTCGGGCGCCTCGGCGCGCCGGGCGGTGCGCGCCGTCACGCCGGGACGAGGGCGCGGGCCTCCGCGAACGTGAGTTCGACAGTCTCGCGCCCGTCGAAGTAGACGAAGCCGAGTGTGGCGCGCTTGGAGACCATCGCGGCGGGGAGCGGGTCGTAGCGGAACGAGCCGCCGCCGAGGTGCGGCGTCAGCGAGGCCATGTCCGCGTGGGTGCCGAGGGCGACGCGAAGGAGCTTCACCTCCGCCCCGTCGCTGCGGCAGCCGATGAAGGGGATGCCGGCGAGGCGCAGGAAGCTCGTCGGGTCGGCGGTGTGCTGGAAGCCCTCCACGAAGGCGCTCTCCACGAGGTCAAGGTCCGGCTCACGTGCCGCGTGCTCATGGGTGTCGGCACCCTCCGCCTTGTGCGGTGTCTGCCACTGCGTCGTGCCCCGGTGGTTGTGGGCGTGGCCAGCGAGGGGGCGGGCGACGTATGGGTCGTAAGGATCGTCATGGCCGCGGTGCATGGCCTTCATGCCTTCTCGTAGTCGATCGGCTTGTCGATGATCGCCTTGTGCTTGCCGAGCGTGCCGTGGGCGCACATCGACCCCAGCGCCTCGACCGCGACGCGCGTGCCCATCAGCGCCGTGATGTCGGAGGTATCATAGGGCGGGGAAACCTCAACCACCTCCAGCCCGCAGATGCCGGGCGCACAGACGAGACCGAGGATCTTCAGCGCCTCGCGCGGCAGGAAGCCACCGGGTTCCGGCCACCCGGTGCCGGGGACGAACCCGCAGTCGAGGCTGTCGACGTCGAACGAAATGTAGACGGCGTCGGCGTCCTTCCAGGCGAGCTCCAGGGCGATCTCGGCCGTCTTTTCAAGGCCGTAGTGCTCGATATCCTCGATCGTCAGCACGTTGGTCTGGCGGCGGTACGCTTCCTTGGCGCCGGGGCGGGGCACCTGCCAGCCGCCGATGCCGAGCTGGACGAGGTTCACCGCCGGCACGTTGGGCAGGTTCGTCGCCCAGTACCAGGGCGTCGTGTGCATCCGCTCGTCGAGATCCTTCTCCTGGATATCGATGTGCCGGTCGAAATGGATGATGCCGATGCGCTTGGACGTGTTCTCGGCGATCCCGCGCACGCAGGGAAAGCCGATGGAGTGATCGCCGCCCAGGATCACCGGCAGCGCCCCGGAGGCGAAGACGTGACCGACGCCGCGCGTGATCTGGTCGAACGACTTCTCGAGATTGCCGGGGATCGTGAAGACATCGCCGGCGTCGCACAGCGTCATCTGCTCGCGCAGGTCCACGCCCAGCTCGTAGTTGTAGGTGGTGTAGAGCGCGGAGATGCGGCGGATCCCCTGCGGGCCGAAGCGCGTGCCGGGGCGGTACGTGGTGCCCGAGTCGAACGGCACGCCCAGGACGGCGGCATCGTACTTGGCGACGTCGCGAATGTTCTCGACGTATGGCGCCTTCAGGAATGTGTTGATGCCGGCGAAATGCGGCAGCTCGCCCCGCGCGAAGGTGGGGATGGTGCGGTCGGTCAACGAGGCCGCACCCGGCAGGCCCATCTCCAACGCCCACTTCTGCTCGGCCGCCCATGCGGAGCCCGAGAGCTGGTCTTCCTTCTCGAGCGCCTTCCAACCGCGCGTCTCGCGGGCGTTGAAGTCGGGGTGGTGCCGCCGCGCCGGCTCCGGGCGGCACCGCGCACCGGCCTTTCGGGAGAGGCGGACGGGATGGTCGATCATGAGGCGTCCTTCACGTTCAAGTTGGCCGGCAGGGCGGTCGGGACCGTCGCCGGGGCCGGGCTTCTCAAGGGGATATCGTAGGTGATCGTCGCGCCGAAAGCGTGGGGATGCTGCGGGTCGTGGCGGATCTTGTCGAAGACGAGGACGCGGGTACCGAGGTCGAACGCTTCCTGAATGTCGTGCGTGACCATGAAGACGGTCATCCCCGTTTCGGCCCACAGCTCCACGAGGAGGTCCTGCATCTCGCGACGGGTGCCGGGATCGAGGGCGCCGAACGGCTCGTCCAGCAGCAGGATTTTGGGGCGCCGCAACAGGGCTTGGCCGAGCGCCAGACGCTGCTGCATGCCTCCCGAAAGCTGCGCCGGCCAGCGCGTCGCCGCGTGTGCGAGACCGATGCGCTCCATCATCGAGGCGGCCTTCTCGCGCGCCGTCCGCCGCGGGGCGCCGTAGAGGCGGGCGAGGGGGCCGCCACGCTCGATCTCGAACGGCAGCATCAGGTTCTGCAGCACGGTGAGATGAGGAAACACAGACGATTTCTGGAAGACGATCCCGCGGTCGGGGTCCGGCTCGCGCGCAATCGGCTCACCCTCGATGAAAATGGCGCCCTCAGTGGGCCGCTCCTGCCCCAGCAGGATGCGCAGGAACGTCGACTTGCCGCAGCCCGACGCGCCGACGATCGTCACCAGCGCCCCCTCGGCGACATCCACCGAAATGCGTTCCAAGATGGGCCACGGGCCGTAGGTGACACCGAGCCGCCGGACTTCGACATAGCTCACAGGCTGTCCCCCGTGAGGTGCGCCCAGGGGAACAGCCGCCGCGACACGAGCGCCAAAGCGCGGTCGATCAGATACGCGAGGATGGTGATCCAGATGACATACGGGATGATGACGTCCATCGCCAGGTAGCGGCGGACGAGGAAGATACGGTAGCCGAGCCCGTCGGTGGCGGCGATCGCCTCAGCCGAGACGAGGAAGATCCACGCCGGCACCAGCCCCAGGCGAATGGCGCGGATGAGGTGCGGCCACATCTGCGGCAGCACCACGCGAACGGTGAGCTGGAGAGACGACGCGCCGAGGGTCTGCGCCCGGATGATCTCCTCGCGCGGCAGGTCGAGGATCGCCTGGGCCACGGCGCGGATCATCAGCGGCGCGGTCCCGATGACGATCAGCCCCACCTTCGCGGCCTCGCCGAGCCCCAGCACGATGAAGAGGATCGGCAGCACCGTGATCGGCGGGATCAACGAGAACGCCGACACGAACGGCGAGAACAGCGCCCGCCCCAGCGGCAGAATGCCGATGATCGCCCCGACGACGACCGCCAGGGTCGCCGCGATCGCCATGCCGTAGAGGATCCGCTCCAGACTGGCGGCGGTGTCGGTCCACAGGAGGTAGTCGCCGGAGCGTTTGTCGGCCTCGAAGGCCATGCGGGCGAAGGCCGTCCACATCGCCCCCAGCGACGGCAGCAGCTTGTCGCTGGGGTTCTCGGCGCGACGGATAGCGCTGCCGATAACGTACGTGCCGAGCGCCAGCGCGAAAGGGATCGCGCCGATGACGATGGCGGTGACGCGATCCGGCTTCCGGTTAATCAGGCGCATGAGGCCGCTGGCTGCCCTCTGTCAGAGCGTTCCGTCGGCTGCCATCTGCATGTAGGTCGTGTCGAAGCGCAAGTTCACATTGTCCTTGTCGCCCGACGTCGTCCCGTCCGGGTACTCCACGCCGATGAAGTCGGCGCCCGGCGCACCGGTGCCCAGGATGCCATGATCGAAGAGGAACGTGGCGACGAAGGTCATTGTCTCGGGAAGGCCCTCGCCGGACGCGAACTCCACCGCCTCGCCGGGCGTGTAGAACATGGCGGTGGAATCCAGCTGCGACTTGTAGCCCGCGAGGTCGGTCCCGGAGGCGGTGGCCATCGCCGTCAGGGCGTCGATGTCGTCGTCCTGCATGAGTGCCATCGTCTCGTACCACGCGCCGACGAGGGCCTTGCCGAAGTCGGGATTGGCCTCCAGCGTCTCGGTGTTGACCACCATCATGTCGATGATCTCGCCCGGGATCTGCGAGGAATCGAAGACCTTCGTCGAGTCCGGCATCCCCATGATTTCCGACAGCAGCGGGTTCCAGGTGACCACCGCGGTGACGTCCGACGTCGCGTACGCGGCGACGAGGTCGGCGTCGGACGTGTTGACGACGGCGATGTCGCGCTCGGCCAGATCGGCGGACTCCAACGCACGGGCGAGGAGGTAGTGCGAGACGGAGAGCTCCACGAGGTTGACCGTCTGCCCCTCGATATCGGCCAGAGCGTCCTTGCCCTTCAGCACGATGCCGTCGTTCCCATCGGAATAGTCGCCGATGATGAGGGCGGTGGTGTCGACGCCGCCGCCGGCGGGGATGGAGAGGGCGTCCATGTTGGTCATGGAGCAGCCATCGTACTGGCCGGCCGTGTACTGGTTGATGGACTCGACGTAGTCGTTGATCTGCACCGCCTCGATGGTGAGGCCGTACTTGTCGCCCCACTTCTTCAGGATGCCGGCGTCCTGCATGTAGCCCCACGGCATCCAGCCGACATAGATGGACCAGCAGACCGAGAAATCGGTCTTCTCCTGCGCGCTGACCGTGGTGGTGGTGGCGGCCAGGATGGCGGCGATCGCCGCTGCGGCCTTCAATGTGGCGGCCTTGAGTGTCGTCATCACCTTCTCCTCCTCGTGCCGGCCGTGCGGCCGATCCGGCGAAAATGCGCACGAGAAGGACCGGGAGACGGACCCGCTGTGCGCGGAACCGTGCGGCGTTCTCCCGGGATTTTGGCCCGCCGTGTAACCCCACCTCCGGTGGGGTTTGCGTCTCTCGGACCAGCCGCGTCGTGAAACGCCGGAACCCTAGACGCACCGCACAGCCCAGAAACAAGCAAGACCGGTGCCAATGCTCAGGGCGCGGGCGGCGCGAATACGCCGCGCGACTTCGTCCGGATCGGTGGCGGGTGGCTTGCCTGGCCGGCGGTTGATGCGCAGGGGACGGCCGGCCGTCCCGGGGGCGCACAGGACTTTGAGGGCGGCGCGAACAGACGAGGGCCGGAACGAGAAACGCGCCACGACCCGAAGGGATCGTGACGCGCTGGTCTCGCGATGGCGCCGTGCGGCGCCGCGACGATCAGTGCTCCTTGGTGAGCGCCTTCTCGATCTCGCCGATCGGCTGGTTCGTCAGCTCCTTGGCGATATCGAAGACGATTCGCTCCTCGACCTCCTTGTGGAGGGCCTTGCGGAGCTCACCCAGCACCACCGGCGGTGCCGCGATGATCAGCTTCTGGTACTGCCCGCGGTGAGCAGCCTTATAGAGGCGGTCGGCGATCTCCTTGGCGAAGCGCCCTTTCTCGAGGCGATGCCAGTCGATCTCTTCGACGGCGCTCTTGTGGCCGGGGCCGTTGTCGCTTCGGCGGCCGGGGCTATCGGTCCCTTGTTCGCGGGTCGGCGGGTTCTCGTGCTCCATCTCCCGCACGACGGTGAGGTTGGGAAAGCCGTCGTCATTGCCGTTCTTCAGGAAGAGGGCCTTTTCGCCGTCTCCGACCATGACCCAAGCCTCGGCTGGGATCGTTCGCATAAATGCCTCCCGATACTGGTCGGAACTCAATGTGCGGAAACGGGCGGCGTTCCACCGGTGAGCGCTTGTGTCCGAGATGTAACGTCCAGCCAATTGCGATAGCAGATCGCGTCAATGAGATCAGTCGCGTAGCCGCCCGCCTGCATGGCCGCCACAAGGCGCGGCAGACCGGTGACGTCGCCAATGCCGGAGGGCAGGAACGCGCCGTCGAAGTCCGATCCGAGAGCGACGCCGCGGGGCCCCAGCTTCTCCAGCATATGGTCGAGATGCCGGCGCATGGTGTCGAGCGGGGTGTTGGGGTCGCGCCGCCCGTCGTCGCGCAGGAACGAGGTGGCGAAATTGAGCCCGGCGACGCCCTCGCTGTCGCGAATCGCGTCCATCTGCGCGTCGGTGAGGTTGCGCGAGCACGGCGAGAGGACGTGCGCGTTGGAGTGCGTCGCGACGATCGGCGCTTTACTGACGCGCACCACGTCCCAGAAGCCCTTCTCGTTGAGGTGGCTGCAGTCCACCATCACGCCGAGCTGGTTGCACGCCTCGACCAGGGCGACGCCGCGATCGGTCAGCCCGTCGCCGATGTCGGGCGTGGAGGGGAAGCGGAAGGGGACGCCGTAGCCGAACACGGTGGGCCGGCTCCACACCAGCCCGAGTGATCGCACGCCGGCGGCATACAGCGTCTCCAGCTCGTCGAGATCGGGGCCGATGGCCTCCGCCCCCTCCATGTGCAGCATCATGGCGAAGAGGCCGGCGTCCACCGCGGCTTCCACCTCGGCCGGCGTCCGGCATATCCGCACTTCGCCCTTGGAGGCACGCTCGATGCGGAAGGCGATGGCGAGCTGTTCCAGCGTCACCTGAAGCGCGCGGTGCTGGGCGAGGCCGGCCGGCCGGGCATCCACGCTGCCTTGCGGCGCCGCGCGGTTGGTGCCGGGCTCATCCATCACGAAGGTCGCGAACATCCCGCCGGAAAGCCCGCCCTGGCGCGCGCGCATGAGGTCGACGTGCCCCTCGGCATTGGTGCCGAAGAACCGTGCGCCGGTGCGGTCATGGCGCCAGAGGCGCAACAGCACGTCATTGTGCCCGTCGAAGATGCGTTGGTTCATGGTGTCCCTTCGCGAAGCCTCCACTTTCGGGCCGAAGCCGGGAATCGTCAACGGGCCGCCTCGATCGCCGCGAGCGCGTCCGCCGCGGATCCCGACAGGGTGGCCGCGTACTCTTGCACGAAGGGGGCCACCGCCTCCCGCCACGGCCCCTGGTCGACCTCCACCAGCTCGGCCCGCTGGCCGATGGCCCGGGTCATCGCCTCGTCCTGCTCCTCTTCCGCGAGGGCATTGAAATAGGCGGCCGCCTTCTGGGCGGCGGTCTGGAACAGCTCCTGGTCCTCCTCCGAGAGGGACTTCCAGAAGTTGCGATCAAAATAGACGACGCCGATGGCCCAGATGTGCGCCGTCTCCGACAGCACCGGCGCCACCTCGAAGAGCTTCAGCGCCTCGTACCCGGACTTCGTGAGGTCCATCGCCTCGACAACACCAGTGGCGAGCGCGGTGTAGGTCTCCGTGATCGGCAGCGCCGTGGGCTTGGCGCCCAGGGCACGCCACAGGGCGATGTGGAGGTCGCTCTCCAGCACGCGCATCGTCAGGCCCTGCACGTCCTCGGGCTTGGTCAGCGGCCGGTCAGCGAGGAGATTGCGGGCGCCGAAGATGATGAAGGCCGGCGTCTCGAAGCCCTCCTTGCGGTAGGCCGCCCGCAGGCTCTTTCCGAGCGGACCCTTCATGGTTGCCATGATGTGCTTGCGATCGGTGAACACGAACGGCAGATCGAGGACCGCCCCCTCGGGCACCCAGGTGGTGAGGTTGGCGACCGTCGACAGCGCGCCGGTGATGGAGCCCAGACGCACGCCCTCGGCCTCTTCCTTCTCCCCGCCGAGCGCGCCGTTGGTGATGATGTCGAACTCGTAAACTCCGGGGCGGCCGGCCTCGACGAGGGCCGCGAAACGCTCCCAGAACTTGCTCTGGGGCTTCTCCGGTCCATACTGCGAGGTGACGGTCAAGGCGTCCTGTGCCCCGGCAGGGGCAACGAGACACGCCGCGACCATCAGAGAGGCAATCATTCGGAACATGTGAGTGCTCCTTCCTTGGAGTCAGAACAATCCGGCCAACCCGGATGTCAGCATCGGCAGCGCGATCAGGACGACCAACCCGGCGATGAGGGTCAACACATAGGGCAAAACCGCCGCGTAGACGCCCCCGATCTGTGTCACATCCTTCACCACGAGCACCAGGATCCCGACCGGCGGCGTGAGACCGCCGAGAAGCAGGGCGACGGTGAGCACGACGGTTGCGTGGATCGTGTCGCCGCCGACTGCCGGGACGAGAACCGGCAGCAGCAGGAGGATGGCGGCGCCGACGTCGAGCACGGTGCCGACGAGGAGGGCGACCGCCGTGGCGGCGAGGAGCTGGACCCAGGTCGGCCCGTCCGGCAGCAGGGCCGCGGCGTCGAGCCCACTGGTGGCGAAGACGAAGCCCACGGGTGTGGCGGCGCCGATAAGGAGCGCGACGCGCCCCGATTGCAGCGACGCCTCCCAGAGCGCATCGCGGAGCGGGCGCAGACCGGCGGGGAGGGCGAAGAGGAGCGCCATGAAGACGGCGAGAAGCCCGGCCTCGACCGAGGTGACGAGGCCCAGCCGCAGCCCGCCCAGCACCGCGACAGCAATGAAGAGCGGCGGAACCAGCCCCCACAGCACCCGCGCGCTCGGCGCATCGGGCGTTTCTGCCGGCGCCTCGGCGGCTGCCTGCGCGCCGGCGTCCACCGGGCCGACCGCGGTGACGCGCACCGCGCCCCAGAGGATCAGCGCCAGCACGGCGCCGGCGCCCAGCCCCGCCACCCACAGCGCGCCGACCGACTGGTCCGTGGCGGCGGCCGCGAGAAGGAGCGCGATGGACGGCGGCAGGATGTTGGGCAGCACCGCCGAGGCCGCCGTGATCGCCGCCGCACGCGAGGGCGTATAGCCGGCCGCGACCATCGCCGGCACGAGGAGGCGCGCGCCCAGCGCCGCATCGGCGATGGACGAGCCGGACACCCCGCCGAAGAAGGCGCTGGCGAGCACGTTGGCCTCGCCCATGGCGCTGCGGCGGCGGCGGGCGAACCAGGCCGACGCGGCAACGAGGCGCTCCCCGATGCCGCCAGCCAGCATCAAGGCGGCCGAGAGGATGAAGAGGGGGATCGCCAGGAGCACGTAGGGCGAGAGACCGCGCATCAGGTTCTGCGCCAGCGACGCATCGGACAGGTGGCCCGGCGCCACCGCCACGCCAGCGATCAGCGCCAATGCCACCGGGACGCGGCAACCGAGCGCCAGCGCGAAGACGGCAGCGCCCGCCAGCGGCGGCTGCGGCGCCAGCGGGAGGAAGCTCGCCGCGGCGCCGAGCGCCAGACCCACCGCCGTCCACGGCCGCCGCAGCGCGCTGACCAGTGCCAGCCCGGCAAAGGACGCGCCGACCCCGTAGCGCCACGCCCGCGAGATGCCGAGCAGCGGCTCCACCCCGCCGACGCGCCCCGCTGCGTCGATGAGCCCCGCCGCCAAGGTCGCGGTGGCGAAGCCGGCGATGGCGGCCGCGAGAATGGCCCGCGGCCCGTCCTGGTGCGGGGCGAGAAGCGCGGGGAGGGCGGCGAAGGCGAGCGCGCTGAAGGCCCACCCGGCCACCAGCCCCGCACCGACGATCGGCAGATCGAACCCGCGCGCCGCCACGTTGAGCGTCAACGCGCCGACGAGGACGACGAGGAGCGCCGCCGCGGCAACGTTCGCCGCCGTCTCCAGCCGCAACAGTCCGGTCTGGATCGCGCTCACCACGGTGCGCCGCTCGGTTGGGCAGTGGCCACGCCGGTCAGACCGGCGTCAGCCGCCTCACGCTTCGGCCATCCGATACCAGCGCCTCCGTGGCCATGCCGATGAAGAGGCCGTGCTCGACGACACCGGGGATCTCGGCGAGGGTGCGCGCGGCCGCCTCAGGGTCGGCGATCGTGCCGAAGGGGCAGTCGAGAATGAAGTTGCCGTTGTCGGTCTTCAGCGTCTCGCCACGGACCTGGCGCAGCTTCGGCGTCACGCCGAGGCGCGCGGTGACGAGCTGCGCGGTGGAGGCCCAGCCGAATGGCACGATCTCCACCGGCAGCGGAAACGCGCCGAGCTGGGCGACGACCTTCAACTCGTCGAGGATGATCACCAGGCGCGCCGCCAGCGCCTCGACGATCTTCTCGCGCAGCAGCGAGGCGCCGCCGCCCTTGATGAGGCGCAGCGCCGGATCGGCCTCATCCGCACCGTCGACGGCGAGATCGAGCTCGGACGGCGCGTGCGGGCCCATCATGTCCACCAGCGCAATGCCGGCTTGGCGCGCGGCGTCTTCGCTGGCGCGGGAGGTCGCGGCGGCGGGGGGAATGTCCAGCCCGCCCGCCACGCGACGGCCCAGCGCCTCGATGAACAGCGCCGCCGTCGAACCTGTGCCGAGGCCGAGGCGCATCCCCGGCTCGACGAGCTCGGCCGCCGCTTCGGCTACGCGCCGCTTCGCATCGCTCATTGCGTCCCCTGACCGGAGTTGATCCAACCTCGATGTTGGCCCTATTCACCGGGCCAGTGCATCCGGGCCGGGCGAGTCACCGTCCCGGCGTGTGATCTAGTATGGAGCGTCCGCTTGGACAACGACACGCCAGCAGGTGATCCCGCCCCGGTCAAGCGGGTGGTGATCCACATCGGATCGACGAAGACCGGCAGCTCCGCGCTGCAGACGGCGCTCTTCAAGCGGCGCGACGAGTTGTCCGGGGTCGGCGTGCACTACTCCAAGCTCGGCGTTCACTTCGGGCCGGACGGGGTGCCCTCCGGCGCGCACCACCTCCTGTCCGCCGCCATCCACCCCGGCGCCTGGCGGATGCACATGGGCGACATCCCGGAGGACCGCACCGGATACTTCACGCAGACCGCAGCGCAAATCATGGCCGACGCCACGGCGGAGAATGCCCACACGGTGGTCCTCTCCAGCGAGTACTGGTGGGGCTCCTTCCCGGTGCCGATGTACCGCGCCGTCGCCGCCGCCTTCGCCCCCGCCCGGTTCGAGGTGGTCGCCTTCGTCCGCCGGCAGGACGAGTGGGCGATGTCCTCATACCTGCAAGCGGTGAAGTCCGGCGAGAAGCGGGACTTCCGCGACTGGGCGGAGCGGGCGCTGTTCAAGTCCGGCTCGGGGCTGAACTATTTCCGCGTCATCAATCGCTGGGCCTACCTCACCCACGCGCAGGCGGTTCACGTGCTGCGCTATCAGGACGTGAAGGAGAACGTGTTCGCCGCGTTCTGCGAGACCATCGGCGCCGATGTGGATCGCACGATCCCGGTGGCCCGGGTGAACCCCTCACCCTCCGCCGAAGGGGTGCAGATGCTGCTGGAGATCAACCGGTCGGACCTTCCCGACGACGAGAAGCGGGCCGAGCGCGCCAAGGTGATGGGCAAGCACCGCTCCACCGGGCCGCTGGCGATGCTGCTGACGGCGGAGGAGCGGGAGGCGACGTTCAGAGAATCTCGCGAATCGGATGCTCTGATCGCGCGGCACTTCCTGCATCGGGAGCCGCCGCTGTTCGACCTCGAGGAGAGCGAGGCGGCGGCAAGAGCTCCGGAGACCGCGCCCTGAACCAGTCCGCCAAGGGGCTGGGGTTGGCGTGGCGGGGGAGCACCTCCGGCGACCATACCGCGTCGAGGTCGATATCGAGGAGCGCGTCGTTGAGGGCGAGCGGATCTTCCCGCAGGTGCGCGTCGAGCGCGATGCCGCGGGAGTAACGGGCGATGCGCTCGCCTTGCGCGCCGAGGTCGAGCGCCACCGTCGGCAGGTGCAGCGCCATCGGCACCGAGAGCGTGAACACGTAGGTTTCCGGCCAAATCGAGGAGATCAGCGCCATATCCGGCTGAAGCTCGCGGATGATGCGGATGGCCTCCGATTCGCCGTTGTAGCGGCCGTGGACCGTGACGTTCTTACCCGTCACGATCTCCTTCAGCGCCGTGTATCCAACGACGTCGATGTGGATCGGCAGACCGCGATGCTCGATGTCGCGGATCATCGCGTGCAGCAGATAGGCGCCCTTGTGCGGGCCGATGGCGCCCAGCACGACGATCCGGCGCAGGCCGTCGCCGCGAGCCGGCCGCTGCAGGGGACGCACGTCGTCGAGATCGGGCTCGGGGTGAGGGTGGACCTTCACCTTGCTTACGTCGGCGAGGCGGCGGGCGCGAAGGGCCGCGGCCTCCGACGGGGCGCTCACCACCTCCGCGTCGGCGAGGTACTCACGGAAGCGGGCGCGCCAATCGTCGATGCGCACCCACTCGAATGCGGTCGAGGTGGAGGCCAGGCACGACACGCAGCGGGTGGCGTCGGTCTCGCCGCAGTAGCGATCCTCGGCGTCCAGGAAGGTGAGGCGGGGGCAGACCGGCTGATGGTCGTGCCAGACGTGCCAGTAGGGTTTGCCGGAGCGCTTCAGCGCCGCCATCAGCTGCGCGATCGATTCGACCGACAGCCCGGCGAACGTGTTCATGTGGATCAGCTCGGGGTCGAGCACCTCGAGGATGCGGTCGAGCAGGCTGTTGTGCCGCTCGATATTCAACTCTTCGAGGTTGGGCAGGTAGGGCAGCGGCCGCTCGTTGAAGGCGGCGATCTTCACGAAGCCCTGCACCTGCGTCTGCACCACCACCGCGCGGTCGGCGACGTCCTTCATGCCCGCCGCGATCAGCGCCATCTGCGTGTTGCGCAGGTAGGTCTCGATGCCGCCGCCACGGGTGTGGGTAAAGAAGACGATCGAGATCGGCCCGACCGCCTCACGCAGCCGCGCGATGTCGAACAGGATGCGCGAGGCGAGCAGCGGGTCGGCCGAGATGTGCCGGGCGACGCGGCCGGCGTATTCCGGATGCTTCTGCGCCAGAAGCGCCTGCGCCTTGTTGGAGCGGGAGGCCTGGCTCGGCCCGAACGAGGCGGACCCGAAGTGCCGGACATAGATCCCGGGCGCGAACACGTTGCGCCACCCGTCCTTGATGGCGCGCATGCAGAAGTCGCACTCTTCGCCGTAGCCGAGGCCGAACGTCTCCGCATCGAACAGGCCGAGGTGGTTAAGCGCGGTGCGGCGGATCGCCATGCAGAAGCCGACCGCCGTCGGCACGTCGACCACGGTGCTGCCGTTGGCCTCGTGCGCCAGGCGGTCGAGCGTGGCGGAGGGCACTTCCAGCTCGAACGCGTTGTCGACCACGGTCATTGGGTAGCTGGCGATGGTGGCGTTGTTGGACAGCGGCGTGACGGTCGCGATGTGCGGATCGTCGCGCAGCGGGCGCATCAGCCGATCGAGCCAGCCGTCGTGGACGTAGGTGTCGGCGTTCAGAAGCACGACGTCGCGGTGGTCGTTCTCGGCCATGCCGCGATTGACGGTGCCGACGAAGCCGACGTTGGTCTCGTTCACCAGGAGGCGGATCAGCCCCTTGCCCGCCAGCATCTTGAGGAGCGCGCTGACCTCAGGCTCGGGCGAGCAGTCGTCGATGACGAGGCACTCACATGCCGTCTCGTTCTCGGCCGCGAGCACGGACCAGATGGTCGCCGCCACGTGGGGAAGGCTCTTGTAGACGGGGATGACGACGTTGACGCCGTGCGCGGTCGGCGGATCGATGACGCGCGCGGGGAGGCGGTCCCAATCGGTCGCGGCCGGCACCGGGGGCACCTTCAGCGGCTCGGTCGGGCGCCGCAGCGCCCCTCGGCGTGCGCGCGACACGGTGGCGACACGGCCCTCGTCCCGCCCGTTCTTCACCCAGTGGCGGAACGGATTGATCCGGGCGGCGGCGACGTCGCCATACATGTTGAGATAGTCCGTGGTGGAGAAGAGTTCGGACGGATCGCGCCCCTCTTTCCAACCGCGCAGGATGTAGTGCCGCACCGGCCCGAAGACCATCTTGCGCAGCTCGGGATAGGTCTCGAGGTAGAACTTGTCGTCGAAGTGTTTGGCGATGTCCCGCCGCTCGCGCATGAGGCGCTTGGCGTTCATCGTCCACTGGATGTGCCACAGCATGGACTGCGGGTGGCCGGCGAATCCCTTGAGGGTCGACCAGCGCAGAAGGAACGGGACTTTCAATGTGAGCCCCTCGCCGCCGCGATCCCCGGGACCGGGCGAAACGAACGCGATGGAACGGGGAGGATCTTCCAACCGTGAAGACCCGAATACGCCGGCGAGGCGTTTGGCGTACGAGCGATGCGCACCGTGTGACTCCGACAACAAGGCGGAGGCTTACGGCGCTGCATCAGGCCGATCAACCCTCGTGGGCGATTCCAGGGTCGCTTCAGGAGAGGCGCTGTGACGGATCCGCGATCGGGCAATCGACCCCGGCGGGCCCGGTGGCCTTAGGGGTGAACGTCGGCGCCCGGTCCGTGTAGCGCTCGCATCCAGGCCACAGTTCCTCGTCCGCCAGCTCCCGCACCACCGATTTCAGCTCCTGGATCACCGCGCGGGTGGTCTGGGAGACGGGCCGCTGCGAGGACGTCGCCAGGATGAGCGTGCGCGCCATCGCCGGATCGGTGAGCGGGCGGACCAGGAAACCGTCGCCGGGCGACACTGCGCCGCGGGGGAGGACCGTCGCGACCTGATCGTCGCGCACCATCGCCTTGATGGCCTCGACGGAATCGACCTCGGCGCCGACGGTCAAGGCGATGTGAGACTGCGCGGCGGCGCGGTCCACCATGAGGCGGAGGCCGTGGCTGCGGCGCGGCAGCACGAGACGGAAGGCGGCCACCTCGCCCAGCGTGATCGCCCCCAGCTCACGGTCGCTGCTGGCGGCGGCGGTGACGAACACCAGCTCCTCGCGCAGCAGCGGCTCGGTCAGGAAGTGCTGGGTGCGCGTGGCGTCGTGCAGAATGGCAACGTCGAGAAGGCCGTTGGAGAGCCATTCGTTGACATAGCCGGAGAAGCCCTCTGTGAACTCAAGGTCGAGCTCGGGATGGGTGGTGGACACGCGGCGCAGAAGCGGCGGTGCGATGTAGCGAACCACCGTGGGCGTGGAGCCGATGAGGAGCGTTCCCTTGGCGACCCCCATGGTGTCGCGCACGTTCTGCTCGGCATGGCGCACGGCGTCCAGAATGTCGTTCGTGTGGGCGTAAAGCTGCTTGCCAGCTTCCGTGAGCTTCACCCCGCGCCCGTTGCGGAAGAACAGGGGTGTGCCCAGCGTCTCCTCCAGGTTGGCGATCTGCCGACTGACGGCAGGCTGAGCCACCGACAGCGCGGCCGCCGCCCGGGAGACGCTGCCCGCATCGGCGACACGCTTGAAATAGCGGAGCTGCTTGATTTCCATTGGCGGACCCTCGCGTACCAGGTCGGCGGCGCCGGCCAGGCCGCCGTTTCCAAGTTGATATTCTCCTCATTCACAGGGTCCTCGCCCACGGTCGGACCCGCGCAGCGAGCGCTGTGCGTGGCCGCGGCATGGGGCTGGAGGACCGTCCGTCATGTCAGGCAGATCATCACCGTGACGCCCGCAAGGCCGTGCCAGTAGGGGCAGGAAGGGTCCCGGACCGAAATCTGAGACGCCCAAGCGCATCATCGCCAAGCCGACATTAGAGCTTGAGCATGGCGCGAGGGTTGCCGCGCCACCGGCGGGTTGGTGGACGCGGCAGTGATCGAACCAATGCCGCGCCGAGGATGCGGCGGGGCCGTGATCAACCCGCCGGGCGGGGACGCAGTTCAGGCGCCGTAGCGCTCCCACAGGAGGTGTGCGTGCGCCGCGCCCACAAGCGCCTCGGCCGATGACGCAGACCCCAGACCCAGGCGCCGCAGCATCGAAGGCCGTGACGTGGACACGCTCTTTACGCGCACCGCGTCGCCGAAGCGGGCTTTAAGCGTGCTGCGAATCTCACCGATGCCGTCCGCCAGGCCGAGGCGAACCGCGCCACGGCCCGACCAGAACCGACCGGTAAAGAGGTCCGGATCATCCCCCAGCCGCGACCCACGCCGCGCCTTGATCGAGGACACGAAGGCGGCATGAACGTCACTCTGCACCGCATGCAGGATCTCGACGTCCGCGTCGCGCTGCGGCTTGAACGGGTCCAGAATCGCCTTGTTCTCGCCGATCGTATAAACGCGCCGCTCCACGCCGATCTTGCTGAGGAGCTCCGGGAAGCCGAACGTCGCCGTCACCACGCCGATGGACCCGACGATGGAGCTCTCGTCGACGATGATCTCGTCCGCCGCCGTGGCGAGCCAGTAGCCGCCCGAGGCCGCCACGTCCTCCACGAAGGCGATGGTGGTCTTGTCGTGCTTTTCGGCGAGCGCGCGAATGCGCTGGACGATGAGGGAGGATTGCACCGGCGAGCCGCCTGGCGAGTTGATCACCAGCGCCACCGCCGGGCCCTTCATGCGGAACGCCTTGTCGAGCGCGCCCTCCACCCCGGCGAGCGACAGGCCCGGACGCAGCGCCGATCCCTGCCCGATGACGCCATGGAGCCGCACCATCGGCACGACGGATTTCTTCGAACGGGGCCACAGTCGCATCACACCACCTGGGAACGGGTATCGGGAACGGGTTTTCGGAGACGAGCGCCCGTGCACGGCCCACGCAAGAGGCCGATGCGCAGACGCCGACGGGGTCGGATCGCCCGGACTACGTGGGGTCGTCACCTGAGACCTGCCAGCCGCAGCGGCGTCGCGGCCTGACGGCGGGACGGGTCAGGCGCGTGCGATCCCGGCGCCGCGTCACCATCCCCGCGCGAGGCCGCCGTGCTGTTATCGCCCGTCACACGGAGATCAAGGCGATGACGGACGACGAAGCGCTGCGCGAGGCGCTTCTCGAGATCCACCACCTGAGGGCTTGCGAGGCCGCCGCCTTGCGCGAGGCCCAGGCCTTGCTGCGGGGGATCCAGCGGATGAACACGGCGCCGACCCCGGGGACGGCGCTGGTCGAGCTGCTGCACTCCATCGCCTCCACCATGCAGTGCGAGTGTGTGTCGGTCGTGCAGGACCGGAAGGGCGACGCGGTGTTCGGCCCCACCGTCGGCGCCGCGCTCGGCAAGGGGCTGGCCCGCGCCGGCCCGCAGCTCACCCGCGAGCCGCGCCTGGTCCTGGACCTCGCGCTCACGACCTGGTGGACCGCCGATGCCGGGCCGTATCGCAGCCTCGCGCTCGTGCCGCTCGTCATGCCCGAGAGCGTCTGCGCCATCGCCTGCTTCTCCACCGTGCCCGGCGCCTTCACTAAGGCGGACGTGGAGCTGTTGACGCGGCTCAGCGAGCTGGCGGCACAGGCCCTCGCCACGCACGAGCTGTCCGAGCGCAACGCCCTCCTCGCCGCGGTGATCGACGGCGCGCCGATCGCGCTCACCATCTCGGACGCCACGAAGCCGGACGGCCCGCTCATCTATGTCAACGACGCCTACTGCCGGATGACGGGCTATTCGCGGGCCGAGGCGTTGGGCAAAGAGGACGCGTTCCTCACCGCCGAGCCGGACGAGTGGCCGGAGCTGCTGCGGCTGCGACGCGCGATCCTCGCCCGCGAGATCGGCCGCTTCGAGTTCACCGGCACGCGCCGCGACGGCGCCCGCTTCGACAATGACGTGACGGTGTATCCGGTGGAGCTGGCCGGCGGGCGTCATTACGTCGTCGCCAGCCAGATCGACTCCACCGAGCGCCGCGGCGCCGAGCGCGAGCGAGACCAGGCGCGCCACCGACTGATCGCTGCGCTGTCGGAGGCCTCGGAGGGCTTCCTGCTCCTGGATGCCGAAGGCCATGTGGTGCTCGCCAACCCGCCGTGGCGCTCGCTCTATTCCGGCGCACCGTGCGGATGGGCGGAGGGGCGCCCGTTCGTGGAGATCTGGGCCGATCGTCTCATCGCGGCCGGTGTGCCGCGCGAGGAGGCCGAGGCGCGCGCCCGCAATCGCCTCGCCGCCATGCGCCGGGGGAGGCGCGACCACCAGGAGACTCTGGCGGACGGGCGCGTCGTGCTCCTGTCGGAGACGTCGTTCGGCGGCGAGCAGTGTGTGTCGATCGCCACTGACGTGACGCGGCTGGAGCATTCCAAGCGCGCGCTGGCGCTTCGGGCAGCGGCGATCGAGTCGGCGCAAGACGGGATCGCCATCGTCGACGAGACAGGACGCTTCATCTACATGAACTCGGCTCAGCTGGAGATGTTCGGCTACGCCGCGAGCGAGATCGTCGGCCGCCCCTGGACCATCCTTTACGCCGAGGCCGACGCGGAGCGGCTGAGCAGCACCATCCTGCCCACGCTGGCGCGCGGCGGCTACTGGCGCGGCGAGATCAACGGCCGCCACAAGTCGGGCGCGAAGGTCGACCAGGAGCTGTCGCTGACCATGCTCAGCGGATCGGGCATGGTCTGCCTCACGCGCGACATCGGCACGCGCAAGCGCCAGGAGGCGGAAAACCTGCGCCTGCGCGAGCAGCTGAATGCCGCCCAGCGCCAGGAGGCGATCGGCGTCATCGCGGCCGGTGTCGCCCACGACTTCAACAACGTCATCGCCGCGATCAGCGGCTCTGCCACTCTGCTGTCGCAGACCGAGGCGCTGCCGGAACGCGATCGTGCGCACGCCCTGCGCATCCTCACGGCCGCGGACAAAGCAAAAAACCTCGTCGGGCGCCTGCTCGACTTCGGCAAGCGCCGCGACCGTGCCCAGCGGATCGACGTGTCGGAGGTGCTGGCGGAGGCAGCCGACCTGATCGCCGCCTCCGTCACAGGCGGCATCGAGATCCACATGGAGCTCGCCGACGCGGCGGTCCCGGTGGTGATCGATTCCACCGATTTCCTCCAGATCGTCCTCAACTTCGTCATCAACGCCCGCGATGCGATCAATACCGGATCCGGCAACGTGGTCGTGGCGCTGAAGGCAGAGGCGGACCCGGACGCTTTCGGCGAAATCGTCATCGGCACCCGGCGCACCTGTGTCTACGCCGCGCTCACCGTCACGGACACGGGCACCGGAATCGCGCCGGACCAATACCGTTCGATCTTCGAGCCGTATGTGTCCAGCAAGGGTGAGAACGGCACCGGGCTGGGGCTGGCGGTGGTCGCCGAGCTGGTGCGCGAGGCGGGTGGGCTGATCGCGCTCGCCTCGCAGCTCGGTCACGGCACACGCATCACGCTGTTGCTGCCGCTGGCGGACCCGGGACCGCGCCATCAAGCGCCATGGCTGCCGGCAGCGAAGTCGCCCGACCTCGCGCTCGACGGCCGCCTGCTGCTGGTGGTCGACGATGACCACTTCGCCGGCGATGCCACCACCGCAGCGCTCGAGAGTATGGGCGCGGAGGTTGCGCAGTGCTCCGACCCGCAGGACGCGCTCGAGGCCATCCAAGAGGACCCCGAGGCGTGGGACGCCCTGATCACCGACTATGAAATGCCGGGGCTCAATGGGCGCAAGCTGGCGATGGCCGTCCACGGGCTTCGGCGCGACCTGCCGTGCGTGTGCGTCACCGGGCGGCGCGACGTTCGCCAGAGCGATTCGCCGTTTGCGGCGGTGCTGACCAAACCGGTCGATCCACACGATCTCGCCGCCGCCATCGCTGCGGCCGTCATCAGGAAAGAAAGGGTTCTGCAATGAAGGTGCTCGTCGCCGACGATCACGAGCTGGTCCGCGACATGCTGGCCGCATTCCTGGAACGGGAGGGTGATTTCGCGCTCACCACCGTCTCGAACTACCCGGAAGCCGCAGACGCGATCCGCAAGACCGGGCCATTCGACCTGGTGCTGCTGGACTATCAGATGCCCGGAATGGCCGGGCTCGACGGTCTCGCCGCGGCGATTGCGCTGAACGCTCCGTCGCCGGTGGCGCTGATGTCCGGAACGGCCGACAAGCGCGTGGCGGAGGGCGCGCTGCAAGCGGGGGCGGCGGGTTTCGTGCCCAAGTCGATGCCGGCCAAGTCGCTGGTGCATGCGGTGCGCTTCATGCTGGCCGGCGAGCAGTATGCGCCGATCGCCTTCATGACCGCGCCGGAGCAGGAGGAACCGCAGCATCCGCTCGCCGACAAGCTGTCCCCGCGTGAGCTGGAGGTGCTTGCGGGGCTCTGCAACGGGAAGGCGAACAAGGAGATCGCCCGCGACCTCGGCCTCGCCGAGGTGACGGTGAAGCTGCATGTGCGTACGCTCGGCCGCAAGCTCGGCGCCCGCAACCGCACTCACGCCGCCATGATCGCGAAGGAGGCCGGAGTATTCTGAGGGGCGGTCGCGAGGGACAACGCTCGGCGGGGCCGGCGGCCGGGCGCTTCGGGCTACCGGCCGACTTCGAGACGATCCCGACGTTTCGGGACCTCGCACGGCGTCTGGCTCCGAGTGACGCGGCGATGGCGGCATCACCGCCGCACCCAGCGGGCGGTGCGCACAAAGACGCCGGCCGGAGCCTTGGCGGGGCCCGGCCGGCGCGGTTCGTCGTCCATCTCGCACGCCCCGGTCAGGCCGCGGCTCGTCCCTGCCGAGTGCGACCGGCGAGGCCGTCTGCGGCCATCATCGGCGGCGTCAGCGGGTGGCTGACGCGGGCCCGGGCAGTGGCGGTCGGCTTGGCGACGATGAGGACGTCCGCCTCGCGCACCACTGCCTTGGCCGAGGGACGCAGCATGCTCTCGAGCGTAAAGGGCAGGGCCCGCAGCGACGGGCTCGCGTGGCGTAGCCCGGCGATCCGGCCGGCGAAGGCGGCGGCCGATGGAATCCGCGCATCGTGCAGCAGCACCGCGACACCGGCCTCCCGCAACGCGGCGATCAGCGCGAGGACGGAACTCTCGCCAGCCACGCGCGCCAGGGGCAGACCGAGGATGCCGACCCGCTGCGGCCGCCTTCCCTGTGTGAGCACGGCCTCTCCTGCCCGGCCTTCCTGCGCGGCGAGGACCGCCGCTAGAAGCGGCAGATCATCGTCATCGTCGCCGATCCGGCGGTGCCCCACCCGCACCGGCCGCTGCGCACCCGGATAGGTCCGCGACAGATCGGAATCGCCAAGCTCGAGGATGTGCTCGGGGGCGATCTGGAACCGGTCGCACTTTCGCGAGACGACCGCACCGAAACTGGACCGTGTGGCGCGCCAGGCCGTGTGGACCTGTTGGGCCATCTCGGCGCCGTCGATCGACGTCAGCGTCGGGACGGGGTCGAAGGTCGCGAACACACGCAGGGCCGTATCGATCGACCCCCGGTCGCGCGTGCCGATCACGGTGCGGCTCGGGGCCAGGAAATCGGACACCGCGCGGCCCGGGCGCAGGAATGAGGGGATCATCGCCACGCCGAAGTCGCGCCCCATCCGCATTCCCGCCGCCACCTCGATCCGCGGGACGACCTCGCGGAGCGTCGTACCCGGCGGAACGGCCGATCGCATGATGACCGTATGTCGATCGCAGCGCAGGGCGAGCCCGATGCCGACGGCGTCGGCGAGGCCGAAGATGGGGTCGAGGTCGAGCCGGTCATCCGCGGCCGTCGTCAGATCCAGCTCGACCAACGTGACGTCCGAGGTCGCGACGGCATCGACCACGGAGGTGCTGGCCCGGAGCCGCCGCGACTGGAGGCCGTCCTCGATGAGGGGCAAGAGGCCGGTTTCGTCGACCGGGGCCCGGCCGGCGTTCATAGCGGCGACTCGCGCCGGATCGCCATCCACCGCAGTGACGTGGTGCCCGGCGCTGGCCAGGCACGCCGCCGCGACGGCGCCGCTGCGCCCGAGGCCGAGAACCGCCACACTGGGCAACCCCTCAAGCATCACCTTCGCGAAATCGATCGTCTTGGGGGTGCTCATCAACATCGTCATGGTGCGTCTCCTTCGTTTTGTTTGGTGAAGACGTTTTACCGTGCGAGTTGCTTGGCTTCATTGTCGCCGAAGTTCAGGAGACTTCGCCTGACGCGTGCGGGTTGCATCGAAAGGATAGGCGGCGCGGCTCTCCCAGCCGTTGGCGTGTGGGCGCCGGACAAAAAAGTCGCGCGGCAGGGGTTCGCGCGGCCGGCGTTGTGACGATATGAAGACCCACCCCGATTCCCGACGCTTGGAAGCCCGTGACCGCTCAGATCGCCGTCGCCCCGATGATGGATTGGACCGACCGGCACTGCCGCGTGGTCCACCGCCGCCTGAACGCTTCGCTGCGCCTGTTCACCGAGATGGTGACGGCCAAGGCGATCCTGTTCGGCGACCGCGCGCGGCTGCTCGATTTCAGCGCCGAGGAGCATCCGCTCGTGCTCCAGCTCGGCGGCTCCGATCCGCGCGAGCTCGCCGAGGCGTCCCGGATCGCCGCAGAGTGGGGCTACGACGAGGTGAACCTCAACGTCGGCTGCCCGTCGGACCGGGTGCAGGGCGGCAGCTTCGGCGCCTGCCTCATGCGTGAGCCGGCTCTGGTGGGCGAGTGCCTGGCGGCGATGGGCGACGGGGGGCTCCCGGTGAGCCTGAAGTGCCGCCTTGGGGTGGACGACCAGGACACCGAGACGGCGCTCGACGCGGTGGCCGACGCCGCTGTCGCCGCGGGTGTGTCGGCGATCTGGGTGCATGCCCGCAAGGCGTGGCTGCAAGGGCTGTCCCCGGCGCAGAACCGCGATGTTCCGCCCCTCGACTACGACCGCGTCCACCGCCTCCATGCGCGGCTGGGGACGTTCGTCGGCATCAACGGCGGGCTTGGCGATGTGGCCGCCATCCGGGAAGAGCTGGACATCGTCGACGGTGTCATGATCGGCCGCGCCGCCTACCAGCGGCCGGGGCTTCTGGCCGAACTCGCGGGGCGCGGCAGCTTCGCCGAGCGCCTCGCCGTCGCCCGCTCCATGGTGCCCTATGCCGAGGCGTGGTGCGCGGGCGGCGGGCGGATGGCGCCGGTGGTGAAGCCGCTGCTCGGCCTCTTCCACGGCGAACCGGGCGCGCGCCTCTTCCGCCGAATGCTGACGGAGGAGGGGCACCGCCCCGACGCCGGACCGGACGTTCTGTCGGGTGCGCTCGACCGCCTGGAGGCCGAAGCGCGGCGCGCGGCCGAGCGTCACGCAGAGCGGCAGGCGACCGCAGACGCGTCGGCGCCAGGCACCACGGCGGCTACGCGCGAGACGCAGCCGGTCTGGGCCCCGGCCGCATGACCACGCCGCGCGCGCGATGACACCTTGGCGGCCGGCGCTGGTCACGGTCATCGGCTTCTACTCCCGCCTCCCGGTCCCTATCGCGGGGGACGTCTCGTTGGCGCGGTGCGTGTGGATCCTTCCGGCGGCGGCGGTGGCCATTACCTGGCCTGCGGCCGTGGCCGGCGGGCTCGCCTTCTGGCTCGGCCTCGCGCCGCTGGCCGCCGCGCTGGTCGCCACCTTGGCGCTGGCAATCGTCACCGGAGCGCTGCACGAGGACGGGCTTGCCGACTGCGCCGACGGCTTCTGGGGCGCGGCCGGCACGACACGGCGCCTCGAGATCATGCGAGACAGCCGGATCGGCACCTACGGCGTCCTGGCGCTGGTGGGCGCGGTGGGGCTGAAGGTGGCGCTCCTGGCGCAGCTGCTGGAGGCGATCGGCGGATGGGCCTTGATCGTCTTCATCGCCGCGGCCGTCGCGGGGCGGGCGGTGGCACTCTTCCCGTGGGCCGGGCTTCCCAACGCGCGGGCCGGGGGCCTCGCCGCCAACGCCGGACGGCCCACCGGTAAGGACTTCCGCACCGCGCTCCTGCTGGCGCTCGCCATCACGGCTGCGCTCACCGTGTGGATCTCGCCGCTCGGCTTCGTCCTCGCCGCCGTTGCCGCGGCGGCCAGCGCAAAGGGCGTCGCCAGCCTCGCCGATTCCAAGATCGGCGGCCACACCGGGGATGTCATCGGTGCCGCGGTGGTGCTGGGCGACCTTTCATATTTGGCCGGTTTTACTATCTCTCTGGCATGAAGAGTTGCATGACCCGGCCCATGAGGGCGATCCGTGTGCGGGATGCCGCCGGCATCGCCACGTCGCTCGGCCTCGCCGTGACCGCCATGACGGATGCCATGGCGCAGTCGCCGGAAGTCGTCACGATCGACAACACCGGGCCGATGGCCACCAAGCTCGTCATCCTGATCGGGGTTCTCGTCGTGGTGGTCGTCGCCGCCCGCCACGTGCGCATCGGAGAACTGATCCGCACGGCGCTCGTGTGGGTGGCGATCTTCGCGCTGGTGGTGGTCGGCTACACGTATCGCCACGATCTCGAGCTGGTCGGGCGGGACGTGGTCGCCGTGCTCCTGCCGGGGACCCCCGTCACCCGCGGCGAGAGCGTGACCATCAGCCGTGGCTTCCGCGGCCAGTTCGTGGTGGACGGCGAAGTCGGCGACACATCCGTCACCTTCCTGTTCGACACCGGCGCCAGCACGGTGGTCCTCTCCGCCGCCGACGCCCGCCGCGCCGGCTTCAACGCCGAGCGGCTCGACTATCGCCTCCCGGTGATGACCGCGCGCGGCATGACGACCGTCGCCCCGGTGCGACTGGACTCGCTCTCGGTCGGCCCGATCCAGGTGGACGACGTGCCCGCCGCGGTCGCACGGCCGGGCGACCTTGACTTCAGCCTCCTCGGCATGACCTTTCTCAACCGCCTCGACGGTTACGCCGTGCGCCGCGACCGCCTCATCCTGAACCCTTAAGTCTCTTGTGACCGCATCATCTCCGTTTGAAGACTTCCGCGCCCTCGCGCGGGCGCCCAGCCCCGACCGCGCCGACGCCGTGCGCGCCACACGCGAGCGTGAAGCCCAGCTCACCAAGCCAGCCGGATCGCTCGGCCGGCTGGAGGCGATCGCCGCATGGCTCGCCGCCGTGACCGGCCGCACGCCGCCAACGGTGGATCGGCCACGCGTGGTGGTGTTCGCCGCCAGCCACGGCGTGGCCGAGCGCGGCGTTTCGGCCTACCCGTCGTCGGTCAACGCGCAGATGCTGGCCAACTTTCGCGAGGGCAAGGCCGCCATCAACCAGATCTGCGGCGCCTACGGCATCGGCCTGTCGGTGTTCGACCTCGCGGTCGACATGCCCACCGGCGACATCGTCGACGCCGACGCCTTCACCTCCGAGCGGGACACCGCCGCGACCCTGGCCTTCGGGCTGGAGGCGATTGCCAACGATGTCGACCTCCTGGGCCTGGGCGAAATGGGGATCGGCAACACCACTGTGGCGGCCGCGCTGTGCTGCGCCCTCCTGGGCGGCACCGGGGCGGACTGGGCCGGGCCCGGCACCGGCGTCAGTGGCGAGGCGCTGGCCCATAAGGCCGCCGCGGTGGACGCCGCGGTGGCGCGTGTCTCCGGCGAGCGCGACCCGCTGGTTCTGCTGCAGCGCATCGGCGGCCGTGAGGTCGCGGCGATGGCCGGCGCCATCCTGGCGGCCCGCTCGCAGGGCGTCCCCGTCGTGGTGGACGGCTATGTCGCGACGGCCGCCGCCGTGGTCGTCCACGCCATGAACCCGGACGCGATCAGCCACTGCCTTTTCGCCCACCGCTCGGCCGAGCCGGCCCACGCCAGCGCGCTGGAGGCGCTCGGCGCGGAACCGCTGCTCGACCTGGGCATGCGGCTGGGCGAGGGGACGGGGGCCGCGCTCGCGATGGGCATCGTGAAGGCCGCCGCCGCGTGCCACGCGGGCATGGCGACATTTGCCGAGGCGGGCGTCGACGGACCGGCGTGACGCTGCTGCCGTCCGACGGCTCGGAGCGACGGCGGATGACTGACTCACGCACGCCGGTGCCGGCGGCTCCACCACCCGGCACACCGCTGGAACAGATCGTCTCCGGCATCTTGACGTGCAACATCTGCGTGGCGGCGCCATTCGGCACGCCGCTACCGCAGGCGCCGCGGCCAGTCCTTCAGGTCTCGTCGACCGCGCGGATCGCCGTGTGCGGCCAAGCGCCCGGGAACCGCGCTCACATTGCGCAGCGGCCCTTCCTCGATCCCTCCGGTGTGCGGCTGCGGGGGTGGATGGGGATCGACGAGGCGACCTTCTACGACGCCAGCCGCATCGCCGTGATCCCAATGGGCTTCTGCTTCTCCGGCCTCGACCGGAACGGTGGCGATCGACCGCCGCGGCGCGAGTGCCGCGCGACTTGGCATGATGCGCTCTTCGCGGCGCTGCCACGGCTGGAGCTGCTCCTGTGCATCGGCCGCTACGCGCTCGACTATCACCTGCCGCACACGCGGCGCCGCCCGCTGACCGACATCGTCGCTGCGTGGCGCGACATCGCCGAGGAGACGGCACCGCGCGCCGTGCTGCCGCTGCCGCACCCGTCCTGGCGCAATAACGCGTGGCTGAAGCGCAATCCGTGGTTCGAGGCCGAGGCCGTACCGGAACTGCGCCAGCGGATCGCCGCCATTCTATACCATCCGCACTGATTGATCGCCGGCGAGACCCGCTCGATGGTGGGACCGTCGTCAGACGGATTTGCGGAGGAAACGTGAAATCGCAGCATACGGGAGGCGTCGCCGCCGCCTGTCGTCCTTAACTGGAAAGTAAGGCGAACCGCTCATCTGTCTCGTCGGCTGGAAAAGCAAGGATGCCGTGTCTATACTGCGCGGCAGAAGGCCGCGTTGGGACAAATGGTATGAAATACGGCGCCGTCCGTTTTTGCACAGGCATATTATTATCGCTCGTCCTCGCGGCTTCGGCGGTGGCTCAGAGCCAAAATCGCCCGCCCGCGTCGGCCGAAACACTCGACACCGGCCGCATCTTCCTCGACGGCCGGGTCGCCGAAGTCTATGTCGATGACGTCAAGACCATCGCGGTCATGCCGCAGGCTCAGCAGTCCGCCTGCCCGTCGAACGAGTACGTCTACGAGCGTGATCGGCCGAAGTGGCTGTACGAGACCGGCCGACTGCTGGTTGCGGCGGAGGAGGGGGCGGAGATCCGCATCTCCTTCACCTGCTACAGCGGCCTGCAGAGCATCAACGCCATCCAGTTCCTGACGCCGTCCTCCGGCCGCGTGGTCAGCGGCACGCCGAGCCAGGCGCGCCTGGTTCCGTCGCTCGCGCAGCGGAACGGTGCCGCCAGGGCCGCGCCGCCGTCGCGCTCACCGGCGACGCGTCAAGTCACCCGCACCCCGGACGCCGGTGCAGTGCCGCAGCAGAACCCGGGCTTTGCCCCGCGGTCACTGCCGCGATAGAGCACGATCCGCTCAAGGGAAGCACTTGAGCGGATGAGGGCGTGCTCCCCCTCCTTGTCTGGCGCGATATATTATCGGTCAGGTTGATCCAACGTGATCGGAAACCGCGCCCTCGCAACGCCGGCGGGAGCTTGACCGCCCCGCCGTGATACAGCCGAGCGGGCCGCGGACGCTCAGGTGGCCGGTGGTGCCGCCGCACCCGCCTTCTCGGCTGCGACCTGACGGATCGCGGTCGCCAGCACGTCGGCCGGCTGCGCCCCCGACACGGCGTACTTGTTCTCCAGGATGAAGCAGGGAACACCCTGCACACCGATCGCCTGGGCGTGGACGATTTCCGCCTCTGTCTCTGCCATGTCCGCATCCGAGCCCAGAAGACGCTCGATCATCTGCGGGTCCAGGCCCGCGTCGGCCGCGGCCGAGACGAGCACCGCCGGATCGGTGAGGTTGGCCCCCTCCAGGAAGTAGAGCTGGAAGAGGCGCTCTACCAGCGCGTCCTGCTGGCCCTCGATCGCGGCCCAGCGAATCAGTCGGTGTGCGTTCAGGGTGTTCGGCGAGCGGGTGATCCTGTCGAACGCGAAGGGGATATCCTCATCCTCGCCCGCCGCGCGGATGCGGTCGTAGATCTGCGCCACTTTCTCGGGGGAGCCGAACTTCTCGGTCAGGTACTGCTGGCGGTCCTTGCCGTCCGACGGCAGCGTCGGGTCCAGCTGATAGGGGCGCCAGACCACGCGCACGGTGACATCGTCGATCTCGGCGAGCGCCTTCTCCAGACGCCGTTTTCCGATGTAGCACCATGGGCACATGACGTCGGACACGACGTCGATGTGCAGGGGCTCGATCGCGGAGGTATCGAGCGCGGACGCGTCATATTGCGTGTCGTAAAGTGTCATGGGGTTACCCACCAGGTCTCGAGTTCGAAGCCATAGAGGCTCTGGGTCTGCGGGTGGGCGAGACGCGTGGAATACGCCACCCACTGCGCTGGCGTGTGGTAAAGCGGGATCACGTATAGGCCCGACAGCAGCACCCGGTCGAGCGCACGCACCGCGTCGACGAAGTCCTCACGCGATTGTGCGGCCAGCATCGCATCGATCATCGCGTCGATGGTGGGGGACCTGGCGCCGGCGAAGTTGAACGAGCCTTCGAGGTCCGCAGCCTCCTGCGACCAGCGGTTCACCTGCTCGTTGCCGGGCGACAGCGACGCCGGCCAGTAGAACCGAATCATGTCGAAATCGAAGCCCAGCAGCCGCGCGTTGTACTGCGTGGAATCGACGTAGCGCACCCGCATGTCGATGCCGACCGGCCGCAGAAGGCGCTGAAACGCCAGCGCCAGCCGCTCGTCGTCGCGTGTCGCGACCAGGAGCTCGAAGGCGAACGGCTCGCCGCTCTCGTTGACCAGGCGGCCGTCCTGGATCGTCCAGCCGGCGGCGGCGAAGTGGCGCAGCGCCTCCCGCACGGAGCCGCGGTCCCGGCCTGACCCGTCGAGTTCCGGCGGGGCCCAGGTGCCGTCCAGGATCGAGGGCAGCACCTCCTCCTCATAGGGGGCGAGAAGCGCCCGTTCGCCGGGGCTAGCGGGGCGGCCGGTGGCGGCAAGCTCGGAGGCGGTGAAGTAGCTGTCGGTGCGGGCCAGCTGGCCGCTGAAGAGGTTCGCGTTGATCCAGGGAAAGTCGAACAGCAGGTTCATCGCCGCCCGCACGTCCACGTTGTCGAACGGCGGCCGGCGGGTGTTGAAGACGAAGGCGTACATCCCGCGCGGAATGGCGAGCGGGATGACCTCGCGCACGACGCGCCCGTCGTTGATGGCGGGGAAGGCATAGCCGGTGGTCCAGCGTCCGGCGTCACCCTCCTGGTGGAAGTCGATGTCGCCGGCCTTGAACGCCTCGAACATCGCCGTCTCCTCGCGGAAGAAGCGGAACACGACCTCGTCGAAGTTGTAGCGCCCCTGATTCAGGGCGTGGTCGTTGCCCCAATAGCCCGCGTCGCGCACGAAGGTGATGTCGCGCCCGGGATTCACGCCGCCGACCACATAGGGGCCGGTGCCGAGGGGCGGGCTCAGGGTGGTCTTGCCGAAGGTCTCCACGTCGGTGGCGTGGGCCGGGCAGAATCGGCATCAGCCCCAGGATGAGCGGCAGCTCGCGGTCGTCGGCCCCCGGAAAGCGGAAGGTGACGGTGCGGGCGTCCGGCGTCTCCACCGCTTCGACCTTGCCGTAGTACTGGCGCATGTAGGGCCGGCCCTGGGTCCGCAGCAGGTCGTAGGTGAAGACGACATCCTCGGCGGTGAGCGGGTGGCCGTCGGAGAAGGCGGCGCGCTCGTCGATGGTGAAGGTGACGCTGTCGCGCTCCGGCGGCACCTCGACGTCCGACGCGAGGAGGCCGTAGAGCGAGAAGGGCTCGCTGGCGTTGCGCTCCAGCAGGCTCTCGTAGACGAGGTTGCCGAAGGTGGAGTCGCGCATGCCCGGCGCGTAGGTGCCGCGTGGGATGAGGACGTTGAGATTGTCGAACGTGCCGAGCACGGCGAACGTGGCGCGGCCGCCGGTCGGCGCATCGGGATCGGCATAGGGGAGCGGCTCGCCGCGCGTGAGCTCCGGCTCGCCGTGCATGGCGATGCCGTAGTCCGCTGCCGCGGGCGTCGCGAGCAGCCCGAGGCAACATAGAGCCAAGCCGAGCACGCGCACTATCCGTCGAACCATCGCCATTCCCTTGTTGGTTTTGTGGGTGAACCGGTCGCGCTTCCAGGAGCGATCCGCCAGACACGTGGTTCAAGCTGGGGCTCGGCCCCTGTTTCAGAAAGCCGCAACAATTTTATTGGGCGATTGGCCACACGTTCTAGCCATTTTAATGCTCTCGGTCTAAGCCTTCCACGAAAGCGCTCTATGGCCAATGGGCTGATAAGCAGCGGCCGACCCAGACTGAGTACGGGGGAACACTTCATGCGTTTGACAAAAATGGTGGCGGCGCTGGGTCTGTCGATCGCGCTCGCCGTACCGACGATGCCGGCAAGCGCACAGGACGCTCAGGAGGAAAATGCCTGGGTCAAGATCTGCAACACCGACACCCAGGCCAACAAGGAACTCTGCCTCATCACGCAGGAGCTCCGCACCCAGGGCGGTCAGTTTCTCGCCTCTGCGGCGATTCGCGAATTCGACGGTGAACAGCGACGTAGCTTGCTCCTGTCGGTCCCGGTCGGCATGCTGATCCAGCCTGGCGTGCAGATCCAGATCGACGGCGCGACGCCCGACAAGGCCGCCTATCAGATCTGTTTCCCGAATGCGTGCTACGCCGAGAAGACGATCGACGCGGACTTCATCACGCGCTTGAAGCGTGGCGGCACGATGCGGGTGAGCACGATCAACCGCCAGGGCAAGCAGGTCCGGTTCGACATGACGTTGATCGGGTTCACCGCCGCCTACGACGGCGCGGGCATCGACCCGCAGGCGCTGCAACAGAAGCAGAGCGACCTGCAGACGGCGCTCGAGAAGAAGGCGCAGGAGGCCCGCGACCGTCTCCTCGCTGCACAACAGGAGGCCGTCGACAACGCGGAATAGTCGACGGTGCTGAATGCCGGCGGAGGGTTCGCCGGAAATACGGATTGCCGACGTCTCGTTGGCCATCCGTGGAAACAATGACGCGGCGGAGGTCGGCCTGATGTACGGACGGCGTGGATCGCCGACCGCCCGCCGGCGTTTCGTCCCGCAACCGGGTCGCGAGGGCACGGTTGCGATGAACGAGGCCAATGAGGCATGAATCCCAATCGAGAGGGGATCGCTTGATGCGTTTTGCAATACTTGCCGCTGTGTCAGCTCTCGCGACCGCGGTGCTTCTGCCCGCAGGCGCGGCCCGGGCGCAGTCCGATGATCCGACGTGGATGAAAGTCTGCACGCAGGATCCACGGGTGAAGAAGGACATCTGCCTGGTGACGCAGGAGCTTCGGACCGGCGGTGGACAGGTGCTCGCCTCGGCCGCCGTCCGTGGCTTCAAGGGTGAGCAGCGCCGCAGCCTGCTGATCGCGGTGCCGACGGGCATGGTGCTCGAACCGGGCGTCCTGGTTCAGGTCGACGGGGGCGACGCCGAGAAGGCGGAGTACCAGGTCTGCCTCGAAACGGCGTGCTGGGCCGAGCGTGCGGTGAGCGACGCCTTCATCACCAGCATGAAGAGCGGGAGCACGATGCGCCTGACGGCCTACAACCGCGAAGGCAAGCAGGTTCCGTTCGACATGAGCCTGTCCGGTTTCACCGCCGCCTACGACGGGGAGGCGCTGTCACCGGATCAGATCGCCAACATCACGAAGCAGCGCCAGGAAGACCTGGAGAAGAGCAAGGAAGATTTTGCCGCTCGTCTCCGCGCGGCGCAGCGTGAAGCCCTGGACTCGTCGACCTCCAACTGAGGTCGGCGCACCGGTGCGCCGGCGTGTCGGCGGTTGCCGCGCCGACGGTGGACGACGCCCGAACGCGACGAATTGGGGGGAGTGCGCTAGCGCACGCTGACGGCGCAGCAGGGGTCAGGCCTCTGACGGTGCGCAACGTCATTCGGCACCAGCTGTCGGGACACCAGCGTCAAATTCGCAAATCTTGCGGCAGTGCGGCGCGGGGTCATATCGCCTGAAGAGGGCTCGCAGGTGGGCGAAACCCTATCAGCGCGTGCGGACGATCAGTGGAACTGGTCGAGGCGGGCGCAGTAGCCGCCGTCCCGACGGTCGAACATGTCGCTCACCTGGGGGTGACGGACGGGCTCGCCCGTGTCGTCCGCGAGCAGGTTCTGCTCGGAGACGTAGGCGATGTATTCCGTGTCGTCGTTCTCGGCGAACAGGTGGTAGAAGGGCTGGTCGCGGCGCGGCCGGATATCCTCCGGAATCGCCTCCCACCACTCCTCGGTGTTCGCGAAGCTGGGGTCGACGTCGAAGATCACGCCCCGGAAGGAAAACACCCGGTGCCGAACGACCTGACCCAGCTGAAACTTTGCAGTTCGTACATTCTTCATCGCCAAGCTCATACCACAATCATGTTCGGTCAATTCGGCCACTCCGACCGCTCTGGAGTGTGCCGGGATTCAGCACCACGCAAGCCCTGCGAGCTAGGTATGCCCGCCAGACCCGTCGACAGGGTGTCGACCCCACTTGCTCCAAACCCGCACCCGCGACGTCGACCGGGCGGGTACGTCGTAACGCCCGGTCGGATCGAAGCGGGATGAGCAGGCCAAACGTTGCAAACAACAACGCCGAGGTCTGACAACGGTTCAACTCGCTCGCATGCCTCGGGCAAGCCGCTGCACGCAGAAAACTACCGGTACCCGGTGGACCTGAGCCGTGCAAGAGCGGCCCGCTCACGTTTCGTCACACCAAGGTCGCGCGCTGATCCATACGGTTAACCGGATGCGTCCGCGTCGACGAGCGTCTTCGGACCGAACGGCCGCACCTTCGAACGCGCCCACTTGCGATGCGTCCACATCCACTGTTCCGGATTTGCACGGATCCAATCCTCGAATGCGTCGTGGAGGCGCTGCGTCGCGACTGCGATGTCGGCGGCTCGGTCATCGGTGTTCGGCACGTCGATGGCGCGGCAGACCGCACGGAACCGCACCCCCCCTTCGCGCACCACCGCACCGGCAATCAACGGCCGCCCGGACATGCGCGCCAGCATCGCCGGCAGCGGCGTCGCGAACGCCGGCTGATCGAAAAACTGCACCTCGATCCCGCGCTTTTCGCGCAAATCCGCGACGATCCCGACGGCCGCGCCTTGCCGAACGAGGCCGATGAGCCGCGTGCCGAGGTCGCCGCCCTTGCTGAAGAGCCCCGCCGGGTAGACCGGCGTGCGCAGCCGGCGCAGATACTGGTCGGCCAGCGGATTGTGGAGCGCCTGGTAGACGCCGGCGAGTGACTTGCCGCCGCGATGGGCGAGAACGCCGGCCACCTCCCAATTGCCCAGGTGCGCGGTCGCCACGACGCACCCGTCCCTGCACAGTTCGACCACGGCGTCGAAGTTGTCCGGCAGGACGATGCGGCTGTCATCACTGAGTATTGTGTCTATCTGAAATGCCTCGCCGGCAACGCGGCCGAGCTGACCCCACATCTCGCGGGCAATGCGCTCGCGCTCCGCCTCGCTCACCTCGGGCATCGCCAGCGCGATATGCTCCTTGACCCGCTTGTGGCGCTTCATCAGGGGAAGGAGGGTGCCGACGATTTTGCCCATGGTCCACGACGCGGCGTCGACCGGCGCTTGGCGCATGATCCAGCCCAGCGTGCGCAGGAGGACATATTCGGCCACGTGATGCGGCTTCACGCGCTTTCTCGCCATGGCCCGGCTCAAGTCGTGTCCTCACTCTCGCGGCGGCAGCTCCAGCCGCATTCTGCTCACCCGACCACCGAAGCCCGACGATCCCTGCCAAGGCAAGGGCATGCCCGCAGCCGCCGCAATTGTCCACATCCCACAACGCCAGGGTGGCCGTGCGCCATCAGGCACCCGCCCAGCGCATGGCCAATGGTGCAGGGTGGGATGGTCGCGAAGAGACAAGCCCGCTAGATGCCTGCCATGACATCCCGAACCGACCGGAGTCCCGCTTGAGCGAGGTCCTCTCTCTAACCATCCCGTTCTTCGGGCTGATCTTGCTCGGCTTTATCGTGGGGCGAATCGCCAAGAAGCCCGCCGGCGGGCTCGTTTGGATGAACATTTTCATCGTCTACGTGGCGCTGCCGGCACTGTTCTTTCAGTACCTGTCGCGCATGCCGGTGGATGAACTCGGCGACATCATCTACGTCATCGCCGCGGCCGGGGCGACGTCGATCGTGCTGGTGTTCGGCTTCGTCATCGCGATGGTCCGGACCCGCGGCGACCTCGCCTATTCGACGATCCTTGCGCTCGTCGGCGGCTACGCCAACAACGGCTACCTCGGTCCGGGGCTGGCGCTGGTGGCCATCGGGGCGACCGCGACGGTGCCGGTGGCGCTCATCTTCTCGTTCGAGAGCACGATGTTCTTCGTGCTGACACCGGTGATGATGGCGCTCGCCGGCTCCACCTCGGGCGGCTTCTGGGTCCAGGTCCTGCGCATCCTGAAGCGGATCTTCACGCACCCCTTCATCCTGGCGGTGATCGCGGGGGTGACGGCGGCGATCTTCGATTATCAGCCGCCGGGCAGCATCGACCGGCTGCTGACCATGCTCACAAACTCGGCGGCGCCATGCGCGCTCTTTGCCATGGGCGTGACGGTGGCGCTGCAGCCGATGCCGTCGGGGCGCTCCGTGGCGGACATCTCGGTGTTCATCGCCATCAAGCTGGTGCTGCACCCGCTGGCGTCGTACCTGGTGCTGAGCGCGATGGGGGCGCCGTCGCTGTGGTTGATGAGCGCGGTGCTGCTGGCCGCGCTGCCGACGGCCACCAACGTCTTCATCCTCGCCACGCAATACGGGGTGGGCAAGGAAGAGGCATCCAACTCGATCCTCGTCGGCACCACGCTGGCGGCGCTGACCGTCACCGGCGTGCTCTACGTGATCCGCTCCGGCGTGCTTTAGCGCCGGAACCCGGCGGCGGCTACATCGCGCCGAGGCCGAATCGCATCATCGCCCGGCGCAGCGGGGCGACGCCGCGGGCGGCGGAGAGCGCCACCGCCCGAGCCGTGCTGGGGACGAGCGCGCCCGTCAGCAGCGAGCGGTTGAGGATATCGACGCTGGCGGTGCGCAGCCCCACGTCGGCCCGGCGGCGCGCGTCGTAGCGCTCCGGAATGGCCGAGAGGTCCCGGTCGCCCAGCGTCTGGCGCAGCAAGGTCTGCAACGCGGCGAGATCGCGAAAGCCCAGGTTGAGTCCCTGCGCGCCGATCGGCGGAAACCGGTGCCCGGCTTCGCCCACCAGAACCACGCGCCCCGCACCCATGTGCTGCGCCACGTGCCCCTCCATGGGGATGACGCCGCGCGGGCCGTCGACCGACATGTGGCCGAGTACTGCATGGCAGCGCTTCTCGATCTCGCGGGCGAGGGGGCCGGGGTCCATCGCCGCCCGGCGCGCCGCCTCCTCGGGCCGCGCCACCCAGACCAGCGAGGAGCGGTTGCCCTTGAGCGGCACCAGCGTGAAGGGGCCGGCGGGGGTGTGGAACTCGACCGAGGTGTCGCCGTGCGGCCGCTCGTGGCTGAGCGTGGTGACGAAGGCGCTCTGGCGATAGGACCAGCGCCGCACGGTCATTCCGGCCGCCTCGCGCACGAAGGAGTCGGCGCCATCGGCCGCGACCACCAACCCGGCGCGCACGCTCGACGCGCCGGCGCGGATGGTCACGCCGCTCCCGTCGTTCCGTCCACGTGCTCGGCGAGCGCGTCGATCCGCGGCACACCGCGCGCCTTCAGCCGGGCGGAGAGGGCCGCGTTCAGCGCGTCGTTGGTGATGTTGAAGCCGAACGGGTCGGGGCCGATCTCGTGCGCATCGAACGCCACCTCCGGCGCACGGGGCAGGTAGCCGGTCTGGTCGATGATGCGAATCGTGTGGAGTGGGGCTGCCTCGCCGGCGGCGTCCGCCCACACGCCATGCTCGTCCAAAAGCGCCACGGAGGGCATCAGCAGCGCGGAGGTGCGCGGGTCGTGACCGCGCTCCGGCGCGACGAGGGCGACGGAAAGACCAGCATTTGCAACGACGAGCGCCGCCAGCGCCCCCACCGGGCCGGCGCCGATCACCGCCACATCCACACGGTGGGTTTCGCTCGGTTGGGGAAGGGGGAGGGCACTGTCCATCACGTGACGTCCTTGATTGGCGGCATCGCTGTATCTAACGTCCCCGCCGGAACTGCGGAGAGGAAAGATGACGCACGCCATCATGTTGGATGAACCCGGTGGTCCGGAGGTTCTCCAATGGCGACCGATCGACGACCCCGTGGCCGGGGAGGGCGAACTTGTCGTGCGTCACACCGCGGTCGGCCTCAACTTTCTCGACACCTACTTTCGCACGGGGCTCTACAAGGCGCCAAACGGGTACCCGCTGATCGTCGGCAGCGAGGCGGCCGGCGTGGTCGAAGAGGTGGGGGCCGGGGTCGAGGGCTTCCACCTGGGCGACCGTGTCGCCTACGGCTTCGCGCTCGGAGCCTATACAGAGCGGCGGACCCTCAAGGCGTCGTCGGCGCTGAAGATCCCCGAGGGGGTCGCCGACGATGTCGCCGCGGCGATGATGCTCAAGGGCATGACCGCGCGCTACCTCCTGATGGAGACGTTCAAGGTCGAGCCGTCCACGACGCTGCTGTTCCACGCGGCGGCCGGCGGAGTCGGCACGATCGCGGGGCAGTGGGCGCGCTCCATCGGCGCGACGACCATCGGCACCGTCGGCTCGGCGGCCAAGGCGGATATCGCAAAGGCCAACGGCTACACCCACGTCATCAATTACGCCGAGGAGGACTTCGTCGCCCGGGTGAAGGAGATCACCGACGGCAAGGGCTGCGACGTGGTCTACGATTCGGTCGGCCGTGACACCTACCCGGGCTCGCTGAAGTGTCTGAAGCAATTCGGCCTCTACGCCCTGTTCGGCCAGTCGTCGGGCACCGTCGACGACTTCAAGCTCTCCGACCTCGCCGGCAAGTCCCTCTACGCCACGCGCCCGGGGCTCGCGAATTATGTCGGGACGCGCGAGCGGCTGGAGGCAAATTCCGCCGACCTCTTCGAGATGGTGCGGACGGGGACGGTGAGAGTGCCCGTCGAACAGACCTTCGCGCTGAAGGACGCCGCCGAGGCGCACCGGGCGCTGGAAGGCCGGCGCACGACCGGGTCGAGCGTGCTGTTGCCGTGAGTACGCTCGCTCCACCCGCCGCCGGCACGCTCCGGGCCAAAGTGGCTGACGGGCAGGCCGAGGCGGTCGGCTTCCTGCAGGCGCTCATCCAGCTCCCGACCGAAAATCCGCCGGGCGACACCGCCGAAGCCGTCGAATGGCTGGCCGGCACGCTGGAGGCGCGGGGCTGGGAGGTGGAGCGCCACCCCGTCCCCAATCCCTTCGCGCGGCACTACGGGCGCTCCGACGTCACCAACTTGGTGGTGCGCCGGGTCTTCGGCCCGGGGCCCACGATCGCGCTCGCCGCGCCCCTCGACACGCTGCCCGTCGGCACGGGGTGGATCCGCGATCCCTTCGGCGCCGAGATCAAGGACGGGGTCATCCACGGCCGCGGCGCACGCGATTCCAAGGCGGACCTTGCCGCATACGTCTTCGCGCTGGTCGCCCTGGAGGGGCGGGAGGACCTCGTCGGCACGGTGGAGCTGCACGTCACCTGCGACGAGGAGACCGGCGGCTTCCTGGGCCCCGCCTTCCTCCTGGGCCAGGATCTCACCAAGCCCGACGCGGTGATCGCCGCGGGGACGGGCTACCAGGTCATCACCGGGCAGGAGGGTGTCCTGCAGCTGGAGGTGCTGCTGCGCGGGACGCAGGCCCACGCCTCGCGCCCCCACGACGGGCACGACGCCATGGAGGCCGCCGTCACAGTCCTCGCCATGCTGATGCGCACCCGCAGCGCGATGCCCCATCCGCTGACGGTGGGCGTCATCGAGGGCGGACGCGGCATCAACCTGGTGCCGGACCGGGTGCGCTTCACGGTGGACCGGCGCATCGGCAGCGACGAGAACGGCGAGACGGTGGAAGCCGAACTCGTCGCCGCGATCGAGGCCGCGCACACCACCCACGGCGTCGAGCTCGAGTGCCGGCGCCTGCTGCTGGCGGAGCCGGTGGCGCCGACCGCACCCTCGCAGGCGCTCGCCGAGACCGTCGCCCGCCACGCGAGCGCCGCCACGGGGCAGACGGTGCCGGTGGTGTCCGCGCCGGTGGTGAGCGGCGCACGGCATTATGCTCTCGCCGGGATCGCCACGGTGCTCTACGGCGTCGGCCCGCCGATCGTGGGCGAGGGCGTCGACTTCACGGGCGACGAGAGCGTTTCGGTGGACGACCTCGAGCGCGCCACCACCGCCATCGCCGCCGCGCTCGAGGACATGTTGACCGGCTGAGCGCAGAGGCCGGCGCCGGGCTGGCGTCCGCCTCCCGAACGCACTAAGGCGCAATGGACCCGTCAGGACAGATCCATGCGCCAGAACATCATTTTCGGCTCGCCCTTTGAAGAAGCCTACGGTTACGCACGCGCCGTGAAGGTCGGCGACACCGTCTACGTGTCCGGCACCATCGGCCGTGACGCCGAGACCGGCGCGCTGCCGGAGGACCCCGCCGCGCAGTACCACAACGCCATCGCCATCATCGCCCGCGCGCTGCGCGAGGCCGGTGCAACCCTCGATGATATCGTACAGTTAACGGTCTATTCCGCGACGGCGGAGGTCTTCACAGAGACCGTCGGCCCGCTGCTGGGCGAAACCTTCGGCGCAATTCGCCCGACAAACACGGCTCTGGTGGTGAGTTTTCCCTGGCCGGGCATCGCGGTGGAAATCCAGTCCGTCGCCGTAATCGGCGCTGGCGCTGCGGGAAATCAACCCGATTCGTAAATAAAGTCCTAAGGAATTGTGTGGCAAAAATGCCAACACCTTAGCAAAGCGTTAGCGTCGCGCGCCCATTGGTATGGGCGTGTCAGCCTTGTGGACGTAGTGTGCCGCGGTGGGCCCCAAGACGGACCCTCGGTGAGCGGAGTAGACAAATGGCCTGGTCAGAGTGCTGTCGCGTTGCGACGATGACCTTCCTATGCGCAGCCACGCTGATGCTCGCCGGGTGCGGAGGCGGTGTCGACTCGCTGGACGTCCTGTCGACCGCCGACAGTTCGTCGTCCGACGAGGAGGCCACCGGCTTCAAGAAGATCGGTAAGCCGTACAAAGTCGGCGGCAGCTGGTACACGCCCAAGCACGACGAAGACTACGACAAGACCGGCAAGGCCTCCTGGTACGGCCCCCAGTTCCACGGCAAGAGCACCGCCAATGGCGAGAGGTTCGATCAGGACTCGCTGACCGCCGCGCACCCCACACTCCCGCTGCCGTCCTACGTGCGCGTTACCGTGGTGAAGACCGGCAAATCCGCCGTCCTGCGCGTGAACGACCGTGGACCCTTCCATCGCGGCCGCATCATCGACGTGTCCAAGGGCGCGGCGACCAAGCTCGGCTTCCGCAGCGCCGGATCGGCGAAGGTGAGGGTCGAGTATCTCGGCGAGGCCCCGATCAACGGTGGCGACAAAGAGACCCTGGTGGCCGAGGCCAAGTACGGCAAGGCGCCCACGAAGTCGCTGGCAAAGTACCTGCCGTTCGGGCTCGGCGGCAAAAGCGAGGAAGAGGAGGGCGAGGTCGAAGTGCGGCTCGCCTCCGCCACGCCGACAACGCAGGAAGAGCGTGACGCCAAATACAATCCGCTCCGCCCCGAGCGTGACCGCACGAGCGACAACAACCTGCCGGGCGTCCACCTGAACCGCTCCTACCAGCCGGCGATGCTCGCCGCGACGAGCCGCCCGAGCGCCCTCCAGGCCTACCAGGCCGAGCAGGTGAGGGAGAACGGCGCCCTCGAAGCGGTCGTTGCCATGAACGAGCCCGGACCGCCGCTCGAAGAGGAAGAGATCGTGCCGACCGGCCCCGCCGCGCCGCTGCCGGAAGCGACCGTGGCGGCCAGCCAGGCCCGCGTCACCGGCGCGTTCGACATGTTCGGCGCCGCCCCCAGCGAGGATACCGCGAGCCAACCGGCGGCCGAGACCGCCACTGCGGCGGACAGCGCGCCCTCCGCTGGCGATACGAGCACATTGCAGGCCGCCGCCCCGTCAGAGTAACGTCCGAGCCGCACATCAGCTCGAGGCGGATCGATTGAAGGGCGCGTTCGTAACCTTCGAAGGCGGTGACGGTGCCGGAAAGTCGACGCAAGCGCGACGGCTCGCCGAGCGACTGCGCGCGCACGGGCGCGAGGTGACCTTGACGCGCGAGCCCGGCGGCTCACCCTGGGCGGAAACATTGCGCGCGGCGCTTCTTTCGGAACACGGGTCCTCGCTGAGCCCGGCGGAGCAGGCGCTGATGTTCGCCGCCGCCCGCGCCGACCACGTGGACACCCTGATCGCCCCCGCGCTCGCGGAGGGACACGTCGTGATCTGCGATCGCTTCGCCGACTCCACCGAGGCCTACCAGGGCGGCGCCGGCGTCTCCCAGGCCAGGCTGGCGGCACTGAATGCGCTGGTCGTGGGCGCGACCCGGCCCGATCTGACGTTCGTTCTCGACTGCCCGGCCGACGTCGGCGAGGTGCGCACCACCACGCGCGGCGGCCGTGACCCGTTCGACCGCGCCGACTCCGACATCCAGGAGAGCCGCCGCCAGGCCTTCCTCGCCATCGCCCGGCGCGAACCGGACCGCTGCGTGGTCGTCGACGCGACGCAGCCGGCCGACGCGGTCGCCGAACGGATCTGGACCGTCGCGACCGAGCGGCTCACCGATCTGGTCGACGCATGAGCGTCGCCCGCTGATGGCCCGCACTCCACGCGCGCCCAAACCCATCGAGGGCGCGCCCGCCGAACCCGACCTCATCGACAACGCACCGCCACCACGCGAGGCGACGACGCTCGTCGGCCACCATGGGGCGGTGGAACGGCTGATCGAGGCGTTCTCCTCCGGCTCGCCGCCGCAGGCGATCCTGTTGGAGGGCCCGCGCGGCATCGGCAAGGCGACGTTCGCCTTCCGCCTCGCACGGGCGCTCCTGAGCACGCTGCCGGGGGAGCCGCTGCGGCCGGGCCTCGACGACGATCCGGACAGCCGCACGGCGCACCAGGTGGCCGCCGGCACGCACCCCGGCCTCATGCACCTGACGCGGCCGTGGGACGAGAAGGGCAAGAAGTTCAAGAGCGACCTCACCGTCGACGAGGTGCGGCGCATCGTGCCGTTCCTGGGGTCGACGTCGGCCGACGGGGGCTGGCGCGTCGTCATCGTCGACGCGGTGGACGACATGAACCAGAACGCCGCCAACGCGCTGCTGAAGGCGCTCGAGGAACCGCCCCGGCGCACGCTCTTCGTCCTCATCGCGCACGTCTCCGGCCGGGTGATGCCGACGATCCGCTCGCGCTGCCGTACGATCCGAATGCGTCCGCTCGCCGAGGACGAGGTGAGGGCGGCCCTCAATGCGCTGCGCATGGACCCGTCGACGGCCGCGCTGGGGGAGGGGTCGGTCCGCCGCGCCCTCAGCCTCGCCGCCGCCGGTGCCGACGTGGTGAAGTCCGCCCAGCGGCTTCTGTCGCCCTCGATGGTGCGGGACGTGCGCGCGCAGCATCAGCTCGCCGAGATGGCCGCCCAGCGGCGCGACGACACCTTCGCCACGGTGCTGGAGCTGGTGCTCGACGCCATCGCCGGGCGGGCGCGGTCCGGGGCAGGGCGCTTGCCGCTGCCGGCGCTGGACGCCTACGCCGCGCTGTATCTGGCGGTGACGGACGACCGGCGCCGCATCGAGGTCTTCAACCTGGACCGCAAGGAAATGGTGCTCGGCGTGCTCTCGCGCCTTTGCGCTGCCGACAAGGCCGCTGGCCTGACTTGACAAGGCTGCCCACGGGGGCAGATGCATCCCGCCATGAGCCAGCGCTACACCATCACGACGGCGATCTCCTACCCCAACGGGGCGCCCCACATCGGCCACGCCTACGAGCTGATCGCGACCGACGCGATCGCCCGCTTCAAGCGCCTGGACGGCTACAAAGTCCACTTCTCGACCGGCACCGACGAGCACGGCCAGAAGATGGTGGAGACCGCCGCCAAGGAGGGGATCCCGGTCGCCGAGCTGGCCGACCGCAACACCGCCGCGTTCCGGCGGATGGCCGAGGTGCTCGGCTCCAGCCACGACGATTTCATCTCCACCCGCGAGCCGCGCCACATCAAGGCGAGCCAGGTGATCTGGCAGAAGATGGCCGAGGCGGGCGACATCTATCTCGGCAACTACGGCGGCTGGTACTCGGTCCGCGACGAGGCGTTCTTCGGCGAGAACGAGATCACCGAGCAGGACGGGCAGAAGCTCGCCCCCACCGGCGCACCCGGTGACCTGGATGGAGGAGCCGTCCTACTTCTTCCGCCTGTCCGCCTTCCAGGACCGCCTGCTCGCGCTCTACGAGGAGCATCCGGATTTCATCGGCCCCGCCACGCGGCGCAACGAGGTCGTGGCGTTCGTGAAGTCGGGCCTCAAGGACCTCTCCATTTCCCGCACCACGATGGACTGGGGCGTGCCGGTGCCGGGCGACCCGGACCACGTGATGTACGTGTGGGTGGACGCGCTGACCAACTACATCACGTCCTGCGGCTTCCCGGACGAGCCGGAGCGCTTCGAGGCGTCGTGGCCGGCGGACCTGCACGTCATCGGCAAGGACATCATCCGCTTCCACACCATCTACTGGCCGGCGTTCCTGATGAGCGCGGGGCTGGCGCTCCCCAAGCGCGTCTTCGGCCACGGCTTCCTTTACAATGCCGGCGAGAAGATGAGTAAGTCGGTCGGCAACGTGCTCGACCCGTTCGATCTGGTGGACGCGTTCGGGCTCGACCCGCTGCGCCACTACCTCCTGCGCGAGGTGCCGTTCGGCCAGGACGGCAACTACTCGGTCGAGGGGTTCATCAACCGCGTCAACGCCGACCTCGCCAACGACATCGGCAACCTGGCGCAGCGCTCGCTCTCCATGATCGCCAAGCACTGCGACGGCGCGCATGCCGGCCTTCGAGCCGCTGCAGGCGAAGGACGAGGCGCTGCTGGACCGTGTGAAGGCGCTGCCGGACCTCTGCCGCAAGGCGGTCGACGCGCAGGCGCTTCACCAGGCGCTGGCGGCGATTTTCGAGGTGGTCTCCGAAGCCAACCGCTACTTCGCGGGCGAGGCGCCGTGGGCGCTGCGCAAGACCGACCCGGAGCGCATGGCCGTGGTTCTGGCCGTCACCGCCGAGGCACTGCGCTGGTTCGCCATCCTGCTCCTGCCGTTCGTCCCGAAGACGGCGTCGGACCTCCTCGATCTTCTGGCCGTTCCGGAGGATGCGCGCACGTTCGAGTGGCTGGCCCGTGCGGTCCCGGCCGGGACGCCGCTGCCGGCACCCAAACCCATCGTCCCCAAACTGGAAGAGCCGGCCGCGTGAGGCTTGTCGACAGCCACTGCCACCTCGACTTCACCGACTTCGCAGACCTCGCGCCGTTCCTCGAACGGGCGCGGGCGCGGGGTGTGGAGCGTTTCGTCACCATCTCCACGCGCATGAAGTCGTTCGACGGCCTCCGGGCGATCGTCGCGGCGCACGACGACGTCTACTGCTCGGTCGGCGTCCATTGCCTGAACGCGCACGAGGAACCGGACGTGACCACGGATGAGCTGGTCGCCGCCGCTGCCGAGCCGAAAGTGGTGGCGATCGGGGAGGCGGGTCTCGACTACCATTACACGATCGAGACGCGCGATATTCAGGAGGTCGGCTTCCGCCGCCACATCGCCGCCGCGCGCGAGACGCAGCTGCCGATGGTGATCCACGCGCGCGAGGCGGACGCGGACATCGCGGCCATCCTGGAGGAGGAGACGGGGAAGGGCGCCTTCCCGTTCGTCCTGCACTGCTTCTCGTCCGGCATCGAGCTGGCGCGCGCGAGGCCTGGCGCTCGGCGGCTATGTGTCGTTCTCCGGCATCGTCACGTTCAAGACCGCCGATACGATCCGCGAGGCCGCCAAGATGGTGCCGCTCGACCGCATCCTGGTGGAGACCGACGCGCCCTACCTCGCCCCGCCGCCGCACCGCGGCAAGCGCAACGAGCCGGCCTTCGTGGCCGACACCGCCGCGCATCTCGCCGGCACGCTCGGCCTCAGCGCCGAGGAGCTGGGCGCGCGCACGACGGAGAATTTCTACCGCCTGTTCTCGAAGGTTCCGGCGCCGGTGACGGTCTGATGCTGCGTGTGACGATCCTGGGCTGCGGCTCGTCCGGCGGCGTGCCGCGCGTGGGCGGCGAGTGGGGCGCGTGCGACCCCGCCAACCCCAAGAACCGCCGCCGCCGCTGCGCCTTGCTGGTGGAGCGTGTCGGTGGATCCGGCGTCACCCGGGTGCTGATCGACACCGGCCCCGACATGCGCGAGCAGCTTCTCTCGGCGGGCGTCGCGGATCTCGACGCCGTCGCCTACACGCATCCCCACGCCGACCACCTCCACGGGATCGACGATCTGCGCGGCCTGGCGCTGGCGCACCACCGGCGCGTCGACGTCTACATGGACAGCGAGACGCTGGCGCGTGCGCGCGAGGCGTTCGGCTACTGCTTCAATGGCGCCAAGGGCTATCCGCCGATCCTGAACGCCAACGTGATCGCGCCCGGTGAGACCCTCACCGTAGACGGCGCTGGCGGCCCGCTGACCCTGCTGCCGTTCGCCCAGCACCACGGGCGCATCACATCGCTCGGCTTCCGCATCGGCGACCTCGCATACTCCAGCGACCTGCACGACCTACCAGCGGACACGCTGCCGCATCTCGCAGGCCTGAAGATCTGGATCGTCGACGCGCTGCGCTACACCACGCACTCCAGCCACTTCACCGTGGAGCAGGCTCTGGAGTGGTCGGAGCGCATCGGCACGGAGCGTGCCGTTCTGACCAACCTGCATCACGATCTCGACTACGATGCGCTCAACGCGTCCATCCCCGACTGGGCCGAACCGGCGTACGATATGATGGTTCTTGAGGTCGGCCATACCCCGGACCCATCACAGCCCGCGGTTCCATAATCCGCCTTATGCGACTGACGGGTGGGACCTCGCGATCCCGCGCCGAAAGCCGCCCACCGCACTCTGGGGGCCGCCTTCGCCATGAAGCCGAAGATTCTCACCACACTGCCGACCTACACGGTCCCGCTCTTCCTCGGCGATGCCCTCGCCGGGGTCACGGTGGCGATGGTGGCGGTGCCGCTGTCCATCGCCATCGCCATCGCATCCGGCGCCGACCCGGCGGTCGGGCTGGTCACGGCGGTGGTGGCCGGCTTCCTCATCTCGGCGCTGGGCGGCAGCCGGGTACAGATCGGCGGGCCGACGGGCGCCTTCATCGTCGTGGTGTTCGGGGTGATCACCGCGCACGGCTACGACGGTCTGGTGACCGCGACGCTGCTCGCCGGCGTCATGCTTCTCATCGCCGGCGCCTTCCGCGCCGGCTCGTTGATCGAATACGTGCCCGAGGCGGTGATCAACGGCTTCACCATCGGCATCGCCATCATCATCGCCACAAGCCAGCTGACCGACGTCCTCGGCCTCACCGTGACCGACGCGCCGGCGGACTTTCTACCCAAACTCGCCGCACTGTGGGAGGCGCGGGCGACGCTGACCCCATCCGCGCTCGGTGTCGGCGCCGCGACGGTGGTGCTCATCGTGGTGCTGCGGCGGCTGCTGCCGCGCTGGCCGGGGCTGATCGCGGCGGTGGGGCTGACCTCGGTCGCCGCGGCGATGCTGGACCTGCCGGTGGACACCATCGTATCGCGGTTCGGCGCACTGCCCGATCACCTGCCGATGCCGGCGCTCCCGGACCTCTCGCTCGGCAAGATCGTCGAGGTGCTGCCCTCCGCCTTCGTGATCGCGTTTCTGGCCGGCGTCGAATCGCTGCTGTCGGCGATCGTGGCAGACCGGATGATCGGCGGCCGTCACCGCCCCAATGCCGAGATGCTGGCGCAGGGTGCGGCCAACATCGGCTCGGCGCTGTTCGGCGGGCTCCCGGCGACCGGCGCGATCGCCCGGACGGCGACCAACGTGCGCGCGGGCGGCCGCACGCCGGTCGCCGGGATCGTCCATGCGCTGACGGTGCTGGCGATGATGATGGTGGCGGCGCCCCTGGTGGGCCGGCTCGCGCTGCCGGCGCTGGCGGGCGTGCTGCTGGTGACGGCGTGGAACATGAGCGAGCCCCACAAATGGCGCGGGTACATGGCCGCTCCGCTGGCCGATCGCGCGCTCATGATCCTCACGTTGGTGCTCACGGTGGTCGCCGACCTCACGATCGCCATCGGGGTGGGCGTCGCCATCGGCCTGGCGCTGCGTCTGCGCTGCCGCAACGCGCCACCGGAGGACTGGTCGACACCGGAGCGGTAGGCGCCCCGGGAGGACGCTGAGGCAGGCGCACCCTCCCCGATCGCCATGTCGCCCAGATAAGGACTCGCAGCGCCCCTACGGACGTCGTAATGGGCAGACCGAGCAACGCCGGAGGCAAGCGTGACGGCACCCATCGATCGGCTGCGCGGGATCATGGCGCAGCTCAGAGACCCTGTGAGCGGCTGCGCCTGGGATCTCGCGCAGACCTACGAAACCATCGCCCCTTACACCATCGAAGAGGCCTACGAGGTGGCCGACGCGATCGAGCGCGGCAGCCTCGACGATCTGAAGGACGAGCTCGGCGATCTCCTCCTGCAGGTGGTCTTCTACGCCCAGATGGCGGCCGAGCGGGGGGACTTCACGTTCGACGACGTGTGCGACGCGATCTCGGAGAAGCTCATCCGCCGCCACCCGCACATCTTCGCGGACGGGCCGGCGAAGACGCCCGAAGAGATCAAGGCGATGTGGGACATCATCAAGGCCGAGGAGCGCGCGGGCAAGCCAAGCGGCATTCTCGAAGACGTGCCGGTGAATTTCCCCCCGCTCGCCCGCGCGCAGAAGATGCAGAAGCGCATGGCGAAGGTCGGGTTCGACTGGCCGGACGCCAACGGCGTGGTCGACAAAGTTTCGGAGGAACTGGAGGAGTTCGCCGCGGCGGTGCGATCCGGCGACCAGACGGAGATGGAGGCCGAGTTCGGCGACCTTCTCTTCACGCTGGTCAACTACGCCCGCCACCTCGACATCGATGCCGACACGGCCTTGCGCGGCGCCAATGCCCGCTTCGCCGCGCGGGTGCGCCACATGGACGCCGCCGTCCGCGCCGAAGGCCACGCCCTATCGGACCTCGACCTCGACGCGCTGGAAGCCCGATGGATCGAAGCCAAATCGCAGACCGGCCGTCCCCTGTAGCAACATCGCCGACCACACAGGTCCACCATTACCCCGGCGCGGCAACCGGATACCGAGGGCTGCGACGGGGTCAAGCGTCCACCCGGAGCCACGCGCAGCGCACCGCGCGAGCATGGCGAGGACGGGCGCTTGACGCCGGCGTGGCCCGGCCCAGCCTCGAAGGCTGCTGTTCAGCTCAGCTGTCCGCTCTTCGCGGACATCTGACCTGAACGGCTGCCCGCCGGCGAGGCGGAGGGAGCGCGAGGGGGGAACTCCCCTCGCTGCGGCGCGTCCCCGCGGCCACACGTTCGAGCTTGTTCCGGGACCTCCCACACGCGCGCTCGATGGGATGTCACCCCGTCCGCTTCGCCGCCTGCCGCTCCTGGAACGCGCGCATCATGCGGTTCGGCTCGTCCGTCTCGTAGGCGGCGACGAACGCATCGATTTCGGCGGCGATGGCCTGCTCCATCGTGCCCTTCTCCCAGCGCCGCATCAGCTGCTTCTGCAGCGCGATCGCGCGCGGCCCTGACGCCAGGATGCCCTTCAGCCACTGGTCCACCGCGGCATCCAGTGCCCCGGCATCGGCGACCAAGCGCTGCAGGTAGCCCATGGTGTGCGCCTCGGGGGCCTTGACCGTCGCGCCGGTGAACAAGAGCTCGCAGGTCTTTCCCCAGCCGATCAGCCCCGGCAGAAGCGCCGCCTCGATCACCGAGGGGATCCCGACGCGCACTTCCGGCATGCCGAACAGCGATCCCTCCGTGGCGACGCGCATGTCGCACGCCGCGGCGATCTCCATCCCGCCGCCCAGGCAGAACCCGGAGATGCGCGCCATCACCGGCACCTCCACCTCACGGATGATGGCGCACACCTCGTGCAGTGCCGTGATGAAGTTGCGCGCGCTGGCGCAGTCGAACGTCGCCATGGCGCTGATGTCGGCCCCGCCGATAAAGGCGCGATCGCCAGCGCCGGTCAGAACAATGGCGCGGACGTCCGGCACGCCCTCCGCCTCACGCATGCGCGAGACGAAGTCCTCGCACATGGCCGGGGTCATGATGTTCAGCTTGGACTGGTTGTCGATGATGACGGTCGCGACCGCCCCACCCTCACGCGCGTCGACCTTCAGGCCGATCGTGCCCTCTCTCTCGTCGTAAACAGCGTCCACCGTCGCCTCCCTCCACACATTTGCGAGGGAGCATACGGCGCAACACCACGCACGGGGCGAGTTTGGACCTCAAATCCACCGCTACCCACCCCTCGGCTGAGGTCGAGGCTTGCGGAGATCAGGGAACGTACGGCTCGTGCGATACCGGCGGCTCGGGTGTCGGCTCGCCGAGCTTCGCGAGGGCATCGGCCAGCCGCGCCTCGGGGATGCGCAGCGTGAGGCGCACGGCCTCGTCCTCGTCGACCCGGTCCATCACCTCGGTGTTGCGGTAGAGCCATGCGAGCAGCGCGCCGTCGCTGGCGTCGATGGTGACCTCGCGGACGCTGGCGCGGCGCGCGAGGCGATCCTCGATCGCGGTGAGGAGCGTGTCGACCCCCTCCCCGGTTTCGGCCGAGACCAGCACCGCGCCCTGCGCCGCAGCGGCGACGACGCGTTGCTCGCGCACCGGCTCGGCCAGCCGGTCGGCCTTGTTCCAGACTTCGAGCACATCGCGCTGGCCCGGCTCGACGCCGATCTCCGACAGGGTCGAGAGCACGTCGGCGGCCTGCGCATCGGTTTCCGCATGCGAAATGTCCCGCACATGGACGACGAGGTCGGCGAGCGTCACCTCCTCCAAGGTGGCGCGGAAGGCGGCCACCAGCGAGGTCGGCAGGTGCGAGATGAAGCCGACCGTGTCCGACAGGACGGCGGTCCGACCATGCGGCAGGTCCAGTTTGCGCAAGGTCGGGTCGAGGGTCGCGAACAGGAGGTCGCGGCTCTCGACGTGATCACCCGCCAGTCGGTTGAACAGCGTCGACTTGCCGGCGTTGGTGTAGCCCACGAGCGCCACGACGGGCTGATTGTTGCGGCGGCGCTGCTCTCGCGCCAGCGAGCGCGTGCGGCGCACGTCGTCCAGCGCCTTCTCGACACGAGCGATCCGCTCGGCGATCTGGCGTCGGTCCGCCTCGATCTGCGTTTCGCCCGGGCCGCCCAGGAAGCCGAAGCCGCCGCGCTGCCGCTCAAGGTGCGTCCAGGACCGCACGAGGCGCGAGCGCTGGTAGGTGAGATGCGCGTGCTCCACCTGCAGCGCGCCTTCAGCCGTCTGTGCCCGCTCACCGAAGATCTCGAGGATGAGCGCGGTGCGGTCCAGCACCTTGGCGCCCCACGCCTTCTCCAGATTGCGCTGCTGCACCGGGGTGAGCGGATGATCGACGACGATCAGCTCCGCCTCCGCCGCACGGGCGATGGCGGTGATGTCGTCGAGCAGGCCGGTGCTGAAGAGCGTGGCCGGGCGCGGGTTGCGCACTGGCACCACGCGGGCGTCCACCACGTCGAGCGCGATGGCGTCGGCGAGGCCGACCGCCTCGGCGAGGCGTCCTTCCGGCTCGCGCATGTCATCTTCAGCTCGGCGCACGACCGGCAGCAAGACGATCGCCCGCGTCGCTGCGGCGACGGTTGCCGAGCCGACTTCGGCGCGTGTTCCGCTCTCGCCCGTTTTCACGCTATCGTGATCCGCTCTCTTCGTTCGGATCGAACAGCTGGACCGGCTGGTTCGGCATGATCGTGGAGATGGCGTGCTTGTACACGAGCTGAGAATGACCATCGCGCCGCAACAGAACGCAGAAGTTGTCGAACCACGTCAACACGCCCTGCAAGCTTCACGCCGTTGACCAGGAAGATGGTCAGGGGTGTCTTGCTTTTGCGCACGTGGTTAAGGAACGTGTCCTGTAGGTTTTGAGCTTTTTCAGCCACTGTTTATTTTCCCGATCACGAAAAACATGATGTTCGCGCGGTCACCGACACACACAATCGAGCGGCACCAGACCCCGAACACCAACTCTGTAGGTAGTTCGCCGCGAAGCCCGCTCAAGCGGGACCTTCGCGCCTCTCCCTTAATACCCGCTCAGAGGGAGTTTTTCCACGCCTTCGTGGAAGCGTAAACGCAAGTCAGATACCACAGATCCGGGTTGCCCGTTGCCGATCACGGTATCGTCGATCTTTACAACGGCCGTCGCCGAGCATGGTCGCCGAGGTGATGAATGCTTCGCGGGCCGCCTTCGCCTCTTCCAAGGTGAATTGGCGCTCCTCGACCTTGATGCCGTTGGCGGCGGCGAAGTCCATGATCGCGGCGCGCGTGATGCCGCGCAGGATGCCCTTCTCGGCCGGGCGCGTGACCAGGGTGCCGTCCTGGTTGACGATCCAGGCGTTGGAGGATGCGCCCTCCGTCACATACCCTTCCTTGTCGTACATCCACGCTTCCTTCGCGCCGGCGCGCACCGCCTTCTGCTTGGCGAGCACCTGCGGCAGCAGCGACACGGTCTTGATGTCCACCCGCTCCCAGCGGATGTCCGGCGTCGTGATGACCGCGATGCCATCCTCGGTGTTCTTCTCGGCCACCGCGCGGCTGGTGGAGCGTGCCGTGACCACCAGCGTCGGCGGCACCGGCGTTTTCGGAAAGGCGAAGTCCCGGCGGGCCTGGCCGCGCGTCACCTGCAGGTAGACGAGGCCGTTGCGCACCCGGTTGCGTCGCGCCGTCTCGCGCACGATCGACTCCAGCGCACGGCGCTCCACCGGCCAATCCATCTGCAACTCGGTCAGCGAGCGTCCGAGCCGGTCCAGGTGGCGGGTCATGTCGACGATCTGGTCGTTCCAGATCTCGCACACTTCGTAGACGCCGTCGGCGAACTGGAAGCCGCGATCCTCGACATGCACGGTCGCTTCGGCGTGCGGCACATATCGACCATTGACGTAGGCAATCCGGCTCATCGCGTCCCCACTCAGAAGAATTCCAGGCTCACCCGGAACATTTGTTCGACTTGGTGCACTTTGTCGCTCAGCGCGAACATGACAACCCGGTCGCGGGCCACGATCTGCGTGTCGCCGTTGACCTCGATCGCCTTGCCGCGCCGCACGATGGCGCCGACCCGCACGCCTTTCGGAAGCTCCAGCGCCCGCAGCGGCCGGCCGACCAGGAGCGATGTCTCCAGCGCCTCCGCCTCGATCACCTCGGCCGAGCCGTTCTGCAGCGAGTGGACGCTCTCGATGCGGCCGCGCCGCACGTGACGCAGCACGCGGCTGATGGTGACGGCCCGCGGGTTCACATAAGCGTCGATCCCCAGCGCGTTGGCGAGCGCCGGATAGGAGACGTTGTTGATGAGCGATAGGTTCCGCGCACACCCCAGCGTCTTGGCCATCACACACGCGATGATGTTGGCCTGATCGTCGTTGGTGAGGGCGACCATCGTGTCGGCATCCTCGATGTCGGCCTCGCGCAGCACGTCCTGGTCCAGCGAGGAGCCGTTGAGAATCACCGTCTTGTGCAGCTGGTCGGCGATGTAGAGCGCGCGTTGGCGCGACGCCTCGACGATCTTCACCTTCGTCTGCGGCTCGCGCTTTTCCAGCTGCTGGGCGACGTAGAATCCGATATTGCCGCCGCCGGCGATCACCACGCGGCTCGCCTTCGGCTCGTCGTGGCCGAAAATCACGAGGGTCCGGCGCACCTGCTCGCGCGGGACGACGACGTAGACGAGATCGTCCACCCGCAGCATCTCGTCCGACTTCGGCACGATGAGGGTGCCGTGCCGGTAGACGCCCGTCACCACAGCGCCGAGGTTGGGGAAGAGGTCCGTGAGCTGGCGCAGCGGCGTGTCGACCACCGGGCAGTCGTCCTGGCACAGGATGCCGACGACGATGATCTTGTCGTCGGCGAACCGCACCGTCTCCACCGCACCGGGCAGCGACAGGCGGCGCATCACCATCTCGCCGACCTCGATCTCCGGCGAGATGACGACGTCGATCGGCATGTTGTCGCGCGCGAAGAGCGAAGAATAGACCGGGTTGAGGTAGGACTGGGCGCGGATGCGGGCGATCTTGGTCGGCACCTGGAAAATGGTGTGGGCCACCTGGGTCGCCACCATGTTCACTTCGTCCGACTGTGTGACGGCAATCAGCAGGTCCGCGTTCTCCGCACCCGCCGCCGCCAGCGTCGACGGATGCGCGCCGTGGCCGATGACACCGCGCACGTCGAGCTGGTCGCGCACGTTCGCGATCAGCTGTGGCGACAGATCGATGACGGAAACGTCGTGGCCTTCATGGGCGAGCCGCTCGGCGATACCGAAGCCGACCTGCCCTGCCCCGCAGATGACAATGCGCATATGTTAGCTGGTTGCCACGGTTCAGCCGGTGACGCGGCAGAAAAGAAGCGCGGTGTGCGTCAGGCCGTTCGCCGCGCCAAAGGCGTCATCGACGGTCGCGATCATGACCTCGGCCACGGGACGGTCTCCCAACTCCACTCGGACGCTCACAGCGGGCGTCCGATCCCTCTAGATAGGCGATCATACACCCTTCGCCTATCCTAGCTCTGTTTCAGCGCTGCGGCGAGGGCCGCGGCTGCATGGATGGCGGTCGAATCGAACACCGGCGCGCCGATATCGTCCTGCCCGATCAGCATCGTCACCTCGGTGCACCCCAGGATGACGCTGTCCGCGCCGCCTTCGATTGCCCGGTCCACGATGTCCAGATAGCGCGCCTTGGCCTCGGCGCCCACGACCCCCTGGCACAGCTCATCGTAGATAATGCGGTGCACCTCGGCGCGGTCCTCGTCGTCCGGCACGCGCACGTCGAGGCCGTGATGGTCGCGCATGTGGCCGCGGTAGAAGGCGCCATCCATGGTGAACTTCGTCGCGAGCAGCAGCGGCGCCATGCAACCCTCCGCCCGCACCGCCTCGGCCGTCGCGTCGGCGATATGGACCAGCGGCACACCCGCCGCCTCTTCGACCGCACCCGCCATCCGGTGCATCGTGTTGGAGCAGATCACCAGAAGCTCGGCTCCCGCGCCGGCGAGCCGCTCGCCCGCCTCCACCATCCGTGCGGTCGCCCCGGTCCAGTCGCCGGCCGCCTGCAGCCCCTCGATCTCGGCGAAATCGAACGACCACAGGAGGATCGGCGCCGAGTGCAGCCCGCCGAGCGCATCGCGGGTCATGCGGTTGAGGTGCTGGTAGTAGAGCGCGGTGGACTCCCAGGACAGCCCGCCGATAAGGCCGATGGTCTTCACGCCGCACGCTCCCGCACGATATGGATGCCGACCGTGCCTTCGCCGGTCAGGATGTCGAGCTTCTCGATGGCGATCGCGGCATCGGTGACAAGACGATTGGCGAGGAGGCGCTCGGCGACACGCTCGGCGAGCTGCTCCAGGAGGGGCGTGTGCGCCGCGCTCACATCGTCGATCACCTCGACGATGTCCATGTAGCTCACCGCCGGCTCGTCCCCGTCCGCGCAGGCATCCGGCGATAGCGTCAGACGGACCGAGAACCGGACGCGCTGCGTGATGCCTTGCTCTTCCGGCAGGATCCCCACGGCGATCAGACGCACCAAGCCGTCGACGAAGATCGCGTCGGCGCCGATTGGTCGAATCGCAGGCGCGCCGTTGGTGGCCGGCGTCACGCGATCCCTCTCACGCGGGCTGCGGCGTCACGCAATGCCGAGCGTCTTCAGCTTGCGGTGCAGCGCCGAGCGCTCCATGCCGACGAACTCGGCGGTGCGCGACACGTTGCCGGAGAAGCGGTTGATCTGCGCGCGCAGGTAGTCGCGCTCGAAGATCTCGCGGGCGTCGCGCAACGGCAGCGCCATGATGTGCTCGCCACCCGTCTGCGACGACAGCGGCGGCACGATCGCGCCGATCTCGTTCGGCAAAAGGTCCGCAGAGACGGGGTCGTTGGGGTCGCCGTCGCGCGTCAGGATGAGCAGCCGCTCGACGTTGTTCTTCAGCTGGCGCACATTCCCGGGCCAGTCGTGCGCCTGCAGGACCGCCATGGCATCCTCGCCGACGATGCGGCGCGGCAGGCCCTGGTTCTCGGCCGTCTGGCGCAGGAAATAATCGATCAGCATCGGCACGTCCTCGCGCCGCTGCGCCAGCGCCGGCACGCGAATCGGCACCACCGACAGGCGGTGGAAGAGATCCTCGCGCACGCGGCCCTCGGCCACCTCCTCCTGCAGATCCCGCGCGGACGACGAGATGATGCGGACGTTGACCTTGACCTTCTGCGTGCCGCCGACGCGGCTGAACTCCTGCGCCACCAGGACGCGCAGGATGCGCGCCTGCGTCTCCAGCGGCATGTCGCCGATCTCGTCGAGATAGAGCGTGCCGCCGTGGGCTTCCTCCAGCGCGCCGACCGACGCGTCGCGGCCCGGCTTCGCCTCGGCCCCGAACAGCGCCTCGTCCATCTTGTCCGGCGTGATCGACGCCGAGGAGACGACCACGAACCGCGCGTCCGAGCGCATGCTGCGGTTATGGATGGTCCGGGCGACGAGTTCCTTGCCCGAGCCCGACGGCCCCATGATCATGATGCGCGAGTTGGTCGGCGCCGCTTTCTCGATCGTCGAGCGAAGCTGGTTCATCACCGCCGAATTGCCGATGAGGTCCTGAAACTCGCCGGACTTGGTGCGCAACTGGTCCACCTCGCGCCGCAGCCGCGAGTTTTCCAGCGCCCGCTCGGCGGCCAGAACCAACCGATCGGCCTTCAGCGGCTTCTCGATATAATCGTATGCGCCGCGTTTGATGGCCGAGACAGCGGTCTCGATGTTGCCGTGGCCGGAAATCATCACGATCGGCATCGTGGGGTGCTGCTCGCGGATGGCGTCGAGCAACTGCAGCCCGTCCATCTTCGATCCCTGCAGCCAGATATCCAGGAAGATCAGCTGCGGCCGGCGGGCACCGATCGCGGCCAGAGCCTCGTCGGAGTCGGCGGCGGTGCGGACCTCGTAGCCCTCGTCCTCCAGGATGCCGCCGATCAGGTTGCGGATGTCGATCTCGTCGTCGACGACAAGAATATCCGAGGCCATCACCACTCCATCTGCGCACCTAGGGAGACCCGGTGCCGTCGGCCCCTGTCGTCGCCCTATTCCCTGTCGATCGTCAAGCGGTGCCGTTTACGCAAGAACCCACTTGAGATGTCGTCTAAGCCATCAGCGCCCCGGCGGAAAGTGCCGCATCAGGAAGGATACGACATGCTTCTCCGTTTGTTCCGGCGCTTCGAGGTGAGGCCAATGGCCCACACGCGGCACGGATTGGATCACCGAGCCCGGCCCCGTCACGGTGGCGACGCGGCGAAACGCCTGTTGCCGCACGCCCGGTTCGTCCTCGCCCCACAGCATCAAGGCTGGCGCGGCGATCGGGCGGCTGAGCGCGGTCCGGTCGTCCGCTGACAGGCGTGCGGCGTAGTAAGCGAGCGCCGCCTTTGTCCGCTCCGGAGGCCGCAGCGCCGCCACCGCGCGGTCGAGCTGCTCGGTCGGAACCGTCCACGACGGGCTCCATTTGCGATAGAGGCGCCGCACGGCCGCGAAATCAGCTCGGCGCAGCCACCAGGCCGACCATGCGCCTTGCGCGAGAAGAATGTTGTGCGGCCGCGCAAGACGCTCGCGCAAACCGGTCGGCATCACCGCGAGCGGTCCGGTCGCGAGGAGTGCGACCGCCGCCGTGCGCGCCGGTGCGAACGCGGCCGTGGCCGCCGCCGCGACGGCGCCCCAGTCATGCCCGACGATCGCAGCTTTCGCAGCGCCGAACCGGTCCATCACGGCCACCGCATCGCTGGCGAGGGCGCGCGGCCCATAGTCACCGTCCGCCGGGATGGACGAGGGGGCGTAACCCCGCAATGCCGGGCACACGACGCGGTACCCGTGCGCGGCGAGACGCGGCGCAAGGGTGTCGAACGTTGCGAACGTATCGGGAAAGCCGTGCAACGCGAGGACGAGGGGTCCGTCGCCGAACACTTTGCAATGAAGCTCCACCGCGCCGCTGCGCACCGTGACAGTGTCCGCTCCCGACCCGGTGCGGTCATGCATTCAGGACCGGGTCCAGAGCAGGCAACACGAACCGCACACATGCGCCGCGCGTATTCTCCGACACAGCCGCGGCGTCGAGCAGCTCGATGCGCCCGCCCTGCTCCTCGGCGATCTTCTTCACGATCGCGAGACCAAGGCCGGTGCCCTTCGCCCGTGTCGTCATGTACGGCTCGAGGAGCCGTTCCCGCCCCGTGGCCGGGAAGCCGATGCCGTTGTCGACGATATCCACAACGCGCTCACCGGACTCGTTCACATAGAGGCGGACGTCGATGTGGCCCGACTCCCCGCCGCGATCTTCGGCGCTCGTCTGCTCGATCGATTCGGCTGCGTTCTTCACGAGGTTCGACAACGCCTGACTCACGAGACGGTGGTCGAAGCTCGCCACCACGGGCTCCTTCGGGATCGAGGTGCGCTTCTCCACCGCATCATGCCCGATTCCCTGGATGAATACCGCCTCGCGCACCGCGTCGCGCAGGTCGAGCCGCTCCATCGCCGGCGCCGGCATCCGTGCGAAGTTCGAGAACTCGTTGACCATGTGGCCGATCGAATTGACCTGCCGCACGATGGTGTCGACACACTGGTCGAACACCTCGTGGTCGTCCTCCTTGATCTGCTTGCCGTAGCGCCGCTTGATTCGCTCGGCCGACAGCTGGATCGGCGTCAGCGGGTTCTTGATCTCGTGGGCGATTCGCCGCGCGACGTCCGCCCAGGCCGAGGTGCGCTGCGCGGTCACGAGGTCGGTGATGTCGTCCAGGGTGAGCACGTAGCCGGGTCGGGTGACGTCCGCGCGGTCGGTGGTGGCGCGCACGCTGATGGTGCGGTCGCGACCCCGACGCTGGAGGTTGATCTGCTCGGGCTTGACGCGCAGGTGCGCGAGACCGCCCTCCCCGTTCAGCACCGGCGACAGCTCCGGCACGACTTCGGTCAAATCCTTGCCGACGATGTCGCTCTCGAAGAGGTCCAGCATGGCGAGCGCCGAGGTGTTGGCGAGCGTGACGTTGCCCGCCGAATCGATGCCGATGACGCCGGCCGAGACGCCGCCCAGCACCGCCTCGGTGAAGCGGCGGCGGCGGTCCATCTGGTCGTTGGCGGCCACCAGATCGTCCCGCTGGCTCTTCAGCGTTGCCGTCATCGCGTTGAACGTCTCGCCGAGGTGGGCGATGTCGCCATCGAAGAAGCGCACGGGCACCTCGGTCTCCAGGTCGCCCTTGCGCACCCGGTCCGACGCGCCGATCAGCTCGCGAATTGGGGCCACCAGGCGGTTGGCGAAGCCGAATCCGAGATAGATCGCGCACACCAAGAGCACCAGCGTCACGCCGGCATAGACCAGGCCGAAGGCCACCGAGACCCCCAGTCGCGATCGCTCCAGCCGGATATATTCATCCGCGTTGGCGCGCGTCAGGCGCAGGAAGCCGTTGACGTCGGTGTCCATCAGCCGGGCGATGTAGAGGTAGGTGTCGTGGTAGGACCCCAGCTTCATAATGCCGCCGACCTGATCGGCCTCGCCGGGCGAGATCTGCACCGGCTGGCCCTTCAGCGCCTCGCGCATCGCCTCGGGCGGCGGCATCCTCAGCGTAACGTCGGGATCGACCACGGCGCGCGTGATCACCTGGCCGGCACCGTTGAGAAGGAAGGCCGACGGCAAATTCCGCAGCGCCGTCTGGGCCTGGAAAAACTGGTCGAAGCGGCTCGGCTCCAGGTCGTAGAGGTTCTTGGCCCGGTCGAGATCGCGCGCCATGGCGAGGAGATCGCTGGTCATCGCCCGCGCATGCTCGCCGACGTAGGCGTCCGCGACCTTCACCGAGTTGACGACCATCGCCTGGATGCGCTCCTCGAACCACCGGTCGAGGCCGCGCGCCAGCGTGAACGTCGCCACCAGCGCCACCAGCATCGCCGGCAGCACCGCCATGACGGAGAACAGCGCGACGATACGCACATGGAGCCGCGCGCCGGCCCGTTCGGCCGATCGGGCACGCCACAGCTTGCCCGCCTCGTAGACCACCCCGCCCAGCAACAGGCTGACGAGGACCGCGTTGATCACCAGCGCCACGACGATCACGGTGCTGGTCGGCTCGATCGGCGTCATGCCGGTCAGGGTGAGGAAGGTCCCGGCGACCGCGATCAGGGCGAGCGGAATTACGACGACGCCGAAGCTGCGGACCGGCGAGTCGAAGGGCGGACGGTATGGGATGGCGGCTTGAGCCATGGCCACTGTCGATCACGCTTCACTTGTTAAGGTTCTGACGTATGTGACGCCCTCGGATGGCGGTCAACTGCGCGAGACGCCCCGGTCCGCTCGTCCACCGAATTGGAGCTCCCGTCGTGCTGCAACCCGAGCCCCGCCGGATCGTCATCGCAGGCGCCGGACATGCCGCCCTGCTGGCCCTCACCGAGCTCGGCCAACCGCCGCCAGGCGCCGCCATCACGCTGGTGTCGCGCGGTGAGGCGGCGCACTATTCCGGTATGGTGCCCGGCTGGATCGAAGGGCGCTACCGGCGCGACGAGATGAGCGTGCCGCTCGCGCCGTTCGCGGCCTCGCGCGGGATCACCTGGATCTCGGCGGAGATCGCCGGCGCCGACGCCGGGCACCTCTTCCTCTCGGGCGGCCGCGCCCTCCCATTCGACACGCTGATCGTCAACGCCGGGTCGCAGACGGCACTTCCACGCCCGCTGGACTACCCCGCGGTGATCCCGGTCAAGCCCTTCGAGGCGCTGATCGCGGGCCTGGAAAGCCACCTTGCCACCGCGGCCGCCTTCGCGATCGTCGGCGCCGGGATCGCCGGGACGGAGATCGCGCTCGCCATCGCCGCACGACGCCCGGACGCGGCGGTGACGCTGCTGGAGCGCGGGCCGACGTACCTGCCGGGGCTGCCACGGCGCTTCGCCAGAGCCGTCCGCCGCACCCTCGGCGCCCGCGGTGTCAGGCTGCGGCTCGGCGCGGAGGTTAACGGCGTCGTAGCTGGCGCGCTTCTGGTGAGCCCTGCGAAGGGGCGCGCAGCATCGGCGCAGGACGAGACGGTGCCGGCGGACGCGATCATCGCCGTCACCGGCCCGTCCCCGCCGGCGTGGCTGGCGCACACCCCGTTCGAACGCACCGGCGACGGATATCTCGCCGTCGATGCCGCGATGCGCTCGCTCTCCCATCCCGACATCCTCGCCGTCGGCGACGCGGCCACCCGTCCCGACGATCCCCGCCCGAAGGCCGGCGTTTTCTCGGTGCGCTCCGGGCCGCCTTTGGCTGCGGCGATCCGCCGCCTCGCCGCGGGCGAACCGCTGACGCCGGTCAGCCTGCAGCGGCGCGCGCTCATCCTGCTCGGCGTTGGCGAACAGGTCGCCATCGGCACCCGCAACGGGATCACATGGAAGGGCCGCTGGGTCTGGCACCTCAAGGATCGGCTCGACCGCGCGTTCGTGCAGCGCCTCAAACAGGCGCCTAAGGTGTGATCACAATCTGTCTATTCAGACGGCGCCGAGAGGGGTAGAGCGAGGGCCATGTCTCTCGCCGTTCGCGTCTTCGTCCCCTTCGCCCTCGCCTATCTCCTGTCCTACCTGCTGCGCGTGGTGAACGCGGTGGCCGGCGCCCCCGTGACGGACGAGTTCGGGCTATCGCCGGCCGATCTCGGCCTCATGACGAGCCTCTTCTTCATGGGCTTTGCGGTGACACAGTTCCCGCTGGGCATCCTGATGGACCGCTACGGCCCGCGCCGGGTCGAGGCGGGTGCGTGGCTGGTCGGCGCCGTCGGCTGCGTGGTGTTCGCGACCGGCGTCAGCACGGGGCAGCTTTTCCTGGGTCGCTTCCTCATCGGCGTCGGCGCCTCCATGGCGCTGATGGGACCGATGACGGCTTACCGTCATTGGTTCACACCGGAGCGTCGCGCGCTGGTGATCGGCCTCCACATGGCCTTCGGCGGCATCGGGAGCGCGCTGGGCGGCGGGCCGACGGAGATCGCCATCGCGGCGGTCGGCTGGCGGCCGGTCTTCGCCGTACTCGCCGTGGGCGCGGTGGCCGCTGCCCTCGCCATCCTCCTGGTGGTGCCGCGCCGGCACGAGCCGAGCCGCCCGACGGAGACGCGCATCCTCGTACGCGAGCTCGCCGCCGTGCTCGCGAGCCGCACGCTGTGGCGCATCGCGCCGATGTCCGCCGCGACGCAGGTGGGCATGCTCTCGATCGTGAGCCTCTGGGCGGGACCCTGGCTGCGGCAGGTGGTGGATCTGCCACCGGGCGAGGCGGCGGCGTGGCTTTCGGCCAACTCGATCGGGCTGATCGTCGGCTTCCTCGGCTACGGCGTGCTCTTCGCGCAGGCCGAGCGGCTGGGGCTGGCGATGCATCTCTTCGTCGGCGGCACCGTCGTCGTGATCCTGATGCCCCTGGCCTTCGTCCTCATGGATCCAGAGGCGACGCCGCCGATATGGATCGTCTACGCCACGGTCGGGTCCGTCGCGGTGCACAGCTACAATATCACATCGGCGCAATTCCCGGTCGCCATGGCGGGACGGGTCAACACGGCGCTGAATTTCGTGGTGTTCCTGGTGGCATTCGCCGCGCAGTGGAGCTTCGGCCTCATCCTCGACGGATGGCGCGATGCCACCGGCGCGCCGACGTTCGAGGGCTTCCGCGTCGCCTTCCTGGCGCTGATCGCGGTGCAGCTCCTGTCGATGCTGCCGCTCCTGATGCCGAAGTCGAAGACCGCCGCGATCGCCCCGGCCCACTCGGGCTGACGGGGGTCCGAATACGGATCGCCAACGAGAAACGCCCGCCGAGCGGCGGGCGTTTTGGTTCGTGGTAGGGCTTTCTCAGGCCGTGTAGGTGACGGCCTTCACCGCGTCGATCACCTCGGCGACGGACGGCAGCGCCAGCTTCTCGAGGTTGGCGGCGTAGGGCATCGGCACGTCCTTGCCGGTGACTCGCAGGACCGGCGCGTCGAGGAAGTCGAACGCCTTCTCCATCAGCTGGTAGCCGATCTCCGACGAGATCGAGCAGGTCGGAAAGGCCTCTTCCACGGTAACGCAGCGGTTGGTCTTCTGCACCGACTTGACCACGGTATCGATGTCCAGCGGGCGCAGCGTGCGCAGGTTGATCACCTCCGCGTCGATCCCCATGCCGGCGAGCTCGGCGGCGGCCTTCATCGCGTAGGTCATGCCGATGCCGAAGGAGACGATGGTGACGTCGCGGCCCTTCTTCTCGACCTTCGCCTTGCCGATGGGCAGCACGAAGTCCATCTCGGCCGGGACCTCGAAGGACTGACCGTAGAGGATCTCGTTTTCGAGGAAGATGACCGGGTTCGGGTCGCGGATGGCAGCCTTCAGCAGGCCTTTGGCATCCATCGCCGAGTAGGGCTGGATCACGCGGTGGCCCGGCACGGAGGCGTACCAGGCGGCATAGTCCTGGCTGTGCTGGGCGGCGACGCGGGCGGCTGCGCCGTTCGGGCCACGGAAGACGATCTGAGACTTGATGAAGCCGCCGGACATGTAGTGCGTTTTGGCGGCGGAGTTGATGATCTGGTCGATCGCCTGCATGGCGAAGTTGAACGTCATGAACTCGACGATCGGTTTGAGCCCGGCCATCGCCGCGCCGACGCCCAGACCGGTGAAGCCGTGCTCGGTGATCGGCGTGTCGATCACGCGGCGGTCACCGAACTCGTCGAGGAGGCCCTGGGAGATCTTGTAGGCGCCCTGGTACTCGGCTACCTCCTCACCCATGAGGAAGACGTCACCGTCCTTGCGCATCTCCTCGGCCATCGCATCGCGAAGCGCCTCGCGCACAGTGATCTGCCGCATTTCGGTGCCGGCGGGAACGTCCGGCTCCTCGGGCTGATCGTCCGGCATCTCGCCGGGGGCGGGGCCAGAGCGCGGGGCGGCCGGGGCGCGGGCGGCGTCGGCTTCCAGGCTGCCGGTCGGCCCGGGGCCCTTCTGGGTGATCGCGGTTTGCGAGGTGTCGCCGGGCGCCTCCACCTCGGCGCGGGTCTCGTCGGGCGAGCCCGCTGCCTTGGGGCTGCCGCCGCTGGAGGCCTCGCCGATGTCGCTCTCGCTTTCGCCTTCGGCGAGGAGCACCGCGATGGGTGCGTTGACCGGCACGTTCTCGGTGCCTTCCTCGACCAGGATCTTGCCGAGCGTCCCCTCGTCGACCGCCTCGACCTCCATGGTCGCTTTGTCGGTCTCGATTTCGGCGATGACGTCGCCGGCCGATACGGTGTCCCCCACCGACTTCAGCCATTTGGCGAGCTTTCCCTCCTCCATGGTGGGGCTGAGGGCGGGCATCAGGATTTCGGTGGGCATCGGTCTAGCGTTTCTCTTTCTGCCGCAGTGTCTGGCCGGCGTGGCAGCGGTCTGGACCTGTCGCATGTCCGCGCAGGACGCTCAACGAAAGGCGGTTCATCTTGGCGCGCCCCGGCGGCCGCGTCACCCGCGCCCACGGGGTGTGGGGCAGCTCGGACGGCTGGCGCCGCGGCGGAGCGGGCGCGTCGACCGGCCCTTGGCGGCCGGCGTGTATCACCGAACGATGTCCGTCCAGAGCTCCGAGGGATCCGGCTCGGGCTCGCTCTGCGCGAACTCGGCTGCGGTGTTCACCTCGTCGCGCACACGCTTGTCGATCGCCTTGATGTCGTCCTCGGCGACGCCGTTGTCCTTGATCAGGATGTCGCGAACGTGCTCGATCGGGTCGCGCTTCTGGCGATACTCGTTCACCTCGTCGCGCGAGCGGTACTTGGCCGGGTCGGACATGGAATGGCCGCGGTAGCGGTAGGTCAGCATCTCGAGGATGTACGGCCCGTTGCCGGAGCGCGCGTGGTCGAGCGCCTTCGCGACCGCGGCGCGCACCGTCTCGACATGCATGCCGTCCACCTGCTCGCCCGGAATGTCGAACGAGCGGCCGCGCTGCGACAGGTCCGTAGTCGACGAAGCACGCTCGACCGAGGTGCCCATGCCGTACTTGTTGTTCTCGATCATGTAGACGACCGGGATCGACCAGAGCTTGGCCATGTTGAAGCTCTCGTACACCTGGCCCTGGTTGGACGCGCCGTCGCCGAAGTACGTCAGGCAGACGTTGCCGTTCTCGCGGTAGCGGTTGGCAAAGCCGATGCCGGTGCCCAGCGAGACCTGCGCGCCAACGATGCCGTGCCCGCCGTAGAAGTTCTTCTCCACGGAGAACATATGCATCGAGCCGCCCTTGCCCTTGGAATAACCCGAGGCGCGTCCGGTAAGCTCGGCCATGACGCCCTTGGGGTCCATGCCGGTGGCGAGCATGTGGCCGTGGTCGCGATAGCCGGTGACGACCTGGTCGCCCTCCTTCATCGCCATCTGGGCGCCGACGACCACCGCCTCCTGGCCGATGTAGAGGTGGCAGAAGCCGCCGATCAGACCCATACCGTAGAGCTGGCCGGCCTTTTCCTCGAACCGGCGGATCAGCAGCATGTCCTCGTAGGCGCGCTGATAGTCGTCGACGGTGAACGCCGGGTCCGTCTGGCCCGCCTCGTCCTTGTCCCTTGCTTTGGCTTCGACGGCCATAAGGCCCCTCCTGACGTCCCGCTTTTGAATGCAACCTAGACCACGGCTGGCCCAACGAAAAGCAGGCGAGCCGTTTTGTCCGTACGCCAACGACCTGTGACCGGCCTCACCACCAGCGCCGGCGCCGCTAGACCCGCGACACGCCCGGCGCGAAACGGACCCGCGCTGCCTCGCACGGCCCCATCACACTGCGATCCCGTTTAGCCGATAAGCCCGGCGGGTCAACCGGACCCGTTCGGCAGCGTCACCGTTGATCGTGTGAATCCCGATCGCGCCGACCGCGCCACGCCGATGCCGGATGGGGTCTGCGACCTGTCTTGAGGCTGGTGCCGTATGAGAGCTCGAATCCGGGCAGCGGGCCGCTCAGTTGCCGTGCGCGCTCAGGATCATCCCGGCCTTCGCCGCCGGGCTGGAAGCCGGGTCGCGGGTCACGTTGAGAATCACGATCTCGTTGGGGTGGGCCATGTTGAGCTGCGCCCGCGCCCGCTCGTCGAGGAGGTCCGCGTCGAGCGCATCGACGCGCAACCGCCGCACACGGTCCTGCAACCGCTCACGCTCCGCGACGAGGTCCGTCAGCTCCACCTCCAGGACCGCCCGCTCCTTGCGCAACGCACCGCGCGCGTCGTCGCCATAATCTCCCCGGCCCGATTGCCAGCCGAAATAGACCGACACCGCGACCAGAAGCAGTGGCAGGAGGAAGAAGGTGTAGCGGGATCGACGACGGTGGCGCGTAGGCATCAGATGTGTCCGTGAACCACCTCACCCAACCACGCCGCAGCTTAACGACGCGTTTCGCCGGCGTTCCGATTCGCGCCGGCCGCCCACGCGGCGATGCGGCGGATTTACGCTGCCGCCTCCGAGCCTTGCGCCGTCCCGTCGTGCCCGAAGCCGCCGCCCTCCGTGGCGAGGTACGCCTCGCCGCATGCCTTCGCGAGCGTTCGCACCCGGCCGATGTAGCCCTGCCGCTCCGTCACCGAGATCACGCCGCGCGCGTCGAGGAGGTTGAAGATGTGGCTGGCCTTGATGGTCTGATCGTAGGCCGGGAGCACCTGGGTGTGGCGCCCGCCCTCGCTCTTCGGCGCGCCGGCCGCCAGCAGAGCATGGCATTCGGCCTCCGCGTCGCGGAAGTGGCGCAGCAGCATCTCGGTGTCGGCGTGCTCGAAATTATGCGCCGAATATTCCTGCTCGGCCTGCAGGAAGACGTCGCCGTAAGAGACGCGGGGTCCTGCCTCCGATTCGGCGACGTAGGTGAGATCGTAGACGTTCTCGACGCCCTGCACGTACATCGCCAGCCGCTCCAGCCCGTAGGTGAGCTCGCCGGCGACGGGGCGGCAGTCGATCCCGCACACTTGCTGGAAGTAGGTGAACTGCGAAACCTCCATACCGTCGCACCAGCACTCCCACCCCAGGCCCCAGGCGCCGAGTGTCGGGCTCTCCCAGTCGTCCTCGACGAAGCGCACGTCGTGGCGCTTCAGGTCGATGCCGATGGCATCGAGCGAGCCGAGATAGAGCCCCTGCAAGTCCGCGGGACTCGGCTTCAGGATCACCTGGAACTGGTAGTAGTGCTGCAGGCGGTTGGGATTCTCGCCGTAGCGCCCGTCGCCCGGCCGGCGCGAGGGCTGCACATAGGCGGCCCGCCACGGTCGCGGCCCGAGCGCGCGAAGGGTGGTCGCCGGATGGAAGGTGCCGGCGCCGACCTCCATGTCGTAAGGCTGAAGGATCGCGCAGCCGCGCTCCGCCCAATACGCTTGGAGCGCCAGGATCATCGCCTGGAACGAGGCGCGCGGATCGTTCGGAGAGAGCGCAGCGGCTTGAGCGCGGGGGTCCGTCGGGGAAGGCTCGGCCATGGATGATCCCGTGAAGGTGCGTGCGAAGGCTAGACGCGTGGCCGGCGGACGGGAGTCCCTACGGCACGTGACGTGGCGCGTTCGTAACCGCTTCACGCGCCGTTTCAAGCCTGTTGTGGCGCGGCGCCGCTACGGTTGCTCCACCGGCTCGGCGTCGTCGGTGCGCCGCCGCTCGGTGGACGGGCCGTCCGAAGCGTCACCCGGATCGTCCGCCAGCGTGCCGCGGATGGGGACCTCCACGGTCTCGCCGGCGATATGAGGATGCATTCGGACCGTACCCGCGCCCAGCCGAGCGGCGGGCCTTGGGGTCCCACCGCGGCGTGATCAGGCCGGCGGAAATCACGAGCTTCGCCGCATCCTCCACGGTCATGTCCAGGATCAGGACCTGACTGCGCGGCACGAACAGGAGAAACCCCGAGGTGGGATTCGGGGTGGTCGGCAGGAAGACGGAAATGGCGTCGTCGCCATCGCCCAGCTTGTTGCTGATCTCGCCCTTCACGTCGGTCGCGATGAAGACCACCGCCCACAGCCCCTTGCGCGGATACTCCACCAGGCCGGCGCGGCGAAACGTGTGGCTGCGCTCCGAAAGCGCGGTCTCGAAGATCTGCTTTAGCGCCGCGTAGACGTTGCGGATCAGCGGCATGCGGGAGAGTATCGACTCGCCGAGCTTCAGGATCGTGCGGCCGAAAATGTTTGCGGTGAGGAAGCCCAGCAGAACCAGGCCGACGATCGCCACCACCACGCCGATGCCCGGCAGCGGGAACGGCGCGTACGTCTCCGGGTTCCATGCCGCCGGGATCCACGGCTTGACCACCCCATCCACGAAGTTGACGATGTAGGCGACGAGATAGACCGTGATCGTCAGCGGGGCGGCGACGATGATCCCGGTGATGAGGTAATTGCGCAGTCGGTTGACGAACTTGCGACGCCGACCGATCCGAACTTCGCCTTGCTCTTCGTCCATCCACCGCACCCCACACGCGCCGGGGCTCCCAACCGCGCAACGCAACTCCGCGCAGGCGCGCGCCCGTGCGCACACCGCACACGGGCAGCACACCACTCACGTTGCATATCTACTCGACTGTTACCGATTTGGCGAGGTTGCGCGGCTGATCGACGTCCGTGCCGTTGATGATCGCGGCATGATAGGCAAGAAGCTGCAGCGGGATGACTGCCACCACGGGTGCCACGAAGGCCGGGACATCCGGCAGGATGATCAACTCCTCGGCCGTGTCCCCGATGGCGTGCGCGCCGCGCGCGTCCGTCACGGCGATGATCCGCCCGCCGCGCGCATGCACCTCCTGCATGTTGGACACGGTCTTGGCGAAGAGGTCGTCGTAAGGGGCGACGACGATCACCGGCAGATCCTCGTCGACCAGCGCGATCGGCCCGTGTTTCAGCTCGCCCGCCGCATACGCTTCGGCATGGATATAGCTCAACTCCTTGAGCTTCAACGCCCCCTCCAGCGCCACCGCGTATGAGGTGCCGCGGCCCAGGAACAGCGCCGAGGACGCCGGCGCGACCAGACGCGCCACCCGCTCGATGGAGTGCTCCAGCGTCACTGCCTCGGCCACCAGACGCGGCAGCTCGATCAGCGCCGACAGGAACCCTTCCGCATCCAGAGGCGACAGCGTGCCGCGGTCGAGCCCCGCCTTCACCGCCAGGCACGCCAGCGTCGCCAGCTGACACGTGAACGCCTTGGTGGAGGCGACGCCGATCTCCGGACCAGCCAGTGTCGGCAGCACGACGTCCGCTTCGCGCGCCATGGTCGAGGTGGCGACATTGACCACCGTGGCGAGCTGCTGGCCGCCGGCCTTCGCTGCGCGCAATGCGGCGAGGGTATCGGCCGTCTCGCCGGACTGGGAGATGAACAGCGCCAGATCGGTCGGTGCGAAGACCTGCGCGCGGTAGCGGTACTCGGATGCCACATCCAGATCCACCGGCAGCCGCGCCAGCCGCTCGAACCAGTAGCGCGCGACGAGGCCGGCGTAGAAGGCCGTCCCGCAAGCGGCGATCGAGAGGCGCTGCATCGACGCGAAGTCGATCGTCACTGCGCCGTCCCGCAGCGTTCCCGCGCCGACGTCGATATAGTGGCTCAGCGTGCGGGCGATGACCTCGGGCTGCTCGTGGATTTCCTTGGCCATGAAGTGGCGGTAGTTGCCCTTCTCCGCCAGCGAGACCTGCATCGGCACGGGCACCGCCTCGCGCTCCACCGGTTTGCCGGCGCTGTCGTAGACCTGCACCGCGCCGGGTGTGAGAATCACGACGTCGCCGTCGTCTAGGTAGATGATCTCGTCGCAGAACGGGGCCAGGGCGATGGCGTCGGAGCCGATCATCTTCATGTCCGAGGCGATGCCGATGGCGAGCGGGCTGCCGAACCGCGCCGCGGCCAGCACCTGCGGCTGCCCGGCGAAGGAAAAGGCGAGCGCGTACGCGCCCTCGAGCTGCTCTAGTGTCGCCACAAGCGCGTCCTTCAGCTCGGCGCCGGTCGCCAGCTGGTGCGCCATCAGATGGGCTATCGTTTCGGTGTCGGTCTCGGAGGTGAGGATCGCACCGCCCTCCTGCAGCGTCTGCCGCAGGGTCCGAAAGTTCTCGATGATTCCGTTGTGGACGACGGCGACCGGCTCGGCGACGTGCGGGTGGGCGTTGGCGTCGGTCGGTGCGCCGTGGGTGGCCCAGCGGGTGTGGCCGATGCCGGTGCCACCGGCGAGCGGGTGCTCGGCGAGGCGCTGCTCGAGGTTCCGCAGCTTTCCGGCGGCGCGCACGCGCTCCATCCGCCCATCGGCCGCGACGGCGGCGATGCCGGCCGAATCATAACCGCGGTATTCGAGCCGCTTCAACGCGTCGAGGATGAGCGGCGCCGCATCCGGGGCCCCGATCACGCCAACAATGCCACACATGCCGGTCTCCGATTTCTCCAGCGTCCCGCACCCGAATGCCACCTCAGCACGCCAAACGTTGGCATACGCTGAACTTGCACCCACGCAGAGGCGCCCTCGCGCGCCGGGGTCCGAACCCGCGCCGCGTCTCTAGCGCGCCGACGACACGCTTCGCACTTCACATGGAGTTACACAAACCCCGCGACGGCTGGCCGCCGATCTGAGAGCGCGGAATGCGGGATCCGTCTCGGAGACGTCGGTCAGGCCTTGTCGTGGTCTTCTTCGTCGTCTTGTTCGTCCTCGCGCTGCGACGCGCGGATCGCGGCCTGCTTGGCGCCCTCGCTGTCGTCGACAAGGTCGCCGTCGGGGAACGACGTACGGTGGGGCGAGGCGAGCTCGGCCTCCTCTTCGGCGTCGACGTTGTCGTCGACCACATCGCTCTCGAGATGGCTGCCGTCGTGCTCGCTCGCCGATTGCGCGTTCGAGTGGGCCTCGTGGTTGTCCTCGGCGAAGTCGGACTCCATCGGCTCCAGGCCGTGATGGTTGGCCGCGCGCGCGTATTCGCGCGCCTCTTCCGTCGGCTCGGCCAATTCGGACTGCATGCCCTTGCCGGAGTTGCGCATTGCGCTGGCCGCCTCGGCCCGCTCCATGGAGTTCATCTCGGCCGGGTCAGGATCGTGAGCCTCGGACCCGAAGACCCGCTGCAGCTGATGGATGATTCGCTCCCTGATCGTCATGTCGGCCTCCATGCCTGCGGTGTCCCACGCGCTTAACATGGGGCAGTTACCGTTTTCGGCGATGTCTGCGGCCGGCATCCGCCTGATTGGCCGCCTGCATGGTCGCGCCGCGACAGTGGGCCGGCGGCTCAGGGCTTCGGCTTGAGCGGCGAGCGATCCGGCTTCGTCGTCTGGCGGCCGCGGCCGAGCGCCAGGGCGTTGGCCGGCACGTCCTCGGTGATCACCGAGCCGGACGCCACGAAGGCGCCCTCGCCGATCGCGACCGGCGCCACCAGCGCGCTGTTGGAGCCGATGAAGGCGCCGTCGCCGATCTCGGTGCGATGCTTGCTCACCCCGTCGTAGTTGCAGGTGATCGTCCCGGCACCGATGTTGGCGTCCGCGCCGACCCCGGCATCACCGATGTAGGAGAGGTGGCTCACCTTGGCTCCGGTGGCGAGGCTGGCGTTCTTAAGCTCCACGAAGTTGCCGATCTTCACCCCCGGCCCGACGTTGGTGCCACCGCGGGAGCGCGTGAACGGACCGACCGTCGCGCCGGGCGAGACCACCGTGTCGGCGAGGTGCGTGAAGGCCTTGATGCTCGCCCCGTCGCCGATCGCGACACCGGTGCCGAACACCACGTGGGGCTCGATGGTGACGTCCTCGCCGACCACCGTGTCATGACTGAAATAGACCGATTTCGGGCGCGATCAAGGTCGCTGTCTCGAGCGCTTTGAGGCGGGCGCGGCGCTGGAACTCGGCCTCCGCCTCGGCGAGCTGGGCACGGTCGTTCACGCCCATGACCTCGGCCATCGGCGCCTCTTCCCACACCATGTTGAAGCCGCGCTCGGCGCCGAGCGCAACGAGATCGGTGAGGTAGTACTCGCCCTTGGCGTTGTCGGCGCCGATGGCGGAGAGCGCCTCCAGCGGCGTGCCGGCCCGGACAGCCATCACCCCGGAGTTGCACAGCGTCACCGCGCGCTCCTCCTCGGAGGCATCGCGTTCCTCGCGGATCGCGCGGACGTGACCGTTCTCGTCCAGCAGCAGGCGGCCATAGCCGGCGGGTGTGTCGGTGCGGAAGGCGAGCACGGCAAGGTCCGCCCCGCCGATCACGCGCTCCAGCATCCGGTCGATGGTGGCGGCCGTCACCAGCGGGTTGTCGCCGAAGAGGACGACCACGGCATCGAGATCGGCCGCGAAGGCGTCCTTCGCCGCGAGCACGGCGTGGGCGGTGCCCTTCTGCTCGGCCTGGACGTGGAGCGAGAGGCGCTCCGATGTGCGTGCCTCGGCCCACGGCGCATCGGGTCCGACGACGAGCGCGGCCCGGGCCACCCCCGCACCAACCGCGGCGGCGAGCACGTGGTCCACCATCGCCCGGCCGCCCACCTTGTGGAGCACCTTCGGCGTCTTGGAGCGCATCCGCGTGCCCTTGCCGGCCGCCAACACCACTGCGAGCGCTTGCGCCATCACCCTCTCCATCGGTCGCGTTCCCCTCTCCCACCACCTCAGAGGCGAGGCGGCAAGCCTCGATGCTCGCTTTCTCGCCCATTCCACGTGGCATAGTCGTTAATTGAACACCACGCGTGCATCGGCTACCGCAGGACGGCTTGCCGGGAGGACTGCCCATGCACCGACGTCATCGCCTCACACCGCTCTTCGCGATCCTGCTGGCGCCGCTGCTGGCGGGTCCGGCCGACGCGTTCGAGCCGACCGGCAGCGCCGTGGCGGACGGGTTCCTGCGGATCGTCGAATCCGGCGGCTTCGAGGATGTGTCCATCGAGGCGAGCGGCCAGAACGACGAGGGCACGGTGCTGACCGGGCTGAGTGCGAGCGCACCCGCCCGCAGCGAGCGCCTCACCATCGGCGCAGTGGTGATCGTCGATGGGCTGATCGACAGCGCCAACGCCCTGCGCGCCGACGTCATCCAGTACGCCGACGTGACGATGACCAACATCGCCAGTGGCTCCACGTCGTCCGCCGCCGCGCTCACCGTCACCGGGCCGCGGCTTCCCATGCGCGAGAGCAGCGGATCGTGGCTGGCGACGGTGCTGGGCCAGTTCGACGGTCTCGTCCTGGAGGACTTGGCCGCGCGCCCCGCCGAGGGCCGTGCCGTCGCGGTGACACGGGTCGAAATCACGCGTGATGCCGACGCCGGCCCCGCCAGCGGCCGAATCGCGTTCCAAGGCGCCACCGTCGATGCGGCCTTCTTCCAGGGAACCGCCTCCACCCTCCTCACCGACCTCGGCTACGACACGCTGACGCTCAGCGGCGCGCTCGAAGGGCGCTGGGACGAGACGGACGGTTCGGCGCGCCTCAGCGAACTCGCGATCGCCGCGAGCGAGGTCGGCGCGCTGGTCATGTCCGGCGAGGCCACCGGGCTCAGCGCGCAGCGGGTGGCGGCGTTGCAACGCAGCGCCGGCTCGGTCACAGAGATGCTGCCGCTGCTGCAGGAGGTGCGCGTGGCCGCCTTCACGGTCGCGTTCAAGGACGACGGCCTCACGGCGCGCCTGCTGGCCCGCACCGCCGCCCAGTCCGGCGTCTCCGCCGATCGGATCCGCACCCACATCGTCGAGGCGGTTCGCGACGCGATGACGTCGATCGGCACCGCAGAGTTCGCTGCCGGCACCACCGATGCGATCGGCCGCTTCCTCGCCCAGCCCGGCACGCTGACGATCAGCATGGCACCGGCGGACGCCGTGAACGTCGCGCAGCTCCTCGGCGGCGCCCTCCTCAAACCGCAACTGTTGCCGCAACTCCTGAACCTCTCGATCACCGCCGAGCCTTGAGAGCGCCCCGCCGCACAGACTTTGCACGCGCCGCTGGGCACCGCCGCCACGTGGAGGCTGAAGCCCGGCGCACGAGCATCCCGCGAGCGGCAAACCCGTTCATGCCTCACAAAAGGGCATGACGAACTTATTGACACGCTTCTTCCAGGGCGGTGACATGTTGCCGCTCCCGCGTTGGCTCAAGCGACCGGCCGCGGAGCATCAGCGCGGTTCGCTCGCGCTCCAACGCCACCGCACGAGGCCCCTTAATGGATATTATCCGCGAATTCTTCGACGCCATCAGCGACTTTACCTGGGGATGGTCGCTGATCCCGTTCCTTGTCGTGCTGGGCGTCTTCTTCACGCTGGCCTCGCAGTTCGTGCAGCTGCGCTTCTTCGGCCGGATGTTTCAGGTGCTCACCAAATCCGAGCCGAGGGACGGCGGGCGGATCTCGTCGCGCGAGGCGCTCCTCGTCTCCGTGGGCGGGCGCGTCGGCGGCGGCAACATCGCCGGTGTCGCGGTGGCGATCACGCTGGGCGGGCCCGGGGCGGTGTTCTGGATGTGGGCGATCGCGCTCGTCGGTATGGCGACCAGCCTGTTCGAGTGCTCGCTCGCTCAGCTCTTCAAGCGCACTGAGCCGGACGGGAGCTACCGCGGCGGGCCGGCGCAGTACATCATCTACGGCCTCGGCAGCTCGTTCCGCTGGCTGGCGATGCTCTTTGCGGTCTGCCTGATCGCCGCGTTCGCCTTCGGCTTCAACGCCTTCCAGGGCAACACCGTCGCCGGCGCGATGCAGGAGAGCTTCGGCGTCTCGCGGCTCTACGTGGGCATCGCCTTCGCCGCGCTCACGGCTCTGGTGGTGTTCGGCGGCATTCGGCGCATCGCCAAGGTGGCCGACGTCGTCGTGCCGGTGATGGCGTTCGGCTATATCGGCCTCGCGCTCGTCGTCATCATCATCAACATCCCGTCGCTGCCCGGCGTCATCGGCAGCATCTTCTCCAACGCGTTCGGCTTCACCTCGGCGGTTTCGGGCGGCATCGGCGCGGCGGTGGCGCAGGGGCTCCGGCGCGGCCTCTTCTCCAACGAGGCGGGTCTCGGCTCGGCCCCCAACGTGGCGGCGATCGCCGACGTGAAGCACCCGGTGAGCCAGGGCGTGGTGCAGTCGCTGTCGGTCTTCATCGACACGATGATCATCTGCTCGTGCACCGCGTTCATGATCCTGCTGTCCGACGTCTACCAGCCGGGCGCCGATATCGACGGCGTCGTGCTGACACAACAGGCGCTCGCCAGCCACTTCGGCGCGTGGGCGAGCTACTTCCTCTCCTTCGCGGTGCTGCTCTTCGCGTTCTCGTCGATCATCTACAATTACTACCTCGGCGAGACGGCGCTGGCGGTGTTCACCGAAGGCCGAATGGCGCAGATGCTGTTGCGCTTGGCTGTGATCGCGCTGGTGTTCCTCGGTGCCTCCGCGGAAGGGGCGACGTCGGTGTTCTTCTTCTCCGACCCGCTCATGGGCATCCTGGCGCTGGTCAACCTGATGGCGATGCTCATGCTGTTCCCGATCGGCCTGCGCATGGTGCGGGACTACACCGCGCAGCTGAAGGCCGGTGTGCAAGAGCCGGTGCTTGATCCGTCGCAGTACACCGACCTGGATCTCGACACGACCGCCTGGCCGGCGGTCAGCGGCACGGCGACACCGCCCCGCTCCGGCGCGGCGGCCCCAGCGCCCGCCGAATAACGTCAATTCCAGCGGGCGAGGCGCATTTGCCCTCGCCCGCAACGCAGGGCGGGCACCGCGGTGCCCACCGCCGCACTCGAGCGGACCCGTGCCCTGGGTTCAAAGGGTATCCGACAGGTAGCGTTGCAGGGTCGCCTCGACGCCGCTGTCCTTCAGCGCGGCGAGTGCCGTGGCAAAACGGTCGCGGAAGATCGGCGCCGAGCCGAGTGCGCCGTAAATCTCGCTCAGCCCGAGCCAGGCGGACGGATCTGTCTGCGCGGCCTGGGCGACCGACTGCAGCCTCTCCCAATTGGGATCGTTGGGCGCGATCACCTCGCCCGTCTCCGTCTCGCCCACGCAGTAGCGGCACCACAGGGCCGACTTCAGCGCCAGCCCGGTAATCGACTGGCCGGCGGCGATCCGATCGGCCAGCGTCGGCACGATGAACTTCGGCTGGCGGTTCGACCCATCGAGGCACAGCCGCCGCACGGTGTCGCCGATCTTGGGATTGGCGCAGCGTGTCTCGATGAGCGCGGCGTAGTCGGTGAGGCTGGTGTTGGGTACGGGCGGGACGGTCGGGATGATTTCCTCGCGGGTGATCTTCGCCAGGAATCCCGCAATCAGGGGATGCGCCATCGCCTCATGCACGTAAGTGATCCCCAGCAGCCCCGCCGGATAGGCGATCACCGCGTGGCCGCCGTTGAGGATACGGATCTTCATCAGCTCGTAGGACGTGACGTCGTCCACGAACTCGACGCCGACCTCCTCCAGCGCCGGGCGGCCGGCGGGGAAGTCGTCCTCCAGCACCCATTGCGTGAAATCTTCGCAAAAGACGGGCCAGGCGTCCGCGATGCCGAATTTCTCCGCGCAGAGCCGCCGCTCGCGCTCGCTGGTGGCGGGGGTGATCCGGTCCACCATCGCATTGGGAAACGAGACTTCTCCGGCGATCCAGTTGGCAAGGTCGGCATCGTAGAGTTGGGCGGTGCCGACGACGGCGCTGCGGGTGACGGAGCCGTTGTGGGGAATGTTGTCGCAACACATCACGGTGAAGGCGGGCGTGCCGCTGGCCCGCCGTGCCGACAGCGCGGCGGCGATCAACCCGAACACGGTGCGCGGCGCATCGGGGTTCTTGCCGTCGTGGGCGATATCGGGGTGCTGCGGATTGAACACGCCACTGGAGTCGATGAAGTAGCCGCCCTCCGTCACGGTCAGGGAGACGATGCGCGTCGCCGGGTCGGTCAGCTGCGCGAGGATGGCGGTGGTATCGCCGACGGGCAGGAACCCGGTAATCGGTGCGGTGACACGCGCCGCGCTCTCGTCCGCTGACTGCTCGACCACGGTGGTCAGATAATCCTGCCCCATCAGCGCGTCGCGCATCTTCTGGTCGCCAGCCATCACGCCCGCGCCGACGATGCCGAAGTCGTGGTCGCGGCCCATGGAAAACAGCCGGTCGAGGTACACCGCCTGGTGGGCACGATGGAAGTTGCCGATGCCGAAGTGGACGATCCCCGGCGTCAGCATCGCCCTGTCGTAGTTCGGCGTCGCTGCGGTCTGGATCTGGGGCAACGTGGCGGCGGACAGTCGGATCATGGGATTAGCGCTCATATCTGATCGAGTGACCGACCACACTACCGTGCCAGCGGCACCCCGCCCACCGGCGGTGCGGCATGGCGATGAACCGAGGCGCGGCGCGTCGGAGCCTGATCGTTGGTGGGACCCGAGCCCGCCGGAGGCTGCAGCGTTGCCGTCGCGCGCCATGTCCGCGGGGCCGTCATTCAGATCGCCAAACCCTCAGCGTCGAACTTGTAGATCTTGTCGGGCGCGGGGGTCAGGTACACGCGGTCGCCGTGGTGCACGCCGAACTCGCCGTCGGAACGCGCCGTCAGCGTCCCGACCCCGTCCACCGCGACGTGGAGGAACGTGTCCGACCCGAGGTGCTCGGAGACGCTGACGGTGCCCGACCACTCCCCTTCGCTCGTCGACAGGGTGATGTGCTCGGGCCGCACGCCGATGGTGTCGGCGTCGAACTTCTTGGCCTGGGCGCCGTTGATGAAGTTCATCTTCGGCGAGCCGATGAAGCCGGCGACGAACTTGTTCTTCGGCGCACGATAGAGGTCGAGCGGCGAGCCGACCTGCTCGATCCGCCCCGCCGAGAGCACGACGATCTTGTCGGCCATCGTCATCGCCTCGACCTGGTCGTGGGTGACGTAGATCATCGTCGTCTCGAGATCGTTGTGCAGCTGGCTGATCTCGAGGCGCATGTTCACGCGCAGCGCCGCGTCGAGGTTGGAGAGCGGCTCGTCGAACAGGAAGGCGGACGGCTCGCGCACGATGGCCCGGCCGATGGCGACGCGCTGGCGCTGGCCGCCGGAGAGTTGGCCCGGGCGGCGGTGCAGATAGTCGGTGAGGTTCAAGGTCGCCGCGGCCGTCTTGACCTTCTCGTCGATGGTTTTCTTGTCGACCTTCGCCATCTTGAGCGGGAAGGCGATGTTCTTGCCCACGGTCATGTGCGGGTAAAGCGCGTAGGACTGGAACACCATGGCGAGGCGGCGACGAGCCGGCGGTGTCGCGGTGGCATCCTCCCCGTCGATCAGGATCTGGCCGGAGGTCACGTCCTCGAGGCCGGCGATCAGGCGCAGCAGCGTGGACTTGCCGCAGCCGGACGGCCCGACGAAGACGACGAACTCGCCGTCCTCGATGGCAAGGTTCAGCGGTTTGATGACCTCGACCCCGCCGAACGACTTGGTGACGTCTTTCAGGATGATCTGTCCCATGTCGAACCTTACTTGACCGCGCCGAAGGTGAGGCCGCGCACCAGCTGCTTCTGGCTGAACCAGCCGAGGATGAGGATCGGCGCGATCGCCATCGTCGAAGCGGCGGAGAGTTTGGCGTAGAACAGACCCTCGGGAGACGAGTAGCTGGCGATGAACTGGGTCAGCGGCGCGGCGTTCACCGTGGTCAGGTTCAGCGTCCAGAAGGCCTCGTTCCAGGCGAGGATGATGTTGAGAAGCAGGGTCGAGGCGATGCCCGGCACCGCCATCGGCACCAGCACGTAGACGATCTCGCTGCGCATCGTCGCGCCGTCCATCCGCGCCGCCTCCAGGATATCGCCCGGGATTTCGCGGAAGTACGTGAAGAGCATCCACACGATGATCGGCAGATTGATCATCATGAGGATGAAGATCAGCGCCACCCTGGTGTCCAGCAGCCCCGCATTGAGGCAGAGCAGATAGATCGGCATCAGCACGCCGACCGCCGGGAGCATCTTGGTGGAGAGCATCCACATCAGGATGTCCTTGGTGAAGCGTCCCGGCACGAAGGCCATCGCCCACGCCGCCGGCACCGCGATGATCAGGCCGCAGATCGTGGACCCGAGCGACAGGATCACCGAGTTCCAGAAGTGGCGGAAATAGTCGGACCGCTCCTGGACCGTCTCGTAATTCTCGAGCGTCCACTGGAAGAACAGGAAGGATGGGGGCGAGGCGATCGCCTCCCCTTCGGTCTTGAAGCTGGTCAGGATGGTCCACAGGACCGGGAAGAAGATCGCCAGACCGATGGCCCATGCGAGCACGGTGATTGCGATCTTGCGGCGGGTCGAGACGGCTCTGGCCATGTCAGAGGTCCCTCATCCTACAAATCCAGGTTCTTGCCGATCATCCGCATCAGGAAGATCGCGACGATGTTGGCGAGGATGACGGCGATGATGCCGCCGGCGGACCCGGAACCGATGTCCTGTCCCACCAGCGCCTCCAGGTAGACGAGGTAGGTGAGGTTCGTGGTGGCGTTGCCCGGCCCGCCGTTCGTGGTGACGAAGATCTCCGCGAAGATCCCGAGCAGGAAGATGGTCTGGATGAGGATCACCACCGTGATGGCGCGCGACAGGTGCGGCAGGACGATGGAAAAGAACTTCGCCAGCGCCGAAGCGCCGTCCATCTCGGCCGCTTCCATCTGCTCGGAATCGAGCGACTGCATTGCCGTCAGCAGGATCAAGGTCGCGAACGGCAGCCACTGCCAGGCGACGATGATGATGATCGACAGGAGCGGAATTTCGGACAGGAAGTCGATCGGCGTCAGGCCGAACACTTTGGCGACGTAGGCGAAGAGCCCGTTGACCGGGTTCATGAACATGTTCTTCCACACCAGCGCGCCCACCGTCGGCATGACGAAGAACGGCGCGATGACGAGGATGCGCACGATGCCCTGCCCGAACATCGGCTGATCGAGCAGCAGCGCCAGCAGCACCCCGCCGCAGATGGTGATGAGAAGCACGCCGCCGACCATCAGCAGCGTGTTGACCATCGAGGGCCAGAAGGCGGGGCCGGTCACGAAGTACTCGTAGTTCCCCCAGCCGACGAACGGCGTCATCGAGGGGTCGTAAAGGTTATACGCAAGGGTCGAGAAGTAGATCGTCATCCCGAGCGGCACGATCATCCAGCCGAGCAGCAGGATGACGGCCGGCGACATCATGATCTTCGCGGCGGCTCTTGTGTGTGTCGTGGCCATGGCGCGCGCCCTCGAGGGGAGAAAAGGGCGGACGCCGTCGCGTCCGCCCCAGTGGCTCACCGTGCGCTTCTTGGCGGCGCGCGGTGATCCGAATGACTTGGGGTGGCGGCCCCCGACTACTTCGGGTAGCCGGCTCGCCGCATCTGCCGCTCGGTCAGGGACTGCGCGTTGGCGAGCGCCCGGTCGACGTCCGTGGTGCCGGCGAGCGCGGCGGAGAACTGCTGCCCCACCGCCGTGCCGATGCCCTGGAACTCAGGGATCGCCACGAACTGCACGCCCACGTACGGGACCTCGTCCACGGCCGGGTTGTTCGGGTCGGCCGCGCGGATGGATGACAATGTCATCTTCGCGAACGGCGCCGCCTCGAGGTACTTCTCGTTCTCGTACAGCGAGGTGCGCGTTCCGGGCGGCACGTTCGCCCAGCCTTCTTCCGAGGCGACCAGCTCCAGGTACTCCTTGGAGGTCGCCCAGGCGACGAACGTCTTGGCCGCATCTTCAGCGTCGGTCGACGTCGGGATCGCCAGCGACCACGCCCAAAGCCAATTGGAGCGCTTGCCGCGGCCGGTGTCCGGTGCCAGCGCGAAGCCGACACTCTCGGCGACTTCGCTCTCCTCCGGATTGGTCACGAATGAGGCGGCGACAGTGGCGTCGATCCACATGGCGCAGTTGCCCTGCTGGAAAAGGGCGAGGTTCTCGTTGAACCCGTTCGACGATGCGCCCGGAGGACCAGCGTCATTCATCAGGTCGATGTAGAAGGTCAGCGTTTCCTTCCACTCCGGCTGATCGAACTGGGCGTTCCAGTCCATGTCGAACCAGCGAGCACCGAACGCGTTGGCCATCGCGGAGAGGAACGCCACGTTTTCGCCCCAGCCGGCCTTGCCCCGCAGGCAGATGCCGTACTGCTCGGCATCCTTGTCGGTGAGCTGGCGCGCCGCGTCGGCGATGAATTCCCAGGTCGGCTCGTCCGGCATGTCGATGCCGGCCTCTGCGAAAAGGTCGGTGCGATACATCACCATGGACGACTTGCCATAAAATGGCGCCGCATAGAGCGTCCCGTCGACCGACAGGCCGCCGCGGATCGCCGGCAGGATGTCGTCGACGTCATAGTCTCCCGGCAGGTCGTCCAGCGGGACGAGCCAGTCCTTCTGAGCCCAAATCGGAACCTCGTAGGTGCCGATGGTCATCACGTCGAACTGGCCGCCGTTGGTGGCGATGTCCGTCGAGACGCGCTGGCGCAGGGTGTTCTCTTCGAGCGTCACCCACTCGAGCTCGATGCCGGGATTTGCTTCTGTGAAGTGATCCGCGAGCGCCTGCATGCGGATCATGTCACCGTTGTTGACGGTCGCGATCGTAACGGTCTGCGCTTGAGCGCCCATTGCCAGCGCGAGCACCGACGATGCGCCAATAAAAAGTGGCGATAACTTCACGACTTCCTCCCAGGGACACGTTTAATGCCGGTCCTAATTTTCATGCAGCGTGCCGACAACGTCGACGCGCTGTCAACGGCAGGCATGCGCAATTTTAATGCACCAATAAGGAGACATTAGGACGGGTGTAGCCCTGCTCGTGGCCCGAGTTGCAATTTGTGCGGGAAAGCGATAACTGGCCGGGGTCTCGCGCGCAGCCCACATGCCCGGCACGCCTGCACCAAGTGTAGGGAATGATCGAACCCCAAGGTTCGAACGCATGAGCAATGTGTTGGGCATTGTCCGGAGGGGGTGGACCTCGCGGGGGCGAACCAGCGATCATCGGCTCTAGTTTGATGTGCCGACAGGGAGCGTCACCATGCGACCCACCGTCTTGCACGGCCTCGTGAAACGGCCTCGAATGTCATCTCGCCTCTTGCCGCGGACTTGGCGCGGCGCGGCAACCGTGGCGGTTGCGCTCTTTCTTGGGTGCCAGCAGCACCGGGGACGCGCTCGCCCAATCGAGCGAGGAGCGCGACCTCGAGGGGCGGATCGAGCGGCCGGCCGAGTGGCAGGCCCTCCCACTCGCCAAGCCCACCCTGAAGGAGACATTCACCAGCCGCTGTACGCTCCCCGATCCGGAGCTTGCATGGTTTCGCCTGCCGCCGGAGCTGCGGAGCTTGCCGATGGAGGCGATGATCGGCCAGCTCCTGGTGGTGAGCTACGGCGGATCGGCGCCTTCCGATCCTGGCGTGCGCGCGGCGCGAAAGGCGCTCGCCGAGTCGCGAATCGGCGGCGTGCTCACCTTCCGCCACAACATCGCCTCGGCGCGCGATATCGCCGCCGTCAATGCCGTCTTTGCGGAGGCCAACGAGCTGCTGCCGCCGATCGTCGCCGTCGACCAGGAGGGCGGCCTCGTCATGCGCGTGAAGCCGTCGGAGGGCGCGCCGGACACGCCGTCAGCGGCCGATGTCGCCAGCGCCTCCCCGTCCGACGCCCGCGCCACCTACTCAGAGATGGCCCGCGCCCTCGCCGAACTCGGCTTCACGGCCAACTTCGGTCCGGTGGTCGATCTCGCCATCAATCCAGACAATCCGGTGATCGCCCGTTTCGGCCGCAGTTACGGCGAGGATCCGGCCACCGTGACCCGCTACGCGACCACATTTGCCGAGACGCACCGCGAAGCCGGGGTCGGCACCGCGCTCAAGCATTTTCCCGGCCATGGCTCGTCCACCGATGACAGTCACAAAGGGGCCATCGACCTCACCGCCACATGGCAGCGCAGCGAGATGGTGCCCTTCCGCGACATGATCGCCGACGATGAAGCCGATATGATCATGGCCGGCCACCTCACCCTGGACGGACTCACCGCGGACGGTCTCCCCGCTTCCCTCTCCGGTGCCGCCATCGACGGGTTCCTGCGCGAGACGCTGTGCTTCGGCGGCGTCGTCGTATCCGACGATCTGGCGATGGAGGCGATCTCCTCGAAGTGGGACGCGCTGGAGGCCGTCACGATGATGGTCGAGGCTGGCGGCGACATCGCGCTGCTGTCGCTGGCGTCGGGGCAAGGTTATGAGGTGATCGATCAGATCATCACCGCCCTCGCCGATCGCGCGGCGGAATCGCCCGCCTTCGCCAACCGCATCCGGCGAGCGTACGCCCGCATCGTGAACCTGAAGCTCGACCTCGCCGAGCAGCGCACATCGGCCACCGCACCGATCGATACGGCCGCCCTGCGCCGCTAGACCGGCGCTCACTCGGCCGCGTCGCCCCGTGGGCAGCGGAACGACATGCTGGTTTCGAGGCAATGGTGCCCGCGCGTGGAAGTGCCTGAAGCGCGAGACGGCGCGGCATCCGCGACGCCGCCCGCAACAGGGCTATGGAAACAGCCGCTGGACGCGGTAGCCCTCGCCGGCACGGCGGAACAAGAATCGGTCGTGGAGGCGGAATTGGCCATCCTGCCAGAACTCGATCTCCTCCGGGGCGACGCGGTATCCGCCCCAGAAGGGCGGCCGCGGCGGGTCATCCCCAAGTTCCAGCTCCATATCCGCCACTCTTTTTTCGAGCTCGCCGCGATCGGCTGCCGGCCTCGATTGGTCCGACGCCCAGGCACCGATCCGGCTCCCGAGGGGCCGCGAGGCGTAGTACGCGTCCGATTCGGCGTCCGAAACGAGCGAGACCGCGCCGCGAATGCGCACCTGCCGGCGCTGGCTTTTCCAGTGGAAGAGCAGTGCAGCCTTGGGATTGTCCTGTAACTCCAGCCCCTTGGCGCTGTTTCGGTTGGTGTAGAAGACAAAGCCGCGCGCGTCGTGGCCCTTGAGGAGCACGGTGCGCGCGTCCGGGAGCCCCGCACTGTCCACAGTGGCGAGAGTCATGGCGTTCGCGTCGTTCAGCTCGCTCTGCCAGGCCTCTTTCAGCCAAGCGTCGAACAGTTCGAAGGGGTCCGGCGTTTCTCCCGCTGCGATCGCGGCGTCGGTAAGGCTCGCGCTCATGCGAAAGCCGCACTACATATGGGTGTCTTCATGACAGCACCTATAATGGATGTGGAGGTGCCGGACGGCCGGCGCCGCTAAGAATGGACCAGTGATGGCGCGCGACCCCTATACCGTGCTTGGCGTATCGAAGTCAGCCTCTGAAAGCGAGATTAAGTCGGCTTACCGCCGGCTCGCCAAGCGGTACCATCCTGACACCAACTCCAACGACCCGAAGGCGCAGGAGCGCTTCTCCGAAGCCAACGCCGCGTACGAGATCGTAGGCGACAAGGACAAGCGCGCCAAGTTCGATCGCGGCGAGATCGACGCGGCCGGCCAGCCGCGCTTCCACGCCGGCTTCGGCTCCGGCGGCGCGGGGGCGAGCCGTTCGGCGGATTCGGGGGTTCTCCGGCTTCGGCCGCGGCGGGGCGCAGAACGCGGGTGGCCCAGGCCAAGGCCGCACATGGCGCTTCACCTCCGGTGACGGCGGCGCCGGCGTCGACGAGATCCTGCGCGAGTTCATGGGTGGCGGCGCGGCGGGTGCCGGAGCCGCCGGCGCACGGACGGAGCGCGCCGGCTTCGGCGGTGCCGCTCCGGAGCGTGGCCAGGACCTCGACGTGGTCGTGACGGTGACGCTGGACGACTTGGCGAGCGACGAGAAGCTGCGGGTGTCGCTCCCCACCGGGCGGACGGTGGACGTGCGCATCCCGCCCGGCGCGGAGCAGGACCAGCAGATCCGCCTGCGCGGCCTCGGTCATGACAGCCCCACCGGCGGCGCGTCCGGCGACGCGATCCTGACGCTGCGCATCGGGGCGCACCCCGTCTTCACGCGCGAGGGGCAGAACCTGAGGCTCGAGCTTCCCGTCACGCTCTACGACGCGGCGCTCGGTGCCAAAGTGCGTGCGCCGACGCTGAACGGCTCGGTCAACATCACCATCCCGCCGGGATCATCGGGCGGCAAGACGCTGCGGCTGCGCGGCCTCGGCCTGCCGACGAAGTCCGGGGGACGCGGCGACCTGCTCGTCACCCTGCAGATCGACCTGCCCGACGACCTTCCCGACGACTTCCTCGACATGATGCAGCGCTGGCGCGAGGATCACCCGTACCAGCCGCGCACGGGCTGATCGCGGCGCCACTGCCGGCCCGCGTTGCTGACCGCCACGACACGCCTTTCTGCCGTCAGGCGAGGCGGGTCGTGCGGGGCAGAAGCTCGTCCATCACGGTGTCGATCAACCAGCGGGCGTGGCGCTCCAGCCCGGAATCGCTGAGCGGGCCGCGCCGCGTCGTCGGCGGCACGTGTACGAACAGCGCCCGCGGATTGCCGCACAGCGCCGCTCCATAACCCGCGTTGCAGACGTACGTCCCCGCGCTGTGGCTGAGCCGGACCGGGAAGCCCGCCGCCCGCGCCTCGCGCACCAGCTCCGGGACGTCGAACTGAGTGTAGCGCGTGCGCGCCAGCGGCCGCGGCATCGCATTGGCCGCGTCGAGCTGGCCGCCGGTCTGCGGCGTGGCGATCCGTTCGTAGCGGATCATCGTCTCGCGCCCCGCGACGCCGAACATGATCACCGCCCCGTAGCGCCGCGCGACGGTCGGCAGGGTGTCCACCACACTCCAGTGCGTATCGAGGCGGATGACGTCGACGCCAGCCGGGGGTGCGGCGGCGAGCGCCGCGGCCAGCCGCTCCGTCGGATTTCGCGGCATGCCCGGGAAGGAGCCGAATCCGGTCACCAGGATGCGCGGCATCGTCCTCGTCGGACGGGTCATGCGCCGGTGGCGTGCCAGTGGGCCGACAGCCCATAGCCGTCGGCGCGCACACGGTCTTGCTCCGTCAGCATCTCCAGATGCGCCAGCACCGAATAGGACGCCGCCTTGTGCAGGCCCGGATCGAGCCCCGTATAGAGGTTGGCGACGATCTCATCGATGGTCTGATCCCCCGACGCGAGGCGTTGCAGGATCGCCCGCTCCCGCATCATCCGGTGGCTGCGAATGCCGGAGACGGTGCGCCCCGGCTGAGCGATGGCATCACCATGCCCGGGCAGGTAGCGCGTGTGCGGCATCCGCAGGATTTTCTCGAGCGATGCCACGTAGGCGCGCATCGATCCCTCGGGCGGCGCCACGATGGTGGTCGACCAGCCCATCACATGATCGCCGCTGAACAGGTCCTCGCCGCGGGCGAACGCCACGTGGTCCGCCGCGTGGCCCGGTGTCGTGATGGCGGTGACCGTCACCTCGCCGTTGGAGATCTCCTCCCCGTCGGCCACCACGTGGTCGATGGCAAAGAGGCGGTCGGCGTGGCCGGGCCGTGGGTCGTGCTCGCCGGGATGCAGTTCGCGTGACAGACGAGCCGGTCCCTCCGCCACCACCGCCGCGCCGGTGAGATCGCGCACGGCGCCCAGCCCGGAAATGTGGTCCCGATGGGAGTGGGTGACGAGGATGTGGGACACCGGCCGGCCGGCGATCGCCTTGTTGAGGGTGGCGAGATGCTCCGGCACGTCCGGTCCCGGATCGACGAGCATCAGCTCGGTGTTGCCGATCAGGTAGGTGTTGGTGCCAGCGCCCGTGAATGAGCTCGGGTTGCGCGCGGTGATGCGCACGATGTCGTTCCCGATCGGAACGGCCTCGCCATATTGCGGATCAAAGCTCAATCGTCATGTCCTTCGGATCCGCCGCTCCGTCGTTCGGAGCGCAGGTTGGCCGCATCGTTTCGTCGTCATCAACAGGGCGTAACCGAGCGAGGTCAGACCGCAAGGCCGCCCTTATCGGCCAGGAAGGCGACGACGTCGTCGACTTCGTCGCCGGCGCGCAAGTTCGTCATCAGGAAAGGCCGCTCGCCACGCATCCGCTTGGCGTCGTCGCGCATCACGTCGAGCGAGGCGCCGACGAACGGGGCGAGATCGATCTTGTTGATGATGAGGAGATCGGAACGGGTGATGCCGGGGCCGCCTTTACGCGGGATCTTCTCGCCGGCCGCCACGTCGATCACATAGATGGTGATATCGGCGAGCTCGGGCGAAAAGGTGGCGGCGAGGTTGTCGCCTCCCGACTCCACCAGCACCAGGTCGCACGCGGGGAAGCGTGCTCGCATCTCCTTAATGGCGGCGAGGTTGATCGAGGCGTCCTCGCGGATGGCGGTGTGCGGGCAGCCGCCCGTCTCCACGCCCATGATGCGCTCCACCGCAAGCGCCTCGGCACGCGACAGGATCAGCGCGTCTTCCTTGGTGTAGATGTCGTTGGTGATGGCGATGATGTCGACGCGGTCGCGCAGCGCCTTGCACAGCCGCTCCATCAGCATCGTCTTTCCAGAGCCGACTGGCCCGCCGATCCCAACACGAAGCGGCCCGTGTGCCGTCGCCGACATAGCTCATCCTTTCAAGAAGACACTGATTTTTCTGGCACCGGGCGCCGCGGTGCGCAAGGGCCCAGGGGCGTGGGGGCGGCGGCCGCCGTCACGAGCGGAACAGCCGCACATGCTGCGTCTCGTGGCCCATGGCGGCGATATCGAGGCCGATCGCGGCGCTATGGATATCGTTGAGTTGCGCAGCTTCGGCCTCGCGCGCAGTCAGTGTCGCGACGGGAAGCATCGCCGCGGTGATGCGCTGGCCGTCGGTCTGCCCCAGCGGCACGAGGCGCACGGCTGCGGACACGAGGTTGGCGGCGAAGGCGTGCAGTGCTGCCACCAACAGGGGGCGCAGCGGCAGGCCGTGCATCGCCCCGGCGGCGCCGAGGACGACCGGCAGCGGCCGGTCTCGGTCTGACAACGCCATCGCCCCCGGCCAGACGGCATCGAACAGCTCGGCGAAGGCGTTGCCTTGGCGCAGCGTCTCCTCGCGCCGCTCCCGCGAGGGGCTGAGCGCGAGGCCGAGATCGCCAAGCTCGTTCAACGCCGCGGCGGCGCCGGCATGGGCCGCCCGCCAGGCGTGGGCGGCGAGGATCGCGTCGGTGCGCCCTGCCCCATCGCGCAGCGCCGTCTCGATGGCGGTCTTCGCCGCGGCCGCATCGTCGAGCCCGCCCGCCTCGAACAGCGTCTCAAGGCCGTGCGAGTAGGAGAAGGCGCCGATGGGGCATGACGGCGAGAACCACGTGAGGAGCAGGCCCAGCTCGGGCGTCGACGCGGTGTCCGGATCGCGGTCCGCCGTGCCGCCCTCAGTGGTCATGCGGATGCGTATGGCCGGGCGCGTGCTCGTCGTGGTCGTGGTCGTGGTGATGGGCGTGGCCGCCACCGTCGTGGTAGGCGCCGACCTCAGGGTCGAACGGCGCCCGGATCGCGTGGACGCTGCCGCCGAGACGCACCACCATCGCCTCCAGCACATGATCGCGACGGATGCGCAGCTGTTTCGCCGAGCACCGCGGTCGGCGTGTGGCGGTTGCCGAGGTGCCAAGCGAGACGCGTCAGCGTGGCCGCGTCGGGCGCGGAGATGTCGGCGACGTCTTCGGGTTCGGCTTCGATCGCCAGCACGCGGCCGTCATCGAGCGCCAGACGGTCGCCGCCCCGCAGCCGGGTCACCTCCGCGAGGTCGAAAAGGATGCGCTCCCCCTCGACACTCTGAACCGCCAGACGGCGGCGGAAGCGGTCGTCAAAGCCGAGCCGCACGGTCAGGGACGGCGGCCCGGCCTCTTCCGCCGGCAGCAGCTTGGACGCACGAATCACGCCGGATCTCCGGCGCGGCGCTCTGGCCCCGTGATCCGGTCAGTCGCCGGCGCGTGAGGGCGGCGGCAAGGGGTCGCTGGCTGGGAAGCTCTCGTCGATCGCCTCGTCGAGTTCGGCTTCGTCGAATTCCTTGGTCGTCTCGTCGTCGCCGGGCGCATGATTGTCATTGGTCTTGGGCTTCGCGCGGTCGCGCGGATCGTGAATCATATCCAGATCCTCCATTCCCGTCGAAACGGCCGATGGCGGCGGAGGGTTTCGTCCGGTCGCGCGGATTGCCGAACGAACCCGCTGGCAGGGCTGCCGGCGGTAACCCCGGCGCGGCCCATCAGCAGCGCGGTCGCGTCGAGAGCAACGGGAATGGATGCGAGGACGGCCAAGGGCGTGCGTCAATACATGAAGTAGCGCTGCGCCATGGGCAGCACCTCGGCCGGCTCGCAGGTGAGATGCTCACCGTCGGCGGTCACGCGGTAGGTCTCGGGGTCGACGTCGATCTTCGGCATCGCGTCGTTCAGCTTCATGTCCGCCTTGCCGATGCCGCGGCAGTTCTCGACGATGATGTTGTCCTTGTAGGTGCCGAAGTCCTCGTCCGCAGCGGCGCGTGAAACGAACGTCACCGACGAGGCCGTCAACGAGCGGCCGAAGGCGCCGAACTGCGGGCGCATGTGGACCGGCTGCGGGGTCGGAATGGAAGCGTTCGGGTCGCCCATCTGCGCGGCGGCGATGGTGCCGCCGATGATCACCATGTCCGGCTTCACGCCGAAGAAGGCCGGCGACCACAGGCAGAGGTCGGCCCGCTTGCCCACCTCGATCGAGCCGACGTGCCCGCCGATCCCGTGGGCGATGGCGGGGTTGATGGTCACCTTGGCGATGTAGCGGCGGGCGCGGACGTTGTCGTTCTGGCCCTGCTCCTCGGCGAGGCGGCCGCGCTGCACGCGCATCTTGTGGGCGGTCTGCATCGTGCGCGTCAGCACCTCGCCGACGCGGCCCATGGCCTGGCTGTCCGAGGCGATGATGGAGAACGCGCCCATGTCGTGAAGGATGTCCTCGGCCGCGATGGTCTCTTTGCGGATGCGGCTCTCGGCGAAGGCGATGTCTTCCGGGATGTGCTCGGAGAGGTGATGGCACACCATGAGCATGTCGAGATGCTCGTCGATGGTGTTGACGGTGTAGGGCCGCGTCGGATTCGTGGACGAGGGGATGACGTTCGGAAGGCTCGCCACCTTGATGATGTCCGGCGCGTGCCCGCCGCCAGCGCCCTCGGTGTGGAAGGCGTGGATGGTGCGGCCCTTCAGGGCGGCGATGGTGTCCTCCACGTAGCCGCTCTCGTTGAGCGTGTCGGTGTGGATCATCACCTGCACGTCCATCTCGTCGGCGACGGTGAGGCAGCAGTCGATCGCGGACGGGGTGGTGCCCCAGTCCTCGTGCAGCTTGAGCGCCATCGCGCCCGCGCTCACCTGCTCGCGCAGCGCCGCCGGCAGCGAGGCGTTGCCCTTTCCCGCGAAGCCGAGGTTCATCGGGAACGCGTCCGCGGCCTGGATCATCCGCGCGATGTGCCACGGGCCGGGGGTGCAGGTGGTGGCGTTGGTGCCGGTGGCCGGCCCGGTGCCGCCGCCCAGCATGGTGGTGACGCCGGAGGCCAGCGCCTCGTCGATCTGCTGCGGGCAGATGAAGTGGATGTGGCTGTCGATCACCCCGGCGGTGAGGATCTTGCCCTCGCCGGCGATGGCTTCGGTGCCCGGGCCGACGACGATGGTCACGCCCGGCTGCGTGTCCGGGTTGCCGGCCTTGCCGATGCCGACGATCTTGCCGTCCCGCAGCCCGACGTCGGCCTTCACCACGCCCCACCAGTCGAGGATCAGGGCGTTGGTGATGACGGTGTCCACCGCGCCCTGCTCGCGCGTCGCCTGGGACTGGCCCATGCCGTCGCGAATCACCTTGCCGCCGCCGAACTTCACCTCCTCGCCGTAGATGGTGTGGTCGCGTCTCCACCTCGACCAAAAGCTCGGTGTCCGCCAACCGGACCTTGTCGCCGACGGTGGGGCCGAACATGTCGGCATATTCGCTACGGGAGATCCTGGCGGGCATGGTCTGACGCTCCGGGGCCGAATGGTGCGCTGCGAGAATGTCCCGCCTCGGGGCCGAGTGCAACGCCGCGCATGCCGCTTCGGCTGCTGAGAAAACAGCCGACCTGCCGAGAAATGAGGCGGCGGTCGGGGCAGCGCGTAGGCTGCCCCGAGGCGCTTACGCCGCGTCCGGTGCGCGGTGGACCCGCACGGGCGGCACCTGGCCCGTCCAGCGCGCCACCTCCACGCAGGAGAGTTGTCCCGTGCAGCCCTGGCCGAGCCTGGAGGTGCCGCGGTCCAGGGTCACCGCGTTGGGATTGCCGTGGACGCAGACCACACTGCCGCCGATCTCGACCGGATCGTACCACGCACCGGTGGAGAGATTCACGCAGCCCGGCAGCACATCGTCCGTGAGGTGCGCCGTGGCGAGGCACCGCCCGCGGGGGCTGGAGACGACGATGACGTCGTCCTCGCCGATCCCGCGGGCCTTGGCGTCAGCCGGGTTGAGGCGCGCCACCTCGCGCCCGTCTCGCTTGGCGGCTCTTGAGTTGGCACCATAGTCGAGCTGGCTGTGCAGGCGGCTGGCGGGCTGATTGGCGATCAGCCACAGCGGGGCGTCGTCGCGCGGCACCTCGGCCCGCTCCAGCCAAGCCGGGTGGCCGGGGCAGTCGTCGTAGCCCATGGCGTCGATCGTCTCGCAGAAGATCTCGATCTTGCCGGTGGCGGTGGCGAGCGGCGCCTCTTCCGGGTTGGCGCGGAAGCGAGCGAGCAATGCGCCGTCGTCCGGCAGCATCGGGATCTCGAGCTCGCCCGCCGCGCGCAGCTCGGCAAGCGTTGGCGCGGGCGCCCCTTTCTCGGTCAGCGCCTGACGGGTGCGCTCGTAAAGGTGCTCGAGCCACTCTTCCGCGGTGCGCCCCTCCGTGAACGCGTCGCCGCGACCCATGCGCTCGGCGAGCCCGGCGAAGATGGCGTAGTCGTCACGCGCCTCGCCATAGGGTTCGGCGACCTTGCGCATGGCGAAGATCCGCGAGTCGGTGCCGCCAGCGCCGAGGTCCTCGCGCTCCAGGCTCATCGTGGCGGGGAGCACGATGTCGGCATGGCGGGCGGCGGCGGTGAAGGCGAAGTCGTGCACCACGAAGGTGTCCAGCTTGCCGAGCGCCTTGGCGAGCCGGCTGAGGTCCTGGTGGTGGTGGAACGGATTGCCGCCGGCCCAGTACATCAGCTTGATGTCCGGATAGGTCAGGCGCTTGCCGTTGTAGTCGTACGCGGTGCCCGGATTCTCCAGCATGTCGGTGATGCGGGCGACGGGGATGTAGTTGGCAACCCCGTTGGAGCCCTGTGGCAAGGTCGGCAGCGGCACCGCGGCCGGCGGGCGGCCGGTATGGCCCATGGCGCCGAGCGAATAGTGGTACCCGCCGCCCGGCAGGCCGATATCGCCCAGCATGGCCGCCAGCGTCACCGCTGCCCAGAGCGGCTGCTCGCCATGCTCGGAGCGCTGCATGGCATGGGCGGTGGCGACGAGCGTGCGTGACCGGGCACACACGCGGGCGAGGTCTGCGATCGTGTCGGCCGGCACGCCGGTGATCGCCGCGGCCCAGCGCGGGTCCTTCGGCTGTCCGTCGCTCTCGCCGCGCAGGTACGGCGCGAACTTGGCGAAGCCTACCGTGTAGCGCTCGACGAAGGCGGTGTCGGTCAGCCCCTCCGCGTCGAGCACGTACATCATCGCCAGCATCAGAGCCGTATCGGTGCCGGGCAGGATCGCGAGCCATTCGGCGCCCGCCTCCTCCGGCATGTCCGAGCGCATCGGCGAAATGTTGATGAAGCGCGCGCCCCGTGCGCGGGCGGCCGCCATCGACCCACGCTCCACATGAGCGCTGATCCCGCCCTGCGCGATGCTCGAATTCTTCAGCGCCATGCCGCCGAACGCCAGGATCATCTCGCTATGGTTCGCCACCTGGTCCCAGGTGACGTTGTGGCGCGACACGTCCGTCAGCTTGCCGATGACATGGGGGATGATGGCATACGCCGCGGCCGAGCTATAGGTGCCGACGGAGCGCACATAACCGCCGATCGCCGTGTTGAGGAACCGGTGCACCTGGCTCTGCGCGTGGTGGAAGCGGCCCGCGCTCGACCAGCCGTAGGATCCGCCGAACACCGCCTCGGGCCCGTGCTCGCGCTCCACCCGCGTCAGTTCGGCGGACAGGCGGTCCAGCACCTCGTCCCAGCCGACGGCCACGAACTCGTCCTGCCCGCGCTTGGTCGAAGGTCCCGGGCCGTCGGTCAACCAGCCGCGGCGCACCGTTGGCCGGGCCACACGCGCCGGATGGCGCAGCGCGTCGGTAAAATTCTGCAGAATGGGCGACGGATCGGGATCCACCGGATGCGGTTGGATCTCGAGCCGGCCATCGGCGTCGGGGGTGGCGGTGAACGCCCCCCAGTGGGAGCTGTGCGTCAACGTTTCGGTCATGACGCCTATTCTACAGCGCAATATGTCCGCCGCCAGCGGGCGGAGCGGAAAAATCATCGCGCCGGCGGACGCGGCACCCGCGCGCAAACAAAGGGTTAGCCGACCGTCCCCCGCCCGGTCATGCGGTGACGCCAGCGCGACGCGGCGCGAGGCGACGCGGCGGGGTCATTGCATGGCCGCGGAGGCCGTGCGCCGGGTGCGGCCCCGGCGTGGCGCGGGATTCTCGAGCGCCGCCTTTCGGGCCGATGCGTCACACGGCGCGGGATGCTCGGCGACGGGCCCACTGCCGATGGCGCCGGTCACGTCTGGATCGGCGCACGCAGGGTCGGCGGCGGCGGCGCCCGGCGCATCATCCACGCCGAGGCAGGCACGCACCGGGGCGAAGCTGCGGCGATGGTGGACGCACGGGCCGAAGGTCGCCAGCGTTTCGCGGTGCTCCGGCGTACCGTAACCCTTGTGCCTCTCGAATCCGTAGTCGGGGAAGGCCCGGGCGAGCTGCGTCATCAGCCGGTCCCGCGTCACCTTGGCAACGATCGACGCCGCGCCGATCGCCGTGGACCGCCCGTCCCCGCCGATCATCGCGCGGCCCGGCACACACAGATCGGCGGGGATGTCGCGCCCGTCGATCAGCGCCACGGTGGGCCGCAGCGGCAGCGTCGCCACCGCGCGGCGCATGCCCCACAGGGTCGCCCCGCGGATGTTCATGTGTCGACCCGGCGCGCCGCCACCACCACGGTCGAGACGACGGCCTCGCGAACGATATAGTCGAACAACTCCGTACGCACCTTGTGCGACAAGAGCTTGGAGTCGCCGAGGCCTTCGATCTTCATTTCCCGCGGGAGCACGACGGCGGATACCACGACGGGCCCCGCCCAGGGGCCCCGTCCCGCCTCGTCCACTCCGCAGACGATCTGATCGTACTGCGATAGCGTGCGGATCCGGGCCGGGGTCAGTGCCATTCGTCCTCCGTCGACGCGTCGCCAAAACACTATCAGCTTGCCCGAACGGCAAGGGGCAAGCCTCGCACCAGCCTCATGTGGCCTTGATGTTCAGGCCACGCCAGCAAGGAGACTGTCGGCGCACCATAGGTCAAGCCGCGCGACGCATCTCGTCCAGCGGCACCACACCGAACCGCGCTCGGCAATTTTTCCACCGTTCGTGCGATGGGATGTCATGTTGTCTGTGCAAACTGCCCGACGGGCCTTTGCACGGACCAGCATCACGACGTCCAATCTGCGAGCGGCGCATCGACGGGGGCCGGTTCGGCAGGAGGCCGATGTCGAGGAGGGTGTCTATGCCAAGGACCAGGATGCAGACCGATCCGCAGCTCGCGATCGCGCTCGGTGAACCCGACGCGTGGGAGGGACCCCGCTGGCCCGACCACGAAACCCACTCCTCCGACTACGAGCGGGCCATTGCCTCGCTCAGCGAACCTGGGCTCGACATCCCCGCCGACCGCACCGGCAGGCCTCACCGCGCCCTCATGGCCCACCGCAACGGTGCGGACCGCGTCTCGGCAGAGCGCCGCGACGACGACCGCCGTGCAGGTGGCGGTTTCGATCATTCCACCTTCGACCGCAGCATCATGGATTTGGCAACCGCGGAACAGACGGCTTCGACCTACCGGGCACACCGCCGGCACCACGACGCGTTCGCGGATGGTGCTGACGCCGAGGAGGACGATCAGGCCGCTCTCCGGTCAGACCGCGCGGCTAACCCGGCGCGCTACGCCGAGCCAGCCGGTGAAACGACGTTGGCCGACTTCCGCACCCTGGCGAGGACGATCGAGCAGATGCGAAAGCAGAGCCCTGAAAACGCCGCCGGTCCCATCGTGGCCGCGCGAGCGCGCAAGACTTGGCTCGACGATGTGCGCGCCAGCCATGACACCCGGGCTGCAATCGAACCCTCCCCCGCCCCCGACCCCTGGCCAAGCGGCACCGCCCGCAGCACCATGGGCGCCTCAGGGGACGGGATCCCGGCACCGGCCGTGGTGGACGAGCCGCTCGCCCGTTCGCTCGACGCACTGATGCGAGACGTGGCGACGCTTGCGCACAAGGCCGATGTCGCTCGATTGGAGGCCTCCCTCGTCGAGGTGGTCCGGCGAATCACCGTCCTCGAATCCGACTTGCGCGAGGAAACGTCGGTGCGCCAGGAAACGCAGGCGCGCCTCGAAACCCTTCTGCGGGAGGCGGCGCGGCGGGACGAGCCGGCGGCGCCGCCGCATGCGAGACCACGGCTCGATCCCGTCTCCACACGGCAAACCATCGCTAGCCCCGAGAGCCAGCCGGCCCCGCCGCCGCGCCGCCTGACCGTGGAAGGCATCGAAGCCCGGATCGCCGAACGCCGGCAAGCTGCCGAGGCCGCCAAGCGGGCGACCGCCCTGCCACAACCAAGCCCCGCGTCCACTCGCGCGATCGAGCCGCCGCAAACGCGCGACGTGCCCGCCGTCGCCTACGAACCCCGCCAACGCGTCGCGCCCCGCCGCCTCTTCACCTAGCGCCTCCGGCCCGAAAAGCGGAGACAGCGAGCACTAACCCCGCCCTCGGTAGCAGCGTCTCATGCCGTGCCGATCGCCATGACACGCGGGCTTCCCGGCGGCGCGAGGCGCCGGAGTTCCACCGGCCAGCGAACCCGGTGGCCGGGGCACCGGCACCGGGGACCTCTTTTTCTCTGGAAGCGGCGCCCAACGGACGCTCACCCGCGCGAGGCTCACCGCAGCGTCTCCATGAGGCGCTGCAGCAAGGTCATACGCGGCACCAGCGAGGACACCAGCAGGTGCTCCTCGAGCGTATGCGCTGCCGCGCCCTCGACCCCCAGCCCGTCGAGCGTCGGCACCTGATTGGCGACGAAGCTGCCGTCGCTGCCACCGCCCGAATGCAGATCCTCCAGCGCGACGCCGATCTCGGCCGCCAGCCGCTGCGCCTGCGCAAAGAGCGCCGCAATGCCGGGTCCCTTCGTATACGCGGGCCGGTTGGGGCCGCCGGAGAGTTCGAGCGCGACGTCCGGATCGTGGCTGGCGAGCCCCGTCAGCGCCCGGTGCACCCGCTCGAAATCCGCGTCCTCGGTGACCCGCAGGTCGATCTGAGCCACGCAATGCTCGGGCACCGTGTTGGTGACTGTCCCGCCATGCACCTGACCGACGTTCAGCGTGATGCCGCGCTCGGTGTCGGTCATCGCCTCGATGGCGAGGATCTGGCGCGCCATCTCCGCGATAGCGCTGCGGCCGAAGGCGTGATTCGACCCGGCGTGGGCGGCCCGTCCGGCGGCGCGCAGCTCGTAGATGCCGACGCCCTTGCGCGACGTCACCACCTTGCCCCCGTCCCGCGCCGCCTCGGTGACGAGCACGTACTTCGCGTCGCTCGCGCACGCCTCGATGAGATCGCGCGAGGTGGGGCTGCCGATCTCCTCGTCGGCCGTGAGCAGGAAGCGCTGCGGCAGCGCGCCCGTCCCCGCAGCGGCGACGGCGGCGGCGGCGCGCAAGGCGATGTAGACCCCGCCTTTCATGTCGGCGGTGCCAGGACCGTAGAGGCGGTTGCCGTCCTGGCGGTATGGAAACGCCTGCAACGTGCCGATGGGATGGACGGTATCGAGATGGCACAGCACCAGGATGCCCGGCCCGCTGCCGCCCCACGGCATCGCGGCGCGAACATGGTCGCCCACCCCGTCGCGCCCGGGGATCCGCTCGACGCTGGCACCGGCGGCCAGCAGCTCGGCGGTCGCCAGATCCATCATGGCATTGACGCCGGCGGGTTCGCTGGTCGGACTCTCGGTCTCGATCCAGGGCCGCAGCCCGGCGACCAATTGGTCGGTCTCTCGTGTCATGGTGCCTCATGGTGGGGCGAAGACGGCGCGGCCCGCAGCCAGGGCAGGGAAGCGCGTTCCGCGGGCGAGGTCCAGCGCGCCGGACCAGCGACGCCGGTCCAGCGACGCCGGGCGCGCCAAGTCGCACGAATCCGACGATCAGACACACCGGACCTTTCGCTGCGGCCTCAAGGCGCTATACATCGCGGCCCGTTCAGGAGGATGTTCATGAGCCAGCCCGCCGATCTCGATGCCACCGAGGCCCGCCGCCTCATCGGCGCCAAGGCCCTCTCGCCGGTCGAGCTGATGGAAAGCTGTCTGGCGCGCATCGCCGCCCTGAACCCGACGCTGAACGCCATCGTCAGCCTCGACGAAGAAGGCGCCATGGCAAGCGCCAAAGCCGCGGAGGCGGCGGTGATGGAGGGCAAGGCCCTCGGCCGGCTGCACGGCCTGCCCACCGCCATCAAGGACAATCGCGACGTCGCAGGCATGCGCACCACCCACGGCTCGCTGCTGTACAAGGACAATGTCGCCGCCGCCGACGAGCCGGGCGTCGCGCGTCTCCGCGCCGAGGGCGCCATCCTGTTCGCCAAGACCAACCTGCCGGAGTTCGCCGCCGGCGCCAACACCACCAACCGCCTCTTCGGTCCCACCGGCAACCCGTTCGACCCCGCCAAGACCGCATCCGGGTCCTCGGGCGGATCCGCGGCGGCGCTCGCCGCGAACATGGTGCCTCTCGCCACGGGCTCGGACTATGGCGGCAGCCTGCGGACCCCGGCGAGCTTCTGCGGGGTCGCCGGCTTTCGGCCCTCCATGGGCCTCGCCCCCTCGCCGGACATGGGCGCCTACCTGTCACCCTGGGGCGTCAACGGCCCCATGGGCCGCACCATAGCCGACGCCACCTTGCTCCTCTCCGTCCAAGCCGGATACGATGCGCGCGATCCCTTCTCGAACCTCGCCGACGGGATCGATTCCACCGTCACCCCGGCGGACCTCGCAAGCTTGCGTCTCGCCTCCTCGGCGGACTTCCGCCTCGCCCCGGTCGCGAACGAGATCCGCTCCGTGTTCGCCTCCAGGATCGAGACGCTGGCGTTTGGCGGCGTGACGCTCGAGACGGCGACACCCGACTTCGGCCCCGCCCACGAGATCTTCGAGATCACACGCGGCATCGCCTTCCTCGTGCAGCACCACGAGCGGCTGAAGACGCACCGTGACAGCCTCGACCGCAACGTCATCGACAACACCGAGCGCGGCCTCGCCTTCACCGCCGCCGAGGTCGCCTGGGCCCAACGCGAACAGGCCGCCCTCTACCGCCGGTTCATCGCCTTCTTCGAGCGCTACGACGCCTTGATCGCCCCCGCGGCCTCGGTCTCGCCCTTCCCGCACGATCAGCTTTTCGTCGAAGAGATCGACGGTGAACCCATGCCCACATACATGCGTTGGCTCGCCATCAGCTACATCCCGACACTGGGCTTTGCCTGCGCCGCCGCCATCCCGGCCGGACTGGACGGAAATGCGATGCCGTTCGGACTCCAGGTCATCGGGCCACGCGGCGCCGACCGCAAAGTGCTCGCCATCGCCGCGGCGCTGGAGGCCCAACTCGGCCGCAATCCGGAGACGGCGCGGCCTCTGGCGGACCTTGCCGCTCTCGGGGCGTAGCGATCCTCCGGTTTGGTCGATGCCCGGTGTTCGCCGAACGCTGGCGTGTGGTCCCGGGAAGACTCAGAGCGAGGAGGGGTTCCCCTCCTCGCGCTCCTCTCCGCCTCGCCGGCAGGCAGCCGTTCAAATCAGTTGGCCGCGAAGGGCGGCCCTCTGCTCTGAACAGCAGCCCTCAACGCTGGGTCGGGCCACGACGGCGTCAAGCGCCCGTCCTCGCCATGCTCGGCTTTGCCTGCGCGTGGCTCCGGGCGGACGCTTGACCCCGCCGTGGCCCTTCGGTGAAGACACACTCAACGAGGCGGGCGGTGGTGCTGGATTGAGGATGGGGCGCCGCTGAGGTCTGCGCCGAGCCGTGTTCAGCGCAGCTGCGCGGCGATGCGGGCGAGGCCGTGCGCCGCGGTGTCGGGCGGCGCCGTGCGGCTCTCGATGCCAGCCATCGTCAGCGCCTGGCCGTACCGCGGGGCGAGGTGCGATGCGGCGACGATCGTCACCGTTCCGCGCCCGCTCGCAGCGGAGGCGACCTCCCCGCCGATCAGCAGGCCCGACAAATAACTCGCCGCCGCCTCGTTCGGCAGCCGGCCGAGCAGCCCGCGCACCCGCACCCCGAAGAGCGCCGACAACAGGTCCCCCGGCCGCGTCAGCGCCAGCCCGGACGCGATGCCGTCGGAAAATGCCCCTTCGTCGTGGGCCGTCCCCGCCATCATCCGAGACAGGATCGTGTGATCGCGCATCGCGGCGAAGATCTCGCCGGTCATGTAGGTGGCGAAGTCCGCGATCGCGCCGCCCGCCACCGTCACCCATTTCGAATGGGTGCCGGGGAGCACGAACGTGCCGTCCGTATGCCCGAGCGCGGCGAGCGCGCCCATGATCTCGGTCTCTTCGCCGCGCATCACATCGGCGCGGCCACCGCCCGTCTCGCCGATCACCACGCCGGGGACGATCCGCACCTCGCCCCAGGCGGTCGCGACCCGGGCGCACGACGCGGCGAGCGCCTCGGCCGTTGCCGGGACAGGGACGTACGGGGCCTCCAACCAGCCCTGCCGGGAGCCGACCATGCCGGACAGCACGATCGGCGCCTCCGGGTGCTCGCGCCGCCAATCGCCCACGGCGCGGTCGAGCACCGCTTCGAAGTCGCCGTTTTGGACGTTCAGAAGCCCCTCGTCGCTCTGCGCGCGGGCGATCGGCCAGCCGTCCTCGCCGATGAGGTAGGCGCGCAGGCTTGTCGTTCCCCAGTCGGCGCCGATCAGCACGGCAACCGCCTGTCGTGCTGTGGCGCGCGCCTGGCGGCGTGCGGTGTTACCGGGGCGCGCCGCTTTGCGGCGGCACGCGGGAGGGCCGTCCGCGGCACCTCAGTGCGAGTGGCGCGGCATGAAGGTGCGGGCGATCTTGCGGTACTTGACCGCCGGTTTCAGCACCATGCCCGCCGACAGCTGGTCGACGCAGCCGCGCTGCAGCTCCTGCCACGGCGTCTGGCTCTCGGGGTAGGGGTAGCCGCCGGCCTCTTCGAGCGCCTTTTTGCGGGCCGCCAGCTCCTCGTCGGAGATGAGAATATCGGCGGTGCCGCGCTTCAGGTCGATGCGCACGCGGTCGTTCATCTTCAGCACCGCGAGACCACCGCCCGCCGCCGCCTCGGGTGAGGCGTTGAGGATCGACGGCGTGCCTGAGGTGCCGGACTGGCGCCCGTCACCCACGCACGGCAGCTCCATGACGCCCTTTTTGATGAGGTAGTCCGGCGCACGCATGTTCACCACCTCGGCACTACCGGGATAGCCGATCGGCCCCGTGCCGCGGATGAAGAGGACGCAGGAATCGTCGATATCCAGCGACGGGTCGTCGATGGCGTGGTGGTAGTGCTCCGGACCGTCGAAGACGATGGCACGCCCCTCGAAGGCGTCCGGGTCGTCGGGATTGGAGAGGTAGCGCTCGCGGAACTGGGGCGAGATCACCGACAGCTTCATCACCGCCGCGTCGAAGAGGTTGCCCTTCATGACGCGGAAGCCCGCCGTCGGCTTCAGCGCGGTCTCGAACGTGCGGATGACGTCGGCCCACTTGTTCGGCGCGCTCTTGCAGTTCTCGCCGATGGTCTTGCCGTTCACCGTCAGCGCATCCTCGTGCAGCTTGCCGTGACGCATCAGCTCGGCCGCCACCGCCGGCACGCCGCCCGCGTGGTGGTAGTCCTCGCCCAGATACTCCCCCGCCGGCTGCAGGTTCACCAGGAGCGGGATCTCGAGGCCGCAGCGCTCCCAATCGTCGAGCGTCAGCTCGACGCCGGTGTGCTTGGCGATCGCGTTGATGTGGATCGGCGCGTTGGACGAGCCGCCGATCGCCGAGTTGATGACGATGGCGTTCTCGAACGCCTTCTTGGTGAGAATGTCGGACGGCTTGAGGTCATCCTTCACCATGTCGACGATGCGAAGCCCGGTCCTGTAGGCCATCGCGCCGCGATCCTTGTGCGGGGCGGGAATGGCGGCCGAATAGGGCAGCGACATGCCCAGCGCCTCGGCGAGCGAGTTCATCGTCGTCGCCGTGCCCATGGTGTTGCAGTAGCCGGGCGAGGGCGAGGCGGAGGCGACGAGGTCGATGAAGCCCTCGTAGTCGATCTCGCCGGCGGCCATCAGCCGACGAGCGTGCCAGATGATCGTTCCCGCCCCGGTGCGCTGGCCGTTGAACCAGCCGTTGAGCATCGGGCCGGCCGAGAAGGTGATTGCCGGGATGTCCACCGTCGCCGCCGCCATCAGGCACGCCGGCATGGTCTTGTCGCAGCCGATCGTCAGCACCACGCCATCGAGCGGGTAGCCGAACAGCACCTCGACGAGGCCGAGATAAGCAGATTCCGGTCCACCGCCGCGGTCGGCCGTTTACCGGTCTCCTGGATCGGGTGAACCGGGAATTCGAGCGCGATGCCGCCGGACTCGCGGATTCCTTCGCGGATGCGCTTGGCGTGTTCCAGATGGGGGCGATTGCAGGGCGAAAGATCGGACCCGGTCTGCGCGATGCCTATGATCGGCTTGCCCGATTGCAGCTCCTCCTGCGTCAGGCCCCAGTTGAGATAGCGCTCCAGATAGATGGCCGTTGCCGACGGGTCGGACGGATCATCGAACCATTCGCGGCTGCGCAATTTTCTAGGTGTGTCGGCCACGGTCTCATTCCCCCACTCTTTGGAATTCAACTAACGCCGGAAGGCGGGTGCGCACAACTCGTGTATCGCACCGAGAGGCCGGATTGAAAGAACTCGATACGTGCCCTCGCATTGATTGCCATTGCAATCAAATCGGCGATCCCCCAATTAAGCGCCGCAGGACCACTCCGGCCACTGACGAAGGATAAGCCGATGCCCTCCTATCCCCACCTTTTCTCGGCGTTCGACCTTGGCGAAATGATCCTCGCCAACCGCGTCGTCATGGCGCCGATGACGCGCTCGCGCGCCGACGGCAACGTCCCCAACGACATCATGGCCGAGTACTACGGCACGCGGGCCGCAGGTGCCGGCCTGCTGATCACAGAGGGAACCGCGCCCAGCCCCAGCGGGCTCGGCTACCCGCGCATCCCCGGCCTCTACAGCCCCGCCCAGATCGCCGGCTGGCGCAAGGTCACCGACGCGGTCCACCAGGGCGACGCCAAGATCTTCGTGCAGATCATGCACACCGGGCGCATCGCCCATCCGCACAACGTGCCCGACGGCGGCACGATCGTCGCCCCGTCCGCCATCGCCGCCCCCGGCGAGATGTACACGGACCAGGAGGGCCCCCAGGCGCACCCCACTCCGCACGCCATGAGCGAGGCTGAGATCGTCAAGGCCGTCGACGAGTTCGTCGCAGCCAGCCGCAACGCGCTGGAGGCGGGCTTCGACGGGGTCGAGCTGCACGGCGCCAACGGCTACCTGATCGACCAGTTCATCAATCCGATCGCCAACCAGCGCAGCGACGGCTGGGGCGGCACGCCCGAGGCGCGCGACCAATTCGCGCTCGAGGTCGCGCGCCGGACGGCCGAGGCGATCGGGCCCAAGCGCGTGGGCATCCGCCTGTCGCCCTACGGCGCGTTCAACGGCCTCGGGCGAGTTCGATGGGACCGATGCCCAGTTCACCGAGCTGGCTGGCGAGTTGGGCAAGCTGGGGCTCGCCTACATCCACATCGTCGATCATTCCGCGATGGGCGCACCGCCGGTGCCGGCGCGCATCAAGTCCGCCATGCGCGAGGCCTTCGGCGGGCCAGTAATCCTCTCCGGCGGCTACGATGCGCAGGCAGCGGAGGGCGACTTGGCCGCCGGCAAAGGCGAGCTGGTGGCGTTCGGTCGCCCGTACATCGCCAATCCCGACCTGCCGCAGCGCTTTCTGGGCGGGGCGCCGCTGAGCGAGCCGAAGCCGGACACCTTCTATACCCCCGGCGCCACCGGCTACACCGACTACCCGCGCGCCGCCTGAGCCAACGGCTCAAAGCCCACGTCCGGGCCCTCGCGGCCCGGACGGACCTTTACAGCGTCGCCGGGCGCGCCGATGGTCTCGAGGCTCACCCCGCGCGTCTCGACGCGCCAGACGTGCGTGATGAGCGCGCCGATGAGCGAGGTCACCACCAGGCCCCCGAGAAGCAGCTCGGTGCCGATGTCCACCAGCAGGATGGGAAACAGGAACGCCGTGGCGACCGCGCCGATCTTGGCGAACGACGCCGCGAACCCGGCACCCTTCGCGCGGATCTCGGTGGGAAAGACTTCGCCGGCGATGAGATAGGTCTGCGCGTTCGGCCCCATGTTGGTCATGAAGTTGAACAGCATGAAACCGGCGAAGATCATCAGCGTCTGCAGCGTGCCACCGACAGCGTTGGAGAGCGCCGCGATCGCCAGGCCCGCCGCACAGCCGACGAAGCCGATCACCTGCAACTTGATCCGCCCCACACGATCGGCCAGCAGGATGGCGGCCAGCACACCGACGAGAAGCAGCACGTCGATTATCGCCGCCCCCTTCGCCGCCAGCAGATCCTTCTCCACGATCGCCGCGACCGAGACGGCGTGCTGATGGGCTGTGCCGACGGCGCTCGCGAGGATGACCGGCGTGAAGATGCCGATGCCGTAGGTGCCGATGTCCTGCAGGAACCACGGCACCGAGGCCAGCAGCGTGGCGCGCCGGTTGCGCGCGTTGAAGAGCGCGCCGTAGCCGCGGTCGATGTTCGCCTCCGGCGCCCTCAGCGGCGCTAGAACGATCGTGGAGGGATAGGCCGGCTCGCGCTCCAGAAGGCGCATTGTGGCCTGGCTCGCCTCCTCCATGCGACCGCGCGCCATGAGGAAGTGCGGGCTCTCCGGCACCGTCAGCCGCGCCAGGATGACGAACACCGCCGGAACAATCGCCAGCGCGTACATGATGCGCCAGGCGCCGATCTCGGGATGGTTGGCGAGAACAACGTAGCTGACGGCGGTGCCGACCATGGCGCCGACCGCCTGGAAGGCGAATGCGCCCAGAACCATCTTGCCGCGCAATTCGCTGGCGGTGGTCTCGGAGATGATGAGATGGGCGGTCGGGTAGTCGCAGCCGAGCGCCAGGCCGATGCCGAACAGACAAAAGAGCAGCCACCAGAAACCGGGGCTAACGCACACCAGCGCCAGGAAGACGACGAAGATCACCATCTCCAGCACGAAAAGCCGCTTGCGACCGTGCCGGTCGGCAAGCCCCCGAGCAGGCTCGCCCCCACCAGGATTCCGAACAGCGAGGCGGCCGTGACGAGGCCGTGCTGCACCTTCGTGATGCCGAATTCCTGCGCGATCAGCGGCAGCGCGATGCCGCCCATGAACACCACCATCCCTTCGAAAAACTTGCCGGCGGAGGCGAGGAAGAAAATACGCCACTGCATCGGCGTGACCGGCGACCCCGGTGCGGGGGTCGCATCCGGCCGCGTCGGTCGCTCGTCGAGGTAACTCTGTACGCTGCGTTCCGGTCGAAGAGAGGTCATAGAGTCTCGCCCGTGGCATGGCGCCCGGACAATGTGGCGCCGGTTGCGGTTCGGGGACCGAACCCGCACACCTGGTCCCGCTCGATCCGAGCCCGAACGGCAGGCATCTCGCCCGCCCTCCCGGCTGAATAATCTGGATTAAATTTGCGTTGCATCACCGGCGTGTGACGTCGGCCCGGGGAACGCGAAATTATTTTTCTCTGTCGGCGCAGGGCGGGGGCGATGCCGTGATCGTGGCGCAAAGCAGTCGCTCAGCCTGGTGCCGGCGCCGCCGCCGGAGACGATCCGGGCAAAGATTTGAACTCAACGGCCTTGCATTGCGCCGACGGGTCGCGTTGGAAATCCACGTACCATTGTCGTTCGAGGTCCGATCCGTTCATGTCGCTAGCCTCTGCGCGGCGGGTCCTGCTCCTCGAGGGCCCGCCCACCGGCTTCTTCTCCGTTCTCGAACGCCATCTCGAGGATGCGGCCATCCCCGTGACCCGGGTGCTCCTGCACGCGGGCGACTGGCTGTTCGCGCGTGGGCGCGGGATCTCGTTCCGCGGCCGGGTGGAGGCGTTCGAGCCGTTCCTGCGCGATCTCATCGCGCGTGACGGCATCACCGACATCATCTATTTCGCCGACCGCCTGCCCTATCACCGCATCGCCGCGCGGGTGGCGGGCGATGTCGGCGTCGTCCCCTACGCGATCGAAAACGGCTATCTGCGGCCTGACTGGCTGACGTTCGAGCCGGGCGGCATGGGCGTCTACTCCCGCTTCCCGACGGCGCGCGACCATATCGAGCGCATCGCCGCCGACGCGCCGCCGATCGATGACGTGATCCGCTACCGCCACCTCTTCACCAACGAGGCGTTCCACGACGTCGCCTACAACTTCGCGCGGCTGATCGGTTCACCCGGCTACCGCCATTTCGACGACGACAAGCCGACGAGCCCGGTGCGCGAGTACGCGGCGTGGGTGCCGCAGCTGGTGCGCCGGCAGATCGCCCGCAATCGTGCGCCGCGCCAGCTCGAGCGGATCCTGAAGGACAACAAGCCGCTACTTCCTCATCCCGCTTCAGCTCGAGGTCGACTACCAGATCCGCGACAACTCCCCCTACCGCCGGCTGAGCGAATTCATCGACGAGGTGTTCGCCTCGTTCGCGGCGCACGCCCCGCGAGAGACCTCGGTGCTGGTGAAGATCCATCCGCTTGACAGCGGGCTGGAGAACTGGCGCCACACGCTGAAGCGCATCAAGCGCGACCACGACCTCACCGGCCGCATCCGCATGATCGCTGCAGGATCGCTGCAGGACATGCTCGACAATGCCGCCGGCGTCGTCCTCGTGAACTCGACCGTGGGGCTCTACGCGCTGCGGGCAGGGGCGCCGACGAAGGCGCTCGGAAGCGCCGTCTACAACCTCCCCGACCTCACCGATCAGCAGCCGCTCGACACCTTCTGGAGCAATCCGCAGCCGCCGGAGACGGCGTACGTCGCCACCTTCGTGAAGGCGCTGGCGCGGGCCACGCAGCTCAAGGGCAGCTTCTACAACCGGCTCGGCATGGACGTCGGCGCGGCGGAGGTGGTGCGCCGGATCCTCGCCGAGATCGGCAGCAGCGACATGTTCGTCACCCCGCCGCCGAGGCTGGAGGCAGCCCGCGCCATGGGCGTCAACGTGAAATGAACGGGGCCGGGCTAAGCTGCGTCGCGCGGGGCGACGCGATTCGGCCCCGCCGCAGCTCTGAAGCTAGAACCGGGTCGGCCACCGTTGTCCGTGTGAAGGTGTAGAGGCATGGCGAACGCCACTTTGAGCGCGCGCATCCTGAAATCGGCGCGCGGCGCTCTCACCGGCGTCGCGCTGTTCTCGTGCCTCGTCAATCTTCTGATGCTCACCGGCCCGATCTACATGCTGCAGATCTACGACCGCGTGCTGGCCTCCGGCTCGGTGCCGACGCTCGTCGCGCTCTCGGCGATCGTCCTCGTTCTCTACGTCTTCATGGCGGTGCTGGACATGGTGCGCCAGCGCATCCTCATCCGCGTCGGCCACGGGATCTACGACGAGATGGGCGAGACCGCGTTCGCATCGTACGTGGACGCACCGATGAAACTCGGCCCAGCGGGCGAGCAGACCCAGCCGATCCGGGACGTCGATCAGCTGCGCCAGTTCTTCTCCTCCACCGGCATGACGGCGCTGTTCGACGTGCCGTGGATGCCGCTCTACCTGGCGGTCGTCTACATGATCCACCCGGCGCTGGGGATGCTGGCGACGGCGGGCGCGGTGGTGCTCCTCGCGATCGCCATCGTCACCGACCGCCGGGCCCGCAGCGCCGTCGCGAAAACGAACACGATCGGCAGCCGGCGCATGCAGTTCGCCGAATCGACCCGCCGCAATGCCGAGGTGGTACGCGGCATGGGCATGCTCACCGGCCTCGGCAGCGTTTGGCGCGGCGTCAACCGCAGCTACCTGCGGGCCAACGCGCGGGCGGCGGAGATCGTCTCCACCTCCAGCGTCATCACCAAGGTGTTCCGCCTGGGGCTTCAGTCGGCGGTGTTGGGGCTGGGCGCCTACCTCGCGGTGCATCAGGTCATCACCGCCGGGGCGATGATCGCGGCCTCCATCATCATGAGCCGCGCGCTACAGCCGGTCGAGGCGGCGGTCGCGAACTGGCGCCAGTTCCTGTCGGCGCGGCAGGCCTACCGTCGGCTCGGGGCCGTGGTGCAGGCCACGGTGGACACCGACCGGATGCCCCTCCCCGCTCCCGCCCGCGACGTGGTCGCGCAGACGGTGACGGTCATTGCCCCCGGCACCCAGACGCCCATCATTCGGGACGTCGGCTTCGGCCTCAGGGCTGGGCAGGCGCTGGGGGTGATCGGCAAGTCCGGCTCGGGCAAGTCCACCCTGGCACGTGCGCTGGTCGGTGTGTGGCCGATCGTGCGCGGCGCGGTCACGCTCGACGGGGCGCCGATCAACCAGTATCCGCCCGGCGCGCTGGGCCGGCATATCGGCTACCTGCCGCAGGACGTGGAACTCTTCCCCGGAACGGTGGCCGACAACATCGCCCGCTTCGATGCGAACTTCGACCCCGACGACGTGATCGAGGCCGCCCGGCAATCCGGCGTGCACGACCTCGTCCTGGCGCTGCCGCAGGGTTACAACACGCCGATCGGCGAGCAGGGCGCAATGCTATCGGGGGGCAGCGTCAGCGCATCGGCCTTGCCCGTGCGCTCTACAAGTCGCCCTTTCTCGTGGTGCTCGACGAACCCAACTCCAACCTCGACACCGAGGGCGACGAGGCGTTGCTCAAGGCCGTCCTGGCGGTCCGCGAACGGGGCGGCGTGGCGGTCGTCATCGCCCACCGTCCCACGGCCGTCGCGGGATGCGACCAAATTCTGATGCTGGCCGAGGGACGCATCAAAGACTTCGGCCCCCGTGACGAGGTGCTGGCCCGCGTCACCCGCCGCATCGATCGGGCTGCCGCCGTCGTCCCGCGGGCTCGTCGCCTCGAAGACGGAGGCTGCGGAATGACGATGATCGGCGACGACGATCCCGACGCGCCGATCTTCACCCGGTCCACCGGCCACTATCTGCGCCTCGGCATCGTCACCGCGTGCGCGTTGGTGCTGGGGCTGGGCGGATGGGCGGCCATGGCGAGCGTGTCCGGTGCGGTGGTGGCGCAGGGCGTCGTCGCGGTCGACGAGCGGGTCAAGGAGATCCAGCACCGCGAGGGCGGGATCATCGCCGCCATCCACGTGGAGAACGGCGACGTGGTGGCGGCCGGCGACCTTCTGGTGGAGCTCGACGACACGCAGCCTCGCGCCGGCCGCGACCTGGTGGCCGCACAGCTCACCGCGCTTCGGGCACGGATGGACCGCCTCCAAGCCGAGCGCACGGGGACGACGGCCGTCACCTTCGGGCCGGCGCTGGAGGCGCGGTCGGACGAGCCGGCCGTCGCCGAGATCATGGCCGCCCAGCGGTCCATCTTCCGCGCCCGCCGCGCCACGCTGGACGGTCAGACGGCGCAGCTGCAGGAGCAGATCACCCAGCTCGAGCAGCAGATTGGCGGTATGGAGGCCCAACTCCAAGCCAAGCGGGACGAGGTGGCGCTGATCGAGGCCGAGCTCGACGATCTCACCGAACTCATGCGGCGCGACCTCGTCCCCCGTGCCCGCGTCACCGAGCGGCGCCGCGAGGCCACCCGCCTCACCGGCGAGGACGGCGAGCTGGTCGCCCGGATGGCCGCCTCGCGTGGACGCATCGCCGAGATCCGAATGCAGACCCTGCAGATCGAGACCGAGTTCCAGCAGAGCGTGCTGGCCGAAATCAGCGAGCTTCAGACCGAGATCGCCACCCTCACCGAGCGGGGCGTCGCCGCCGACGACGAGCTCTCGCGCATCGAGATCCGCGCGCCGGTCGGCGGTATCGTGCATGAGAGCGCGGTGAGCACCATCGGCGGCGTCATCGCTCCCGGCGGCACTCTGCTGAAGATCGTCCCCAAGAGCGACGCGTTGGTGGTGGAGACCCGCATCGCGCCGATCAACGTCGACGAGGTGAGCGTCGGCCAGGCGGCGAACGTGCTGTTCACGGGCTTGCCCACCCGGACCACGCCGCGCCTGCACGGCACGGTCGGCAGTGTTTCGGCGGAACGGTCGGTGGACGAGGCCTCGGGCCGCTCCTACTTCACCGCCCGCGTGCTGCTGTCGCCGGAGGAGCGCGCGCGGCTCGGCGACGCGCTGCTGGTGCCGGGCATGCCCGCCGAGGTTTTCATCGAGACCAAGGCCCGCAACGTGCTCGACTATCTGATGGAGCCGCTGTTCAACGCCGCCAACGTCACCTTCACCGAAAGCTGAGGAGAGCGGCGGGGTTGGACGCAGCTTAGCGCGACGTTAACCATGCCTGTTCACCATTGGGGCGTCCTTCAAAGGCGGCCCCATGCGTGTCACCCTCGTCCTGATCGTTGCCCTCGCGCTCGCCTCCTGCGGCCCGCGCGCCGCCGGCCCGCGCGATGCGCTGAGCGCCATCGAGTTCGCCGACCTCAGCCGCTCGGTGGCTGCCCCCTCCGCGTCCGGCGCGCAATTCTTCGTGGCACCGAAGTCGCTGCACGCCGGGCCCATGATCGCCGTGCCGGAGCGCGAATTGGTGATCGACGAACCCGATGTCCCGGCCGAGTTCACCGAGGTGCGCACCATCGTCACCGTGCACCCGATGCCGGACGAGATCGACGCCGCCGACGCCCTCACGCCAACTCCTCAGACCGCTGCGACCCAGCCCGATTTCGCCGCCGCACCGCTCGATGTCTCCCGGCCCGACATCACCCCCGAGAGCGGCCGACTCACGCAAGCGCTCAGCTCCGCCTACCAGACCAACCCCGTCGTCAACCGCGCCCGCGCCAACCTGCGCGCCGCCGACGAGGAGGTGGCCATCGCCCGCTCGACGATCCGCCCCACCGTCAGCCTTGCGGCGAGCGGCGGCCTCGAGACGCGGCGCAACGTGAACGTGCCGGTGAGCCGCGGCGCGCGCACCTTCACCGATGACGAGCGCTCCGCCTCCGTCGCGCTGGAGGTCACGCAGCCGCTGTTCCGCGGCTTCCGCACGCGCAACTCGACCCGGGCTGCGGCGGCGGGCGTGCGGGCCGAGCGCGAGCGGCTGCGCGCGACCGAGCAGGACGTGATCCTGGCGACGGCCAACGCGTTCCTCGACGTGCGCCGCGCCCGCCGCGGCGAGGCGCTGCGGCGCCAGGAAGTGGCGTTCCTTCAACAGCAGATCGCGGCGGCCGAGAGCCGTCTGCGCTTCGGCGAGGCGACACGGACCGACGTCGACCAGGCCACCACACGCCTCGGCGAAGCGCAGGCGCTCTTGTTCGCGGAAAGCGCCGCCGCGCGCGCCGCCGAGGCGCGGTTCCGCGAATTCAGCAACACCGACCCCGGCACGCTGAACCTCGACATCGACCTCGCCGCCCTCGTTCCGTCCTCGCTCGCGGATGCCCTGCGCGCCGGACAGAACGGCAATCCCGACATCCAGCTGGCGCTGCATGAGGTGGACGCTGCCAATTTCGAGGTCCAAACCCTCGCCGGTGAGCGGTTGCCGACGGTGAGCGTCACCGGCCGGGTGGGGCTGGACGCCGGCACTATCACAGCCGACCGCAGCGAATCGGCCGCGGTGCGGCTCAACGTCAGCATGCCGATCTACCAGGGCGGCGGCGTATCGGCGCGGGTCCGGCAGGCGAAAGAGCTGCTGGGCGGCGCGCGCATCGACGTCGACGTGGCGCGCAACGAGACGCGCTCCGACATCGCCAGCGCATGGGGCGCCTACCAGGGCGCCGTCCTATCGCTTGAGGTGGCCGACGCGTCGATCGCGGTGGCGCAGCGGGCGGTCAGCGGGCTTTTGGAAGAGCTTCGCGTCGGCGAGCGCACCACGGTGGACGTGCTCGACGCGCAGCGCGATCTGATCCGCGTGCAGATCACCCGCGCCGGTGCCTTGCGCCAGCGCGACGCCGCCGCCTTCCAGCTGCTGCGCGAGCTCGGTCAGCTCGACCCGTCGATGCTGGGGCTCGGCATTCCGGCCTACGACCCCAAGGAGCACTACGTGGCGGTGAAAGACCGCTGGGCCGGCCTCAGAACCCCGAACGGCAGCTGAGGCCCGGCGCCGGCCCGCCTGCGGATCAGCCGGGGTACGCCATCCCGTTGGTGAACAGGTAGGTGGCGTAGAGCGAGGTGGTGCCGCAGATGTAGAGCCGGTTGCGCTTCTGCGTGCCCCAACACACGTTCGCCACCACCTCCGGCACCTTGATCTTGCCGATCAGCGTGCCGGCCGGGTTGAAGCAGTGGACCCCGTCGCCGGCGCTGGACCAGAGGTTGCCCTGCTCGTCGAGGCGGAAGCCGTCGAAGAGGCCGATGTCGCAGGTTGCGAACACCTCCCCGCCCGACAGTTTTCCGTCCGTCACCGAGAAGCGGCGAATGTGGCGCGGACCGTCCGGCACGTGGCTGACGCCGGTGTCGGCGATGTAAAGGATCGAGTAGTCGGGAGAGAAGGCGAGGCCATTGGGCTTCACGAAGTCCGTCGCCACCGCCGCGACGGCGCCGGTCGCCGGGTCGATGCGGTAGACGTAGCTGCCGCCGATCTCCTCGGGGGCGCGGCCGCCCTCGTAGTCCTTGTCGATGCCGTAGGTGGGGTCGGTGAACCAGATCGAGCCGTCCTCGTGCACCACCACGTCGTTGGGCGAGTTGAAGCGCTTGCCGTCGTAGCGGTCGGCGAGGATCGTGATCGACCCGTCGTGCTCGGTGCGGGTGACACGGCGGCCGGAATGCTCGCAGGTGACGAGACGGCCGTCCCGGTCGCGGGTGTTGCCGTTGGCGTGCATCGAGGGGGTGCGGTAGACGCCGACGGTCTCGGTCGCCTCGTCGAAGCGCAGCATGCGGTTGTTGGGAATGTCCGAGAAGATCAGCGAGCGGTGCGCGGCGAAATAGGCCGGGCCTTCCAGCCAGCGCCCGCCGGTCCACAGTTTGTCCAGCGCCGTGTTGCCCAGGATCAGCCTGCGAAACTCGTCGTCGATCACGTCCAGATGGCTCTGGAGCATAAGCCCACCCTCCCCCGTGTGGTATTTTTCAGTTCGATGCCAGATGGATGATGCGCGGCGCAAGCGCGATCGTCACGGCAGGTTGCCCTCGTGCTGCTCGGCCCCCGCAATGGGGGCCACCCACGCAAGGCGCCGGCCGACCCAGATCTCGAACGTCGGGGTGAGGTCGGACGTCTCCTCCAGGCAGCCGAGCCGCATCTCCACGGCGTCGTCGCCGTCCATGGTGGCAAAGAGCGGGGTGCCGCAGGTGGGGCAGAAATGGCGGTGGTCGGTGGTGTCGATCCACGAGCGAACCTCGCCCTCGACCTGAAGCCCCGCCAGCGGGAACACCGCGTAGGCCATGTACGGCCCGCCGGTCTCGCGCTGGCAGGTCCGGCAGTGGCACAGCCCCACCTCCATCGCCTCGCCGTCGAGGCTGAGGCGGACCGCGCCGCAGTTGCATCGGCCGTGTCGCATCGCCGTCATCCCGTTCTGGCGCCCGGGGCGGGCGCTTGGCGTAAACGCATCGCACGTTCCCGTCGGGCGCGTTGCTCATGCGCGCGGCGAGGCCTACACGAGCTGGACGCTGAGGCGAAGGGGGCGACCGGTGCTGCTGCGCAAGTTCTTTTCCTACTACGCGCCCTTCAAGGGTCTCTTCGCGCTCGACTTCGGCTGCGCCGTCGTCGCCGGGCTCCTGGAGCTCGCCTTTCCGATGGCGATCAAGCTCTTCATCGACCGGCTGCTGCCGGCCGGCGACTGGACGCTGATCATCGTCGCCGCGGCGGGCCTCACGGTGGTCTACGTGATGAACGCCGGCATGATGGCGATCGTGACTTACTGGGGTCACATGCTCGGCATCAACATCGAGACCGAGATGCGCCGCCGCGCGTTCGACCACCTGCAGAAGCTCTCCTTCTCCTTCTACGACGGCGCGAAGACAGGCCACCTCACCGCCCGCGTGACCAAGGACCTCGAGGAAGTCGGCGAGCTGGCGCACCATGGACCGGAAGAGGTGTTCCTGGCGATCATGACGTTCGTCGGCGCCTTCCTGCTGATGACCACCATCAACGTGGAGCTGGCGCTCATCGTGGGCGCGATCGTGCCGGCGATCGGCTGGCTGACGATGTCCGTCGGCACGCGCATGACGCACAACTTCCGCGCCCTCTTCCGCCGCGTGGGCGCGTTCAACGCGCGGCTGGAGGAGAACATCGGCGGCATGCGCGTGGTGCAGGCGTTCGCCAACGAGGCGCACGAGACCGCGCTTTTCGCCGACGACAACGCGCAAGTACCGCACCACGAAGCTGCAGGCCTACCGCTTGATGGCGGCGAACTCGGCGCTCTCCTACTTCGGGCTACGGCTGATCCAGGTCGTCGTGATGGTCATCGGCACCTGGTTCGTCATCAAGGGCGAGCTCACGGCGGGCGGCTTCGTCAGCTTCCTGCTGTTGATCACGATCTTTTTCGGGCCGATCGAGAAGATCAACCGCATCCTCGAGATGTACCCCAAGGGGATCGCGGGCTTCCGGTCCTACCTCGACCTTCTGGCGATCGAGCCGGACATCGTCGACCGGCCGGGTGCTGAGGCTGCTCCCGATCTGAGGGGCGACATCCGCTACGACGGCGTCCATTTCGCCTACGCCAGCTCACTGCCGGTTCTGAAGGGCATCGACCTCACCATCAATGCGGGCGAGACTGTGGCTTTCGTCGGCCCGTCCGGGGCGGGCAAGACGACCATCTGCTCGCTTCTGCCGCGCTTCTACGAGCCGCAGGCCGGGCACATCCTGATCGACGGGATCGACATCCGGGACATGACGATCGCCTCGCTGCGCCGGCAGATCGGCATCGTGCAGCAGGACGTCTTCCTGTTCGCCGGCACCATCCGCGAGAACGTCGCCTACGGCCGTCTGGGAGCTTCGGACGCGGACATCATCGGATGCGGTTCGGGCGGCGCGGATCGAGGATCTCGTGGCGACGCTTCCCGACGGGCTGGACACGGTGATCGGCGAGCGCGGGGTGAAGCTGTCGGGCGGGCAGAAGCAGCGCCTGGCGATCGCGCGGATCTTCCTGAAGGACCCGCCGATCCTGGTGCTGGACGAGGCGACCTCGGCGCTCGACACCGAGACCGAGCGGCAAATCCAGGCGTCTCTGGCGGCGCTGTCCGAGGGGCGCACGACGCTCGTCATCGCCCACCGTCTCGCCACCATCCGCGGGGCCGACCGGATCGTGGTGGTGACGCCGGAGGGTGTCGCCGAACAGGGCCACCATGCCGAGCTGATCGCGCGCGGCGGCCTCTACAGCCGCCTGCACCGAGACTCAGTTCGCGGCGGAGTAACATCGGCGGCTGCCTCGCGCGGCGGACCACCTTCGGGCACGTGAACATCGAGGGACGGGACGGCGCCGCCGCACCACGAACGGCGACGGACCAGCCCCGATCAGGGGGCGACTGTCGGCGGCTGTCGCCCCGTTTCGCCTCATCCCAGGGCGCTGGCCGCAGTCTGTCCAAGTCGTCATGGAACGAACGCGGCCACTCAGCCTTTCCTGATTCATCAGAGACGGTCAGTGCGCGGCGCACCGCCCTGCGGCGCGAATGACCTACGGCATTTGTTCGCTGTTCCGGAACCGGCCGACGTGAGCTCGACGTTCTAGCAACTAACAGTGCCGCGAAATTTACGAACAGGAGAGAGCCCGGTGCACAGCTTAATCTATCTTGTCGGCTTGGTCGTCGTCGTCCTATTTGTCTTGAGCCTGCTGGGTCTCGCGTAATTCCACCGAGCTTCACCAAGACTTTCTCCGGCGAACGACAACTATAGCAGGAACGAAAATCATGTCGACCAAAGAAAACTTTGAGAAAGAAGCGCAATCCGCCAACGAGAAGCTGCACGAAGCCTCGGAAAGCGTGAAATCCGGCGCCCGTGAGGCGGTGGACGAAGCACAGCGCACGGCCAATGCCTACGCGGAGCATGGCAAGACTGTCGCAGCCGGCGGCCTTGTCGGACTTCGCTTCGGCGATCCGCCGCGCGTCCGACGAGCTGAACCAGCGCGACCAGGACATCGCCGCCCGGTTCGTCTCCCATGCAGCGACGAGCCTCGAGGACATCGCCAACACCGTCTCGCGCACCTCTGCCGAGGATGTGATGAGCACGATGCAGGGTTTTGCGCGGCGCAACCCGGCGGTCTTCGTCGGTGGCGCCGTGCTCGCCGGTCTCGCGGTCGGGCGCTTCCTGCGCTCCAGCGGTCAGCGTCCGCACCAGGCCGCCGGTGGCGCTGGCCGCGGCGCCGCAGAGCGGATACCGTCCGCCGGCGGCCTACTCGCGCCACCTCGCCGCGTCGCCCCCTCCAATTCGACCCCGAAGTAAGGCGAGCTCGATGACATATAACACCCCATCCCGTTCGGACGAGCCGAGCGCGATGGCTGAAGCCCTCGCGCACACGCGTTCTCTGCCGGACCTCGTCACCAAGCTTTTCCACGACGTGGCCGATCTCTTCCGCAAGGAAAGCGAGCTGATCCGCTCGGAGATGCACGACAAGGTCAACCAGCTGCAGGTCGGCGTCGGCAAGATCGCCGCCGGCGCCATCGTGATCCTGGTGGCATTGATCGTGCTGACCCAGGCGCTCGTCGTGGCCGTGGCGAACCTGATCACCGCCGTCGGCTCCTCCGCCGCGGAAAACTCCACCGCCGATGTCGTGGCGGCCAACACCGGATGGGCTTCGCTCATCGTCGGCGCGATCTTCGCCGCCGTCGGTGCGTTCCTGGTCCGCTCCGGGACCGACTGATCTCAATGTTGAAAACCTGGCACCGGACCGGACGACGCTTCAAGTCCGGCGCGACGCCGAGCTGGCGAAGGAGCAGATGCAATGAGCCGTTCCACAACGCAGATCGAGCGTGAGGTCGAGGCCCAACGCTACGAGGTCGAGGAAACCCTCGACGCCCTGCGCGCCAAGATGTCGACCGCCAACATCATGGACAGCGTGGCCCGCTCGTTCACGACGGCCGGCGGACAGGGCGGCGAGTTCATGACCAATCTGGGCCGCCAGGTGAAGGAAAACCCGCTGCCGATCGCGCTGACGGGCGTCGGCCTGGCATGGCTCCTGATGAGCCAGAACAAGCCGCGCGAGACACGCTTCCCCGTGGATCCGCGCGCTCCGCTGCCGCCGTCCTCGGCCCGCGTGGCCTACGACCGCGCGCGGTTCGCGGCCGACGAGGCTCGCCATGGCGCCGAGTACGCCATCGCGCAGCTGAAGTCCGGCGCCTACTCCGTGCGCGGCACGGCGAACGCAGCCGGCGCGACCATGTACGACCGCGCCCGCTTCCACGCGGACGAGGCACGGCACGGCGCCGAATATGCCATCAAGCAGTTGAAGACCGGCGCCTATTCGGTGCGCAACTCGGCCCATTCGGCCACGGCCAGCGCCTACGACCAGGCACGTTTCGCCGCCGATGAGGCCAAGCACGGTGCCCAGTACGCCGTCGCGCAGCTGAAGGCCGGCGCCTACTCGGTGCGCGGCGCTGCCGGCGCCGCAGGGGCGACCGCCTACGACCAGGCCCGCTACGCCGCCGATGAGGCCAAGCACGGCGCCGAGTATGCCGTGTCACAGCTGAAGGCCGGCGCCTATTCGGCCCGTTCGGCCGCCTCCGCCGCAGGCCACTCGGCCTACGACCAGGCGCGCTATGCGGCCGATGAGGCCAAGCACGGCGCCGAGTACGCCGCCGGCCAGCTGAAGGCGGGCGCATACGCGGTCTCCGACTCGACCAAGGACGCGGCGCGTGCGGCCTACGATCAGGCCAAGTTCGCCGCCGACGAGGCACGCCACGGTCTGCAGCTACGCGGGGCGATCAGCTGAAGGCCGGCGCCTATGCGGTGTCGGACCAGGCGTCCGCGGCCCTGGACGCGCTCTACGACCAGGCGCAGTTCGCCGCCGACGAGGCTCGTCATGGGCTGGAGTATGCCAACGAGCAGCTGAAGGCCGGCGCCTACGCGATCTCGGATGCGGCGTCGTATGCCTACCACTCGGCACGCGATGCAGCGTATGAGGCGGCCGACTCCGCCGCTGTCTACGGCCGCCGCGCCCGCCGCAGTGCGACCGACTTCGTCACCGAGGAGCCGCTGCTGGCGGCCGCCATCGGTATCGGCATCGGCGCGGCGCTGGGTGCCCTTCTCCCCTCGACCCGCTACGAGGATCAGTACGTGGGCCCCTACCGCGACAACCTTCGCGACGAGGCGCTCGACTATGCGGCCGAGCAGGCCGAGCGTGCCGAGCGCATCGCCGAGGCGTCGCTCCATGCCGCAGAGGATACGGCCCACGACGAGGGGCTGCTCCCCAACGACGGCGACAAGACGGTCGCCGAGCGCGCCGAGCATGTCGTGGACTCCGCCAAGAAGGCGGCCAAGGAAGAAGCCAAGGTCTAACGCAGCCGCCGGTCCGTATGGGCCCAGGAAACAATGGAAAAGGGGCGCTCCGGCGCCCCTTTTTTGTGCCCAGCGCAATCGTGCCGGTCCGATTTCCGGCCGTGCGGATCCGCACCAATATCGCTCTGCGTTGGAACCAACCGGCACTTGTATCGTTTGCCTGAAATATTGTTGCCGACGTCACCACAGAGGCTGCCGCATCCGCGCGTCCCGCCTTATGTCGGCCGCGCCTCAGCGCGCCTACGCGATTGCAATCGACGAGGACTGAGAATGACGCGACGGATCTTAGCCGCTGTACTCCTGGCCATCACCTGGATGGGCCCAGCCGCAGCCCAGGACGGACAGCGGCCCCGTCTTCAAGGTCGACAGCCTGAACTCCGGGCTCGAAGAGCCGCCCGTCCCGACTCGACCTCAGCACACCGCGCTCGGCGATGGAGAGCTTCGTCAGCGCCACACAGCGGACCGACTACGAGAGCGCCGCCCACGTTCTCGACCTCGACTTCGTCGACGAAGGCCAGCAGGCCGCCGCTCGGCCCGACGCTCGCCGAGCAGCTCTCCTTCGTCCTGTCCGCAAGATCCCGCATCGATTTCGGGAGCCTTCCGGACCGGCCGGACGGCATGGACACCACCGGCTCGGAGCGCGAGCCGATGGTGGGCGGTCGCCGCGCAAGAGCATGCAACTCGGCGTGCTCGACCTGCCGGAGTGGCCGGTCACCATTCGCCTCAACCGCCTCAAGGTCGGCGATGAGGATCCCGTATGGGTCTTCTCGCGCCAGAGCGTCGAGCAGGTCCCTGACGCTCTTCGCCCATTACGGCCCCACGGCATTCGAAAAGTCCCTGCCGGAGGCGCTCCGTCAGGAAACCGCGTTCGGCATTCTGGTGTGGGAGCTGATCGCCCTGCCGCTGATCGGCGCGTTCGCCATCCTCGCAGCCTGGCTGACGTGGACGGCGATGACGGTCTCCGCCAACCGCATCCCGGTCGAGGCCGTGACGCATCGCGATGCGCCGCGGCCGCCTGCCGACGGCACTTCTGGTGGTCGGCATCATCCTGCAGTTCGCCGATCTCCACGATCTTCGAGTTCTCCGTCCGGCACCGACGCGACGCTCTCGATCATCTTCTGGATCCTGATCATCTCCGCGATTATCTTCGGCGTGTCGCGGATCGCTGGACACGGTGATCGACTTCACGTCCAACCGCTACTTGGACACCATCGACGACGCCGAACAACACAGGCGCGCGCCGCTGGTACACCAACCTGTCCGCCGCCAAGCGCATCGGCGTGATCCTCGTCCTGGTCGTCGGCCTGGCGGTCGCGCTTTCCTCGCTGCGGGTGTTCTCGTCCTTCGGGCTGTCGCTGATGGTCTCGGCCGGTGTCGCCACCGCGATCTTCGGCCTTGCCGCGCAGACGGTGCTCGGCAACATCTTCGCGTCGCTGCAACTGGCGCTCGCCAAGCCGATCCGCATCGGCGACGCCGTCTACTACGACGACCACTGGGCCTACGTGGAGCAGATCAACTACACCTACGTGCAGCTGAGGACCTGGGACCTGAAACGGTTCATCGTGCCGGTGAAGCACTTCATCTCGAACCCGTTCGAGAACTGGACCAAGGCCGAGCCGAAGATGATCAAGCCGGTGCTGCTCAAGCTGGACCATCGGACCGACGTCGAGGATCTGCGCCAGGTGTTCGCCGACATCGGCGAAGGGCGATCCGGACTGGTCGGAGGGCGAGGACACCGAAGGTGCAGGTCATCGACCACGACGACGACTACGATGGCCGTGCGCTTCTACTGCTTTGCCGACGATCCGACCGCGGCCTGGAACCTCCACTGCCGGATGCGCGAGCGGCTGCTGGCCCACCTGGCTCGAGGATGAGCCGGGCGCCCTGCCGCGCACCCGCTTCGCCTACGTCTCCGACACCGACGGAAGCGCGCAGCCCGCGCAGTATGAAGGCGGTGCAAGGGAAAGCGGCGAGCCCAAGGCGAAGGCGCCCGGCGGCGGCGACACGGACGACCGCGCTCCCGGCGACGCCGACCGCAAGAAGCAGGCGGCCGAATAGCGCGGCCGCGCCGCACGCGTGTGGCCGCCGTCCTCGCGCCCGGCATCGCCCCGCTACGGGCCGAGATGGCTGCCGTGGCCCTTCGTCACGAAGCGCTCGCGGTCGCCGGTGAGGATCCAGACCAGCTCGTCGATGTTGGAGATCATCTGGTCGGCCGCGGCACGGGCGAGGGAGCGGGGCGGCGAACCGGCACGCAGTTCGATCATCGCCCGCCGGCATTCACCGAGACGGGCCACGACGGCCTCACGATCGACATGGGGTAAAGGGCGACGAGACATGGCTTCAGAAAGCACATGTTCCGCATTCGTTCCATAGCCGAAACCGCACATCGGCCAAAGCCGCGCCCGCCCAGAATCATATTTCCGAAGTTGCGCGGAGCTGTGGGTCTGGAGCCGCCGCGACCGCCATGCTAGCTGACCGGCGAAACAATGCGCATCGGCGGAGGAGGATCAGGTGGCTCATCGTTTGACGGAGGACGCACGCGGCGTCTTCATCATCTCGGCAACGCCCTTCACCGATGACGGCACGATCGACCACGCCAGCATCGACCGCCTCACGGACTTCTACCTCGAGAGCGGTGTCGACGGCATCACCATCCTCGGCATCATGGGTGAAGCGCCCAAGCTGACGACGGCCGAAGTCGGAAGCCGTGCTGACGCAGGTGCTGAAGCGGGTGAACGGGCGCGTTCCGGTGATCGTCGGCGTCGTCCAACCCGGGCTCGACAACATGTACGCGCTGGCGGGCGCGGCGATGGACAACGGCGCCGCGGGCGTCATGGTCGCGCCGAACGCCGCCGCGAAGACGGAGAGCAACGTGATCTCCTTGTTCGAGGTGATCGCCAAGAAGCTCGACGGCGTGCCGATCGTCTATCAGGACTTCCCTCTCACCACCTCGATGCCGATCTCGGCCGGCGGGTTCATGTCCCTCGTCGAGGCGGTCCCCTCGGTGGTCATGCTGAAGCATGAGGACTGGCCGGGGCTGCCGAAGCTGACGGCGGTGCGCGCGAACGCTCGCAGCATCGCGGCACGCGGCGCGTGTCCATCCTGTGCGGCAACGGCGGGCTCTACCTGCCGCAGGAGCTGGCCCGCGGCGCCGACGGCGCGATGACCGGCTTCGCCTACCCGGAGATGCTGGTGGAGGTGGTGAAACGTTTCCATGCCGGCGACGTGGACGGCGCCGAGGACGTGTTCGACGCCTACCTGCCCCTGGTGCGCCACGAGCAGCAGCCGGGCTTCGGCCTCGCCGTGCGCAAGGAGATCCTGCGGCGGCGCGGCATCATCTCCTCGGCGGCCACGCGCGCGCCCGGCCCGAAGCTCGACGCGGTGGGCCAGGACGAGCTGACACGGCTGATGGACCGTCTCGCCCGCCGTCTGGACGGCAGCCTCGCCGCCGCCGCGCAGTAGGCACCAGCGGCCGGACCCCTGTTCCACGCCCTGCCAGAGGGCGTGGAAGTGGTGCACCGGGCCGTGGCCGCGGCCGATCGACAGTTGATCCGCCGCCGCGATCGAACCGGAGATGTAGCGCTTGGCGCCAGCCACCGCCTCCGGCAGGCTCGCCCCGCGCGCGAGGTACGCGGCGATGGCGGACGACAGGGTGCACCCCGTCCCATGCGTGTTGCGGGTGGCAACACGCGGCGACGTCGAGCCGCTCACACTGGCCGTTGATGCACAGAATGTCGACGCTCTCGCCGCCCTCCAGGTGGCCGCCCTTCAGACAGGATCGCGGGGCCCCGGTCGGCGAGCGCCAGCGCTTGGTCGCGCATCTGCGCCTCGCTGGTCGCGGCGGCCTCGCCCAGGAGCACCGCCGCCTCGGGCACGTTCGGCGTCACGATGGTGGCGACGCCGAAGAGACGCTCGCGCAGCGCGGCGACGGCCTCGTCCGGCACCAGGCGGTCGCCCGAGGCGGCCACCATCACCGGGTCCAGCACCACCGGGACCGCCACCGCCGCCAACATGTCGGCGAGACGGTCGATCAGCGCGACGTCGGCCAGCATGCCGATCTTGATGGCGCGCACGTCGAGGTCCGACAGCACCGAGGTCAGTTGCTCGGCCACGAAGTCGGCCGGGATCGGAAACACACCTTGAACGCCGACGGTGTTCTGTGCCGTGAGCGCGGTGATCACACTGGCACCGTAGACGCCGAGCGCCGCGAAGGTCTTGAGGTCCGCCTGGATGCCGGCGCCGCCGCCCGAATCAGAGCCGGCGATGGTCAGCGCGATCATGACGTCACCTGCCCCATGCGCCCGCTGACGAAGGCGCGGCGCATGGCCTGCCGCGCGTCGCGGGGCGAGCGCGCCTTGGTGATGGCGCTGATCACGGCGACTCCATCCGCGCCCGCAGCGGCCAGCTCCGCGGCCCGGGCCACGTCGATGCCCGCGATGGCGATGACCGGCAGGTCGGGCCGGCGCCGGCGCAGACGCTCGGCGATCCGGCGGAACCCGTCGATGCCGATGGGCGGATTGGGGTTCACCTTGCTGTTGGTCTCGAAGACGCCGCCCACGGACGCATAGTCGATGGGCGCATCGTCGGCGGCGATGGCCTCTTCCAGGGTGTGGACGGTGAGCCCCACGATGGCCGCGGGCCCGGCGATCTTGCGCGCCTGCGCCGCCGTCAGATCGCCGTGGCCGATGTGGACGCCCGCCGCCCCGGCCGCGCACGCGACGTCGACGCGGTCGTTGACGAGCACCGGCACGGGCGAGGCGGCCACCAGCGCGCGCACCGCCGCCACCTGCTCGGCGGTGGAGCCGTCCTTGTCGCGCCACTGCACCAACGTCGCGCCGCCGGCCGTCGCGGCACGCACGATGCCGAGCGGATCGCGCTCTGCCGGGCCGAGCAGCAGGTAGAGGCGCGGGTCGAGCGGCGGCCGGGCGACACGGACGCGCGCGGCGATCTCCTCAGCGTCGGCGGTACCGATGGCATCGAGCAGCGCCGTGGCGAACGACCCGGGCCCGGGATGGGTCGGCGCCACCATCTCGGCGGACACGTTCATCAGGCTGAGCCCGGCGATCGCCGCCAGCATCGGGTCGCTCTCGATCGCCAGCATCGAGGCGATCAGCATCCCGGCCGCGCAGCCGGTCCCCGTCACACGGGCGAGCTTGGACGTGCCATTGCCGAGATACACCGTCCGATCGCCGTCCGGCGTGCGTTGCGACAGGCGGTCCACGGCGCCGCTGGTGACGGCGACGGTCCCGTCCGGCACGGGCCCGAGGGCGAGCATCTCGGCCGCATTGCCCTTCACCACCTTCGGCTTGTACGCGAGCAGCTCGCGCGCGAACTCCAGCCGTGCCGGGACGCGGTCGACCTTTACCGGGTCGAGCACGAAGGGCTGGCCAGAGCTGACCGCGGCGAGGATCCCGGCGCGCCGCGGCGAATCCAGCATGCCGAGATTCACGCAGATCGCGCCGGAGCCCGCCGCCATCGGGCGCACCTCGTCCGCGTCGATGGTCATGGAGATGTCGATTCCGGCGGCGGCGGCGATGTTGGCGACCAACGGCTGCGCCACCGGGGCGACGAGCGCGTGGATACGCGGCCGGGCCATCGACAAACGGCCGAGCGTGGTGGCGACGTCCGCGACCGCAAACACGGGCGGCGTCACAGCCGGAGCGGCATGGGAGGCGTCGGCCCCCAACGGTGCGGAATGAACGAGAGAAGGCTGCGTCACACGGGTCTCCAATCCCTTCGCCGGCATGACCCGGAGCAGGTTCTAGGGGTCGGCGGTCAGCCTCTCAGCCCGAAGGCACCCCCTTGGACAATCGATATCCTCGACATCTAATGATTTTTCAGAGCGGCGCCAACACCCGATGGGGTTGCCGGCCCGACCGGATTGGCGCATCAACGCCGGGCTGGAGGGACCCATGACGCCGTTCTTCATTCTCATCAAGTGTCAGCTCGGCCGGCCTACGAGGTCGCCAACGCACTCGCCGACGCCGAGATCGCCTCGGAGATCTACTCCACGGCGGGCGATTACGACCTCATCGTGAAATTCTACGTCGACAGCGAAACCGACATCGGCCACTTCGTGAACGAGAAGGTTCACGCCGTCCCCGGCATCCTGGACACCAAATCCATCATCACCTTCAAGGCCTTCTAGGCGCATCGGGCCGGGCGCCCCCAGCGGGCGGCTGACGCGACGCGCGAGGACGCCCAGGCACGAAGAAGCGCGCAGTGGCCAGAGCCGCTGCGCGCTTTTTCGTCGGGCCCGGTTCGGCGGGCGAGCTTAGTAGAGGTCGAGGCTGAAGCGGTAGGTGAGGCCGATGCCGATGCTGACCTCCTGGTCGTTGCCGGCGTCGACGATGGGGCTGTCGAGCGCCTCGCCGATGAAGTGGGTGTACTTCAGCCGCCCGTGCAAGCGCCACTTTTCGGTCAGCGCGTAGGACGCGGTGGCGGCGAAACTGACGTCTTTGAAGCCCCCTTCGGCATTGTAGGGGTCCAGCTCGACGGCGCTGTTGGGGACAGAGAAGTAGTAGTTCATGTAGTTGCCGTCGGCAGCCGAGATGCGCGGACCGAACGCCACCTCCAGACGCTCCATCGGCGTCAGGATGACGTCGAGCCCCGCCTCGCCGACCCAGCCGTTGTGGCCCGTCACACCGTAACGCACGGTGCCGAAGGCGCGCAGGAAGCCATAGCGGAAGGCCGCGCCGCCGCCGAGCTCGAACGCGAAGTCGGTATCGTCGACGCCTTCGAGATAGTCGGCGTCGGACGACTTGCGTTCGCCGACGAAATTGAACGAGGGAAACACCGAGACGGCGACGGCCTTCTTATCCTCGGTCACAACCTCGCCGAAGTACGGCAGGCGCAGATACTGGAGCGCGATCAACGGCCAGCCGGTGGGGCCGTAGCGTTTGGAGGATGGAAAGACGGGCTCCAGCCCGACGCCGGCGCCGAGGTCGATCACGATATCGCGATATTGGACGGAGTCCGGGACATCGACGGTCTGTGGCATCGGATCCGCAGCCATCGCAGGGACCGCGATCAAAGCCAAGACCGCACTCATGAAAGCGCGCACTCTACACCCTCCAGTTCGCATTCCGGCAACATGGACGCCGATCGATCAGGAGGGAAGCGCTGCGCACGTCGGACGGCTCGCGGCCACGTGGTTTGACACCTCGCCGTGTCGCAGCCGCCACAAGGTGCGACAATGCGCACTGAAGCGCGAACGGCGCTGGAAGCGTTTCATAAGTGAATGCGGACCCTTTCGGGCACACACGCGTTCACGCTACGGGTACGAATTGAAGAAGGGACCACAATGGCTACAGATCGAGACGACGCGCAGAACGTTCGACAGGGCGAGTACGGCCGGCGGACGTTCGTCGTTCTGATCATCAGTGTGACCGCCGCCGCGCTGCTCGCGATCGGGGCGTATCTCTACGTGTTCGCCGAGGACAACACCGAACTCGACGGCCCCATGCCGACGGTCGGCACAACCGAGGCGCCGACGGAAACCGGGACACAGTAGCCGGCGCTGAGCCGGGCCGACAGGCCCGGCGGAGCATCCGCCCCCGCCCACTCGCCAAAGATCGTCGCGAGAGCGACCGACGAACAGGCCCGGGCGTGCCGCGATCCTTGCTTCAGGAGAGCTGCTCGGCCGCCTGCACCAGGAGTTCGCGCATCTTCAGGCGGATCTCGTCGTCCGTGATCGCGACACCAGCGGAGTTGAAGTCGCCCCGCACCTTGCGGAACACGTCTTCATCCCCCGGCTCGGCAAAGTCCGACCGCACCACTTCCTTCGCATAGGCATCGGCCGCGTCGCCCTCGCGCCCCAGCTTTTCGGCCGCCCAAAGGCCGAGCAGCTTGTTGCGGCGCGCGAGCGACTTGAAACGCAGCTCCTCATCGTGCGCGAAGCGCGCACTCATACGCCCTTTCACGTTCCTCGAATTGGGTCATATTCTTCTCCATAGCCGTGGCATTGGCTCTATCGGGTTGACGGCCCGTGTCAACGCCGCGGTGGTACAGTCCATTGAGGCTTCGGCGCGGATGGAGTAGCGTTGCCACGCATCCGCGGTGTCGGCGTGCGCGATGCGACCTTTGCGGGCGCTCGGAATGTTAACGCATTTTCGCATAAACTTGACGTTCAGCGTACTCCATGAAGCCGCCCAACCCCCACCGGTACATTCCCATGAGCCGACGCCGCCGCATCTACGAAGGTAAAGCCAAGATCCTCTATGAGGGTCCGGAGCCCGGTACCCTCATCCAGCACTTCAAGGATGATGCGACCGCCTTCAATGCCAAGAAGCACAGCGTGATCGACGGCAAGGGGGTGCTCAACAACCGCATCTCCGAGCACATCTTCGGTCACCTCAACGACATGGGGATCCCGACGCACTTCATCCGTCGGCTCAACATGCGCGAGCAGCTGATTCGCGAGGTCGAGATCATCCCGCTCGAGGTGGTGGTGCGCAACGTCGCCGCCGGCTCCCTCGCCAAGCGTCTCGGCCTGGAGGAAGGCACCCAGCTCCCCCGCTCCATCATCGAGTTCTACTACAAGAACGACGAGCTGGACGATCCGCTGGTTACCGAGGAGCACATCACCGCCTTCGGCTGGGCCACCCCCAGGAGCTCGACGACATCATGGCGCTCGCCGTGCGTGTCAACGACTTCCTGGCTGGCCTCTTCCTCGGCGTTGGCATCCGCCTGGTCGACTTCAAGATCGAGTGCGGGCGCCTCTGGGAGAACGAGATGATGCGCGTGGTCGTGGCCGACGAGATCAGCCCCGATTCGTGCCGTCTGTGGGATGCAAAGACCAGCGAGAAGATGGACAAGGACCGCTTCCGCCGCGATCTGGGCGGTCTGCTCGAGGCCTATCAGGAGGTCGCCCAGCGCCTCGGCATCATGCCGGAGCAGGAGCGGCCGACGGTCACCGGGCCGACGCTGGTTCAATAGGACGCCCGCCCGGTGCCGGAGCTTCTCCCGCTCGTCAGCGTCTTCGCGGTGTTCGTGCCGGCGCTGCTCCTGCCCGGGCCGGACTTCGTCGCGGTGGTTCGTGTGGCGATGACGCGGGGCGCGCGCGCCGGCATCCTCACAACCGTCGGAACCACCACGGGCCTCGTCTTCTACGCGACGCTCAGCATCTTCGGCCTGTCCGCCCTCCTCGTGCAGTTCGAGTGGCTGACCATCGTCGTGCGCGCTCTCGGCGGGGCCTACCTCATCTATCTCGGCATCAAGCTGATCCGCACGTCCTCGGCCATGCCGGAGATGGGCACGGCGCCCACGCCGCTGGGTGCCGGGCGGCTGGTTCTCGGCGGGCTTATCGTCAACCTCACAAATCCGAAGGCCATCGTGCTGTTCGCCAGTGTGTTCGCCACCGCCATCACGCCGGAGACACAAGCCTCGACGATGGCGCTGATGGTCGCCCTCGTCGCCGCGACGACGTTCGCCTGGTACACGCTCGTCAGCCTCTTCATGGCGTCACCCCCGGTGATGGCGCGGTTCGCCCGTATGCAGCACTGGATCGAGCGCGTGGCCGGCGCCTGCTTCGTGGCGCTCGGCGGCAAGCTCCTCTCCGATACGCGCAGCCCCGTCACGGCCTGAGCGCGAACAACGGCCCCGCGACGATGCTCCGCAGCGGCTGCGGCGTCAGAACCTCCCGCTTTTGCCGCGCGCCCCGATTGCCAGCCGAAGGTCGCCGCCGTAGGAGTGGCAACGCCGTTTCACGCGCTCCCGGACCCATCGAATGAAAGCTCGCGTCACCATCACACTGAAGCCCGGCGTGCTCGACCCGCAGGGCAAGGCCATCGAGGGTGCCCTCTCCGGCCTCGGCTTCTCCGGCGTCAACGCCGCGCGCCAGGGCAAGGTGATCGACCTCGACCTCGCCGCAACGGACGAGGCGGCTGCGCGCGAGGAGGTCGGGCGCATGTGCGAGGCTCTGCTCGCCAACACCGTGGTCGAGCGCTACGACATCGCGATCCTGTCATGAAATCGGCGATCATCGTCTTCCCCGGCTCCAACCGCGAGGCGGACGCGGCCCGCGCCATCCGCATCGCCGGAGGCGAGACGCCAGCCATGGTCTGGCACGCCGAGACCGAGCTGCCGGCGGTCGACCTCGTTATGGTTCCGGGCGGGTTTGCGCATGGCGACTATCTGCGCGCCGGTGCGATCGCCGCGCGCTCGCCGGTCATGCGCGCCGTGGCGCAGCATGCCGAACGGGGCGGCTACGTGCTGGGCGTGTGCAACGGGTTTCAGGTGCTGACCGAGGCGCGGCTGCTGCCGGGCGCATTGATGCGCAACGCGGGGCTGACCTTCGTGTGCCGGCCGGTGCGCCTCAGGGTCGAGCAGACCACCGCCTTCACCGCCGACTACGAGCGCGGCGCCGAAGTCACCTTCCCCACCGCCCACCACGACGGTAACTATCGGGCCGACGAGGAAACGCTGGAGCGGCTGGAAGGCGACGGCCGCGTGGTGCTGCGCTACCTCGACAATCCCAACGGATCGGCGAGCGACATCGCCGGCATCCTCAACGAGACCGGCAACGTGCTGGGGATGATGCCGCACCCGGAAAACGCGGTGGAAGCGCTGTTGGGCCCGACGGACGGGCTGCCCCTCTTCACCAGCATCGTCTCTGCGGTGGCGAGCGGCGAGCCGCCGCGTCTGCCGCGCCGGCCGCTGTTCGACCGGCTGATCCACCGGAACGTGTCGCCCGGCGCCTGAGGCCCGGCGTTGCCTGCCCCCCGCCCCGGGGCCTCGACCTAAGGGGTGGTCGGCAACGCCTCGAAATCCGATGTGGCGGGGCTGAGGATGTCCTCGACGGCCCAGCCGTCGTCGCCGGTGGTCAACGCGATCACGAACGTCTCGCCCTCAGCGGCTCCGATCGGCACCATGGCCTCGCCGTTCGCGCGGTAGCGAGGGGCGCCCGTCAGGTCCTCTGCTCCATCGACGGCCTCGGCGCGCCATCCGGAAAAGACGTCCTCGTAGGCGGGATGATCGCGGCCCTGCTCGGCCAGCGCATCGAAGAGGGATCGGTTGGTGGCGTTCATCAGCGGCGCGACCGCCGGCAAATCGCGCGCCTGGTAGGCCTCGACGAAGGCAAGGGCGACCGCCTCCGGATCGGAGCGATCCAGGTGCTGCGCCTCGACGATCGCCGCCAGCCCGAGGACCAGCAGGAATCCCATGATAAATCGCATCGTCGCCCGTTCCTTCTTCGCGCCGCGCGACAGGTAGCGCCTGATCCGGCGGAGCGGAAGGGCGCGGCCTGCGCACGGGCGCATGGCTGCCCGACACCGCGCCTCGCGGGCGAGCGAGGGCAACGCCCCCGCCGTCCACGTCAAACGGCTCGCGCCTACAGCACCCCGGCGTAACCGTCCTTGCGGGGGTCGGATCCCGCCGCATAGAGCTCGCCGTGACGCATGATCGCTTGCGCGCCGCCGAAGCCGAAGGCAACCCCCGGCGCGTCGTTCTGAATGACGTGGCCCATGGCGGAGAGGCGGTCCATCGTCTCGGCCGGCAGGTGCCGCTCCAGCGCGATCGAGCGTCCCTTGAGCACGCGGAAGCGCGGCGCGTCGATCGCCGCCTGCACCGGCTGACCGAAGCGGATCATGCGCGTCACCAGCTGCGTGTGGCCCTGCGCCTGGATCGGCCCGCCCATCATGCCGAACGCCATCAGCGGCCCGCCCGCCTTGGTCACGAACCCGGGGATGATCGTGTGGAACGGCCGCTTGCCGGGCGCTACGAGGTTCGGGCTCTTGGGATCCAGCGAGAAGCCGGCGCCGCGGTTCTGCATCGACACGCCGTACTTGTTCACCACGCAGCCCGAGCCGAAGCCCATGTAGTTGGACTGGATGAACGACACCATCATCCCGTCGCGGTCGGCCGTGGTCAGCAGGATCGTGCCGCCGGGCTGCTGAATGCCGGTTTCGGGCTCCTGCGCCTTGTCCGGGTCGATCAGCTTCACCCGCTCGTCGAGGTAGGCGGGGTCGAGGAGGTCGGCCGGGCTGATCCGCATGTGCTCGAGGTCGGCGACGTGGGCGGCGGCGTCGGCCATCGCCAGCTTCACCGCCTCGATCTCCAGGTGAAGCGCGCGCACGCTGTCCGGATCGTCGCCGAGGTCCAGCCGGTCGAGAAGGCCGAGCGCGATCAGCGCCGCGATCCCCTGCCCGTTCGGCGGAATCTCGTGGGTGCTGACGCCGTAGGCCTCCATCTCGATGGGGTCGACCCAGTCCACTTTGTGGGCGGCGAGGTCGTCCATGGTCATCGCCCCGCCCTCGGCCTTGGCCTGGCGGGCGATCTCATCGGCGATGGCGCCGGTGTAGTAGGCGTCGCCGCCGGTGACGGCGATGAGCTCCAGCGCATCGGCCGCGCCGGGCATCTTGAAGAGCTCACCGGCCCGGGGCGCGTGCCCTCCCGGCATGAACGTCTCCTTCCAGGACGCGCTGTCCTTGAAGCGCTGCACCTGGTTGGCCCACGAGATGGCGGTGATCGGACCCACGCCATAGCCCTCGCGCGCGATGCGGATGGCGTCCACGAACAGATCACCGAAGCTGAGCGCGCCGAAGCGTGTCCGACAGCGCGCGCCAGGCGGAGACCGCCCCCGGCACCGTCGCCGCATCCCAGCCGTTGACGGGGATACTGGCGGCGCCGGCGAAATGGTCTGGCGTCCACGCGGCGGGGGCCCGGCCACTGGCGTTGAGACCGTGCAGCTTGGTGCCGTCCCACACCAGCGCGAACGCATCGGAGCCGAGGCCGTTGGAGACCGGCTCGGTCACGGTGAGGACGGCGGCCGTCGCGATGGCGGCGTCCACGGCGTTTCCGCCGCGGCGAAGAACGGCCAAGCCCGCCTGCACCGCCAGCGGCTCCGATGTCGCAACCGCTGCGTGTCCAAAGTTGGTCGACCGTCCGGTCCGGTAGAGTTCCCGGTCTTCGAAGTTCATCGCGTTCAAGCCTGCATGATTGTTTTGACGCATTTCAGCCATTCGTCCCCGACTCGTCCGAGACGCCCGGCCGCCCGTATTGACATGTCATCTATATTGTTTACCTACCTCATGCACGGCTTCGGCCGATTGACATTGGCGGTCTTGCCTGCTTTGCGCAGGGGACACGCTCGAACCAAGAGACAATTGAACCATTTCTGACCCGATGTTCAACGAACTCGGTCTGAGCCCGAAGGTGATTTCCGCCGTCGAGGCAGCCGGGTACACAAAACCGACGCCCATCCAGGCGGCGGCGATTCCGCATGCGCTGGAAAAGAAGGACGTTCTGGGCTTGGCTCAGACCGGCACGGGCAAGACTGCCTCCTTCGTCCTTCCGATGCTCTCGCTCCTCGAGAAGGGCCGGGCCCGCGCGCGGATGCCGCGCACGCTCATCCTCGAGCCAACCCGCGAACTCGCCGCCCAGGTGGTGGAGAGCTTCGAAAAGTACGGTGTCAATCACAAGCTCACGGTCGCGCTGCTCATCGGCGGCGTGTCGTTTGAAGAGCAGAACCGCAAGATCGACCGTGGCGCCGACGTCGTCATCGCCACCCCCGGCCGCCTGCTCGACCATCTCGAGCGCGGCAAGCTGCTCTTGCAGCAAGTCCAGATCCTCGTCGTCGACGAGGCGGACCGCATGCTCGACATGGGGTTCATTCCGGACATCGAGCGCGTGTGCAAAATTCTGCCGACCAACAGGCAGACGCTGTTCTTCTCGGCCACCATGCCGAAGGAGATCGCGAGCCTGGTCGACCGCTTCCTGAAGGACCCGGTGCGGGTCGAGGTCTCGCCGACCTCCTCCGCCGCCGAGACCGTGAAGCAGCGCTTCGTCCACGCCGGCAACACCCCGAAGGACAAGCGCGACACGCTCCGACAGCTGATTCGCAGCGAGACGGATCTTGCCAACGGCATCATCTTCTGCAACCGCAAGCGTGACATCGGCACCCTCTTCCGCTCACTGGAGCGTCACGGGCTGTCAGTCGGTGCGCTGCACGGTGACATGGACCAGCGGACCCGCACGCTCACCTTGGAGGCGTTCAAGCAGGACAAGATCACCCTGCTCGTCGCATCCGACGTCGCCGCGCGCGGGCTTGATATCCCCAAAGTCAGCCACGTCTTCAATTATGACGTGCCGCACAATGCCGAGGACTACGTCCACCGGATCGGCCGCACCGGCCGCGCCGGGCGCTCGGGGGCGGCGTTCACGATCGCCGCGCCCGAGGACCGGAAACTGGTGGCGGCCATTGAGTCGATGCTGAAGCGCCCGGTCGAGTGGCATGGGGACGAAGCTGCGGCGACGACCGAGCCCGCCGCCGAGGAGCGGCCGCGTCGCGGTCGTGGCCGCGGACGGGGGGACAGGCGCGAGGCACCGGTCGAGGCCGAGGTCGTCACCGCTGCTCCCGCCGAGCCGGAGACCATTGCGAAGGACGAGCCGGCGCCCGTGCCGGAGCGCGCTCCGGCGAAGGTCGATGAGCAGCCGCGGCCGGAACGCGGCTCGCGCCGCGCCAAGGGCCGGCGCGGTGAAGGACGGGAACCGGCGGAGGACAATCGCGTCGCCTTCCGCGACACGCCCTACGTTCCAGCCTTCCTGTTGCGCCCGCTCACCCCGCGCAAACCCGCACCGACCGACAAGTCGAACGCGGAGCCGGTTAACTAACGACCGCGCCTACCCAGCGACCGTCATCACCTGACGGTCGCGGTACGGGACCTGTTTTCCGGGGACGTCTGCGGATTCCGGCGCCGGAACGGCATCCTCATCGCGCCTTATCTCGCGGACGTTAGGGCCTCGTTAACCAAAATCGTCAATGTTTCATGGCGGCAGCGTGAAATTGCGCGAGCCCGAGAGCCATGAGGCAGGCCGATCCGTGGCGTTTGATTGTCAGGACAGCGCGTACGACTCCACCGGCGATGCATGCGAAGCTGCGTCGCGGTTGTCCCACCAATCCCATCTAGCTCGCGCTCTCGCAGGCGAACTGATCGTCACCGAGCACCGAGGCCGCCTCGCCGGGCAAGACCCCGCCAGCGACCGAGGCACCCGTGGCGGCGCCGTCGCCCCCCGTGACGGCAGCGGCCGAAGAGGACTCGGGAGCAACCGCGCCTGCCGCCACGCGTTGCGCCTCCGTCTTGAGCCGCGCATCTGAGGCGCCGGTCCCCGCGGCGGCCTTCACCACAGCCCCGGATCGGACGGCGAAGCGCCCCCAGCAAGCGGCGAAGGTGAAGACAGCAACGGACGGCGCGCGGGCGACGCAGATTTCGGCCGTTGCGCCTCCGCGGATGAAGAACGCGCGCATGTCAGCCCTTGCGCCCCCGCGGATGCAGGACGCGCAGAAACCCGTATCCGCGCCCGCCCCAAAGCTCGCTGCCCGACGGCAGTCCGATCGTGCCGCCCCGGCCGTGCGCCAGAGCTTGGCCGGCGCGCAGCCCCCTGCCACGCCCCGGACGAAACATGCGGGCGAGGGCTCCGGCATCGCGCCAACGCGGATCATGACGGGCAGCACAGGCTTGGCCCTCGCCGACCGGGCTCATCGAGGCGCCTGCCGCGCGACCCCATGCCGGACGACCGGACCGACCGATGCAGCCACGAAGCCTGGACCGGCATATGTGGCATCGGAGCTGATCGGGACCACTCCAGCCTGCGCCAACGAACCCGCTCGGTCCGGCACGTCACGATCCGGCGGCGGCAACGACCGGTGCAGTCCTACGGGACACCGCGAGGCGTCGCGCCCGAAGTCGCCCGGGACGGCCCAAGTGAGCGACACTCCCGCCCGCGAGACGCAAGAGGACCAGGCTCCGGCGGCGCACAGAGCGGACGTCGAGGCGGCACCCTTCCAGTCTCAGCGAGCGCTGCTGCTGCGCGACGCCCGGCGCGTGTGGATGAGCGCGCCGGCCAAACGCGCACCCCATACGATCGCCTTGCTGTCTCTTCGTTTGCCGCAGGACGCGGCGCGTTCGCCCGCGGCGACGACGATGCTCCACCGGGCCTACCAGACCTTGAGGGAGGCGCTGGAGGACCTCGGCACGGTCTATATCGTCGCCCCGCATGCCATCGCGGTGATCTTGCCGGACCGCGCGGTGCACCACGCAACCCACATCGGTGAAGCGTTGAAAAGCGCCGTCGATCAGCAAAACACCAAGTCTCCGGAAACGCCCCTGGTGCTGACGTGTGGGATCTCCGCGCTGCACCGGGACGGCGATCCAACCGCAGCGGTCTGCACCGCGGAGCATTGCTTTGCGCTGGCCGAGCAATCCGGCGTGTCCAAGGTGCTGAGCGAGATGTCCCCCGAGGCCCGTGTCCGCTCCCGGCCGTCCCACTGACGACCGTGCCCGAACCCGTCGCTCGGGCACCCAGAAACAAAAAGGCCGGCCCTTGGGGCCGGCCTTTTTCAATTCAGAAGCTTGGCGGCGCCTACTCGGCGGCGGCCTTGAGCTCCACCAATTCGCCGCAGCCGCAAGCGGAGACCTCATTCGGGTTCGCGAACGTGAAACCGGCGCGGAATTTGGTGACCTCGTAGTCCATGCGGCAGCCGAGCAGGAACAGAACGGCAGCCTTGTCGACGTAGACGCGCGCGCCTTCGGCTTCGACCACCTCGTCCTTCGGGTCGGGATCGGCCACGGCGTCCATGGTGTATTCCATGCCCGCGCAGCCGCCTTTCTTGATGCCCACGCGCAGGCCGGCGATGGGCGGATCGGCACGACCCATGATGTCGCGCACCCGTTCGGCGGCGGTGTCGCTCATGCTCATGATGGCAGGACGGGACATATCGGCTCCTCAACCTGGCGGGTTAGAGTTCCAATCTAGGGATTGCATCCTCGCGGCGCCAGCGCGGCGCCGCAGATTAGAACATATCGAGTGCGACGCGCGCCTCGTCGGACATGCGCGAGGGGTCCCACGGCGGATCGAATACCATGTTCACCTCCACCTGGCCGACGCCCGCGACGGTGCTGACGGCATTCTCCACCCACCCCGGCATCTCGCCAGCGACGGGGCAGCCCGGCGCGGTGAGCGTCATGTCGACCTTGATCGAGCGGTCATCCTCGATATCGACGCGGTAGATCAGCCCCAGCTCGTAGATGTCGACGGGAATCTCGGGGTCGTACACGGACTTCAACGCGGCGACGATGTCCTGCGTGATCCGGTCGAGCTCCTCTTCGGGAATCGCGGATGCGCCCGGCTCCAGGACCTCGGTCTCCGGAAGGCCGCCGCCGACGGCCTCGGCATCGCGCGCCAGCCGCTCGTCGGACAGCTTCTGATGCTGCCCGGCGTCGTCCTGCGGCGTCGTGCTGTCGGCGAACCCGGCTTTGGTGCTGTCCATCGTCACCTCCTTACACGAAGAATCTATGGGCCTTCTCGATGGCCTCGGCAAGTCGATCCACTTCGGCGCGCGTGTTGTAGAGGCCAAAGGACGCGCGGCACGCCGCGTTGATCCCGAGCGCATCCATCAACGGTTCGGTGCAATGCTGGCCCGCCCGAACCGCAACACCTTCGCGGTCGAGGATGGTCGAGACATCGTGGGGATGCGCCCCCTCGAGATTAAACGCGAAGACACCGCCCCGGTTCGGTGCGTCGCCATAAAGCGACAACGCATTCACCCCGCGCAGCCGCTCGCGGGCGTATTGCGTGAGGTCGGCCTCGTGGGCCGTGATGGCGTCCCAGCCGATGCCCTCGACGTAGTCCACCGCCGCACCCAGGCCGATAGCCTGCGCGATCGGCGGTGTGCCCGCCTCGAACCGGTTGGGCAGGCCCGCGTAGGTGATCCGGTCTTGCGAGACCGATTCGATCATCTCGCCGCCGCCCATGAAAGGCGGCATGGCCTCCAGCAGCTCACGGCGGCCATAGAGAACGCCGATGCCGGAGGGGCCATACAGCTTGTGGCCGGTGAAAACGAAGAAGTCGCAGCCGATCGCCTGCACGTCCACCGGGCCGTGGACCGCGCTTTGCGAGCCGTCCACCAGCGTCGGAATGCCGCGCTCGCGTGCGAGACGGCAAATTTCGACGACCGGGTTCACGGTGCCCAGAACGTTGGACATGTGGACGACGGCAACCATCTTGGTGCGCTCGGTCAGCGCCGCCTCGTAGGCCGCCATGTCGAGCGAGCCGTCCTCGGTGAGGCCGATCCACTTGATCACGGCGCCCTGCCGTTCGCGCAGGAAGTGCCACGGCACGATGTTGGAGTGGTGCTCCATCACCGTGATGACGATCTCGTCGCCCTCGCCGATGGTAGTGCGCCCGAAGCTCTGCGCCACCAGATTGATCGCCTCGGTCGACGAGCGGGTGAAGATCACCTCCTCGGCCGAGGGCGCGTTGAGGAAGCGCCGCACGGTTTCGCGCGCGCCCTCGTAGGCTTCGGTGGCACGGTTCGCCAGCGTGTGCAGCCCGCGGTGAACGTTGGCATAGTCCCGCGTGTAGGCCAGCGTGAGGCGGTCCAGCACCGGCTTCGGCTTCTGCGCCGATGCCGCGCTGTCAAGGTAGACGAGCGGCTTGCCGTGGATCGTCTCCGACAGGATCGGGAAGTCGGCGCGGATCCGCTCGACGTCCAGCGCCGCCGCGGGCGCCGTCACGACGTCCACGCCTTGCCCCCGACCGCTGACAGCGCACCGCGGATGCGCCGTTCGAGCACCTCTTTCATCGCCTCGTCCTCGATGAGGTCGAACGCCTCGATGATGAACGCCTCGGTGAGCAGGCGCCGCGCCGTCGCCTCGGGAATGCCGCGGGCGCGCAGGTAGAACACGGGATCCTCGTCGATGTCGCCGGAGGTGGCGCCATGGCCGCAGACCACGTCGTCGGCGAAGATTTCCAGCTCCGGCTTGTTCACCACCTCGCCGGTGTCGTCGAGGAACAGCGCGTTCGACATCATCTTCGAGTCGGTCTTCTGCGCGTCCGGATCGACGATGATGCGGCCCTGGATGATCGCCGTCCCACCGTCGCCGACGGCCGATTTGAAGATCTCCGAGGAGCGCGAGCCCACCGCGTCGTGGCGCACCACCAGCGTGTTGTCGGCATGGCGCTTGCCGATGGCCACGGTGGCGGCGCGGAAGTTCGCCTCCGCGTCATGTCCGACCACGTGGCCGAAGATCTGATTGCGTGCGAGACCCTTGCCGGTGGTGACGGTGAGATGGTCGAGCTGCGCGCGCTCGGGCACCTCGACATGGTAGGACGAGAGTTCCACCGCGTCCTCGGACACGCCGTCCACCAGTCGCACCCAATCGACGTGCGCGCCTTCGCCGAGTGTCACCTCGCTCAGCGCGTTCTCCACCGTGCCGGTCTGGCCGAGCATGCGCTCCACCACGGACACGCGGCCCCCTGCCGCCACCGTCATCGCCAGGCGGCCCATGACGAGGTTGTCCCCCGTCGCCACGTGGACGATCTCCAGCGGACCGCCGGCCTCGCCGGTGACGGAGATGACCACGCCGCCCTCGAAGAGGCCGATGTTGGCGAGCGTCAGCGGATCGTCGCTCTCGGCGACGAGCTTGCCGACACCCGACAGGTCCGCCTCCGGGTCGAGGATCGAGCGCACGGTGACGTTGGCCGGCGCCGCGGAGAGCTCTTCCACGTAGCGGCCGTTGGCGATCACGATGCGCGACGCCCCCTCCACCAGCGCCGGATACGCCTCCAGCGCCGCTTTGACGGCGGCGGGATCGGCAGCCTCCGGAACCGGCGGCAGGTTGCGCAGCCGGGCGCGCAGGTCGGTGTACTTGTAGGCTTCGATCCGGCGGTGCGGCAGTCCGCCCTCGGCGAACCGCTCGAACGCGGCCTTGCGCGCCGTGCCGAGCGGCGCGTCGGTGAACGCAGCGCGCTTGGTCTCGAAGAGGGCCGAGAGCGCGGTCTCGGCCTCGGTCGGATTGACCTTCATGACGCCCCCTTACGCGGCTTCGAGGAACTCGGCGTAGCCCGTGGCCTCGAGTTCCTTGGCAAGCTCCGGCCCACCGGAGCGCACGATGCGTCCTCCGGCCAGAACATGCACATGGTCCGGCTCGATATAGTCGAGCAGGCGCTGGTAGTGGGTGATGACGAGGAACGAGCGGTCCGGCGCCCGCAGCGCGTTGACGCCCTCCGAGACGATCCGCAGCGCGTCGATGTCGAGGCCCGAATCGGTCTCGTCGAGCACAGCGAGCTTCGGCTCCAGAAGCGCCATCTGCATGATCTCGTTGCGCTTCTTTTCGCCGCCGGAGAACCCGACGTTGATCGGACGGCGCAGCATGTCCTGCTGAATGGCGAGCTTCTCGGCCGCACCCTTGACGGCCTTCATGAACTCCGGCGTCGACAGGGCCTTTTCGCCGCGGGCCTCGCGCTGGGCGTTCATCGCGGTCTTCAGGAACGTCATCGTCGCGACGCCCGGCACTTCGACCGGGTACTGGAAGGCCAGGAAGATGCCGGCGGCGGCACGCTCCTCGGGCTCCATCTCCATCAGGTCCTGGTCGAAGAACTTGATGGAGCCCTCGGTCACCTCGTAGCCGTCCTTGCCGGCGATGATGTGGCCGAGCGTCGACTTGCCGGCGCCGTTCGGGCCCATGATGGCATGCACCTCGCCAGGCCAGATCTCGAGGTCCAGACCCTTCAGGATCTCACGGCCTTCCTCGTCGTCGACCTTGGCGTGCAGGTTTTCAATTGCGAGCATTTCGATATTTCTCAATTGGCGATGATGGCGAGCATGATCACGACAGCGGTGAACGCCGCGCCCATCAAAATTCGGTCCGTGGACGAGGATCGCAGGTCGGTTCGCTCGAGCTTGCGCCGCGTCTTCAAGAGTTCGAGGCGTCTCACTTCGAGGTCGAGCCTCTCGACCTCGTCGCGGAGCTGCGCGATGTCGGTGTCGCGCCCATTGAGCGTACGCATTATCCGACAGAGCCCTCGAGGCTGACGCCGATCAGTTTCTGCGCTTCCACCGCGAACTCCATCGGGAGCTGCTGGATCACGTCGCGCACGAAGCCGTTGACGATGAGCGCCACGGCCTCCTCCTCGCCGATCCCGCGGGCACGGCAGTAGAAGAGCTGATCGTCCGAGATCTTCGAGGTGGTCGCCTCGTGCTCGAATTGAACCGAGCCGTTCTTCGATTCCACGTACGGGATCGTGATCGCGGCGCATCTGTCGCCGATCAGCAGCGAATCGCACTGGGTGAAGTTGCGCGCGCCCTTCCCCTTGCGGTGCGCCTGGACCAGACCGCGATAGGTGTTGAGCGACTTGCCCGCCGCGATGCCCTTCGAGATGATGCGGCTCGACGTGTTCTTGCCGAGGTGGATCATCTTCGTGCCGGAATCGATCTGCTGATAGCCGTTCGAGATGGCGATCGAATAGAACTCGCCGCGGCTGTCGTCACCACGCAGGATGCAGCTGGGGTACTTCCAGGTGATGGCCGAGCCGGTCTCCACCTGCGTCCACGAGATTTTCGAGCGGGCGCCGCGGCAATCGCCCCGCTTGGTGACGAAGTTGTAAATGCCGCCCTTGCCCTCGGAATCGCCGGGGTACCAGTTCTGCACCGTGGAGTATTTGATCTCCGCGTCGTCCAGCGCGATCAGCTCGACCACCGCCGCATGCAGCTGGTTCTCGTCGCGCTGCGGCGCCGTGCAACCCTCGAGGTAGGACACGTACGAGCCCTTGTCGGCGATGATGAGCGTGCGCTCGAACTGGCCGGTGTTCTGCTCGTTGATCCGGAAGTAGGTCGACAGCTCCATCGGGCAGCGCACGCCCGGCGGGATGTAGACGAACGACCCGTCGGTGAAGACCGCCGAATTCAGCGTCGCATAGAAGTTGTCCGACTGCGGCACGACCGTGCCGAGGTACTTCTGGATCAGCTCCGGATGCTCGCGGATCGCCTCGGAAATCGAGCAGAAGATCACGCCCGCCTTGGCGAGCTCCTTCTTGAACGTCGTCACCACCGAGACCGAATCGAAAACCGCATCCACCGCGACGTTGCCGCCGTAGGGGTTGGCCGGGCCGTCCTCGTCGAGGTCGGAGGGCTCGCCCTGCTTGCGCACGCCAGCCAGGATTTCCTGCTCTTTCAGCGGAATTCCGAGCTTCTCGTACGTTCGCAGCAGCTCAGGATCGACCTCGTCGAGCGACTTCGGGCCGTCTTTGATCTTGGGGGCGGCGTAGTAGTAGAGATCGTTGAAGTCGATCTTCGGGTAGTGCACGGAGGCCCAAGTCGGCTCTTCCATGGTCAGCCATCGGCGATAGGCCTCGAGCCGCCACTCGAGCATCCACTTCGGCTCGTCCTTCTTGGCCGAGATGAACGCGATCACCTCTTCCGACAGCCCTTTCGGGGCCATGTCGAACTCGATGTCGGTGATGAAACCGTACTTGTACTTGTCGACGTCGATCGCGGCGACGCGATCGATCGTCTCCTGGACTGCTGGCATCAGACCCTCCGCACGGGTTCAAAGCCCGTAGGTTGGACATTTTCTAAGAACTTAGGTCAGCCTGGTCATTGGCACAATGACCTCGTGCAGCGCCACCAAAAAACGCCCGAACGCCTGCTCGGCCCCCACCGGACCGGCGCTGACCCTGATCGCGCACCGCGCCACAGCGTCCGGAACGCGCATGGCCACGAGGACGTGGCTGACCGAGACCTTGCCCGACGAGCACGCCGAACCCGACGACACCGCAACGCCCGCCAGATCCAAGCCGATCAGCGCCAACTCGGCCGGCGCGCCGAGAGCAAACAAGCTGGTGTTGGGAAGACGCGGCGCCGCTTGACCGAAGATGGTCACTTTTGGGAATTTTTCTAGAAGTGCGCTCTCAAAGTTATCGCGCGCGGCCCGCGTCGACCCCCACGCGTCGGGATCGGCCGCCGGTCCGGCGAGGGCCGCGGCGAGGCCGGCGATGGCGGGGACGTTCTCGGTGCCGCCGCGCGCCCCGCGCTCCTGGCCGCCGCCCTTGATCAGCGGCGGGACGCTCACGCCGCGCCGGATCAGCGCACCCACCCCCGGCGGCGCACCGATCTTGTGGCCCGACAGGCTGACGAGATCGGCCGTCAGCGTGTCGTCCGGCAGACGGCCGAACGCCTGGACGGCGTCGGTGTGTGTCACCGCCCCGGCCGCCCGCGCGATCTCGAAGAGCGCCGGGTCGGTGACGACGCCCGTCTCGTTGTTGGCCGCCATGAACGACACCAGCGCCGGCCGCGGGTCGATGAGCGCGTCCTCGAGGGCATCGCGTCGCACGGCGCCGAGCGCATCGACAGGCAGCACCGTGACGTCCTGCGGCGCGAATCCGGCGCCCGCCAGCACCGCCGGGTGCTCCGTGGCCGCGGTGATCAGTCGCTCCACCGGCGGCCCGCCGTCCCGCGCCACGCCGGGTCGGAGCGCCATCGCGTTGGCCTCGGTCCCGCCCGATGTAAACGTAACGCCCTCGTGCGACACGCCGAATCGCTGGCCGAGCGCGCGGCGGGCGGTCTCCACGATGCCGCGGCTCGCCCGCCCCTCGGCATGCACCGAAGAGGCGTTCCCGCCCGCCAGAAGGGCCGCGATCGCGGCCTCCCGGGCCTCACCGAGTGTCGGCGCGCTCGCATTCCAGTCGAGATACAGTCGATCTGCCACCGCAGGGGTGTCCTATTCGCTTGATTCACGAAGCCTGATTGATAGATAACCCGGCCTCACCCCAAACAACCGGGACCGTGATGCCTGAAGTCATCTTTACCGGACCCGCCGGCCGCCTCGAGGGGCGCTTGCAGGCCTCTGCGAACCGACGCGCTCCGCTCGCGATTGTTCTTCACCCGCACCCGCACTTCGGCGGCACGATGAACAATCAGATCATCTACAACCTGTTTTATATGTTCAAGGAGCGCGATTTCACCGTCCTGCGCTTCAATTTCCGCGGGGTCGGCCGCTCGCAGGGCGAATTCGACCATGGTGCCGGCGAGCTCGCGGACGCCGCGTCCGCGCTCGACTGGCTCCAGGCCATCCACCCCGAGGCGCAGGGCTGCTGGATCGCCGGCTTCTCGTTCGGCGCCTGGATCGGGATGCAGCTTCTGATGCGCCGGCCGGAGGTCGAAGGGTTCATGTCCATCGCCCCGCCCGCCAACCTGCACGACTTCTCGTTCCTGGCGCCCTGCCCGTCCTCCGGCCTCATCATCCACGGCGATCGCGACCGTGTGGCGATCCCCAAGGACACGCAAACGCTGGTGGACAAGCTGAAGCTGCAGAAGGGCATCAAGATCACCCACTCGATCATCCCCGGCGCGAACCACTTCTTCGAGGGCCAGGTGGACGAGCTGGTGGGCCACTGCAGCAACTATCTCGACGTTCGTCTCGGCCGCGCCCCGGCCGAAGAGCCCGTCGAGGCGCTGCCCGCCCCCACCAGCGGCGAGTAAGCGGCTCAGGACGCCGCGGCGCGCACCTACGCCGCGGCCCGCTCACCCGCTGCGGGCATCGTCAGCGTCCCGCCGGACATCGGCTCGGCGACGCCGGTCGTGGTCGGGAAGGTGATCGGCAGGCCGCGCAGCGAGCGCACGGCGAGATAGGCGAACGCCTCGGCCTCGATGTGTGCCGCGACGAAGCGCTCGTCCGGCTGGATCGCGATGCCCAGCTCGGCCTCGAGCCAGCGCGATCATCGTCGTGTTGCGAGTGCCGCCGCCGAACGCCACCAGCGTCGCCGGGCGGTCGGCAACGCCTTCACTGCGCGCGCCACGGTCTCGACGGTGAAGCGGGTCAGCGTGGCGACGCGGTCGGCGTGGGCCAGCCCCGCCACCGGCGCCACGAGAACGCGTTGCGGTCCAGCGACTTGGGCGGCGGGCGGCGAAGTACGGGTGAGCCAGAAGCGCCGCGAGCGCGGCGGCATCCACCCGGCCGCGCGCGGCCGTCGCACCGCCCGCGTCGTAACGCTGCCCCGCAGACTGCATCGCATCGTCGATCAGCGCGCTGGCGGGGCCGGTGTCGAACGCGATCAACGTCTCGCCGTCGATGTACGTGACGTTGGCGACGCCGCCGAGATTCAGCATCACCACGGGCTCTGCCACGACGAACTGCCGAGCCAGGAGCGCGGTGATAGACCGGCACCAGCGGCGCGCCCTGCCCGCCCGCCGCCATATCCGCCTGCCGAAGATCGAACACCACGGGGATCCCGAGCCGCTTCGGCGAGCGCCGCGGGTCGCCGAGCTGGATCGTCACGCCGCGGTCCGGCGCGTGCAGGATCGTCTGCCCATGCCAGCCGACGAGATCGGGCCGCTCGCCTGGAGCGTCCAGCCATTTGGCGATCGCGGCGCCGTGGAGGTCCGTCACGACCCGCTCGGCTTCGCGCATGGCGGGCGTGCGGTGGTCCTTGGTGGGTGCGGCGCGTCGCGTCGGCCTCGGCGGCGCGGATCGTGGCCCGGTCGGCATCCGGGATCGGCCCCGCGACGGCGCGGCCGCGGCTCGATGATGCCGTCGCCGTCCGTGGTGACGCACTTGACGTCGACGCCGTCCATCGACGTGCCGGTCATCACCCCCAGCACCCGCAGCGGCCGCACCTGCGCGCCAGCCGAGGTCGTCCGCCGCCCGCGCGCGAAAGCCATTGCCTTCTGCGATTTTCGGTGTAACGGGATCGCCCATGGCACGCTCCGATTTCCTACAAACGCTCCACTACCGCGGCTTCATCCACCAGATCACCGACGAAGCCGGGCTCGATTCGCGCTCTGCAACGACGGCATGGTCACCGGCTATATCGGCTTCGACCTTACCGCGCCGTCGCTTCATGTGGGCCGCCTGGTGCAGATCATGATGCTGCACTGGCTGCAGCAGACCGGCGGGCGCCCCATCGTCGCTGATGGGCGGCGGCACCTCCAAGATCGGCGACCCGTCCGGCCGCGACACCTCGCGCCAGCTGATGACGGCGGAGCACCATCGCCGCCAACAAGGCCACCATCTTCAGGATCTTCGAGCGCTTCCTGGACTTCTCGGCGCGACGCCATCGTCGCCGACAATGCCGAATGGCTGGACGGCCTGGAGTACGTGCCGTTCCTGCGCGACGTCGGCCGCCACTTCTCGGTCAACCGCATGCTGACGATGGATTCGGTGCGCCTGCGGCTCGACCGCGAGCAGCCGCTGACCTTCCTGGAATTCAACTACATGGTGCTCCAGGCCTACGACTTCGTGGAGCTGAACCGGCGCTACGGCTGCGTGCTGCAGATGGGCGGCTCGGACCAGTGGGGCAACATCGTCTCGGGGATCGACCTTGGCCGCCGCATCGCCGGGGCCGAGCTGTACGGCGCTCACCTCGCCGCTGATCACCAAGTCCGACGGCGCGAAGATGGGCAAGACCGCCGCCGGCGCCGTGTGGCTCAACGCGGACATGCTGAGCGCGTACGACTACTGGCAGTTCTGGCGCAACACCGGTGATGCGGACGTCGAGCGCTTCCTGAAGCTCTTCACCACGCTGCCGCTGGACGAAATCGCCCGCCTCGCCGCCCTTGGAGGTTCGGAGATCAACGAGGCGAAGAAGACGCTGGCCAACGAGGCGACCGCCATGGTGCACGGCCGCGAGGCCGCCGAGGCGGCCGCCGCCACCGCCGCCACCACGTTCGAGTCCGGCGGTGTCGCCGAGGGCCTGCCGACGATCGACGTACCGCGCTCGGAACTCTCCGCAGGCGTCGGAGTGCTGGCGGCCTTCGTGCGCTCGGGGCTGGCGACGTCCAACTCGGAGGCGCGGCGTGCCATTCAGGGCGGCGGCGCACGCATCAATGACGACAAGCTGAGCGACGACAAGCGCCTGCTCGGCGAGGCGGACGTGGCCGACGGCGTCATCAAGCTCTCGCTCGGGCGCAAGAAGCACGCGCTGCTGCGCCCTGTCTGATTCTAGACGGCGCCGGCGTGGCCGGCGTCAGCGATACTCGAAGATCTTGCGGAAGATCCCGGGCGCCACGGCCGACAGCGGGTTCAACGTGAGCTGCGGCTTGTCGAGCGGGCCAGCGAAGCGGAACGTTACTCCGAACAGCCCGCCCTCGTCTCCGCCCCCCAGGATGTGCCCCAGCACCGGCACCCGGCCGAAGAGGTTGTTGACCCCGTAGGCCGGGATCAGCGTCCCGTTGAGCCGCATCGTCTTGGCCTCGAGGTCGATCACCCCGTCGGCCGTCCCGCCGATGATCGGGCCGCGCAGGACAGCCTCGCGGATTGTGACCGTGTCGCCCTGCTTCTCGAAATCGACCGTCAGGCGGTCGAACGTCATCGCGTTGCCCTCCTGCACGTCAAGCGCTGCCAGTGAGCGCTCCCGCCCGCCGCGACTGACCTGCTCGCGGGTTCGTTCGATGATCGACTCCAGCGTGCTCTCATCCGCCAGAGAGAAGTCCTCGATGATGGCCTGGCCGGTCATTCCGCCGTCCGGCGTCAACCGCGCGGTCACACGCGTGCGCCCGCCCCGCATGCGCTCGTAGAAGTCGAACGCGCCCAGCATGCGGCCGATCTCGGTGATGTCCACGTGCAGGGTGCGGGTGTCGCCCTCCGCCGGCGCCAGCCGCGCGGCGAAGGTGCCGGCGTTGATCCCGTCGATCCGGCCCGACACAGACATGCGCGCCAACTGGTCGCCGGTGTGCTCTGCGGAAATCGATACGTCCGTGGCGTAGGTATTCTCCGACAATCGCACCCGCTCGGCCGAGGCCTGCGCCTTGATCGGCGTGCCTCCCGTCTTGGGCTTGTCCGCATCCGCGTCCCCGTTGTCGGCGAGGGCCGAGCGCACAAGCGGGCGGGCGTCGAACAGCGCGGCGGTGACGTCCACGGCATATTGTGAGCCGTCCCGGCGCACCCCGACGTCGACGTCGTCGCCGCGGCTGAGCGCCACCTCCTTGAGGTCCGCTCGTGTCAGCGCTCCGTCCGCGATGGCCAGCGAGCCCGCCCCCGCAACGCCGGACCCCTCCATGCGCAGATTATCGACGGTGACGTCGGCACCCATCCCGGACAGAACGCCTGTGGCCTTCAGGCTGTCGCCCTTGGGCTTGGAGAACCCCGGCACGTCGACGGCCGCGTTGGTGAGGTCGACGGAAAACGGTTTATCCTCGCCGTCCCCGGCTTCGACGGTCACGACCACCGGGCCCGTGAGCGCCGTCCCGGTGTCGAAGCCGCGGTTGCGCCGGTCCTTGTCGGTCAGCACGAAGCGCGCCGCGCCGGACTTCCCGCCGCTGAACACCTCGGTGTAGTTCACGTCGACCTTGATGCCGTCGATGGTCGCCTTGCCGCGCGCGGCGAGGCGGCGCGAGTTTACCAGAACCTCGACATCCCCGTCCGAGAACGTTTGCCCGCCGACCGGGACCTTGGTGCCCGCCCCGGTGAGGCTGGCGTCCACCGACCACTGGCGGTCCTCCATGGAGACGTTCTCCTCCAGCGGGGTGCGCATGGCGACGCGGGCCCGCACCGTCCCGGTAACGTCATCCGGCGAGAGCGTGGTCCCCTTGATCTCGCCGACGCCGAGGGTCTGCGCCATCGCCGCAACCGCCGAGAGCGGCCCTTCCACGGTGGCGGTGATGCTGGCGACGGCCGGACGCGCGGCGAGCTCGGGGATCGTGAACGCGCCCTCCAGCACCTTGAGCGCGCCGTGCTCGCCGGCGCTGATCTCGCCGCCGTCGAGACGCACCGAGAGCACGCGGTCGCGCATCCGCAGCGCACCATGCGCTCTGGTGACTGCCAGCGGCAGCTCGGGCACCGTCAACGTCGTGTCGAGGAACTCGATGTCGACGGCGAGGGTCCCTTCGAGCTCCGCGTAGGTGGTCGGGTCCGGGTCCAGTTCGAGCGGGGTGAACGCCATGGCAACGGCGCCACCTCGCACGAAGCCGCCCTTCACGATGTCCGAAATCGCCTTGCGCGGCTTGTACGCGGCGACGGCGGGCCAAGTGCCCAGAAGTGCGTCGATCGACGAGGGGCCGATGCTCGCGGCAGCCGAGAGCCAGGGCTTGCCCTCGTGGATGTCGAGGCTGAACACCGCATCCGCGTAGCCGCGCGGCGCCTGGGCGTGGAACGCGTCGACGTGGATCATACCGTCGACGAGATCGAGGCGCCCCCGCATCGACGCGCGGGTGAGCTCGATGGGCGTCTTGTCGAGATCGTCCGAGTGGAGCTGCGCGTAGGGCGCGGAGAGGGCGAAGGTCCAAGGGTCGTTCGGGGTTTCGCCGGCCGTCACCAGCCCCTCGATCGTGACCGTGGAGAGGCCCGCCTTGAAGCGAGAGGGCAGCACCTCGAGGCTCCGTCCATCCGGCGTCAGCGCGAGGTCGATCCGCCCGCCGTCAAAGGTGCGCGGCGGATCGGTGCGAATGACCAGCGTGCCGCCGGACACGCCGACCGTCACACGCGCCTGCGCCGGCCCGGCGTCGGGAAGCGAAGCGGAGAGGTTGAGCGCGAGAACGAATCCGTCCTGAACCGGCTCGATCCGGGCCAGATCGCGCGGCACCAATCCATCCACCGCGAGATCGATGGAGCGCGCATCGTCTCCCTCGGCATAGTCGAGCCGCATCGTGATCGGACCGCCGGCACCCACGGCGCGCGCCTCCACCGCCAGCGCGCCCTCCGTCGATACCGTCGCCGACACGTCCTGAAACACCCGCGCTTCGTTGATCGGCCGGCCGGGCGTGACGAGATCGAGCCGGCTGCCCGTCACCGAGACGCTTTGCACGCCCTGGTCGGCCAACGCATCCCGCAGGCCGCCGAGCGCACTGTCGAGCATCGCCAGCGCCTCCCCGGGCGTCGGCGGGGCGGGCGCGGCGCCATCGCCCGATGGGTCGATCCGCAGCGCCCCACCGCGGAGATCGATCGTGCGCCCGCTCAGCCCCTGCACCACCTCGATGCGGTCGAGCGTCGCGGCCATCCCCGGCCCCCGCAAGCGGACATCGCGGGCCACCAACTCCAGCTTGCCCGCGCCGAGCCGCACGCCGATCCCGCCCAGCGCCAGGTCGAGACCCATCCGCTCCAGCGCCGCACGCTCCAGCATCCCCGTCACCGGGAGGGCGAGCGGCGCGACCGTCAGCCGAACGACCGCCAGCACCACCAGCACCAGCGCCCCGACGAGGACGAGCCGTCCGCGAGACATACGCCGTCCGGAACCGCCGACCGGCATCGATCGCGGGTGGATAGTGGGGACCTGGCCGGGCGACTTTGGCAGGCGCATCTACCTTTACTCAGATGGAACTCTATGACGAAAACAGAACCGAACCGAACGGATGCCCATGACCGCCATCGACGAAGGCGCCGCTGCGCCGAATTTTACCCTTCCCGGAGACAATGGAAGCGAAATTTCGCTATCCGCCTACCGTGGGCGGCCCGTGGTCGTCTACTTCTACCCCAAGGACAATACGTCCGGCTGCACGAAGGAGGCCATCGCCTTCAACGACCTCACCGATGAGTTCGAGAAGGCGGGCGTCGCGTTGATCGGCATCTCGCCGGACCCCGTCGCCAGTCATGACTCGTTCAAGGCCAAGCACGGGCTATCCTTCCCCCTCGCCTCCGACACGGAAAAGACGGCGGCCGACGCGTTCGGCGTGTGGGTCGAGAAGTCGATGTATGGGCGAAAATACATGGGCGTCGACCGCTCCACGTTCCTGATCGACAAGGACGGGACGGTCGCCAAGGCGTGGCGCAAGGTGAAGGTGCCGGGTCACGCCGAGGCCGTGCTCGAGGCCGCCAAGGCGCTCTGACGCGCTGCCGGCGGCGACCGCATGTCGCGGGCGCCGCCTCGTGCCGCGATGGCCTATGCTTCAGAGCCTATGCCGATGACGCGGCCTCTTCGGCCTCGCGTTTCTCGCGATTGCGCTCGATCCGGCGCACGCACATGATCGAGACCTCGTAGAGCAGCAGCCCCGGGACCGCGAGGCCAATCTGACTGATCGGGTCCGGCGGCGTCAGCACCGCGGCGAGGATGAACACCACCACCACCGCGTACTTGCGCTTCTTGCGCAGGTCCGCCGCGGACACTAGCCCAGCCCGGCCCAACAACGACAGGATCACCGGCGTCTGAAACACGATGCCGAACGCGAAGATCAGGAGCATGATGAGCCCTAGATATCGCGACGTCTGCGGCAGCATCTCGATGGAGGCGCCGCCCATGCCGTTGCCGGGCTGCTCCATCGACAGGAAGAACCCCATCGCCAGCGGCATGATGACGAAATAGACGAGCGCCGCCCCGGCCGCGAACAGAAGAGGTGTGGCAATCAGGAAGGGCCGGAAGGCGCCTCGCTCATTGTGGTAGAGCCCCGGCGCCACGAACATGTAGATCTGCGAGGCGATCACCGGGAAGGCGATGAACAGCGCGCCGAAGAGGGCGAGCTGCAGCTGTGTGAAGAAGTACTCCTGCGGCGCGGTGTAGATCAGGCGGATCTGCCGCTCGGCGCCAGCGGCCCGCTCGAACGGCCACACCAGGATATTGAAGATGTCGTTGGCGAAGTAGAAGCAGATGACGAAGGCGATGGCGATCGCGATGATCGACTTGATCAGCCGCGAGCGCAGCTCGATCAGATGCTCGATCAGCGGGGCTTTGGACGCCTCGATATCATCGTGACTCAACGCTCGCCCCCTGCGGCGGCCGCGCGCTTGGTCTCACCCTCGCTCGGGCCTTGGTTCACACTCTCACTCTCACTCGCCTCGGCGACCGGCGTCTGTCCCGCATCGGCGCTCTCGTTGGCCGGTTGCGGGTTGGCAGGCTCGGTCGGCTTGGAGTCGCTCTTCAACGGGACCACGTCGGGCTTGGGCGTCTCGGCGTCGCCGATCTTCCCCGAGAGCTGCCGTTTGGTATCGTCGATGCCCTTGCGCAAGGCTTTGGTCGGATCCATCGACCGCACACTGTCGAGATCCTTGCGGACCTCGTCCAGGTTGGCCTGCCGCTCCGCCTCGCGCAGGGCGTCGTTGAAGGTGGATTGGAACTCGCGCGCCGTCCGCCGGACCTGACCGAAGGTCTTGCCGAACGCCCGCAACATTCCCGGCAGTTCCTTCGGACCCACGACGATGATCGCGATCACCGCGACAACGAGGATCTCTGTCCAGGCAACATCAAACACGGTTCAACTGATGCTCAGGCGTTGTGCCGCTCTTGTTCTTTGCCGGACACGGTCTGGGACGACGGGCTGTGGTCGATCGTCCGCGCGTCGTCCTCATCCTCGGCCATGCCCTTCTTGAAGCTCTTGATGCCCTTGGCAACATCACCCATCAGATCGGAGATCTTGCCGCGCCCAAACAGCAGGATGAGCACGATGCCAATGATGAGAACCTGCCAGATACTGATACCCATGGGTCACTTCCCTTGTGTTCGCCGCGCCGCCATCGCGGACTGACGCACCATCTTCACAAACCTGGGGTTTGCGGCCGCCGGCGCACCCGCGGCAGGTTATCACCCCCCGGAGCCGTTACCCCTGGAGATGCTTAGGCGATCCGCGCACCGGCGACGTCGCCGAACTGCACCTATAGCGCGCCCCGAAGGACCTTTCCACCATTCATTGATGACCTTCAAGCACGATCGCTTGCCGCAGATCCGGCACCAGCCGAACCGTATCGGCGTGGGGCACCTGGTAGGGGTCGGCCTGGAGGGTCAGAGTGACATCGCCCACCCGCGCGGTCAGCTCCACATGGGTGCCGAAGAAGCGGCGCCGCTCCACCGCGACCTCCACCCCCGCCTCGCGATCGGTGGGATAGACGCGGATCGCCTCCGGCCGGAAGGCGATGGTCAGCGCCTCCCCGTCCGGCCGCGGCCCCACGGGCACCCGGCCAACCGGCGTCTCGGCCAGCCCGCCGGCCACACGCGCATGGAAGGCGTTGACGGTCGAGAACACCCGTGCCGCCGCCAGATCGATGGGCCAGCGCCACACCTCCTCGGACGAGCCGATTTGGACGATCTCTCCGGCTCGCATCAGGGCGATCCGGTCGGCCATAGCCAGCGCCTCCTCCGGGTCATGCGTCACAATGACCGCCGTCGCCGCCCGTTCGCGCAGGACCGCCAGGACGTCCTCGCGCACGGTGTCGCGCAGGCTGCGGTCAAGCCCGGAGAACGGCTCATCGAAGAGGACCACCTTGGGCGCCGGGAGCAGGGCCCGCGCCAGTGCAACGCGCTGCTGCTGGCCGCCTGAGAGCTGATGGGGATAGGACCGGTCGTAGCCGGCGAGCCCCACCTGCTCCAGAGCCACGCTCGCCCGGCGCACCGCGTCGGAGCGCCGCACCCGGCCGAGCCCGTAGGCGACGTTGTCGACGACGCGCATGTGCGGAAACAGTGCGAGGTCCTGGAAGACGAAGCCGAGCCGCCGCGCCTCGGGCGGCAGGTAGACGTTCCGGTCGGCCACCACGCGGCCTCCGACAACGACGCTGCCCTCGGACTGCCGTTCGATCCCCGCCGCCACCCGCAGCAGCGTCGTCTTGCCACAGCCGGATGCCCCCAGCAGGCAGACGATCTCGCGCGGGCGGATCTGCAGCGAAACGTTTCGCAGGATCGGCCGGCCGCCGATCGAAAACGCAATCCCGTCGAGGCTCAGCGGGTGCGCATCGCTCTCCGCCGTCTGCGTGGCGGCCGCCGCACGCACCGCGTCAGGCATCGGGCCCGGTCTTCGACGGCGCATCTTCGGACGTCGCGTATTCGGACGGCTCGCCGTACAAGGCAGCATCCGTATCCAGCCCGCCCTCCGCCGTGTCCTCTTCGAGCGGGTCCTCGTCATGGTCGAGGCGGTCGTCGTCGCGCGGCACCGGAACGCTGAAGCCCGTCGGCGGTGTCCCTTCCAGGAGGCCCGCGCCCTTGAGGTCGTCGAGCCCCGGCAGATCGGTCACGGACGCCAGCGAAAACGCGTCGAGGAACGCCGGCGTCGTTCCGAAGGTGACCGGCCGGCCCGGCACACGGCGGCGCCCGCGCATGCGAACCCACCCCGACTCCAGCAGGATATCGAGCGTTCCCTTGGCGACGGCGACGCCGCGCACCTCCTCGATTTCGGCGCGAGTCACCGGCTGGTGGTAGGCGATGATCGCGAGAGTCTCCATCGCCGCCCGTGACAGACGCCGCTCGGTGGTGCGCTCGGCGGCCAAGAGGTGGGCCAGATCGGGTGCGGTGCGGAACGCCCAGCCGTCCGCCACCTCCACCAGATTGACCCCGCGGTTGGCGTAACTGGTCTGCAGCTGGCGCAGCGAGCCGCGAATATCAGTCTCGTCCGGCAGCCGCTCCAGCAGCGCCGCGTCCGACAGCGGCGTCGCGGCGGCGAACAGGATCGCCTCCAGCGCCCGGATCGTCTCCGACTGGCCAGCCCCGGCGAACAGGCGGACAGGTTCAGCCATTGGGGTTCCCCCGCACGTATAGCGGCGCGAACGGCTTACTCTGGCGCACCGAGATGCGGCCCTCGCGCGCCATCTCCAGGGCGGCGCCGAACGTTGAGGCAATCACCGCGCGGCGGCTCTCGTGCCCCGGCATCGCCGCGACGAGCGCCTGCAGCGGCAACCACTCGGCGTTGTGGCCGACCATCCGCTCCATGATCCGCCGGGCGTCCACCAGCGAGAACACCGGGCGCTTTTCCATCGTCATCGTGCGCACGATCTCGTCCTGCCGCACGGCACCGTAGGCCGAGAGGAGGTCATACAGCGCCCCCTTGAAGACACGCTCGGTGGTGATGACGGGTGCCTCCGGCATACCGCGGGCGAAGAGATCGCGGCCGAGGCGCGGGCGGGCGAAGAGGTGGTCGGCCGCCTCGCGCATTGCCTCCAGGCGGCGCAGGCGGAAGGCGAGATCCTCGGCCAGCTCCTCCCCGTCGGCGCCCTCGTCGTCCGGATCCGGCGCAATGAGGCGGCTCTTGAGGTAGGTGAGCCAGGCGGCCATCACCAGATAATCCGCCGCCAACTCGATCCTGAGGTCCTTGGCGCGCTGAATGAAGGCGAGGTACTGCTCCGCCAGCGGCAGGATGGCGATCCGGGTGAGGTCGATCTGCCCGCGCCGGGCGAGGTCGAGCAGCATGTCGAGCGGGCCCTCATAGCCGCCGACGTCCACGTGGAAGAGGTCGAGCTGCTCCGGTTTGCGGTGGAGCGGCACCGGATCCTCGAACGGATCCTTGACCGTCACGCGACCGCTCCGACCAGACTGCGGAACTCATCGCGCAGGCCCGCGACATCGCCGGGCGCGGCACCGAGGCGCGCGTGGGCGGCGCCCAGGCGGCGGCCGGCCTCGGCGCCGATGGGTTCCAGCGCGGCGGCGACGGCGCGCATCTCGTTCAGGTTTCCGTTGCAGTGGAGGACGCAGTCGCAGCCGGCTGCGATCGAAGCGCGGGCGTTATCTTCGATGCTGGCCGTCAGCGCGCCCCCTGTCAGCGCGTCCCCTGTCAGAGCGCCCATGGAGATGTCGTCGGTCATCAACAGGCCGTCGAACCCGATGTCGCGGCGGATGAGATCGAGCACCGAGGGCGACAAGGTGGCGGGCCGCTCCCCATCGAGCGCGGTGTAGACGACGTGGGCGGTCATGCCGAGCGGCACGCCGGAGAGTGCGCGGAACGGGGCGAAATCCCGCTCGAGTTCCTCGCGCCCGGCCTCAACCACCGGAAGGCTGACGTGGCTGTCCACCCAGGCGCGGCCGTGACCCGGCACATGCTTGACCACCGGCAGCGCGCCGGCCGCCAGCACGCCTTCTGCCGCCGCCCCTGCCAGGTGCGCGACGACGGCGGGATCTTCGGCATAAGCGCGATCGCCGATGACGTCGTGGGCGCCGGGCACCGGCACGTCCGCCACCGGCAGGCACGGCGTGTTGATGCCGAGCGGCAGGAGGTCGGCGGCGATGAGATAGCCGGCGAGCCATGCGGCCCGCGCGCCGGCCTCCGGATCCTTGGCGGCGAGGGCGCCGATGGTGCGCGCCGGCGGATAGCGCTCGGCGATCGGCGGGCCGATCCGCTGCACGCGCCCGCCCTCCTGGTCGACGAGCACGAGGCGCGCGCCCGACGCGGCGGTGGCGTCTCTGACGAGCCGCGCGATATCGTCGGCATCGCCGATGTTGCGGCGAAACAGGATGATGCCGAGGGGCCGGGTCTGGACCAGAAAGTCCGCCTCATCGACGGAGAGGCGCGTGCCGGCGAGGCCGACAATGAGAGGTGACGTCATCGGCTCAATTGCGCCCCACGAAGCAGTCCGCGCCGGCGCTCTTGAGCTGCGTGCACAGCTGGTTGGCCTCGCCGAAGGAAGAAGCGCCGACCCGCACGCGGTAGAACGTCCCCCGCTCGCCGACATTGGCCGGGACGATCAGCGGCTGCATGCTCCCCAGCAGCGACGGATAGCGCCGCTGGAGCGCTTGGAAGGATGCCTCCGCCGACGCCTGCTCGCGCCGGGAGGCGAGCTGAACGCCCCACGGCATCGATGGCGACGGCGCCGCCACAGTCGGAGCATTGGGGGCGGCAACGTCGGCGCTGGGCTCCGTGTCCGTCTGGGTGGTGCGGGCCGTTGTGCGACTTCTCGGCGGCGGCGTGGGTCGCGGCCGGGGAACGGCGGTGGCATCGAGTGCCGCGAGGTCCTCACCGCCGTCCTCGCCGAGCGTGTCGTCGTCGCCCAGCGTATCGTCGGCGCCGAGCGTAACGTCGGCGCCGAGCGTAACGTCGGCACCTCGCGAATCATCAGCGCCGGCGGTCGCCGGATCGTCGGGCGCACTCGTGGCACCCTCCTGCGTATCCACGCCATCCAAGGGCGGAGACGCCGCGCTGCCCTCGGCGGTCGGCCCCGGTTCCGAGTCGTCGAGATCGGAGACGGAGCGTTCGGGCAAGCGCGGGGCGTCGTAGCTCGCCGCGTCGCTCTGCACGCCCTCGGTCGGGGTGGCAGCAGCGACGTCGTAGGAAGACGTCGCGATGGCGGCGCGGTCGGCAGCCCTGCTTCCGTCGCGCGTCGGCATGATCGTGCCGTCCGGGCGCACGACGACGGTGCGCACGCTGCGCGTCTCGATCTCCTCGTCCGGCGCCGGCGGGGCCTGCTGGGGACTGATGCGCACTGGATCCGGCACCACGAGGCGGTCGTTCTCGCCCAGCGCCGCGCGCTCGGTGATCTCCGGCCGCGCGGTGGAGCCCTCATCCTCGGGACGCGTCTTCACGTCACGCGCATCGGCCCTGATGATGGGCGGTGCGGACGATCCGCTGTCGGATCCGGCAAACATCTTGTATCCGCCGAAGCCGGCGGCGGCCAATGCCACGAGGCCGACGAGCGTGACGGTCGCGCGCCGGCCGACACCGCGGCCGCGCCCGCTGCGCGTCGGTCGCGAGGCCCGCATCAGGGACGGCGGCAGCTCGTCGTCGTCCGGCTCGCCGTCGCCGAGCGTGTACTCCTCGGTGTCGAACTCCTCGAACGCCTCGTCGTCCTCATATTCCGCGTAGGCGCCGGGGCGCGATGCGTCGAATGCGTCGCGCGCATCGGAGAGGAAGACGGAGGCCAGCGGATCGTCGAGGTCCGGCGGCGCGGCGGGGAACGGCTCGGCCTGCTCCTCACGGCGCTGGAAGCGGAACGATGGGATCGGTTTGACCCGTTTGCCGCTGACGTCGACCGGTGCCGCAACCGGCACGACCGTTGGCTTGGCACCCGACCCGCCTTTATCGCGCGCCGCAGTGGCGTCGCGCGAGGAGGCGGAGCGGACAGCGGCCAGCGGGATGTCGGTGGCGATGGGGGTCGCACGGCTTCGGTGAGGCGCCACGGTCGGCGTCGCCTCGTCGGCGTCGGAGGGGTCGGAGACGATGTACGGGGCCTCTTCAACGGCGGGTTCGGGTGGCAAGTCGGCAGCGACCTCCGCGGCGAAAACAGTCTCGAAGTCCGTCTCGCCCGGCGCCGCGTTCGTCGGCGCGGCCGGTGGCAGTGCGGCTGGCTCGCTGCTCGGCTGCGGGTTCGGTGGCGTACGGCCGCCCGCGATGATCTTGCCGATCGCGTTGCCGAGCTCCCAGTCGAGCGCATCGGCGGGCGGCTCTGGCGGTTCCTGCACGGTGACGCGGTCGCGCCGCCAATCGGGCACCGGTGCGGTGCTCGTCAGCGGCGTGCTGCTCGCGGGGGACACAGTGGGTGGAACGGCGGGCGCGGCGGGCGGTGTGAGCTGAGGGGGCGAGCGCTGCAGGCCGCGGCTCGGCGGCGAAGGATTGACCTCGGCGCGCTCGCGCGTTTCCGACCGGGGCTCTGTCCGCGCGCGCGGACCGTCCGGCCGTGGCGCATCGTCCCGGACCCTCGGCTCCTGCCGCGCCGGCGGTTCGGGGGCCGGCTTGGGGCGTGCCAACTCTTCATTGAGGCGCTGCGTGAACATGCTGCGCCGATCCGCGCCTTCGGAGCTGAAGACGGGCGCGGGCTCGGTATCGACCGACGGCGCGCGGGAAAAACCGGGCTCGACGCGACGGCCCATAGCGGGCGCTTCGCTCGCGGCCGGCCGTTCCTCCCGCGCAAACCGCGAACCGATGCGCGGATCCTGTTCGATGCGGGGATCGGAATAGGGTGCGGCCTCGACACGGGGATCGGCTGCCGGGCCAAGATGCGGATCAGGGTCGAGCCGCTGCTCCGGGTCGGCCGCTGGCGCGGCGGCGCGCTGACCCGGCCCCCACACCGCGGGTTCCGAATCGACGAATTGATCCAATTCGTCATAAATATCGGCGGACCTGTGGCTGTCGGCCCGCGCGGGACCGTGTCGTTCGAAGGCCGAAGATCGCGTCGGACCGTTCATCTCGCCGCCACTCAACTTACCACCACCGTCAGCGAGGATCCGAGGGGGTCCCCCGATGGGACGGCTACCGCATTTCCTCCGGCGCGCTCACACCGAGTGCCGCGAGGCCCTGTTCGATCGCAGAGCGCACCGCTTCAACCAGGGCGAGCCTTGCCCGGGTCAACTCTCTCGACTCCGTGTTAACGAACCGTAGCGTCGACACATCCTTGCCTCTGTTCCATTGCGCATGCAAGGCCGAGGCTAGGTCATTGAGGTAAAAAGCCACGCGATGCGGTTCCGCAGCGTCCGCCGCCGCCGCCAATAGCTGCGGCCACTGCGCCAATAGTATGGCAATTGTGCGTTCGCCCGCATCATCGAGCACGGAAAGATCGGCGCTGGAGAGATCCGTCATGACAGATTCGTCAAACGCTTCAACCGCCTGGCGCTTGGCGGATGCACACCGCGCATGGGCATACTGCACGTAGAAGACCGGGTTGTCGCGGCTCTGTTCCGCGACTTTAACAAAGTCGAAATCAAGTGGTGCGTCGGATTTGCGATACAGCATCATGAAACGCACCGCGTCCGCGCCGACTTCGTCCACAACATCGCGCAAGGTCACGAAGTCTCCGGACCGCTTCGACATTTTGACCGGCTCGCCCGCCCGGTACAGCTTCACCAGCTGGCACAGCAGGCAATCGAGCACCACGCGCTTGTGGCTGAGCGCGGCCACCGCCGCCGTCATCCGCTTGACGTAGCCGCCGTGGTCGGCGCCCAGCACGTCGATCAGCCGGTCGAAGCCACGGTCGATCTTGTTGGCGTGGTAGGCGATGTCCGAAGCGAAGTAGGTGTAGCTGCTGTCCGACTTCTTGAGCGCCCGGTCGACGTCGTCGCCGAACTCCGTGGAGCGGAACAGCGTCTGCTCGCGGTCCTCCCAATCCTCGGCGGCGCCCTTCGGCCGCGGCAGCACGCCTTCGTAGATCAGCCCGTCGCCCTCGAGCGTCTCCACCGTCGCCGCGACGATATCGTCGGGCGTCTGCAGGCTGCGCTCGGAAAAGAACACGTCGTGCTTGATGTCGAGCACGGCGAGGTCTTCGCGCACGGACGCCATCATCGCCGCGATCGCGGTGTCGCGCACGATGGGGAGCCATGCGGCCTCCTCCATCCCCTTCAGCGCCGTGCCGTGCTCGGCCGCCAACGCCTCGCCGACGGGCACAAGATAGTCGCCGGGGTAGAGGCCGGCGGGGATCTCGACGGTCTCGCCGAGCGCCTCGAGGTAGCGCAGGTAGGCGGAGCGGGCGAGCACGTCGACCTGCGCCCCGGCGTCGTTGATGTAGTACTCGCGCGTCACCTCGTGGCCGCGCAGCGCCAGGATCGAGCCGAGTGCGTCCCCCACCACCGCGCCGCGCGCGTGGCCCACGTGGAGCGGCCCCGTGGGGTTGGCCGAGACATACTCCACGTTCACCCGCTGCGGCGCCGGCGTGCGGGCGAGCGCCGTGAAGCGCGCCCCGTCGAGCGCGGAGATGATCACCGCCGTCGCCGCCTGGTCCGAGATGCGGATGTTGACGAATCCCGGGCCGGCGACACTCGTTTCGGCCACCAGCGGGTCGTCGGCGAGCTTTGCGGCGATCACCTCGCCGAGCTGGCGCGGATTGCGCTTGGCCGCCTTCGCCAAAACCATGGCGGCGTTGGTGGAGAGGTCCCCGTGCGAGGGGTCGCGCGGCGTCTCGATGGCGATACGCTCGAGCCCATCGCGCAAGCCTTCCGCCTCCACGATGGCGATGACGCGAGATCTGAGCTCTTCGAAGAGGTGCATGACGGTCCGACGTGAGGTTGTTCGCGGGCCTCATAGCGTCTTCGTGCCGGCAGCGCGAGGCTCATCGCGGGGCGGTGCGTGACCCCTGAGGCGTACCGCCCTCACCTCGTCCGTTCGTCTCGTGGATGCAACCCCGGACGCGCGGGACCGGCCTCTGCCGCCGCGCGCCATCGGGAATGCGTGCCGCTCAGTTCTCGTGGGGGACGCGCAGCACCTGAACGACGTCGGCCGAGCGCGGGTTGGGCGCGGCCCGCTTCTGGCCCACCGTGTCGAACTGGGCGTGGATCGCGCCGAGCGGGATCCGCTCGCCCTGCCCTTCCCCAGCGAGGAGATCCTCGAGCCCGCACGTCTGACGCTCCACCGGCCGCGGAAGCTCGTGTGCGTCCTTGTGCCCGGCAAACGCCTTCAAAAACCCTCTGAACATTGCTTGAACCCTCCGTGGTCCCACCATTCTGCCTGGCGGTCTGGCCAAGGGGGTACACCACGTGGCTCGATCGCAGCTTGTCAGACCGAAGGTGTGGATAGGTCCGGCGTGCCGCCGATCAGCCGGCGATGCTCGGTGAGGGCGAACCGGTCCGTCATCCCGGCGATGTAGTCACACGTGCGGCGCAGCCGGCGGGCCTCGCCGTCGCCCTCAACCCGCCAGGAGGACGGCAGCAGCGCGGGGTCCGAGGCGTAGGCCTCGAAGAGTTCGGCCACCACCCGGGCGGCCTTCTCGCGCACCTCCAGCACACCCGGGTGGCGGTAGAGGTTTGCGAACAGCAACGCCTTCAGCGCTTTTTCCGAGGCCGCCATCGGCTCGGAGAAGGCGACGATCGGCCCGTCCTGAGCCGCCACGTCCGCCGCCGAGGCGATGCCGGCGCGGGCGATCCGCCGCACCGTCTCGCCGATGACGTCCTCGATCATGCGCGTCAGCAGGCGGCGGACGATCTCGTGGGTGCGGCGCAGCGGCTCGATCGCCGGCGCCTCGGCGTCCACCTCGGCGAGGATGTCGGCGATCAGCCCCACCTCGGTCAGCGCCTCGAAGCTCAGGAGGCCCGAGCGGAGCCCGTCGTCGATGTCGTGCGCGTTGTAGGCGATGTCGTCGGAGATCGCCGCCGTCTGCGCCTCGAGGCCGGCCTGGGACGTGAGATCGAGGTCGGCCACCTGCGGGTCGGTGAGGAAGAGGAGCGCATCGGCCTCGGGCGGACCGTTGTGCTTCACCAGGCCCTCCAGCGTCTCGAACGTGAGGTTCAGCCCGTCGAAGTGGGCGTACCGGCGCTCCAGGCTGGTGACGATGCGGTAGGCCTGGACGTTGTGGTCGAAGCCGCCGTACCCGGCCATCAGGCGGTCGAGCACGTCCTCGCCCTCGTGGCCGAAGGGGGTGTGGCCGAAATCGTGACTCAGCGCCAAGGCCTCGGTGAGGTCCTCGTCGAGCGACAGGACACGCGCGATCGACGAGGCGATCTGCGCCACCTCCAGCGAATGCGTCAGCCGGGTGCGGAAATGGTCGCCGTCGGTGGAGATGAAGACCTGCGTCTTGTGCGTCAGCCGGCGAAAGGCCGAGGAATGCACGATCCGGTCCCGGTCGCGCTGGAAGGCGGTGCGGGTGGCGGAGGACGGCTCGGGAATGCGCCGCCCGCGGCTCGCGGCGGGATGCATCGCGTAGGGCGCCAGCAGGCGCGGCGAGGGTCGCACGTTCTGCATGTTGCCTCCTTGGAATCCGCGTATCACCGAATCATGACGAAGACCGTGCACGCACTGCGCTTCTGCCGCCTTAACACGGCAAGCCGTCCCAGAAAGGCCGCCGCGGGGCAGCATCGCGCAGGCATTTCGACACCCGCCCCATTTCGTTCGCGCCGGCGGCACTATATCAAGGGCAGTCACAGCATTTGGAGGATGCGCATGACCGACGCTTCCTTTTCCGTCACTCCCCGCGCGTTGACGCGGGTCGCGAAGATCCTGGCCACCGAGCCGGCGCACGCTCTTCGCGTGTCCGTCGAAGGCGGCGGCTGCTCGGGCTTCCAGTACAAGTACGACCTGGTGGACGGGCCCGACGGCGAGGATCTCATCATCGAAGGCGAGGCGGCGACCGTCGTCGTCGACCCGGTGTCGCTCCCCTTCCTCGCCGGCGCCGAACTCGATTTCGTCGACGACCTCATGGGCCAGTCGTTCCAGATCAAGAACCCCAACGCCGAATCGTCCTGCGGCTGCGGCACCTCGTTCTCGCTCTTCTAAAGGCGCCCATGCTCACCGTCGCGACCTGGAACATCAACGGCGTCAAGGCGCGGCTCGACAGCCTCACCCGCTGGCTCGAGGAATGCAGCCCCGACGTCGTGTGCCTGCAGGAGATCAAGAGCCAGGACGAGACGTTCCCCGGCGAGCGCCATCGAGCGCCTCGGCTACAACGTCGCGACGCACGGGCAGAAGGGTTTCAACGGCGTGGCGCTGCTCTCAAAACGCCCGCTGGAGGATCTGACATGCCGCCTCCCCGGCGACGAGGCGGACGAGCACGCCCGCTGGATCGAGGCGACCGTCTCCACCGACACCGGCGCGGTGCGGGTGGCGAGCCTCTACTTGCCCAACGGCAACCCGGTCGAAAGCCCGAAGTTCGGCTACAAGCTGGCGTGGATGGACCGGATGCTGGCCCACGCCGAACGGCTGCTCGCGAACGACGAACCGATTATCCTCGCCGGTGACTACAACGTCATTCCCCAACCCGACGATGCTCGCTTCCCCGACCGTTGGACCGACGATGCGCTGTTCCAGCCGGAAAGCCGCTCCAAGCACCGCGCGCTGGTCAACCTCGGCTATCTCGACGCCCAGCGCGCCGTCGACCGATCCGACGGCATCTACACCTTCTGGGACTACCAGGCCGGCGCCTGGCAGAAGAACAATGGCATCCGGATCGACCACATCATGCTCTCCCCCTTCGCCGCCGACCGGCTCGAGAGTGTCACGGTCGAGAAGCACACGCGCGGATGGGAGAAGCCGTCCGACCACGTCCCGGTGGTGGTCACGCTCGACGTGTGAGGCGCCTGCGACCGCGGGACGAGCAAGCTCCGTAGCGCAGCATGTCTTTTCATTCCCCCAAGCCCGGCTTATGACCCGCGCAGAGCCGCAGCGCCCGACCGGCAATGCGCTGGGCACGATCCGCGGATGCGAGAGCACAAGGGGGAACGATCATGAACGGACCCGAGGCGCTGGTGCTGGACCTCGTCGAATGGACGGCCAATGGTCCGCGTACCTACCGCGAGACCATGGACGCATGGCGCACATCCTGTCCCCGCCTTCCCGTGTGGGAGGACGCGGTGGATCGCGGCCTGGTGCGCTGCGTGCGCGATGGTGACGAGACCATGGTGATCGTGACGGATGAGGGCCTCGCACTGATCGCGGCCCGCCACCCTGCTCCGGCCTGAGGCCCTGCTCCAGTCTAAGACCCTGCTCCGGTCTAAGATTCTGCTCCAGTCTAAGATCCTGCTCCAGTCTAAGACCAGGCGCGCAGACGCAAAAAGGGGTCGCTTTCGCGACCCCCCGTGAGCTTCAGCGGACGAACACGTCCGGCGCAGCCCGACCGGTCAGCGGAACGAGAGAGGCTGCTCCGTCGTCCACCGATTCGATCCAGACGTTGCCGCCCGCTTCAGAATCCCACTCGACATTGGATCACCTCCTTTCGCTGTGTTGTACACGGCCCGATGTTGTCACGATTCGCCGTGATCGCAACCCCCTCCGTCCGCGTCTTCCAGCCCCACTTTCCGCGGCAGAACGAAGAGACTGCGGAACGTGGCCAATGCGTCACGGTCGCCCGAAACGCTGACCGTCCTGTCCGCCTCGAGAGCCTCGAGCGGCACGCCGCCGTACACCCATCCCGCCAGCGGCGGGGCAGCGGGCGCGGCGAGCTGGGCGTCCACCGGCCCGCGCCCATCGCGCTCGGCGCTCAGCCGCCCGCCGGCGACGACGATGCGAAACGTTTCTACTCCGATGGTCATCGCGACGGCCACGGTGACGTCCTCCACTCGCGCAGGGTCGATCATCGTCTCGAACGACATCATCAGCGACGCGGCCGTCAGCGGCAGCGTGGGATCGTGCAGCGGCGAGCGCGCGGCCCACCGGCCCAAGACCATGAAGATCGGCCGCGCCTCATAACCCCACGGGGTCAGCCGGTAGGCGCGCCCGGCCGGGGGCGGAAGCGTCGCCCGCTCCACGATGCCGAGCGCCTCCAGCTTGGTGAGCCGCTGCGTCAACACATTGGCGCTGATCCCCGGCAATCCCGCTCGCAGATCCGTGAACCGCTTCGGCCCCATCATCAGCTCGCGCATCACGAGCAGCGCCCATCGCTCGCCCACCAGGTCGAGCGCGTGCGCCGCGCCGCAGGCGTCGTTGTAGCTCCAGCCGATCGCTTCGGCGCCGTCGAGCCCCTGTTTAGTTATTTTTTCTGACTTCATAGTTGCAAAGGATAACCCAAGCTGCCATCGTCGCCAAATCCGAAACGAGGTGGGCCATGACCCAAATGATCTTCGTCAATCTGCCCGTCACCGATCTCGACCGCGCCGTCGCGTTCTACGAGGCCATCGGTGCCACGCGGAACGCGTTCTGCGAGGATGGCACGGCCGTCGGCATGCGCTTCAGCGATGCCATCCACGTCATGCTGTTGACGCACAAGAAATTCTCCGAATTCACCAGCCGCACCATCGCCGGCCGCGACACGGTGGAGACGCTCCTGTGCCTCTCGCGCGACAGCCGCGAGGCGGTGGATGCGATCATGCGGACAGCGGTGGATGCGGGCGGCATCGCGGACCCGTCGCCGACCCAGGAATTCGGCATGATGTACGGCCGCTCGTTCGAGGATCCGGACGGCCACATCTGGGAAGTGATGTGGATCGACTACGAGGCATTCAAGGCCGCGCAGCGCGAAGCTGTGACGGCATAGGGGCACCCGAAATGACGTATGTCGATGGATTCGTGGCTGCGGTGCCGACGGCGAACCGCGAGGCCTACATCAAGCACGCCGAGGAAGCGGCCGCGATCTTCAAGGAGTACGGCGCCCTCCAGACGGTCGAGTGCTGGGGCGACGACGTGCCCGACGGCAAGCTGACGTCGCTGCCGATGGCGGTGAAGAAGGAGCCGGACGAAGCGGTCGTCTTCGCGTGGATCATGTGGCCCGACAAGGCCGTGCGCGATGCCGGCTGGGCGTCCGTCATGGAGGATCCGCGGATGCACCCGGACACGGCGCCGATGCCGTTCGACGGAAAGCGGATGATCTACGGCGGGTTCGAGCAGATCCTTAGCGTCTGATGGTTCGGGGCGGCGGCGCTGGTCGCCCACGCCTCAGCGGTCGAGGTGGCCGAGTTCGCGGCCGGCGAAGGCGTGGTCCCGCACCCGCTGCTTCAGCGCCTGCACGTCGGGAAACCCGCCGTCCCGCTTGCGCTCCCAAATGACATGCCCATCGACGGCAATCTCGAACACGCCGCCGGTGCCCGGCACCAGCGTCACGGCATCGAGGTCGGTGCCGAAGGTCGACAGGAGCTCCTGCGCCATCCAGCCCGAACGCAAGAGCCAGTTGCACTGCGTGCAGTAGGTGATGGTGATGCGCGGGCCGGCGGACGAATCGCTCACGCGCCCAGTTGCTCCGCGAGGTCGATCATGTCCTTCGCGACGACGTCCCAGTCGGCCGAGGGTTCCAGATCGGTCGTCTGGCCCGTGCCGTGTTCCGTCGGCCGGGGGATGAACGCCGTCGCGAGACCGCAGGCGCGTGCGGCCGCCAGATCGCCGTTGTGGGCGGCGACCATCATGACCTCGCCCGGCGGCAGCATCAGCAGCTCCGCCGCACCGGTGTAGCTCTCGGGCCGGGGCTTGTAGTAGCCGGTGCTCTCCGCCCCCAGGATCGCGTCCCAGCGCCAGCCGTTGTGGCGCGCCATGTCGAGCATCAGCCGCACGTTGCCGTTGGAATGGGGCCCGAGAATAAACGCCGCGCCGAGGCGAGCGAGGCCCGGCGCGGTATCCGGCCAGCCGTCGAGCTGGTGCCACAGGAGGTTGACGGTGCTCCCGGTCGGGCTCGGGGATCGTGGCGCCGGTGGCGTCGATCACCCCATCGAGGTTTTCGCGGTGCAGGGTGTCGAGGGGGACGAACGGCCGCTCGCCGTTTCGCACCATCTCCATCGACGGTTGATAGCGCGCCCGCCAGTCGTCGGCGAACGCGAGCCGGTCGTCCACGTCGGCGATCCAGGGCGTCAGCCCGCGTGCGACGGATCCACGCCAGTCGACCAGCGTGCCGAACACGTCGAAAATCAGCGCCTTCGGCACGTTCGTTCAGGTCTCCGTCACTACGATACGGGCGAGGCCGTGGAGTAGGAGCAGCCGGAATAACCGCTCTTGTCCGAGCGCGTCCGGGTCATGTTGATCCGCGGCGTGGGTGTCGCCGTGGACGGATCGGTCGCCGCCGTGGTGGCTTCGGGCACCGCGGCGACGGTGGGCTGCGTCGCCTGCTCGGGGGTGGATTGGGCCGCGGCCGGCAACGCGAATAGTCCGAAGGCCGCTGCTAGTACGAAGGGTCGCATAGGTGGCTCCTGTGTCGGATCCCAAGATCCTATCGGAGACCGGGCCCCACTCAACCCTCTCGCGGTCGTCCGGCGCCCGCCGCGTCCGTACCTCCGCCGCTGCGCTATGGTGCAGGACGCTGGCCGCGACGAGACGACGCGGCCGGCACCGCGCCGTTTCGCCGGCTGCCAGGCTCAGACGTCGGCGTAGGCGCGCACCTCGGCGTGGCCGCCTGGATGCGTCACTGCGCCCTTCTCGGCCGAGCCCACCGTCTGCTGGTACTTCCACAGCACGCCGGACTTGAAGTCGTTCTCCCGCGGCGTCCATGCGGCGTGGCGCTTGGCGAGCTCGTCGTCGGAGAGGTCCACGGTCATCGTGCCTTCGTTGGCGTCGATGGTGATGATGTCACCGTCCTGCAGCAGGCCGATGGGACCGCCGACCGCCGCCTCGGGACCGACATGGCCGATGCAGAAGCCGCGCGTCGCACCGGAGAAGCGTCCGTCGGTGATCAGCGCCACTTTGTCGCCCATGCCCTGGCCGTAGAGGGCGGCGGTGGTCGCCAGCATCTCGCGCATGCCGGGGCCGCCCTTGGGCCCCTCGTAGCGGATCACCAGCACCTCGCCTTCCTTGTAGGTGCGCTTGTTCACCGCCTCGAACGCCAGCTCCTCGCTGTCGAAGCAGCGGGCCGGGCCGGAGAAGCGCAGGTTCTTCATGCCGGCGACCTTCACGATGGCCCCCTCGGGCGCCAGGTTGCCCCGCAGGCCCACGACGCCGCCCGTCGGCGTGATCGGCTTGTCGGCCGGGTAGACCACGTCCTGGTCCGGGTTCCAGCGGACCTTCTCCATGTTCTCGGCGATGGTGCGGCCGGTCACGGTCATGCAGTCGCCGTGGAGATAGCCGTGCTCCAGCAGCGTCTTCATCAGGAGCGGGATGCCGCCGGCCTCGAACATGTCCTTGGCGACGTATTTGCCGCCCGGCTTCAGGTCCGCGATGTAGGGGGTGCGCTTGAAGACCTCGGCGACGTCGTGGAGGTCGAAGTCGATGCCGCACTCATGGGCGATCGCCGGAAGATGCAGGCCGGCGTTGGTCGACCCGCCGGACGCCGCGACCACCATCGCCGCGTTCTCCAGCGCCTTGCGGGTGACGATGTCGCGCGGGCGGATGTTCTTGGAGATCAGCTCCATCACCGCCTCGCCGGCGGCGTAGCAGAACTTGTCGCGGATCTCGTAGGGCGCCGGCGCGCCGGCCGAGTACGGCAGCGCCAGGCCGATCGCCTCGGAGACGGTCGCCATGGTGTTGGCGGTGAACTGCGCGCCGCAGGCACCCGCCGAGGGGCAGGCCACCTGCTCCAGCTCGTCGAGATCCTCGTCGGACATGTCGCCGACCGAGTGCTTGCCGACGGCCTCGAAGAGGTCCTGCACGGTGACCTGCTGGCCGCGGAAGTTCCCCGGCAGGATCGAGCCGCCGTAGATGAAGATGGACGGCACGTTGAGGCGCACCATCGACATCATCATGCCGGGCAAGCTCTTGTCGCAGCCGGCGAGGCCGACGAGCGCGTCGTAGCAGTGGCCGCGCATGGTGAGCTCGACCGAATCGGCGATCACCTCGCGCGAGGCCAGCGAGGACTTCATGCCCTCGTGGCCCATGGCGATGCCGTCGGTCACGGTGATGGTGCAGAACTCGCGCGGAGTGCCGCTTCGCGGCCGCGACGCCCTTCTTCACCGCCTGCGCCTGGCGCATCAGCGAGATGTTGCAGGGCGCGGCCTCGTTCCAGCAGGACGCGACGCCGACCAGCGGCTGATGGATCTCCTCTTTGGTGAGGCCCATGGCGTAGAGGTAGGAGCGATGCGGCGCGCGCGAGGGACCCTCGGTCACGTAACGAGAGGGCAACCGGTCCTTGATGATGGTGCGCGCGGTCATCGTTTGCGTTCTCCGCTGTTGTTGGTGGCCGGCCCGGACCGGCGGAATTCAAGACGGCTCATCCGCTAGGACGCCACGGCGCGTCTGGCAAGAGACCTTACGAACGAGTCGAGGTGGACTTCCGAACCGCGTGCCCCTAACGTCCCGCGTTCATGTACATTTCGTTCAAGGTCTGATGCATGGCGCTCGCCGAAAGCCCCCGCACGATGACCCTGCGCGATGCGCTGGACAACCGGCTCATCCGCAAGATCGGCAAGGTCTGGATCCCGCTGCTGACAGTGCTGCTGGCGATCGCGGCCTTCAGTGCCGATTCGGTCTGGACACCGCTCGCCAGCATCCTCGTCGGCGCGCTCTACTACTCGTTCCTGGACTATGCGCTGCACCGCTGGCACTTCCACAACGGCCCCTACGAGAAGTGGGTGCGCCGCGTGACGTTCGACCTCAGCCGCATGCACCTCGACCACCACAAGGAGCCGGCGCACCCCAAGGGCGCGGTGAACCAGCAGAAGCCGGCGATCGCGGTGACGGTCGTGTCGGCGCTGATCGCGCTGTTCCTGCCGATCCCGTACGAGATCTCGTTCGCCTTCCTCGCCGGGAGCGGCGCGGCATACGTGTCGAACGATCTCATCCACTTCGCCGTGCACCACCTGCCGATGAACGGACCGATCCTCGGCTACTACAAGCGCCACCACATGCTGCACCACTACCGCGACGAGAACGCGAACTTCGCGACCGTGCTGCCGGTGTGGGACAAGCTCTTCGGCACCGAATACAAAGGCCCGATGCGCCCGAGCCGCTGACGCTCAGCAGGCGTCCGGGGGCGGCGCGATGCGTGTCATCGGGATCGGCGGGCTCCGGTCAGCGCGCGCCCCGGCTGCGCGCCGTCTTCCACTTGATCGAGCAGCCGACGGGAGGCTTCTGCCCAGCCGGCCCCTCGCCGGTCTCGGCGATGAGACGCATCGCCTCGACGAGTTCGCGCGGCGCGTCGGGCGGGGGCGCACTGGTCTGCCCGGCATCCATGCGCCCGCGATATTTGATCACCCCGTCGGCATCGAGGCCGAAGAAGTCCGGTGTGACCGTTGCGTCGTATGCGCTCGCCACCGTCTGCGCCGCGTCGTGCAGGTAGGGGAAGGTGAACCCGTGCGACTGGGCGAAGACCTTCATGCGATCGAACGAATCGGCCGGGTACTTTACCGCGTCGTTGGCGCAGATCGCCACGAAGCCGACGCCGTGGCCGGCCAGCGTCTGCGCATCCGCCACCATACGGCGCACCGACGAAACCACATAGGGACAATGGTTGCAGATGAAGGCGACCACGGTTCCCTTTTCGCCGCGCACGTTGTTCAGCGAGACGGTCGATCCGTCGGTCGCCGGGAGGGTAAAGTCGGGAGCAGAGCGGTTCAGGCGTTCATCCGGCATGGTCGCTCCTCGCGGGAGATGAAGGGATCGCAGGCGCTGGGCAGACAGCCGCCGAGCAACAGCCAACCGCGCGGCGCGCCCGGTTGCAAGACCCCCGGCTCGCCGATCGGTGCCCCCTGCGTACGCGCCGCTCCTCTTGCCGCGATTCGCCGTGGACCCATTGCATTGCGGTTGCGAACTCCGCGATAATAGAGCGATACGGATCCTCCATATTGCTTGTGCGAACGCGTAAGGACTCCCCATGACCGATACACCGGTGATGACAGACGATCGCGCCGCGCGTCTGGCCACCGCGCCCCGGACGCGGACGATCCTCGATCTGTTGAAGTACAGGACCACCCGCAAGCTCGTCCGGCTGTGGGTGCCGTTCTGGCTCATCGTCGGCGCCCTCGCCATCTGGTACGCCAGCGGGCCGCTGGAGCTCGTCCTCGGCGCCATCTACGGCGTCGTCGTCTACAGCCTGGTCGAGTATCTGATGCACCGGTTCCTCTATCACTGGGAGCCGGACAACAAGTTCATCCGCTTCATCACCGCCGACGTCGGTCGCCACCACATGCGCCACCACCGCGAACCGGCGGACTACAAGGCCGCCATTAACGCCGTTCAGGCGCCGGTGGTGCTGTTGTCATCGGCGCTGGCCGCCGTCGTCCTCGTGCTGCCTGAGCCGCTCAAGGCCGCATGGCTGGCCTCGGTTGTCGCCGGGTCGATGAACTACATCGCCCAGGAGCTGATCCATTTCGGCACGCACCATATGCCGATGGACAACCGCCTGCTGAAGATCGTCAAGCGCCACCACATGCTGCACCACTACCGCGGCGAAAACTCCAACTTCGGCCTCTTCTGGACCTTCTGGGACCGCCTCCTCGGCACCTCATACGAGCAGGTGACAAAGCGCGAGAAGGCCGCCGGCCAGAACTGACGCGCGCGACCCGTGCCGCCGGCGGAGCGCCACCGCTCCGCCCGATCCGCACGCTGTTGCTCCGGGCCGACTGGCACACTGCAGACCGCGCCGCCGGGTGAAGGGGGTCCGATCTACGCGGCCCTGGTATCTGGGGGTGAACCGCCGACCGGCCATCGCAACGCCTGTCCCGCTGGGATAGCCTGCGAGCCGCGACATCGACCCCGGGCACACCGGGGGCGCGACAAGGGGGAGAGGATGGACCACGATCTTTTCGGCGGCGGCGACGGCAAGCCCGAGCGCAAACGCCCGTCGGCCGACGAGACGTCCTCGCACAAATCCGCCCAGCGCAGCCCGGACCAGACCACCACGCCGAAGGCGCGGCCCGGCAAGGCCGCCACCCTCGCCGCCGAGGATGCCGGCTACTCCGCTGCCGACATCGAAGTCCTCGAAGGTCTCGAGCCCGTCCGCCGCCGGCCCGGCATGTACATCGGCGGCACCGACGAGCGGGCCCTCCACCACCTCTTCGCCGAGGTGCTCGACAACTCCATGGACGAGGCTGTCGCCGGTCACGCCACCCGCATCGAGGTGCATCTCAGCAAGGACATGCTGTCGGTGACCGACAACGGCCGCGGCATCCCGGTCGAGCCGCACCCCCGCTTCCCGGACAAGTCCGCCCTCGAGGTCATCATGACCACGCTGCACGCGGGCGGAAAGTTCGACTCCAAGGCCTACGAGGCGTCCGGCGGCCTGCACGGCGTCGGCGTCTCCGTGGTCAACGCGCTGTCCGACAAACTCGTGGTCGAGGTCGCGCGCGGCAAGAAGCTTTACCGCCAGACCTTTTGCCGCGGCGTGTCGGAGGCTCCGCTCGTCGAAGTCGGCGCGGCGCCCAACCGGCGCGGCACGACCGTGGGCTTCCACCCGGACCCCCAGATCTTCAAGGACCTGAAGTTCAGCCCCAAGCGCCTCTTCGCCATGACGCGCGCCAAGGCCTACCTCTTCGCCAACGTCGAGCTGCGCTGGCACTGCGACCCGGAGATGCTCACCGGCGCCGACGCCCCGCCCGCCGAGGCCAAGTTCCACTTCCCCGGCGGCCTTGCCGACTATCTCGGCGACGAGTTGAAGGGTCGCCCCAAGGTTATCGACGAGCTCTTCGCCGGCAACGCGGGTCAGGCCGGACGCAAGGGCTCGGTCGAATGGGCCATCGGCTTCGTGTCAGTGGACGAGTTCACCCGCTCCTACTGCAACACGATCCCCACCGCCGAGGGCGGCACGCACGAGAACGGGCTGAAAGCCGCGCTGCTGAAGGGGCTGAAGTCCCACGCCGAACGCGTCGGCAACAAAAAAGCCGCCGCCGTCACCGGCGATGACGTCGTCGCCTCCATCGCGGCCATGCTGTCGGTGTTCGTGCGCGAGCCGGAGTTCGTCGGGCAGACCAAGGACAAGCTCTCCACCACCGAGGCCGCCCGCCAGGTGGAAAATGCCGTGCGCGAGGCGTTCGAGGAGTGGCTGGCCAAGGATCCTCAGCGCGCCGGCAACGTTTTGGACGCCGTGATCGAAAAGGCGGACGACCGCCTGCGCCGCCGCGCCGAAAAGGACGTCGCCCGCCGCTCCGCGACACGCCGCACCCGCCTCCCCGGTAAGCTCGCCGACTGCACGCAGCAAAAGGCGGCGGGCACGGAGATCTTCATCGTCGAGGGCGATTTCGGCCGGCGGGTCGGCCAAGCAGGCTCGCCAACGCGCCACCCAGGCCGTCCTGCCGCTGCGGGGCAAGATCCTCAACGTCGCCAACGCGGGACGCGAGAAGGTGACGGCCAACCAGCAGCTCGCCGACCTCGTGCTGGCGCTCGGCTGCGGCTCCGGCAAGGACTTCGACGTCGACAGGCTCCGTTACGAGCGCGTCATCGTCATGACGGACGCCGACGTCGACGGGGCGCACATCGCATCGCTGCTCATCACGTTCTTCTATCGCGAGATGCGCGGGCTCATCGACGCCGGCCACCTCTTCCTCGCCGTGCCGCCCCTCTACAAGCTGACGCAAGGCGCGAAGACGCTTTACGCCCGCGACGATGCCCACCGCGAGCTTCTGCTGAAGACGGAGTTCAAACCCGACAAGAAGATGGAGATCGGCCGCTTCAAAGGCCTCGGCGAGATGATGCCGGCCCAGCTCAAAGAGACCACGATGGACCCCGGCTCACGCACCTTGCTGCAGGTGAAGATCGCCGCGGAAGGCGAGGCGACCCGCTCGACCGTGGACCGCCTGATGGGCAACAAGCCCGAGGCGCGGTTCGCCTTCATCCAGGAACACGCCGCCTTCGCCTCGGCGGATGCCCTCGATATCTGAGACCGGCACGCCTCTCGAGTCATGGCGCGAGTGTGCTCGCCGTCGCGCCTGACGTCACCCTGGTGCCGCTGCGACCGCACCGAGCCGTTGAACACCATGCTCGAGACCGAGCCGCGCATGACCGCCGACCGCGCGGTCGGCCTGTGACCTCGTTCTCGCGCAACGGGGCGAGCGATCGGGGCACGCCGCTGTGCCGATCGGACAACCGGCGCTTAACCCACGCAGCCATCTCTTAGGCGGCAAGTGACGGCGCGGGCGACCCTATGAAACACGCCCCAGCCGTGGCGCGGAGGTCACGCGCGCCAACCAAGTCCCCCCGGAAGTTAACGATAGCTTGCGTTCCGGCCGGGTGACGGTGGAACGGAGGTAGCCGCTTGGGGCATCAAGTCCCATGATGCGCGAAGCCCGACGCATCACCAGAATTCGCGAGTGATCGATGTTCCGACGGATCCTGCAGGCCACCTGCATCGCCATCGTCCTGGCGGGCGCCGCCGCGGCCATCGCGCCGTCCGAGGCGCAGAAGCGGGCACCGGCGCAGGTTCTGCCGTCGCAGGATGCCGGCACGCCGACCGAGGCGAGAGCTGATGCCGGCACGCCCTCGCGCGCCGGAGACCACCGGGCGCAGGATGCCGGGGCCGCCGCCGCAGGCCGCGCTGGTGCGGGCGACTTGGCTCACCTCGCGGCGCCATCCGGTTCACCATTGTTCGACGATCTCGCCGGTCCGGTGGATGCGGATCGGGCGGCCGTCACTCCCGTTCCCCTCGCCAAGCCCCGGGGTCCGGCCGCCGACCGCCTCGCCGCGCTGCTTTCCGAGCCGGACGGGCCGCCGCTCGAGATCAAGATTGGCCAGATGCTGATGGTCGGCTTCATGGGCGACGACGTCGACCAGCCGGGTCCGCAGCGCATCGCCCGCCATATCGAGGCGGGGCGGTTGGGCGGCGTGATCTTCTTCCGCCAGAACGTGAAGAGTGAGGCGGCCGTCAAACGCCTGACGCGGCTCTTCCGCGCCTCGGCCCCGGCCGGCCTGCCTGTGCTGATCGCCGTGGACCAGGAGGGTGGGCAGGTGCAGCGGCTGACCGGCAAGGTCGGCTTCGTCGCCACCCCGTCCGCCAAGCGCGTGGCCGCGAAGGGCGAAGCAACCGCCGGCCGCATCTACCGGCGTCTCGCCGAAGGGCTCGTCGACTGGGGTTTCAACGTCAATCTCGCGCCCGTGGTCGACCTCGGCAAGCGGGGTGACAATCCCATCATCTCCAAGCTCGGGCGCGCCTACGCCGCCGATCCGCAGACGGTCGCCGCGTTCGCCTCGACCTTCGTCGCCGCGCACCGGGACGCGGGCGTCCTCACCGCGCTCAAGCATTTCCCCGGCCACGGCTCCTCGCGCGGCGACACGCACAAGGGGTTCGTCGACGTCTCGATGTCTTGGAGCGACACAGAGCTTGCTCCCTACCGCACGCTCATCGCAGCCGGGATGGCGGACATGGTGATGGTCGCGCACGTGCATCTCGCCAAATATGGCGCCGATGGCGTGCCGGCGACGCTGTCGGCGCCGCTGATCGAGGGCCTGCTGCGCCAGCGCCTGGGCTTTTCCGGCGTCGTTGTGTCCGACGACATGGAGATGGGGGCGATCACCAGCCTCGGCTCGCCGGTGCGAATCGCCCGCCGCGCCATCGAGGCGGGCAACGACATCCTGGTTTATGCCGGCGGCGCGGCCGGACAGGACGACCTCGTCGCGCAGTTGCAAACGCGAATCAGCCGGGGGGCACGCGAAGCGGCCCTCATGGATCGGATCGACGAGAGTTACACTCGCGTCAGCACCATGAAGGCACGATTGCCGCATGCCGAATTGGTTGCCGACCGCCACTGGGTGCAGCGCCGCGAGGCCGCGACAGCGTCGGCACAGGCCTCTGCCCCACCCCCTTCGGACACCACTGTGCCCGGCCGCGCCCTCCCCCCGCGCACCGCACGGCAATAGACCTCCAGCTTGCCGGACCGCCGGCCGCCACTATTTGACGCGGCCAGCGCGGTCTAACGCCCGCTCGCGCACCCTATGGGTCTGCGGCTCGGACGGCACCTCAGCGCTGGGATGCCCGGATGAATGAGCGCTCGGGCCAGACCGAGGCACGGTGGGCGCGGGCAGCCCCCAGAAAGGCGATGAGGCGGACCAATGAGCGACGACTACGACGAACGCCGCACGAAGCTGCGCAAGCAGCTGGACGCCCACGAGGCTTCGGAGCGCGCCGAGCGGGCGCGCGAGGAGAAAAGCGCGCGCACCAGCTACACCGTCGCCTTCCGCCTCTCCACCGAGTTCGTCAGCGCCATCGTGGTGGGGCTGGCCATCGGATGGGGCCTCGACTGGGTGGCCGGAACGCTGCCCCTCTTCATGGTCGTGTTCCTGATGCTGGGCTTCGCGGCAGGTGTCCTCAACGTTTTGCGGTCGGCGGGCTTGATTCAAACGCCCGACCCGGGCAAGAGACCACGCGGCGAGCGATAATCCGCTGCGCTGAAAGTACACTTCCGCCGCAACGGCGGGCCAACCGGGACTTCTCTTCACGTGGCAACGGCTGAAGGCGGCGGGCTCGACCCCATTCACCAGTTCGAAGTGCATCCGCTGTTCGACATTGAGGTCGGCGGCGTAGATCTTTCGTTCACCAACGTCTCTCTCTACATGATGGTGACCGTCGCGCTGACGATCGCCTTCATGCTGCTGCCGACGGGCCGCCGGGCGCTGATCCCGGGCCGCTGGCAGAACCTTGCGGAGATGAGCTACGAGTTCGCGGGCAGCATGCTGCGCTCGTCCGCCGGTGCGGGCGGGATGAAGTTCTTCCCGTTAGTGTTCTCGCTGTTCATGTTCATCCTCGTGGCGAACTTGCTCGGCATGTTCCCGTATTTCTATACGGTGACGAGCCAGTTGATCGTGACCTTCGCCCTTGCCCTCACCGTCATCCTGGTGGTGGTCATCGCGGGCATTCGCCAGCACGGTCTGGCCTTCTTCGGGGTGTTCGTGCCGTCCGGCGTGCCGGCCTACATCATTCCCCTGGTGTCGGCGATCGAGGTCATCTCGTTCCTGTCGCGCCCCATTTCGCTGTCGGTTCGTCTGTTCGCCAACATGCTGGCCGGCCACATCATGCTGAAGGTGTTCGCCGCGTTCGTCGTCTCGATGAGCGCTTTCGGCGCCGTCGGTGTCATCGGCGCGATCCTGCCGCTCGGAATGGCGGTGGCGATCACCGCTCTGGAATTCCTGGTGGCGGCCTTGCAGGCCTACGTCTTCGCGGTGTTGACCTGCATCTATCTCAACGACGCCGTTCACCCCAACCACTGACCCTAACCCGCGCTGCAACACCCACTAGCGCACGACAAGGAGCCCCCCATGGACGCGGAAGCTGCCCGTTATCTTGGTGCCGGCATCGCCTGTTTCGGTCTCGCCGGAACCGCGATGGGCCTTGGCAACATGTTCGCCAACTATCTTGCCGGCGCACTGCGCAATCCGTCCGCGGCTGATGGCCAGTTCGGCCGCCTCATCTTCGGCTTCGCGGTCACGGAAGCGCTCGGCATCTTCTCGCTGCTGATCGCACTTCTGCTGCTCTTCGCGGTCTAAGCCTCAATGTCGAAGCTCGAACTGGCCCAGGTCGAGGTCGGCCCGGAGCCTAACGTCAGCGCCGGTGACATCGTCGACACTGGGACGACGGGCACGCACATCACGCACCCCGACGGAGCGGTCAACGAGCCGCTTCACGGGGGCGGCGATAGCGTGTTCCCGCCCTTCGACTTCGACGCGTTTCCGTCGCACCTCTTCTGGCTCGCGATCTCGTTCGGCATCCTCTACTTCTTCGTCAACCGGGTCATCATGCCCAAGGTCGGCGGGATCCTGGAGGACCGCCGCGACCGGATCGCGAGCGACCTCGGCGAAGCGTCACGGTTGTCGCGGGAGACGGACGAGGTCATCGCGGCGTATGAGAACGAGCTGACCCAGGCCCGGCAGCGGGCGTACGGCATCGCTCATGAGCGCCGGGAAGAGATCAAGGCCGAGCAAGCGCGCCAGCAGGCAGAGACCGAGGAGGCGCTCAACAAGCGCATCGCCGAGGCCGAAGCCGAAATCATGGCGCACCGCGACGCCGCCCTCGCCGAGGTGAGCACCATCGCCTCGGACGCGGCCCAAGCCATCGTCCAGAAGCTGTCCGGTGTCGCGGTCTCGGCCGAGGACGCCAACAAGGCCGTGACCCACGTGGAGGGCTCCCGTGCTTAACACCGATACCTTCTGGGCCTTCGTCGCGCTGATCCTCTTCCTCGTCGTGGTGGTTGCCGTGGGCGGGCCGGGGATGATCACGCGGGCGCTCGATTCGCGCACCCAGCGCATCCGCAATGAGCTGGACGAGGCCCGCAAGAGCCGCGAGGAGGCGCAAGCGCTTCTCGCCGAATACCAGCGGCGGCGCCGCGATGCGGAGGCCGAGGCGGCAACCATCGTCGAGGAGGCCCGCAAGGAAGCGCGCCGCCTGACGGAGGAAGCCAACGAAAAGCTGCGCGACCTCGTCGACCGGAGGACGAAGGCGGCGGAGAACAAGATCGCGCAGGCCGAACAGCAGGCGACCGCTGAAATCCGCGGCCGCGCCGCAGAACTCGCGATCGCCGCGGCGACCAATATGCTGACGAACCGGGTGTCGGGTTCGACCGCCGATCGGTTGGTCAACGATTCGATCGACAGCGTCCGCCAGCGCATGAACTGACGGCCCTCTCACGCGCCGTCTGACAATCAAGCGGTCGCCTCCGGCGGCCGTTTTTTTTGTGCCTCGTCCGCAATAGGGTGTGCCGCTGCGGCGGCGTGGGTGTCGCCAGATGGCACGCAGCGAAGGTCGGCCGTGGACACCAGCCCGAGCGGCCGCGCCTCGCCACGCAAGCTTGTGGCCTCAGCCGCCTCCCCCTGCCGTCCGACTTCCTCCACCCCCGTCCCGATTGTGGCGGCCGCGGCCGGACCGCGCAGCCAATGCGATCTCATGCGATCGATTGGAACACGTCCACGTACTCGACGTTGAGAGGGCAAGTGCAAGCCGAGGCACTCCCCTGTAATTCGGGGTAGTGCTTCATGATCTTGCGCAAAAATACGATTACGAACACGAAACGGAGTCGAATGATGGGTCTCTTTTCCAAAGACATCAAGACGAAGAACGATCTGTTCGTCCACGCGCTGCAGGACATCTACTACGCAGAAACGCAGATCGCCAAGAACTTGCCGAAGATGATCGAAAAGGCGTCGAACCCGCAACTGAAGCAGGCGTTCGAGACGCATCTGACCGAAACCGAGGGCCAGATCGAGCGCCTCAAGCAGGTGTTCGCGCAGCACGGTGAAAGCGTGAAGGGCTCCACCTGCGAGGCAATGGACGGCATCCTCAAGGAGTCGGAGCACCTGATGGGCAACATCTCCGACCCGGAGGTGATGGACGTGGCGCTCGTCTTCTCGGCGCAGGCCGTGGAGCACTACGAGATCACGCGCTACGGCAGCCTCGCCACCTGGGCCGAGGAGCTCGGCCGGAGCGACTGCGCCGCGCTGCTGCGCCAGACCCTCGAAGAGGAAGAGCGCACGGACGAGGCGCTGACGCGCGTCGCCAAGGCGAACGTCAACCGCATGGCTGCGTAACGCAGCGGGCACGACCGGACGAAGGAGGGCCGCGCCACTGGCGCGGCCCTTTTTTCGTGTCGAGGTCTTCCGACATCGCGCGCGCCCCTGTCCCCCTGTCCCTTGTGGTTCTGCGCCAACGGCGCCAGAAGAAGGGGCAAAGGGAGACGTCATGGTCACGCGCGCATTCGCCACCCTCGGGGTCGGCGATCACTACGAAACAATCACCGAGCGCATGATTGCGACGCTCGACGCGCTCGTCGACGACGGCGAGCCGATCCTGTCGGCCTACCGGCCCGAGCAGGACGGGGAATGGCTGATCGACGTCATGTTCGTGGAGCGCGATGCGGAGGGGCGGGCGCGCTGGCTGGCCGAGGCGCGCAATCTTCTGCCCGATCTGCCGGAATTCGAGGAAGATCCCGTCGCCGAGCGCGATTGGGTGGCCGAGAGCCAGAAGGCGCTGCACCCGATTCATGCCGGGCGCTTCGTCGTGTTCGGCTCGCACGACCGCGAAAAGATGATCCCGACGCGCTGGCGAATCGAGATCGACGCCGGGCGCGCCTTCGGCACCGCGCATCACGCATCGACGCGGGGGTGCCTCATCGCGCTGGAGCGGCTGGCGAAACGCGAGCCGCTCACGACGGTGGCTGATGTGGGAACGGGAACGGGCGTTCTCGCCATCGCGGCCGACCGGCTGGGTGCGCGGTCGGTCGCGGCTGGCGATATCGATCCCGTTTCGGTGGAGGTGGCACGCCGCAACATCGCCGCCAACCGGACGCAAAGACCTATACCGGTGGTGGTGAGAGCGGGACCGTTCGCAGCCGCCGAAACGGTGATCGCGAACATTCTGGCGCGACCGTTGATCGCGATGGCGAATGAGCTGGCCCTGGCCACAGGCCGTACGCTCATTCTCTCCGGTCTAAGGACGGCGCATGTCCGCCCCGTGAAGGCCGCCTACCGTGCCCGCGGGCTGGTGGTGGCGGACCAGATCGTCATCGAGGACTGGGCGACGCTGACGATGCACCGGCCGTTGCGGTGAGTGTTGTGCTCACCGCCGGCGGCCAGACGGCGCTGGAGCGCAGTCCGCCTCGCACGGACCCGTTAGACGAAGGGGTAGCCGCGCGGATCGCGCTTGACGATCTCGTCACGCTCGTAGCCGAGCTTGGCGAGCGTGGCATCGTCGAGGCTGAGAAGGTACGCAGCCACTGCGCGGTCGGCCTGACGCATGCGCGACTCCATGACCTTGTCGCCGAGACGGGCAAAGAAACCCTTCTGCGTGGCCGGACGGTCGGTGGTGAAGTCTTGAGTAGCGGTGATGGCCATTTCATTAATCCCTGGTTTGTGCGCTGCAACAACTTGCGAACTCTGCGTGTGCAGCAAACGACACCGACGAAGGTACGAGAAACGCCCCTGATCTCAATGCACAGACCTGCATGGCTGGCTCCGCCTGGTGCAATGCAACACGCAGGCGCCGCTGCGCATGGCCAAAATTACGTGCCCTCCCACTTATCCTGAACCTGCGAATATCATGACCTTTCAGACCTTCGACGCCGTCGCCACACGCTCCCGAAGAAATCGAGAAACGTGTTCAAAATCTGAGGGATAGCTTCGACGCCCTGGGTGTCGATGGCGTGGTTGTGCCGCACGAAGACGCCTACCAGAGCGAGTACTTGCCTCCGTCCGAAAACCGCCTGCAATTCGTCACCGGATTTACTGGTTCAGCGGGCCGGGCTTACGTTTTGCGGGACGCAGCCATGTTCGTGACGGATGGCCGCTACACCCTTCAAGCTTCCGCCCAGGTTCCGCCGCTCTTCCACATCGTCAGTGAACAGGGGGCCGCGCGCTCGTGGGCGGCCGAGAACTTGCTGGCCTCACCCTAGGGGTCGACCCTCACCTGCACAGCCGTAGCGACCTGGAGCGTATCGCCAAACAGGCGGAGGGGCTGACCCTGGTCAAACTGGACCGCAATCCGGTGGACGCGGTGTGGCCGGACCGCCCGGCGCCACCTCGTGGCCGCGTGCGCGCCCATCCCGCGCATCTCGCCGGGCGCACGATGGCCGAGAAGATCGCCGACGTGCGCGCGGCCATGGACGCCGACGCCCTCTTCATCGCCGACAGCGACAGCGTCTCGTGGCTCCTCAACTGGCGCGGCGCCGACGTCGCCCATACGCCGCTCGTCCTCTCGCGTGCGTTCGTGCCGCGCGAGGGCGAGGTGACCGTGTTCGTCGATCCGGAAAAGGTCCCCGACGATCTGGCAGCAGCTCTGTCTGGTCACGCGACCATCGTGCCGGCCGATCAGGTGCTGTCCCGCCTCGCCACGCTGTCGGCCGGCAAGACGGTGATGGCCGACCCCGCCCGCGCCTCCGACGCAGCGCTCAGCGCCATCGAGAGCGCGGGTACGTTCAGCGCCAAGGCCGACCCGGTGCAGCGGCTGAAGGCCATCAAGAACCCCGCCGAGATCGCCGGGATGCGTCAGGCGCACGTGCGCGACGGAGTGGCCGTGGTGCGTTTCTTCGCGTGGTGCGAGGAGAATGCCGTCGGCGCGACGGAGATCGCGCTGGTGAAACGACTGGAGGCCTTCCGCCGAGAGGCGGGCGCCATCGACATCTCGTTCGACACCATCTCCGGGTCAGGCCACCACGGCGCCATCGTCCACTACCGCGTGGACGAGAGCACGGATCGCGCCATTGCCACAGGCGAACCGGTGCTGATCGATTGCGGCGGCCAGTTCGAGGATGGCACCACTGATATCACCCGCACCTTCGTCGCCGGCGGCGGCGCGGGCTCGGACGACTTCCGCATCCAATATACGCGCGTGCTGAAGGGGCACATCGCCATCGCGCGGCAACGCTTTCCCGAGGGCGCACTGGGCTCCGAGCTCGACCCGCTGGCGCGTTCGGCGCTGTGGCGCTCGGGGCATGACTTCAAGCACGGCACCGGACACGGGATCGGCGCGGCGCTGGCGGTACACGAGGGGCCGGCCTCCATCTCGAGGCGCGGCGCGGCGCCGCTGGAGGCGGGCATGATCCTCTCCAACGAGCCGGGTTTCTATCAGGAAGGCGCGTTCGGCATCCGCATCGAGAACGTCTGCCTCGTGCGTGAGGCGCGGGTCCCGCCCGGGGGGACGATCCCGGTTCACTGGTTCGAGACGCTGACCCTCGCGCCCATCGACACCCGCCCCGTCATCCGAACGTTGATGACGGCGGACGAGATCGGCTGGCTCGACGCCTACCACGCCCGCGTGCGCGGTGCGCTGTCGGGCGATCTGGCGCCGGCCGAGCGCGACTGGCTGGAGGCCCGCACCCGCCCGCTCGGCTGATCCGGGCGGGCTGCCGGGGACGGCGACCGGTATTGGCGGCGCCCGCAGCCTGTCAGGTGCGGCCGGTCAGGCCAGGATCGCCTCGATCACCTTCGGGCCGGGCTCCTTCACGGCGTCGCGGATCGCCTGGCAGAGCGTCGCGGCATCGTCGACCCGCACGCCCGGCACGCCCATCCCCTTCGCCAGCGACACGAAATCGAGCGTTCGGGCGGTTGATCTCCAGCATGTCGAGCGCGCTGCGGCCGGGGTTGGCGCCCACCCTCATCAGCTCCTGCTTGAGGATCTCGTAGGTGCCGTTGGCGAAGATCACCGTGGTGACGTTGGTGCCCTCGCGCGCCTGGCGTCCACAGCCCCTGGATCGTGTACATCGACGAGCCATCCGCCTGCAGCGCACACCACGGGTCGATCCGGACAGGCAATCGACGCGCCCACCGCGAGCGGCGGGCCGATGCCGATGGACCCGCCGGTGATGGCGATCCAGCTCATCGGCGGCGCACCCGTCGTGGCGTCGTAGATGTCGCGACCGGCCGGTGACGCCCTCGTCCGACACGATGACGTTCTCCGGCAGCGCCGCCGCGATCGCCGCCGAGCGCCTGGTAGCGACAGTGGCGCGCGCCTGCGGCGTCTCCGGCCGCGGCGCGTCGGCCATCGACTGGCGGCTTGGCGCCGACGCGGTCGGCGAGCGCGCGCACCGCCGCCGGCCCGTCCTCGTGGAGGTCGGCGAGGGTGAGCGCGGCGGCAGGCGTCCGGCAGCAGCAGGAGGGCTTGCCCGGGTAGGCGAAGAACGCCACCGGCTGCCTCGCCTCGATCAGGATGGCGTGGCGCAACGTCCGCCAGCAGCTCCACCGCCAGATCCACAGCGAACGGGATCTTGCCGAAGTTCGGCCCGGCCGCGCCACGGTCGATCCGCCGGTTGGACGTCGGCGCGATGATGGCGGCACCCGGTGCGCTCGGGCGATGCCGGCCAGCAGCGCCGTCAGCTCCGCGTCCTCCAGCACCGACCCGCCCGCGATGATCAGCCGTCTCGCGGCCGAAGCCGAGCGCCTCGACCGCGGCGTCCAGCGCGCTCGACTCGATCGGCCGGCGCCCTGCGGCTTGATCGGCTCGGCGACGACGCCGCCCTCGTCCCACCCGGTGTCGGACGGGGCGATCAGGGTCGCGACGCGGCCTGGTGCGCTCATCGCGGCGGCCAGGGTCTCCGCCCCGTCGGCGCCGATCTCGGCCGCCGAGCGGTCTGACGCGGACGAAGTCGCTGAACGGGGCGGCGGCGCCCTCCACGTCGGCCGACAGCGGCGCGTCGTAGGCCTGGTGGTGCAGCGCGTGGTCGCCGACGATGTTGACGATCGGCGTACGGGCCTTGCGTGGCGTTGTGGAGATTGGCCGACGCGTTGGCGAAGCCGGGCGCGAGGTGCAGCAGCGTCGCCGCAGGCCTGCCGGCCATGCGGGCGTACCCGTCCGCCGCGCCGGTGACGACGCCCTCGAACAGGCCGAGGACGCAGCGCATCAGGCCGCGTGCGATCGAGCGCGTCGACGAACTGCATCTCCGACGTGCCCGGGATTGGCGAAGCACACGTCGACACCGCCGGCCGACAGCGTGCGCACCAGGCTTTCAGCCCCGTTCATAACCACTCCTTGATGAGGATCGCCACCCGCGAATGACGCCGGTGGCCGCACCCGAGAGCGGCGCGGTCCGGGCGACTCCTTCCAATCCACGCCTCGCTTTGGCAACTCGCCTCGCACGCGGTTCGTCACGCACAAATTGCGGGCACGCTCATAGAATTGACATCGGCGATGGGCGCGATACCGTTCGCACACCAACGAACGCGGAACCCGCTATGGCGACGGCACGCCCCCTGACGCTCGACGACGCCCTGGCCGCCCTGGCCGCGGGGCCCGCGCGCATCCTCGCCGGCGGGACGGACGTGTTCGCCGGCGGCAGGCCCGCCGCCTCGCCGGCCCGGTCGTCGACCTGTCGCGCGTCGCGGGCCTCGGCGCCATCGACGGCACGGCGGACGGCGTGGCGCATCGGTGCCGGCGTCACCTGGTCGCAGCTGGTGGCGACGCCGCTGCCTGCGCGCGTTCGACGCACTGAAGGCGGCGGCCCGGCAGATCGGCTCGATCCAGATCCAGAACACGCGCGACGCTCGCCGGCAACCTCTGCAACGCCTCCCCCGCGGCGGACGGCGTGCCCGCGCTCCTGGCGCTCGGACGCCGGCGGTGGAGATCGCATCGCGCGGCGGATCGGCGCGACCGTGCCGCTCGCGCAATTCCTCCTCGGTCCGCGCCGCACGGCGCTCGCGGCCGGCGAGATGGTCAGCGCGATCCTCGTGCCGCCCCAGCCGGAGGATGCCGCCAGCGCCTTCGCCAAGCTCGGCGCGCGGCGCTACCTCGTCATCTCCATCGCCATGGTCGCGGTGGTGCTGGCGAGCCGAGGATGGCCGCGTCGACCACGCCCGCGTCGCGGTCGGCGCCTGCTCGCCGGTGGCGGTGCGGCTGCCGTGTGCTGGAGGACGCGCTCCCGGCGCGCCGCTCGCCGAGCGCGAGCGCGGCTGCGGCGGCGGAGCATCTCGCCCCGCTGTCCCCGATCGACGATGTGCGCGCCTCCGCCGCCTACCGCCGGGAGGCTGCGCTGGTGCTCGTCCGCCGCACGCTCGCCGAGGCGTGCCGGAAAGCTGACCGCATGAGCTTGACCGCCGCCCCCTCGACCCGCCCCACCGGCGGACTCGGCCGCAGCGGCCGATACGTTCACGCTGAACGGCGAGCCGGATCGCCTTCGCCGCCGCGCGACGGGGAGCGGCTGTCGGACGCGCTGCGCCGCCTCGGGGCGCTGCGACGTCAAGGTCGGCTGCAATGCGGGCGACTGCGGCGCCTGCACCGTGCTCCTCGACGGCGCGCCGGTGTGCGCCTGCCTGGTGGCGGCGGGCCAGGCGGAGGGGCGCCGCGTCACCTCGCTGGCGGGGCTCCGGCACGTGCCGTCGATGCAGCGGCTCGCCGACGCGTTCCACCGCAACAACGCCGCGCAGTGCGGCATCTGCACGCCGGGCATGCTGGTGAGTGCCGCCGCGCTCCTGCGCCGTACGGCCGCCCCGACCCCCACCGAAGTCGAGGATGCGCTCGCCGGCGTCCTGTGCCGCTGCACCGGCTATCGCGCGATCATCGATGCCGTGCTGCGACGTCGTGCGCGAGACCCCGCCGAGCGACACCATCGGTGCCAGCGTCGCGCGGATCGACGGCCGCGCCAAGGTCGAAGGCACCGAGCGGTTCGGCGACGACGTCGCCCCGGCCGACGCGCTGGCGCTGCGGGTCGTGCGTTCGCCGCTCCCCCGCGCGGCGATCGCGTTCGGCGACCTCGACGTCGTATTCGCGCCGCGGCCCGGGCATCGCCGCCGTCCTCACCGCCGCCGACATCCCCGGCGCCAATCGCTTCGGCGTCATCCCGCCGTTCGCCGACCAGCCCGTCTTCGCCGAGGGCGAAGCGCGCTTACCGTGGCGAGGCCGTCGCCGCCGTCGTCGGCGAGGCCGACACCATCGCCGCGCTCGATCTCGCCGCCGTCCCCGTCACGTTCGAGCCGCTCCCCGCCGCGACCTCGCCCCGCCGAGGCCGAGGCGGACGGCGCGCCCCTCCTCCACCCCGCCCGCGCCGGCAACGTGATGTGCGAAGGGCGTCGTCCAGCGGGGCGACGCCGAGGCCGCCCTCGCCGGCGCCGCCGTCGTCGCCGAGGGGCACTTCCGCTCCCCCTTCGTGGAGCACGCCTACATCGAGCCCGAGGCGGGTTACGCGGAGGTGGTGGACGGGCGCGTCGAGGTGCACGCCTCGACGCAGGCGCCGATCATGGACCGCGACAGCCTCGCCGAGATCCTCGCCCTGGCGCCGGAGGACGTGCGCATCGTCCCGACCGCATGCGGCGGCGGCTTCGGCTCGAAGCTGGACCTCTCGATCCAGCCCTTCCTGGCGCTCGCTGCGATGGCGACCGGCCGCCCCGTACGCGGCGTCTACACGCGCGCCGAGTTCGATGCAGGCGACCACCAAACGCCACCCGTCCGACATCGTCTGCCGCATCGGCGCCGCCGCCGACGGCACGATCATGCGGCTTCGACTTCGCCGGCACGTTCGACACCGGCGCCTACGCGAGCTGGGGGCCGACGGTGGCCAACCGGGTGCCGGTTCACGCCTCCGGCCCCTACCGTGTCGCCGACTACCGCGCCACGAGCCGCGCCATCCACACCCACAACCCGCCCTCCGGCGCCTTCCGCGGCTTCGGCGTGCCCCAATCGGCCATCGCCCAGGAGGTGCTGTTCGACGATCTGGCGCTGGCGCTCGGCATGGACCGCCTCGCCTTCCGCCGCCACAACGCCCTCGCCAACGGCGTCCCCACCGTGTGCGGGCAGGTCTTTTCGCAGGGCGTCGGCATCGGCGCGTGCTTCGAGGCGCTGGTGCCCCACTGGGAGCGCGCGCTCGCCGATTGTGCCGCCGACCCTCGCACCCTGGTGCGCCGCGGCGTCGGGATCGCGGCGGGGTGGTACGGCTGCGGCAACACCTCGATGCCGAACCCCTCCACCATCCGCGCCGGGGTCCGCGCCGACGGCACCATCGTCCTCCACCAGGGCGCGGTGGATATCGGCCAGGGCGCCAACACCGTGATCGCGCAGATCTTCGCCACCACGCTGGGGGTCCCGCTTGCCGCCGTCCAAATCGTCGGCCCGGACACCGACGTGACGCCCGACGCCGGCAAGACCTCGGCCTCGCGCCAGACGTTCGTGTCGGGCAACGCCGCCCGCCTCACCGCGCTCACCCTGCGCGCCACGATCCTGCGGCTCGCCAACGCGGGCGAGGATGCCACGATCCTCACCGGCGACGGCCTCATGGTCGAAGATCGCGGCCGGCGCCAGCGGGTCGACCTGGCGGCAACCAGCGGGCCCTACGCACTGGAGGCGGCGGAAACCTACGATCCCCCAACCGCGCCGCTCGACGCCGACGGCCAGGGCGCACCCTATGCGGTCTACGGCTACGCCGCGCACATGGTGGAGCTCGACGTCGATCTGGAGCTCGGCACGGTGGCGCTCACCAAGGTGACGGCGGCGCACGACGTCGGCCGGGCCATCAACCCGGTGCTGGTGGACGGGCAGATCCACGGCGGTGTCGCCCAGGGCGCCGGGATGGCGCTCATGGAGGAGTACATCCCCGGCCGCACCGAGAACTTGCACGACTACCTCATCCCGACCATCGGCGACATTCCGCCCATCGAGACCCTCATCGTCGAGGAGCCGGACGCGCACGGTCCCTACGGCGCCAAGGGCCTCGGCGAGCACGCCCTCATCCCCACCGCGCCGGCGATCCTCAACGCCATCCGCCACGCGAGCGGCGCGCGGCTCACCGCCGTGCCCGCGACGCCGGACCGGGTGCTGGCGGCCATCCGCGCGGCCCGGTCTGCGCCATGAGGGTCCGCACGATGAGGGCAGCGCCATGAGCAAGATCCTACCGCCCGAGGCCCCCGCCAAGGCCGACAAGATCCGCTGCGACGCCTGTCCGGTGCTCTGCTACATCGCCGACGGGCGCAACCGGCGCCTGCGACCGCTATGCCAACCACGGTGGCGCGCTCGTTCGGCTCGACCCGCTGACCATCATCGAGGCCGGCACCGACAAGCTCGTCCCCTTCCTGCCCGGCCTCGACAGCGGCGACTGGGACGGTGACGTGCTCGGCAACAATCGCCGCTTCGTCACCGCCATCGGCGCCGGCACCACATACCCGGACTACAAGCCCGCCCCCTTCATCATCAGCCAACCGCTTGGTGGCACCGGCGAGGATGCGGTGGACATGGTGACCGTCGTCACCGAGGGCATCTTCAGCTACTGCGGCGCCAAGGTGAAGATCGACACCGACCGCCATATCGGCCCGGAGCGCGCCTTCGTGCGTGTCGCCGGCGAGCCCATCGGCCACGTCACCACCGGGGAGTACGGCTCCAAGATGCTGTCGCTCGGCGGCGTCGAGCATCTGACCGGCGGCACCAAGAAGGAGGGCCGCGTCACCTGCGAGGCGCTGCTGGCGCTGTGCAATCGCGAGCCCGTCGAAATGAGCGTCGACGAGGGCGCCGATCTCGTCATCGCCGCCGGCGCGGCGCCCATCGTCAACGGCGTCACCGAGGCGCGCATGCGGGTGGGCTGCGGGTCGGCCACCATCGGCATGTTCGCCAAGCAGTGGGTGGGGCTGGTGGACGAGGTGGTGGTGGTGGACGACCACATCACCGGCGTCCTCTCCGAACACCAGTCCGGCAAGCTCCTCGACATGGCGCCGACGGGGATCAAGATCAAAGGCCGCCGGTCCACCCCCGGCCGCTACTTCCAGGTGGCCGATCCGGGGACGGACTGGGGCGGCACCAACGTCACCGACCCGCTCTCCATCCTCGGCCCGTTCAACCCCAAGGTGGCCCGCCCCGGCCTCACCCTGCTGATGGTCTCGACGACCGGCGAGCAGTGGGCCTACTTCGTGCTGGACGACGACCTGACACCGCAGCCGTCGCCGCTCCCCGCCTCGCTCCGCGGGGTGGTGGAGCGGATCGCGGAAAACTGTGAGCCGGCCGTCGCGTCGGTGCTTTTCATGGGCGGCGCGGGCGGCTCGCTGCGGGCGGGCGTGACCGAGAATCCCATCGCGCTCACGCGATCGGTTCGCGACGCGTTAACATGCGTGACATGCGGGGGTGCGCCGGCCTACCTTTGGCCCGGCGGTGGCATCACGTTCATGGTCGACGTGATGGAGATGCCGACGAACGCCTTCGGCTCGGTGCCGACGCCAGCCCTCGTCGCGCCGATCGAGTTTACCATGCGCGCTGCGGACTACCGTGCGCTGGGTGGACATGTGGACGAGGTGCGCGACATTGCCGATGTTATCCGGAGTGCGGAGGCCAGCGGCCTTCGCACCGTGTCGGGCGGCGACAGTCGGTCCGGCCCAAAACGAGGAAAGGCCGCATGATGAACGACCCTACAGCAGCGCTCCTTCCCGACGGCCGCCTTCACCTCCAGCACGGCCCCATTGATGTCATCGTCTCGGCCGACGGCAGCGAGTTGGCCGTCGAAACCGCGTTCACCGCCGCCGCCGGCCGTTTCGCCACGGTGCTCACCGAGATCGTGGAGGAGCTGGCCGAACTGCGCCGCCCCGCCGATCCGGATACGGAGATGCAGGGCCTCGTCGCCTCGCGCATGACGAGCGCGGTGCGCCGCCACGCAGCCGAAACGTTCATCACGCCGATGGCCGCCGTCGCCGGCGCCGTCGCCGACGAGATCCTCGACACCATGACCGCCTCGGCCCCGCTCACGCGCGCCTTCGTCAACAACGGAGGCGATATCGCGGTGCACCTCTCCGGCGGGCAGATGGCGCACGCCAAGATATCGGCGCACGACAACACCGACCTCGGCACGGTGCGGCTGAAGGCCGGTGACGGGATCGGCGGGATCGCCACCTCCGGCCGCTCGGGCCGCAGCCTGTCGCTGGGGATCGCCGACTCCGTCACCGTCCTTGCCGCCAGCGCAGCCGAGGCGGACGCGGCGGCGACGCTGCTGGCGAACGCCGTCGACCTGCCCGGCCACCCGGCCATCGAGCGTGCGCCGGCCGAAACCATGGATCCGGATTCCGACCTCGGCTCCCGCATGGTCACCACCGGCTGCGGTACGCTGAGCGACGGCGGAGAAGACGCTCGCCATCGGCCGCGGCGCCCGCCTCGCCCGGCAGATGCTGGCGGACGGCTCGATCCGCGGCGTGGCGTTCTACCTGCAGGGGCAGGCCCGCTCGCTGGGCTGGGGCGAGAGCATCACCCGCGACACCGCCGCCGACGACCGCGAGGAGTAGGCTCTCATGTCCGCCGCGCCGAACCCCGCACCGCCACGCGTCCTGCACGCGGCCGACTGGGCGCGCCCGGATTGGTCGCCGGAGACGGTCGCGACGGATCCGGCGTGGCGCGGCGAGATCCCCGGCGCCACGCTCGGCACCGACGTCACCGTCCTCTTCTACGCGACCGAGACGGTGGGCGACGGCCCACCCTTCCACGTCCACCCCTACGGCGAGATCTTCATCGTCCGGGAGGGCCGCGCCCGCTTCACCATCGGGGACACCACCCTGGAGGCCGGCCCAGGCGATGTCCTCTTCGGTCCGGCCGACGTGCCGCACACCTTCCGCAATCTCGGCCCGGGCCGCCTCGCGACGACGGACATCCACCTCAGCCCCAGCCGGATCCAGACCAACCTCGACGACAGCGCCATGCCCGGCACCGACGAGGAGCGTGCCAGCGTCCCGCCCGCCAGTGGCCCCGACGCCAGCCGGCCCGATGCCCAGGAGCGGACCGCGTGACGTGGTGGACGAACCGCCCCGTCGCACGCTGTGGGCTCGCGCCGCGCCGCGCATCGCTTGTCCCGCGGGATCAACCGTTTAAGACTTCACTTAACGGCGAAGACAGCCTTCGCTGACCCGACGAGAGGACACCCATGCTCACGCGTCGCGCAACCGTTCGCGCTGGCTTTGCCGCGCTCGCCCTTACCCTGGCGCCTGCCGCCTTCGCCCCCGGCGCCTCGGCGCAAGATGGCGCGCCCATCAAGATCGGTGAGATCAATTCCTACACTCGCATGGCGGCCTTCACCGAGCCCTACAAGAAGGGCTGGGAGCTCGCCCTCGAGGAGATCAATGCGGCCGGCGGCATCAACGGGCGCCCGCTCGAGGTTCTGTCGCGCGACGACACCGGCGACCCGGCGACCGCCATCCGCATCGCCGACGAGCTGGTGAACCGCGAAGACGTCACACTGCTGTTCGGCACCTTCCTGTCCAACATCGGCCTCGCGGTGTCGGACTTCGCCAACCAGAGCCAGACCCTCTTCATTGCGTCCGAGCCGCTGACGGACGCGCTCGTGTGGTCCAAGGGCAACCGCTACACCTACCGCCTGCGTCCCTCGACGACGATGCAGGCCGCCATGCTCGCCGAAGAGGCCGCCAAGACCGACGCGCTGACGTGGGCGACCATCGCCCCCAACTACGCCTACGGCACCGACGCGGTCGAAGCCTTCAAGGCCGAGCTGAAGAAGCGCAAGCCGGAGGTGGAGTTCGTGGAGGAGCAGTGGCCGACGCTCTTCAAGATCGACGCCGGCTCCTCGGTCCGCGCGCTCGAGCAGTCGAAGCCCGACGGCATCTACAACGTCACCTTCGGCGGCGACCTCGCCAAGTTCGTGCGTGAGGGATCGCTGCGCGGCCTGTTCGACGACCGGGTCGTCGTCTCGCTGCTGTCGGGCGAGCCGGAGTACCTGGAGCCGCTGGGCGACGAGGCGCCCGAGGGCTGGATCGTGACCGGCTATCCCGGCTTCGACGTCGACACCGAGGCGCACGACGCCTTCGAGACGGCCTACGAGGAGAAGTGGGGCGAGGCGCCGAAGACCGGCTCGATCGTCGGCTACAACTCGATGCTCACCATCAAGGCGCTCCTGGAGCAGGCCTCCACGCTGGAGACCGATGCGCTGCTGGAGACCATGGAGGGCCTGCGCGTCGACAGCCCCACGGGTGAGTTCCTGTACCGTCCGGTCGACAATCAGGCGACCATGGGCGCCTACGTCGGCAAGACCGGAATGGTCGACGGCAAGCCCAGCATGGTCGACTGGCACTACGCCCCCGGCGAGGACTACCTGCCCTCCGAGGCGGACGCCCTCAAGCTGCGCCCGGACAGCCAGTAAGCCCCGCCGGAGCGCGAGGCCGTGCCCGCCCTGCGATCCCGCGCGGCTGCGGCGCCGGACCGGCGCGCAGCGCGACGACGATGCCAGGCGGAGCGGTGGCAGGCCGGGCTCCGGCGCAGCGTCCGCGGCCCACGCACCGGCCGCTCAGCGCCGGCGGCGTGGGCGTGGGCGTGACGGGCATGGCTCGAAGTCATGCTGCGCGAGACCGTCATGTGGTGGCACGGGGCGCGCATGGCGGAGCGGCAGTCGCTGCGCCCCACCCCTTGCCGGACGAACCCGTGACTATGCAACCATGAGGAGCCGTGTATGACGATCGACCAGATCATCGCCTTCAACGTCGTCCTGATGGCCGCGATCCTCAGTCCCGGGCCGGCGTTTCTGCTCCTCATCCGCACCGCGCTCGCGGAAGGGCGGCGGGCGGGCATCGCCACCGGCGTCGGCCTCGCCGCCATGGCCTCGGTGTGGACGCTCTCGGCGCTTCTCGGGCTCGACGCTCTCTTCACGCTGGTGCCCTGGCTCTACACGTTCGTGAAGTTCGCCGGCGCCTGCTACCTCCTCTATCTCGCCTACAAGACGTGGCGAACGGCGCGCGTCCCGCTGCAGAGCGACGTCCGCCCCGCCCGCCACGCCTTTCGTGAGGGCGTCCTCGTCAACGCGCTGAACCCCAAGTCGGTGATGTTCGCCGCAGCGGTGCTGGTGGTCGTCTTCCCGGCCGAAATCTCCGCTCGGCGCCAAGGGGTTCGTGATGATGAACCACTTCGCCGTCGAGGTGATCGTCTACGGCGCGCTCGCCACCATCCTCAGCACGCCGGCGATCAGCCAGCGCTACCTCAAGGCCAAGGTGATATTCGACCGCATCGCCGCGCTCGCTCTCGGCGGTCTCGGCCTGCGGCTGCTCATCTCGCGCGCCGCGCCATGATCCGGCTTCAGCTCCGCTGGATGCCGCACCATCGGCGGAGCATCGCCCGCCCCGTTCTCCCCGACCCAAGGAGCGTCACCTCCTAAATGATGGGCTTCTACTTCGCTCAGCTCCTGACGGGGCTCGCGAACGCGTCCTCGCTGTTCCTCATCGCGTCGGGCCTGTCGATCATCTTCGGCGTGACGCGCGTGGTGAACTTCGCGCACGGCTCGCTGTACATGCTCGGCGCCTACATGGCCTACACGCTGGTGACGACGTTGCCGGGGGTCGTCGGCTTCTGGACCGGCGTCCTGCTGGCGGCCGGGGCCGCGGCGCTGATCGGCGCCATCATCGAGATCGCCATCCTGCGGCGGATCTACAACTCGCCCGAGCTCTTCCAGCTGGTCGCGACGTTCGGCGTCGTCCTCATCGTGCAGGACGCGGTGCTGCACGATCTGGGGCTCGGAGGATCTTCTCGGCCCGCGCGCGCCGATGCTGGATCGTGCCGTGCGCATCTTCGGCGAGCCGATCCCGGAATACGACCTCGCCCTCATCGTCATCGGCCCGGTGGTCTTGGGGCTCATCTGGCTGCTCTTCCAGCGCACACGCTGGGGCATCCTGGTGCGCGCGGCGACGCAGGACCGAGAGATGGTCGGCGCGCTCGGCGTCAACCAGCGCGTCCTCTTCACCTCGGCGTTCATGGTGGGCTCGTTCCTGGCCGGCCTCGGCGGGGCGCTCCAGGTGCCGCGCGAATTGGTCAACCTTCTGATGGACCTCAACATCATCGGCGAGGCGTTCGTCGTGGTGGTGATCGGCGGCATGGGGTCGGTGACGGGCGCGTTCGTCGCCGCCGTCATCATCTCCGTCGCCAACGCGTTCGGCGTGCTGGTCTTCCCGCAGATTTCGATGGTCCTCCCGTTCCTCGTCATGGCGATCGTGCTGGTGGTGCGGCCCTACGGTCTCTTCGGCACACCCGCCTCGGCGCACGGCGCGACCGTGCCCGAGGCGCCGCTGCGCACGATGCCGCCGCTCGGCGTGGCGCTTTTCGCGGCGGCCGTGGTGGCGGCGACGCTGCTTCCGCTCTTCGACGACGGCTTCCTGCTGGTGCTCGCCATCGATCTCCTGGTGGCGATGCTGTTCGCCGCCAGCCTGCATTTCCTCATGGGGATCGGCGGCATGGTCTCCTTCGGCCATGCCGCGTACTTCGGCCTCGGCGCCTACGCCGCGGCGCTCGCGGTGCGCTGCGCTCGACCTTCCCATGCTCGGCGCCATGGCGTTCGGCCCACTCGTCGCGGCGCTGGGGGCCATGGTGTTCGGCTGGTTCTGCGTGCGGCTCTCGGGGGTCTACCTCGCCATGCTGACGCTCGCCGCCGCGCAGATCCTGTGGGGCGTCACCTTCCAATGGCAGGGCGTCACGGGGGGCGACGACGGCATCCTCGGCGTATGGCCCGCCCGCTGGGCCGCCGACCGCTCCGTCTACTTCTACCTCGCCCTCGCGATCTGCGGCGCGGGGCTCTTGGTGATCCGCCGCATCGCCCATGCCCCGTTCGGGTACGTGCTGCGCGGCGGTCGCGACTCGGCGCTGCGAGCGGAGGCCATCGGCATCAACCTGCAGGCACACCAGTGGCTCGGCTTCATCATCGCCGGCGCGCTGGCGGGGGTGGCGGGGGCGGTGTTCGTCTTCTCCAAGGGCAGCGTCTTCCCCGACACGCTGGCCATCGGACAGTCCATCGACGGGCTCATCATGGTGCTCCTCGGCGGCGTGCAGTCGCTGCTCGGGCCGATCTTCGGTGCCGCCGCCTTCGTGCTGATCGAGGATTGGGTGACACGGCTCGACTACTGGCGCGCCATCTTCGGGGCCATCATCCTCACCATCGTGCTCGTCGCGCCGGACGGCATCGCCGGTGGGCTCGGCCGGCTCGCCGATCTGTTGCGTCTGCGGAGGGCGGCATGAGCGTCCTCACCGTCAACGGCCTGACAAAGCGCTTCGGCGGTCTCGTTGCGGTGTCGGACGTCACCTTCGCACTCGGCGAGGGCGAATTCCTGGCGCTCATCGGCCCCAACGGGGCAGGCAAGACCACCTGCTTCAACATGCTGAACGGCTACATCCGGCCGGACGCGGGGACGGTGGAGCTGGAGGGCCGCACCATCACCGGCCTCGCCCCCCGCGCGGTGTGGCGGCTCGGCGTCGGCCGCACGTTTCAGATCACGCAGACGTTCTCGTCGATGACGGTGGCCGAGAACGTGCAGATGGCGCTGATGTCCCACCACCGCCGCACCCTGTCGATGTTCGCCCGCGCCACGCGGCTCTACCGCGACGAGGCCGATGCGTTGCTCGACCGCGTGGGGATGCTGCAGCACGCCGAGCGCGGCGCCACCACGCTGGCCTACGGCGACCTGAAGCGCCTGGAGCTTGCCGTCGCACTCGCCCACCGCCCGAAGGTGCTGCTGATGGACGAGCCGACCGCCGGCATGGCCCCCGCCGAGCGCACCGCGCTGATGGCGCTGACGGGGCAGATCGTCGCCACCCAGGGCGTCAGCGTCCTGTTCACCGAGCACGACATGGACGTCGTCTTCGCCCATGCCCACCGGATCCTGGTGCTGAACCGGGGCGAGCTGATCGCCGAAGGCACCGGGCCGGAGATCCGCGCCAACCGGACGGTGCAGGAGGTCTATCTCGGCGGTGGGACGGTCATGGCCGATCCCTCGCCGCCAAACGGAGCTGCCCTATGAGCCTCGAATTTCTCGTCCTGTCGCTGGTCGTGGTGCTGATGCCCGGCACCGGCGTCATCTATACCGTCGCGGTGGGCCTGGGCCGCGGTTTCGGTGCGAGCGTGATGGCCGCGGTCGGCTGCACGTTCGGGACCGTGCCGCACCTTGTGGCGAGCCTCGTCGGGCTTGCGGCGGTGCTCCACACCAGCGCCGTCGCGTTCCAGGCGGTGAAGTACGCCGGCGTCCTCTACCTCCTCTACATGGCCTGGAGCGTCCTGCGCTCGGGCGACCGCCTCGCGCTCCACAAGCGCGAGACCGCCTCGACCTGGCGCACCATCCGCGACGGGGTGCTGCTAAACGTGCTCAACCCGAAGCTCTCGATCTTCTTTCTGGCGTTCCTGCCGCAGTTCGTGCCCGCCTCCAGCGCGAGTCCGACGCTCTCCATGCTGCCCCTCGCGGCGACGTTCATGGCGATGACGTTCGTGGTCTTCGTGCTCTACGGCGCGCTAGCGGCGGCGGCGCGCACCGCCGTGCTGGAGCGGCCGGCGGTGATGCGCTGGGCGCGTCGGGTGTTCGCGGGCACGTTCGCAGCGCTCGGCGTGCAGCTGGCGCTGTCGGAGCGCTGAGGGGCCGATGCTCCTCGAGGTCGACCGGATCAACACCTTCTACGGCGGCGCGCACATCCTGCGCGACGTCTCCTTCGGCGTCGGCCCGCACGAGGTCGTCGCCCTCCTCGGCCGCAACGGCGCGGGCAAGTCGACGACGATCCGCTCAGTTATGGGCCTGACGCGCCCCCGCTCCGGTACCATCCGCTTCGACGGCACCGCCATTACCGGGTGGGCGCCCTACCGCGCCTGCCGGCTCGGCCTCGGCTTCGTGCCCGAGGACCGGCGTGTGTTTCGCGAGCTGACGGTTCTGGAAAACCTTGAGGTCGGGCGGCGGCCGCCGCGTGAAGGCGCGCCGACGTGGACCGCCGAGGCCCTCTTCGCGCTCTTTCCCAACCTGGCCGAGCGGCGCGCCACGGCGGCTGGCCGCCTGTCGGGGGGCGAGCAGCAGATGCTGACCATCGCCCGCACGCTCGTCGGCAACCCGCGACTGATCCTCTTGGACGAGCCGTCGGAAGGGATCTCGCCGCTCATCGTCGAGCAGATGGCCAAAGTCATCCTGGAGATGAAGTCGAGCGGGCTGGCGGTGCTCCTGTCGGAGCAGAACCTCCACTTCGCCCGCCTGGTGGCGGGCCGCGCCGTCATCATCGAGAAGGGCGAGGTGCGGTTCGCCGGTACCTTCGCGGACCTCGATGCCGACCCCGCCATCGCCCGCGAGACCCTGGCCGTATGAGCGACGAGAGGCCCTACGTCCTGGACGACCAGATCGGCTACCTGATGCGGCTGGCCACGCAGCGGCACACCGCGATCTTCCAGGATAAGATGGAGGAGGGTCTGACACCGACGCAGTTCAGCCTTCTGACGCGGCTGGCGGAGGTGGGGCCCAGCTCGCAGAACCACCTCGGCCGCCTCGCCGCGCTCGATGTCGCGACGGTGAAGGGCGTGGTGGACCGGCTCGCGGCGAAGGGGCTGGTGGTGGTCTCCGCCGACGCCGCGGACGGGCGGCTGCGCATCGTCTCGCTCTCGGCGCGCGGCGCGGCCCTCCTGCCCGAACTGCAGCGCCGCGGGCACGTCATCACCGACGAAACGCTGAAGCCGCTGACCGGGCGCGAACGCGACACCATCGTCCGCCTGCTGCGCAAAATCATCTGATCACGCGGAAGGCCGCCTGTGCGGTCTCCCGGCGATCACACGCCCACTTCGCGGAGCACGCCGCCGACGCTGCCCCCTCGACGCGGACGCGACGGCTCTGGCGCGGACAGCATCGTATGACCTATAGTTGCAGAACGATGCATCCAACGTTGCGCCCCCTGATGGCGCGGCAACCACATTCGGGGGACCTCAGCTCATGATCCGTTCCATCGCCATCATCGCACCACTCCTGGTCGGCACCGCCGCCGTCGCTCAGCAGGGGCCTTCGTTCGACTGCGCGCGCGCCGAAGCCGGGGCCGAAGAGATCGTCTGCAACGATCCAAACCTCGCCGCGCTCGATCGCAGCCTCGCCGCGCGCTATGCGGAGGTTCTGGAGGCCGTCGCGGGATATGGCGGGGACGCGAAGGCGCAGGAGGACCGCCTGCGCACCGAGCAGCGCGGCTGGGTCTCCGGCCGCGACGATTGCTGGAAGGCCGAAGACGAGAAGAGCTGCGTCGAACAGGCTTACCTGCGGCGCGAGTCGGAGCTGATCGCCCGGTACATGCTCCAACCGCCGACCGCCACGGTCGCCTGGACGTGCAACGGCAACCCGGCCGACGAGGTGGTGACCGCCTTCTTCAACACCCCCATCGACAGCGTCCGGATCGAGCGCGGCGACACGGTCGATATCGGCTTCATCGCGCGCAGCGGGTCGGGCGCCCGGTACGAGGCGAGCTTCGGCCGCTCGATCTGGATCAAGGGTGACGACGCGACCTACCGCGAGGCTGACCCAGACGGGACCGAGTCCTCCTGCCGGGCCTCGCAGTAGGCGGGCGCTGGACAGGGGGACGCAAGGGCGCTCGCCCCCCGGCGGCGCCTCAGTGCGACATCAGCAGCGGCCGGTCGGCGTCGTCCAAAAGGTCGCGCGTCACGCCGCCGAGGATGATCTCGGTGAGACGCGAGTGGCCGTAGGCGCCCGAAACGATGAGGTCCGCTTCCATCTCCGCCGCATGGCGCAGGATCGCGTTGGCGATCGAACGGCCGCCGCGCGGGATGGCGTCCACCGACACCGGCAGGCCGTGGCGGGAGAGCACGGTCGCGAGGTCGGCACCCGGCTCCTCGCCATGCCCGGCGGGGCCGACCTGCGGGTCGACGGCGACGATGCGCACGTCCTCCGGCGCGCTCATCACGTCGAGCGAGTCGTGTACGGCGCGGACCGCCTCGGCGCCCGGTTGCCAGGCGATCGCCACGCGGGTTCCGAGACGCGCCAGCGGCGCCCCCGGCGGGCAGAGGAGAATGGGTCGGCCGCTGGCGAACAGCACCGCGTCGACGATGGCGTGCCAGTCGTGCGAAACGGTGCCGCGCGAGAACACCGAGAGATCGGCGTAGCGCGCCTGCCGGGCGATCGTCTTTCCCACCTCGCCGGAGGGGACGACGGTGGAGCGCACCTCGTGCGACACGCCTGCGGCGGCGAGTTGCTTTCCGGCGAACGCCGCGATGGCCTCCACCTTCTCGCGCATGTCGCGCAGGTCGGCGGCGTACACGTCCGGCGGAATATCGGGGAGGCCCGAATAGGCGAGCGTCGGGGTCGCGTCGACGGCGAGGGCCACCACGTGCGCCCCGTTCGCGTCGGCCATTGCCGCGACCTCGGACAGAAGCGCGGCGCCCTCCTCGCTCTGCTCGGCGTGGACGAGGATCGTTTTCAGTGCAGCCATCGTGGCCTCCATGGCATGTCGTCGCTCGGCCGCTGACGCCCTGCGGGACGGCCGCTGGAAACATGCGGCGCGGCGGTCGGCGGGAGCACGGTCGTCACCTCGCCCTATCACCTGCTTCCCGCTCGACTTTGATGTTCGTCAACTCGACCGATCGAAACACGCGCATTGGTGAGTGGAGGCGTCGGCGAGATCCCACACCATCGCCGCACCGAAGGCTTACGCTGCTCCGGCACAGCGTCCGAGTGGCCCCTGTATTCAGGAGAGAGCGATGCAACACAACGGCGAGATCTTGGCTTCGGTGCTGCCGGCCATCCCGGTGATGCCGCAGCGCGACCCAATCGACGCGGCGACGCGAACCGCCTGCCAGGTGACGAGCGAGCTGACCCGCGAAAGCGCGCGGTTCCTCAGCATCCGGCTCCAGCGCTATGCCGACCTGGAGCTGGGCCTTGCGCGCAGCAGCCGGTGGATGGACCCGATGAGCTGCTTCATGGAGTTCTCGCGTCTGACGTTTCTAGACTACACGCGCGAGCTGGAGCGGGCGCCATTCCTCCTCGGCCGCATCTCGGAGGAGGCGATGCTGGCGATGGAGTCGCAGACGGCGCGGGCAAGGGCGCCCGCATTCGAATAGCGGGATCCGGGCCGCCGGGTCCGCTCAGTCGCCGATCGGCCGGTCCGAATCGGACATACCGAGGGCGGCGAGGCTCTTGCGGATGCGGCGCAGGCCCTCCAGCACGTCCGGCCCCATCGCCTCGGCGACGGACGTGGCGAGAACGTCCACCACAGTCAGGAGCGCGTAGCGGGCGGGGCTTGGCTTCGTGATCTGACCGCCACCAGGGACGCGAAAACCGAGGACGATCTCGGCCTCGCGGGCGAGCGCGGACTGCGGATCGGTGATCGCGATGGTGGTGGCGCCGTAGCCCCTGGCGATGCGCGCCGCCTCCACCACGGAGGGCGCCGAACCGGAGGTGGAGAGCGCGATGACCACGGTCGCCTCGCCCGCGACGGCGGCCACCATGCGCTGCATCTGACCGTCGGTATGGGCGGCGATGGGGATGGCGAAGCGGAACAGGCGGTTCTGCAGCTCCACCGCGCCCATCGACGAGACGCCGCCCGAGCCGAACGTCGCCACTTGCCGCGCGCCCGCGATCGCCTGCGCCGCCCGCGCGACGAGGCCCATGTCGAGCGCGGCGGCGGTGCGCTCGATGGCGGCGGTCGCCCCGTCGCGCACGGAGGTGATGATGTGCTCGTCGTCGGGCCCGCGCTGGACGGGCTCGGGGAACATCGTGAACCCGCCGACGGCAACGATTTGCGCGAGCCGCAGCTTGAAGTCGCGCAGGCCCTCGCAGTCGAGGGCACGGCAGAAGCGGGTAACGGTGGGCTCGGACACGCCGGCACGCGCGGCGAGCTCCTGGATCGGCGCGACGGACGCGGCCTGGGCGCCCATCAGCACGATCCCCGCGAGCCGCATCTCGGCCGGGCTGCCCGCCACGGCGAGGTGGCGCAGCCGGGCGACCATGTCGATGGTCCTCGAACCGTCCAAGGCGCGTCCCTTCCCTGTGGGCCTGCCCCGGCGAACGTCGCCGGCGGGGCGGCACACGTTTGAGCGTGGGGACCGCGATGTCGCTTTGCAACATGAATAGTGCGTCAGCGCGGGCCCATTGCTGCGGCACCGCGGATAAAACCGCGCGATATGCAGGAAAGTTACACGCGGCGCCTTGCGGTACGGCGCGTGCGGCTTCTACTCTGCGCCACACCTTCCGGCCGGTACGGAGGCGTGGCGGCCTCCCCGCACGCGCCCTGCCCGCCCCCCATTCGAGGAGCCCATCGCAGTGGCCAAAGAGTGCTTCGGCAGCGCGCCCGTCCCCCTGTCCCCCGCCGTACGCGCCGGTGACTTCATCTACGTCTCCGGCCAGGTTCCCACCGGCAGCGACGGCGAGCTCGTCGGCGGCGGCGTCGCCAACCAGACCCGCCAGGTGATGAAGAACATCGAGGCGGTGCTCAAGCTCGCCGGCGCCGAGATGAGCGACATCGTCAAGACCACGGTGATCCTCGAGGACGCGCGCGACTTCGGCGGCTTCAACAAGGCCTACGCCGAGTTCTTCCCCTCCGAGCCGCCCGCCCGCACCACGTCGGAGCAGCGCCTGATGGTCGACATCAAGGTCGAGATCGACGCGATCGCCTACAAGCCGCGCTAACGCACGGTTCGCCCCGCGCTCGCCCGGCGGTCGCCGTGGCAGGCGCGAAGTGTCAGGGCCTCATCCGAGGCAGAGCAGGACAAGTCCCATGGGTCCCGACCTCATCTTGAAGGGCGGGCGGGTGATCGACCCGTCGCAAGGCATCGACAAGCGCGCCGACGTCGCGTTCACCGATGGCGCCGTCAGCGCGATCGGCGAGGATATCGCCCCCGGCAATGCCGAGGTGCGCGATGTCGCCGGCAAGATCGTCACCCCCGGCATCATCGATCTGCACACGCACGTCTACTGGGGCGGCACCTCGCTCGGCGTCGACCCGACGATGTTCGCACAGGACAGCGCGGTGACGACGATGATCGACACCGGCTCGGCCGGCCCCGGCAACTTCGCCGGGTTCCGCAAGCACGTCATCGAACCCAGCGAGCCGCGGATCCTGGCCTACCTCCACGTGTCGTTCGCCGGCATCTACGGCTTCGACACCGGCATCATGGTCGGCGAGAGCCACGACTTCCGCCTGATGGCCGCCAAGGAATGCGCCAAGGTCATCGAGACCAATCGCGACCTCATCGTCGGCGTGAAGGTGCGCATCGGGCGCCACGCGTCGGGCCCCTCCGGCATCGCCCCGCTCACCGTGGCGCTCGACGTCGCCGGCGAGGTGGGCCTTCCGGTGATGTGCCATATCGACGAGCCGCCGCCCTCCTACGAGGAGGTGGTCTCCAAGCTCCGCGAAGGCGACGTCCTCACCCACTGCTACCGCCCGTTCCCCAACTCGCCGGTGGACGGCAGCGGCCACGTCAAGCCGGAGATCCTCAAGGCGCGCGACCGCGGCGTCTACTTCGACATCGGCCACGGCATGGGCTCGTTCTCTTGGAAGACGGCGCGGGCGATGATGGGTGCCGGCTTCCGCCCGACACCATCTCGTCGGACGTGCACGCGTTCTGCATCAACGGCCCGGCCTACGACCAGCTCGTCACCATGTCGAAGTTCCTGACGCTGGGCATGCCGCTGCCGGAGGTGATCGAGCGATCCACCGTCGTTCCCGCCAAGGCCTTGCAGCGGCCCGAGCTCGGTACGTTCGGGAAGGGCAACGTGGGTGATGCCTCGATCCTCTCGCTGGAGGACGGCGCCTTCCCGATGGAGGACGTGCGCGGGCTGGTGGAGACCTCGCCGCAGCGGCTGAAGGCGGAGGGCGTGGTGCTCGCCGGCCGCTGGTGGCACGGCGACTGAGGCGCGCAATGATCTGGGAGCGGATGACGCGCGACGAGCTGAACGCGGCGGACAAGCGGGTGCCGCTCGTCCTCTCCATCGCCGCGGTGGAGCAGCATGGCCCGCACCTCGCCACCGGGACGGACGCCATGCTCGGCGCCCATTTCCTCGCCGAGTTGGAGGCGGCGCGGCCGGAGGGCGTTATCCTGCTGCCGCAGGTGGCGGTGGGATGTTCGGAGCATCACATGGACCTCGGCGGGACGCTCACCGTTTCGCACGCCACCTTCACCGCCTACGTGGTCGAGGTCGTCACCGCAGCGCTTCGGCACGGCTTCCAAAATGTGGTGATCGTGAACAGCCACGGCGGCAACCGCGCGGTCGGCGCGATGATCGCCGAAATGCTGGGGCTCGCGCATCCGCAGTGCAGCATCGTCTTCGCCACGTGGTGGCAGCTCGCCGCCGCCGAGCTTCGGCCGCTGGTGGAGGGCGGACACGGCGCCACCGGCCACGCCTGCGAGTTCGAGACCTCCCTCATGATGGCCATCGCGCCGGACGCCGTGCGCGACGCTCTGATCCCGGCGCGCGGCGGCGCTCCGATGCCCGCTTGGGCAGACGGCGACATGCTCACCGGATCTCCGGCGACGCTGGTGCGCACGATGTCCGAGTTGACCGGCGGCACGGGAGTGCGCGGCGACCCGGCGCGGGCGCGGGCCGACAAGGGCCTCGCCGTCACGGCGGCGGTCGTGGCCCGGCTCGTGGAAATCGTCGACGATCTTCAGAAGGATACGGCCGTCGCTTGAACAGATTCGCGCCCTCTGCGCTCAGAGTTTCACCATCGCAGGGCAAACGTTACGCATTTCCCGGCCTTGATCTGTGGCAACCGTTGAGCCTACCCTGCCATAATCTATAAAAGATGCAGCGCTGAACTTGTGCAGACGTGCAAATTCTAGCGCCGAGAGGAGAGATAGATGATGCTTCTGGCTGACACCAAGAGCCGGCTGCGCAGCGCGGCGGCCGTCGCGGCGTTGACGGCGGAACTCGCGATGCCGGGCGCCGCGGTCGCGCAGGAGTTCACGATGGCGATCGCGCACCTCCTGCCCGAGGAGATGGGCAACGAGGTTCAACCCGCCCTCGTCCACTTCAAGAACCTAGTCGAGTCGAAGACCGAGGGCGGGGTCGAGGTCGAGATCTTCGGCGCCGGCCAGCTCGGCTCCGAGGTGGAGACCGGCAAGCAGGCGCAGGACGGCGCGCTCCTGCAGTCCACCGTGATCTCGTCGGGCGCCATGAGCTCGTTCTACCCGGACTACCAGATCATCACCGCCCCGTTCCTGTTCCCCAACTACGCGGTCGCCCACGCCTTCTTCGACGGTGAGTGGTTCGCCGAGTTCATGCAGGACACGGTCGAGGAGGCGGGCCTGCGCTATCTCGGCACGTTCGACGACGGCGGCGGCTTCGTGGCCTTCACCAACAACGGCAAGCTGATCAAGACGGCGGCCGACCTCGAGGGCATGAAGATCCGCGTGGAGGAGAACCCCGCGCACGTCGCCACGATGAAGGCGCTCGGCGCCTCGGCGACGCCGCTCCCCTGGGGCGAGGTGATCACCGCGCTCTCCACGGGTCTCGCCGACGGCCAGTTCAACGCGCCCGGCGTCTCCAAGAACTGGAACCTGTGGGAAGTGAACGACTACACGACCCTCTCGGGCCACGTGTACAACTCGCAGACTTGGCTCGTGTCCGAGGAGTGGTTCCAGTCGCTCCCCGACAATTACAAGGAAGCCGTCATCACCTCCGCCCGCGAGGCGATCGAGCTGGCACACGGCATCTCCGCGCTGTCGGCGATCGAAGGCTGGCAGGTGTCGTGCGAGGAGTTCGATGAGTGCTACGTGCTTCCGGACGAGGAGCGCGCGAAGATGGCCGACATCGCCCGCCCGGCATGGCGCACGTGGATCGTGGACGACTTCGGCGTCGACGCGGCGCTGGTGGACGAGCTGCTCGCCACCGTCGACGAGATCGAAGCCGACGAGACGAAGTCCGACATGGAGCGCTACGGCGGCTGACCGCCCGGCACCCGCCGCGCCCCGCCGAGGGCGCGGCGCATGACCATCGCCGGGGCGTTCGCGCCCCGGACCTCCTGGGACGTCCGCGCCCCGGTTCTTGCGTGGATGACCGCGTCCATGCTCCTGCGCCCGCGCGTTTCCGCTGCAGCCACTCCGCCTCGTCGAAAGGCCCGCCGATGACATTCTCGCGCAGCCGGCTGTCGTCCGGGCTGAACTCCGCGGTCACGACCGTATGCGTCCTGTTCGTCCTGGCGATGCTGTCGATCTCGTTCTCCGGCTTCTTCTACATGATCGTCACCGGCGACGCGCTGTCGTGGACGTACTCGCTGGCGCGGCTCTTCATCCCCTGGCTCGGCCTGCTCTCGCTCACCGTCGCGTTCTGGCACGGCGAGCACATCGCGATGACCGCGATCATCGGCCTCCTGCCGCGCACGGCGGTCTCGGTGCTGCATTGGGTCAACACGGGCCTGGTGGCGCTCTTTTCGGGCCTGCTCATCTGGTACGGCGGGAAATTCTTCGCCAGCTCCACCGACATCTACATGGTCTCCGACACCATCCAGATCCCTGCCAAGTGGGTGACGGCCGCCGTGCCCGTGACGGGCGTGGTGCTCCTCGCGCACGTGCTGTGCGGCGCGAACCTCCTCGACGAGGAGAGCCCGATGGAGGAGGCGCGCGAACTTGCCGCCGGCGAGAAGGATAACCGGCCATGACCTCCGCCCTCGTCGTCTTCGTCATCCTCCTGCTCATCGGCACGCCGATCGCGCTGCTGATGGCGTTTTCGGGCCTTGCCGGCAGTTGGGAGCTGGGCGGACTGCGCTTCATCCAGATCATCGCCGAGCGGATGTTCTCCGGCGTCTCGGGCTACCTGCTGATGGCGGTGCCCTACTTCATCTTCACGTCCGAGCTGATGAACCAGGCCGGGCTCACCGAGCGCCTGATCGCCTTCAACAACGCGCTTCTGGGGCGGATCCGCGGCGCGCTCAGCCACGTCAACATCGTCGTCAGCCTGTTCTTCTCCGGCCTCACGGGCGCCGCGATCACCGACACGGTGGCCGTCGGCAAGATCCTCATCCCGGCCATGAAGAAGGAGGGCTACAGCCCCGCCTACGCCGCGGCGGTGACGGCGTGCTCGTCCATCATCGGGCCGATCATTCCGCCCTCGGTGGTCATGGTGGTCTACGCCGCGATCCTGCAGAACGTCTCGGTGCTGGACCTCTTCGCGGCCGGCATCCTGCCGGGCGTCCTGATGACCGTGGCGCTGCTGATCGCCTCGTTCGTGATGGCCTGGATCTACAAGTTCCCCCGCCACGGCGACACCAGCCTGCGCGGCGCCGCCCGCGCGTTCCTGCCGACCCTCCCGGCGCTCCTGGTGCCGGTCATCATTCTCGGCGGTATCCTGGGCGGCCTCACCACCATCACCGAAGCCTCCGCCTTCGCGGCGATGTACACGCTGCTACTCGGCTTCTTCGTCTACCGCACCCTCACCGTTCGCAAGGTTTGGGAATCGCTGATCGCGACGGTGCGGTTCTCGGGCGTCGTGTTCTTCCTGCTGGCGTCCTCCACCGTGCTCGGCTGGTTCGTCACCCGCTCGGGCCTCGCCCGCGACGCCGCCGGCATGATCACCGCGATCTCCGACAACTGGGTCGTGCAGATCGGCCTCGTCAACGTGCTCCTGATCCTGCTCGGCACGGTGCTCGACGTGCTGCCGGCGCTCGTCGTCGTGGCGCCGGTGCTGGTGCCCGCGATGGTGCAGCTCGGCTTCGACCCGCTGCACTTCGCGATCGTCATGATCATCACGCTCAATGTCGCCAACATCACGCCGCCGGTGGGGATGACGTTGATGACCGCCTCGCAGATCGCGGGCGTCCCCTATCACCGTGCGATCGTCACGGCCCTGCCCTTCTACCTCAGCCACCTTGCGGTGATTGCGGTGGTTTCGCTGTGGCCGGCATTCGTGCTCTTCATCCCGAGCCTGTTCGACTGAGCCCGGCCCCACCCGGCCGGATCGCCCCTGGAGACCGACCCATGGCGCTCGACGCCCCCACCAACTCCACCATCATCGCCGAATTCCGCGACCGCACGCGCCGCTCCGCCGAGCAGGCGGAAGTGGCGCGCAAGGTGCTTCCCTCCGGCATCACGCACGATTCGCGGCACATGCTGCCCTATCCGGTGACCGTCGATCAGGGCAAGGCGAGCCGCAAGTGGGACATCGACGGGAACGAATACGTCGACTACTTCGGCGGCCACGGCGCCTTGATCCTGGGCCATTGCCACCCGCGCGTGACCGCCGCCATCAAGGAGGCGCTCGAGGATGGCACCCAGTTCGCCGCCTCGACCACGCGTGAGTGCACCTGGGGCCAGGCGGTGATCGACATGGTGCCGTCGGTGGAGCGCGTACGCTTCACGGCGTCCGGCACCGAGGCGACGCTGCTGGCGCTGCGCCTGGCGCGCGCGTTCACCGGCCGCACGAAGCTCCTGCGCTTCGCGTCCTACTTCCACGGCTGGCACGACCATATGACCAGCGGCTACTCCAGCCACTTCGACGGCTCGCCCACCGCCGGTGTCCTGCCGTCCATCGCCGCCGACGTCGTCCTCGTGCCGCCCAACGACGTCGAGGCGGCGCGCGCGGCGCTGGCCGGCGGCGACGTCGCGGCTGTCATCATCGAGCCGACGGGCGCCTCGTTCGGGCGCGTGCCGGTGGCGGACGGGCGTGCTGGAGGCGCTGCGCGAGGCGACCGCCCAGACCGACACCCTCCTCATCTTCGACGAGGTGATCTCCGGCTTCCGCGTGGCGCCCGGCGGCGCGCAGGAGGCGTCCGGCGTGACCCCCGACCTTACCACCATGGCCAAGATCGTCGCCGGCGGGCTGCCGGGCGGGGCCGTCGGCGGACGGGCCGACATCATGGAGCGGATCGACTTCGAGGCCGCGGCCACGAAAGGGCTTCGAGAAGATCGCCCACCCCGGCACGTTCAACGCCAATCCGATCTCCGCCGCCGCCGGCATCGCCCAGCTCGACATCATCGCCAAGGGCGGCGTGTGCGAGCACGCCAACGCCTTCGCCGCCGAGCTGCGCGAGAAGCTGAACCGCCTGTTCGCCGGCTCGGGCGTGCCGTTCGCGGCCTACGGCACCTACTCGGGCTTCCACATCTTCCTCAACGTCGAGAAGCGCAGCATCGACGCCGCCGCCTTCGACCCGTTCTCCGTGCCCTGGAAGGAGCTGAAGGCCGCGCCTTCCGCGCTGGTGGACCGGCTGCGCATGGCGCTGATGATCAACGGCGTCGACATCGGCGGCTGGCCCGGCGGCCTCGCCAGCGCCGCCCACACCGAGGCGGACATGGCGCTGCACGATGGACGCCTTCGAGGCCGCCATCGCGCGGCTGAAGAACGAGCCGGACCTGTGAGGCTCCAGGACATCGACACCCCGGCCATCCTCGTCGACACCGCCAGGGCCGAGGCCAACCTCGCCCGCGCGCAGGCCTACGCCGACGCGAACGGCCTGACGCTGCGCCCGCACATCAAGACGCACAAGCTGCCGATGTGGGCGGCGCGCCAGGTGGCCCTCGGCGCCGTCGGCATCACCTGCCAGAAGGTGGGCGAGGCGGAGGTCATGGCGGACGCCGGCATCACCGACATCTTCATCCCCTACAACATCTTGGGCGCCGCGAAGCTGGAGCGGCTCGCCGCGCTGCACGCGCGCATCGCCATCGCGGTCGCTGCCGACAGCAGCGTCACCGTCGCCGGCTACGCCGAGCACTTCACCGACCCCGCGCACCCCCTCCCCGTGCTGGTGGAATGCGACACCGGGGCCGGGGCGCTGCGGCGTCGCCTCGCAGGAGGCGCTGGTGGCGCTGGCGCAGGAAATCGACGCCGCGCCCGGCCTCACGTTCGAGGGCGTGATGACCTACCCGCCGCGCGGCCGCATGGCCGAGGTGAACGCCTCGCTCGGCGAGGCGAGTGCCGCGCTGAGCGCCGCCGGCCTCCCGCCGCGCCGCGTGTCGAACGGTGGATCGCCGGACCTCTACCACGCTGCCGAGGTGACGAACGCGACCGAGCATCGCCCCGGCACGTACATCTATTCCGACCGGATGCAGGTGGCGTTCGGCCTGGGCTCGCTGGACGACTGCGCGCTCACGGTCCTGGCGACGGTCGTCAGCCATCCGGTACCCGGCCGAGTGGTGCTGGACACCGGCTCCAAGGCCCTGGCGGCCGACGCCTCCCCGGCGCCCGGCCACGGCCACATCGTCGAGTATCCGGACGCCGTGATCACCGGGCTCAGCGAGGAGCACGCGGTGGTGGACGTCTCGGCCTGCGCCCAGGCGCCGGTGATCGGCGAGCGCGTGCGGGTGATCCCGAATCACGTGTGCGTGGTCTCGAACCTTTTCGACGAGGTGCACCTGATGACCGGCGATGAGGTCGCGGAGGTGCTCCCGGTGGCCGCACGAGGGCGCCTGAGCTGAGCGGGAAGAGCCTCGGCCGCGCCGCCCCGGAGCAGCCACCGATGGGCGCCGAGGTGCACTCGCACCGAATCGACGCTCATGGGGCCGAGGAGTGGGTCGGCGACGGCGCGCTCGTCTTCCCGTACTGGAGCTTCACGAAAACGGCGATCGCGATCTGCGCTCTGCTGCTGGCCGAGCGGGGCGAGGTCGATCTCGACACCCGCGTACCCGGCGAAGCGTACACACTTCGCCAGCTCCTCAACCACACCGCTGGCCTGCCGGACTACGGCGCCCTCACGCAATATCACCGCGCCATCGCGGCCGACGTCGAGCCCTGGTCGCGCGCGACGATGATGCAACGCGCGATGGCCGGCGGCCCGCTTTTCGCGCCGGGCGAAGGCTGGGCCTACTCCAACATCGGCATGATGCTGGCGCGCGAGCATATCGAGACGGCCTCCGGGTCAGGGTTTCGATACGCTCGTCGAGACTTTGATCACCCGGCCGCTGGGCCTCGACAGCGTGGTTCTTGCGCAGACGCGCGCCGACTTCGCGCGCGGCCACTGGACGGGGGCACGGCACTATCATCCGGGCTGGGTGTTCCACGGGTGCCTGATGGGCAGCGCGCGCGACGCGGCGCTGCTCCTTGACGCTTTGATGTCCGGCGAGCTGATGGGCCCGGCCGCTCTCGCGTCGATGCTGGAGCGCCAGCCCGTTGGCGGCGCCATCCCAGGGCGGCCCTGGACCGATTGCGGATACGGGCTCGGCCTCATGACGGGGCGGATGGGGACGATCGGCCGCGCCATCGGACACTCGGGTGGCGGGCCATTCTGCGTGAATGCCGTCTACCATTTTCCCGACCAGGAGCCGCCGGTGACGGTGGCGAGCTTCTCAGCTGGACACGACGAGGGCGTCCCGGAATTCGCGGCAGCGGCCCACGCACGAACGGCGGACGCGTTGCCTTCATCCTGATACAAAATTGGGAATGGTGAGAGCGAACACGCCCTGACACGCCATTGATCAACGCGTCGCGATGCTCACCAACTCATATTTCGGAATGTCGGAAGAACGATGTGTCGGAGTGGTCGACGCGGCGTCAGTCGGCCCACGTGGCAACCGAACCGTGACCCAGAATGCTTGAATGTTTGGAGCGGGCGATGGGATTCGAACCCACGACCCCAACCTTGGCAAGGTTGTGCTCTACCCCTGAGCTACACCCGCATCCTGCGAAGGCGCCGCGTCAGCGCCTTGCGTGGCAGCGATATGGACGATTAGCCGGCAGAGCGCAAGCCCTCATTTCCGACCTTTTTCGTCCCGCCCCCGTCGCCCCCCGCAACGCTCAGGGTTCGAGCCCGTCCGGCCCGAAGCGCCGCTGTGAAAGGTCCAGCGAGAACCGTTCCGGCAGGGTCGCGAAGCTCGCCATGCCCGACGACCGCCGGCTTCGGCTCGGTGATGAGGAAGGTTGGGATGGTCTTCATGATCGCTTCATGCGGGGCCTTGGCCTCGAACGCCGCGCGGAAGCCGCTCGCCTCCAGGCGGTCGGCAAGGCGCGGCACGATCCCGCCGCCGATGTAGACGCCGCCCTTCGCCAGCGTGATCAGCGCCAGATCGCCCGCCATGCGCCCCAGGTAGGTCAGGAAAAGGTCGATGGCCTCCTCGGCGATCGCGTCGTTGTAGGCCAGCGCCTGGGTGACTTCCGCGCCCTCGGTGCACCAGGGGTCCTTGCCGTCGGCGCGGGCGATGGCGCGGTAGATCCGGGCGAGACCGCCGCCGGAGAGCAGCGTTTCGCCGCTGATGCGTCCGTGCAGGCGATCGAGGTGCGGCCAGATGGCGAAGTCCCGCTCGGTCTCCGGCGCCAGCGAGACGTGCCCGCCCTCGCCCGCCAGCGGGGTGTAGCACTTGTCGCCGTAGACCATGGCGGCGACGCCCAGCCCCGTCCCCGGGCCGATCACCACCCGTGGTGCGCGCGGCAATGCCTCACCATCGCCGACCTGCTGCAGCTGATCGTCACGCAAATACGGCAGCGCCAGCGCCAGCGCCTCGAAGTCGTTGAAGGTGATCACGGCGTCGAGATTTAGGCGCTGGCACACCGCGACCGGATCGATCTCCCAGTCCGCGTTGGTCAGCTTCACGTTCGGCCCGGTGATGGGCCCGGCCGCGGCGATCAGCAGCGAGCGCGGCATGATGGCCGTCGCGTCGAGCACGGTCGCCTCGGCCGCGCTTGCGAAGTCCGGGAAGGCGCCGGTCTGCACGGTCGGAAAATCGCGCAGGGGGCTGTGCGCTTCGGGCAGCACCGCCAGACGCACGTTGGTGCCACCGATGTCGGCTATGAGGACCGGAAACGACAGGGGGCGGATGTCGCCGGCTCTTCTGCTGGGTGTTTTCATGTCACCATTTTGCGGCTCGCGCGCGTTCCTTCAACGGTGCTCGGGCGATTGCAAGTGTGGCACCGGGCAAAAAGATGTGCGAAAGGGCGCCCTTCCTTCCCGTCAAGGACAGGGCATTTAGGTCCGAAGACATTAATTTCAGGGGCCTAACGGTGCCTCAGGAGCACGGCAATGGGCGATCCCATCAATCGCAAGACCCACATACGGCTGACGTCGCACCCCGGGAATGGGCGCACGCTGCGCTTCCCGCTCCATTGGGGCGCGGAGGATCCGCTCACCCGCGGCCCCATCGTCGGCACCGTGACCGAGACCGGTGACCGCAACGCCATCGGCACGCACGGCGGATCGTACTCGCTTTACCGCGCGCTGGCCGTCACCTCCGGCTCGCTCAACCCCATCCGCCGCCCGGATCTCGCCAACACGTCTCCCGTGGTCCCGATCGGCCCGCACCCATCGTGGTTCGACCCGGAGCGGATCGTTTCCCTGGACCCGTTCGGCCATGTCGCGGCGGAGGCGTTCGGCCACCTCATTGCCGAGGGCGTCGACATCCGCCCGACCATCGCCGTCACCCGCGCGCATCTTTCGATGCACGAGCTGAACGAGGCGGTCGCCAAGGGCCGCCTGCCGATCGACGGCAAGATCATGAAAGAGGGCGGCGACGTCGCCGTCACCAAAGCCGCCATCGAGCCGGTGTGGTACCTGCCGGGCATCGCCGAGCGGTTCGGCGTCGAAGAGACACGCCTGCGCCGCGTTCTCTTCGAGCAGACCGGCGGCATGTATCCGGAGCTCGTCACGCGGCCGGACCTCCTCGCCTTCCTGCCGCCCATCGGCTCCATCAGCGTCTACATCTTCGGCGACGCGGCGAACCTGGCCGATCCGTCGGTGCGCCTCACCTGCCGCGTCCATGACGAGTGCAACGGCTCCGACGTCTTCGGCTCGGACATCTGCACCTGCCGCCCCTACCTCATCCACGGCATCGAGGAGTGCGTGGCCGAGGCGCAGAAGGGCGGCGTCGGACTGGTGGTCTACAACCGCAAGGAAGGCCGCGCACTGGGCGAAGTGACGAAGTTCCTCGTCTACAACGCCAGAAAGCGCCAGGAGGGCGGCGACACCGCGGCCGAGTACTTCGAGCGGACCGAGTGCGTGGCCGGCGTCCAGGATGCCCGCTTCCAGGAGCTGATGCCGGACGTGCTCCACTGGCTCGGGGTGAAGAAGATCCACCGCTTCATCTCCATGAGCAACATGAAATACGATTCCATCGTCGGCTCGGGCATCGAGATCGGCGAGCGGGTGTCGATCCCGGACGAGCTGATCCCGGCCGACGCCTCGGTCGAGATGGAGGCCAAGAAGGCGGCGGGTTACTACTCCGAGACCGGCCACCGCGACCTCGGGACGGTCAAGGGCCGCGGCATCGATGACTGACGGGCGCGAGATGAACGGGACCGCCGGCGCGCCGGAGGCCGAAAACGCGGCGCTCGACACGCCCGAGCTGGAGGCGGCGCGTTATCTGCTGTCGGCCGAGGCGGTGCGCGAGCGGTCCGCCGCGCTCTTCGCGCGCATCGAGGACGGCACCTCCGAGCACTTCCGCTTCGACCCGGACGCGCTGCCGGCGATCGCCGACCGCGTCGCCGCGGTGACGCGCGAGCGCTATCCGGACCTTGCCGTGCCGCTGCACGCCCGCTTCCGGCACTTCGAGAGCCCAGGGCTCGACCGCTTCGCGAGCCTTGCCGCCGCGCGCGAATGGTCAACGCCGCAGGAGGCCGCCCGCGCGATGGGCGACCTTGCCATCGTCTCGGTGCTGCTCGACGCCGGCGCCGGCCCCACCTGGCGCTACCGCGAGGCCGCCACCGGCGAGATCGCGGGCCGCTCCGAGGGTCTGGCGCTCGCCTCGTTCGCCATGTTCGCGTCCGGCTCGTTCTCGGCGGTGCCGGCCGATCCGCTCCGCGCCGACGCCGCCGCGTTGGAGCTGGTCAGCGAGGAAGAGTTCGCCGCCGGCTTCCAGATCAGCGCCGAGAACCCGCTGGAAGGCGCCGATGGCCGCCGCGCCCTTCTCGCCCGTCTCGCCGAGGCGACCCGCAGCGCGCCCGATCTCTTCGCGACCGAGGACGACCCGCGGCCCGGCGGTCTCATCGACGCTCTCGCCGCGGAGGCCGAGGACGGGGCGCTGCCGGCGCCGATGATCCTCGCCATGGTGCTGGAGGGTCTGGCACCGATCTGGCCGTCGCGGCTCGAACTCGGCGGCATCGCATTGGGCGACGCCTGGCGCCACCCCGCGCTCGGTGACGGCAGCGTCGGCTCCGACATCGTCCCCTTCCACAAGCTCTCCACCTGGCTGTCGCTCTCGCTGGTGGAACCGCTGGTGGTCCGCGGCATCGACGTCGTCGATCTCGACGCGTTGCCGGGGCTCGCCGAGTACCGCAACGGCGGCCTGTTCGTGGATGGCGGCGCGCTGCCCCTCTTGGACCCGCCCGCTGCGCCGGTCCCCGTCGACCACCCGCTGATCGTCGAGTGGCGGGCCGCGACGGTGACCCTGCTCGACCGCCTTGCCCCGATGGTGCGCGATCGTCTCGACGCACCGCCCGAGGCTCTGCCGCTGGCTGCGATCCTGGAGGGCGGCACCTGGGCGACCGGGCGTCTGCTGGCGGCCGAGGCGCGGTCCGACCGGACCCCGCCGATCGCCATTATCAGCGACGGCACGGTGTTTTAACCGGCGCTTAGACCCCCTGCGGGTCCGCGCGGCACATTGCGTTGCGCGGCCCGCTATGGTCCGATTTGCGGCGCCCGGATGGCGGCGCGCTCTCGCGGCGCCTTAGGAGACCACTCGCGAATGCCCACCGACACGACCAGCACACACCCGAACGTGACCGTCATCGATCACCCGCTGGTGCAGCACAAACTGACCCTGATGCGCCGCAAGACCACGTCGACGGCCAGCTTCCGTCAGCTCCTGCGCGAGATCGCGATGCTGCTGTGCTACGAGGCGACGCGCGACCTGCAGCTCGAGAACGTGGCCATCGAAACGCCGATCCAGGAGATGCAGGCGCCGGTGCTGGCGGGCAAGAAGCTGGTCTTCGCCTCGATCCTGCGCGCGGGCGAGGGCCTTCTCGACGGCATGCTCGACCTGGTGCCGGCGGCGCGTGTCGCCCACGTCGGCCTCTACCGCGATCCCAACACGCTGGCGGCGGTGGAGTACTACTTCAAAGCGCCGGACGACATGGGCAACCGCCGCGTCATCGTGCTGGACCCGATGCTGGCCACCGCCAACAGCGCCATCGCCGCCATCGACCGGCTGAAGGAAGCGGGCGCGACGGACATGAAGTTCGTCTGCCTGCTTGCCGCGCCCGAGGGGGTGGAGAACCTTTCCGGCCACCATCCGGACGTGCCCATCGTCTCGGCGGCGGTCGACGAGTGCCTCAACGACCACGGCTACATCATTCCGGGCCTCGGCGACGCGGGCGACCGCATGTTCGGCACGAAGTAGCCTCCCGCACGCGGGTCCGCCCGGGTCAAGTGAGCGGATCGTCGGGGTCTTTGCGCCCCGCCTGATCGCGTGGCGGGCAGTTGTGAACCACGAAGTGTGCAGCCATGCTGCGCTGATGGACGCCAAGGACTCGTCGCATCAGTTCACACTGCGCCAGTTGCAGATCTTCTGGGCGGTGGCCCAGTCGCGCTCGCTGACACGCGCGGCCAAGCAGCTCGACGTGCGCCAGCCGTCGATCTCGCAGCAGCTCAGCCGCATGGAGCATCAACTCGGCGGCAAGCTGATCCGCTACGTGGGCAACGAGCTGCGCCTCACCCCGGCGGGTGAGTTCCTGCTGGCCGAGGCGGGCGTCATCCTTGAGGCGGTCGACCGCGCCAGCGCCGGCCTCAACGAATATTTCGAGGGTGTGCGCAGCCAGCTGACCGTGGGCGCCCTGCCCTCGCTGGCGCGCAACATCGTCGCCCCGGCGTTCGCCCGCATGCGGCGCGAGCATCCGGGCTACGTGCTGGACTTGGCCGAGGTCACCCCCCGCGAGGCGCGCGAGCAGCTCAACGGCCGTCTGTTCGATGCGGCGGTGATGTCGGACTATTCGGAGGGCACCGGGCAGGGCCTGCGCACGGTGCCGATCCTGGGCGACCGGCAGCTCCTCGCCGTGCCGCGCCACATGCCGGACCTCGCCGATGTCGCGGACCTCGACCGCCTTCCGGCCGAGGCGCTCGCCACCCTGGGCCGCACCGCCCGCTACGCCTTCGGCAGCGAGCACACCGCGCGCGTCACCGCATGGTACGATCGTCTGCTCCCGGGCTCGGACGTGACGCTGCGCTGCCGCACCTTCGAGAGCGCCCTCGCCTTCGTGGAGGAGGGTCAGGGCGTTGCCATCGTGCCGGAGCTTTCGGTGCGTCAGGGGCCGCGACTGCTGTTCGACGTCGCCCTCTACGACCTTGGTCTACCGGTGCGGCAAACCGTTCTCCTGACGGCGTTCCAGTCGGCTCGCCTACCCAGCCTCGTCGCGTTCGAGCGTGCCCTGAAGGACGCCGCGGGCAGCCTGGAACCGCTCGAAACACGGCCCATCCCGGCGTTTGTGCGCGAGTCGGGCTTGGCGGCGGACGATGCTTCAGCCACGAATCTATATGCACCGCCTTCGTCGCCATAAGCGGAGGTCATAGGCGCGTCCTATGGTCCCTATCGCTTGCCGAACGCAAAGCGGAACGAGACATTCCCCATCACCTGGTCGAACGGCCAGTGCCACCTTTAGGGAGACGCGACATGAAGAAGACCTGGAACAAGCCCGCCATCCAGCACAAGCCCGCCGGCATGGAAGTGACGGCATACGTCAACCCGACGTTCTAAGACGGCGTCGCCGCCCCCGGCCCACGCCGGGGGCGGCGGTCATACGGCCCCGGTGCCGCGCCGCCCTGGCGTCACGGCTTGATAGAACTCATGACGATTGTCCACCGATGACCCCAGTCACTCCCAGCGATATCCTGGTCCGCCCCAACTGGGCGCGGCTGAAGCGCTGCGACGTGCGGGGCATCTGGGTGCTGCTGGTGCCCGAAGAGGTGCTCTACCCCTGCCCCACCACCGTCGAGGTGCTGGAGCGTCTCGCCGCGCCGACCCGTTTCGGCGATGTGCTGGAGGCGCTGGCGGAGGAGTACGACGCCCCCATCGATGTCATCCAAGACGACCTGTCCCCGCTGGTGACCGGTCTTGTGGAGCAAGGCTATGTCCGACGCGTCCACGCTTGAGCGCCCGGCCGAGGCCGCGGACGCCGGGACGCCGATCCTCCTCGGCCTTCTCGCCGAGGTCACTCATCGCTGTCCGCTGCAGTGCCCCTACTGCTCCAACCCGCTGGCGCTGGAGGCTCCCGCCACCGAGATGAGCGCCCAGGACTGGGGCCGCGTCTTCCGCGAGGCGGCGGCGCTGGGCGCCCTGCAGCTCCACCTCTCCGGCGGCGAGCCGCTCGCGCGGCGCGATATCATCGACATCGTGCGTGAGGCGCGCGCCGCCGATCTCTACATCAACCTGATCACCGCCGCGGTGAACCTGACGCCGCAACGCGCCGATGCGCTCGTCGAGGCCGGCGTGGACCACGTCCAGGTCTCGCTGCAGGACGCCACCGCCGAAGGGTGCGGCGCCATCACCAACATGGCGAGCGCCTACGACAAGAAGGTCGCCGCCTGCCGCCTCGTCACCGAGCGCGGGCTTCCGCTGACGCTGAACGCCGTCGTCCACCGCCACAATTTGGACAATGTGGAGCGGATGATCGAGCTGGCGGTGGAGCTGGGCGCCCACCGGCTGGAGATCGCCAACACGCAATATTACGGCTGGGCGCTCACCAACCGTGCCGCGCTGATGCCCCGGCCGGACCAGGTGGAGCACGCCAACAAGGTCGTCGAAGCGGCGCGCGAGAGGCTGCGCGGGACACTAGCGATCGACTACGTCCTCCCCGATTACTACGCCCGCTATCCGAAGCCCTGCATGGGCGGGTGGGGCCAGCAATTCCTCGCGGTCTCGCCGTCTGGCGACGTTCTGCCGTGCCACGCGGCGGCCAGCATCCCGGACATGACGTTCGACAACGTGCGCGACATGCCGCTCTCCGACATCTGGCGAGCCTCACCCGCGTTCGAGCGGTTCCGCGGCACGGACTGGATGCGCGACCCCTGCCGCAGCTGTTCACGACGCGAGGAGGACTTCGGCGGCTGCCGTTGCCAGGCGATGATGGTCACGGGCGACGCGGCCAACACCGACCCGGTGTGCGTCCTCTCCCCCCACCGCGCCGCGCTCGACGCCGCCCTCGAAGCCGCCGTCAGCGAGCCGGACACGCCCTTCCGCTGGCGCCGCTACGCTCGCGATTGACGCCCGCCGCGTCGCTCGCTTCGACGGCGTCTCAGCCGGCGGCTATTCTGCCGGCGATTAGCTGAACCTGCCGTCCTGACGCCCTAAGACCTTTGTCGCGCTGCCCATGGGAAGTGCCCGGCCCTAAGCTTATTCGGCTATTACTTCGTGCGTCGCAGGGACTGCATGGGCGACTCACGACTTATTGGCAGGACCGCACAACAAATATTGATTGGGGAGGACGTCCGGTCATGGCTGCATCCATCCATCCATCCGTCGACCAGGGGGTGCCGGCAGGGCAGCCCGGGTTCTCGGGCGGCAAGCTCACCTGCAAATGCTCGACCGATAAGGTCGAAGTAACGCTCACCTCCAACACCGCACACAACCATGTCTGCGGTTGTACCAAGTGCTGGAAGCCGGAGGGGGCCACCTTCTCCATGGTCGCCGTCGTGCCGCGCGACCACCTCAGCGTCACCGCTCATCCGGAAAAGCTGAAGCCGGTGGATCCGAGCGCTGCCATCGTGCGCCACGCCTGCACCGGGTGCGGCGTGCACATGTACGGGCGGATCGAGAATCAGAGCCACCCGTTCTACGGTCTCGACTTCGTCCACACGGAGCTGTCCGACACCAGCGGCTGGTCGCCGCCGGAGTTCGCCGCCTTCGTCTCGTCGGTCATCGAATCCGGCTTCCCGCCCGACCAGATGGGCGAGGTCCGCGCCCGCCTCGAGGAACTGTCGCTGACGCCGTACGACTGCCTGTCGCCGCCGCTGATGGACGCGATCGCGACGCACGTCGCTAAATCCAATGGCAAGCTCGCCGCCTGACGTTAGGCCGCGTGCCCAAACGAAACCGGCCGCCGATGAGGGTATCCCCTCACCAGGCGGCCGACTTTTTCGCACGCTCGTTTTTGTCGGCACCAGGGCGCCGCTGGACCGGGTCGCTATCAGCGATCATCACACCGCCGCCTCGAAGCGAACCCGATCAAGAAATCGAGGCTGCCCCCGGTGCTAGCGCCCGCGGATCAGCCGGCCCGCCGCGATCAGCAGACACGCACCAATCACCGCCGTCACCAGATACGCGAAAATGCCTGTGCCGAAGCCCGTATCGAGCGCCGCCAGAATCGCGTTGAGCACCACCGCGCCGGCGATGCCGAGCACGATGTTCATCAGCAAGCCCATGTTGCTGCGCATGAATTTCTCTGCAAGCCATCCTGCGATACCGCCGATGATGATGGCCGTCAGAATTCCTACGCCGTTCACGTCCATAAATATCCCCTCCGTCACGCCATGCGCCCGCGTTGCACGCGGTCCATCGCCAGCGTAGTTCAACGGGCGAACAGGCAAGAGGTTGCAAGACCCATGAAGACCATCGTCATGACGGGAGCGGCCGGCGGCGTCGCGACCATGCTCCGCCCTCTCCTCCGGGACCGTTACGCGCTCGTCCTGTCCGACCGGGGCCCGGAGCCGGCCGACCTCGCGCCGGGCGAGCGCTGGGTCACGGCAGACCTGACCGACCGCGCTGCGCTGGACACCTTGATGGCCGGCGCCGACGGTCTCATCCACCTCGGCGGACATTCGGTCGAGGCGGACTGGGACACGATCAACCCTGCCAACATCCAAGGCTACCATAACATTCTCGAGGCCTCGCGAGCGGCCGGGTGCGGGCGGATCATCTTCGCCTCGTCCAACCACGCCTGCGGCTTCTACCCGCGTACGCGGCGCATCGGCATCAACGAGGCGGTCCGGCCGGACGGCTTCTACGGCGTCTCCAAGGCGTTCGGGGAGGCGATCGGCTCGCTTTATGCCGACAAGTGGGGCCTGCGGATCATGTCGATCCGCATCGGCAACATCGCCGAGCGGCCGGCCGACCATCGGCGTCTGTCCATCTGGCAGCACCCGGAGGACCTCGCTCAGCTGATCGAGATCGGTCTGGAGCACCCGGAGATCCATCACGCCATCGTCTACGGCGCGTCGCACAACGAGCGCGCCTGGTGGGACAATGGAACCGCCCGCGCGCTCGGCTACGAGCCGAAGCACAGCGCCGAGGACCACGCCGAGTTCGCCATGGCCGAGCAGGCGAAGGTCGGCCCGAACGCCATCGGCGACCTCTTCCAAGGCGGCACCTTCTGCGCCGACGGGTTCGACGGCGACCTGGAGCGCACACTCAAAGCGCGCTTGCCGTGGTCATGACGCACCGGCGGATGCCATGACGCTCGACAGCGCGACCCTCGCCGTCTTTCTGCCCGCCGCCGCGCTCGTCGCCTCGACGCCGGGGGCCAACAACCTCCTCGCGCTGAGCTACGGGATCAAGGCCGGCTTCTGGCCCACCGTGGTGAGCCTCTGCGGGCGCATGGCCGCGTTCGCGATCCTGATCCTGCTGGTCGCGGTGGGCCTCGGCGCTGTCGTGGCGGCGTCTGAACTCGCTTTCACCATCATCAAGTGGTTCGGCGTCGCGTACCTCGTCTGGCTCGGCATCACCATGTGGCGTGCGCCGGTACACGAGGCCATCGCCCCGCCGCCCGGGACGGGGCTGACGCTGGCGTGGCGCGCCTTCTGGGTCGCCCTCGGCAATCCGAAGTCGATCCTCATCTTCACGGCCTTCATCCCGCAGTTCATGTCGGCCGACGGAAACTGGGCGGTAGACTTCATCACCCTCAGCGCGGTCTATCTCGCGGTCGAGTTCTGTGCCGCGTGTGGCTACACCGGCGCGGGCGCTTCGATGCGCCGGCTCAAGCTGACCGCCTCGCGCATGCGCTGGGCCAACCGCATCACCGGCGGCACCATGATCGGCGCCGCCGGCCTCCTCGCCATCACGCAGAAGTAGCCCCCATGACCCTTGAGATCTTCGGCGAATTCAACGGCACACCGGTCCATCGCGCGACGCTCCGCTCGGACGAGATCGCGCTGTCGCTGCTCTCCTACGGCGGCGTGGTGCAGAGCTGGGAGGTGACCGGCCCCAACGGCCCCATGCAGGCGACGCTCGGCTTCGACACGTTCGCGCCCTATCCCGACTGGAGCCGTTCCTTCGGCATCATCGCCGGACGCATCGCCAACCGCGTGGGCGACGGACGCTTCTCCCTCGACGGCGAAACGTATCAGCTCGACCAGAACGAGGGCCGGAACCATCTCCACGGCGGATCGAAGGGGCTCGGCCGGCAGCTCTGGTCGCTGGAAGCGGACGGGCGGAAGGCACGGCTGACCCACACCAGCCCCGACGGGGCGATGGGCTATCCCGGCACGGTGCATGTCACCGTGGACGTCACGGTCGACGGTCCGCACCGTGACGTTCGACATGACCGGCGTTCCCGACCGTGCGACGCCCATCGCGCTGGCGCAGCACTCGTACTACGCGCTCGGCGGCCCGGTGGCCGAGCATGTCCTGCACATCGAGGCCCACGACATCACCCCCGTCGACGCCGCCAAGGTGCCCACCGGAGAGATCGCCCCGGTCGCCGGCACGGAATTCGACTTCCTGACCCCGCGCGCCATCGGCGACACCGAGCTCGACATCAACTTCTGCCTGCACGAGCGCGCACCCGCCGCCACGCTGCGGGGACGCGACATGACGCTGATCATCGCCACCGACCGGCCGGGCCTGCAGGTCTACAACGCCTTCGACATGCCGCCGATCGACCCGCCGGGGCTCGGCGGCACGCAGTACGGCCCCTGGTCGGCAATCGCGCTGGAGGCGCAGGATTGGCCCGGCAGCGTCAACTTCGACGCGTTCCCGGATGTGATCGCGCGCCCCGACCGTCCGTACCGGCAGACCACGTCGATCACCATCGTGCCGCGCTGAGCCCTGCCGAACTCGAGCCCTCCATTCAAACAGGGGGTCTCCGCGCGAACATGGCATGAGACGCGCAGCAAGTGGCATTGCCTTGCCATGAAACGGTGCGTCCGCTACCTCCGTTGGGAACAACAGACCTAGAAACACTAATACATCTGCCGGTATCCCGCCCGGGATACGAGCAGCCAAGCAGGGTCAATATGGACACGTTCAGCAATCTCATCGGCGGCGAGTGGACCGAAGGTCCGAACGTCACCGAGAACATCAATCCGTCCAACACAGACGATGTGGTCGGCCGCTATGCCTCCGGCGATGCGGCGCAGGCGAACGCGGCCATCGCCGCCGCCAAGGCCGCCGCGCCGTCCTGGGCGCGCACCAACGTGATGGTGCGCCACAACATTCTCAAAGCCGCCGCCGCGGAAATCTTCGCCCGCTCCAAGGAGCTCGGCGACCTCCTGGCGCGCGAAGAAGGCAAGACGCTCGCCGAGGGCGTCGGCGAGGCGGGCCGCGCCGGCCAGATCTTCGACTTCTTCGCCGGCGAGTGCCTGCGCCTGGCGGGCGACAAGCTGCCCTCGATCCGCCCCGGCGTCGAAATCGAGATCACCCGCGAACCGATGGGCGTCGTCGGCATGATCACGCCGTGGAACTTCCCCATCGCGATCCCCGCGTGGAAGCTCGCGCCGGCGCTCTGCTACGGCAACACCGTCGTGATGAAGCCGGCCGACCTGACGCCGGGCTGCGCCTGGGCGCTCGCCGACATCCTGAAGCGCGCCGGTCTGCCGGACGGTGTCTTCAACCTCGTCATGGGCAAGGGCTCCATCGTCGGTGAGGCGATCCTCTCCTCGCCGGACGTCGACGCGGTCTCGTTCACCGGTTCGGTCGCCACGGGCAAGCACGTCGCGCAGAAGTGCATCGAGCACATGCGCAAGTTCCAGCTCGAGATGGGCGGCAAGAACCCCATGATCGTTCTGGACGACGCCGATATCGACGTCGCGGTCGACGCCTGCGTGAACGGCGCCTATTTCTCGACCGGCCAGCGCTGCACCGCCTCCTCGCGCCTCATTGTGACGGAAGGCATTCACGACAAGTTCGTCGACGCGACCATCGCCAAGCTGCAGTCGCTCTCGGTGGACGACGCGCGCAAGGACGGCACCCACATCGGCCCCGTCGTCGACCAGAAGCAGCTCGACACGGACATGAAGTACATCGACATCGGCCGCGGCGAAGACAACGCCAAGCTGGCCTGGGGCGGTGAGCGTCTGAACCGCGGAACGCCGGGCTTCTACATGCAGCCGGCGCTCTTCACCGAGACCACGAACGACATGCGCATCAACCGCGAGGAGATCTTCGGACCCGTCGCCACGGTGCTGCGCGTGAAGGACTACGAGGAAGCCCTCGCCACCGCCAACGACACGCCGTTCGGTCTGTCGGCCGGCATCTGCACGACGAGCCTGAAGCACGCGTCGCACTTCAAGCGGAACTCCGAGGCGGGCATGGTGATGGTGAACCTGCCGACCGCGGGCGTGGATCCGCACGTGCCGTTCGGCGGCCGCAAGGGCTCGTCCTACGGGCCGCGCGAGCAGGGTCGTTACGCGGCCGAGTTCTACACCACCGTCAAGACGGCGTACCAGCTCGCATGAGCGACGCACAGCGCCTGGCCGCCGCCTTCGTGAGCGGCGGCCCACTCACCGAGCTCGAGACGCCGCCGGCCGATGTCGCCGCGGCCTACGAGATCCAGGACGCGATGCGTGCGGCGCTGGCCAAGCCCATCGTCGGCTGGAAGCTCGCGCAGACGGTCCCGCCGGCGCAGGCCGCCGCGGGGCTCGAGGCGCCGACCGTTTCGCCGCTGCTGGACGGGATGATCTTCCCGGACGGCACCGCCTTCGACGGCGCGCGCTTCCTCTCGCCCGAGGCGGAAGCGGAGATCGTCCTCGAGCTTGCCACCGCGATCACCGAGCCCGTTACGGCAGACCAGGTGCGCGCGGCCTGCGCCGGCTATCGCCTGGCGATCGAGATGGCCGACAGCCGCTACGCGGACAAGCCGTCCATGGGCGCCAAGGCCGTGATCGCGGACATGAACTCGTCCAACGCGTTGGTGATCGGCGAGCTGCGGCCGGTGGCCGACGTCGCCGCGGTCGCCACCGGCGGGCTCAGCCTTGCAACTCGGCGACGGCACCCTGCTGGAGCCGCTGCCGGCCGACTGGCGTCCCGACCCGTTCGAGGTGGTGGCGTTCCTCTCCAAGTTCGTCACCGAACGCGGTCACGTACTGGAGGCGGGTGCGGTCATCACCACCGGCACGCACACCAAGCCGACCCGCACCGGGCCGGGCACCATCACCGCCACCTTCGAGGGTGTCGGCAGCGTCTCCTGCAAAGTTCCGGCGCTCAGGGGCGGCTGATGCCGAACCTTGCGCCAGGCGCCGATCCCGAGGGGTTGGGTCCGATCCGTCGCCACATGGATGCCATGCTGCCGAACCTCTCGGTGCGCGTGTTCGCCGACGTGGGCGCCAACATCGGACAGTCCACCCGGTCCGCTCGATCGGTGTTTCCCGAGGCGAAGGTCTACGCATTCGAACCGGCGCCTCAGAGTTTCGAGGCGCTTTCCACCCTCTACGACGCAGACGATCAGGTCGTCTGCGTCCATACGGCGATGGGCGCGGCGGAGGGCACGGCGCTCCTGAGGGCGCACGGGACCAGCACGGCGAATACGATCGTCGAGGCCCCGACCGCGCACACGGTCGAGGTCAAGGTCACCACGGGCGATGCCTATTTCGCCGCCGCCGGCGTCGACCAGATCGACTATCTGAAGATCGATGCCGAGGGCCACGAGATGCAGGTGCTCGGCGGAATTCCGTCAGATGCTGAAATCGCAGGCCATTCAGCTGGTCGAGGCGGAGGTCGGGATGAACCACCACAACAAGCTGCACGTCCCGCTGCAACGGGTCATGAAGCGCCTGGCCCGCTTCGACTACGCGCTCTACTACATGCACCAGATGTCGCCGGAGGTGCAGGGCACCGGGTTCATCCCGGTCATGCGCCGGTGCAACGCGATTTTCATCTCGCGCAAGGCGGCAGTGGAGAACTATCGCGACCACTACCGGCCGCTTTCTTAGTCCGCCCCCAACCCGAATCGCGCTTCCCCGCAACCGGGCGATTGCCCGGCCTGGCCGGCGGCTTTAGCGTCATCCGTCCGACACCCGCTTCAGGACAATGACGATGCGCCTTTCGCTCCTTCCGGCCGCTCTGTTCGCCATACTCGCCGCCTCCCCGACGCTCGCGCAGAGCTACGACTGCTCGAAGGCGATGGCGGCCGACGAGAAAGCCGTGTGCAACTCGCCGCGCCTCTCCGCGCTCGATAAAGAGATGGCAAAGCTCTACCAAGACATCGAACGCTGCGCGCTGATGGGAACGCGGGGCGATGTGCAAGGAAGCCAGCGCGACTTCATGGCGGAGCGCGCGGCGTGTGGCGCGGACGATGCCTGCCTCGTCAAACTCTACAGCGACCGCGTGGCGGCGCTCGGAAAGATAAAGCGCGAGGTGGGCGAAGGCGCCTGCTGATAGGGGAGCGCCTGCCGAGGGAGGAGCGCCTGCCGATCGCCTCTCAGACCATCAGCGATCCAGGACCGAAGGTGTCGCGCATCAGCGCTGCGTCGTCGGCATAAAGATCCGCCACTTCGGCCCTCAGTGCCGCGTCGTAAAGCGATCCGGCGGTTGCGATACGACCCTCGGCGCGTGCGTTGAGGAGCGCCAGAGGCGGCGTGTCCGGGCCGTAGGCATCGCTCGGCTCCAGGTGGTCCGTGCCATGGCGTGTCAGCTCGCGCGCGTCGACGATGTCGAGGCCAATCCTATCCCGCAGCCGCGCCGCGGCCGCAGCAAAGTCGGCGAGGTCGAAGAGGTCGTCGTAGGTCTCGTAGACAAGGAAATCGGTCTGCGGGCGCCAGTGCTCGTCGAGGATGAGCATCTCCGGGTCCGAGATCGCCGTGACGAACGCGCGGAAGGTCATCGCCTCCGGCTCCACCGCTCGGCCGGTCATCTCGTAGAGCTTCCACATCGGCGGATAGCGGCCGACGATCTTGTCGAGATAGCAACTCGCCAGGCGGCGGAACGGGCAGCGGAGAATGGCGAACGTGTACTGCGCCGTCAGCAGCCACTCCAGGCTCGCCGCGAAGGTCGAGTTGTTGAGGTGGATCCAGTTCACGTCCGCCGGACCCGCGACCGCGCCGTTGGCGATCGCCACAGAGAGCCGCATCGTCGAGCAGCCGTTCTTGGGAATGAAGCTGTAGACCGCGCGCGACGGGGCGATCATCAGCGCGTGCTCCGCCGCGAAGGTATGGACCTCGTTGCGCGCCAATGGGCCAACCGCGGCGGCGTGGCGCAGCCGGCGAGGTGCCACCAGTCTACTCCTTCGGCCGAGGCGGCCGCTCCGGGTCGAGGTGGTTCAAGACGCCGCGCAGGGTCTTCACCTGCTGGCGGTCCCATCCGGCATCCGACAGCGTGGTGAAAAGATTGCGCTCCATGCGCTCCACCATCCCCTCGGGCCGGAAGTAGCCCGTCGGCTTCAGCAGCGACACGAGATGGCGCCACAGCCCCGTCACCTCCTCGCGGGTGGCGGGCGGCTGCGCGGGTGGCGGCGCTTCGGGCACCTCGCGCGCGACCCGGCGCCACTCGTAGGTCATCAACAGCACCGACTGGGCGATGTTCAGCGAGGCGAACTCCGGATCGACCGGGAACGAGACGATGATCGAGGCCAGCGCCACCTCCTCGTTCTGCAAGCCCCATCGCTCGCGGCCGAAGAGGATGCCCGTGGGCCCCCGTCGCGTCTCGGCGACGAGCTCGCGCCAGCCCCGCCTCCGGGCCCTCCACGCGCTTGGTCATGTCGCGCGGGCGGCGGGTCGTGGCGATGACGAACGTCAGGTCGGCGATCGCCTCCTCCAGCGTGGCGAAGACGCGCGCGTTGTCGATGACGTGCACCGCGCCGGAGGAGGCGGCGCGCGCCTTCTCGCTCGGCCACCCGTCGCGCGGCGCCACCAGCCGCAGATCGGTGACGCCGAAGTTCGCCATGGCCCGCGCCGCGGTGCCGATATTCTCGCCCAGCTGCGGCTCGACGAGCACGATCGCCGGGGGGGCGACGATGGTCTGAGCCAAATCTTCCTTCGACGGCTGGGTCATGCTAAGCCGCGCCCAGATCCGCGGATGACGCGGCATGACCCTTTACAACAGCAAGGTCCCGGAATGGCGAAGATCAAGGTGGCAAACCCCGTCGTTGAGTTAGACGGGGATGAGATGACCCGCATCATCTGGCAGTACATCAAAGACAAGTTGATCCACCCGTACCTGGATATCGATCTCGAATATTACGACCTCGGCGTCGAGCACCGCGACGCCACCGATGACCAGGTCACCGTCGATGCCGCCAACGCCATCAAGCGTCACGGCGTCGGCGTCAAGTGCGCGACGATTACGCCGGACGAGGCCCGGGTGGAAGAGTTCGGCCTCAAGAAGATGTGGCGCTCCCCCAACGGGACGATTCGCAACATCCTCGGCGGCGTCATTTTCCGCGAGCCGATCATCTGCCGCAACGTGCCGCGCCTGGTCCCGGGCTGGACCGAGCCGATCATCATCGGCCGTCACGCGTTCGGCGACCAGTACCGTGCGACGGACTTCGTGGTCCCCGGCAAGGGCAAGCTCACGCTCACGTTCACGCCCGAGGGCGGCGAGCCGCAAGAGCACCAGGTCTTCGACTTCCCGGGCGGCGGCGTCGCGATGGCGATGTACAACCTCGACGATTCGATCCGCGATTTCGCCCGCGCCTCGATGAACTACGGCCTGATGCGCGGCGTGCCGGTCTACCTCTCCACGAAGAACACGATCATGAAGGCCTACGACGGGCGCTTCAAGGACATCTTCCAGGAGATCTACGACGCCGAGTTCGCCGCCGACTTCAAGGCCAAGGGCATCACCTACGAGCACCGCCTGATCGACGACATGGTCGCCTCGGCGATGAAGTGGTCCGGCGGCTACGTCTGGGCCTGCAAGAACTACGACGGCGACGTGCAGTCCGACACGGTCGCACAGGGCTTCGGCTCGCTCGGCCTGATGACCTCGGTGCTGATGACGCCGGACGGCCAGACGGTCGAGGCCGAGGCGGCCCACGGCACGGTCACGCGCCACTACCGCCAGCACGAGCGCGGAGAGCAGACGTCGACGAACTCCACCGCGTCGATCTACGCGTGGTCCCGCGGTCTCGCCCACCGCGCCAAGCTCGACGACAACGACGACCTGAAGATGTTCGCCGACACGCTGGAGAAGGCCACCGTCGGCAGCATCGAGGACGGCCACATGACCAAGGACCTCGCGCTGCTGGTCGGCGCGGATCAGGGTTGGGAAACCACCACCGGCTTCCTCGACACCGTGTCGGACCGTCTCCAGAAAGAGATGGCGAAAGCCTGAGCCACGCACGAAAAAGGGGCCCCGAGGGGCCCCTTCACCGTTGCGAATGTAGAGTGCGTTAGGACGCGCCCCAATCGTTGCGCATGCGGTCGTAGTCGAAGGTGTCGACCCTGTCCGCTTCGGCCTCCGTGTACGGCATGTCATAGTACGCGCCGGTCGGATTGTAGCCGTTCATCACGCCCATGTACGGGTAGGCGCGGTAGCCCGCTGTGCCATAGCCGGCATCACGGGTGACGACCACGGCGCTCACCTTGCCGTTCTCGATGATCGCGTCGCGAACGTAGCCGTAATTCACCACGTTCTGCGGATCATCCGAAAGACGGACGTAGTCACCGATCACCTCCGAAAGGCGGTAGCGCTGAAGCCCCGTCTCGGCGTCGTCCACGTCGGCGGCGACCTGCGAGCCGATGTCATCGGGCAGATAGTCCGTGTTGAAGACGGTGTAGTCGGTGACGTTATCGTCGCTCACCGGCAGGAAGAAGACCGTCGGCGGTCATCTCCACCTCGTCCCACGGCACGGCGACGTGCGTGTCGCCGATGTCGAGGAAGCCGCCGATCTCGGCGACCACCGCAGCGATCGAGCCGTCACGGTTGACGATGAAATCCTCGACCTCGCCGACCTCTTCGCCGGTCCGGTCATACGCGTCCATCGATTCGATGAGGTTCCGCGCACTCATTCCAGAGCTGTACAGATCATCGTACGAGTAAGTATCGAGCGATACGATGTCCTGCGCCATGGCGGCCGGTGCGGCCATTGCAATCATCATAGCGAGAGCAGATGTCTTGTAAGGCATGTTGCTCCTCTTCTTCTGATCGAGGCGACGGCGACATTGCCGCGCCCCGGTATCACCGAATCAACACACACTCCCTGCCCTCGTTCCGAGAATTACGATGCAAATTCTTTGACGAGATGTCGCGCCCCCGCACCGCCTGACGCCGCGTCACGAGGGCATTTCGCAAAGCGAAATCAAAAGCCGAACGCCGCTGCCGCGTTGGCGGGGTCGGCGCCGCATCACGCCCGCAGGCCCAGGCGCGCCGCAGCGACCGACCCGATCACGCCGCGACCTTCTCCTCCGCCTCGGCGAGCTTCGCCATCTTGGTGAGGAGCACGGCCACACCCTTGGTGCGCTTGTCGGCGTCCGGCCAGTCGCGGATGAAGACGATCTTTTGGTCCGGCCGCATTTTCGCGAGCGAGCCCTCCGCAGACATCATCTGCACCAGCCCCGCGGCATTGCTGAACTCGTTGTTGCGGAACGAGATCACGCAGCCCTTCGGCCCCGCGTCGATCTTCTCGACGTTGGCGCGGCGGCACAGGCTCTTGATGTAGACGATCTTCATCAGCCACTCGACCTCCTCCGGCACCGAACCGAAGCGGTCGACCAGCTCGGCGCCGAACGCGTCGATGGACTGCGCGTCGTCGAGCTCGGCCAGACGGCGGTAGAGGCTCATGCGAAGCTGAAGATCGGGGATGTAGTCCTCCGGGATCAGCACCGGGATGCCGACCGAGATGTGCGGCGACCAGTGGTCGGGCGCCTCCTCGTCGGAGCCGGACTTGAGCGTCGCCACGGCCTCCTCCAGCATCGACTGGTAGAGCTCGAAGCCGACCTCCTTGATGTGCCCCGACTGTTCCTCGCCGAGGAGGTTGCCTGCGCCGCGGATGTCGAGGTCGTGCGAGGCGAGCTGGAAGCCGGCGCCCAGCGTGTCGAGCGAGGAGAGCACCTTCAGCCGGCGCTGTGCGGGCCCGGTCAGCGTCTTGTTCACGGGGGTCGTCATCAGCGCGTAGGCGCGGGTCTTGGAGCGACCCACCCGGCCGCGGATCTGGTAGAGCTGGGCGAGGCCGAACATGTCCGCCCGGTGGACGATCAGCGTGTTGGCGGTCGGAATATCGAGCCCCGACTCCACGATGGTGGTCGCCAGCAGCACGTCGTACTGGCCGTCGTAGAAGGCGTTCATGACGTCGTCGAGCTCGGTCGGCGACATCTGTCCATGCGCCACGCCGACCTTCACCTCCGGCACGTGCTGCTCGAGGAACTCCTTCTGGCCGGCAAGGTCCGAGACGCGCGGGCACACGTAGAAGCTCTGGCCGCCGCGATAGCGCTCGCGCAGCAGCGCCTCGCGGATCGTCAGCGGGTCGAACGGCGTGACGAACGTCCGCACCGTCAGGCGATCCACCGGCGGGGTCGCAATCAGCGACAACTCACGCACACCCGTCAGCGCCAGCTGCATGGTGCGCGGGATCGGCGTCGCGGAGAGGGTCAGGACGTGGACGTCCGCCTTCAGCTCCTTCAGCTTCTCCTTGTGCTTGACGCCGAACTTCTGCTCCTCGTCGACGATCAGAAGCCCCAGGTCGCGGAACTCGATCCCCTTGGAGAGCAGCGCGTGGGTGCCGACGATGATGTCCACCTCGCCCGACTTCAGCCCCGCCTTCACCTCCCGCATCTGTTTGGGGCCGACGAGCCGCGACGCCTGCTCCACGCGCAGCGGCAGACCGGCGAACCGCTCGGCGAAGGTCTTGTAGTGCTGCCGGGCGAGAAGCGTCGTGGGCACGATCAGCGCCACCTGCTTGCCGTCCATCGCCGCGAGGAAGGCCGCGCGGATCGCCACCTCCGTCTTGCCGAAGCCGACGTCGCCGCAGACAAGGCGGTCCATCGGCATCCCCTTGGCGAGATCCTCGGCCACCGCCTCGATGGCGGAGAGCTGGTCGTCGGTCTCGTTGTAGGGGAACTTGGCGACGAACTCGTCGTAGACGCCGGTGGCGGGCTCGATGACGGGGCCTTTCTTCAGGAGGCGCTGCGCCGGCGGTCTTGATGAGGCCGTCCGCGATCTCGCGCACGCGCTCCTTCATCTTCGCCTTGCGCGCCTGCCAGCCCGCGCCGCCCAGCTTGTCGAGGACCGCGCCCTCGGTGTCGCTGGCGCCGTAGCGCGACAACAGGTCGATATTCTCCACCGGCAGGTAGAGCTTGTCGTCCTTCTGGTAGGCGATCTCGACGCAGTCGTGCGGCGCGCCCGGCGGCCTCCAGCGTCTTCAGGCCGATGAAGCGGCCGATGCCGTGGTCGACGTGGACGACGAGGTCGCCCTCGGCCAGCGACGCCGCCTCGGTGAGGAAGTTGGCGTCCCGCTTGCGTTTGCGGCTGGAGGAGACGAGGCGGTCGCCCAGCACGTCCTGCTCGGCGACGATGACGTAGTTCGGCGTCTCGAAGCCGGTCTCCAGCTCCATCACGGTGAGGGCGGCCTGGTTCTTGTCCAGCGCCGACGCCTCGGCCATCGAGGCGACCTCGGCCATCGGGCCGATGCCCTGATCTTTCAGCACCTGCGCCATGCGGCTGCGCGAGCCTTCCGACCAGGAGGCGATGATCGGCCGCCGCCCGTCCTTGCGGACCGCGTTCACATGGTCGACCAGCGACACGAAGATGTTGACGTTGCCGGCCGAACGCTCCGCCGCGAACGAGCGGCCGACCTTGCCGCCCGCCGGGATCGTCAGCGCGTTCGGCTTGTCCGGCTCGTCGAACGGCGAGAGGTGGACGACGCGGTGACCCTCGAACATCTCCTCCTGCGTCATGCCGGTGAGATAGAGCGCGTCGGTCGGCAGCGGGTGGTAGGGCGCGCCCTTGAGCGACTGCGCGACGGCGGTGGTGCGCGCCGCGTAGTGATCCTCGATCTCGGCGATGCGCTTGGCCACGGCATCCTCGACGAGGTGGTCCACCACGCACGGCGCGCCGGGAAGGTAGTCGAAGACGGTGGCGAGCCCCTCGTGAAACAGCGGCATCCAGTGCTCCACACCGGCCGCCCGCACACCTTCCGACACGGAATGGTAGAGGATATCGTCCTTGGTGGCGGCGCCGAACCGGCGGAGGTACCCTTCCCGGAAGCGGGAGATGGTCTCATCGTTGAGAATCACCTCGCTCATCGGGATGAGCTCGATGGAGGGCCACTGCCCGGTCGTGCGCTGCGTATCCGGATCGAACGGACGGATCGTCTCCAGCGTGTCGCCGAAGAAGTCGAGCCGGACCGGCTGCTCGGTGCCCGGCGCGAAGAGGTCGACGATGCCGCCGCGCACGGCGTACTCGCCCGCCTCGCGCACCGTGGGCGTGCGCAGAAAGGCGTTGTCCTCCAGCCAGGCGAGAACGTCCTTCATGACCACGTCCGAGCCGGCGCTGTGCTTCAGCGTCGCCTTGGCGATGACCTCCGGCCGCGGCGCGCGCTGCAGGATGGCGTTGGCGGTGGTGAGGACCACCAGCGGTCCGGCGCCGGCCTTGCGCACCGCGAGGGTCGCCAGCGCGCTGGCCCGCCGCGCCTGCACCAGCGCGGAAGGCGAGGCGCGGTCGTAGGGCATGCAGTCCCACGCCGGCAGACGAATCACCTCGACGTCGGGCGCGAAGAAGGCGAGCGCGTTTTCCGCCGAGTTGAGCCGCGAGCCGTCGCGCGCCACGAACACCACCGCATCGCGCGTCGTGCCGGCGAGCGTGGCGAGAACCTCTGCCTCCATGCCGTCGGGGACTTGCGTCACGGTCAGTTCGCGCGGCAAATCCGGTTCGGCCAGCCGCTTGAGGCTCGGCTTCTGGAGTTCCTTGATGTCGGCGATCGAGAGCGCCTGCGCCTTCTTGGCCATCAGTCTGCCTTGTGAAACGCGATGACGCGATAAAGAACCGCGCTCTGATGATTTTCGGGAATATCGGTCTGCTCGGTGATCCAGGCATAAAGCTCCGGATCGGGAACGCTCATCAGCGCTTCCATCTCGGCCACGTCCGTTTCGGTCCACTCTTCGATGGTGGCATCGGCGAAGCGGCCGAGCAGAAGGTCCATCTCGCGCGTGCCGCGGTGCCAGGTATGAAACAGGAGACGCTTCTTGCGCGGGTCGAGACCTGCGGAGGAACGGGTCGTACCGGACATACTTCTCTTTCCGCGCACGCGCACGCGTGGGCTTTTACAACGCAGGACAGCCGGCCGCCCGAAAGGACGCCGACGTGACAGGCAACGTCGATATCGGTCGTCTCATCGCCCCGGTCAATCGCCTGGACGGTGTGGGCCCCGGCCGCGCCGAGCGCCTCGCCCACCTCCTGGACCGCGAGAGCGCCGCCGAGACGCGGATCTTCGATCTCCTGAACCACATGCCGACGTCGATCGCCGACCGCCGCACGCAGACCGCCGTCGCCGATGCGCCGGAGCGTGGCACCGCGACGTTTACCGTCAAGATCGTGCGGCACGAAACCAGCCGAACGCCGAAGGGCCCGGTGAGGGCCTTCGGCGAGGACGAGACCGGCGAACTCGCCATCGTCTTCTTCCGCGGCGGCTTGAAATGGATCCTGGGTGCCTACCCGGTCGGATCATGGGTCCGTGTCTCCGGCGAGACCACATGGCGCGACGGTCGGCCGCAGATCGTCCACCCGGACGCGTCCGTCATCGTCGAGGGGCCGGACGCGCCGATCGGCCCCGGTTTCGGCCTGGAACCGCAGTACCCGATGACGCAAGGGCTCACCCCCGGTGTGCTCTCCGGCATGATCGCCGGGGCGCTGGAGCGGATCGGCGACATTCCGGAGTGGCTCGACCCCGCGTTGATGACACGCGAGCACTGGCCCCCCCTCGCCGAGGCCTACGCCACCGTCCATCGCCCCGGCGAAGTGTCGGACATCCTCCCCGCCTCCCCTGCGCGCCGCCGCCTCGCCTACGACGAGCTGCTGGCGAGCCAGCTGGCGCTGACCATCGTGCGCGACCGCGAGCGCACCCGGCGCGGCCGCGAGCGCACCTGGGATCCGGCCGCGATCGACGCGCTGGAGGGGTCTCTCCCCTTCGCCCTCACCCCATCGCAGCGCCTCGCCATCGCCGAGGTTGCGGGCGATCTCGCGGCCGAGCACCGCATGACGCGCCTCGTCCAGGGCGACGTCGGCTCCGGCAAGACGATGGTGGCCATGATCGCCGCGGCGATGGCCGCGGGCGACGGCGGGCAGACCGCCATCATGGCGCCCACAGACCTCGTCGCCCGCCAGCACTACGAAACGCTGGCCCGCTACCTGGAGCCGGCCGGGATGCCGGTGCGGCTGTTGACCGGCCGCGTCCCGGAGTCCGAGCGCACCCGCGCCATGGCCTCGCTCGCGAGCGGCGAGGCGAAGGTGGCCGTTGGCACCCACGCCCTCTTCCAGGGCGCGGTGGAGTTCGCCGACCTCGCCCTCGTGGTGGTGGACGAGCAGCATCGTTTCGGCGTGTCCCAGCGCATGGCGCTGACGCAGAAGGGTCCGACGTCCGACCTCCTGGTGATGACCGCGACGCCGATCCCGCGCACCCTGGTGCTGGCGAGCTACGGCGACATGGACGTCTCCCGCCTCACCGACAAACCCGCCGGCCGCCAGCCGATCGAGACGCGCGTGGTGGCCGACACTCGCCTGGGCCAGATCATCGACCGCCTCGCCGCGGCGGTGGCACGCGGCGAGAAAGCCTACTGGGTGTGCCCGCTGGTGGAGCCGGGCGAGGAAAGCGAGCTGCAATCGGCGGTCGCCCGCCACAAGGTGCTGGCCGAGCGGCTTGGCCCGGTCGTCGGCCTGGTGCACGGCAAGACGCCCGTCGCTGAGCGCGAGGACATCATGTCCGCCTTCAAGGACGGTGGTCTCTCGGTGCTCGTTGCCACGACTGTGGTGGAAGTGGGCGTCGACGTGCCGGACGCCACGATCATGGTGATCGAGAATGCCGAGCGGTTCGGCCTGTCGCAGCTTCACCAGCTGCGGGGACGGGTCGGGCGCGGCTCGAAGCCGTCCACCTGCCTGCTGCTGTACCGTTCCCCGCTGGGGGTCATCGCCCGCCAGCGGCTCGACACCATGCGCGCCACCAACGACGGGTTCCGCATCGCCGAGGATGACCTCAGGCTGCGCGGCGAGGGTGAGCTGCTCGGCACGCGCCAGTCCGGTGCGCCCCAATTCCGCCTCGCCGACCTGGAGCGCGACGGCGATCTCCTGGCGATGGCGACGGACGACGCGCGGCTGATGGTGGCGCGCGACCGTGACCTCGCCGGCGAGCGCGGCCGCGCGCTGAAGCTGCTGCTGACGCTCTACGAGCGGCGCCGCGCCATCGACCGGCTGCGCTCCGGATAAAACACCCGCGGCCGGCTTCCGGCTCGACCGGGGTCAGCGGTTGCCGTTGGCCGAAGCAGGCGCGACACGGTCGAGCAAGCTCGTGTCCAGCGCCTCGGGCGCGAAGCCGAACGCCGCCGCCACGTCGGTCTGCACGTACTGCTGGATTGCCGAAAGCTGCGTCGTCATCATGGCGGCCGTCTCGCGCGTCGGCGACTGGCGGAGTTCGGCGGACCGATCGACCAGCGCGGCGAGGTTCTGCACGAGATTGTTTGTGGCGACCTGCGCCCGGCTGCCAGGCACCGCGTAGGCATTGATGAGCCGCGCCATGTCCGTCATCGCGACGAGGCGCCCCTGGATGAAGGCCGCGTTGGCCGGTTCGCTGAAGGTGATGTGCCCGGCAACCCCGCGCGGACGCGGCGAGAGCACGTTCACCGTGCGCTCCAGCGTCCACATCTTGCCGGACAGGAGATCGAAGAGGCGCCGCCGGGCGCCCGGCTCTGTGTCCGTATCAGCCCACTGCGTCTCCAGGATCCGATTGTCCCACCGGCGCTCCATCGTCCGCGCTGTGGTGGCGACGTGCGCGGCGAGCGTCACCGCGAGGCGGCAGCGCCCCTCCTCCTCCTCGAGGTGGAACAGAACATACTCCAGCGCCGGCAGCCCGATGTAACCGGGCTCCAGGTTGCGCAGCGCCGCAAGCGTGGCGGGCCCATCCTGCGCGCCTGCCAGCAAGACACTGAACTGGGTGCGTGCGATCGTGACATCGCTGAACACGGACAGCACTCTGGACGAAGCCGTGCGGTGATAGTCACTGCCAAAGGCCAGCGCCACAGCCGCGCTGGCGGACCGGATGGTGCGCACGTACACCACCTCGAGTTCCCTGTCGGCGCGATTGCCGAGAGAGCAGCGCCGCAGCACGAGGTTCTGCAACCGTGACGAGGTCCGGGTGAAGGTGGCGAATCGCGGCTTGACCAGAGTGCGCGTCACCTGCGCCAGCGGCGGCTCGATCAGCATGTCGTCCGTGCTGACACTGCCGTCCACCGCCGCGGCGGGCGCCGGCGCACCGGCGGCGCCATTGTCCGGCGCGTCTTGCGAGACGGCCGCAAACGACCAGGCGGCGAGCGCCGCCGCGAGAATGAGCCCTATCGCGCTAGCGCAGCGACGCAAAGATCTCGTCCAACCGCTTCGCGTACTTTCGCGCCTGCGCCTCGATCGAGAAGTTCTTTGCCACGAAGGTCTTGGCGCGCTCTGCGCGTCTCTGCCGTTCGGCGGGGTCGGCCCGCACCGCACGCATCGCCTTCACCGCACTCTCCAGCTTCGGTTGGGCCCAGACCTGGTTGCCATCCACGAAGATATACTCGTTCGGCCTCGGTTCGACGAGGTCGTAGTCGACAATCCACGAGTGCTCGGGCCGGGTGAAGTCCATGTTGCCGGAATAGCCGGTGGTCAGGATCGGCACGCCGATGCTCATCGCCTCGATCAGCCCGAAGCCCCACCCCTCCGAGCGGTGCAGCGACACGTAACAGTCCGCCCCGCGCTTCAGCTTCATGAGGTCGCCGTAGCGCAGCGTCTCGTTGAGGATGGTGATGCGCGGGTCGGAGGCGGCGACCTCCAGGAGGGCGTCCCACCGCATCGTCTGGTGCGGATCGTCGACGAAGTCGCGGTTATGGGTCTTGAGGACGAGCAGCACATCCTCGTCCTCGGCGAACGCCGCCTGGAACGCCTGGACGACCCCGTGCGGATTCTTGCGCTCGACGAACGAGAACGAGTCGAACGTCGCCAGGAACACGAACGTCTCCGGTCCCACGGGCAGACGTTCCGCCACCCAGGCGCGCGAGGCCTCGCGGCCCGGATCCGGTACGTGCTCCACCGCCATGCCGACGTTGCGCACCGGCTTGTCGCCCATCACCGGCTTGTAGATCTCGACGCCGTAATCCGTCGCCACCCAGACCTCGTCGACGAGATCGAACGATAGCTCCTGCGCATCGGACGGGCGCGACAGCTCCCAGAAGTAGTAGCCGATGTTGTAGGCGCCGTTGTAGACGTCCGGCAGGTAGGTGAGCGCCATGGGGAGCGTCTCACCGTTGAGATGGATGAGGTTCACTTTGGCGGGCTTGGGCGCGTCGAAGGCGAGATCCTTCGTGTTCATGCCCACCGGCGCGGGGTTGTCGAGGTCGAAGTCGACGACGTTCGGTTCGTAGCCGGCGGCCTTCAGCGTTTCGAACGACAGGCGGGCGGCTTGGCCCAGGCCGGACGACTTGGCGAGCGGACCGATGATCTGCAGCGGAACGCGGTTATCGCGCGGTGTGGTCGCGGCCGGGAACCGCGCCGCGTCGAAGCGATTTCCGCGCACGTCGAACGTATTGTAGCGCAGGCGCTTCAGGTCGAAGGCGTTGGTGAGGAGGTAGCGAGCGAATTGCTCGGCATCGAACACCTCGGTGATCGCCTCTCCGCTCGGATGCAGCGCCTGAACCGTGAGGTCGAACGGCGTCTCGCGGGGCGCCCCCTCGAACAGCGCGCTGAGGTTCTTGGTCGGCAGGTAGCGGATGGTGTCGGGCTGGCTGATCGCCTCCAGCAGCAGCCACACATGCATCAGCCGGCGATGGTCGGGGGTGGACAGGTCCAGCACGTTGTAGCGCGGGTTAGCCTTGTGCTCCTCCTCGATGAAGCGGGACAGCCCCCAGTCCTCGCCGCGATAGTAGGGCGGAACGCGGCGCAGCACGTCGATGTAGTAGTCCGGGATCAGGCAATCCTCGACGTGGAGATCGACGGCCTTCTCCAGACACCACCAGCGCACGAACTTTTCGTACTGGTTGATGTCGCCCAGCGGGAACACCTCGGCCTCGCCCGGCGTCGTCAGCGCGTACGAGAGTGACGCCTGCGAGAGCTTGTACTTGTTGCCGACCAGCGGCACCGGGGTGTTCAAGTACGCGATCTCGTCCGCCCCCAGCGGGATCCGCAGCGGGTGTCGCATGGTGACGTAGTTGTCGAGGTACCAGCGCAGGAAGCGGTTCTTCGCCGTCTCGGACCCGTCGATCGGCAGCCCTTGTCCGAGCTTCAGCCGCGTGTGCTGAAACGCCAGATAGGGCGACATCGATTGCTTCACCGTCCCGGTTGCCGAGCCCTTGTAGGCGAACATCGTCTCGTGCAGCGGATACCGCTTCGGCTCTCCGCGCACAGGGGCTTGGTCGAGCTGGATACCCGCTTTGGCCACCAGCGCGATGGCGTTCTCCAGTGCCGGGGCGACAGCGCCGCGGATATCGTCGGTGACGCCGCTGCGGTTCTCCAGGAGGCGCCGCGCCACACGCTCGTACGTTCCGTCGCCGCGCCGCACGAAGAACTCGAACGGCAGGTCGCGCTCGATGAGGGCCTCGCGCAGCCCCTGGGGCAGCTTCCAGTAGAAGCCGGAGCGCATCGGCCCGAGCCCGGCCTGCTCCACGTCCTTGCGCCGCACATCGGCGCGCACGACGGCGGTGGGCACGCCGTCGACCACGAACTGCAGCGTCAGCGGGGCATGCATGGGATCGGACCGGTCCGTAACCCAGCCCGAGACCTCATTGGATGAGAAGACGTCGATGTTGAGGGCGTAGGTGGACGTCTCGCTCACGGGAACTCTCTCAGTCGGTCGCCGGGCCTCGTCCGCCCGGTCTTTGAAATCGGTCCTCACGTGTTGGCATCATGCCGCGGCCACGTGCAAGAGCGCTCGTGGTGCGTCTCACGCCGGAACGAGGACGCCCTGCGCCTTGTGGCGCGCCAGATCGGCGTCCACCATCTCGCAGATCATCTCCTCGAGCGTGGTCTTCGGCTGCCAGCCGAGCTGGGCCTTCGCCTTGGCCGGGTCGCCGAGCAGGATGTCCACCTCCGCCGGGCGGAACAGCGCCGGGTCGATGACGAGGTAGTCCGCCGACTTCAGCCCCACGTGGCCGAAGGCGATCTCCACCATGTCGCGGACGGATGTCGTGCGGCCGGTGGCGACCACGTAGTCGTCGGGCTTCTCCTGCTGCAGCATCATCCACATCGCCTCGACATAGTCGCGCGCATGGCCCCAGTCGCGCTTGGCGTCGATGTTGCCGAGACGCAGCTCGTCCGACAGGCCGAGCTTGATCCGCGCCACCGCGTCGGTCACCTTGCGGGTCACGAACTCGATCCCGCGCAGCGGCGATTCGTGATTGAAGAGGATGCCGGACGAGGCGTGCATCCCGAAGCTCTCGCGGTAATTCACCGTCATCCAGTGCGCGAAGAGCTTGGCCGCACCATACGGCGAACGCGGATAGAACGGGGTCTTCTCGCTCTGGTGCGATTCCTGGATGAGCCCGAACATCTCCGACGAGGACGCCTGATAGAAGTGCGCGTCCGGCTGGACGATGCGCACCGCCTCCATCACATTCGCGGCGCCGAGGCCGGTGACGTTGCCGGTCAGGAACGGCTGCTGCCACGAGGAGGCGACGAAGCTCTGCGCGGCGAGATTGTAGACCTCCTGCGGCTGGGCCGTCTCCACCGAGCGGATCAGGCTCGACAGGTCGGTCAGGTTGGCGTCGAGGAACTTGACGTCCTTCTCGATCTTCAGCCAGCGCAGCCGATGGTCGGCGATGCCGAAGTGGCTCGAGCGGCGCACCACACCGTAGACATCGTACCCCTTGGTGAGCAGCAGTTGGGCCAGGTAGGCTCCATCCTGCCCTGTGATGCCCGTGATGAGTGCCGTTGGCGCCATGCGGTCTGTCTCGCTTGTGTCAAAAAACTGGTGTCGCGGCCGTCCGCGAAACGCGGCGCCGACATAGGAAGTGGCCCGGCGCCCTTACCAAAGCTGAAACACACCTACAATAGACGAGCGGAGAACGCAGATTGTCACCTGCGTCGATGCATGGATCATGGCACGGCGTCGGGCGACCGACGTGCACTCATTTGCCGGGTCCGAGCGACGGGCGGCTGCGACCGAGGCGTACCGCTTTCCGCCCCCGCAGACGCGTCATGCGGCCATCACGTGCGCCGGACGAGCCCGTCGATCGGCCGCAGCCCCTCGGTGCCGGGGAAGACGCTGGCGCCGAGCAGCCCGGGTGCGAGGCCCAGATGATCGCGCGCCACCCCCTTCAACACGGCGCGCAGGTCCGTGGTCGGGGCCAGGTCGCGCCCCTCGAAGAGCTGCCGCGGCGCGAGGCCCGGCCAATCCGCCACCACACGGCCGCCCTTCACGGCGCCGCCCAGCAGCATTGCGACCGTTGCCGTGCCGTGGTCGGTGCCGTCGCTGCCGTTCATCCGCACGGTGCGACCGAACTCGGTCATCACCGCCACCACGGTATTGTCCCACGCCGCGCCCAGCGAATCGCGCAGCGCCCCGATGGCGAGGTCGAGCGCGCTCAGCGAGCGGCCGATTCGCCCGGCGGTCACACTCTGGCGCAGGTGCGTGTCGAAGCCGGACATGTCGAGGAAGCCGACGCGCGGGCCGTCGTCCTGCCCCATGGCGCGGCCAGCCGCCGTCGCCGCGGCCACCACCTCACGCTGGAAGCCCTTGGCGTCGGTCATACCGAGCATGCTGTCGACCGCGGCGCTCGATTCCATCTCGCTGCCGGTGATGCGCGCCAGGTCGAGGCCCTCGGCCATCGCGCGCGCCAGCACCGGGTCGGTGTGCTCGTACATCATCAGCAGGCGGCTGCGCGTGTCGTTGGACGCCTCGTCGAACCCGGGCGGCAGCCAGGTGACAACCCGCGGCGCGCCGCGAAGGGTGAGCGGCGTGGTGGTCGCGGCTGCGAACGCCCCGTCCCGCGCCACACGGTCGTCAGCCGGCAGCCCCTGGATGATGCGCCCGAGCCAGCCGTCCTTGTGGTGCGCCTCGGAGGTGGTCCCGTTCTCCAGGATGTCCTGCGCATCGAAGTGCGAGCGCTCGCGGTAGGCGGTGTGGGCGGCGTGCACGAAGAGCGCCTCGCCGCGCCGGTAGAGGTCGGCGAGCCGCGTCATACGCGGGTTGAGGGCGAAGAAGCCGTCCAGCGCGATCGCGCGCATCCGGACCGTCGAGCGGCATGGAGAACTCGTCGCGGACCGATTCGTAGGCCGGATCGCCGACCGGGGCGACGACGGCGAGACCGTCCATGCCGCCGCGCAAGATCACCGCGATGAACCGCGGATCACGGGGCCCGGCGGCCCGCGCGATCGACGGGATGGAGGCCCACGCCGTGAAGGCGGCGCCGCCGGCCAGGACCGCGCGGCGAGATGGATGCAACATACTCATCTCCGTTGAAACGGCGGACTCATCAGGAGGAGAACCATCGCCTGATGTCGATCTTCGGCCCGGTCGACGGTCTCGGCCACGAAGGGGTCGAGATCGTCGCGCAACAGGGTTCGCGCCAGGGCGCGCGCGTCTGCCTGGCGGCCGAAGCGGCGCACCATGGTGCCGACGAAATCGACACGCTCCAGCACGCTGTCGCCCCCCAGGAAGTCGTTGTCGTCGTAGGGCCAGCCGGCGGGCGACGGCGGGCTCCAGATCGGCTGGCCGAGGGCCTCGCAGGCCTTGTCGACGAAGCGCGGCGGCGTGTCGGGCGCCCGCAGCGTGCGGCCGGTGGCGACGAGGAAATCGTAAGGCGGCACCACTTTGACCGGCTCGGCCGACCACGCGTCGGGATGCGCGATCAGGGTGAACGCGAGCTCGGCGAGGTCGCCGCCGGTCCGCTCGAAGCTGAGCCGCAGCGCCTCGACGAGGTCGGGCGACGCGGCGGCGCCCACGAAGTGCCGGGCGAACTTCGCCGAGATATGCCGCGCCGTCGCCGGGTGGGCGGCGAGATCGTCCAGCACCGCCATCAGCTGGGCCTCGCCCTCGGCGCGATAGGTGCGGCCCAGGATCGTGCGCGGGCCGAACTCGTGCCAGCGCCGGTCGAACACGGGGCTGTGTTTGCGCGGCTCCATACCGCCGGTCCACCCGGTGAGGGTGAGGGCCAGCGCGTTGACGTCGGCTTGCGAATACCCGCCGTCGACACCGACGGTGTGCAGCTCCAGCAGCTCGCGGGCGAGGTTCTCGTTGACGCGCGATTTGCCACGGCGCTGGCCCATCATGCTGTTGGGACCGAACGAGCGCGAGTTGTCGAGATAGATCAGCATCGCCGGATGCGTGATCGCGGCCTTGAGCATATCCGCGAAGGTGCCGGTGACGTTGGCGCGGATGGCCTCGCGCTCGTAGTTGCCGGCGACGGCGCGGACCGGCACCTTCTTGGTCTCCACCGCGAAATGGTTCGACCAGAAGAGCACCAGGCGCTCGAGGAACGGATACTCCGTCGTCACGCCGTGGCGGTAGCGGGCGGCGATCTCGCTGGCCTCGCTCTCGCGCACGACCTTCTGGCGCGCGCGGACGGCCTCCTTGCGGGTCATCGCCGTCGCGGCCGTCTTGCCGCGGCGGTTGGCGCGCGCGGCGACGCGAAACTCGCGGTCCCGGCTCACATAGCGGTCGCGGATCGTATCGAGATCCTCGAGGCGCGTGATCAGAGCGCCGCGAGGGTTGTCCAGCTCGGCGGCCAGGCTTTCGCGCGTTTTGTCGGGGCCTCTTTCCGGACCCAATCCGAATCGCGTGGCAGCGGTCAGCGCGGGCGAGCGCATGGATCACCTCCCAGCCGTCGGAGCGCCCCCGCCCCGACCCTCAATCGGTCATGTGACACCAGCCGTGCGGCCTCGCACGGCCTGGAGGGCAATTGCTGCCCTCCGATCCGAAGCCCAGATGCCTGCCGCCGCGTGAACCGACGTTGAACGCGCTACTTCAGCGGCTGCAGGATCGAGACGTAGTTGGCGACAGCCGCGCCGCCCATGTTGAAGATACCGCCCAGTTGGGGGTTCTTCAGCTGCATGTCACCCGCCTCGCCGGCGAGCTGCATGGCCGAGACGACATGCATCGAAACGCCCGTCGCCCCCACCGGGTGGCCCTTCGCCTTCAGCCCGCCGGAGACGTTGACCGGCAGCTTGCCGTCCGCCTCGGTCCACCCCTCGTTGATGGCCCGGGCGCCCTCGCCTTGCTTGGTCAGCCCCATCGCCTCGTATTCGATCAGTTCGGCGATGGTGAAGCAGTCGTGCGTTTCCACGAACGACAGATCGTCGAGGGAGACGTTGGCGGCGGCAAGCGCACGGCTCCACGCCTCACGGCACCCCTCGAACTGGATGATGTCGCGTTTGGACATCGGAAGGAAGTCCTGAACGTGCGTCATATTGCGGAAGGCAACGGCCTTCTTCATGCCCATCGCGGTCGAGAAATCGGCGAGCACGACGGCGGCGGCACCGTCGGAGACGAGCGAGCAGTCGGTCCGCTTGAGCGGGCCGGCGACCACCGGGTTCTTATCGGACTCGTTGCGGCAGAAGTCGAAGCCGAGGTCCTTGCGCATCTGCGCGAACGGGTTCTTCACGCCGTTCTTGTGGTTCTTGGCGGCGATCCTTGCGAGCGCGTCGGACTGGTCGCCGTAGCGCTGGAAGTAGTTGCCGGCGATCTTGCCGAAGACACCTGCGAAACCAGCCGGAATATCGGCCTCTTCCTTCAGGTAGGCGGCGCGCAGGAGGTTCTCGGCGATCTGCGGCCCCGGCGTCGTCGTCATCTGCTCGACGCCGACCACCAGCACCATCCGGGCCTCTTTGGCGGCGATGGACTTCAGCCCCTGTCGGATGGCGCCCGACCCTGTCGCGCATGCATTCTCGACCCGCGTCGCCGGCTTGAAGCGCAGCCGGTCGTCCGCCTGCAGCACCAGCGAGGCGGTGAAGTCCTGCTTGGAGAAGCCGCCGTTGAAGTGGCCGAGCACGATCTCGTCGATATCGTCCGGACCGACACCGGCATCGGCCATCGCGTCCGTGGCGACGCGCGCGACGAGGAACTCGACGCTCTCATCGCCGAGCTTGCCGAAGGGCGTGTGGGCCCAACCTACCATCGCTGCCGTCATGGGGTCCTCCATCATGCGCGGGTGCCTGCCGCGGTCTCGTTGGCGCGGCGCCGGCCGCGGGGTATGCGCGGCCACGCCGCAGTCGTGCGTCATTCAGATAACGATTGGACGGCGACTTTGACAGATCTTTTTCGTCTGCCCAAATCGTCTGACGCCGGGCACGTCGCATGCGGCTATGCCGTGACGCGCGCGGCGGGCATCCCGACCAGCCCCCAGACGCGGGTCAGTCCACCGGGACGACGGTATTGAGGGGGAGCCGGCCGCCATCAGCATAGACGGTCTGGCCAGTGATATAGCTCGAGTCTGGTGACGCGAGGAAGGCGACCACCGAGGCGATCTCTTGCGGCCGTCCCACCCGTCCCATCGGTGTGCGCGACATGAGTGTCTTCATCACCTTGGAATCGCGGGAGGTGCGGGGCGGCAGGTCGGTCTCCATCGTGCCTGGGCCCACCGCGTTCACGCGCACGCCCCAGGGCGCCAGGGCCAGCGCGCTGACCCGGATGAGCTGCGTCATCGCACCTTTCGACACCGTATAGGGCACCTCGGTGGTCATCGCGAAGACGGCGTTGACGGAGCTCATGTGAACGATGGTGCCGGGCGGCCCCCCCTCCTCCACCCGCTCCACCATGTGACGCGCCACGCTCTGCGAGATCAGGAACGCGCCCTTCAGATTGACGCGCAGGACGCGATCGAAGTCCTCCTCGGTGAGCGACAGGAACTCCGCGCCCCCGTCGATGGCGGCGTTGTTGGCGAGGACATCGATCGCGCCGAACGCCTCGAGCGTCTCGGCGATCAGGTTGCGGCAGTCCAGCCGTTCGGCCACATCGCACTCGGTGAACTGCACCCTCGCCTCGGGGCCGAGGGCCTTGGCAACGCGCTCGCCCTCGGCCGCACTCACGTCGGCCAGCATGACGCACATGCCCTCCTCCACGAGGCGCTCGGCCACGGCGCGGCCGATGCCCCGGGCCGCCCCGGTGACGATCGCAACCTTGTCGATCAGTCCCCTCACGCAGCGGCGCCGGGTTTGCCAACGGCGTTCTGGACGTCGTCCAGCGCCGTCGGATCTTCGATGGTGGCGGGCATGGTGTATGGATCTCCATCGGCGATTTTCTTGATCGTCGCGCGGAGCGTCTTGCCTGAGCGTGTCTTGGGCAAGCGCGGAACGGCGATCACCCTCTTGAATGCGGCGACAGGCCCCACCTCCTGACGCACCTTGGCCACAAGCTCCGCCTCCAGCCCATCGAACGAGGCATCCGGCCGCAGGACCACGAAGCCGATGGGCGCCTGACCCTTGATGGAATCCTCGGCGCCGATCACCGCGCACTCCACCACCGCCGGATGCGAGGTCAGAACGTCCTCCATGACGCCGGTGGAGAGGCGGTGCCCGGCCACGTTGATGACGTCATCGGTGCGCGCCATGATGAAGACGTATCCGTCATCGTCGATCAGCCCGGCGTCCGACGTCGCGTAGTAGCCGGGGAAGGCGTCCAGATAGGCGCTGTGGAAGCGCGCGTCGTCGTTCCACAGGGTGGGCAGGCAGCCCGGCGGCAGCGGCAGGCGGATGGCGATGTTGCCCATGATGCCGTTCGTCAGCTCTTCGCCGACGTCCGACAGGATGGTCACGTCGTAGCCCGGCATCGGCTTGGTGGGCGAGCCGGGTTTGACCGGCAGCGGCCCCAGCCCGACGGGATTGCCGCAGATCGCCCACCCCGTCTCGGTCTGCCACCAGTGATCGATCACCGGCACATCCAGCGCCGTCTCCGCCCATTCGATGGACGCCGGGTCGGCACGCTCGCCAGCCAGAAACAGCGTTCGGAAGGAGGAAAGGTCGAAGGCGGCGGGGAGCTTGCCGTCCGGGTCCTCCTTCTTGATGGCGCGGATGGCGGTGGGCGCGGTGAAGAGGCCGACGACACCGTGTTCGGCGATCACGCGCCAGAACGCGCTCGCATCAGGCGTGCCGACGGGCTTGCCCTCGAAGACGACCGTGGTCGCACCGATCAGCAGCGGGGCGTAGACGATGTAGGAGTGGCCGACGACCCAGCCGACGTCCGAGGCCGTCCACCAGACCTCACCCGGCTTCACGCCGTAAAGGTTCGCCATCGACCAGGTGAGCGCGACGCAGTACCCCGCGTTGTCTCGCACGACACCCTTCGGCCGCCCGGTCGTGCCGGACGTGTAGAGGATGTAGAGCGGATCGGTTCCCTCGACCGGCACGCACGGCACCTCGCGCCCCGCAGCCAGCGCGGCATCGTAGAGGCGGCCGAGGTCGTGGCTCCCATCGGCGGAGAGGTCCGCCGGCGCTTGCTGGCGCTGCAGGTAGAGCACGGGCGGTGCGGCGGCGGCGATCCGTCGCGCCTCGCTGATGAGCGGCTCGTATGGGACGACGCGCGTCGGCTCGATCCCGCACGAGGCGGCGATGATGAGCGTCGGCGCGGCGTCGTCCAGCCGCGCGGCAAGTTCGCGCGCGGCAAACCCGCCGAACACGACCGAATGGATTGCGCCCAGCCGCGCGCAGGCCAGCATCGCCACCAGCGCGTCGGGGATCATCGGCATGTAGATGATCGCCCGATCGCCCCGACCGAGGCCGAAGTCCTGCAACACCGCCGCCATCGCATTCACGCGCTTGGCGAGCTCGGCGTACGTCCAGACCGACTGTGTGCCCGTGACGGGAGAGTCGTAGATGATCGCAGGCTGCTCCGCCCGGGTCGGCAAATGCCGATCCACCGCGTTCCAGCACGTGTTCATCACGCTGCCCGGGAACCACCGCCCGTAAATGCCGGCGTCCGGGTCGAATGCGGTATCAGGCGGCTCAATCCAGTCGACTGACGCCGCCGCATTCAACCAGAACGCGTCAGGATCGGCACGCCACGAATCGATCGTCGCCTGGTACGCGTCCGACATCCGTCACCCTCCCGTTTGCACTCGCTTCTCCGGCGTGTTGGAGGCACGATGCCACCAACGCCGAAGACGCGCAAACGGGCGAGCCGTCAGGCTCTCAGGCGGGCGATTTCGTCCTTCAGTCGGAGCTTTTCGCGCTTCAGCTGTACCGAGGTCAGCTGGTCGGCGCTGGGTCGGGTGGTCAGTGTTTGTAGCTCAGCTTCGATCGCGGCATGCTTGCGCTCTAGCGCAGCCTTGCGTGCCTCAGCGGACATCGGCCCCTCCGTGCTTAGCTGGGTAAGAGATTAGCACACTCGAAGCCGATATCTACACCTTTAAGTAGAAAAAGTGCTACTCCCCCGCGTCCGCGAGCTGCGTGGACTGATGCAGCAGCCGCCCCCGCTCCGTCACCAGGACAATCCCCAGCGATATCAATGCGAAGACGCCGTAGCCGCTGAACAAGGGATAGGCCGAGCCGTCATAGAGTTGGCCGACCGCTCCGCCCAGCACCGCGCCCATCGCCGTCATCGCAAACCCGACGAACGACGAGCCGGTGCCGGCGAACGCGCCCAGCGGCTCCATCGCCAGGGCGTTGAAGTTCGGCAGCATCAGCCCTACGAGGAAGAACGACAGCGACAAGAACGCCACCAGAAGGCCGACCGGAAACTCTCCGATCGCCATGTGCAGAATATTGGCCAGCACCGCCACCGCCGCGAACAGAAGCAACGCGCTATGCGACAGTCGCCGCATGCCGATCTTCGCCACCACCTGGGAGTTCACCAGGCTGGCCACCACCATACCGCCGGCGACACTGGCGAAGACCAACGGAAACCACGTCACGATCCCGTAAACGTCCTCGAAAATCTGCTGGGCGCTGGCGATGTAGGTCAGCAGGCAGCCGAAGATGAAGCCCAGGCTCAGCGTGTAACCGACGGTCTGACGGCTCTCGAAAATCGTCCGCAGGGCCGCCAGGACCGGTACGGCCTTGGCAACGCGGTCCCCGGTGCGCGGGTTGGTCTCGTCCAGCCGCAGCGCCGCCCACGTCATCACGGACAACGCGAAGGCGAGTAGGAACACGAAAATCGGCTGCCACGAACCGAGCAGCGCCAACAAGCTCCCCAGCGACGGCGCCAGGATCGGCAGCATGATGAACACCATCATCACGATGCTCATGATCTGGCTCATGCCGCGCCCGACGAAACGGTCGCGCACCACCGCCACCGCCACGACCCGGGGGCCCGAGGCGCCGAGCCCCTGCACCGCCCGCGCGGCGAGCAGCATCTCGAAGCTGTTGGACACGATCGCGATGACCGTGCCGGCTGCATAGACCAGAAACCCCCCGATCAACACCGGCTTGCGGCCGATCCGGTCCGACAACGGTCCCACCACCAGGTGACCGACCGCGAACGCCGCCATGTAGGTCGTGATCACGAACTGCTGGGCGTTCTGGTCGGTCAGCCGGAAGTCCGACGCGATGTCGGGCAGGACCACGAGCATGATGTCGACCGACAGCGCCGTCAGCGCCATCGACATCGCCATCATGCTCACAAACTCGGCCATCGACGTTCTGCCGAGCCTGTGAGATCGATCACTCATCGTACGACTTTCTCTAGTTGCTTGCAGCGACACCTAACGCATCGGCCGCCAAGCGGAAGGCATGGCAGGTGCGCGCTATCGGCTTGTCGAACGGTCCTTGCGCCAGCGCCGCCCCAGCATCGCGATAATTGGCGGCAACGTCAGGGCGAGGACGATCATGCGCGCCGTATGGATCAGCGCCACGAACGCCACGTCATAGTTCAGCAGGAACGACAGGGCGATCATCGTGTCGATCCCGCCCGGCGCATACGCGAAGAAGACCGTCCCGACCGGGCGGTGCAAAAGTTCGGCGAACACCACCGCCAGCGCCAGCGACACCGAGGCTGCCGCGACGACGGCACCGAACGACGCGAGGAACATGCGCGCGAGCCCGTCCCGCTGGACGCCGTTGAACCGCAGCGCCACGGATGTGCCCAGCATGACGAGCGCCAGCGCGGCCATCCAGTCCGGGATCGCGACCCGCGCCAGCCCGGAAATCGAGAGCGCCGCCCCCGCGATCAGCGGCCCCATGATCGCCGCCGCCGGCAGACGCACCGCGGTCGCCACGGCGACCGCCGCGGCCGTCAGCGCCAGCGTCACGACGACGTCGAGCAGCGACGTGTCCGGCGGCGCCATCTCCAGCGTGCTGTTCTCCGAGCCGCCGAACGCGAAGGGGATCAGCGCGACGAGAATGAAGAGCCGCAGCGACTGCGCCATCACCACGCGGTCCATGCGCGCGCCGCCGTCGGTCGCCACCGCCAGCACCAGCGGCAGGTTGCCGGGGATCGACCCGCAGAGAGCCGAGAGCTTGTCCCAGCCGCCCAGCCAGTAGAGCACCGCAGCGCTCGCCGCCGATGTGCCGACGATCACCAGGAGGAGGCCGATGAGCGCGACAGGGGCCGTCACCAGCTGCTCCAGCGCGGCCAGGCTGATGCTGGAACCCATCACCGTCCCCAGCACCGCGAACGAGCCCGCGCGCACCGGGTTGGGCAGCGCCACCGGGACCCCTGCCAGAAGCGCCAGCACGACGGCCGCGGCAGACCCGGTGAGAAACGCCGCCGGCATCCCGAAAAAGTGGAAGACGAGCGCCCCGACGGCGCCGATGCCGACGGTCAGGGCCGTGATCGCGAGACGGGCAGGCGCCCAGGCGCCGCGCGCGCGTTCGCTTACCGCCGCGCTCGTGGGTTCGGTGGACGGCGGCATGACGCTCCCTTTAGCGCGGGAGCGTCGTTGCCCCCATCAGATCGAGGTCGATGGCGCGCGCGGCCTGGCGGCCCTCACGAATCGCCCAGACCACGAGGCTCTGTCCCCGCCGCACGTCTCCTGCGGCATACACCTTGGGCACCGAGGTGCGATAGTCCATGGTGTTGGCGACGATGTTGGTGCGCGGGTCGAGTTCGAACGTGCCGCCCTCGACGTAGGTGTCGAGCCGCGGCCCGGAAAAGCCGATGGCGATCAGCACCAGGTCGGCGCGGATGTCGAACTCGGTGCCTTCGATCGGCTTGCGGCTGGGATCGACGCGGGCGCAGCGCACGTGCGTGGCCCGGCCGTTCTTGCCGATGATCTCCAGAGTCGCCACGGCGAACTCACGGTCCGCCCCCTCGGCCTGGCTGGAGGAGGTGCGGAACTTCGTGGGCCAGTAGGGCCAGATGACGTCCTTGTTTTCGCGCACCGGCGGCATGGGGCGGATGTCGAGTTGCGTCACCTGCAGCGCGCCCTGGCGGATCGAGGTGCCGATGCAGTCCGACGCGGTGTCGCCGCCGCCGATCACGACGACATTCTTGCCCGAGGCGACGATCGGCGCATCCTCGAACGGCTCGCGCCCGACGCGGCGGTTCTGCTGCACCAGGAACGGCATCGCGTAGTGGACGCCCGCGAGATCGACGCCCGGGAGGCCCGGATCGCGCGGCCGCTCCGCCCCGGTGGTCAGGAGCACCGCATCATGCTCGTCCGCCAGCGCCTTCAGCCGCTCACCGTCGACGTCGGCGCCAAAGTGGAAGACGACACCCTCGGCCTCCATCTGGCTCTGGCGGCGGTCGATGCTGCCTTTCTCCATCTTGAAATCGGGGATGCCGTAGCGCAGCAGGCCGCCCGACTTGGCGTAACGCTCATACAGGTGCACCTCGTGACCGACGCGGGCGAGTTGCTGCGCGGCCGCCATGCCGGCGGACCCCGCACCCACGACCGCCACGGTCTTGCCGGTCAGCCGCGCCGGAGGCTGCGGCGCGATCCACCCGTTCTCCCACGCCTTGTCGGCGATCGCCTGCTCGATGGCCTTGATCGCCACCGGGGTGTTCTCGATGTTGAGCGTGCAGGCTTCCTCGCACGGGGCCGGGCAGATCCGGCCGGTGAACTCGGGGAAGTTGTTGGTCGAGTGGAGGTTGCGGCTCGCCTCCTCCCAGTCGTGCGCGTAGACGAGATCGTTCCAGTCGGGGATCTGGTTGTCGACAGGGCAGCCGGCGTCGGACTGGCAGAACGGGATTCCGCAATCCATGCAACGCGCAGCCTGGCGTTCCACTTCCGGCTCGGACAGCGGAAGCGTGAACTCCTTGAAATGCCTGATACGATCGGCCGCGGGCTGATACTTCAGCTCCTGACGGTCGATCTCCAAAAACCCCGTCACCTTCCCCATCGTCACTCCTTCGTTCACGACCGCCGATGACTGCAACGGATGACGGTGTGGGTCAATCACTTTGCCCTATCGGCGAGCGCGGTGCGCGGGCGGACGGCGCGGGCGTCACACTACGGCACCGGCGTCTCGATCTCGCCCAGAACCTCCACCGTGCCGTCCTCGGCGACGTCGACGACGATGATCTCGCCCGAGCGGGTGAAGCGGCCCGTCAGCGCGCTGATGTTGACCTGGTGCGTCACCACGACGACGCGCTCGTCCCCCGTCGCAGCGAGGAGCTCCCGGGCCGCCTCGGTTTGCGACCCGCGTTGGCTGCGCTCGGAAAAGAACGAGTCGAAGGCGGGCGCCGGATCGGGCGTTCCAAGCCCCAGCAGCACGGCGGTCTCGGACGAGCGGCACCAGCGCGAGGTCAGCACCCGGTCCACCACGATCCCTTCGGCACGGATCGCCTCGCCGATCTGACGCGCCTGTTCGCGCCCGCGCTCGTCGAGATTGCGCTGCGTGCCACAGTCCCCGAGCGTGAAGTCGGCCGGATCGCCCGTGCCGGGCGCGTGGGCGTGACGCATCAGTGCGATGGCGCCCGGCGCCTTGAACGCCTCCCACCCGTCCGCGGCGGCGGGTGCGGCTGGTACGGCGAGGCCCAGGACGAGAAGGGCGGCGATGGCGTGGCGCATGGGCATTCTCCTCGCATGAAAAGTTAGCGCGTCCCGCAGGGGCGGCAGTCGGACGTCGCGTCGCACCGCCGTTTGCGCGCTATGCCTCCCCGGCCAGCCACGTCTGCCGGACATCGGCGCTCTCGTCGAGCGCCAGGACGTCCCGTAGCGCCGGCAGCAGCACCGCGAGCTCCGCCTCCAGCGTGAACGGCGGGTTGACCACGACGAGCCCCGAGCCCCGCAACCCCGGCGCGCCCGCGCCTCGCACTGTCAATTCCGCGGCGAGGACATTCGCCATGCCGGACCGCCGCAGCGCGTGGTGCAGCGCAGATACCGGCCCGCTTGCTGTAATTGGGTACCACAGCATGTAGACGCCCGTCGGCCATTTGGCATGCGCTTTGGCGAGCTGCTCCGGCAGCCGCGTCCAGTCGGCCGTCTCCTCGAACGGTGGGTCCACCAGGACGAGACCGCGCCGCTCCTTCGGCGGCACCTGCGCGCCGAGCGCCATCCACCCGTCGAGTTGCAGTGCCTTGACGCGGCTGTCGCGGTCGAACGTTTCGGCGAGCAGCCCATGATCGGCAGGGTGAAGCTCCACGGCGACGAGCCGATCCTGCGGGCGCATCATGTGCGCCGCGATCCAGGGCGAGCCCGGATAGTGCAGGAGCCGCCCGCCCGCGTTCGCCGCCGCCACCGCGTCGAGGTACGGACGCACCAGCTCCGCGGCCTCTTCCGGGAGCGCCGCGCCCTGGAGCCGGGCGATCCCGTCGCGCCACTCAGGAGAGCGCACCGCCTCCGCCGCGCCGAGGTCGTAGAGGCCGATCCCGGCATGCGTGTCGATCACGCGGATCGGCTTCTCCTTGCGCATGAGGTAGGCGAGCACGCGCGTCAGGACGACGTGCTTGAAGACGTCCGCGTGGTTCCCGGCGTGGAAGGCGTGGCGATAGTTCAGGGCTTGAGCTCGCCGGCACCCGCCGCCCACTCGGCCAGGAACGCTTTCAGCACGCGGGCGGAGTTGGCCGCCGCGAGGCCCATGAAGAGCTCCATCTCATTGGCCGCGTCGCTGCCGCCGGCGAGGTCCGAGAGCGAGCGGAAGGCGATGAACGGCACGCCATTGGTAGCAGCCACGTGCGCCACGGCCGCGCTCTCCATGTCCACCACCTGCGCCTCGAAGGTGGCGAAGATGTAGTCCCGCATCTCGCGCGTTGTCGACGAACGCCGAGCCGGAGACGCCGTTGCCGCCCACCGTGATGCCAGGCGCGTCGGTGAGGCACTCACCAGCTTCAATGCAATGCTCCAGCGTGACCGTTGCAGCGGCCCGCTGCGCGGCGTGGAGAAGGCCCTCGTCGGCGGGGAACCAGAACTGGTCCTCCGGCTGCTCGACACCCTCGCGCCGGACCATCTCCGGCTGCGGGAAGATCATGCCGTAGTTGGGGACGTCTTGGTGCATGAAGGGCGGCACCTCGTACCCGTCGCCCTCCTCGCGCGCCAGGAGCACGTTAAAGTACGAGCCCCACTGCGCCGGCACCACCACCTCGCCGAGGGTCAGCGACGGGTCGATCCCGCCGGCGATCCCGGAGAAGGCGATCGCCTCGACCGCGTACCTATCGATCACCATCTGCGCCGACATCGCGGCGTTGACCATGCCGACGCCGGACAGCAATACCACCACCGGAGCGCCCGCGATCTCGCCGGTGACGAAGCGCACCCCATTCTCGACGTGATCGGCGCGATCCTCGATAATGTCCTGCAGCACGCCCCACTCCGGCGCGAAGGCCGACATGACGGCGATGCGCGGAGTCGCGTCGATCACGTCGGCGGCGGCCGGCGCAGCGCAGAGAGCGGTGACCGCGAGTGTTGTGCAGGCGCGCGTGACGGCGGAGCGGACGATCGAGGAAGGCAAGGTCAGGTCTCCTGGTTGGGGCGTCAGCCGGCGTGTTCGCGTCAGCGGGCGAGGAGGAGCGCCACCAGCCACAGGCCGATACCGAACACCGTATGGGCGGAGAGATTGACGGCGCGCACCGTCCATTTGTTGGGCCGGCGTGCGGCGGCGATGCCCCCGCCCATCGCCGGGCTCATGACGAGCCAGCCGAACAGCACCGTGCCCCAACCGACCAGAAGCGCGGGCAGCAGGGCCGGCCCATCCAACCAGCCACGGCCGGCGAGGAGGACGACGAAGACCGCGAAGAGCGTGCCGATGACGTAGTGCATCGTCCACCCGACCGCCGTCTCGCCAGGGATCGACGCCGCCTCTGCGATGCTGGCGTGGACGAATTTGCCGCGCGGCATGTGAGAGAACCAGCGCCCCCCCATCGTCCAGTTGGCCCCCGGAAGCCCGAACCGGGTCAGGAGGGCAAGGTAGAGATCGAAGATCGCCGTCGCGCCGATGCCGATCAGAAGAATGCGCAGAATATCGGGCAACGGGGGTCTCCGACTTGATTGGTCACGATTCGGCGGACGTGGCGCGCACCACAGAGAGTTGGGCCGGCTCGAAGCGGCGGCCCGTGCCGTGGCGGCGGATTACTCCGCCGCCATTCCGAGACGCTGGGTTTCCATCTCTTCCATGGCGCGGCGGTAGTCGACCGGCATCACCTTGACGAACTTCGGCCGGAAGGCGTCCCAGTTGTCGAGGATCTCGCTGCCACGGACCGATCCGGTCCACTTCACGTGGTTCTGGATCATCGTCAGCAGACGCTCCTCGTCGTGCCGCGTCATGTTGGCGGACACGTCGACGCGGCCCTTGGTCTCGAGATCGCCGCCATGGTGATGGAGGCGCTCCAGCAGGTCGTCCTCCTCCAGCACCGGCTCCAGCTCGACCATGGCGAGGTTGCAGCGCTTGGCGAAGTCGCCCGCCTCGTCGAGCACGTAGGCGACGCCGCCGGACATGCCGGCCGCGAAATTACGCCCGGTGTAGCCCAGCACCGCCACGGCGCCGCCCGTCATGTACTCGCACCCGTGGTCGCCGCAGCCTTCCACCACCGCGACGGCGCCCGAGTTCCTGACCGCGAACCGCTCGCCGGCCACGCCCGCGAAGTATGCGGAGCCACCGATGGCGCCATAGAGCACCGTATTGCCGACGATGATCGCCTCGGTCGCCACGATGGTGCGACTCCGGCCGTGGCCTGACGATGATGCGCCCGCCGCACAGCCCCTTGCCGACATAGTCGTTGGCATCGCCCGTCAGCTCGAGCGTCACGCCCGCGGCGAGCCACGCGCCGAAGGACTGGCCCGCCGTGCCGGTGAGCTTCACCACGATGGTGCCGTCGTGGAGGCCCTCCATGCCGCGCGCCGTGGCGATCTCGCCCGACAGCATCGCGCCGACCGTACGGTCGATGGAGCTCACCGTCTTCTCGATCACCACCGGCTCCTCGTCGCGCGATGGCGTCCGCCGATTCGGCGATCAGTTGCCGGTCGAGCACCGTCTCGATGGGGTGGAGCTGGCGAGTCGTGTTGCGCTGCTCCTCCATCGGCTCCGGCATCTTCACGAAGACCTTCCGGAAATCGAGGCCCTTCGCCTTGTAGTGGTCGAGCAGGCGGTGCTGGTCGAGCATGTCGACCATGCCGATCGCCTCGTCCACCGAGCGGAAGCCCGACGCCGCGAGGTAGCGTCCGCAGCTCCTCGGCCACGAAGAACATGAAGTTGATGACGTGCTCGGGCTGGCCCTTGAAGCGCCGGCGCAGCACGGGATCCTGCGTCGCCACGCCCACCGGGCAGGTGTTGAGGTGGCACTTGCGCATCATGATGCAGCCGGCCGCGATCAGCGGCGCGGTGGAGAAGCCGAACTCGTCCGCCCCCAGCAGCGCGCCGATGAAGACGTCGCGCCCCGTCCGCAGCCCGCCGTCCACCTGAAGGCGGATGCGCGAGCGCAGGCCGTTGGCGACAAGCGTCTGGTGCGCCTCGGCGAGCCCCATCTCCCACGGCGAGCCGGCGTGCTTGATGGACGTCAGCGGCGAGGCGCCGGTGCCGCCGTCGTAGCCGGCGATGGTGATGTGGTCGGCGCGCGCCTTGGCGACACCGGCCGCAACCGTGCCGACACCCACCTCCGACACCAGCTTCACCGAGATATCGGCCGCCGGGTTGACGTTCTTCAGGTCGAAGATGAGCTGCGCCAGATCCTCGATCGAGTAGATGTCGTGGTGCGGCGGCGGCGAGATGAGGCCCACGCCCTGCGTCGAGTGGCGGATCTTGGCGATCACCGCGTCGACCTTGTGGCCGGGGAGCTGGCCGCCTTCGCCGGGCTTGGCGCCCTGCGCCATCTTGATCTGGATCTGGTCGGCGTTGACGAGATACTCGGTCGTCACACCGAAGCGGCCGGATGCCACCTGCTTGATCGACGAGCGCTTGGAGGCGCCGGAGGGCATCGGGCGGAAGCGGTCCGGATCCTCGCCGCCCTCGCCGGTGTTGGACTTGCCGCCGATCTGGTTCATGGCGAGCGCCAGCGTCTCGTGCGCCTCCTTGGAGATGGCGCCGAGCGACATCGCGCCCGTCACGAAGCGCTTGACGATCTCCGCCGCCGGCTCGACCTCGTCGAGCGCCACCGGGGCACGGCCCATCTCCTCCGCCTTCTTGATGCGGAACAGGCCACGCACCGAGAAGCGGCCCGACTCCTCGTTGACGAGGCGCGCATACTCCTCGAACCGGTCCTTGCGCGTTGCCGCGCACGGCGTGCTGGAGCTGGGCCACCGTGTCGGCGAGCCAGACGTGGTTCTCGCCGCGCGTGCGGAAGGCATACTCGCCGCCGACCTCCAGGTGACGCGCCATCAGGATGTCGTCCGAGAAGGCGATCCGGTGGCGCCGCACGGTCTCCTCGGCGACCTCCATCAGGCCGACGCCCTCGATGGTCGTCGCGGTGCCGAAGAAGAAGCGGTCGACGAAGTCCTGGCGAGAGCCCGACCGCGTCGAAGATCTGCGCGCCGCAATAGGACTGGTAGGTGGAGATGCCCATCTTGGACATCACCTTCAGCAGCCCCTTGTCGAGCGACTTGATGTAGCGCTCGACCACCTCGCGGTCGTCGACCTCCTCCGGGAAGCCCTTGTGGCAGCTCCGTCAGCGTCTCGAACGCCAGGTACGGGTTGATGGCCTCCGCGCCGTAGCCGGCCAGCACCGCGAAGTGATGCACCTCGCGCGGCTCGCCGGTCTCCACCACGAGCCCGACCGAGGTGCGCAGCCCTTTGCGGATGAGGTGATGGTGAACACCCGCCGTCGCCAGCAGCGCCGGGATCGCGATGCGCGAGCGCGACACCAGCCGGTCCGACAGGATGATGATGTTGTAGCCGTCGAGCACCGCCTTCTCGGCACGGTCGCACAGCCGATCGATCATGTCGGCCATCCCCTCCGCGCCCTGCTCGGCGGGATAGGTGATGTCCAGGGTCTTGGTGTGGAACTGATCGTCGGCGATGTCGCCGATCTCGCGGATCTTCTCCAGATCGTCGTTGGTGAGGATCGGTTGCCGGACTTCCAGGCGCTTGCGCTTGGTCTGGCCGTCGAGATCGAAGAGGTTCGGCCGCGGGCCGATGAACGACACCAGGCTCATGACGAGCTCCTCGCGGATCGGGTCGATCGGCGGGTTCGTCACCTGCGCGAAGTTCTGCTTGAAGTAGGTGTAGAGGAGCTTGGAGCGGTCCGACAGCACCGAGAGCGGCGTGTCCGTCCCCATGGAGCCGAGCGCCTCCTGTCCGGTGATCGCCATCGGCGACAGCAAGCAGGCGCAGGTCCTCCTGCGTGTAGCCGAACGCCTGCTGGCGATCGAGCAGCGACTCGTTGGTGCGCGGCGCGCGGCTGCGAACGGAACGCTGGTCTTCCAGCACGATCTGCGTCTTGTCGAGCCAGGCCTGGTACGGCTTCTCGCTGGCGAGCTGGGCCTTCACCTCCTCGTCGGAGATGATGCGGTGCTCCTCCAGGTCGATCAGCAGCATCTTGCCCGGTTGCAGGCGCCACTTGGTCTTGATGCGGCTGTCGTCGATCGGCAGCACGCCGGCCTCCGAGCCCATCACCACGAGCCCGTCGTGGGTCACGCAGTAGCGCGCCGGGCGCAGGCCGTTGCGGTCCAGCGTCGCGCCGATCTGGCGCCCGTCGGTGAAGACGACGGCGGCCGGCCCGTCCCACGGCTCCATCAGGGCGGCATGGTACTCGTAGAAGGCGCGGCGCTCGTCGCTCATGAGCGGGTTGCCGGCCCAGGCCTCGGGCACCAGCATCGCCATCGCGTGGGCGAGGCTGTGCCCGCCCTGGACGAGGAACTCCAGCGCATTGTCGAAGCAGGCGGTGTCGGACTGGCCCTCGTAGGAAATGGGCCACAGCTTGGAGATCTCGTCGCCGAACAATGACGACGACGCCGTCGCCTGGCGCGCGGCCATCCAGTTCTTGTTGCCCCGCAGCGTGTTGATCTCGCCGTTGTGGGCGACCATGCGGAACGGGTGCGCGAGGCCCCAGGACGGGAACGTGTTGGTGGAGAAGCGTTGATGGATCAGCGCCATCGCCGACTTGAAGCGCTGGTCGGTGAGGTCCTGGTAGTACGCACCGAGCTGGTGGGCGAGGAACATCCCCTTGTAGACGATCGTCCGGCACGACAGCGAGCAGATCACGAAGCCATGCTCGGCCGGCGAACGCGCCGCCGTAGACGGTGTTGGAGATCACCTTGCGGAGGATAAAGAGACGGCGCTCGAAGGCGTCATCGTCCTCGATCCCCTCGCCGCGAGCGATGAAGAACTGCTTGATGATCGGCTCGGACTGCGAGACCGAGGCCGACAGGATCTGCGAGTTGACCGGAACGTCGCGCCAGCCGAGCAGGGTCTGCCCCTCGGCGGCGACGACCTCGTCGACCACCTTCGTCTTCGCGGCATGCTCGGGCGGCACGAACAGCATGCCGACGGCGTACTCGCCCTGCGGCGGCAGCGTGAAGCCCAAGCGGTCCGCTTCCGCGCGGAACAATTCGTCCGGCATCTGCATCAGGAGACCGGCGCCGTCACCCATCTCCGGGTCCGCGCCCACCGCACCGCGATGGGTCAGATTGACCAGAATCTCCAGCCCCTGCTCGATGATCTCGTGCCTGGCTACATTGTTGATGTCGGCAATGAAGCCGACACCGCAGGCGTCGTGCTCCTTGTCGGCCCGGTAGAGGCCGTCCGTGGGCGCGCGACGGGCCGCGGTTTTCGTGGTCGGAACGCGCGTGAGAGGGTGCGATGGGCAGCAGCTGGGTCATCGTCAATCTCCTTCAGCCCGCAAGCGGGCACGCCTCTTGTTCGGGTCGCTCGTCTCCCTCAGGACGAACGGCTCGAGCACCCGTCCTGATTGTTCGGAGGCTCGGCACGCGCAGCGCCTTTCGGTCGCGCGGCTGATCGATATAGCGTGTTTGTGCGTCCGCGCAAACGCCACGCGATCCGAGCGCATCATGCAAGCGTTCGGCCAAGCCGCCAATCCCTCTCGCCCGCCGGGGCGCCCTTAACAGCTCAAAGGTTGAAGGGAAGCCACAAGGCGAGCGCCGGGAACACGGTGATCAGCACCACCGTCAGCAGCATCAGCGCCAGGAAGGGCAGAATCCCGCGCGAGACCTCGGTCAACGTCCCGTTGCCCACCGCCTGGATGACGTAGAGGTTCAGCCCCACCGGCGGCGTGATCAGCGCGCACTCCACCATGATGACGAAGAAGACGCCGAACCAGATCGGGTCGATCCCCAGCGGGATCAGCGCCCCCGCCAGCACCGGCACCATGATGAGGAGCAGCGACAGGCTCTCCATCACCAGCCCCATGACGAGGAGCACCACCGCCACCGCCATGATGAAGAGGCTCGGCGAGGCGATGGTGTCGATGATGAAGGTCGAGACGTCCTGCGGGATGCGGTAGAGCGCGATCGCCTTGCCGAACACCTTGGCGCCGGCGACGATGAGAAGGATCGCCACCGTCGTGCGCATCGACATGACGGTGGCTTCCCACAGCCCCCGGAGCGTCAGGGTGCGCAGGACGATGCCGGTGACGAAGAGCGCGCCGGCAAAGCCGATCGCCGCCGCCTCGGTCGGCGTGTACCAGCCGCGGTAGATGCCGGTGATGACGAGCCCGGACAGCACGATCGTCGGCAGCGCGCGAACCCCTGAGCGGCGCCGCTCGGCCCAGCTCGCCTTCTCGATCCGCTCCAGCGCGGGCTGCGTGCGCGCGTAGAGCACCGAATAGATGATGAAGAGGACGATCATCAGCAGCCCCGGCCCCACGCCGGCGATGAAGAGCGCCAGCACCGACTCCTCGGTGATGACGCCGTAGATGATCATGATCAGCGACGGCGGGATGAGGATGCCGAGCGTTCCCCCCGCCGCCAGCACCCCGAACGTGAAGTGCCGCGGGTAGCCGCGCGAGGTCATCTCGGGGATCGGCGACCGTGCCGATGGTCGCAGCGGTGGCGACGGACGAGCCGGAGATCGCCGCGAACACGCCGCACGACAGGATCGTCGCCACCGCGAGCCCGCCGGGGAGATGCCCCACCCAGGCTTGCAGCGCCGCGAAGAGATCGCGCCCCACGCCGCCCTTCAGCATGACGTTGGCCATCAGCAGGAACAGCGGCACCGCGACGAGGACGAAGGAGTCCATCGCCGACAGGAAGCCCGCTGGCGCCATCAGCGAGGAGAACCCCCCCAGCGCCAGCAGCATGATGCCGAGCCCGCCGAGCACGAATGCGACGGGGATGCCCAGGAGCAGCAGCGCAAAGAGCACGGCCAGGATGGCGACCGTGATCATGGACGCGCACTCCGGATCCAGCGCTCCGCGCCCCGGCGACCGCCAGCGAAGCAGCCCCGCGGGCGGTGGTTTTCAAGGAACGACGTCGCGTGTCCCATCGTGTGCCAGTCTCGCAATGTTCCGGGCGCCTGCCGCGAAGGCCCGGCCCGCGATGTCGATGCCAGGGAGGTCGGCGTCAGAGTTCGATGTGGTCGGGTTGGGTGCCGGCGCCGCGGCGCGGCACCGCGAAGATCAGCGCCACGGCCTGAATGGCGATCAGCGCAAAGCCCAGCGGGACCGACGCCTGGCTCACCCAGGACGGCAGATCCAGCATGGAGCCGACGGTGCGCCCCCGCTCGAACGAGTTCCACGCGATCGGCGTCCCGTACCAGGCGACGAAACCGGAGATCACCGCCACGAACACCAGGCTCACCACCTCGAGCACGTTGCGCAGCGCCGGTGGCAGCTTGTCGGTGATGACGGTGACGCGGATATGGTCGCCGCTGCGCAGGAGGGCCGCGCTCCCCAGGAACACGGCCCAGATCATCGCCAGGCGCGACAGCTCCTCCGCCCAGATCGTCGGCGCGTTGAAAAAGTAACGCGCGACGACCTCGTAGGTGAGCATGACGCCGATCGCGAACAGCAGCAGCGACGCGATCGCCGACAGGGCCAGAGCCACCCGCCTCACGGTCGATCCTTAGAGGTTGTTGGCCGCGTCGTAGACGGTCTGACCGAGATCGCCCGACTCCGACAGCCACTTCTCGATGACCGGCTGCGAGGCCGTCTTCCACGCCTCGATCTCCTCGGCGGTCGGATCGTAGACGGTCATGCCGTTCTCCTTGGCCAGCGCGTAAGCGTCGGCCTCGATCTGGCTCACGTCGTCGCGCACCGCCTTCTCGGCGCGGCGGCCGCCTCGTTGATCCACATCTGCTCCTGCTCGGAGAGGCCTTCCCACCAGTCCTGGTTCGACCACGACGATGAACTCGATGTCGGCCACGTTGACGCGGGTGATGGTGTCCATCACGTCCCAGAGCGAGCGTGCGGCGACGCCGGAGACGCCCGTCATGCCGACGTCCACCGTGCCGCGCTGGTAGGCCAGGAACTGCTCGGAGCCGGAGATCAGGGTCGGCGCGCCGCCCACCGTGTCGACCCACTCGCCCAGCCACTTGCCGAACACGCGGACCTTCTTGCTCTTCATGTCGTCGGGCGTGGCGATCGGCTCGCCGTTGGAGAGGAGCACCACCGAGCCGTAGGCCTGCCACCACAGGACCTTGTTCGCCGGTGTCGGCGATCGCCTCGTCGATGGCCGTGCGCACCGGCGACCCGGGCGCCACCGCAGCGCGCACCTTCTCCTCGGTGTTGAGGAGGAAGGGCATGTAGAAGACGTCCACCGCCGGGATCTCGCCGACGAAGCGCGTCAGCGAGGCGACGCCCGCCTCGATCTGCCCGGAGCCGACCGCCTCGGGCACCTCGTTGTCCTTGTAGAGCTGGGCGGAGTCGTAGATCTCGACGTTGATCTCACCGTCGGAGATCTTCTCGACCTCCTCCTTGAAGAGCAGGAGGTTCTGCCCGAGGTGCGACTTCAGCGGGAGCTGAAGCGTGATGCGCATCGTCGTCTCGGCCTGAGCGGGCACCGACAGCCCGGCAAGCAGCCACGCCAGCGAGTGCGCCGGCGATCCAATTCTTCATCGTATGTCCTCCCTCGGTGCGCCGTTGGCTCGACGCCGTGTTGTTGGCGCCAACATGGCCGAGGGAGGTGGCCTCATGTCAAGTCGTTTACCGTCGTCAGGCGCAGGAACCGGCCCCTTTCGCCAGCGGCGCCGCCTAGGCGACGGCGGCGAGCAGCGCCTGTTCGGCCGGCATCTCGCCCATGCCCCGCGCGGTGCGGCCACGGTTGTGACCCCAGTTGCGGCCCGGCGCGTTCAGCCAGGCCTGCGCGTTGTCGGAGAGGCCCGAGCACACGTCCCGCTGCAACGCGCCCACGAACGTCTTGTCGCCTGGGGACAGAATGGTGCGGATCAATCGCGTCACCGTCTCGCTGTCGCGCGCCGAATCGATGAGCCAGAACTCGCGTACCGACCCGGTACACGTCGTTGAACAGAACGCGCAGCCGAAGATCGACACCGGAGCCGTCACGGTTGCGGGGGGACACGAACACCGAGTGAATTGCCATCTGCCTCGCTCCATTCTTGGTTGCCGAAGCGTGACGAATTCTGGTTAACACCGCCGCTAACGCCCGCAGGTCATCCGCAGCCGGCATGGACCTGGGTGGGGCCTGCTAGCCTGCCGCCAGCTGCATCCCGCCCGCGCCCCTTGTGGCGCCCGCCCGCCACCCATTAAGAGCGAGCCATGGCACGCCCTCCCCTTTTGTCCTTGCAGGATATCGCGCTCACGTTCGGCGGCACGCCGCTCCTGGAGTCGGCTGCGCTGCAGCTCGCCCCCGGTGAGCGCATCGCCCTCGTCGGCCGCAACGGTTCGGGCAAGTCGACGCTGCTGAAGATCGTCGCGGGGCTGATCCAGGCCGATTCGGGCCAACGCTTCGTCCAGCCGGGCGCGACGCTGCGCTATCTGGCGCAGGAGCCGGACCTTTCCGCCTACCGCACCGTGCTCGACTATGTCGCCTCGGGCCTGGCGGAGGGCGACGACCAGCACGCCGCCCGCGCCACGCTGGAGTCGCTCGGCCTCGACCCCGATGCGGCGCCCGGGCCCATGTCCGGCGGTGAGATCCGCCGCGCCGCCCTCGCCCACGCGCTGGCGCCCGATCCGGACGTCCTGCTGCTCGACGAGCCGACCAACCACCTCGACATTTCCGCCATCGCCTGGCTGGAGGCGGAGCTCAAGGAGCGGCGCAAGTCGCTCGTCCTCATCAGCCACGACCGACGCTTCCTGGAGGAACTCTCCACAGCCGTCATCTGGCTCGACCGCGGCAAGACGCACCGTATGGACAAGGGGTTCGCCGCCTTCGAGGACTGGCGCGACGAGATCATCGCCGCAGAGGAGGACGAGCGGCGCCGGCTCGACAAGAAGATCGAGCAGGAGCAGGAGTGGGTGCGCTACGGCGTCACCGCCCGGCGCAAGCGCAACATGGGCCGCCTGCGCAAGCTGCAGAACCTGCAGGACCGAGCGGCGCGAGCAGCGCAAGGCCACCGGCCTCGCCGACATGCAGCTCGCCAGCGCCGATCGCTCCGGCAAGCGCATGATCGTCGCCGAGGGGCTGGAGAAGCGGTTCGGTGACAAGACCGTGGTGGACGACTTCTCCACCACCATCATGCGCGGCGACCGGGTCGGCCTCGTCGGCCCCAACGGCGCCGGCAAGACCACCCTCATCAACATCCTGCTCGGACGCCTGAAGCCGGATGCCGGCACCGTGACCTACGGCACCGACCTCAAGGTGAACCTCCTCGACCAGCGGCGCGAGGCGCTCGACCCGACGATGCCGCTGCGCCAGGCGATCAGCCCGTCCGGCTCCGACCAGATCACCGTCGGCACCACCACCAAGCACGTCGCCGGCTACCTCAAGGACTTCCTGTTCACGCCCGAGCAGTTCAATACCCCCGTCGGCGCGCTGTCGGGCGGAGAGCGGATGCGCGTGCTGCTCGGGCCGTGCCTTCGCGATGCCCTCCAACATCCTGGTGCTCGACGAGCCGACCAACGACCTCGACCTCGAAACGCTGGACCTCCTCGCCGAGGTGATCAGCGACTACGACGGCACGCTGATCCTCGTCAGCCACGACCGCGACTTCATCGACCGCACGGTGACGACGACGCTCGTCTCCGAAGGCGACGGCCGCTGGAGCGAGTACCCCGGCGGCTACTCCGACATGCTGATCCAGCGCGGCGAGGCGCCCGTGCGCGCGTGTGGAGAACGTCGGCCAGACCAAGCCCAAGAAGGCCAAGGCCAGCCACGCCCAACGCGCGCGCCGGCGAAGAAGGCCGCGAAACTCTCCTTCCGCGAGAAGCACGACCTCGAGACGCTGCCCGCCAAGCTGGAGGCGCTGGACGCGGAGATCGCCAAGCTCGGCGCCGCCCTCGCCGACCCGAACCTCTACGCCAAGGACCCCACCCGGTTCGACACGCTGACCGCAGGACCTTGCGGCCCGCCAGGCCGAGAAGGACGCCGCCGAGGAACGCTGGCTGGAGCTGGAGATGAAGCGCGAGGAGCTGGAGGCCGGGTGATCGGCGGCGACACCGGCAGCGGCGATTCGGCGGCGGCGGTCCGGGGCTTCGGAGGCCGTAGCCCCGCCCATCCGCGTCACCGACCCGGACGATCCGGCCATCGCCGTCTTCCGCGACATCCGCGAGCGCGACCGCATCGGCCGGCAGGGCATCTTCATCGCCGAGGGCCTGTCGGTACTGACGGTGCTCCTGGAACGCTCGCCGCTGGACACGCTGGCGCTGCTGATCGAGGAAAGCCGCGTGGCCCGCCTGCCGGTGCTGGCCCAGCGCGGCGCGGCGCCGCTCTACGTCGCTCCGCAGGCCGTGATCGACACCATCGCCGGCTTCCACCTGCACCGTGGCATCCTGGCCGCCGGGCGCGTGCCCGAGCCGCGGACGCTGGCGGCGCTGCCCGCCGGGCCGCTGCGCCTGCCGGTCTGCATCAACCTCGCCAACCACGACAATGTGGGCGGCATCTACCGCAACGCCGCGGCGTTCGGGGCGGCGGGCGTCGCCGTCGACGCCACCACCGCCCATCCGTTCTACCGCAAAGCGATCCGTGTCGGCGTCGGCGCTCCGCTGACGGTGCCCACATACACGGCTGGCGCGGATATCCTCGCCGAGCTGCGCGACGGCCGGCATCACGCCCTACGCCCTCACCCCGCAGGCCGGCACGCACCTCGGCGCGTCACCGCTGGCATCCCGCGCCGCCTTCCTTCTCGGCACCGAGGGTGCGGGGCTGCCCGACGCGCTCATCGACGGTGCCGAGCCGCTGGCGATCGCAATCTCGTCCGGAGTCGACAGCCTCAACGTCGCCACCACCGCCGGGATCGCGCTCCACGCCCACGCGCTGCAACACGGCCTGTGAGGTATGCCAGCCTCGCACCAGCTCGGTCTGACAGGGTGACCGTGTCGAACCGGCGCCACCCATGGGTCGGAGCTCGCCGTTGTCAGAGTTTGCCGCGGCTCAGGCGGCGGACGTCGGATCGTTTCGCTGCAGCGGCAGCACATTCGCCTCCTGCATCGCCTGAATAGTCGGCCCGCAGGACCTTCTCGCGCAGGCGCTCCAGGAGGGCCTTCTCGCGTAACGTCACCGCCCAGACGATGCGCGGCGTGCAGGTAGCGCGCGGCAACACGTGGCGACAGCCGCGACACCATCCGACTCGCACACCAATAATTGCGCAACTCGTAGCTTACGGACATGGGCCTGCACCTAAGTTCATTGAATTGCCGATGAAGCTAACCTTTGGTTCAGTCGCCCGGAAGGCCGCAACCGGAATAGCTGTTTGCGCTTAAGGGCGCGGAACGCGCAGTTACCAGCCCCAGGCGCGCCCTTCCCCACCCACACGCATCCAGGCACCGGGACCCGGTCGCCGCCGGTCGCCGCTCAGTGGCCCTCGAAGGCCATCACCGAGAACGTCGCGACACCCATGTCGGCCAGCCGCTGCGCGCCACCGAGCTCCGGCAGGTCGATCGCGAAGACCGCCAGCGGGACCGTACCGCCGGCCCGTTCGATCAGCTTCGCGCGCCGCGATCGCCGTCCCGCCGGTGGCGATCAAATCGTCCACCAGGAGCACCGTCGCCCCGCCGCCAGGGATCGCGTCGCTTGTGGATCTCCACCTCGTCGGTGCCGTACTCCAGCGCGTACTCCTCGCGGTACACCTCGGCCGGCAGCTTGCCGCACTTGCGGATCGGCACGAACCCCTTGCCCATGCGCATCGCCAGCGCGCCGCCCAGGATGAAGCCCCGCGCGTCGATCCCGGCGACGAGGTCGATCCCCGTGCCCGGCCACATGCGCGGCGATGATGTCCACCGTGCGCGTCAAGCCGCTCCGCGTCGCCGAACAGGGTCGTGACGTCGCGGAAGATGATGCCCGGTCTTGGGGTAGTCAGGGATCGCCCGCACCAGGTCGCGCAGATCGCGCGTCGCATCGCTCATGGGGCCGTCCTGTCGAGGACGCGGCCGGCGACCGCGTCGAGCTTGGCGATAAGCGCCGGGTCGCGCGCATCGGGCGCGGTGATGATGGCGAACTCCAGCGCGGTGTCCGACCCCGCAGAGCACGGCTGGCGCGTCGCCGGCGTCGCCGCCGCCAGCGCCTTCACCAGGGCGCGCGCCGCGTCCCCGTTGGCGGTCATCGTGGCGATGATCTGCTGGATATCCACCTCGCCGTGGTCGGGGTGCCAGGAGTCGAAGTCGGTCACCATGGCGACGGTCGCGTAGGCGATCTCGGCCTCGCGGGCGAGCTTGGCCTCGGGCATGTTGGTCATGCCGATCACGTCGGCGCCCCACTGGCGGTAAAGGTGCGATTCGGCGAGCGTGGAGAACTGCGGCCCCTCCATCGCGAGGTAGGTCCCGCCGCGGTGGCAGCGACACGTCCGCCGCCTCGGCCGCCGCCTCGATGCGGTCGCCGAGATCCCGGCTGACCGGATGCGCCATGGAGACGTGCGCCACGCACCCGGTGCCGAAGAACGACTTCTCGCGCGCGAAGGTGCGGTCGATGAACTGGTCGACGATGACGAAGGTCCCCGGCGGCAGATCCTCCCGCAGCGACCCGCAGGCCGACAGCGAGACGAGATCCGTCACCCCCGCCCGCTTCATGACGTCGATATTGGCGCGGTAGTCGATCTGCGTCGGGCCGAGGCGGTGGCCGCGCCCGTGGCGCGGCAGGAAGACGACCCGGGTGTCCGCCGAGGGTGCCGACGCAGGACGCGGTCGGACGGCGTCGCCCCAAGGGCTGTCGATCGTCTCCCACGTGCCGTCGAGGCCGGGGAGATCGTAAAGTCCCGAGCCGCCGATGATGCCGAGCACAACGTCCATCAGGTCTCCTCGCCGTCCTCGTTAGTCCACCCGCGTGAAGATGAGGCCGACCGCCGGAGCGACCGGACCGCAGGCCGGACGTGTCGCGGGCCGCGAGCGCCGCGGCCACATCGTCCGGCGTCCAGCGCCCGAGCCCGACCTCGACCAGCGTGCCGACCATGGACCGAACCTGATTGTGAAGGAAAGAGCGCGCGCGCGCCCGCACCGTGACGATCTCCTCGCCCTGGCGCGTCACGTCGAGCCGGTCGAGCGTGCGCACGCGGGCTCTTCGCCTGGCACTGCGCGGCGCGGAACGTGGTGAAGTCGTGCCGGCCGAGGAGACGCTGCGCCCCGGCGTGCATCGCCGCCGCGTCGAGCGGCTGCGGCGACGTGCCACGCGGTCCGGTCCAGCGCCAGCGGCGGCCGGCGGTTGACGATGCGGTAGAGGTAGTGCCGTGCGCGGGCGGAGTGGCGCGCGTCGAACGCCTCCGTCACGCGCTCGGCCGAGAGGATCGCCACCGGCTCCGGCCGCAGGTGCGCGTTGATGGCGTCGCGCACGGTGTCGGCCGGACAGTCCTTGGTGAAATCGATATGCGCGACCTGGCCGGTGGCGTGGACGCCGGTGTCGGTGCGGCCGGCACCGTGGACGCGGATCGGCGCGCCCTCCAGCCGGGCGGCCGCGTCCTCCAGCGCCTCCTGCACGGTGCGCCCGTCTCCTGACGCTGCCAGCCGACGTAGGGGCTGCCGTCGTATTCGATGGTGAGCTTGTAGCGCGGCACGTCAGCGGGCGTCGGCTTGGGTCGGCGGGGAGCGCGGAATCATCGCGTGGCCTCGATCACGGCGTCGATGTCGACGGTCCACGGATCGTCGAGGGCCGGGTTCGCGACCGGGTCGCCGATGATGGGGGTGTAGGGGGCGCCGCGGCCATGGGCGATCGCCATATAGGCCGTGGTGGCGCGGGCGGGGTTGAAGAGCTCCACAACGCGCGCTCCCGGTCGCGCCGCGACGAGGTTCGTCAGCGCCGCCCCATGCGGGGCGACGACGATCTCCGCCTCGCGCACCAGGGCGAGCTGATCGCGCGGGGCGAGCCTGCCCATCTCGTGGACCTCGAAGCCCTCACCCGCTAGCCGTGCCATCAGCGCCCGCTCGTTGACGAGGACGCGCGCGGTGGCATCCGTGCGCGCGAGGTAGAGCCGCCGCCCTCCGCCGCCGCGCGGCAGGTCCGCCACCAGCGGCGGGATGACGAAATCCATCGCGCCGGGGTTGAGGTAGTAGAACGGGTGGCCGCCGGGCTCACCCGTGGACGAGAGCACCATGAGGTGGGCGACGCGGTAGACCCGGTCCGGCCGGGCCACGCGCCCGCCGGGGCAGACCCGGTCCAACGCGAACTGCAGATACGGCGTCGTGACGCCGCCGAAGAGGCAGGCACCCGGCGCCACCCCCGCCCCCTCGGCGAAGAAGTGCACGCGCGCCAGCCGGTCGCCGACGAAATGCGCGGGGTTCGCGGCGGCGGGGAAGGTGTCGTCGCAGAACGCGGCGAAGGCGAGCGGCTCGGCATCGGCGGCAACGTGCTCCTGATGCTCCAGAACCGCCGAGGATGACGGATCCACCTCCCGCCCGCGAAAGATCGTGAAGCGGTTGCCGGTCGTCGCCAGGAAGACGTCGCGGTATTCCAGCAGCCGCAACGCGCGCTGCGCCGGCTTGCGGTAGCCGCAGCGGCTGACCGCCGTGCCGCGGAAGGCGGACCAGGGCATGGCATCATCGAACGGGTTGGGCCGCTCGGGGATCAGCGTGGTGGAGGCCGCCTCCAGGGGCGCCAGCCCGGACCCCGGCGACCGCCGGCACGGCACCGCTGGCGGCGTTGGCCCTCAGCGCTTCGGCGAAATGCTGGCGCGCCAGACGTGGGAAGCCGTGCGCCACCAGAAGATCCTCGCGGCCCCGATAGACCAGGCCGCCGAACGCCTTGTCGCGCGGGTACGCCGGCGCGCGGCCGAACCGCATGATGCGGCGCAGCAGCGACGGAGCCGACGGCGTGAGACCAGACGAGGCGGGACCGGACATGGCGATGGCCTAGGGCGCGTTCAGGACGAGTGGCTTCCGGATCCTCGGGGACACGCGTAAAACGCGGAGGCTCGAGCTGAGGTGGTGAGCGCAAGTTCATCGGACCGGCTCTAGCGCCCGCCCCCGTCGAAGTCCATCGCGCCCCCCGTCCCCGCGCATCGCCAGGCAGCTACACCTCGAACCGGTCGCCGGGGCCGATGCGGGCGCCGCGCAGGAAGGCATCCGCCTCCACCGGCGACTTGCCGGCCCGCTGCACCCGGATGAGCCGCACAGCGCCCGAGCCGCAGGCGACGGTGAGGCGGTCGTCGAGCACCTCGCCCGGCGCGCCCGCCCCCTCGGCCACGGTGGCCCGCAGCACCTTCAGCCGCTCGGGCTTGCCGGCGATGGTGATGGTGGCGTGGGCGCCGGGCATCGGATTGAGGCCGTGGATGTGGTTGCGCACCGCATCGGCATCGGCGGAGAAGTCGATGGGCGCCTCGGCCTTGTCGATCTTATGCGCGTACGTAACGCCCTCCTCCGGCTGCGGCGTCAGGTTCAGCGCCTCGCGCTCCAACCCGGCCGAGCGCACGGACCATGAGGTCCGCGCCCAGGCGCGAGAGGCGGTCGGTGAGGTCGGCGGCGGTATCGTCCGGCCCGATGGGCGTGTGCTCGACCATGGCGACGGGACCGGTGTCGAGCCCCTTCTCCATACGCATGACGGCGACCCCGGTCTGCGCGTCTCCCGCCATGATGGCGCGCGCCACCGGCGCCGCCCCGCGCCAGCGCGGCAGCAGCGAGGCGTGGACGTTGAACGCCCCCAGCCGCGAGGCGTCGAGCACGCTCTGCGGCAGAATGAGCCCGTAGGCGACGACCACCAGCGCGTCGGCATCCAGCGCCGCGATCGCCTCGGCTTCGCCCTTCAGCGAGACCGGATGACGCACTTCGATGCCGAGCGCATCGGCCGCCTCGTGCACCGCGCTGCGCCGGTCGGCCATGCCGCGGCCGGCCGGGCGCGGCGGCTGGGTATAGACGGCCGGGATCTCGTGCCCCTGCCCGGCGATTTCCATGAACGTCGGCACCGCGAACGCGGGCGTCCCCATGAAGACGATGCGCATCATGTCCCGGCCCTCGCTCGCGCCGCACCGCGTGCTGTCTGCGGCGATCACCGGCCGTGCCAAACCGGGTCATGTCGATCCTCACGCGCCGAGCTTGGCTTGCTTGGCGAACTTTTTCAGCACCCGTTCCCGCTTCAACCGGGAGAGGTAGTCGACGAACAGGACCCCGTTGAGGTGGTCGATCTCGTGCTGCAGGCACGTCGCCAGCAGCCCCTCCGCCTCCACCGTCCGCGCCTCGCCCTCGCGGTCGAGATAGCGCACCGTCACGCGCGCCGGGCGCTCCACGTCCTCGGTATAGTCGGGGATCGACAGGCAGCCCTCTTCGTAGGTGGACGTCTCCTCCGAGCGGGAGATCACCTCAGGGTTGACGAGCACCATCGGCGCCGGCTCCTGCGTCCTCCTCCGTCGCGACGTCGCAAACGATCAGCCGCTCGGAGATGCCGACCTGCGGCGCGGCGAGGCCGATACCGGGCGCGGCATACATCGTCTCCAGCATATCGTCGGCCAATGACTTGATCCGCGCGTCGACAGCGGCCACAGGCTCGGCCACGCGCCGCAGCACGGGATCGGGAAGTATGAGGATCGGACGTTTCGCCATGGCGGGCAAATATGCTGCAGGCGGCGCGCGGTCAATTGTCAAACGGCCCGGCCTTGCCTACTTTCGCAACCATGAGACCGACATCATGACCACGCTTTTCCTCTCCGCCGACTGGGGACAGGACGAATGGCTCGCCGCCTGGCACGCCGTCGCCCCGAACCGGCCGATCCTCACCCACGGCCGCGACGACTACGATCCGGCCGCTGTCGAATACGCCCTCACCTGGAAGCCCCCGGCGGGGGTCCTGAAGACGCTGCCGAACCTCAAGGCGGTCTTCAACATGGGCGCTGGCGTCGACGGGGTGGTCGCCGACCCGGAGTTCCCGGACGTTCCGCTGGTGCGCCTCGTCGACCCGGACCTCACCGCCCGCATGGGCGAGTGGGTGGTGCTGCAGGTGCTGACGCACTTCCGCCAGGCGCTCGGCTACCTGGAGCTGCAGAAGAAGCACGAGTGGACCGAGCTGACGCAACCTGCCGCCAACTCGGCGCGCGTCGGCCTGATGGGCTACGGCACCCTCGCCCGCCACTGCGCGCCGATCCTGCTGGCGCTCGGCTTCAACGTCCACGGCTGGTCGCGCTCGCAAAAGCCGAGCGACATCACGCTTCACTACGGCGACGAAGGCCTCGAACACTTCCTCGCCCGCACCGACTTCCTCGTCTCCCTGCTGCCCCTCACCGAGGACACCCGCGGGATCCTCAACGCCGACCTCATCGCCAAGCTCGGCGGCGGCAGCCCGCTGGGGCCGGTGCTCATCAACGCCGGCCGCGGCGGCCTGCAGAACGAGGCCGACATCCTCGCCGTCGCTGCAGTCCGGCGCGCTGAAGGGCGCCTCGCTCGACGTCTTCAACGAGGAGCCGCTGCCGGTCCGCGATCCGATGTGGGACGCGCCCAACCTCGTCATCACCCCCCACGTGGCGGCGGTCTCCGATCCCGAGGCCACCATCGCCAACATCATCCGCCAGATGGACGCCTACGAGGGCGGCGCGCCGCTCGCCAACGTCGTCGACCCCAAGCGCGGCTACTGAGGAGACACCATGACCTTCGATCTCGTCATCGCCGGCGGCACCGTCGCGACCGCCGCGGATGTCTTCCAGGCCGACATCGGCATCAAGGACGGCATGCATCGCCGCGCTCGGCCTCGACCTCGAGGGCACGCGAGACCATCGACGCCACCGGCAAGTAGTGCTGCCGGGCGGCATCGACAGCCACGTGCACATCGCCCAGCCCTCCGGCGAGGGCGTCACCATGGCCGACGACTTCGAGAGCGGCACCCGCTCCGGCCGCTTCGGCGGCAACACCACGCTTGCTGCCGTTCTGCCTGCAGGAGAGGGGCAAGTCGCTGCGCGACGCGATCGACCGGCTATCACGGGCTAGGCCGAGGGCAACTGCTACACCGACGTCTCCTTCCACCTCGATCATCTCCGACCCGACCGCCGCGGTGCTGGCCAGGAGCTGCCCGCGGCGGTGGAGGACGGCTACACCTCGTTCAAGGTCTTCATGACCTACGAGAACCTGCGGCTGAACGACTGCCGAAATCCTCGCCGTGATGGACACGGCCCGGCGCACCGGTGCCCTCGCCATGGTCCACTGCGAGAACGAGGACGCGATCCGCTTACCTGAGTCGACCGCCATGTCGCCGAGGGGCGCACTGGAGCCGGCCTCCCACGCCAGCCACGCGCCCCATGGCGGTGGAGCGCGAGGCGACGCACCGCGCCATCGCGCTGGCCGAGGTCGTCGACGTGCCGATCGTGATCGTCCACGTCTCCAACGGCGCAGCGATGGAGGAGATCGAGGCGGGCGCGGGCGCGCGGCAGCTGAACGTCACGGCGAGACCTGCCCCCAATATATCCGCCTCACCGCAGGAGGACCTGGAGGGCATGAACTGGGGAGGGCGCCAAGTACGTCTGCTCGCCGCCGCCCCGGACACGCGCCGAGTCGGGACAACCTGCTGGTCGCGGCATCAGCACGGGCGTATTCGACGTCTTCTCGTCCGACCACTGCCCGTTCCGCTACGACGACGAGCGCGGCAAGCTGAACCCCAAGGGCCGCAAGGACTTCCGCCACATCCCCAACGGCATCCCGGGCGTCGAGACGCGCCTGCCGATCCTCTTCTCCGAGGGTGTCTCGAAGGGGCGCATCGACCTGCCGCGCTTCGTGGCGCTCACCGCCACCAACCACGCCAAGACGTACGGCCTCTACCCGCAAGCAAGGGCACCATCGCCGTGGGTTCGGACGCCGACATCGTGCTGTGGGACCCGGAGGCGGAGACCACCATCCGCCACGCCGACCTCCACGACGGGTCGGATTATTCCCCCTACGAGGGGCTGGCGGTGAAGGGGCTGCCGAAGACGGTGATCCTCCGCGGCAAGGTGATGGTGCAAGACGGCACGCTCGTCGGCACCAAGGCGGACGGCCGCTATCTGCCGCGCGAAAAGTCCATGAAGGTGCGCCGCGCCGGCTGAGGCTGCGCGGCGTCGGACGCCGCCCGATCCGGCGCCCCATCCCGCCACAGGCGAGCGAACTTGTGAACGACGCGCCGCCGGCCGGATGGGACCGGCGGTCGCATTCCGGGCCGGCGCCGACTATGGTGTTCATCCGTCGCTCAGGGTCGCCTTGCCAGACCCTGCGACATGGTGGACGCGGGCGCGGTGACGCACCTCGCGACCAGCCGTCATTTCAAGGTGAGCGCTCCCGCCGGACCCAATGGATCGGGACGGGGGCCGGGAGTATGGCCCATGAGGCGATTGGCCCTTTTCGCGCTGTCCGTGGCTGCGGCCGGTTCCGTGGCGACAGCGGCCCTCGCGCAGACCTACGCGTCGGCGCTGCCGCTGACGGCGGCCGAGCGGCGGGCGCTGGAAAGCCGGCTTTCGACGATCCTCGACTATGCGCAGGAAAACCAGGTGGCGCGAATCCAATTGCCGGGCGGCGGTGAGGCTGCGGTGCGGCCCTACCGCCTGGTGCGCACGCCCGAGGGGCGGCTGTGCCGCGGCTATCGCATCGACGTGGACGGCCAGGCGGGGCGCTCGGCCGTGGACGGCTACCGGTGCCGGACGCGCGAGGGCCAAGCCTGGGTGATCGCGCAACCGGAGACCACAATTCAGCAGAACGGCCCGCTGGACCTGCGGCGCCCCACGGCTCCGCCGGTGGTCGGCAACGAGGCGCCGCAACCCGGCTCCTTCGCCGACCGGATGCGCGCGCGCCTCGGCCAACCGGCGATCCCCCTCGACCCGGACGCCTACGCCGAAGCCGAACGGCGCGCCGCCGAGGACCAGAACGTCTCGCTGTTCGGTCCGGGCGAGGTTCCCCCGATCCCGCGCGAGGCGCCGGCCCGCGTCGCGACCACAGCCGTGGGCGACGATGCTGGCGCGGCGTCCGCCCCGGAGGCGCCCGACAGCGCGGACAGCCAGTCGGACACGGCGGGGGCCGACGTGATGGCGCCGTCCGCGCGCACAGCGCCCGGCGGCGACAGCGGCACGGTGAGAGGCGTCACCGCCGACGCCCCGGTTCCGGCTGATCGAGGAGAGACCGCCGAAGAGCCGTCCGCCGACGGCGCGACCGAGCTCGCGCGCGGCAGCCCGGCCACGAGCAGCGCCCCCCGGGACACGGCGGCGGACGCGTCCCCGGACAGTGGCGCGCCCAGCGCGCGCGCCGCGCTCGACCAGGACAGCGACACCGTTCCCGCTCCTGATGCGCAGCCGCGAATGGTGACGCCGCGGCCGGCCGACTCCGGCGGCGCGTCCGGCGCGGACGTTGCCGCCGTCGACGGGGCACGTGTGGTCTCCAGCCGCCCCGAGGACACCCCAGCGACCGACGCCACGGACACGCGCGTCGTCGCGGCGCTGAAGGAACTCCACTACCTGCCACCGTCGGCGAGCGAAGCGGACGGCGCCGTCGAGGCGGCGATCGACGATTTCGCCCGCGACGAACGCTTCGCGCTTCCCGTGCCGTCCGCGGACCTTCTCGCGCGCCTCAACGACGCACTGGACCGCTCCGGGTCGCTTCCGGTGTGCGAGACCAACACGCAGACCATGTGCATCGCGCCGTAGCGGATCCGCCGCGCGCCAGCAGCGGGCCGCTCCACTGGCGCCAAGCTTATGGCGCGCGGCTGACGGTGGCTTCAGTCGGCGCGCGCACGGTCCGCACGGCCAGCGATGTGTCCGAGGTCATCGGCACCCGCACGCGCTGGTCGGCCGTGCCGGTGAAGACCTCTCCATCCAGGCGGATGCGGTAGGTTCCATCGGCATTGATCAGGACCGCGCCCGGCTCGGCCGGAATCGGAACCCAGCCGTCCTCCGCCGTCACCGTGATCGTATCGCCACCGAGTAAGGTGGAGGCGGCCCGCTGGAAGAGGCCGAAGTTGGCGAGGCCCTTCTGCTCGAGGTAGATCGCCCCGCCGCCGATGGCGACCAGCACGACGAGCGCCAGGACCACCGTCCCGCCCAGGTCCTTGGACACGTTGCGCCGACGCGGCACCACGACGATCTCGCGGGTCCGGGGTTCGGCGACCACCACACGGCGCGGCCGCTTCGTGGTGGCTGTCGGCGCGACAGTGAGGCCTGACCCGGCCTCGCGCGCACTCGCGCGCGCCTGACTGGGGACGATGGTGGCGGCGTCGAAATCGGGCGCATCGTCCTCCACGCCCTCGTCGGACGTGCCGTCGCGTGCCTCGTCGTTCGGGTCCTCGTCGTTCGGGTCCTCGTCGGTGGCCACGAGCGGATCGCTCGGCGTGCCGGTATCGTCAACCGATCGCCGCGATCCGGCACCGGCGCCGACGTCGATCCAAACCTCCTGCTCGGACGACTGGGGCGTGGCCGGCGTATCGCTCGTCCACTCGGCATCGACGCTTGCGGCGCGGGGCAATTCCGCGCCCGCAGATCGCTCATGTGGCGCTGGCGCGGGTGGCTCGGGGTCGCGTAGTTCCTCGCCGAGCGCCCCCTCCAGGCGCAACGCGATGTCGACCGGATTCGCGGCGGCCGCCGGTTTGGACCGGCTGGTCGGATCGACCGCGGCGGGGGAATCGGGTGTCGTCGGCGCATTGGGCGTACCGGTCGGGAAGTCGATCCCGCAGACCGGGCACCGATAGGCGCCGGAGACGACCGGTTCGCCGCACGCGCGGCAACGGAAGAACGCTCGCGAGGCCAAATATGCCCCCTCGTTAAAGACCGTCCGGCGAATGCCACCAACGGCACCGGCGGTCAAACCAAACGCAGACGGGGTGGCCTGCGTCCACCGTCCGCCGGGGCAAACGCTTCAGCCCGCCAAGCGGAAAGGCTTCAGCCGATCCTGCGGTAGAGCCAGTAGCGCCCGCGCTCCGCATCGGGAGAGCGCGGCAGCGCCTCGAATGTTGGCATCTCGAGCGCAATGCCGCTGGCGACATAGCCGCCCAGCGCTGTGCGCTCGGCGATGAGCGGCGACAGCCACGCCCGCTTGACGAGGTCGGCCGTGGGATCGCCGGATCCGAGGTCACAGTGGACGAGAGCCGCCTCCGCCCCGACCCGCGGCCCGCAGAAGGCCAACGTGTCGCGGATCTCCCCGACGATCATGTGGTCCGCGTCCGGGATCGATGCCGGATGCGCGGTGATCGAACGGTCGAACACGAAGATCTCGCGGTCCGGCAGGATGGCGCGCAGATGGTCGAAGGTGCGCCCGTTGCCGAGGCCGAGTTCCAGGACCGGCCCCGGCACGTCGAGCGCCGCGGCCACCTGTTCGAGAAACGCCTTCTGCGCCTGCATACGCGCGATGAAGACGTCGAGCCGGCTGGGAGGCCGGGTCGGCGTTGAGCTCATACTCGCAGGGCGCTGCGCAGCCGCTCGGGGTCGGGCATACCGCCCTGCACCAGCTCCGGATTGTCGCCGGCGGTGTAGATCTTGAGGATGCCGCAGTTGAAGATGCGGTCCACGAACGTCTGATCGACACGCACGGTGCGGATCGAATTCCAGCTCGATCTCGAGGCGCTCCTTGGCGAAGACGCCGCGCGTGAGCAGCACCCGCTCGTCGCCGACGGTCAGCAGCGTGCACTTCGTTTTGATGTACCAGACCGTCAACCACACGATGCCGACGACGACGGGCACAAGGATACACGCCAGGATGAAGCGCCCCGGCTCATCGGCGAACATGCGCGGATGTTCCTGGTAGCGAGGCTTGGGAACGTTGTCGGCGGTCACATCGGTCATCGAATTCAGCGCTTTCTGTCGGTCAGGCGATTACAGCCGTCGGGTGGGCGGCCCCGGCGTGCCAACCCGCGAGCCCTCACAATGGTTGCCTTGGGGCCCCAAGTGCAAGCCTAGCTCAGCCCCTCGCGGGCGGAACGCAGGGCCATGCGCAACTTTGTGGGGTCCGGGAGCCCGCCCTGGTCGATGTCCGGCGAGTCGCCGGTCGTATAGACCTTGAGGATGCCGCAGTCGAAGATTCGGTCGACGAACGTCTGGTCGACGCGCACCGTGCGGATGGACCCCATCTCCACCTCGATATTCTCTTTGCTGAAGATACCGCGCCGGAAGGTCACACGCTCGTCGTCGATGGTGACGAGCGTGCTGCGGTTGATGATCCACCACACGATAAGCCAGACGATGCCGACCCCCACAGGGATCAGCAGGCACGCCAAGACGAAGCGCCCCGGCTCGTCGGCGAACATCGTCGGGTGCGCTTTGTAGAGGGGCGTGGTCATGCGCGGGTCCGCTGCTGCGTCGCTGTCAACGCTGCAATATAAGGACGCAGCGCCAGAGGGATACCCCTTGCCCCTCAGGTCTGCGTGACCCGGTGGTTTCGCATTGCGTCCGGCGCGACCGACGCCAGAGGATCAGCGGCCCCTAATGCATCTGTTGATGCGTCACCCTTCGCCATGTACCGGCCGAGATGAGCTGCTGGTAGCACACGTTCACCGAGTGCAGCTTCCCATCGATCTCGCGCTTCCAGAAGTCGAGGAAGGTTTCCAGAACCGGGAACTCGGGCGCGCAGTCGTATTCCTGCCAGATGTAACTTTGAAGAATCGCCGGATGGTCAGGCAGACGGTAGAGGATTTCTGCCGTCGTCAAGCTGTATCCGCCGAGTTGCCGTTCCAACGCTGTCGACATTGGTCTCTCCAAATCAGACATGGCAAAGTCTGCCACGAGATCTGACAAAGGCAAGACGGCGAATGATTTTTACGCAAGATGCGCAACAGGTTAGCTAGCAGCAGAGCAGCCGACTGCTAGTCGAGCCGCGAACCGCTGCGGCTCAACACCAAAGCCCGCCATCAATCACTGCGCTCTGGCGACCTCCGCGTTTTCGGGAAGCGTATCGGCGACGAACGCGCGCCGCTTGCCCATCGGTTTGACCGGGCCCGTCGTCGTATCGGTGATGAGCTGGTGCTCGATCTCGGCGTTCAGTTCGGCTCCGATCAGCAGGATCATCAGCGACACGTAGAGCCACATCATGAACCCGATCACCGCCCCAAGGGAGCCGTAGGTGGCGTTATAGTTTGCGAAGTTGGCGAGGTAGAAGGAGAACGCCGCCGAGACGATCACCCACAGAACGGCCGTGATCACACTGCCCCACACCACCCAGCGCAAACGCGGCGGCTGGCGCGACGCGCCGTAGCGGAACAAGGCGGTAAGACCCACGAGCAGCACCACGAACAGGATCGGCCAGCGCGCCAGGCTGATCAGCGTTTCCGCTGTCGTGCCGGAGCCCGCGACGCTGAGCACCGCCGGCACCACCACGATCGAAGTCAGCATCAGCGCCGCCGCGACGATACCGGCAAGCGTGAACGCGAACGACACGAGGGTGAGCTTGATGAAGCTCCGCTTCTCCTCCTCGCCGTAGACAACGTTCATCGCCGCGAACAGCGCCTTGACCCCGGCGTTCGCGCTCCACAGCGCCACCGCCAGACCGGCGACGAACCCTATCCCCAGTGTGCCTTCGTTCTGCGAGGCAAGGCGCGTGAGCTGCTGGCTCACGATGTCGATCGCCTCTCCCGGCAGCACGCCCGACAGCGCCGAGACTTGCTGCTGCACCGTCGAGGGGTCGGACACCAGGCCGTAGAGCGCGACAAACGCGGTCAATGCCGGGACAATCGCGAGCAACAGAAAAAACGTCGCGCCGCCCGCGACAAGGGACAGGTTGTTCCGGCTTACATCGCTCACCGTCCGCTTCAGGATATTGCGCCACGCTCCCAGCGGGATCTCGAAGATCCCTTCCGCATAGCGCCCGTCCGGACCGGCTTTCGGTTCGGCAACATCCATCGTACCCGCCTCCTTGATATAGATGCGCAACCAATGGGGGGCGAGGCGGTTCCATCCGATTGCACTCGCGATCGGCGACACGGGCCCGGCGATGCGCGTTGACGGCGGCTGGCACGGGCGTCACAACAGCGCGATCGGGCCCAGCGAATTTCGGCCCCGGCCCAGCAGACCACGAGTTGTATGCCCAACTCACTCGCCCCCCGGACCGGCGCCCCACCCCATCGCTCCGATGTCCGATCCGACGACGGCCCGCCGCCGCTGGACCCGACGCTCGGCCCTGCACTCGGCGAGGTTGCGGCACTCAAGCGCGTGCCCAGTCACGCGGGCCAACATCGCTCGATCGCCGACGAGGGTTTCCGCCGCGCCTGGACCGCGTTGCTCGACGGCGATCCGCCCGAGCTCGTCGCGCTGACGGAGCTCGCCTTCGCCGCCGCGCAAATCACCATTGCCCCAGTCGATGCCGCCCAGCTCGGCCATGCCGGTGTCTCGCCGGACGATCGCCGCACCATCTACTTCAACGCTGCCACTCGCGTGTTGGGCGACCTGCCCGAAGCCGTCGCCGGTCGTGTCGCCGCCATCGTAGAGGGCAGAGCGTCCAGCGGCGACGGGCCGCAGTTCGTCGAACTGCTGGCGACACAGGCTCGCGCCGGAGCGCTGCGCGAGGGCGCCGCCCGCCTCATCATGCCGCCGGAGGAGATGCAGTCTGAGCATGCTTGGAGCGTGGCGGTGATGGGCGCATTGCTGCAGCAGGCGCGGGGCGAGACCACGGCGACCGCACTCCTTCTGGGTCTCGCGCACCATCTGGGCGACGCCTACACGACGACGCGTGACCCCGCCCTCGACGACGACGCGCTGGAGCAGGCCCAGGCACGTTCGATCCAGCGAGCCCTGGAGCAGTGCCCGGCGGACCTCGCCGAGGCGGTCGAGGCCGCACTCTCCCGCCGCGCGGACCTGAGCGATACCGCCGGTGCCGCCTTCGTCGCCGCCGACCTCATCGACCGTGTGCTCCAGCAGCGGCACTACGCCAACCTCGCCGGCTTCTCCCTCTCGGACGCCATGGACGCACGCGAGTTCGCGACACCGGGCCCTCTGCGCGACTTCCAGCTCGAGGTCCTGCGCCAATTCCGCCTCATTTTCTGAGCGCCGAAGCGCCGCACCGCGCAGCCGATACCGACCGGAGTCGGGGCGGTTTGGGAACGCTTAGCCGCCAAACCATCGGAAAAACGGCAGGAATTCCTCTTCCACGCGCTTAGGAGACTTGGCAAACGGTTGCGCAGCGCTGATAACATCGAGGCGAAGCATCTCGTTGCGCCGGTGGCTGCCACCCTGCCTGCGCCCCGATGTGCGCTGGTGACCCTCGCCGAGCGACATCAGCCCCACCGCAGGACCTCTGAGCCGATAGCCGACGATAATGCTGCGCTTTGCCTACAACACGAACGGTTGCGCCTATCATCGCCTCGATGATGCGCTCGAATTGATTTCAGAAGCCGGGTATCAGGGCGTCGCCCTCACACTCGACGCCAATCATTTCGACCCTCTTGCCGACGACTACGAGGATGCCGCCGCGCGGCTCTCCGAGCGGCTGAAGTCGCTCGACCTCGCGCTCGTCATCGAGACGGGGGCGCCCTACCTGCTGGACCCGCGCGAGGCGCTGGAGCCCAGCCTGCTGCACCCCGCCGAAGAGGGCCGCCGGCGGCGCATCGACCTCATCAGCCGTGCCGTCACCATCGCGAAAATCTGCGAGGCGGAGTCGGTCTCGTTCCTCGCCGGTCGCCGCAAGCGCAATGTCAGCCAGGAGAACGCCGGCGCCTGGCTCGTCGACGGGCTGTGCCAGATCGCCGACATCGGCGCGGCCGCCGGCGTCACCGTCGCGCTGGAGCCGGTGCCGGGCCACATGGTCGGCACCCTGGACGACTTCATGCTGGTGCGCGAGGCGCTGAAGCAGATGGTCTCGGTGCCGCCGAACCTCTCGCTGGACGTCGGCCATTGCCTCGTCACCGACGAGCGCGACCCCGCCGCTGCGGTCAAGGAGTTCGCCCCCGTCCTCGGCGCCGTCACCATCGAGGACATGGTGCGCGGCGTTCACGAGCATCGCCCGCTCGGCGAGGGTGACCTGAACGTGACCGCCGTGCTCGCGGCGCTCGACGATATCGGTTTCGAACGGCTCGTCTCGGTGGAATTGCCATTGCAGTCGCAGCGCGCACACGAGATGATCCCGAAAATGATGGACGTGCTGCAGGAGAGCTTACCGAGCGACTGAGACCTGCGCCCATTGGGCACAGCCGGTTGAGCCGCTCGGCCGTCGCGCCACCTCCAACGGGACCTGGCGCTCACAGGCGCCGCACTCACGATTGAGGACGCTCGCCATGCGCCTTGCCATCGCCCTCGTGCTCAGCGCCGCGCTCAGCACCGCAGCGCTTGCCCAATCTCGCCCGCCGGTGCAAACCGGTCCTCCGAACGCGCCGGACCAGCAGCCCGCCTTCCCGGGACAGACCCGCGCCCCGCAGCCTGATGAACCGGCCGTCGTCGCAACGCGGATCATCGCCACCGGTCTGCCCAAGCTGTGGAGCATGGAGTTCCTGCCAGACGGTCGCATGCTGGTGGCCGCCAACGCCGGCTCCATGCACATCGTCACACCGAACGGCGCCGTCGGACCGATGATCGCGGGCGTCCCCAGTGTCGACTCGCGCGGTCAGGGCGGCCTCCTCGACATCGCACTCGACCCTGATTTCGCCGACAACCACCAGATTTACTTCTCCTACGCCGAGCCGCGTGGAGACGGGCTGAACGGCACTTCAGTGGCGCGGGCCACCCTCGAAATGCGCGACGGCAACACCGGCACGCTGAAGGCGCTGCGCGTCATCTTGCGCCAGAAGCCGGACTATGCGGGGACCAAGCACTTCGGCTCACGCCTCGCCTTCGCGCCCGACGGGACACTGTTCGTCACCGTCGGCGAGCGGTCCGACACACCGATCCGCGACCGTGCCCAGGACCTTTCCGCCGGTATGGGCAAGATCTTTCGGATCAATACCGACGGGACCGTGCCCGACGACAACCCCTTCGTCGGCCGCGCGGACGTGCAGCCGGAGATCTGGTCCTACGGCCACCGCAACCTGCAGTCCGCAATCGTCGACGACGGCGGCACGCTGTGGACCGTCGAGCATGGCCCGCGCGGCGGTGATGAGCTGAACCGGCCGGAAGCCGGCCTCAACTACGGCTGGCCGGTCATCACCTACGGCATCGACTACGACGGCGATCCCATCGGCGCGGGCATCACCAAGAAGGAAGGGATGGAGCAACCGGTCTACTACTGGGACCCGGTGATCGCGCCGTCCGGCATGGCGGAGTATCAGGGCGATATGTTCCCGCAATGGCGCGGACATTTCCTGATCGGCGGCCTGAAGGCCCACGCCGTGGTCGTCCTCAACATGCAGGACGGCCGCGTGGCGACCGAGGCCTGGGTGCCGCTCAACGCACGGGTGCGTGACGTGACGGTCGGTCCCGACGGCGCCGTCTATGCCGTGACCGAGACGGGCAACTCCAGCAACATCGTCAAGCTCGTCCCCCGCAAGGGCAGCTGACCAGAACGGGCGCGGCCCACGTCCGGCGTCGCGCACAATAGTTGGAGCCCGCCGGGTTGGCGATGAGGCTCCCGTGATCGCCGCGACCCCCATGCTCGGCGGATTGCCCCCGCCCCGCCCCGTCCGATCGCTGACGCGCCGGCGCGGCGTGAGCCGCTCGCGAGAACTCGGCGGTCCACAACCCGAGACGGCCCTTGCGGCGAACGCCGGACTGCGCAACTTGACCCCAACGCTCACCGGGCGCGATTTTCTCGTGCGACGCCGCCGTGGAAGTCGTGCTAGGTGCGCGGCATAGACCGGATTGCCACGACGGGAGGGCATGCATGAAGAAAGTCTACGGGTCAGCCGCGGAGGCGCTGGACGGCCTCTTGTTCGACGGCATGTTGATTTCAGCCGGCGGGTTCGGCCTTTGTGGCATCCCGGAGCTGCTCATTGCTGCCATCCGCGACGCCGGCACGAAGGACCTCACCGTCGCCTCCAACAACGCCGGCGTCGACGATTTCGGCCTCGGCGTGCTGCTGCAGACCAAGCAGGTCAAGAAGATGATCTCGTCCTACGTGGGCGAGAACGCCGAGTTCATGCGCCAGTACCTCTCCGGTGAGCTGGAGCTGGAGTTCAACCCGCAGGGCACCTTGGCCGAGCGCATGCGCGCCGGCGGCTCTGGCATTCCGGGCTTCTACACCAAGACCGGCGTCGGCACGCTGATCGCGGAAGGCAAGGAGCACAAGGACTTCGACGGTCAGACCTACATCCTGGAGCGCGGCATCGTCGCCGACCTCGCCATCGTCAAGGCCTGGAAGGCGGACGACACCGGCAACCTCGTGTTCCGCAAGACCGCCAGGAACTTCAATCCGCCGGCCGCCATGTCCGGCAAGGTCTGCGTGGTCGAGGTCGAGGAGATCGTCCCGCGCGGCTCGCTGGACGGCGACCAGATCCACCTGCCCGGCATCTACGTCCACCGCCTGATCCAGGGCGAGCACGAGAAGCGCATCGAGCAGCGCACCACGCGCAAGCGCGAAGCGGCCTGATGTCTGACTTCCCTGAAGAAATGAGCGCGGGCGAGACCGCGACTTTCTACACGGATCAATTCGTGGATGCGGGCATCGCGAAGCTCGATGCCGTCTTCGGCGCGGGCGCCGCGAAGGCCAATCCCGCGCTCCTCGCCGCATACCTGACCGCATCGGCCACCAACCTCAACTCCTTCATGATGGCCGCCGGCGAGGCGCAGAACGACTTTCTTGACCGCATGATGATGGCGGTGGCCGAGGACGCCGAGAACGAACTCGCCCCGCCGCCGCCGCCGAAAAAGAAGAAGAGGCCGCTGAGATGCCCTGGGATCGCAATCAAATGGCCGCGCGTGCGGCGGAAGAGCTGGAAGACGGCATGTACGTCAACCTCGGGATCGGCATCCCGACGCTCGTCGCCAACTACGTCGGCGACAAGGACATCACTCTCCAGTCCGAGAACGGGATGCTGGGCATGGGCCCCTTCCCGATCGAGGGCGAGGAGGACCCGGACCTCATCAACGCCGGCAAGCAGACGATCACCGAGCTCAATCGCACCTCGTTCTTCGACAGTGCGACGAGCTTCGGCATGATCCGCGGCGGCAAGATCGCGGCTGCGATCCTGGGTGCGATGGAGGTCGCGGAGAACGGCGACCTCGCCAACTGGATGATCCCCGGCAAGCTCGTCAAAGGCATGGGCGGGGCGATGGATCTGGTCGCCGGCGTCGGCAAGGTGATCGTGGTGATGGACCACACCAACAAGGCCGGCGAATCGAAGGTGCTGAAGGAATGCACCCTGCCGCTGACGGGCACGGGGGTGATCGACCGCATCATCACCAACCTCGGCGTGCTGGACGTCGTCGACGGCGGGCTGAAGATCGTCGAATGCGCCGACGGCGTCACCGAGGACGAGCTGCGCGCCGCCACCAAGGCGACCATCGTCAACTAACGGTCGTCAACGAACGGCCCCCAAACGCTGCCCCGCCGGCCACCGCGGCCGGCGGAAAGACCCGCACGGCGCCCACAGCCGGCGCCCGACGCAGGAGAGACACCCCCATGACCGAGCCCGTGACGCTGACCTTCGATGGCCCCATCGCCGTCATGACCACCGACAACCCGCCGGTGAACGCGCTGTCGCACGCGGTGATCGAAGGGATGCGGACCGCCTTCTACGCCTTCAAGACGGGCGAGGCGACGGGCCTGGTCATCACCTGCGCGGGACGCACCTTCGTCGCCGGCGCCGACATCACGATGTTCGACGACCCCTCCTTCACCGCGGCGCCGTTCAACGCGCTGCTGGCCGAGATCGAGGCGTGTGAGAAGCCGGTCGCGGCGGCGCTCTTCGGCACCGTGCTGGGCGGCGGGCTCGAGCTGGCGATGGCTTGCCACATGCGCATTGCCCATCCGGCGACCAAGGTCGGGCTGCCGGAGGTCAATCTCGGGCTCATCCCCGGCTCGCTCGGCACGCAGCGCCTACCGCGCCTGTCGGGCCTCGCCGCGGCGCTGGAGATGATCTCCTCCGGCAAGCCGATTCCGGCGGAGAAAGCGGTCGGCGCCGGCATCGTCGACCATATCGCCGACGACCCGAAGGAAGCGGCGATCCACGCCGTGGCCAACGCGATCAGCGCCGGCGAGCCGCTCCGCCGCGCGAGCGCCCTCCCGATCCCCGACCTCGCCGACGCGGACGAGATCATCGCCTCCGCGAAGGCCGCCGCGGACGCCAAGCCATTCCTTCCGTCGCTCGGCGCCATCGCCGCGACGCTGGAGGCCGCCACGAAAAGCTTCGCCGAGGGCGAGCGCGTCGAGGCCGCCGAGTTCGAGCGGCTGCGTGCAACAGCCACGTCTCGCGCGCTCAGGCACATCTTCTTCGCGGAGCGCGAGGCGCAGCGCGTGCCGGGTCTCCCCAAGGGTATCGCGGCGCGGCCGGTCAAGACGGTCGGCATCGTCGGCGTCGGCACCATGGGCGGCGGCATCGCCATGACGTTCGCCAACGCCGGCTTCCCGGTGACCCTGGTGGAGACCTCGCAGGAGGCGCTCGATCGCGGCATCGGCATCATCGAGAAGAACTACGCCGGCTCCGTCAGCCGCGGCCGCATGTCCGAGCACGACGCCAAGGAGCGGCGCGACCTGATGACCGGCGCCACCGAGATGAAGGCGCTCGCCGAAGCGGACCTCATCATCGAGGCCGTCTTCGAGGACATGTCGCTGAAGCTCGACGTCATCAAGAAGCTGGCCGACGTTGCCAAACCCGGCGCGATCATCGCCACCAACACCTCGACGCTCGACGTGAACAAGATCGCCGCCGCCTCCGGCCGGGCCGGCGACGTCATCGGCACGCACTTCTTCTCGCCCGCCAACATCATGAAGCTGCTGGAGGTGGTTCGCGGCGACAGGACGGCGCCGGACGTCCTCCACACCGTGATGAAGCTCTCCAAGCCCATCGGCAAGACAGCCGTGGTTTCGGGCGTGTGCTTCGGCTTCATCGGCAACCGCATGACCGAGGTGTACCTTCGCGAATCTGACGCCATGATCCTGGAAGGCGCCACGCCCGGCCAGATCGACCAGGTGGTCGAGAACCCGGCCTGGCTCGGCCTCGCAATGGGCCCCAACCGCATGGGCGACATGGCGGGCGTCGACGTCATGGCGCGCATCGTCAACGGCTGGGTGGAATTGGGCGAAGGGCCGCAAGCGCCGTCCTATCGCGCTCTGGTGCGCTCGCTCTTCCACCTCGGCAAGTTCGGCCAGAAGACCGGCGAGGGCTTCTACACCTATGAAGGTCGCAAGCCGATCCCGAACGAGGCGATCGGGCCGCTCGCCAAGGAGCTGGCGACGATGCACAACGTCGCCCCCCGCGAGCACTCCGACCAGGAGATCTTCGAACGGCTGATCTACCCGATGATCAACGAGGCGGCGCTGATCCTGATGGAGGGCATCGCCTACCGGCCCGGCGATGTCGATGTGGTGTGGACCTCCGGGTACGGCTTCCCGGCCTGGCGCGGCGGCCCGCTCTTCATGGCCGACGAGATCGGCATCAGCGAGATCGTCGACCGGCTTGACCACTATGCCGCGACGCTGGGCAACGACCACGGCTACTGGACGGTGGCGCCGTTGCTGCGCGAGCTCGCCCAATCCGGCGAGCGCCTGTCCGACTGGCGCCCGGCCCGCTGACCCGGCGCTTTCCGGGCGTGCCGGCCGGCGACTTGATCCGCCCGCCGGCGGGCCCGATGCGGGCGCTTAGTCCCGCCGCGGCGCAGGTCGGCGGCACGTGAACGCGGCGTGAGACGCAAGCAGACGATGGACCACCACACCCCGAGGCCGCCCCTCTCCTACCCCGCCACCGCCAGCCGGCCCACCTGGCGGTTGGGGCGGTGCGGGGTGAGCGTCATCGTCCCATTCCGCCGCTTCGGTCCGGGGCTGGAGGCGGCCGTCGCCTCGGTGTGGGCGCAGCGCGGCGTCGAGGTCGAAGCGGTTCTCGTCCCCACCGGTGCGGGCGAACGCGATATCCTCCGCGCCGAGCGCCTCGCCGCCAAAGGTCGCGGCCATGTCGCCCTCGCCCATGTCGCCCTCGCCCATGCCGCCACCGAGGGCGAGGCACTAGCGCACGGCATCGCCGCGTCGACGGGCCCCATCGTCACAACGCTCGACACCGAGACCACGCTCGCCCCCCACAAGCTGGCCGCGGACGTCGATATCATCGCCGCCGATCCGCGCGCGGTCGCGCTATGCGACCTCGAACGCTTCGGGATGGACGCGCCGGTCCGCTGGTCGTTCACAGCGCTGGATGGGTCGAGCGGCGGGCGGCTGACGGCCGATGTCGCGGCACGAGGGCGGGCCCTGCCGCGCCACATCGCCTTCTCCCGCGCCCTCTATGGCCGCACCACGGGCTATGACCCGGCGCTCGGCGGCTTCGCCAACTGGGCGCTCGCCATCGAGCTGACCGGGCTCGCCTCCGCCTTCGTGCGCACCCCGCACGTCGGCCTGACGTGGTCACCGCACCCTCGCCGAGGGCCAGCGGTGGACACGATGTGGCAGAGCGCCCTCGACCTCCACCTGGCCTTCCTCAAGAATGCCGACATGCTGGCCACCCGCTTCGGTGCCGAGGCGGTCGCCTTCCTCAGAAGCGCCGCCGAAACACTCGCGGTCTCGGCACCGATCCGCGAGGCGTGGGATGAAATGGACGCCCGCGCCACGTTCCCCGGCCATGTCCTGACCGACCTGCGGGCGCTGCGCCGCGGTCTCCTCGCCCCTCCCGGCGCCTCCCCCGGCCCGGCGCCGCAGGCCCGGCTCGAGGCCGCCTATGCTGCTCTGACGGTGCCGGCATGAGTCGCGCCGACCTCAGCTTCGACCAGTTCACGAGCATCGCCCCGGTGGGGATCGAGGCGCAGGTGGACAAGCTCGCCACTTGGCATGCCGCGCACGGCCAGCCGATCTTCACCATCAACCACCCGCGCGAGTTCCATTCCTTCGCGGCAAGCCTGCCGCCCTGGCTCGTGCCGGTGGAGGTGGATTTCGAGCGAGCCTACGGGCGCGACTACCTGCCGCTCAGCGCGCTCCACCAGGGCATCGTGCAGGCCGCGGCACCCGGCGCCGACCGCTTCATTTTCACAAATTCGGACATCATGGTGCGCGGCATCGACGATGTGACCGCGCTCATCGCCTCGCCGGGCGACGTCACGTACGCCTCACGCCGCGACGTGAAGCCCGACGGCACTTCGGGTGGCATCTACACCGACGGGTTCGACGTATTTGCCTTCACCCGGGCGAGCCTCGACGTGCTGGACCGGGACGACCTGCGCCTCGGCATGCCGTGGTGGGACTACATGGTGCCGGTGCTGGCGATCCTCGCCGGCCACTCGGTGCGCCGGCTGGACGATGCGGAGTTCCCGCACATAACGCACACGCAGCGCTGGTCGGAGGTGGCGTATCAGGACATCGGCGTGCGCTGCCTGCTGGACATGGCGCCCGACCTCATCGACGAGGACGCCATCACCGGTGCCAGGATTACCACCTTCGCCCGCTTCACCAACGACATCCTCAACAGCGACGCACTTGCCGTGGCCGGCGGGCGCACCTCTCCCGACGGAAACCTGCGGGCCGACATCCGCCGCGGGATCCGCAACATCTTTCGCGAGGACAGCGAGGCGGGGGGCCCCGCCGACTATCGTCCCTCGCAAGAGCTCATCGGACCCGAAGCCGATCCGGCCACAGTGCAGACGGCGGTTGTGGCGCCGGCGACGTTCGAGCCGGTGGCCGGCGTCTACCGGCTCAGCCGAAACGGGGCGCCCCACGGCGGGATGTGCCGTGTCATCGCCGACGTGAAGCGCGGCGGGCGCTACGAAGTGGAGGTGGTGGCGACCGCGGTGGGCAAGCGGCTCAACGTCAACATCGCGGGCGTGCGGCTGTCGCTTGAGCGGCCGCAAACCATACGGCAGTCGGTCTTCGCCCCGCACGAGACGCTGACGATCGCACTGGACGCGGCCGAAGACATCAAAGGGACCGCCACCATCGCCGCGCTACGCCTGCGCCGCGTCTCCGCGGCCTGACCCGCTCGCGGCCGGCGACGTCTCTCCGTCAGGCGGTGCGCCCCTCGGTCACCAGCTCCAGCAGCGCCTGCGCGGCGCGGGTCTTGTGGCGCTGCGGATGCGTCAGCACCGCAAAGGGGCGCAGCGGGCGCGGCGCCCACGTGACCCGTCGCAGGGCGATGCGGCGGCTGCGGTACGCACCCACCGCACGGCGCGACAGCATCGACACCGATCCCCCGGCGGCGACCGCGGCCAGCACCGCCTCGTTGGACGGCAGCTCCAGCGCGACGTCGAGGTCGGCCGCCGTGAGGCCGACCGCCGCCAGGTGCGACTCCACGGCCGAGCGCGTGCCCGACCCCGGCTCGCGCAACACCCAGCGCAGGGTCCGATAGTCCGCCGCAGTGAAGGCCGGGCGGCGCGTATCGGCATGGTCGCGCGCCAGCACCAGCACCAGCTCGTCGCGCGCCACCACCTGCCGGTCGAGCTCGCGCGCCGGGATCTCGCCCTCGACGAAGCCGATGTCGGCAGTTCCTTGCATCACCGCCTCGGCCGTCGTCGCGGTGTTGCCCACGCTGAGCGCGATCTCGATGCCGGGATGGTTCGAGTGTAGCGCCATCAGGTGGGCGGGCAGCCAGTAGCTCGCCACCGTCTGGCTGGCGGCGACCCGCAGACGCCCGCGCATTTCGCGCGCCAGATCGTCGAGCACGAGCGTCGTCGTTTCCGCCTGGGCGAGCAGGCTGCGGGCGGCGTCGATGAAGGTCTCGCCCGCTTCGGTGGGGACGATCCCGCGGCCGACCCTGTCGAACAGCTTCACCCCGTGCTGCCTCTCCAGCGCGGCGATGGCCGATGAGACGGCCGATTGCGTCAGGTGAAGGCACTCGGCAGCGCGGGTGACATGCCGCCGCTCCGCCACCGCGAGGAAGATGCGCACCTGGTCGAGGGTCATGGCGCTATTCATTGACCAAATCGAACAGTTTGCCAAGAATATTCAATTGGATCGAACGGTCGAAACGCGGCAGATTGCATGCAATGCCTCCAGGACACTCAAGATGCCCAGCCTGACCATGCCTCAGCCGCCCGCCACTCCCATCCACTGGCTCGGCCGAGCGCGGGCCGCCGCACCGGGCTTGGCGCTCGCCGCCGCTCTCGCCTCGATGGCGTTGCCGCTGTCGGCATGGGCCGGAACACCGCTGGTCAGCCCGATGGTGCTGGCGATGGTCGCCGGGATCGCGATTCGCAACACCGTCGGCCTCTCAGCCGGTCTTCTCCCGGGGATCAAGGTGGCACTGAGGCCGGTGCTGCGGGCGGGCATCGTTCTGCTCGGCGCCCGCCTCACGTTCGGCGATCTCGGCGCGATCGGACTCACCGGGACCGCCGTCGTCGCGCTGGCGCTGGTGTCGACCTTCGTCTTCACCAAGGCCGCCGCGCGGGTCCTCAAGGTCGACGCCAAGCTCGGCGAGCTGATCGCGGCGGGCACCTCCATCTGCGGCGCTTCGGCGGTGCTGGCGGTGAACACCGTCACCCGCGCCAGCGACGAGGACGTCGCCTACGCCATCGCCTGCGTGACGGTGTTCGGCTCGCTGTCGATGGTGCTCTTCCCACTGCTCGCCGGGCCGCTCGGCTTCACGCCGGAGACGTACGGACTATGGGTGGGCGCCAGCATCCATGAGGTGGCGCAGGCGGTCGGCGGCGGGTTCGCGCTCGGCGATGCCGCGGGCGAGACGGCGACGGTGGCCAAGCTCGGCCGCGTCATGCTGCTGGCGCCGTTGATCCTGGCGCTCGGCGCGCTGGCCAGCCGGCGCGGCGGCGCTGCGGCGGGACGCACGCCGATCCCCTGGTTCGTGTTCGGCTTCATCGCGGTGGTGGCGCTCAACTCCTTCGTGGCCCTGCCCGATACCGCCGTCCACGGCGCCACGCTAACCTCGACCGTGTTCCTCACCATGGCGCTCGGCGCGATGGGGCTCGAAACAGACATCACCAAGCTGCGTCTCAAGGGCGTGCGCCCCCTGCTCCTGGGCGCGGTGTCCTGGGTGTTCATCGCGGCGACAGCCGCGGGGCTGGTGACGGTTCTGTGACCCGGCCGACCCAGCGCGCCGGCCGGCGCGAGACCGGGACGCGTGGCGAGGCTCAGAACGGGGGCGGTATGGCCCCTCCGATCAGCCACGGCAGACCGAGGTCGACCACCCCGCGCCACGGCGTAAGGCCGAGGAGACCGGTGAAGGCGAGCGGTAGGACCGCGCCGACGATCACCGCAAGCATCGCCGCGTGGAGGACGCGGAAAGAGCACACGAAACGCCACACCAGGAAGAGCATGACGGTGAACCCCACCACGAAGCCGAGAGCGTAGCACAGCGCGAGCCCAGCCGCCGAGACGAGGGCGACCAGCGTCAGTGGCAGCGCCCCCACTGCGGTCTCGCCGCCACCCGGCGCCGGCCCGGTCCCCTCGGCGGACGCCGCCGAACCGTTGGCGACGGGATCGCGGCGCGCGGCGATCCGCACATCGCGGACCAGCGCGAACGTCTGGACGAGGAGCGTCAGCGCCAGGACCACGACGATGAACCGACCGCCTCGGTAGCCCGGCTGGAAGGACGTCGCCAGCAGCACCGCGAAGAACGCCAGCTGCGCCAGACCAAAGGCGACGCGGCCCGACAGCAGCACCCGCGGGCTCCTGATCAAAGCGCCGCGCGCCCTCACCGCGTGGCCTCCGGACGCGGGGCGTTCCTGCCCGGTCCACGGGCCATCTTGACCAGGCACCACGCCGCCGCCGCGGTCGTTGCCACCGCCAGGACGATCGCGATCGGGCTCCCGACGAAGACGAGCGGGTCGCCGAGACTGCTCTGCAGCGCCAGATAGAAATTGAACTCCATCACCCCGCCCAGCACGAAGCCGATCACCATCCCGATCACCGGGTAGCCGAACAGCTTCTGCAGCGTGCCGAGAAAGCCGAAGGCGATCACGAAGCCGACGTCCCACACGTTCTCGCGGATTGCGTAGACGGAGATCATCGACGCGCACAATACGACCGGCGCCACCAGGAGCGGGTTGATCCTCGGCAGACGAGCGAGGCTGGGCGCCGCAGCCGCCGTGAACACCGAATTAAGGATGTTGGAGAGCAAGAGGCCGAAGATCAGCGCCCAGGCGATCGCCCCGTTGGTCTCCAGGAACAGGGGGCCGGGCCGAAGGCCGTGGAGCTGCCAGGCGGCCAGGAGGAGCGCCATGTCGGCACTGCCGGGGATGCCGAACAGGAGGGTCGGCAAGAGCGTGCCGCCGTCCTTGGCGTTGGTGGCCGATTCGGTTGCGATGAGCCCCTCCACGGAGCCCTTGCCGAACATCTCCGGTTCCTTCGAGGCTGCGCGCGCCGCGTTGTAGGACATGAACTGCGCGACCGTGCCGCCCACACCCGGGACCGCGCCGACGAAGACACCGATGCCGGACGAGCGCAGAAAGAGGAACGGGCGGCGGAAAGGCTCGCGCAGCCCCGCGACGAGCTGCGCCCGCCGTTCGGCCCGGTCGGGCAGCACCACGGCCGCCGGCAGCGGCGCGTTACTCCCGCGTGCGCGCAGGCCGGCGAGAAAGGTGATGAAGGCCTCGCTCACCACCAGAAGCCCGATCACCACCACGACGAGATTGAGGCCCTCGTAGAGATAGAGGCTGTCGAAGGTGAAACGCGGGGCGGGCAGGCCGGGGCCGCCGAATCCGATCATCGCGAGCACCATCCCGAACCCGATCGAGATAAGACTCTTGGCCGGGTCGGCGCCGACCGCCAGCACCAGGGTGACGAGACCGAACGTGGCGATCCAGAAGATCTCGGCCGGGCCGAACTCCAGGAGGAGCGGCATGAAAACCGGCAGGGCGAGGACCAGGGCGAGAACACCCAGCACCGCCCCCAGCCCCGAGGCGCTCGCCGACAGGGCCAGGGCGAAGATCGCTCGGCCCTTCTGCGTCAGCGGGTATCCCTCCAGCATCGTCGCCGCGTTCTGCGCCGTGCCGGGCATATTGAGGAGGATCGAGGTGATCGCGCCGCCGTTGCCCGCCGAGCCGATCACGCCGGCGAAGAAGTACATCGAAAGGATCGGATCCCAGTAGTACGAGATGGGCAGAAATACCGAGAGCGCCGTCACCGACTGGAGGCCCGGCACGATCCCGAAGCCGAGGCCGACGAGCGTCCCGGCGACGATCATGAAGAGCACGTCCGGCCGCGCGAGCTGGATGAGGCCGGGGATCATCGCATCTGCGAAGAGGTCCATGGCGCCCCGTCAGCCCGCCGTGAACGCGGCGTCGCGCAGCCTGTCGAGGAGCTGGCCGTGGCCGGTGGCGACATCATGGATCCCGAGCGCGCGGAAGGCCTGCCAATAGTCGGCGTGGTTCTGCGCGATGACGGGGATCGCGAATTCAGCCTCCAGCGGCAACACGCAATCGAACGCGGGGAGCTGGCCGCTCGGCAGGAACAACAGCTCGGTGCCGGGGACCTCGGCCATCACCTCGCGTGCCGCGGCGCAGAGTTCGGGGATGCCGACGTTCTGCAGGTTGTCGAAGCGCGTGCGCACGGTGCGCAGGGCCGTGATCTCGAAACCCTCGGCCTCGATGTAGCGCGAGAGCTGGCCGTTCAGCTCTTCGTGGAACGGGGTCACGAGGCCGATCCGCCGCGCGCCCATGGCGGTGAAGGCATCGAGCGCGGAGCGAATGGTCGTCGTCGCCCCGCACCCGGCGATCTCGGCCATGCGCGGCACAAGGGTGCGGTCGAAACCGGACCCTTGCGACACCACCAGCGGCGAGGCGACGTGGATCAGATAGTCCACCTCGCGCTCGCCGAGGTAACGGCAGGCGCGCTCGATCTGAGCCAGCGCGCCGGCATACTGGTCTGCCTCCCACCCTTCCATGAACGATGTGACGCCGCACAGGACGACGCCCGGCGGTGCGAGGCGGTAGAAGTCGTACGTCAGAACCTCGAGCACGGTCGGGCTGATCATGCCGATCCGCGCCCGCGCGCCGAATGGCACCGCCGCCGCCTCGCGGCCGATCAAGGGGGAAGGGTCGCTCATCCTACTGGAAAGCCTCGTTGATCAATTCGCTCTGCGCCTTGACCGCCTTGAAGGCCTTCGAGAGGTTTTCCTGGTACTCGGCGCTGAAGACGTAGTTGTTGTCCAGCTGCCCTTTGTCGACGAACGCCTTCCAGCTTTCGGACTCCTGCGACTGGTTGAGCGCATCGCGCAGCGTGGTGGTCACCTCGTCCGACATGCCCGGAGGGCCGAAGACCCCGCGATAGACGGTGAGCGTGCCGAGCTCGGGGATGCCGAGGTCGGTGAGGTTGGGAACGTCCGGCACCCGCTCGTCGGTTTCGGCGGACCATACGACGATCGGCGTCACGTCACCGTTCTTGATGTGGTCGAGCCACAGGTTGACGCCGACGGAGCCGATGTCGACGTCGCCGCGGACGGCTGCCAGCGCTACCTCCGGCGGGCCGCCCGTGTTGACGAAAGCGACCTCGAAGCCCTTCTCCGCGCCCAGCATGGCGCACTGTACCGCGCCGGCGGACAGGCCCCCAAATGTGCCGCAACGGATGGGCTGATCGCTGCCGGTCAGGTCGTCCAGGCTGGAGATCCCAGCCGCGGTGGAGCCGACCAGGAGCTGGTTGCCGGAGGCGAACTGGCCGAGCCAGGTGAAGCCGTCCACCTCGTAGGGGAGCGGCTGGACGATGCTGATGCCGATCTGCCCGGTCGGGTCGCCGACGCCGATCGTCGTGCCGTCCGGCTTGGCGGAGTAGACCTGCATCCACCCGTTGGGACCCGGGATGTTCTTGATGACGACAGGCACGCCCAGGATCTCGGACAGCACCGGCGCAGCGGCGCGCGAGTAGGTCGACATGTTCGAGCCCTGCGAATAGGGCACGACGATCGTCACGGGGCCGGGAAGCTCCTGTGCCGCCGCCGGCAGGGCGGCGGCGAGCATGACGGCCGCAAGACCAAACGCGCTGCGGCGGGAGAGTTTGGATCGTCCAATCATTGGACACCTCCTTGGTTGATGGTGTGCGTCCGCGGCTTTGCGCGGACGAGACGGGCCACGGGAAGACCGTCACGCGTGGCGAACGTGAGTCGGCTGCGGTGGATGGTTGGACCACCCATTTCCTACCCCGCGGGGCGATCGAGGGCGCCGAGCGCCCCGAACGTGTCCGGCGGCAGCGCGACGTCGAACAGGCGCGCGAGCGCCCAGATCACCGCTTGGTTGGTGGTGATGATCGGACGCCCCGTCGCCGCCTCCAACCGCGCCACCAGCGGCAGGCAACGCATGTTGCCGCCCGGGAGCATGACGGCGTCGGCCTCCGGCACCGCCGCGCGCACGGCCAGATCGATGATCGTCTCCTCGCCGACGGCGGCGATGGCGAAGTTGTCGATCATCTGCAGCGACGTGACCGTGGCAACACCGATGCCCTTCGCGTCGAGATAGCGCGCGGTCGCTTCGCTCGCCGCCCCGGCGAACGGCACCGCGAGCGCGACCCGGCGGATGCGAAGCGCTGCAAGTGCCTCGGCCATCACCGCGCCGGCCGGCAGACCCGGTACCCCAGCGGCAGCCTGCATGCGCTCGCGCAGCCGCGTGTCGTAGTCCGCACCGCCCATGAAGCTCGCGGCCGACTGGCACAGAACGACCGCATCGGGCTTGGCATCGGCGAGGAGTGCGCATGCGGCGTCGATGGCCGCATCCTGGCTGGCGAAGCCAGCCGCGGTCACCTCGGTCATCGGCAGCCGCGCGAAATGAAACGAGAGGCCGGCTGGGCCGAACCGGGCGAACTCCTGCTCGATCGTCGTGTTGGACGAGGGGATCAGGAGCCCGATCCGCCGTGCCACGTCTCCATTCGCGCTCATGGCGCGGCCCTGCGGCGCAGACGTGGGCCCAGGATGTGCGGCACCACGATGGTCAGCACCGACAGAACGAGAAGCCCCAGCGCCATCGGCTTCTCGAAGAAGATCTCCGGTCCCCCGATCATCAGGCTTCGGAAGAAGTTCTCCTCCAACGTCCGTCCCAGGATCAGCGCCAGAAGCAGGCCAACGGGCGAGTAGCCCAGCCGCTTGATGTAGTAGCCGAGAACCGCAAAGACGGCCATCACGTGCACGTCGAACAGGAACTGCCGCGAGGTGAAGATACCGACGATGCACAGGATGAATATGATCGGCAGAAGCACCCGCAGCGGGACGCTGACGACGCGCGCAATCACCGACGCCAGCGGCAGGCAGATCAAGAGGATGATCGCCGCGCACAAGATGAGCGCCCAGCCGATCGCCGCTGCCTCCGTGGCATAATTGGCATAAAAGCCGGGCCCCGGTCGGATCCCCTGCAGCATCAGGGCGGCGAGTGCGACGACGGCGACGGGGCTGCCCGGAATGCCGAGCGTGAAGGTCGGCAGCAGCGCACCCGGCACCACGGCGTTGTTCGCCGTGTCGGTCGCGACGAGACCCTCCACGCTCCCCTTGCCGAAGCGCTCCGGATGGCGCGACCACTGCCGCGCCTGGCCGTAGCTGATGACGCTGGCGGCCGAGCCCCCGGCTCCGGGCACGATGCCGATGAGGAGGCCGATCGCCGCCGAGCGGGCGACGGTGACCGGCTCTCGCAGCGCCATCCGCATTCCCCGCAGCGGTCCGGCGAGACCGGAGGGAGGCTGCGCGGCGATCGTTTCCAGCTTCGGCCGCGCCGCGAGGCGGATGACCTCGGAGAGACCGAAGAGGCCGAGGAGCACCGGCAGCAGCGGCAACGAGTTGTAGAGCTCCAGAAGGCCGAAATGCGCCCGCGGCACGCCCTCGTAGAGATCGAGCCCGGTGCTGGCGATGAGGAGGCCCAGGAGCACGGAGGCGATGCCCTTCACGACGTCGGTCCCGGTGAAGGAGGCGACGGCTGAGAGACCGAACACGGCGAGCATGAAGACCTCGGGCGAGCCCATCCCGTTGGCGATGGTGCCCACCATCGGGCCGAGAAAGAGGAAGACGAGGGCGCCGAGGAACGTGCCGATCGCCGACGCGGCGACCGAGATGCCGATCGCCTCGCCGGACTGGCCCCTGAGTGCGATTTGATGGCCCTCGAAGGCGGTCGGCGTGGTGCCGGGGGTTCCGGGCATGTTGAGGAGGATCGCCGGATAGGATCCCGCCGCCTCGGAGGCGACGTAGCCGCCGGTGATGAAGAAGATGGCCGGCCAGACGTCGAGGTAGATCGTGAAGGGGAGCACGATGGCGAGGAAGGTGCTCTCGATGAGGCCCGGGATCGCGCCCACCACGATGCCGCTGACGAACCCCAGCAGCAGCCATCCGAAGTTTTCCGGTCTGAGGGCAAGCGCGAGGCCGTCGAGGAGGACGGTCGTGTCCATGGTCTCAGAGCCCGAGCGGCAGGTCGAGGGCGGGAACGCGCGGCACGGACAGGACCAGGACGTCGGTCAGGAAGAAGGTGACGGCGAGCCCGGCGATGACGGAGACCAAAAGGCCGAGCGCCCAGCCGATCCCCGAGATGAGGCGGATCGCGACGAACGCCGCGAGGGCGAGTGCCACCACGAAGCCGAGCCGCGTGGCGGCGAAGGGAAAGACGAACGCCGTGCCTGCGAGCGCAGCCCCGCGCAGGCCCGCCCGCAGAGCGCCGGGGTTGCGGCCCCGATTCGACGCAGATGTGGCCGGGGCGCTGAGCATGGCCCGCAGCACGATGGCCGCCCCGAGCACCACCAGCGCGGCGATCAGGATCAGCGGGTAGGCGATGCTGTGCAGCGGCAGGTCCGCCACCTGCACAGCGTAGGCCAGACAATAGGCGAGAATGGCGAGGGCGAAGACGAGCTCCTCCCGCCGCGAGGGCACGCCCTCGTTGGTCGGTGTTTCGCGGGTGGGCGAGGCAGTGAGGGAAACGCCCTCGCCGCGTCCCTCCCCCATCAAAGCTCGAGCGTCTTCAGCTGCGCCAGGAAGTCCGCCTCGATGGCCTCCAGCTCTTCCGGGCTCGTGTAGTTCAGCGCGGTCGGCTGGAAGTTGAGGTCGATCAGCGCCTTCTTCGTCGCCTCCGAGGTGTAGGTCTCGCGGTAGGCGTCGACGAGGTACTTGTAGACCTCCGGGTTCTCCTCCTTCACCTTGGCCGACACGCAGTAGGCCGTCGGGTGCATCAGCGTCACCGCCTGATCGGGGAAGAGGTCGTAGACGCTCGGCGCGTCGATAACATCCGGAATCGGGTTCTGCTTATCGAACACGCACAGGCAGCGCAGGTTCTCGTAGTCGTTCGAGGCGTCGTAGAGCCCGGTCCAGACGATGTCCGTCTCACCGCTCGCGGCCGCGCGCCGGCTCGGCCCGCCGCCGTTGTAGGGCACGAACCGCTCCTCGATGCCCATGCGCCGGTCGAAGATCACGCCGCTGATGTGGTACATGGCGTTCAGCGATGCGACGGCGGCTGTGATCGTCTGCGTCTTCGCCGCCTCGACCACCTGCTCCATCGATTCCCACTTGGAATCCTTGCCGGTGAACACCGCGATCGGGCCGTTCCACATGGTGCCGAGATAGGCGAACGAGCCGTAGGTGAACCCTTCCGGCTTTCCGACGGCGATCGACACGTTCATGCTCGACACCGCGATGACGCCCAGCGTGTAGCCGTTCGGCGGCGCGTTGAGGATCGTCATCGCGGAGAGGACACCGCCCGCGCCCGGCTTGAACTCCGGGATAATCGTCTCGCCGGTGATGCGCGTCCACTCCGGCGTGATGGCGCGTGTAAACCGGTCGTGGCCGCCGCCGGGGCTGGCGTCGACAATCGCGGTGAAGGGCTTGGTGGGAAAGTCCGCGGCCCGGGCCGGGCGGGGAAAGAGGCCGAGCGCCGCGGCGCCCCCGAGGCCGACACCCCCAGCGATCAGTGACCGTCGTGAAAGGTCCATAGCGGCACGCCTCCCTGGCTGTTGGACTTCACCATGCCCAGCCCCGCGCCAGTGAGAAATGTCCCCCTGGGGAATAGCTGCCTGGACCATGGCGGCATAGCTGGCCGGGTCGGTCGACATCCGCGCGGCGGGCTCTGCCGGCTGGCGCGGGTCGTCCGGAACGCGCCTCTGTTCCCGCAGTCGCGGACCGAAGCGCAGTTCGTCGGGGTGTCGACAGCACCAGTCGCCGCGCAGGCCCAACGGGTGCGGTGGCTGGATGATCCAGACGGCGCATCAGCCTCAGGCGCAGACGTTCAGGCGTAGTACTGCGTCTCGAAGAAGATGCAACCGGTGCGGCTATAGAACGGGCCGTGCGGCGTACCCGGCGGGCGCAGGGTGTAGGCGTAACCTGCGAGGGACTGCCCGTCGACGTCGAGTGTGCCCTCCAGCAGGAAGAACTCCTCCCAATAGTCGTGCACGAAAACGTTGTCGTTCAGCGTGCCCGGCGCGAAACGGATCAGCCGCGTGCGGCGTCCCGTCTTCGCGCCCTCGTCGAGTGTGCCGCCCAGCATCATCTGCTCCACGCCCTCAGGAACATCGGGGACGGGAGACCAGCCGCTTGTGATATCGACGGCGTAGCGGGCCAGGGGGGTGTCGGGCGGGCTCATCGGTGCTCCTTCGTCGGATCCGCGCGGTCACGGTCTCTCCCGTCGCACCGCGAAACTTGATGGTCTCAACCGTCGTGTCGCGGGCCGGCTGAGGGTGGCGTGAATATTGCTGTCCCGAACGGATAGAGGCGTGAGAGACTGGGCCGCGTGCCTCAGGTGGCGATGAGCTGCAAGATGCGCTTATCATCGAACTATGTCCCGCCCAGCGGATCAGGGGAGCCTCTTGTCGTACTAACAGCTATGCCCTCTCGGGAGTATAAGACGCCGTGGAGTTGAAACAGCTGAACTACTTCAGGTCGGTCGCCAAGGCGGGCAGCTTCTCCCGCGCGTCGGATGCGCTCGTGGTGGTGCAGCCCGCTCTCAGCCGACAGATCGCCCGGCTGGAGGAAGAAATCGGAACCAAGCTGTTCTACCGCAATGGCCGCGGCGTCATGCTGACCGACGCGGGCCGGCGCTTCCTCGAGGTGGTGGAACGCACGCTCGACGACCTCTCCACCGTCTGCACCGAGTTGCGCGCCGAGCAGACCACGCCGCGCGGGACGGTGCGTCTCGGGATGCCGCCGTCCGTCAGCGCCATGATCGGCGTGCCGCTGCTGATGCGCCTGCGGCAGACCTTTCCCGAGATCCATCTGCACATCATCGATGGCCTCTCGGGCCACGTCTGCGACTGGATGATCAACGGCACCATAGACATCGCGATCGTCCACGACGCCCGCCAGTCCATGGGGCTGAACCTGGAGCCGCTCCTGTCTGAAACGCTGTACGTCATCGGTTGCCCGTCCGAGGCGCTCGGTCTCGGCGATCCGGAGGGGGCATTCGGCTCGATCACACTCGCGGAGCTCGCGCGGCTGCCCTTGGTGTTGCAGGGGCGCACGCACGGACTGCGGCGGCTGATCGACAGGGTGATCGCCGAGGCTGGGATCGAGCTCGACATCACCATGGAGATCGATGCGATCGGAACGATCGTCCGTCTCCTCCAACGCGAGCCACTGTACGGCGTTCTGCCGATCGGCTGCGCCATCGACCAGCTGGAGGAAGGGCACCTCCGCGCCTGGCGCATCACCCATCCGACGCTCACCAACGTGATGCTGCTGGCGACGGCGACGAATGCGCCCTTCACGCCGGCGATGCGCGAGGTCCGCAACGCGATCCAGACCGAGGTGGCGCTGCTGCGGGAGAGCGGGATGATCCTCGCCGCGCCGACCACCGCACTGGCTGCAGCGCCGCCGTTCACGGTCTAAGGCGGAGGATAAACAGGCGCATGGTCGCCGCGCAGCAGCGATCGGGAGGCGAAACGTCCGCGCGGCGGACCCGTGGGACCTGCGTGGAGCGACGTCGGCAACAGTCAGACGATCGCTAGAAAACAGGTGGCTGGGGGACCTGGATTCGAACCAGGACTAGCGGAGTCAGAGTTCGCGGTTCTACCGTTAAACTATCCCCCAAGAGACCCGTACAAACCGACGGGTTCTGGGATCGTGACCTGCGAACGTCATCGTGCCGCAGGTTCAGCGGAACGCGTCTCATGTATCGGCCGCCTCACACGACGTCAAGGGGTGCCGGCGAGACGATCAGGTCGATTCCACCGGCCGACCCTCGGACCACCTCGCTCACGCCACTTCGAACGGAGCTCGGTACGGACAGCCCGGAGTCACGTCACTGATGTGTCATCCGCACGGGGGACATCATACGATAGTGTGTCCTCGAGAGAGGGCTCCGGCTTGTCAGGCGGGGGTCTGAACGGCAGTGTGCCTACGCCAAACCTTACGCGTAGGGCTCGGCATCTCTTGTGTCCAACAGAGTGATCGATTGAGCCGCCACATGAATCTCCGACCGCCGTCCGACGTCACGCCCCTCCGCTCGCCATGGCGGATCGCTGCTTCCGTCGCGATCGCTCTTGGCGCGTCCATGCCCGCTCTGGCCCAGCCCGCCGCGCCCCCGCCCGCCGTGGTCGTCGCCGCCGTCAAGGACGAGGACGTGACGCGCAGCGACCGGTTCGTCGGCCGCGTGCAGGCGCTGCAGTCGGTCAATCTGGTGGCCCGCGTCGAGGGCTTCCTCGAAAAGGTGAATTTCAAGGAAGGCTCGACCGTCAAGAAGAATGACCTTCTCATGCAGATCGAGAAGGCACCCTATCAGGCGGCTCTAGCCTCGGCCGAGGCGCAGCTCGCAGCGGCGAAGTCGCAATTGGCCGGCGCCCAGGCCCAGCTCAACAACGCCGAAGTCGTGCTCAAGCGCCAGCAGGACCTTTTGAAGCGCGATGTCGTCAGCCAGGCGCAAGCTGACGATGCCTCCGCCAACCGTGACGTGGCCCAGGCCAAGGTGCAGGAGGCGCAGGCCGCCATCCAGCAGGCCCAGGCGAACGTGCAGACGGCGCAGCTGAACCTGTCCTACACGGACATCATATCGCCGATCGACGGGCGCATCGGTCTCCTCGCGATCACGGTCGGCAACCTGGTTACGACCCAGAGCGGCACCATTGCGAACGTGGCCCAAATCGATCCGATCCGCGTGGCGTTCTCCATTCCCGAGACGTTGTTCACGAAGGTCGCGCAGACCAAGAGCGGCACGGACGCCGAATTGTTCACACCTGAACTGACGATGCCGGACGGCTCCAAGTACAATCACGACGGCAAGATCAGCTTCGCCAGCAACCAGATCGACGCCAGCACCGGATCGCTGGTCATCTATGCGGACTTTCCCAATCCGAACGGCGTGCTGTTGCCGGGCGCCTTCGTCAACGTGATCGTGAAGGAAGCGCAGGGCATGACGATGCCGGTGGTCCCCGTCTCAGCCGTCCTTCAGGACAGCCAGGGCCGGTACGTTTTCGTCGTCAACGACGACAACAAGGCCGAAACCCGGCGCATCGAAACCGGTCCTCAGATCGAGAACGGTTTCCCGGTCAAGCAGGGGCTGACGTCCGGTGAAACGGTGATCGTACAGGGCCTGCAGAAGGTGCGCGCAGGCATCGAGGTTTCGCCGACGCAGGCGCCGACGAATACGCCGAGCGTCGCCAGCACCTCCAGCACACCGGGCGCGTCCGGCGCCAGCACCTCCGACACCGCGAGCGCTTCCGACGCGTCGAGCTCGTCCGCCTCCACCAGCCCCGCTACGACGAGCGGCACCGCCACCGCCGGCGGTTCAGATGCCACCAGCAGCGGCGACAGCAGCCCCGCGGCCGCGAGTGCAGACAGCAGCGATCCCAGCCCGCCGGCCTCGACGGCAACAGGCGACGCGGCGTCGAGCGCTCCAGCCACCAGCGGTCATGACGCGAGCACCACGTCGAGCGCCAGCACCGGCGACGCGTCCGCCAACACCTCGACGGCCACGACCCAATGATCTCTAAGGTTTTCGTCGAGCGGCCGCGTCTCGCGATCGTCATCTCGCTCGTTCTCACCATCGCCGGGGCGCTGGCGCTCTACTCCATGCCCGTCGCGCAGTTCCCGGACATCACGCCCCCGGTCGTTCAGGTCACGGCCGCCTACCCGGGCGCCGACTCCGAGACCATCGCCGACACCGTCGGCGGCGTCATCGAAGAGCAGGTCAACGGTGTGAAGGACATGATCTACATGTCCTCCACCGCGTCGTCCTCCGGCACCTACACGCTGAGCGTCACCTTCGACATCGGCACAGATCCGGACATCGCCCAGGTGAACACGCAGAACCGCGTGTCACAGGCCCTCGCCCGCCTGCCGCAAACGGTGCAGGCGCTGGGCGTCACCACCCAGGCGCAATCCACCAACATGCTGGGCGTCATCAACGTCTATTCGCCCGACAACACGTTCGACCCGATCTACATCTCGAACTACACCACCATCAACGTGCGCGACCCGCTGTCGCGCGTGAACGGCGTCGGCGATGCCACCCTGCTGGGCGGGCTCGATTACTCGATGCGGATCTGGCTGGACCCCATCAAGCTGGCATCCGTGTCGCTGTCGACGTCCGACATCGTCGCGGCGATCAAGTCGGAAAACATCCAGGCCTCGCTCGGCACCATCGGCGGACCGCCGACGGGCGACACGCAGGCGGTTCAGTACACCATCACCGGCCAGGGCCAGTTGGCGGACCCCAGCGCGTTCGGCGAGATCATCGTGCGCACCGGCGCCGACGGGGCCATCGTGCGTCTGAAGGACGTCGCGCGCATCGAGCTGGGCGCCCAGACCTACTCGGCCATCTCCAAGTTGAACAACCAGCCGGCCGCGTCGGTCGCCGTCTATCAGGCACCGGGCGCCAACGCGCTCGAAGTGATGAAGAACGTGCGGGCGGAGCTGGAGGACGTATCGTCCCGCTTTCCGGACGGGCTGAAGTACGAAGTCGTCTACGACTCGACCCTCTTCGTCTCCGCCTCGATCCACGAAATCATCGTGACGCTGGCCATCACCGCCGTCATCGTCATGGTCGTCACCTTCGTGTTCCTCGGCGATCTGCGGGCCATCATCATCCCGGCGGCGACGATCCCGGTCTCGCTGATCGGCGTGTTCCTGATCCTCGCGGCCTTCGGCTTCTCGGCCAACACGATCAGCCTTTTTGCCGTGGTGCTCGCCATCGGCCTCGTCGTCGACGACGCGATCGTCGTCGTGGAGAACGTCTCGCGCCTCATGGAAGAGGAAGGGCTCGACCGGCGCGAAGCCACGCTCGAGGCCATGCGCCAGGTGCAGGGGCCGATCATCTCCACCACCTTGGTGCTGTTCGCCCTCTTCGGTCCGGTGGCGTTCTTCCCCGGCATCACGGGCGAGCTGTTCCGCCAGTTCGCGGTCACCATCTCCGCGGCGGTGTTCCTGTCGTCGATCAACGCGTTGACCCTGTCGCCGGCCATCTGCGCGCTGGTGCTCAAGACCAACACGAAGAAGATGCTGCCGCTGCGCATCTTCGATTCCGGCCTCAACCGGGTTCGCTCGGGGTATGTCGGACTGGTCGGTGTCATCGCGCGGCGCTCGCTGATCGCGGGCATCGCTATCGCGGGGGCGGGCTTCGCGTCGTACCTGATGCTGGAGCGTGTGCCGTCCGCGTTCATCCCGAACGAGGACCAGGGCGCGCTGTTCGTCGACGTCTCGCTTCCCTCCGGTGCCGCCCTCCCCCGGGCACTCGATATCATGGAGAAGGTGACGGAAATCACGCAGGCGCAACCGGGCGTCGCCAACACCATCACGGTGGCCGGCTACAGCCTGCTCACCGGCGCGCCGGACTCCGGCTCCGGCCTCGCCGTGGTCGTGATGGAGCCATGGGACGAGCGCACCACGCCCGAACTCAGCCTCAAGGCGATCTACGCCAGCCTGTCGGCGAAGTTCGCGGCGATCCCGGAGGCGAACGTGTTCGCCTTCCCGCCGCCACCGATTCCGGGCCTCGGCACAGCCGGCGGCTTCGCCTATCAGCTGCAGGGCCTCTCTGGGCAGACGCCGCAGGAGATGACGGAGGTGCTGCGCTCGCTCCTCGTCGCGGCGAACGCCGATCCGAGGATCGGCCGCGCCTACTCGAGCTATTCGGCCGACGTCCCGCAGGTCTATCTCGACATCGACCGCGCGAAGGCGGAGAGCCTGAACGTTCCCATCTCATCGCTGTACGAGACGCTGCAGGCGCAGCTCGGCTCGCAGTACGTGAACGACTTCACGTACCTCGGCCGCGTCTTCCAAGTGAACATCCAGGCCGACGCGCCCTACCGCAAATCGATCAACGACCTCAACCAGATCTACGTGCGTTCGACGGACGGGAACATGGTGCCGGTCTCGACCCTCGCGGAGCCGCGCTTCACGCTCGGACCCAACCTCTCCTTCCGGTACAACCAGTTCATCACCGCCGGCATCAACGGCAACGCCGCGGTCGGCTATTCCGACGGCCAGGCGATGGACGCGATGGCGGAGATCTCGGCCAAAACCCTTCCCGAGGGATACGGCTTCGCCTGGACGGGGATGTCCTTCCAATCGGAGGGGCAGGGCAATGCGCTCGGCATCCTGCTCGGCCTATCGGTGCTGTTCGGCTACCTCTTCCTGGTCGGCCTCTACGAGAGCTGGATGAACCCATTCGCCGTGCTGGGGTCGGTGACGATCGCGGCCCTGGGTGCGATTGCGGCCATCTCCGCGTTCGGGATCGCCCTCAACGTCTACGTCCAGATCGGTCTGGTGCTTCTGGTGGGGCTCGCGGCGAAGAACGCGATCCTCATCGTGGAGTTCGCCAAGGAAGCGCGTGAAGCCAATCACACCCGCGTCGAGGCCGCACGCCAAGCGGCGGAGATGCGCTTCCGCGCCGTGCTCATGACGGCGTTCGCCTTCATCCTCGGCGTGGTCCCACTGGTGACGGCGACGGGCGCGGGTGCAGTCTCGCGCTTCGTGCTCGGCACGACGGTCCTGGGCGGCATGTTCGCCGCCACCTGCATCGGCATCATCTTCATCCCGGGCCTTTACGTGATGTTCCAGTGGCTCGGCGACACCGTCAGCAACAACCGCCGGACCGTGGAACGGGGTGGCGTGACACCCCCGGCCGCGGCCGGCGCCCCGGCCGAGTAGCGCGCTCCACCCCGACCCGGATACCAGATGGCCCGCTCCGACAGACACGTCGGGGCGGGCCATTTGCGTTGTACTGCCGTCGTACGGGCCCACAGCGCCGCGCGATCATCGCCGGGAGGGCGGGCACCGCATGCGACCTGGCCGGCGCGCAAGCCGCGCCGGGACGGCCGATCCGATGCCCTCACCGGCCTCTGCAGCCAGGCCTTCGCGGGCCGGCTCCTACAGGATGAAGTCGGACGCGCTGATCCCAGCGACTCCGTTCAGCTGGAGTTGCAATTCGATGCCGGGATCGTCGTCGGTGTTCACGCTGATGATGGTGGCACCGCGGTACACCTGAAAGCCGACCGAGCCAGCCTCCTGCGGTGCGCCGGTTCCGACGAAGCGGAACGCCTGGTTGCCGGACAGGCCCGTGTCGGCATCGATCAATGAGAGGTCGATAATATCCACCCCCGGTTCGAAATCGCGGACCATATCGCGCCGCGCGAATCCGTAGCCGGAGTCATTCGCCTTGATGACGATCGTATCGGCGCCCGTTCCCAACACGAGACGGTCCGATCCGGGGCCGCCCACCAGCGTGTCGTCGCCCACGCCGCCGACCAGGGTGTCGCGCCCGCCCGCCCCGAACAGACGGTCGTCCCCGCCTTCGCCGCGGATCTGGTTGGCATCGTCATTGCCGATCATCGTGTTGCGCAGCTCGTTGCCGTAGCCGATGCTCGAGCCGGATCGGAACTCCAGACGCTCGACGTTGTCCGCCAATCGGAAGGTCCGCGCATACGTGATCACGGCGTCGTACCCGGAGCCTGCCGCCTCCACGATCACATCGTTGCGCAAGCCGACGATGTAGGTGTCGAGCCCGTCCCGCCGATCATGGTATCGTTGCCGGCGCCGCCGTTGATCGTGTCGTCGCCGCCGTGGCCGCGGATATGGTCGCGCCCGCCGAGGCCGTTCAGCACGTTGTCGGTCCCGTTTCCGATCAACATATTGGCGGCGTCGTTACCCGTCCCGGAGCGTGCCGAATTGAAGAGCTCCAGGCGCTCGAGATGCTCGCCCAACGCAAAATCGATGTAGCTGCGCACAGTGTCCCAGCCGGCGTCCGCCTCCTCGCGGATCACGTCGCCTGGATTGCCAACGGTGAAGCGATCGTCCCCCGTTCCGCCGATCATGTGGTCGGCACCGCCGCCGCCGTCGATGGTGTCATCACCGGAATGACCGACGATGTAGTCGTCACCTGATTTTCCGAAGAGGCGGTTGTCGCGCGAGTTGCCAACCATCGTATTGTCGGCCGACGTGCCCACCGCGCGTGCCGCGTGGCCACGCAGAAACACGCGCTCAACGAAGGTCGGCAGGGTGATGTCCACCTCCGTCTCGATCGTGTCGATACCGCCGCCGTTACGCTCCACGACCCGGTCGCCGAGACGCTCGACGTGATAGAGGTCGTTGCCTGCGCCGCCGTCCATGGTGTCGCGGCCGGCGCCACCGTCCAGCGTGTCGTCGCCGCGCCCGCCACTGAGGCGGTTGGCGCGCTGGTTGCCGGTGAGCCGGTCGTCGCCATCCCCGGAGGCGGCACGTTCGATCATGGTTCCGGGTGCCACCGTGAAGGACACGCCGTCGATCCATCCTGTGGCGCCCGAGTTGAGGTCGATCACGCTGTCCGAGAAGACGGCGCTGGCATTGATCTCGTCGTTCCCGCCGTCAGTGTCCTCGAGTGTTCGGCGGCTCTCATCGGAAACGTCCGCGAATTCTTCGGTGTAGACGTAGGTGTCGCTCATCCCCGCGCGACCGACGATCGAAAGCGACGCATGGCTCGCCATCCCCGAATCCCCGAAGTAATCGTCGGTGAACACGAGGGTCCAGGTGCCCGCGCTGAGTTCGCCGAGGAAGGCGTTGCTGGTGAGGGTCAGATCCTGCGCGCCATAGTCCGTCGTACCGCTTGCGCCGAAGTTGTCGCGAAGCAGCTCGCTGACGCTGCCGTCCGGCGAGATCAGTTCGATTTCGAGATCGCTCATCCAGCCGTGCGTCAGCCCGAGGTCGATGGCGACCCGTTCCACTTCGATGTCGCTGGTGACGGTGAAGGTCATCGTCGCGCTGGCGAGGTCGGCGATGGCGACGTTGCCTTCGTTGGCGGCGACCTCCTCAATGACAATGCGGTCGTCATAGGTGCTGGTGTGGCGCCAGCTCTCGGCCAGCCGCACCGCCGCCAGCGCATCCACCAAGCCGAAGCCGTAGTCCTCGGAGAAGTGCATGCCACCGCCGTTCCACGTGTCTGCGGCGTTCCAGTCCCATGAATAGCGCTCGGACCCCTTGAGGCCGGCGTTGTCGAAGCTGTCGGCGCCGGTGTGGCGCGCGGTGGCTGCGAGGATCGTCTGCACGTCGCGGTAGCCGAGGCGCGGATTGGCCTCCAGCATGAGGGCCACGACGCCCGAGACCATGGGCGCCGCGGCCGAGGTCCCGTTGAAGGCGCTCGTCACGTCGTCACCATGGGTGGAGCGGTTGTAGCCCAGGCCCCCGGTGCGGTCTGTGGTGACGACATCGCCGTACGATGGACCGCCGAAGGCTGAGACCAGTAGGCTCGCCCCTTCGGTCGAGTAGCTCGTGACGCGGCCGTCGCGCTCGACCGCCGCCACTGCGATCGTACCTTCCCACGCGGTGGTCCAGGAGCCCGCGGTGTTCTCCAACGAGCCGCGGCCATTGCCGGCGGATTTCACGATGATGCTGCCGCGCCCATTGCGGCCCTCGTCGATCACGTCGACCAGCGTCTCGTGATAGCTGCGTTGCGCGCCGTTGAACGCGGAATCGTAGAACGGTGTGACAAAGCCCCAGCTGTTGTTGATCACGTCGTAGTCGGCATGCGCGGCGAATGCGGTGCGCAACGAGATCGTTGGCGACACGGCGCGACCGTCGCCCGAGAGGTCCGCCGCTGGGATGCCGGGCATGGCGAACAAGCTCGCCTCGTGCGCGATCCCGACGGCGCCGGAGTCGTTGCGCTGCGCCGCGATGATACCGGCCACTGCCGTACCATGCGCGCCGTCGCGGTCCGGATGGTAGCCATCGACACCCGTCACCTGAAGGCGGAATTCGTAGTTCGGGGCGAGGTCGGGGTGTCGGTAGTCCACCCCATCGTCAAGGATCGCCACGCGAACACCCTCGCCGGACAGGTCATCCCAGACGGAGGTGCCGCCCTCGATGAGGTTGAGGTCGCGCTGCCCGGTGGCGGTGTTGGCGAGGTGGTATTGCGAGGCGAAATACGGATCGGCTGGAACGAGATCCAAGGCGACGTGCCCGGCGTCGTCCGCGACCGCCTGAGCGGGATGCAATGGCGACGACGCGTGAGTGTGCCCAGCGCCGCCGCGCGTGACGGCCGCCGCGTCCCCCTCGCGAATGAAGCCACCTTGGCGTGGCGCTGCGGGATCGGCGCGATCGAAGTCCTGGAGAGACGGGGTCATTCGCGCACTTCCTCTTCCGTGCGCGCAGCGATGACCGGTGTCAGTTCATCGCCTGCGGCGCACACCACCTGGGAACCAGGCCGCCGGAACGGCGACCGGGTGGGAGGGCGGCTTGGGGCGACGCGGGCGCGCGGCGGCGCATCCAACCGCACAACGGCCACGCCGCCTGCGACGGGCGCGACCCCGGCGTCTCCGTCATCTCCCCAGGCATTGGGCTCCAGGCCCGGCCGGCCACGAACCGACGCCGGCCGACAGGCCCAACGAGATCACCCTGGGTCGGGCTGCGATGGCGGGAGCGGCGGCACCATTGGCGAAACGAAAACCGCCGCGGTGCCGTCCACCCGTCATCTCGATGCCCAACGACGAGCGTAGGGAGGCAAGCTGGCGTGGGGCTTGCGCGGCCGATGCGGCGCAGCGCGGCCCGGCGGTCGATCGATGCAGCTCCAGGATCGCTTCGGGCAAGCGCCGGGATGGCCCCAGGACCACCGCTCCGCTCGATAAGGGACCTGCAGCGCGCCGCGTCGGCGGCCTTCGGGTGCGTGGCGGATCCCGTTGTGCGGCGGTGGTGTCGGAGGCGAGGTTCTTCAGCGATCCAAGGCGGTTCCGCGACGCCGAACGATGGCAAACCTGCTGCCTTGCACGCCGGACGTCGCGGGTTTGATCCCGGGAGCGCATGAGCGCAGGACCAACGAAGGGGGGGATGCGCCGGCCGTCGAGAATGGGCCGGCGGTCGGGGCGGACGAGGTCGTGCGCTCTCGAGGACCGGTCCACGGCGGCGCGAGGCGCGAGGGCGCGGTGCCGGACAGGCGCGGCCCCGACAGCTCTGGCGGGACCGCCTCGCGCCAGAGCGCCGGCCTACAAGATGAAGTCGGTGCCGGTGAGGTACACGGTGTTGTTGAACTTCATCTGCAGATCGACGTCCGGGTCGTCGTCGATGTTAATGTAGAGAATCGTTGTATCGCCGAAGTTGTAGTAGTTCATCTGCCCGGGCTTCGTGATGGGCTTCGTGCCGATGAAGTCGAACGCCTGGTCTCCGCCTCGGGTGCGATCGGCATCGAGCGCGGAGACATCGATCTTGTCGCCCTGCTTGCGTCGGAAGTCCACGATGGTGTCGCGCGTGGCCGGTGTGTCGCCGGTGTCGCCGTAGGAGACGTAGACGAGGCGGTCCGCGCCCGAGCCGAGGGTAATACGGTCCGCGCCCGAGTTGCCGATCAGCGTGTCATTACCGTCGTCGCCCTTCAGCGTATCGTCGCCGCCGCCGCCCAGGAGCCGGTCGGCGCCGTCGCGGCCAAACAGCCAGTTCTTTCCGGCATTGCCTTGCAGGACGTTGGCGAGATCGTTGCCGCGCCCGACCGGGCGCCCGGAGCCCACCGTCAGGTTCTCGACGTGGTCCGGAAGCGTGTAGCTGGACTTGTAGGAGAGGACATGGTCGACACCGCCATTGGCGCTCTCCACCACGAGGTCACCGCTGAGGGCGATGACGTATTCGTCGTTGCCCGTGCCCCCTGTCATGGTGTCGTTGCCGCTGCCCCCGTTCAGCGTATCGTCGCCGCTTCCGCCTATGAGGGTGTCGGATCCGCGAAGGCCCTGGAGATCGTTGCTCTTCTGGTTGCCGGTCAGAACGTTGTCGAGCGCGTTGCCCGTGACGGCGCGGGGGCCGGCGCCGAGCACCGTCACGTTCTCGAGGTGATCGCCCAACGTGTAGTCTTGATACACGTAGACGAGATCGGTGCCCTCTCCGGCATGCTCGGTGATGCGGTCGCCATCCGACGAGACGGTGTAGACGTCGTCGCCCTCCCCGCCGATCATGCTGTCGTCGCCGCGGTTGCCGTTGATGGTGTCATCACCCCCGCGCCCGACGATATAGTCGTCGCCCTCCTTGCCGAAGAACGTGTTGTCGAGGTCATTGCCGAGCAGCGTGTTGTCGTCGTCGTTCCCGGTGCCGCGCGTGGCATCGCCGTAGAGCGCCAACCGCTCCACGTGCTCGCTCAGCGTATAGTCGAAGTAGGCGACGATGGTGTCGCGACCGCCGGATGCGAACTCGCGCACACTTTCGGTCGGGCGCATGAGGATGTAGCGGTCGTCCCCCGTTCCACCTTCCAGCGTGTTGATCCCCTCGCCGCCGTCGAGCGTATCGCTGCCACCGCCACCCACGAGCGTGTCGTTGCCGCCCAGGCCGCGCAGCACGTTTCCGGTCCCGTTGCCGACGATGTAGTTGTCGAACGCGTTGCCGACCCCAGTGATCGAATTGCCCAGCAGCAACAGGATCTCGAAGTGCGGGCCCAGCGTCACGTCGTCGAGATAGGTGGCAATCGTATCGGTGCCCTGATCGGCGTGCTCGATCGCGATGTCCTCGGTCCGGTCGATGACGTACATGTCGTCGCCCGAGCCGCCGGTCATCCGGTCGATCCCGTCGCCGCCGTCCAGCGTGTCGTTGCCGGTGCCCCCGTCGATCGTGTCGTTCCCGGCGTCTCCGGCGAGACTGTCGTGTCCGCCCATGCCGGTGATCGTGTTGTTCAGGGCGTTGCCGATGATGGTGTTGGGGCCGTTGGTGCCGGCCCCCACCAGCACCGAACCGAGCAGCGTCAGGTTCTCGATCGCGCCGCCGAGGGTAAAATCCCGGTAGGTGCGGACCGTGTCGTTGCCGGAGGAATCGATGATCGTGTCGCCGATGGCGGCGATGACGTAGGTGTCGTCCCCATCGCCGCCGTTCATGGTGTCCGTACCGCCGCCGCCGTCCAGCGTATCGTTGCCCGGCCCGCCCACCAGCGTGTCGTCGCCGTCACCGGCGTCGAGATTGTCGTTGCCGTTCCCGCCCGTGAGGGTGGTCTCGTAGCCGCCGATACTGCGTAGAGTGTTGTCGGAACTGTTGCCGATCAACGTGGCGCCGTTGCGTACGGTGACGTTCTCGACGTCGACAAGCACATCCCGCCGCTCGCCCTGATATTCGATGGCGCCGGACGAGAGATTGACCACCCAATTGCTGTCGACGGGGACGTCGATGATCGCCCACTCCAGCGTGTCACTTCCAGGTCCGCCGTTCCAGATCGAGGACGCCGCGCCGGTGCCCGTGTTCTTGATGAGGAGATCGTCGCCGGAGCCGCCGCCGTAGGTGTCCGCCGCGCGGAACTGGCTGCCGACGATGGTGTCGTTGCCCGAGCCACCGTCGATGGTGTCACGGTCGGCGCCGCCGATGATGGAATCGTTGCCGCTGCCACCAAGCAGGAGGCTCGTCCCGCTGCCGGTGATCGTGTCGGACCCGCCACCCCCGTCGATGGTGTCAGAACCACCGCCACCCAAGAGAACGTTGTCGTGGTTGCCGACGGCGCGGATGACGTTGTTGCCGCTGCTGCCGATCACCGGCGCATCGTGGAACACGGTGATGTTCTCGATGCTGACGAGAATGTCGAAGCGCACCCCGTTGCGTTCGATGCGCCCCGTCTCGAGGTTGGCCGACCATCCGCCGGCGGCGCTGGCATTTGGCGCGGCCCATTCGATGGTGTCGCTGCCGGGGCCACCGTCCCAGGTCACACCGTCGGCCCCCGCGTCCGCGGACTTGACGAGAACGTCGTCGCCGTCCTCGCCGTACAGCCGCTCTCCGCGGTCGGCGCCCGCGCGCAGCGTGTCGTTGCCGAGGCCGCCGCGTAGGGTGTCGAGGTCCGTGCCGCCGTCGAGATCGTCGTCTCCGAGACCGCCGTCGAGGCTGTCCTCGCCATCCTCGCCACGCAGGGTATCGTTGCCCTCCTCGCCGTAGACGGTGTCGAGCCCCTCGCCGCCGCTCGCGAAATCGTTGCCGGTTCCGCCGTACACAAGGTCGGGCGAGCCGCCACCGTCGAGGGTGTCCTCGCCCGCGCCGCCGAGCATCGTATCGTGGAACGCCCCTCCGCGGATCACATCGTCGTCGGCCTCGCCATCCAGCCAGTCACGCCCGCCGCCGCCTTCGAGTGTGTCGCGGTCGAAGCTGCCGCGGATGCTGTCGTTGCCGTCGCCGCCGCGCAGGAGATCGTTGTCGAACCCGCCGTTGATGGTGTCGTTGCCGCTCTCGCCGAAGATCGTGTCATTGCCGAAGCTGCCGACGGACGCATCGTGGCCGGTACCGAGGCGGATATCGTCTTTGCCGTACGTCCCGTGGACGGAATCGTCGCCGTCGCGCGAGCGGATCGTGTCGTTGCCCTCGCCGGCGAAAATCGTGTCGTTGCCGGACCCGGTGATGATCGTCTCGTTGCGCGTCGATCCGACGATGTCGATCGGCGCCATTCCGTCGAACCGAAAGCCTTCGAAACCGGACACGCTCGAGCGCGCACGATCGACCTCGAGCCGACCCTGAACGTAGTCGACCTCGACGAGGTTGATGCTGTCCGAGCGAAGGTACAGCATGTCGACACCGCCGCCCCCGCTGAACACTGCGCCAGCGGCGGGATTGTCGGCAAGGATGACGTTGTTCGCACCATCGCCATCAGCGCCGGGAAAGATCTCGATCTCGTCGTCCACGTCAGGCGGTCCTCCCGCGTGGCTGGACCATTCGCTCGGCGCGGATGGCGCGACGCGCGCGCGCTCGCCACGGCCACACCGGTCCCGAGGCGCTCCCCGAGCCGATGGTACGAAATGGTCTATGGGTGGGATGCACCCCAGCGGAGCCACGTCTCATGAAGCGGCATCACACCATATCGCGTTAAGATTGCAAAGCAGATTTTACGCAACTTCTATGGGTTCGAAGTCGGCGCGCCAGCGTCGCACCAGCCAAGCCTGGGCGAGCGCAACGAAAAAGCGGCGGCCCCGAAGGACCGCCGCTCGAGAAACGAGAACGATTTGGCCGGAAGGTGCGCCCTTGTCAGCGACCGTCCGGCGTATAGGAGCCGTACCACTTGTTGCGGACCGCGTCGGTATGCTCCTCCGGGCGGTAGGCTTCCACATTGAGGCCGAGCGCCGTCACGTTGAGACGCCCGATGTTGGAGAGGAGCTGGAAGGCCGCCGCGTCCTTGTCGCGTTGGGCGTTCACCAGCGTGATCTGAGCGCTGATCAGGTCGCGCTGTGCGTCCAGAACGTCGAGCGTGGTGCGCTGGCCGACGCGCTGCTCCTCGATGACGCCTTCGAGTGCGAGCTGCGCCGAGAACACGCCAGTCTGCGCATTGCGGATCGAGCGGATGGACGACTGATATGTCGCCCAGGACGTCGCCACCGATTGGCGCACGATGTTGCGGTTCAGATCCACCTGGATGCGCGCCCCGCCGAGGCTCTCCTTGGCCTGCCGCACCTGCGCCGAGACCAGGCCGCGCTGGTAAATCGGGATCGTCAGATTGAGGCCGACACGGGCGTCGTCCGTCCGGTCGGTCCGGCCCACGGTCTGGAAGGTGGAGCTTGCCGAAGCCGTGGCGCCGAGGCTCGGCAGGAACTGACCTTCGAGCGCCGCCACGTTGAAGATATTGGTGTCGACGTTGTGCAGCGACGCGATGATGGCCGGGTGCTGCTGCTGCCCGATATTGAGCGCCGAGGGAAGCGATTCGGGCAGCAACCGCGCGACGTTGAAGTTGTCCCGCAGGTTGTTGGCGACGAGGTTCGTCTGGCGCTGATAGGTCGCGCGGGCGGCCTCGAAGTTGGCTTGCGAGTTGTTGAGGAGCGCCTGCGATTCGGCGCGGCGCGCCTCCGCCTGGGACACGTCCGTGCGGGTGCCCTCGCCGACTTCAAATCGGTCCTGCGCGGCGCGAACCTGTTCGCCCAGGAACTCGACGTCGTTGGTGCGGAGCCTGACGATCTCGCGGAACAGCAGAACGTCGAGGAAGGACACCGCCGTCTGGAGCAGGACGTCCTGCTCCGTCACCTGCAGCTCGCGACCGCTGGGCGAGCACCGACGCCTCGGCCTGCCGGATCGAGTTGCGGACCTGAAAGCCCTGGAAGAGCGGTTGCGTCAGCTGCAACGAGAAGCCGAGCGAATTGCTCGACGTCTGCCCGCGGACCAGCGGGGCGCCGGACACTTGCGTCGTCGACGTGAGGTACTGGATCGAGCCTTCGAGGAGCGGACGGTTCTGCGACCGCGCGATCGCGATGTCTTCATCAACCGCTCGCAGCTGGGCACGGGCGACATTGAGCTGAGGGTTGGTGGAATAAGCCGACGCGAGAGCTTCGGTCATCGTCTGCGACGACACCGGCGTCCCGCAAACTGCGGTCAAGGTGACCGCAACCAAGGCTGAAACTCGAATACGACTCGGCATGCTCTCGTCCTTTCGGAACCTGAGCATGGTTTTACGTGCAGGCAAATCCTTAGAGCCAGAGCCCAGTTCCCGCCAGGCGGCTCTGAGCCATCAGGCGCTGATCGTGTGCGTCTTTCCTGCAACGAGATATGAACGGACCATGAAACCGTCGGACCGTTTGGGGGTATGACTATACCGGATTGTCGGAAAACGACCGGCCGGGCACACGTTGGGCTGTCAGAAGACGAACGCGGGCTCGGCCTTGAAGCCCGGCAGGACCATCGCCGCGGCGTTAAAAGCGAATCGCATGGACACCCCATGCTCGCCCTTGGTGAAGATCTGCGAACGGCCGGACAGTCCTTCGCCATACACTGCGACGAGCCGGCCGCCGACCTTGAGCTGGTCGATCAGCGCGGTCGGCTCCACCAGAACGGCGCCGTCGACCAAGACCACGTCGTAGGGGGCTTCCTTGGGCCAGCCGGCGTCCAATGGACCGCTCACCACCACCACGTTGGAGACGTCCTCCTCGAGCACGGCCGAGGCGGTATCGGCCAGGGTGTCGTCGCATTCCAGTGCGATGACCGAGCCGGCGAGCTGCCCCAGAATGGCGGCGGTGTACCCGAGGCCGGCGCCGACGAGGAGCACGACGTCGTCTTCCGTGGGCTGCGCGAGCTGGATGAGACGCCCGAGAATGGCCGGACGCGTCATCGTGCGCATTGGGCGGCCGATGGAGTCCCGCAGGATGGGGATCGCCTCGTCGGAATAGGCGATGGCGCGCTGGTCGGCGGGAACGAACGTTTCGCGCGGGACGGTCAGGAACGCGTCTTGGATCCGATGGTCTGTCACGTCGAACGTACGAAGCTGGTTGTTCACCATCCGAGTGCGCAAAGTCGCCTCGTCACCCATCGTCGTTCTCCTGGTGGGTCGTCGTCCCCGCCGGCCTGACGTACAAGCCGCCGCTCATCGTTCAGCCGCGGATCGTCGCCCAAGCCGCGGGTCGTCTCACTCCGGCGGCAGACGGTATTTCCACCGCACCGAACACGTTGGAGGCGACGGCCGGAATCGAACCGGCGTACACGGATTTGCAGTCCGCTGCGTAACCACTCCGCCACGTCGCCGCAGCCGGTTCGATACGCGAAAGCCCGAAGAACGGCAAGCCTGACGTGCGACCGCCGCCCTTAGCGCACAAGCACGGTCCCAGCGTGCGTTCCGCCGGCCGACGCCCTGATCGCGCGATGAGCCACAAATGGCGCTCGGCACGCGCCGTGGCGCCGCCACTCAGGCAAAGCACGTGCGGCGCCACGCCTTATGCGACAAAGGCATGCACCCTGAAAATGCTTCCTCGCTCCGCTTCGACAGGCTAACTCTTCCCCACATCGTCGCCGTCTCGCCCGCGGCACACCTGAACGAGGTCCCAACATGACGGACTTGGTCTCCGCCGAGGCGCGCCTCAGCTCACGCGTGACCGATGACTGGCAGACCGGTTCCATCGTTGCCGTCACCCTGTCCGCACGCGAACCCTTCAACGGATGGCAGGTGGAGATCGAGGCCGGCGGCCGGATCGTCAACATCTGGAACGCCGTCGTCGTCTCCCAGCAGGGAACCCGGTACGTCATTGCCGCGGAGGACTACAACCAGCTCGTGCGCGCCGGCACCAGCATCGAGTTCGGCATGGAGATCGACGGCGGTGGCCCGTTCGAGCTGCTCGGCGCCGAGATCGCACTCGCCGCGGACGTCGCCGAGGCAACCGCCGCACCGCCGCCGCCCACCGTCGACGGCCCCATCCCCACGCCGGACGGCCGCATCCCCACGCCGGACGGCCGCATCCCCACGCCGGACGGCCGCATCCCCACGCCGGACGGCCGCATCCCCACGCCAGATGGCCGCATCCCCACGCCGGACGGCCCCATCCCCACGCCGGACGGCCCCATCCCCACGCCGGATGGCCCCATACCCACGCCGGATGGCCCCATACCCACGCCGGATGGCCGCATCCCCACGCCGGACCGTCCCATCCCCACGCCGGACGGCCCGCCCCCCGGCCCGGCCGCCGCGCCGAGCGTGCCGACGCCGGCCGGACCCGCTGACCCCGCCGCGGTGACTCTGACGGTGAGCAGCCCCACCGTCGTCGAGCCGCAGGGGCCGGCGCCCGGCCTCTCCGCCTTCCCGCCGGGGCCCTTCTCGGTTCGCGGCGCCTCCATCGTGGATTCGGCGGGCGAGCCGGTCGACATCCACGGCCTCAACTGGTTCGGCTTCGAGACGGACATCTTCGTCGCGCACGGCCTCTGGGCGCGCAATTGGCGCGGGCTGATGGACGAGGTGAAGTCACTCGGCTTCAACGCGCTGCGCATCCCCTTCTCCGGCGAGCTGGCGGCCACCGGTGGCGCGGTCTCCGGCGTCGACTACGGCCTGAACCCGGATCTCGCCGGCCTCAACGGCCTCGAAATCCTCGATGCGATCGCCAACTATGCGGACACCATCGGCCTCAGGATCATCCTCGACTACCACCGCGGCAACCCTGGCGACGGGCCAAACGACAACGGCCTGTGGTACGGCGACGGCCGAACCGAGGCCGACGTCGTCGCCGAGTGGCGGACGATGGCCGAGCGCTATGCGGACAAGCCGGCCGTCGTCGGCGCCGACCTCATCAACGAGCCGCACATGGCCACATGGGGGGACGGCTCGGCCACCGACTGGGCCGCCGCCGCCACCCGCATCGGCAACGCGGTGCAACGCATCGCACCGGACTGGCTGATCGTCGTCGAAGGCACCGCCGATTATCAGGGCGACAGCTACTGGTGGGGCGGCAACCTGCAGGGCGTGCGCGAGCATCCGATCGCGCTCGGCAACCCGTCCAAGCTCGTCTACTCGATCCACGACTACCCGCCCTCGGTCTTTGACCAGCCTTGGTTCCATGACGGCCGGTCGCTGCAGCAGGTGTGGGACAAGAACTGGGGCTACATCGTCAAGGACGGCATCGCGCCCGTGCTCATCGGCGAATGGGGCAGCTTCCTCGCCACCCGGGCCGACCTCGCCTGGGCGGCGGAGCTGAGCGACACCATCGCCGAACTCGACCTGCCGTGGTTCTGGTGGGCGCTCAATCCGAACTCCGGCGACACCGGCGGCCTGCTGGCCGAGGACTGGAGCACCGTGCGTCCCGAGGTGGCGCGCGTCCTGAGCCCGTTTCTGTCGCAGACCCAGCCGCCCATCGCGCTCGACGGTTCGGCGTCGTCCACCGCGGCGACCTTCGTGGTCTCGCTGGATCAGCCGGCGCCGTCCGACATGATGGTGAAGTACGCCACCACCGACGGCACCGCGATCGCCGGCGAGGACTACGTGGCGACCGCCGGCACGCTGATCTTCAACGCGGGCGAGACGGAAAAGACCGTCTCGGTGCCCATCCTGCCGGACATGCAGGACGAGGGCGACACGTTCTTCTACCTCGTGCTGGGCGGCGGCGACGACTCGAGTGTGTCCGGCACAGGGGTCATCACCGAGGATGATCGCGGCAACGGCCGCCGGGCGGCCGTCATGCCGATGCTCGACGTCGCCAGCACCGTCTTCGCCGAGGGCGCCGAAGCGGCGAACTTCCGGCTCGTCCTCTCCGCGCCGTCCGATCAGGACGTCACGGTCGACTTCACCGTGTCCGATCCGGACGGCAGCGCGACCCCGCAATCGGCCGTGATCCCCGCCGGTGCGCGCCAGGTGGACCTCGAGGTTCCCGTCACGCCGGGCGTCCAGCGGTTCACCCTCGAGTTGACGGCCGCCGACGGCGCCGCCATCCGAACCGGCAACGCCCAAGCCGAACTCGCCGCCGCCGACGCCCTCGGCAGCGTGACCAGCGCCGCGTCCACCGCCCAGACGCAGCTCACCATCGAACTCATTCTGGAGGAGGACTGGGGCACCGGCTCGATCTTCAACGTCCTCCTGAAGAATGTGTCCGATCAGCCCGTCCAAACCTGGACGCTCGCCATGGACCTGCCGTTCGACATCTCCGAGATCTGGAGCGCGGCGGTCGTCTCGGACGCGGGCGAGCGCGTCACCCTCGCGAACGCCCAGTGGAACGGGCAAATCGCGCCGGGCGAGACCATCGGCTTCGGATTTATCGCCACCGCGGGCGACATCATGCTCGACCAAATCATGGGCGCCGCGGACTTCGCATTGACTGTTCAATGATTGTGCATTTTCTGGTGAACGCTTAGGCGCCTGGAACGTTGTAGGGCCGAGGTGGGCGTCGAACGGCGCCCCGACGCCTGGCCGCGTGCAGACGAGCTGCCGCGGTCGACACTCACGCGGGCCCGACGGCGCGGGCCCCAGTCCTGGAGCGTTCCATGAACGTGACGAATACGATCATCACCATCATCATCGTCGCCCTTATCGCGGCCGGCGGTGCCTACTACCTCGGCTATTTCGACGAGACCGCGATCGAGCAGACGGGCACCTCCATCGAGACCACCGCCGAATCGGCCGCGGACGATGTGGGTGATGCCGCCGAAACCGCTGCCGACGATGTCGAAGACGCCGCCGACGAAGCCGAGGCCGCGGTTCAGTAAGGCGCACAAACGCCGTCGCGCGTTTGGTCCGGTCATGCTAGCCTAACGCGATGAAGGGCATGAATAGCGTCTGCGTCTATTGCGGGTCGGCCACCGGCCATAACCCGCGTTTCGCCGCCGCCGCAGATGAGTTGGGCACCGCGCTGGCGCGGGCGTCCATCACACTCGTCTACGGCGGTGGATCTCTCGGCCTCATGGGCCGCATCGCTCACCGGGTGCTGGAAGAAGGCGGCCACGTTGTCGGCGTCATCCCCCGCTTCCTGCATGAGCGCGAGGTGATGCTAACCGACGTCACCGAACTTATCATCACCGAGGACATGCACGAACGTAAGCGCCTCATGTTCGAGCGCGCGGACGGCTTTGTCGCCCTCCCCGGTGGTGTCGGCACGCTGGAAGAGGTCGTCGAGATGATGACCTGGTCCCAACTGGGCCGGCACGAGAAACCTATCGTCCTCGCCAATGTGGCGGACTTCTGGAGTCCGCTGAACGCTCTGATCAAGCACATGGTCGAGGCCGGGTTCATCCGCCCCGGATGGGATGTATCCTACGATGTCGCCGATACGGTCGCCGACATCGTGCCCATGCTGGCCCAACGCCATGAGGCCCTCGCCCGCGAGCGCACCCCCCAGGAAGCGACGCTGCGCCGCCTCTAGCGCATCCGCTCTGTCCGATCAGGGGCAGCGTGACGAACGGGCGCGGCGGAGGCCCGGTGCCACTGTGTCGGTCACAGTGGCACGATCCGGCTTCGCGGCGGGTGCGGGTTGTCCCCCTTCCCCGGCCCCTTCCGGCGCTGTCCCGTGGCTCCATTGGCGGTGGAACGCCGAGACAGACGACGTCACGGATGCGTCAGGCGCCGTAGGTCCAGGTGGTGACGAGCTTGCCCGCCTGGTCCTTGCCGTCCATCAGCACGATCCCGGCTGCGACCAGTTGGTCGCGGATTGCATCGGCGCGGGCGAAATCCTTGGCTTCCCGCGCCTCGAGCCGCTCGGCAATCAGCGCCTCGACATCGACGGAGACGCGAGCTGCGAGTTGTTCTTCCGCAAGCTCCTGCGATTGCCGTACTCTCTGAAGGTCAATCCCCAAGAGTGCCGCGCTTGCCTCCATACCCGCCGCGCCTGGGGTCTGCGACATCTGGTTAAGACGTGTGATCGCGAGCGGCGTGTTGAGATCATCCCTAAGTGCGTCGACAACGACCTTGTCTGCGGGGCCAGAGGGACCATCTGAGCGCCGCTTGTGCCCACGCGCGGGTGATGGCTCGCGCCTCGTCAAGCCGCCGCTCGGTCCAGTCGATCGGCTGGCGGTACTGCGTCATCAGCATGGCGAGGCGCAGCGTATCGCCGTCGGCCATGCCGAGCGCGTCGCGGATGGTGATGAAGTTGCCTTCCGACTTCGCCATCTTGCGGCCCTCCACCTGGAGGAAGCCGTTGTGCATCCACACGCGGGCCATCTCCGGGTGACCGAAGGCCGCGCACGTCTGCGCCCGCTCGTTCTCGTGGTGCGGGAAGGAGAGGTCGATGCCGCCGCCGTGGATGTCGAACTCTTCACCGAGGTAGCGGTGCGCCATCGCCGAGCATTCGACATGCCAGCCCGGGCGGCCCGGCGTCTCGATCCCCGCCGGGCTCTCCCACGCCGGTTCTCCGGCCGCCGACGGCTTCCACAGGACGAAGTCCATCGCGTCGCGCTTGTAGGGGGCCACCTCCACCCGCGCGCCCGCCAGCATCTCGTCCAGCGAGCGCTTCGACAGCGCGCCGTAGGTGTCGAACGAACCGACCGCGAACAGGACGTGCCCGTCCGCCACATAGGCGTGTCCGCGCTCGACCAGACGGTCGATGAGCGTGCGCATCTCATCGATGTTGTCGGTGGCGCGGGGCTCGACCGTGGGCGGCAGGCAGCCGAGCGCGGCAACGTCGGCCTGGAAGTCGGCGAGGGTCGCGTCCGTCAGGTCGCGGATGGAGATCCCGCGCTCGGCCGCCCGCGCGTTGATCTTGTCGTCGACGTCCGTGACGTTGCGCACGTAGGTGACGTGGTTGTCGCCGAAGGCGTCGCGCAGCAGGCGGAACAGCACGTCGAAGACGATGATGGGCCGCGCGTTGCCGATGTGGGCGAAGTCGTAGACCGTCGGCCCGCAGACGTACATGCGCACATCCGTCGAGTCGCGGGGCGCGAAGGGGGTCTTGGTGCGGGTGCGTGTGTCGTAGAGGGCAATGTCGATCATTGCGACGCGGTATCCCGCCGGCCGCAGATGCGCAACAAAGTCTTTACTGGAAATACACCCCGTCCCCGGGCGCAGCCCCGGGATTCACGTCGCCGCATTGCCCGCATACCCGATCCCGAGTATGACGATGAGAACGACGCGTTGCACGCTCCGATTGTATCGGGTGTGAGGCGTCTCGAGAATTGGGATGAGACAGCCATGGATAAAACAGTCGGCGCGATGGCCGCGCTCGCGATCCTGATGATGCTTATCGTCGGACCAGCCTACGTTGCGGTCAGCAACGCGCATTTGTCCGCTGATGGCGGACGCTGCATGGTCGGGGAAATCGGCTGTGATACGCAATGGTTCGGCGGGCAGCGCAGCTGACCCGACCGTTCGGGGCCCACGACGGGCCCCGAAAAGACGGCTAGGCGATTACCGCCGCGTGATGACCCAGACGGCGTGGATGATGCCGGGGATGTAGCCGAGCAGCGTCAGCAGGATGTTCAGCCAGAACTGCAGGCCGATGCCGACCTGCAGGAAAACACCCAGCGGCGGCAGAAAGATTGCGAGCAATACGCGAACGACATCCATGTTTGGTCTCCTATCAAACGTCTGCGAACAGAACGATCCCAACGCCGAAAAGATCCGTAAGCCGCGCACCTTTTTGGAGCGCCGTACCGTCCGTTGGCGGCTGATTCAGCTCTGCACGCCGCGGTCGACCCGCCGTTTCGGCAGGCCGCGCACGCGTTAGCCCCCGCAGTCCCCTCTCGCAAACGCGCGATCGCCAACGCACCCGCCCGGCCGGCCGACCCGAGGCGATCACCGAGGCCGCGTCGACAGAACGCCGTAGCCGTCCGGCCGCTTCCTCCCCCGCTCCAATCCCTCGTCTGTCTTTCGCGGCTGGCGCCAAGCCTATGCGCCTGACCCCGGTGCTCTACCGCACCGGGCGGATCATCCGCACGTCGAGATCGCGGATCTTCTTGCGCAGCGTGTTGCGGTTCACGCCGAGAAGCTCGGCGGCCTTGATCTGGTTCCCGCGCGTCGCCGCCAGCGCCGCCGACACGAGCGGATACTCCACGTCGCGCATGATCCGGTGGTAGAGCCCCGGGGGCGGCAGCGAGGCGCCGAACTCGGCGAAATAGTCGTTGAGGTGCCGCTCCACCGACTCCTGCAGCGTTTCGGCCTGGGTCGCGCCGTTGGCCCCCGCCGGCGCGGCCGGCGCCGACTGATCGTCCAGCTCGTGCTCGATGTGGGCGCGGTTGATCACGTCCTCGGGATAGAGGGCGGCGAGGCGGCGGATGAGGTTTTCCAGCTCGCGCACGTTGCCGGACCAGCGGTGGGCCTGCAGCGCCGCGATGGCGTCGTTGTCGAGCCGTTTGGCGGGCAACCCCTCGGACTCGCACTCGGTGAAGAAGTGGCGCGCGAGGTCGGCGATATCCTCCTTGCGCTCCCGAAGCGGCGGCAGGCGCAGCGGCACCACGTTGAGGCGGAAGTAGAGGTCCTCGCGGAAGAGCCCCTGGCCGATCCACTGGCGCAGGTCCCGGTTGGTGGCCGCGACGATGCGCACATTGGTGCGGATCGGCGCGCGGCCGCCCACGGTGGTGTACTCGCCCTCCTGCAAGACGCGCAGGAGGCGGGTCTGTGCCTCCATCGGCATGTCGCCGATCTCGTCGAGGAAGAGCGTGCCGCCCTCGGCCTGCTCGAACCGGCCGGCGTGGCGCGAGGTGGCGCCGGTGAAGGCCCCCTTCTCGTAGCCGAACAGCTCCGCCTCGATCAGCTCCTTCGGGATCGCCGCCATGTTGATCGCCACGAACGGACCCTTGCGGCGCTTGCCATAGTCATGCAGCGCGCGGGCGACCAGCTCCTTGCCGGTGCCAGACTCGCCGTGGATCAGCACCGTGAGGTCCGTCTGCATCAACCGGGCGAGGACGCGGTAGATGTCCTGCATCGCGGCAGAGCGGCCGACGAGCGGCATCGGCTCGCCCTCGACCACGTTCGGCCGCTCCACCGGCTTGCCGCGCGGCTCGTTGAGCGCCCGGCCGACGACGTTGATCAGCTCCTTCAGGTCGAAGGGCTTGGGCAGGTACTCGTAGGCGCCGCGCTCCGAGGCGCGGATGGCGGTCATGAAGGTGTTCTGCGCCGAGATGACCACCACGGGCAGATCCGGCCGGCGCTTCTTCACGCGCGGCAGAAGCTCGAAGGCGTTCTCGTCGGGCATGATGACGTCGGTGATGACGAGATCGCCGTCGCCTTGGTCGATCCAGTTCCACAATGTCGCGGCGTTGGACGTGCAACGCACGTCGAAGCCGGCCCGCGACAGCGCCTGATTGAGAACCGTGCGGATCGCGCCGTCGTCGTCCGCGACCAGGATCGTGCCACCGCTCATTCGCTCACTCTCTCAATTCCTTCATAGGCGGGCATCAGGACACGGACCGTGGTGCCGGCATTCGAATCGATCTCGATGACGCCGCCGTGATCTCCGACGATCTTCGCGACCAGGGCGAGGCCGAGGCCCGTGCCGTTGGTCTTCGTCGTCACGAACGGTTCGAACAGGTGCGGGACGAGGTCCTGCGGGACGCCCGGCCCGTTGTCTTTCACGCAGAACTCCAGCGGCAGGGACACCTTGTGCGGCGAGCCGGGGGCCGCCACTCGCATGCCGGGCTTGAACGCCGTCGTCAGCGTGATGATGCCGCCTTCGTGGTCGGTGACCGCCTCCGCCGCGTTCTTGACGAGGTTGAGGAACACCTGGATCGAGCTGGTCGTGGTTGGCGTGGACCGGCGGCAGCGACGGATCGTAGGCCTTGCGGATCTCGACGTGCTTGCGCAAAGCCGGACGTCGCCGAGGCGCTCCACATGGTCGAGCACGGTGTGGATGTTGACCGGCGCGCGCTGCACCGGCCGCGCGTCGCCGAACACCTCCATCCGGTCGACGAGCTTCACCACCCGGTCGGTCTCGGTCATGATCAGCCGGGCGAGCACGCGGTCGTCCTCGCCGAGCGTCGGCTCGATGAGCTGCGCCGCGCCGCGGATGCCGGACAGCGGGTTGCGGATCTCGTGCGCCAGCATCGCCGCGAGGCCGGAGACCGAGCGGGCTGCCGCGCGGGAGGTCAGCGTCCGGTCGATCTTGTCGGCCATCGACGGGCGGTCGAGCGTCAGGACCACCATCTGCGGGTCTTCCGGCAGCGGCATGGCGTGGATGTCGACCACCTGCCCCTGGCCGAGACGCGGCGAGGAGAGGTCGACGCGGTACTCCACCAGCCCGGCCCCCGCCTGGCGCACCTTGGCGGGCAGCGACAGCAGCGGGCTGCCGAACGGCACGAAGCGGTCCAGCGGCTTCTTGGTGCAGATGCGCCAGCGAGGCGCCGAAGAAGGCCTCGCGCCGCGTCGTTGGCCTCGATGATCTCGTCGTCCGGACCCAGCACGACGATGGCGTGGGGCAGCGCGTTGAGGATGGCCGCGGGGGTCACGCGGCGTGCGGCGGCGATCATGCCGCGACCTGGAGGGCCGGCCCGTCGGCGGCGGCGAACAGGTGCGTCGAAGCGCGCGAAGCGCCTGGCACGGATCCCGGCGGTGAGTGCCGCTTTTCGCAGGCGCGGGCGGAGCGGCGACGCGCGCTCGGCGTAGGCGGCGGTGTGCTTGCGCGCCAGGCGCAGGCCGAGGACGGGGCCGGCATGTTCGAGCAGCAGCTCGACATGCTCTCGCGCCAGGGCGCCGATCTCGGCGGCCGTCCGCGGCACGTCGGGGCGGGGGCGGCCGGCGAGGTCCGCCGCCACGACGCCCGGCAGCCACGGCGCGCCGAGCGCCGCGCGGCCGATCATCACCGCGTCGGCGCCGCTGGCGGCCAGCGCCGCGCGGGCGCCGCGCGTGTCGTCGATGTCGCCGTTGGCCACCAGCGGCACGCCGACCGCCTCACGCGTCGCGCGGATCGCCCGCCAGTCCGCGGTTCCGGTGTAGCGCTGGCAGCGGGTGCGGCCGTGCACGGTGATCGCCGCGGCCCCCGCCTCGACGGCGCGGCGGGCGAGCTCCGGCGCCGTCAGCGTGGCGCGGTCGTAGCCGAGGCGCATCTTCACGCGTGACCGGCACCCGCACCGCCTCGACGGTCGCCGCGACGAGGCCGGCGGCGTGCACCGGGTCGCGCATCAGCGCCGAGCCTGCCCAGCCGCCGACGACGCGCTTGGCGGGGCATCCCATGTTGATGTCGATGATGTGGGCGCCCGCCGCTTCGGCGATCCGCGCCGCCTCGGCAAGATCCTCCGCGCGGCAGCCGGCGAGCTGGACGCAGTGGACGGCGAGGCCGCGGCCTTCCAGCTTCAGCCGCGTCTCCGCCTCACGCGCGACGAGCCGGTCGCTCGCCACCATCTCACTGATGACAAGTCCGGCACCGTAGCGGGCGGCGAGTTGGCGGAACGGCCAATCGCTGACACCCGACATCGGCGCCAGAATCGCGCGACCTGCGAGGGAGACGTTGCCGACGGCACATTCATTCATGTTCGGTTGGGCACCTTTGCGGGCTCATGGTGCTCATCTTTTGACCATGGCACCAAAGTTGGCAAGTCCGTGTTGACGCCTTGAGGGGAAAACCTGTTTCGAGGGCCGTGTACACCGCCATATGCATGAGTGCCCGATTGGCGAGCGCATCACCTGTTGGGCATGCCGTGGCTCCCCCCGCTGAAACTTCGGTGCTCCTGTGAACACGCAGCCCGGTAACGTGCAATCGAATGGCGCGGCACCGCGGAGCGGGGTATGAGGCGCCCATGATGCCCATCGACGCCATCATCGTTGCAGCCGGCCGCGGGACCCGTCTCGGCGGCCCTGTACCCAAGCAATACCTGCCCCTGGGACGGCGGACGGTCGTCGCCCGCGCGGTCGATGCCTTTCTGGATCATCCCGCCATCGGCAAGGTCGTCGTGGTGATCGCCGAGGGGGACGAGGCGCGGCTTGAAGACGCGCTGAAGGATCGCCAGCGCGCCATCGAGGTGGTGGTGGGCGGGGCCACCCGCCAGGCCTCCGTGGCGCGCGGTCTCGCCGCACTGTCGGCACCGCCCGCATCCGGACCGGACGCGGCCGCCGCCGTCATGGTCCACGATGCCGCCCGCCCCTTCGTCTCCGCCGCCGTCATCGACCGCGTCGCCGAGGCGCTCGCCACATCCGCGGCCGTCATCCCCGCCGTCGCCATCGCCGACACGGTCAAGCGCGTGGACGGCGCCCGCGTCGTGGAGACGGTGGACCGGACGACGCTCGTCCAGGTGCAGACGCCGCAGGGCTTCCACGTCGCCGCGCTCCAGGCCGCTCACGCGTCAGCAGCCGACGGCGCCACCGACGACGCGAGCCTGATCGAAGCTCAAGGAGGCCGTGTGACCACCGTCGCGGGCGAACGCGCCAACTTCAAGATTACCACCGAAGAGGACCTCGCCGCCGCGCGCGCCAGCCTCGCCCCCATCCCGGTCGTCGGCCATGGGTTCGATGTCCACCGCCTCGAGCCGGGCGGGCCGATGATCCTCGGCGGTCTCACCATCGAGAGCCCCACCCGCCTCCAGGGCCATTCGGACGCCGACGTCGCCCTCCACGCCATCACGGACGCCCTGTTCGGCGCCATCGGCGACGGCGACATCGGCCACCACTTCCCTCCGAGCGACGAGACCTGGCGCGGCGCCGCCTCGGACCAATTCCTCGCCTATGCGGCCGAGCGGGTGCGGACCGCCGGCGGGCGCATCGCCCACATCGACCTCACCATCATGTGCGAGCGGCCCAAGATCGGCCCGGTGCGCGAGGCGATGCGGGCGCGGATCGCCGAGATCGTCGGCGTGCCGGTCTCCGCTATATCGGTGAAGGCGACCACCACCGAGCGGCTCGGCTTCACCGGCCGGGGCGAGGGCATCGCCGCCCAGGCCGTCGCCACAGTTCTGAGGAGCATGGCATGATCGACGACGACATCCGCCAGCGGGCCGAGGCGCTGCTATCCGCCGCCCGCGAGGCCGGTGTGATGGTGGTGACGTGCGAATCGTGCACCGGCGGCATGATCGGCGCCGCCCTCACCGCGATTGCCGGCTCGTCCGATGTGGTGGAAGGCGGCTTCATCACCTACGCCAACTCCGCCAAGCTGCGCCTCGGTGTCCCCCGGGAGACGCTGGAGACGTTCGGCGCGGTCAGCGAAGAGGTCGCCCGGGCCATGGCGGAGGCCGCTCGCGCGCAGTCCGGCGCGCCGGCGAACCTCGTCTCGGTGGCGGTCACGGGTGTGGCCGGACCCGGCGGGGGCAGTGCCGACAAACCGGTTGGCCTGGTCCATTTCGCAGCCGCAGCCACCGGCGCCACCGTCCACCGCGAGCGCCAGTTCGGCGACATCGGCCGCGATGCGGTGCGCAAGGAGAGCGTCCTGGAGGCGCTGAGCCTTCTCGACGGGCTGATCACGCCGGAATGACCCGCGGGCCATGCGCGCGGCGGGCCCGATCCGCGGCGACGGCCCTGTCGGTTTCGACGTCCGTTTCGATGCCCCGGTCCGCGCAGGCCGGCGGGGCCCTCGGCGTGTCGTCGCTCCGGGTCCACCTCGCGTGCCGCGCGGGACCGAACCTGCGTTGACATTCTCGTGATGAGATGTGCGACCGCCGGGGCAACCCCTTTGTTTTCCGTGGCTTCCCCCGTTGAGGGGTCGTCCTCGGCTCAAACATTGGTTGCACCGGGTTTGCTTCGCCCCTGAACTACACTATCTTGCGGCTCAATGACCTGCGGCGTCGCGCCGCGACAAGTACGTAAGAAGCGACGGGGTGATCTATGGATACCAACCTCATCGTGTTGCTTGAGATCCTGTTGATCGCCGGCAGCCTTCTGACCTTCGCGGCCTGCGAATTGCGCGAAGCCCGGCGCCGGCCGTCTAAGGTCGGCATCGACAGGTGCGGCAGCAACGCGAATTGACTTTTCGGTTTGTTTTGGGACAAGCCGAGATGTGATGAACACTGCCTTCGGATCGGACCTTTCAGAGCGCGTCGAGACTGCGATCCGCCGGCATATCAGCGCACGCTGCGCTCCGCCGCGACTGGGCGCGGCGATCCAGGACGCCCTCTTCTCGGGCGGCTCGCGTGTGCGCCCGCGCCTCGCACTGGGGATCGCGCTCGCCTGCGGTGACGATCGCCCTCCCCTTGCCGATGCCGTCGCCGCTGCGGTTGAGTGTCTCCACTGCGCCTCGTTGGTGCATGACGACCTGCCCTGCTTCGACGATGCCGCGATCCGCCGCGGAAAGCCGACCATCCACATCGCCCACGGCGAGCCGCTCGCGGTGCTGGCCGGCGACGCACTCATCGTCATGGCCTTCCAGGTCCTGTCGGACGTCGCCGAAGTCGCCGGCGAACGCCTGCCCATCCTGCTGCAGACCCTGTCGACCTGCGCGGGGACGCCGGAGGGCTTGGTCGGCGGCCAAGCCCTGGAGAGCGAGCGCCAGCCGGACCTCGACGCCTACCACGCCGCCAAGACCGGCGCGCTGTTCGAGGCCGCGGCCGCGGGGGGCGCCGCTGCGGCGGGGGGCGATGTCGCCGCGTGGCGCCACATCGGGGCACGCCTCGGCGCGGCGTACCAGATCGCCGACGATCTTCACGATGCGCTCGGACTGGGCGGCCAGGGCAAGCCCACCGGCCAGGACGCGGCGCATGAGCGCCCCTCCATGGTGAGCCGGAACGGCATCGAGGGCGCGCTCACAGCGCTCAGTCAGCACCTGGAGGCGGCGGCGGACGCCATCCCCGCCGGCCCCACGAGCAACTCACTGCGCAAGCTGATGCACGAGCAGACCACCCGCTTCCTGCCCGACGACCTCGTCAGCCATCTCAGCGCCTGAGCCGCGCCAGGATTTGGCCGCGCCGGTCGTGGCAGCAGCGACGCATGGCAGAGCCGCGCCGCAGCCATGCCTATGGAAAGCCGGCGTTAACTTCGGCGCTTAACCGTGCCGTCCCGGCAACATCGACCGCGAATCGCAACGTCTCCCCCATCGCAGGTGCGCTGGCGATATGGGTGGGAGCGTTTTCCACGATAAAATGACAGGGACGAATCGTTCGCGTTCCACTGCTGCAAAGGACCGGCTTCAGCATGTCTTGTACCCGTCAGTCGCATCGGTCGGGGGCGGCGTCATTGACCCGGCGCTCGCTGGTCCTCGGATCCGCGGCCATCGCCGTCGCGGGCTGCCAAACCGCAACGGTGACCCCTGTCGCCGTCACCCGGCCGGCGGCGATCGACCCCTCCTACCGGGCGATGTACGGCCCGCTCCCGAATGAGCGGTTCCCCATCCCGGCGGTGGATATCACCAAGTTCGAGCCGCAATTCCTGCGCCGCGAGGTCCGCAACCCGACGGGCGAGGGGCCGGGCGTCATCGTGGTGGATACCACCAACAAGTTTCTCTACTTCACGCAGCCGAACAACCGCGCCATGCGCTACGGCGTCGGCCTCGGACGGGCCGGCTTCGGCTGGGACGGCGAGGCGATCATCCGGCTGAAGCGGGAATGGCCGACATGGACGCCGCCAGCCGAAATGATCGACCGCGAACCGGACCTCGAGCGGTACCGCGACGGGATGCCGCCGGGCCTCAGCAACCCGCTCGGTGCGCGCGCACTCTACCTTTTCCAGAACGGGCAGGACACGCTCTACCGTCTCCATGGCACCTCCGAGGCCTACTCCATCGGCCGCAACGTCTCCTCCGGCTGCGTGCGCCTGCTCAACCAGGACATCATCGACCTCTACAACCGCACGCCGATCGGCACCCGCGTCGTGGTCCGCCCCGCCGCGATCTACTGAAGCGCGCGCCGTCGGCGGGGCCGTGCGAGGCCCCTGCCCCACCCTCGCCTCGGACTCAGATGCCCGAGGCGAGATAGCCGCCGTCCACCCGCACCGTGGATCCGGAGACGAAGCGCGACGCGTCCGACGCCAGGAAGGTCGCCGCCCCCACCAGTTCCTCGAGCTCGCCGAGTTCGTCCCATGGCGCTGCGCTTCGCGGCCTCGGCCTTGCGCTCGGGCGGCATCTTGTCGCGATTGATGTCGGTGAGGAAGAAGCCCGGCGCGATGGCGTTGACGCGCACTCCGGCTGGTCCCCACTCGGCCGCCAGCGTCTGCGTCAGCCCCGTCACGCCCCATTTCGACACAGAGTAGGCCGCCGCCAGCTTCCACCCGGTGTGCGCAGCCAGCGACGAGATGTTGATGATCGACCCGCTGCCGCGCGCGACCATCCTGGCGCCGAAGGCCGTGCAGGTGAAGAAGACGCTCTTCTGGTTGACGTCCATGATGTGGTCATAGTCCGCCTCGGTGAGCTCCAGGGCCGGCTTGATCATCAGCGCGCCCTGAGAATTCACCAGGATGTCCGGCACACCGTGCGTGGCTTCGACCTTGTCGGCCAGCGCATGCAGGGCCGCCACATCGGTGACGTCGACGCTGAACGTCGTCTTGCCGGGTTGGTCGAGCGCGGCCGCGGCGGTGGCGAGCTTGGCTTCGTCGCGCGCGGCCAGCAGCACCGTCGCACCGGCGGCCCGGAACCCGGCGGCCATCATCGCTCCGATCCCGCCGGAGCCGCCCATGATCAGCGCGACCTTCCCCGTGAGCGCGAATTCCTCGATGCCCTTCATGCGGTCCCTCCTTGGCGCAGCCTGTCGCTGCTTGGTTGCCGTGGCAGTCAATCGCCCAGTAGCCTATGGGACCAGAGGAAAAATACATTTGGGAGGATCGATGCCCACTCCAGTCCCCACCACGGCCCCGAAGGCGGCCTTGTGACGACCGTCGTGGTGGCGCCAGAGGCGCTGGAACGTTTCGTGCGCGCCGCGCTGTCGGCGGCCGGAGCGGACGCTGCGACCACCGATGCCGCGACGCGGGCGATGATGCACGGCTCGCGCCTCGGCGTGGACAGTCACGGCGTGCGCCTGCTCGAGCACTACATCAGCGTCATGGAGGGCGGGCGCGTCAGCAAGGCGCCGAACCTCAGCTATGTGTCCGAGCTCGCCGCCGTCGCCACGCTCGACGCCGACCATGCTCACGGGGCGCGGGCGGCCTACGCGGCGATGGACAAGGCCATGGCGCTGGCTGAGACCGCCGGGATCGGCGCGGTGTCGATCCGCAATTCTTCGCACTTCGGTCCGGCCGGCGCCTACGCGCTCGCGGCCGCCGAGGCGGGGATGATCGGCTTCGCCACCTGCAACTCCGATGCGTTCGTGCGGCTGCACGACGGGGCGCAGCGCTTCCACGGCACCAACCCGCTCGCCATCGCCGTCCCCACCGACGGCAAGCCCTGGCTGTTCGACATGGCCACCAGCGCGATCCCCTTCAATCGCGTGCAGCTCTACCGCAGCCTCGGCGTCGACGTCCCGGAGGGCACCGGATCGGACGAGGCCGGGGTCGACACGCTCGACTCCAATGCGGTGGAGATGCTGGCGCCGCTGGGGGCGGCATTCGGCTTCAAGGGCGCGGGCCTGGCAGGCGTAGCGGAGATCTTCAGCGCGGTGCTCTCGGGGATGGGGCTCAGCTTCGAGCTGTTGCCCATGGGCGGACCGGACAAGGCGACCCCGCGTGGCCTCGGTGCCTTCGTGCTGGCGCTGCGGCCGGAGGCGTTCATCGCCAGGGAGGCCTTCGACGACGGCATGCGGCGCTACCTCGCCGCGCTGCGCAGCTCGCCGCCGCGGGCGGGCGGCACGGTGATGGCGCCCGGCGACCGCGAATGGGCGGTGGCCGAGGACCGCGTCGACGGGATCCCGCTGGACCCGGTGACGGTGGAGGGCTTCGGCCGGCTCGCCGAACGCTACGGCCTCCCCTCGCTCGAAGGTCTGTGAGCCATTGCGGGTGAGACGGGCGGCGCGGCGACGCAGTGATGCGCCGCGCCGGTGCGCTTTTTCGGTGTGCCGGGATTTGACCTCGGCGCCCCGGTCATGCGACGCGATCGCCTCCGATGCGGCGACACACCACGGTCCCGCAGATCAGATGTTTGGAGGACGATGGCGCCATACGCCTCGCCCATCGGCGCTGGTTGTGATTGAAAGTATGGGGCCGGCCCCTACAGTCAGACTAGAGATGTTCGAAAGAAGCTCCATGGTGCGTCCGCTGCTCCGACAAGGTCCATCTGCCGAAAGATCTGCGCGCGCTGCCCGGAGCGGGAATCTGCGCGCGTTCGCGGACGAGCTGCGGGCCGAGCTCATCGACATCGTATCGACGACCGGGCGGGCACCTGGGCTCCGCGCTCGGCGTGGTCGAGCTGACCGTGGCGCTCCACTACGTGTTCGACACGCCGCGCGACACGCTGATCTGGGACGTCGGCCACCAGTGCTACCCGCACAAGATGCTGACCGGCCGGCGCGAGCGCATGAGGACGCTGCGCCAGGGCGGCGGCCTGTCCGGCTTCACCAAGCGCGCCGAAAGCGCCTACGACCCGTTCGGCGCGGCGCACTCGTCGACGTCGATCTCCGCCGGTCTCGGCTTTGCCACGGCCGCGCGACCTCCTGGGCGACGACCACGAGGTGGTCGCCGTGATCGGCGACGGCGCCATGTGCGCCGGCATGGCCTACGAGGCGATGAACAACGCCGGCGCGCTCGATGCGCGCCTCATCGTCATCCTCAACGACAACGACATGTCGATCGCGCCGCCGGTCGGCGCCATGAGCGCCTATCTGGCGCGGCTCGCCATCGGGCGAGCCCTATGTCACCATGCGCGAGGCGCTGAAGGGGCTGGTGCGCCGCCTGCCGCGCTTCGTCGAGCGCGGGGCCGCGCGCGCCGAGGAGTTCGCCAAGGGCATCGCCATGGGCGGCACCCTCTTCGAGGAGCTGGGCTTCTACTATGTCGGCCCGATCGACGGTCACAACCTCGACCACCTGCTGCCCGGTGCTCGCCAACGTGCGCGACGCGGACAACAAGCCGGTCCTGGTCCATGTCGTCACGCAGAAGGGCAAGGGCTACGAGCCGGCCGAGAACTCGGCGGACAAGTATCACGGCGTGGCGAAGTTCGACGTCGTCACCGGCGAGCAGGCCAAGTCCAAGCCGAACGCGCCAGCCTACACCAAGGTGTTCGGCCAGGCGCTGATCGCCGAGGCGGAGCGGGACGAGCGGATCGTCGGCATCACCGCCGCGATGCCGGCCGGCACAGGCATCGACGTCTTCGAGCGCGTGTTCCCCGAACGCACCTACGATGTCGGCATCGCCGAGCAGCACGCCGTCACCTTCGCGGCCGGTCTTGCCGCGGCGGGGCTGCAAGCCGTTCGCCGCGATCTACTCGACCTTCCTGCAGCGCGGCTACGACCAGGTGGTGCACGACGTCGCCATCCAGCGGCTGCCGGTGCGCTTCGCCATCGACCGGGCCGGCTTCGTCGGCGCGGACGGGTCCACCCATGCCGGCTCGTTCGACATCGCGTACCTCTCCTGCCTGCCCGGCATGGTGGTGATGGCCGCGGGGGACGAGGCCGAGCTCGTCCACATGGTCGCCACCGCCGCGGCCTACGACGACGGCCCCATCGCCTTCCGCTACCCGCGCGGCGAGGGCATCGGGCGTGGAGATGCCGGAACGCGGTGTGCCGCTCGAGATCGGCAAGGGGCAGTGATCCTGCGCGAGGGGTCGCCATCGCCATCCTGTCGCTTGGCGGGCGCCTCGAGTCGGCGCTGCTGGCGGCGGAGGAGCTCTCGGGCAAGGGTCTCTCCACCACCGTCGCCGACGCGCGCTTCGCCAAGCCGCTGGACCAGGACCTCATCCTGCGCCTCGCCCGCGAGCACGAGGTGCTGATCACCGTCGAGGAGGGCTCCGTCGGCGGCTTCGGCAGCCATGTGCTGACGCTGCTCGCCCGCGAGGGCGTGCTCGATGGCGGCTGCAAGGTGCGCCCGCTGATGATGCCCGACACCTTCGTCGACCAGGACAAGCCAGAGGCGATGTACGCGGCCGCAGGGCTCGACGCGGCCGGCATCGTGCGCACCGCGCTGGAGGCGCTCGGCGCAAGCGCGCTGGCCAACCGCGCGTGAGCCGCGTCCACATCGCCCACAATGCCGGCGCCGCATTGGGCGAAGGCGCCTTCTGGGACGCCGCCAGTGGCATTCTCTACTGGTGCGACATCGAAAAGGGCCTCATCCACCGCTACGAGCCGGCGAGCGGCGCTCGCGATCCGATCGTGGTCGGCGAGCGCATCGGCTGTCTCGCCCCGCGCGAGGCCGGCGACCTGGTCGTCGCGGCCCAGTCGGGCCTCTACGATCTCGACCTCGGGACGGGCGGGCGCACGCTCTTCGCCGAACCGGAAGCGCATCTGCCGGACAACCGCTTCAACGACGGCGCCACCGACCGCCAGGGCCGCTGGTGGGTCGGAACCATGTCGATGGCCACGCCGCCCTCTCCCGCCGGCACCTTCTACCGGATCGACGCCGACCGGCGCGTGACGCCGATGCTCGACGGCATCTACACCACCAATGGCCTCGCCTTCTCGCCCGACGGCCGGACGATGTACTTCTCCGACTCCAACCCGGAGGTGCGCACGATCTGGGCCGCCGACTACGACCTCGACGAGGGCGTCCCCACCGGCCGGCGCGTCTTCTTCGACACCCGGTCCGTCGCCGGCCGGCCGGACGGCGCCACGGTCGACGCCGACGGCTGCTACTGGATGGCCGGCGTCGGTGGCTGGCAGATCCTGCGCATCACGCCCGCGGGCAAGGTGGACCGCATCATCGACATGCCGGTGGAGCGGCCGAGCAAGCCGGAGTTCGGCGGCCCGGGTCTCGCGGACCTCTACGTGACCTCCATCGGCAGCGCGGCCGGCCCCGTCGGTCCGGAGCAGCCGCACGCCGGCGCGCTCTTCGTGGTGACGGGTCTGCCCGCCCGCGGCCTCCCCTCCGCCCGCTTCGCCGGCTGACCAGCAGACGCATCCAAAACCAGCCCGGCCCCAACCGCAGCGACCGCGTCGCGCCCCGGGGCGAGGCGGTGCCTTCGCCTGTTCCTCGGAGCCATCCGTCGCGATGCCCGATCAGCGCAGGGCCGGGAGAGGCTGCAAGGCCGAAGAGCGAAGCGTGCCTTGCGGCCTCTCCCGGCCCGGCGCAGGGCTTCTTCAGCGACGGATGGCTCCGAGGAACAGGCGCCGCGCCCCCCCTGTTCCTTGGTGAGTTCCGAGCTCACCGCGCTGGATCATTGACCAACATCAAAGTCGATCGCCCGAGCCCACCGTACGGTGAGCGCACGACAGAGGGCTGTCGTGCGCTCACCGTCGATGGCTTGCGCCATTCGGCGAGCCAGCCTGCCCACGCCGGCCCAGGAGCGCAGTGCGACACAACCACGGAACGAGTACGTCATGGCAAGAACGATGAAGGCCGCGGTCGTCCGCGAGCTGGGCGCCCCGCTGGTCATCGAGAGATGCCGATCCCGGAGGTCGGCCCGGGCCAGATCCTCATGAAGGTGGAGGCGTCCGGTGTGTGTCACACCGACCTGCACGCCGCGTCGGGCGACTGGCCGGTCAAGCCGAGCCCGCCGTTCATTCCCGGTCACGAGGGCGTCGGTTTCGTCGCCGGAGTGGGTGCCGGAGTGACGCGTACTCAAGGAGGGCGACCGCATCGGCGTGCCGTGGCTGCACACCGCCTGCGGCCACTGCGAGCACTGCCGCACCGGCTGGGAGACGCTGTGCTACGACCAGCAGATGACCGGCTACACCGTCGACGGCGGCTTTGCCGAGTACGTGCTGGCCGATCCCGGCTACGTGGGTCACCTGCCCGACAGCCTTGAGTTCGGCGCCGCGGCGCCGGTTCTGTGCGCCGGCGTCACCGTCTACAAGGGCCTGAAGGAGACCGAGGCGCGAGCCCGGCGAGTGGGTGGTGATCTCCGGCATCGGCGGGCTCGGCCACATGGCGGTGCAGTACGCCAAGGCCATGGGCATGCACGTCGTCGCGGTCGACATCGCCGAGGACAAGCTGGCGCTCGCCAAGGGCGTCGGCGCCGACGCCGACAGTCGACGCCCGCTCGAACGATGCGGTCGCGGCGGTGACGCGCATCACCGACGGCGGCGCCAACGGCGTGCTGGTGACGGCGGTCTCACGTGCGGCATTCGCGCAGGCGCTGGCGATGACCCGCCGGCACGGCACCATGTCGCTGGTCGGCCTGCCGCCGGGGGACTTTCCGCTGCCGATCTTCGACGTGGTCCTCAACCGCATCACGGTGCGCGGGTCCATCGTCGGCACCCGCCAGGACCTCGTCGAGGCGCTGGCGTTCGCTGGCGAAGGCAAGGTCGCCACGCACTACAGCTGGGACACGCTCGACAACATCAACGCGATCTTCGAGCGGATGAAGGCCGGCCAGATCGACGGCCGCGTGGTGATGAAAATCGGCTGAGCCGCTCAGAGCGCGATCTGCGGCCGAGGCGCCGGCTTCACCACGAAGGGGCAGCCGGCGACCATCTTCACCACCGTGGTCGCAGATCGCGCCATCGTCTGGTTCAAGATCCCCTGCTCGTCGCGGAACGCGCGCCCGAGCGGGGTGGCGGGCACGATCCCCTCGCCCACTTCGTTGGCCACCGCGATCACGTCGCGCTGGCGCGCCTCCAGCGCCGCCCCGAGGTCAGCGCGGCAGGCGGCGACATCATGTTCGCCGAGCATGACGTTGGTGAGCCAGAGCGTGAGGCAGTCGAGGAGCAGGATGCCATCGCCCGGGATCGTCTCCGCGAGGTCCACAGGCGCTTCCAAGGTGGTCCAATGATCGGGGCGGCGGGCACGGTGTGCGTCGATCCGTACCTTCATTTCCTCGTCCCGCGGCGGGCCGGCGGTGGCGACATAGGTCACCGGCCGCCCGGATTGCGCTGCGATCTCTTCGGCATATCGTGATTTGCCGGACCGGGCACCGCCGATGACAAGGATGAATTGAGGCTTGTAGATGACGGTCCCCCCTGTTGCGCCAGCGATGCCGGCTTGCTATATCGCCTCAACGCGAGCGCGTCATTCCCCGGTAGCTCAGCGGTAGAGCAACCGGCTGTTAACCGGTTGGTCGCTGGTTCGAATCCGGCCCGGGGAGCCACTCGCTTGGTGGCTTGTTTTCACAATGACGCCACCTCTGTCCAAATCGATGTAAGTCGCTGATCTCGCTCCCGTCTGCACCATCGTGCGACGCTCAGCGCCTCGTACCGTTGCACCTCGTGTCGTCGTTGGTCATGGAGTTGGTCGCGAACGATCGATTCGCATATGCCGCATCCGCTCCGAAGCGTACGCGGCACACGCGGTCGGCGCCGGTCACGACAGGACGAACGCCTTCAGCGGCATCCAGATGCCCATCAGCATCATCATGAGGCTCTCGGTCAGCGATACGAAGCCCAGCGGCACCGACGAGCTGCCGCCGACGCACGCGCACTTCAGCTCCCGCTTGTCGATATAGACCGCCTTGAAGATGCTGACCGCGCCGATCGTGCCGATGACGAGGGCGACGGGCGCCGAGATGAAGACCAGCGCTCCGGCCGTCATGAGTATTCCGGCGAGCGCTTCGCCGAAGGGGTAGATCTTGCCGTAGCGGACCCAGCGCTTGGCGAGGAGATCGTAGTTCAGGAACATCGTCGAGAAGCTCTCGATGTCCTGAAGCTTCTGGATCGCGAGGATCGTCATCGACAGCGAGACGAACCACTCCGCCGCGCGCAGCGTGAACGGGTTCTCGTACTGGTGCCAGGACAGGCCCAGCGCGAGGAGCGCGGCGACGGCGAAGATCGCGATCACCGGCTGGTAGGTCGTGTCGCTCTGTTCCTCCTTCGGCGGGTCGATGCCGAAGTGGATTCGCAGGTCGTCATAGCCGCCGATACGCTCGCCGCCGATGAAGGTCTGCGGCGTCGTCTTGACGCCGTGCTCCTCCATGAACGCGTCGGTCTCCGGCCGCGTCTCGAGGTGGTGATCCTCGACCGCGTAGCCCTGTCGCTCCAGGAGATCCTTCGACTTCAGCCCGAAGGGACAGGTGTGCTCCGGCATCACCATCCGGTAGAGAGCGGCCGTCTTCGTCGAGACTTGCTGCTGCATCGTCCTCGCTCCTTCTTACGCGGCACAGCCGTAGGTGCCGATGTAACCAACGTTGAGGCCCCGCTCGAGGGTCAGCGTCAGCGTCGCCTCGGTCCGGGTGCTGCGGGCGGCGCCGAGCGGTTCGTCGCCGGGGCCGCCGATCTCCATGGTGATGCCGGGGGCGCTGGCCGTGGGGCCCGACACCAGCGTCGAAGGCTCCGCTTCCAGGCGCACCAGATCGCCGCTGATTTTCACCAGGGCTGACCCATCTTCGGCCAGCGCCAGGACCGGCGGACTGCCTTCGGTGTAGGTGAAGGTGCACTGCGCACCGGCCGGCAGGCCCTCGGCCATCTCGGCGTTCGAAATGAACTGCGGGTCGAGCGCCGGTAGATCCGCGGTCGCCAGCGCCTCATCCAGGCTGACGACGGTCGCTGTCGGGATCTCCTCCTCCGTGCCGTCTCCGTCCCGGTCGATGGCGTCGATCAGGTAGCGCATCTCGGCGATCTCCTTGTCCTGCGCGTAGACGATGTCATCGGCGAGCTTCTTCACGCGGGGATCGGAGATGTCCGCGCGGCTCGACGTCATGATCGCGATGGAATGGTGCGGGATCATCGCGCGCATGTAGGAGGTGTCGCCGACCGTCACCTGGCTGCGCACCAGCCACAGCGACAGGGCGAAGACGATGGCGGCGCCCACGAAGATCGCGACGTTGGCGCGGGCGTTCGTGTACATACCCAGCATGAAGGCGAGCATGATGATCGCCATCGTCGCGCCCATGAGGATTGCCATGTACGTGCGCGTCTCGGAGAAGAAGACGTGGGCGAAGAGATAGGTGTTGAGGTACATCAACACGAACATGACGACGGTCGACGTCAGGATCATTGCGCCAAAGCGGATGTAGGACATTCTTGTTCACCTTGCGGTTCGTTAAAGAGAAAGCACGGGGGCACACCGGCGGTTCCGGGAAAACCGGACGCGCCCCTCGGCCCGGGGCCGCTCGACCGGGCGAGCCGGCGCCGTGATCATCTCCCGGGCGGTGGCCGATCGCCCGATGAGTGGAGGCAGCGGGGTCGACCGTCGCTTCCGCATTCGCGGGGACGTGCTTCAGCACCACTCCAGCGGCGACAGACACTGCGGCCTCAGCCATCGGCAAACCCGTGACCCTTCGGGCTCGCTATGGCTGGGCCGCCATCTGCGCGTTCATCTCGTCGTGCCGGGCGCGGACGCTCTGCGGCCAGCGGCTCTTGATGTAGGAGAGCACGGCGACGATCTCGTCGTCGCTGAGGACGGTCTCGAACGCCGGCATGTTGGAGTAGTACGGCTCGCCGTTGCCGATCTCTTTGGGCGGCCCGTACTTGGTCAATTGGAAGAGCAGCGCGTCCGGGTGGTGCCAGGTGTGGCCCGTCTCGTCGTGGGGCGGCGCGGGCAGCCGCCCGTCCGCGCCCCGCTCGCGCCAGTTCGGCTCGCCCTCCAGATTCGCGCCATGGCAGGACGCGCACTGTGCCGCGTAGATCTGCTGTCCTTCGGCCACGACGGCCGTGTCGTCCGGCGTCAGGGCGACTCCCCGCTCCTGCGTATCGGACGGCCAGAGCGCGACGCCGGCGATGGCGGCGGCTCCCAACAGCGCGCCAATACCGAGCATGAGGATGGGTCGCCTGTTTGCCATCGCGCTCATGTCCGCTCTCCTTCGACGGTGAGGAACGTCATCATCCCCGCCGACTGATGCTCGATCATGTGGCAGTGGAGCATCCACTTGCCGGGCTGTTCGGCGACGAACGCGATGGAGACGCGGTCGTCCGAGGCCATGACGGTGGTGTCCCGCCAGGAGCCGTCCACAGCCGCGCCATTTCGCTCGATCTCGCGGAAATGCATCCCGTGCAGGTGCATGGCATGAGGAAAGGCGGTGTCGTTGACCATCTCGACGACGACGGTCTCGCCCTGACGAAGCGTGGCGAGCGGCGTCTCCATGTCCCCGGCGATACCGTTGAACGCCCAGACGCGGCCGTTGGCGACGAGTTCGCGCATTCCCATCATCCGCCCGCCCATCATGGCGCCGCTCATGCGTCCCATCGCGCCGCCTTCCATCCGCAGCGGAATGCGGTGGGCGCTCGCGAGGTCGAGCGTCGGCCGGGCGTTTGGCTCCAGAGCCGCGACCTCGGTGCCCGCGAGGCCGCTGCCGCCCGGCGTGTCGCGGTAGACGAAGCGGGCGAGATGGAGCGCGTCCGTCAACGTGTCGGCGTCGAGCTGGAGGGTGGATCCGGGTGCACCTGTGGCGTCGAGCACGAGGTCGGCGCGCTGGCCGGGGCCGAGGACCAGGTGCTCGTCGCCGAGCGCGCGCGGCGCGACCGGGTTGCCGTCCTCGGCGATCACGACGGGCGCGTGGCCGGGAAACTTCAGCGCGAAGATCTGCGCGTTGGCGACGTTGACGAGCCGCAGTCGCACCCGCTCGCCGGCCGTCAACGGGATCGCGAGATCGGAGCTGTTGTTGATCGTCGCGACGTTCCCCAGCCGGCCGGCGTGCGCCGCGGTGTGCATGGCGCCGAACGAGGTGTCGAGTTCGTCGCTCGCGCGTGACGACCCAGTCGTCGAGGACGAGGACGACGTCGCGGTCGATCTTCGGCGGGTCGCGCTCGTCGACGATGAGGACCCCGTAGAGGCCGCGGTCCTGCTGGTTCCAGCCGCGGAAGTGGGTGTGGTACCAGTACGTTCCGGCGTCATCGAGGTCGAAGGCGTAGGTCATCGACCCGCCGGGCTCGACGGGCGCCTGGGTCAGCGGCGCCGCGCCGTCCATGGCGTTCGGCGGTCTGAGGCCGTGCCAGTGGACCGCCGTCGGCTCCGCGAGGCGGTTCTCGAAGTCGATCTCCAGCCGATCACCGGCGCGGTAGCGCAGGAGGGGTCCGGGAACCGTGCCGTCGTAGGACCAGGTGTCGACGAGTTGCGTGGCGTTGCCGAAAGCCAACGCCTGGCGGCCGGGTGCAGCCACCAGGCGGCGCGAGGCATGGGTCGCAGAGGGGGCCGCCCACGCGCCGGGGGCTGCGACGAACGCGGCGCCTGCCGCGGCACTGCCGATGAACCGCCGACGGGTCAGCGCCGCCGCGGTACGGTCGTGTCTCATGGAGGTATCCGATCCAGGTGAGCACCTTGCTCGAGGTGCGTATCCGATCACAGCCGGCCGCGTGGCCCCCAAGGACCGCCGCGCGCACGACGTATGACGACGCGGCCGGGCGTATCACCCGCCGCGTCGCGTCCAGTTCATCAGATGGATCGTCTGGGAGGTGGCGGATCGCCCGTGATCGGGCCGAAGTGCGCGAAGCTTTGCACGAACGCGAAGTGCGCCGACGACCGCCGCCCGGAGAGGGTCGCTAAGGTCGGAAGCACAGCAAGGAGTGCCGACGCGCAGGAGAGTTGCATCGCACAGTCGGAGCCGGAGGCCCGCATGTCCGCGCAGTCGCCCATGGGGCATGGCTCGGCCGAGCTGGGGCGCGAAGCCGCAACCGTGGCGCCTGCGTCGAACGCCGGTGCGGCTCGGGCTTCAACCGCGGTGGCGTGAACCGCCGAAGCCTCGATCCGGGCAGCCTCCGCAGCACCGAGGCTCGCAAGAGGCGCCGCCACAACGAGACACAGTGCTATCGCCAGACGCAAACATGACGCAGCCCAATTCATGCACACGACGATGGCGCCTGTCGCGCCAACCGTCAATCGCCCGCGTCGCCGCGCATGACGCAATCGTGTTTGTCCCACGCTCGGGCTGCGACGCAACGTTCGTGGACATCCGGCGGGCTGCACAATGAGCACACGATGCCGGATCCCGGGAGATCGAAGCCTTTCGTGCCGATACTGCGCTGCCTCCTGCTGCTATTGATGATCGTCAGCGTGGCGACCTCGTCGTCGACGACGCGCGCGGTCGCATCATCCGTTGCTGCTTCCCAGCCCGCGGCACACGCGGCGCCCGATGACGGGGACGCGGTCGCGCGTCACGGCGGCAGCCACCATGGCACGGCGGCCGACGCGTCGGACCATCGGCATCACGACCCGGTCCCAGGCGGAGCGGATTGTGCCACCGAGCGCGCAGCGGATAATCCGGGCGGTCACGATGACGCGAGCTGCTGCGAGCCGGGGGCCTGCTGCCCCGGGATGGTGCATGTGCTTCTGTCGGAGCGCGACCGCCGAGCTCCCAGAGGGTTCGGCACCGTCCTGCCGGCCCGCGCGTTCAGCAACGCCGAGCAAGCCGCGCTCCACCGCCCTCCCCGTCACGTCTGATCAACTGCCCTAAAGCCGGAGCCGCCCAGCGCGCCGCCCGCTCGGATCCGATCGATCTGAGCGGGGCGGATGCGCCGCATCGCGTCTCCGAACTATGGTCGGCGGGCTGGTGCATCCCATGCGTCGCGCCCGGACGGGCTCCAGCGAGAGCGCACGCCCTCAGGTTCAGGTCATCGTCATGCAAGGTCGACACGTCGCCCTGTCCATCATTCTCTTCGGGGCGAGCCTCGGGGGCGGGATCGCGCTGGAGCGCTTTCACATCAACGCGCCGGCGGACGGTGCCGACGAGGGTCCTGCGATTGCCTACTGGGTCGCGCCGATGGACCCCAACTTCCGGCGCGACGGCCCCGGCAAGTCGCCGATGGGGATGGATCTCGTCCCCGTCTACGACGGGGCGGAGCCGGTGGGCGACACCGAGATCGTCGAGGTCTCGGCGCAGGAGATGAACGCTATCGGCGTGCGAACCGCGCTCGCCCGGGTGGAGGACGTCGCGCGGGCGATCGAGACGGTGGGCTTCGTCTCCTACGACGAGCACCGGACCAGCCACGTCCACGTTCGCGCCGAAGGCTGGATCGAGGACCTGAAGGTTCGCGCCGTCGGCGACCGGGTGGCGGAGGGCGATCTCCTCTTCAGCATCTTCTCGCCCGACGTCACCGTCGGCAGCGCCGAGCTCGTCCGTGCCGCCGAGCGCAGGAACCGGATCGAGGTCGCCAACGCGCGCCGCAAGCTCGAAAGCCTCGGCGTATCGTCGCGGCAGATCGAGGAGATGGAGCGCTCGGGCGAAACCGCGCGCAGCCTCGACGTCTATGCCCCGCAAGACGGCGTCGTCACCGCGCTCGAGGCGGCCGACGGGATGTTCCTCTCCCCCGCGACGCGCGCGATGTCGATCGCCGACCTCGCCTCGGTCTGGCTGATGGCGGACGTGTTCGAGCGCGACATCGGACAGCTCAGCGAGGGCGCGACGGCACGGGCGCATTTCGAGCACCTTCCGGGCCGCGTCTTCGAGGGGACGGTGGACTACATCTACCCCGAGCTCGACAGGACCACCCGGACGCTTCCCGTGCGCCTGAGGTTCGACAACGCGGACGGCCTCCTGAAGCCCAACATGTACGGCACGGTGGCGCTCGCCCCGCCGGCAAGCCGGGAAGCCGTGACGGTGCCGTCCGAGGCCGTGATCCGCACCGGCCGTGCAGAGCGCGTCATCCTCAAGGTCGGCGAGGGGCGTTTCCGGCCGCGCCTCGTGACCACAGGGCTGACGGACGGGTTCGGCGGCGACGGGCGCACGGAGATCGTCCAGGGCCTCGAGCCGGGCGAAGAGGTGGTCGCCTCGGCGCAGTTCCTCATCGATTCGGAAAGCGCGCTCAACGCCGGGCTCCTGCGCATGGCGCCGACGGAGGCCGAGCCTGCGACCGGCTCCGGCACCCTCGTCGCGCTCGACCGGGAGAGCCGCCGCGCCGAGATCCGCCACGAGGCGATACCGGCGCTCGACTGGCCAGCCATGACGACCGGCTTCACGGTCGCCGCCGGCATCGACCTCGCCGAGCTTGCGCCAAACGACGACGTGAAGTTCGCCGCCGTGCGCGGGGCGGACGGCACGCTGGCATTGACGGAGCTGCGCCCGTCCGACGGCGTCGACGCGACGGGCACCGGGATCGTCGAGCGCATCGAGCCGGACGGCAAGCTGCTCCTGGAGCACGACCCGATCCCGGCGCTCGCCTGGCCGGCGATGACGATGGCGCTCCCGACCGAGGGGGTGGACCCGAACCGTCCCGATCGGCGAACCCGTCACCTTCGACCTCGCGAAGGCCGGCGGCGGGCTCTACGTCATCACCGCCGTGCGCGCGGAGGACGGGGCGGCGTCCGCGTCGCCGGGCGCTGATGTTGCGCCGGCGATGCGAACGATGACCGCCGAGGGCACGGTCAACAGCGTCGACGCCGGGGCGCGAACTGCCAACGTCACCCACGGCCCGCTCGCCGAGATCGGCATGCCGGGCATGACGATGGACTTCCCCCTCGCCGATGGGGCTCGACCCCGGCAACGCTCGCCGTCGGCCCGGCCACCGTCGAGATCGCGATGGACGACGGCACGATGGTCCTCGCCGGCGCGACGCCGAAGCCGGCCGCCGATGACGACCGACGGCACCGTGAACAGCGTCGACGCCGCCGCCCGCACCGCCAACGTCACCCACGGTCCGCTGGCCGAGATCGGCATGCCGGGAATGACGATGGACTTCCCCCTTGGAGAGGGCGTCGACGCCGGCCGCACTTAGAGCCGGGTCCGGCCGCGTTCGAGATCATCATGGACGACGGGACGATGGTGCTCGCCGGCGTTTCCCCGCCGCCGATGCACGTCGAGGGCACCATCAACGCCGTGGACGCCGACCGCGCGGACCGCCAACGTCACGCACGGGCCGATCGTCGACATCGGCATGCCCGGCATGACGATGGACTTCGCGCTCTCCGACGACGTCGACCCGGCCGCGCTTCCCATCGGCTCCAAGGTCACGCTCAGGATGCGGCGGGAGGCGGACTTCTCGCTCACCCTCCTCGGCGTGGCGGACGAGGACGAGGTGGCCGCCCGATGATCCCCGCCATCATCCGCGGCTCGATCGAGAACCGCTTTCTCGTCCTCGTCCTCGCCGTGATGCTCGACGGCGGCGGGCCTGTGGGCCGTGCGCTCCACGCCGATCGACGCGATCCCGGACCTCTCCGACGTTCAGGTCATCGTGAAGACGCCCTATGCGGGTCAGGCGCCGCAGGTGGTCGAGGACCAGGTGACGTACCCGATCGCGACCGCGATGCTGTCGGTGCCCGGCGCCGTCACCGTGCGCGGCTTCTCGTTCTTCGGCGATTCCTACGTCTACATCGTCTTCGAGGACGGGACCGACCTCTACTGGGCCCGCTCGCGGGTGCTCGAATATCTGGCGCAGGTGCAGTCCCGCCTGCCGGACGGTGTCGCGCCGGAGCTCGGGCCGGACGCGACCGGCGTCGGCTGGATCTACCAGTACGTCCTCGTCGACCGGACGGGCGGGCCATGACCTCGCCCAGCTTCGCACGCTGCAGGACTGGTGGCTGAAGTACGAGCTTCAGACGGTCGAGGGCGTCTCCGAGGTCGCCACCATCGGCGGCATGGTCAAGCAGTACCAGGTGGTCGTGGACCCCAACAAGCTGCGCGCCTACGCCATCCCGCTCGCGAAGGTGCGCGACGCGATCCAAGCCGCGAACCAGGAGACCGGCGGCAGCGTCGTGGAGATGGCCGAGGCCGAGTACATGGTCCGCGCCACCGGCTACATCGACGAACTGGCCGACCTCGCCGCGATACCGCTCGCCGTCAACGAGCGCGGTGCGGCGCTGACATTGGCGGATGTCGCGGAGCTGCGTCTCGGCCCGGAAATGCGGCGCGGCGTCGGCGAGTTCGACGGGCTGGGCGACGCGGTCGGCGGCGTCGTCGTCATGCGCTGGGGCGGCAACGCGCTCGCCACCATCCGCGCGGTGGAGGAGCGGCTGGAGACGCTTCGGCCAAGCCTGCCCGAAGGCGTCGAGATCGTCACCACCTACGACCGCTCGGGCGTCATCGAGCGGGCCGTGGACAACCTCGGTCACAAGCTGGGCGAGGAGTTCCTCGTCGTGGTCCTGGTGTGCGCGGCGTTCCTCCTCCACCTGCGCTCGTCGCTCGTCATCCTGTTCTCGCTGCCGCTCGGCATCCTCGCGGCGGTGCTCGTCATGAAGCTGCAGGGCGTCAACGCCAACATCATGTCGCTCGGCGGCATCGCCATCGCCATCGGCGCGATGGTGGACGCGGCGATCGTGATGATCGAGACGATGCACCGGCGCATGGAGGCGGAGAGGCTCACGCGCCGAAAACCGCTGGCGGATCGTCGCCGAGGTGTCGTCGGAGGTCGGCCCGGCGCTGTTCTTCTCGCTCGCCATCATCACGGTGAGCTTCATGCCGGTGTTCGTGCTGGAGGCGCAGGAGGGCCGGCTGTTCAAGCCGCTCGCGTTCACCAAGACCTACGCGATGGCAGCGGCCGCGATCCTGTCGATCACCGTCGTCCCGGTGCTGATGGGCTACTTCATCCGCGGCCGGATCATGCCCGAGCGGCAGGAACCCGCTCAACCGGCTCTGCATCCTCGTCTACCGCCCGTTCCTCGACGCGGCGGTGGCCTGGCCCTGGGCGACGGTGCTGATGGCGGTCGCGCTGGTCGTCTCGCTCTGCGTGGCCGCTGCCAGCGCATCGGCTCGGAGTTCATGCCGGAGCTGAACGAGGGCGACTTCCTCTACATGCCCTCGCTCTACCCCGGCGTCTCCATCGGCAAGGCGCGCGAGGTCCTGCAGCAGACCGACCGGCTCATCGCCACCGTGCCCGAGGTCGCGACCGTCCTCGGCAAGCTCGGCCGTGCCGACACCGCCACCGACCCGGCGCCGCTGACGATGATCGAGACCACCATCCAGCTCAAACCCCGCGACGAGTGGCGGCCGGGGATGACGATGGACGCGATCCGGGCCGCGCTCGACGATGCCGGTGCAGGTGCCCGGCGTCACCAACGTCTGGATCGAGCCGATCAAGAACCGGATCGACATGCTGGCGACCGGCATCAAGACGCCGGTCGGCGTGAAGGTCGCGGGGCCGGACCTTGAGCGAGATCGAGCGCATCGCCGTCGCGGTCGAGCGCGCGGTGGCCGGGATCGAGGGCACCGCGTCGGCCTACGCCGAGCGCCCGGTCGGCGGCCGGTTCATCGAGGTCGACATCGACCGCGAGCGCCGCCGCTCGCTACATGCTCTCCATCCGCGAGGTGCAGGACGTGGTCGCCACCGCCATCGGCGGCATGCAGGTGACGGAGACCGTCGAGGGGCTGGAGCGCTTTCCCGTCAACCTGCGCTACCCGCAGGACTGGCGCAATTCGCCCGAGCAGCTCGCCGACCTTCCCGTGGTCACGCCGTCCGGCGCGCACATCCCGCTCGGCGCGGTGGCGAAGATCGCCATCGTCGACGGCCCCGGCATGATCCGCTCGGAGAACGCGCGGCGCACCGGCTTCGTCGTTCATCGACATCGCCGGGCGAGACCTCGGCTCGTTCGTGGCCGAAGCGCAGCGGGTCGTGGCCGAGCGAGGTGCCGCTGCCGCCGGGCTACTCCATCGCCTGGTCCGGCCAGTACGAGTACCTGGAGCGGGTGCAGGAGCGGCTGACGCTGGTGGCGCCGGCGACGCTCCTCGTCATCGCCCTCATGCTGTTCCTCGCCTTCAACCGGCTGACGGAGGTGGTGATCATCATGACGGCGCTGCCGGTGGCGCTGGCGGGCGGCGTCTGGTTCCTGTGGTGGCTGCAGTACGACATGTCGGTCGCGGTGCTGGTCGGCTTCATCGCGCTCGCCGGCGTCGCGGTCGAGACCGCCATCGTCATGCTGCTCTACCTCAACCTCGCGTGGGACAAGCGCGTCGCTCGCACCCGAGCGGAGGGGCGCCCGCTCACCCGGCAGGACATCGAGGACGTCGTCTTCGAAGGCGCGCTCCTGCGCCTGCGGCCCGAAGGTGATGACGGTCGCCACCATCTTCGCCGGCCTCATCCCGATCATGTACGGCGATGCGACCGGCTCGGAGATCATGCAGCGCATCGCCGCCCCGATGATCGGCGGCATGGCGACGGCCACCCTGCTGACGCTCTTCGTCATCCCCGCCATCTTCGTCATCTGGAAGCTCGCCCTGATCCGGCGCCTCAACAGGCAGCTGCCGGCGGTCACGCCACTTCCCTCACCCGTCCCGGCGGAATGATCCGCCGGCTCTGCTCACGTAGATCCAAAGGAGACATACATGCGCACGACAGCTCTCGCCCTTCTGCTTCTCGCCGCCCCGGTGACAGCCTCCGCCCAGATGAACCACGGCGACCACGCCGCCATGGCCGAGTCCGGCGACGGCGTCCACGCCAAGGCCACGCTCAACACGGTCGGAGACGGCACCGTGAACGTCTCCACGGCCCGATCCCGGCGATCGGCTGGCCGGCGATGACGATGGACTTGCCCCTCATCGGCGACGTGGACACGAGCCGGCGTCGCCGCCGGCGACGACGTCACGATCATGCTGGAGAAGGGCCCGGACGGCATGTACGGCGTCAGCGGGATCGAACCGGCGGAGTAACCGGAAACCTTGCGGGGACGGATCGCTCCGACCTCGCCAACACCTGAGATCGAACCGGAGTCGCCCCGCCTGGGCGGCTTCGTGCCAGCAATCTACCGGAGACCGATCATGAAGACCCGCGTCGCATTCCTCACCGCCGCCGCAATCTTTCTCGCCCCCACTGCCGTCGGCGCCCACTCCGCAGCCAGGCTCGGAATGCCCGAGGACGGCGCCACCCTGGCTGCCCCACCCGCAGATGCTTCGCCTGGAGTTCACAGGCCCGATGCGCATCACCGTCCTCAAGCTCGTCGGCCCCGATGGAGACGTTCCCGTCGAGCGGACCGACGGGATGCAGCCCGTCACCACCCTCGAGGCGATCCCGAGCGGGGAGATGGTGCCGGGAGCCTACGAGATCGAGTGGCGCGGGATGGGCGCGGACGGCCACATCATGGAAGGATCGACCGGCTTCTCGATCACCCCATGATCGACGCCGTTACGCTTCTGGCGATCACGATCCGCGCGGCCGGCTACGGCGCTGGGCTTCTCGCCATCGGTAGCGGTCTCTTCCTGATCGCCTACTCCCGCCGGGACTACCCGCACAGCAATGCAGCGGACGTGATGCGGATGCTGCGGCGCACGGTGTGGATCGGCATGATCGCCGCCGCCGTGGCCGCGGTTTCGCTGCTCGCCGGCCTCGGTGTGCGCGCCGGCCGCCTCTCCGGTCTCGGCCTTGCCGGGATGACCGACGCGATGATGCTACGGATCGTATGGGATGGCCCGGTGGGCACGGCGGTCGCCATCAGGTTCGCCGGGCTGGTTGCGGTCGCCTCCGGCCTCGCCCTCTTCCGCTGGCGCCTCGCCGGCCTGCTGACCGCGGCCGGCGCGCTCGCGTACGCAAGCTCATATGCGTTCGTCGGCCACGCCGCTGCAGATCCGCGATGGCTGCTCGGCGGCCTGCTCGCGCTTCACCTTCTCGCGTTGAGTTTCTGGCTTGGCGCGTTCGCGCCGCTCGCGATGGCGGCGCGCGCCTTCGCGTTCGCCGACGCCGCAGCCCTTCTCCATGCGTTCGGACGCGCCGCGTCCTGGGCCGTGGCGGTGCTGGTCACGGCAGGTGGCTGCTTCGCCGTCCTCCTCGTTCAGACGCCGGAAGGCCTCGTCGCAACCGCCTACGGCCGGATCCTCCTCGTCAAACTTGGGCTCGTGATCGTGCTCCTGACACTCGCGGCGCTGAACAAGCTGCGGCTCGTCCCGGCACTCGCTGCCGGCAACGAGGCCGTCCGGCAAAAGCTCGTTTCGACGATCCGCCTTGAAGCCTTGGCCGCCGCGGCCATTCTGCTGACAACCGCGTTCCTGACCTCCGTCGCCACGCCGCCTGCGCGTGCCTCGGCGAACGACCTTGGGTCCATCGCTCGGCCTCCCGATCGATTGTCCGCGCGAGAAACCGGCTCCACGTTCCCTGAATGCGCGCTCACTCTCCTGTGAGCCGGTAGGCAGCACAACGGCGCCCCCACCAATCCGTGACCTCCCCGCGCCGCTCCATGTCGTCGTTTCGATCGTACAGCGCGATGTCTCCGTCATCTCGGACGTGGGCGAGGCGGACGCGACGACCATCCGATCGAACAGCCTTTGGCGGTTGATGATCGTCGAGGCCGAAGCACGTAGGCCGTGAGCAGTCTGCCGACCGGCGAACCCCATCCGCCTTCGTCGCGACGTTGACACAGCCCTCTGAGACCGGCGTAACGCCACTCGGCGGCGGCGCCGCGGCGGCTCCCTCTGGGTGCAGCGCTCGCTTTCAATCCTGCCCCTTTGCGATGATCTCCGTCACGCGGTCGCATGCCTGCCGGGCCTCACGCCGGCCCATGGCCGGATGCTCGCCAAGCAATTCGCCGGATCGTTGAACGGACGGCTTTCATCCGCCGTCGTCCAGTCGCTCATCGACGCCGCAGTCGGCAGCGCAGCGATCTGCGGACACCTCGACGCGGTCGTCATCACTCGGAGCGCGCCGTCGCTCTCGCCGCAATGGACGCGAGCGCCGTCGCCCAAGCTGGGCCGCCAGCGATGCGGGAGAGCGCGCACGGATAAATACTGCAGCTCGAGCATCGCGGTGATGGACGAACGGCACGTAAATTGCGTTGATGCGGATATCAGAAAATGGGGGGGACGGATGTCTCGGCTACCCAACATCACAGCTTTCAAGCTGCTCGAACGTCTGCGTCAGGACCGCTCCGAGCTCGACAATCACGTCATCGGCGAATTCATTTCCGGGCGCATCGACCGGCGCGCGTTCCTGCGCCACGGCTCGCGCCTCGGCCTTTCCGCCGTGCTGATGTCCTCGGCGCTCGGCACCGTCGGGCTCGCCGGGCTGCGGCCTGCCCGCGCCCAGGGCGCTCCGGGTGCCACGATCCGCGTCGCGCAGATCACGCCGTCCGGCGCCATCAACCCCGTCACCGTGGCCGATCAAGGCGGCCTGCTGCCGCTGCAGATCGTCGGCGACTTCCTGGTGATGGACGGGCCGGACCTTGTCCTCCGCCCCATGCTCGCCACCGAATGGAGCGCCAACGACGACGGCACCGTGTGGACCTTCAAGCTGCGCGAGGGCGTGAAATTCCACGACGGCACGACCATGACGGCCGACGATGTGGTCGCCTCCATCAAGCGCCTCGCGGACCCCGCCAACGGCTCCAACGCGCTGTCGGCGTTCAAGGGCGTCCTGTCGCCGGAGGGGATCAAGAAAGTCGACGACCTCACCGTCGAGTTCACGCTCGACGCGCCCAACGGCAACTTCCCCTACTACCTCTCCACCGACAACTATAACGCCATCATCGTCCCGGCCGACACCGATCCCGACGCCTTCGAGGGCTCGATGATCGCCACCGGACCGTTCAAGCGCGAGAGCTACACGCCCAAGGTCGGCGCCACCTATGTGCGCAACGAGGACTACTGGGGCGGGCCCCCGCTCCCGGCGCGGGTAGAGCTCAGCTTCTACGACGACCTGCAGCCGCAGGTGCTGGGCCTGCTCGGCGGGCAGATCGACGTCATCCAGCAGGTCAACGTGCAAGGCGCGCGGCCGCTGCTCGACAATCCGGCCGCCAAGATCCTGCGGCTGAAGTCGAACGCGCACCGCCAGGTCCACATGAAGACGCAGTCCGGCCCGTTCGCGGACAAGCGCGTCCGCCAGGCGCTGGCCCTCACGCTCGACCGGCAGAAGCTCGTCGACGGTCTGTTCCAGGGCATGGCTTCGGTCGGCAACGATTCGCCCTTCGCGCCGGTCTTCCCGTCCACCGACACCTCGGTCCCGCAGCGCACGCGCGACGTGGAGAAGGCCAAGGCTCTGATGGCGGAGGCGGGCGCATCCAGCCTCACCACCACGCTGACCACCATGCAGATGCAGGAGCTGCCCACCCTCGCGACGCTGATCAAGAACTTCGGCGCCGAGATCGGCATCAACATCGATCTCAAGATCGAGGACGTCGGCGCCTATTATGGCGATGCCGTGCCCGGCAAGTCCGACTGGCTCGACTCGGAGTTCGGCATCACCGACTACGGCCACCGCGGCACGCCGAACGTGTTCCTCTCGGCGCCGCTGCTGTCCACCGGCACCTGGAACTCGGCCAACTTCGACAATCCCACCTACGACAAGCTGGTGGCCGACTACATCGCAGCCGTCGACCTCGAGACGCAGACCGAGCTCGCCGGCCAGATCCAGACGCTGCTGCTTGACGAGACGCCGATCATCTTCCCCTACTTCTACGACTACCTCTCGGCGACGGCCCCGTCCGTCGAGGGTGTCGAGACGACGGCGATGGGGCAGGTGTTCCTCACCCAGGCCACCAAAGGCTAGCGGCGCATGGCGCTGGGGTCTCCTGCGCACCATCGGACGGCGGCTGGCGCTCGGCCTGCTGACGCTGTTCCTCCTGTCCGTGGTGGTGTTCATCGGCACGCAGGTGCTCCCCGGCAACCCGGGCCGCGCGATCCTCGGCCCCCTCGCCGACATTCGCGCGGTCGAGGCGCTGAACGCACAGCTCGGCGCCAACCGCCCGCCGGTCGAGATCTACCTCGACTGGATGGGCGCCATGCTCACCGGCGACATGGGCCAGTCCTATACCTACCGCCAACCGGTGGCGCCGTTCATCGGCGCCGCCCTCGTCAACTCGCTGAAGCTGGTGGGCGTCATCTTCGTGCTGGTGGTGCCGCTGGGGATCGGCGCGGGCGTCGTCGCGGCGCTCAACGCGGGCAAGACCGTCGACCGGGTGGTCTCCATCGCCTCCCTCTCGCTGACCGTGATCCCCGAATTCGTTTCCTCGATCGTGCTCATCCTGCTGTTCGCGGTCATCCTGCGCTGGCTGCCGCTGACCGCCTCGTGGCCGCCGGGCGCCGGGCCGCTGGTGCAGCTCCAGCACCTCATCCTGCCGGCGCTGCCGCTCGTCATCGTCCTGTTCGGCTACATCGCCCGCATGGCACGCTCGGGCACCATCGAGGCGCTGTCGGCCGACTACACCCGCACCGCGATCCTCAAGGGCCTGCCGTGGCGCACGGTGCTCAACCGCCACGTGCTCCGGAACGCCCTCCTTCCCACCATCACCGTCATCGCCACCCAGGCGGGGTACGCGCTGGGCGGGCTCGTCGTGGTGGAGACGCTGTTTCGCTACCAGGGCATCGGCAACCTCGTGCTCACCGCCGCCAAGGGGAAGGACTTCGCCATGCTTCAGGCTGGCGTCCTCACCATCGGCGCCTTCTTCATCGTCATCACGCTGATCGCCGACACGCTGGTGGTGATGCTGAACCCCCGTCTGCGCGCAGGGCTGAAGCGATGACCGACGCCGCCGTGACCGAGCCGCCCGCCGCCGAAGCGCCCCGGAAAGGCCGCTCGACGCTCGCCATCCTCCTGACCACGCCGACGTTCGTGATCGGCGCGGCGATCATGCTCTTCTGGGTGTTCTGTGCCCTCTTCGGCTACCAGGTGGCGCCGTACGACCCGTTCGCCGACGATCTCCTCGCCACCCTCGCCCCGCCGTCGGCCGAGCACTGGTTCGGCACGGACACCATCGGCCGCGACGTCTTCTCCCGCGTCATCGCCGGCGCGCGCGACATCCTCATCGTCGCCCCGCTCGCCACCCTCATCGGCACGGTGACGGGGACCGCCGTCGGCCTCGTCATGGGCTACTTCGGCGGGTGGGTGGACGCTATTCTCGGGCGCATCATCGAGGTGATGCTCTCGCTGCCGCTCATCATCGTGGCGCTGCTGGTGCTGGTGGCGCTCGGGCCGTCGACGCCGACGGTGGTGGTGGTGGTCGGCCTCGTCTTCACGCCCATCGTCGCGCGCACCGTGCGCGCCGCGGTGCTGTCGGAACGCAACCTCGACTATGTGGCCGCCGCCTCGGTGCGCGGGGAGAGCGCGCTGCACATCATGTTCGTCGAGATCCTGCCGAACATCTGGCCGCCGATCATCGTGGAGGCGACCGTGCGGCTCGGCTATGCGATCTTCACCATCGCCTCGCTGTCGTTCCTCGGCTTCGGCGTGCAACCGCCGTCGCCGGACTGGGGGCTCACCATTTCCGAGAATTACGGCGTCTTGATCGGCGGCTTCTGGTGGACGGTGGTGCCAGCCACGGCGGCGGTCGCCTCACTCGTCGTCGGCGTCAACCTCGTCGCCGAAGCGATCCAGCGGGCCCTGGCGGAATGAGCCTCGCCGAACCCGCCGCCAGCGCCGCCGCCCACGACCGACCCCCGCCCTCGAGCTCGACCGGCTGTGCGTCGACTACCGCGTCAGAGGGCGCGACCTACCGGTGCTCTCGGACGTCTCCCTCACCATCCGCCGCGGCGACGCCTACGGATTGGTCGGCGAATTGGGGTCGGGAAAGTCCACCGTGGCGCTGGCGTTGCAGCGGGTGCTTCCAAGCAACGGACGCATCTCGTCTGGCACCGCGAAGGTGCGCGGCTACGATGTCGCCACGCTCGAGCTCCGCCGAGCTGCGCAAGGTCCGTGCGCGCGAGATCGCCATGGTCTTCCAGGACCCCGGCAAGGCGCTGAACCCGTCGCTCACCATCGGCCGGCAAGTGTCGGAGGTGTTCGAGATCCTCGGCGACAGCCGCAAGACGGCCTGGGAGCGCGGCGAGGCGATGCTCGGCCGGGTGCGCATCTCCGATCCCGCGCGGGTGATGGCGAGCTACCCGCACCAGCTCTCCGGCGGGATGCAGCAGCGCGTCGTCATCGCGATGGCGCTCGCCAAGGACCCGGCGCTCCTCATCCTCGACGAGCCGACCACCGGCCTCGACGCCACCATCGAGGCCGAGGTGCTCGACCTCGTCCGAGGCTCTGCGGCGCGAGTTCGGCGCCTCGATCCTCTTCATCAGCCACAATCTCGGCGCCATCGCCGGGCTGTGTGACCGCGTCGGCGTGCTCTACGCGGGACGCCTGGTGGAAGAGGGCGACGCGCGCGAGATCTTCGCCAAGCCGCGCCACCCTTACACGGCGGGCCTGCTGCGCTGCCTGCCGCGCGCGGGCATCGAAAAGGGCGAGGGCCAACTCGACACCATCCCCGGCTTCCCGCCGCCGCCGGGCTCGATCCCTGTCGGCTGCGTCTTCGCCCCCCGCTGCGGCCTCGCCCGCGAGCGCTGCCGCACCGAAACGCCGCCGCTCTACGCCGTCGGTCCCGGCCACGGCAGCCGCTGCCACTTCCACGAGGAGGTGGACGACGCTGCCCCACGTCGGCGCCGTCGCCGCGACGCCGGAGCATCGCAGCCCGGCCCGGCCCGTCATCGCGCTGACGCACCTCTCCAAGACGTACATGCTGGGCACGCGGCCGATCTACGCCCTGCGCGACGTAAATCTAACGCTGGGCGAAGGCGAAACACTGGGGCTGGTGGGCGAATCGGGCTCCGGCAAGTCGACGCTCGCCAACCTGCTGCTTGGCCTGGTGGAGCACGACGAGGGCGGGTCGATCACCATCGACGGTGAGGCCGTGCCGGCGAGCGTGAAGAAGCGCACTCGCGAGCAGATCAAGGCGCTGCAGATCGTCTTTCAGAACCCGGACTCGGCGCTCAACCGCGCGCACACCGTCAAGCACCTCATCGGCCGCGCGGTGAAGAAGCTCGCCGGCCTGCGCGGCAAGGCGCGCGAGACGGAGATCACGCGCCTCGTCGAAGCCGTGCGGCTGACGGAGAGGCAACTGCCGGCCCGGCCGCGCCAGCTCTCCGGCGGCATGAAGCAGCGCGTCGCCGTCGCCCGGGCCTTCGCCGCCGCGCCGCGCGTCGTGGTGTGCGACGAGCCGACCTCGGCGCTCGACGTGTCGGTGCAGTCGGCGATCCTCAACCTCCTCACGGAGCTGCAGCGCGAGCGGGGCGTCTCCTACATCCTCATCAGCCACGATCTGGGTGTCGTGCGCCATCTTTCGGACCGCATCGCCGTGCTCTACCTCGGCCGCATCATGGAGATCGGGCCTGCATCCGAGGTGCTCGACGGCCCGCACCACCCCTACACCGAGGCGCTCCTGTCGGCCGCGCCCACCATCACCGGAGAGCGCGGCACGCGCATTCGCCTGTCGGGCGAGATCCCGAGCCCGCTGGACCCGCCGACGGGCTGCGTCTTCAACACGCGCTGTCCGCGAAAATTCTCGGCCATCTGCGAGACCGAAGAGCCGCCGCTCGACCTCGACGGCGACGGCCATGGGATCCGCTGCCACCTGCCGCGCGAGAAGCTGGGCCGTGTCGGCGGCGCCGCGCCCGCGCCACGCGTTGCTGATGGCTGAGGGCTGAGGGCTGAGGGCTGAGGGCTGAGGCAGACTACGGCGCCGGATCGGCCGCCGCGAACCGCGCGATCAGGAACGAGCGGAAGAGCGCGATGGCGGGATCGTGCAGATCGTCCGGATGGAGCGTCAGGTAGTAGCCGTAGGGGGTGTCGACGCGCGGGCCGACCGTCACCAGGCGGCCGGCCTCGATCTCGGGCCGCCATGTCCCCTCGTCCACCAGGACCACCCCGCCGCCCGCCGTGGCCCACTGCACGGCAAGCGCCTCGGTGTCGAACGCCAGGCCGCGCCGCTCCTCGATGGCGAGGCCGCGCTGGCGGACATAGTCGGCCCAGAAGACGCCGAACGCCTCCCCCTCCAGCTTCACGTGCAGAAGCTCCGTCTCGCTCAGGAACGCGGATAGGTCGCGCCCTTCGGCCCGGGCGGCGATCTCGGGGGCGGCGGCCGGCGTGCAGCTCACCGTCCACAGGAGGTCGCGCACGCGGTCGTCCACCCGCGGCTTGTCGAACACCACCGCCACGTCCAGCGACCGTGCCGCCGGCAGACCGATGCCGTTGGACGACGACACGTCGATCAGGACATCGGGAAAGGCCGCGCGGAACTCCTTCAGCAGTCCGACGCCGAACACGGAGAGGAACGTCGGCGGCAGATGGACCCGCAATAGGCGCGGCCCCGCGCTCTCCTGGCGCAGGCCCCGCAAGGTCGCCTCGATGCGGTCGAACGAGGCCGACAGCACCGGCAGCAGCGCCGCCCCCGCCGCCGTCAAGGTGACACCGCCGGGCTTGCGGTCGAACAGGCGCCGGCCGATCAGCTCTTCCAGGCGGCCGACGTGGCGCGACAGCGCGCTCTGCGACACATGGAGCGAGGCCGCCGCGGCGGTGAACGAGCGCTCCTTGGCCACCGACTCGAACGCGCGCAGGGCATTGAGAGGCAACCAGATCCGGTCGCTGGCCGCCGGCTCCCCAACCGCTCCACCGCCCTCTCGATCATGCGTCCGTCGCGCCATCCGTTGCCTCAATTCGATGGGACCATGACAAAATAGAATTGGAGCGGATCTGATGTCTTTGCTTAAATTCTAACGTCGCACAGGATGTGGGCAGGGGAGACGCGGCTATGCTCGACCTCGCAAGGATCGGCGGACTTTTGGGCGAGTGCAAGCCCGGCCATACGCTTCCGCAAGCGCTCTACAACAGCCCCGACATGTATCGCTTCGATCTCGCCGCCGTGTTCGCCAGCTCGTGGCTCCTGGCGGGCTTCTCCTGCGAGGTCGCCTCGGCGCGCAACTATCTGGCGCTGACCTTGGCGAGCTCGCCCATCGTGCTCACTCGCGGGATGGACGGTGTGTTGCGCGGCTTCCACAACGCATGCCGCCACCGCGGGGCGCAGGTCTGCGCCGACGGTGCTGGCCGCCGCGCGCGCCTCACCTGCCCGTACCACCAGTGGGTCTACGACCTCGACGGCAAGCTCGTCCACGCCCGCGACATGCAGGCGGGCTTCGACCCCGACGCTCACGGGCTGCGGCCGATCCACGTGCGCGAGGTGGCCGGCGCCATCTTCGTGTGCCTCGCCGAGGAGCCGCCCGCGTTCGGGCGCTTCCGAGCCGAGCTGGAGCCGATGCTCGCCGCCCACAACCTCACCGAGGCGAAGGTCGCCTACGAATTGACGCTGGTGGAGAAGGGCAACTGGAAGCTCGTCATGGAGAACGCGCGGGAGTGCTACCACTGCGCGACCGGGCATCCCGAGCTCGCGCTGACCTTCCCGCTCGACGACCTCGGCGAGAACATGGCCTCGGGCGGTGAGCGCCACGCCCGGTTCGCCGCGCAATTGGCCGACTGGGGCCTCGGCCTCGGCCCGTATTTCGGCCCGTGGTGGCAGGTGGAGCGGTTCCCGCTGCGCGAGGGCAGCACCTCCCTCACCACCGACGGCAAGCTCGCGGTGCAGAAGCTGATGGTGGACACGCCGAGCCCCGAGATCGGCTCGCTGCGCTGGGCGATCGATCCGCACGTCTTCTGCCACTCGACCGCCGATCAGACGGTGATGTTCTCCGCCATGCCGACCGGACCGAACGAGACCGTCGTCACCTGCAAATGGCTCGTCCACAAGGACGCCGTGGCGGGGGTGGACTACGACATCGACCGCCTCACCCACCTGTGGACCGTCACCAACCTGCAGGACCGCGATCTGGTGGAGATGAACCAGCGCGGCGTCAATTCCTTCGGCTACGTTCCCGGACCGTACAACGATCAAGGCGAAGCGTTCGTGAAGCGGTTCACGGAGTGGTACCTCGATACCGCATGCCGGTACGTATCGGCGCGCGCCGGGTTCGAGCCGCTGCCCGAGCGCATGGTCCGCAACGAATACGACGAGCTGATCCCGCTCTCGCTGCGCGAGGCGAGCAACGACGACTACGCCGCCTACGCCGGTTCCGGCAGTCTATGACCGACGCTCCGCAGCGGGTCGCCGGCCCGCACCACGCCGAGACGCTGGCCGTCGGCCATGGCTACGACGCCACGGCGGCCTATGGAGCGGTGAAGCCGCCGATCGTCTTGACGTCGACGTTCACGTACCCGACGGCGGCCGCCGCCAAGGAGGCGCACCGGGCGTTCTTCGAGGGCACGTCGCAGGACGAGGCGGGCTACATCTACGCCCGGCTCGACCACCCGAACCTGCGCATGGTGCAGGAGCGCTTCGCCGCGCTCGACGGGGCGGAGGCATGCGCGGCGTTCTCGTCCGGCATGGCGGCGATCTCGGCGACCCTGCTGGCGACGGTGCGGCCCGGCGACACGATCGTCCACACCGCCCCCCTCTACGGCGGCACGCTCGGGCTGCTCAACGGGCTGATGACGGAGCTCGGCGTCCGCTCATTCGCCGTCCACGACGCGCTCGACCCGGCGAGCATCGCGGCCGCCATGGCAGCAGCCACCGCCCAGGGCCGGCTCGCGATGGTGATGGTGGAATCCCCCGCCAACCCCACCGCCGGCCTGGCCGACATCCAGGCGGTCGTCGCCGCCGCCGACGCGCTGCGCCGCTCCGGTCACCGGCCGCTTGTGGTGGTGGACAACACCTTCCTCGGCCCCTTCGCCCAGCGGCCGCTGGAGGAAGGCGCCGACCTGTCGATCACCTCGCTGACCAAGTACGCCGGCGGCCACTCCGACACTCTCGGCGGTGCAGTCACCGGATCGGCCAGCACCGTGGCGCCGGTGCGGCGCCTGCGGACGGTGCTGGGCACCCATCTCGACCCGTTCTCTTCGTGGCTCACCCTGCGCTCGCTGGAGACGCTCCCGTTGCGGGCCGAGCGGGCGGCGCAAAACGCCGCCGCCGTGGCCACCTTCCTGCGAGACCATGCCAAGGTCACGCATGTCACCTACCTCGGCTTCCTGCCCGAAGGCTCGCCCGCGCGCGCCGTCTACGATCGCCAATGCCGCGGCGCCGGCTCCACCTTCGCCTTCCGGATCGACGGCGGCGAGCTTGAGGCGTTCGCCATGCTGGACCGCTTGCGGATCATTCGCATGGCGGTCAGCCTGGGCGGGACCGAAACGCTGATCTGCCACTCCGCTTCCACCACGCACTACTCGGTTGCGCCGGAGGTGCGGGCCGCCGTCGGTGTCGACGACGCTTCGCTGCGAATCTCCATCGGCCTCGAGCACCCGGACGACCTCATTGCCGACCTCACCCACGCCCTCGACGCCGTCTGAACTCTTCCGCGGATCCATCGCATGACCCTGACGCTCCCCTACCCGGACCGCTCCTCCATCAACGGCAAGCTGACCCCGCCCGCCGAGCGCGCCGAGGTCATCGTCGTCGGTGCCGGGGCGGCCGGCTGTGCCGCCGCGATCGAGGCCGCCCGTGGCGGCGCGGCCGTGATGCTGATCGACGAGAACCCCGTCGCGCCCGGCCTCATCGGCATGGACGTGCCGCTGCAGTACGGCGGCCGTGCCGGCAACGCGGTGCAGAACCCGGAGCGTCTCCTGGAGCAGATCCTCGAGACCTCGCCCGCGCTCGCCGAAGCGTTCGAGGCGGGAGTGGACGTGCGCCTCTCCACGTCCGTGTGGGGCGCGTGGGCGAACGGCCAAGGCATCAGCGGTTTCCCGGGCCCCGTGGTCGGCGTCGCGGACGAGGCCAAGAGCTGGCTCGTCGGCTTCGACCGGCTGATCGTCGCCACCGGCGCTCGCGACCTCAACTTCACCTTCGCCGGCTCCGACCAGCCGGGCGTCATGGGCGCGCAGGCCTTCCACGCGCTGCTGACGCGGTACGGCGCGTTCGACGGCAAGCGCATCGTGATCCTCGGCAGCGGCGCGCTCGCCGTCGCCACCGCCACGCTGGCGGCCGAGCATGGGGTCGAGATCGCGGCCATCGTCGAGGCCCGCGCGGCCGCCCAGTCGCCCGCGCTCGGAGCATCCGATGCGCCGCTCCTCCTGGGCCACGTCCCCCTCGCCGCGCACGCCGGTGTCGACGGCATCGCGGGCCTCACGGTGTGCGATGTCGCCGACCCGTCGCGGAACGAAGACATCGCCTGCGACACCATCGTCGTCGCCGTGGGCGCGGTGCCGGTGATCGAACTCTTCGACGTGCTCGGCGCCGCACGCAGCATGGACCCGCTCCGCGGCGGCCACGTCCCGACGCTCGGTGAGCACGGGGCGACCTCGGTGCCCGGCGTATGGGCGGCGGGCGAGTGCGCGGGCCTCGGCGGCGACCCGGTGGCGGAGGGAATCGCGGCCGCCAGAGCCGCGCTCGCCTCGCTGAAGCATCCGGCCGAACCGGCCGCGTCCGCCCACCAAACCGGACGGCCCCGACGCCCTCGCCTACCAGCTCGACTGGGCGCGCGCGCTCATCGACACCGGCGGTCGCGAGGTCATGGCGTGCCTCTGCGAAGAGGTGACCCGCGGCGAGCTCCTCGACGTGCAGCCCCCGCGCTACCTCGGCTGGCGCTCCAACCAGATGGCGCAGCGCGATCTGACCACGCTGGCCGCGGACGGTCCCGTCAACCAGGACCAGATCAAGCGCCTCACCCGCGCCTGCATGGGCCCCTGCCAGGCCCGCCGCTGCCGCGAACAGGTGGCCTGACGATGGCGATCGGCGCCGGCGCCGCGCCGGAGACCGTACCGCTCGCCGGCTACCGCGCGCCGGTGCGCCCGCTCCCCCTCTCGGTGCTCGCCGACCTCGAAGAATCAGCCGAGGCGCGGCGCGACTGGAACGTGTGGTTCGGCATCCTCACCCAATGGATCGGCTACGAAGACATCGGCACCGATCGCGAAAAAGAGCAGATGAACGCCGGGATGCCCTACTGATGGAAACCAGACCTCTCGCCAACGGTGGCGACAAGACGGGCGCCTCGGCGGTGATCGTCGGCGGCGGCGTCACGGGCCTGTCGGCCGCGTGGTGGCTGGCGCGCGAGGGCGTCGACGTGACGGTGCTGGAGAAGGGCATCGTCGGGTTCGAGGCGTCGGGCCGCAACGGCGGCGGCTGCACGCACTACCAGAGCCCGTTGTTTGCCGAAGAGCAGCGCCTCTGGCCGCAGATGGACGACCTCCTCGGCTACCCGACGGAGTACCAGCGCACCCGCATCGTCTTTCAGATCGACCCCGCCAAGGAGAACTTCGCGGAGGGGCTGAAGATGCGCATCCCCGCCGGCTTCGAGCTGGAGAAGCTGTCGCCGGACGAGGTGCGCCGCCGCGTGCCGCTCGCGGGCGACAACGTTGTGGCGGGCGTGCACCTCAAGTTCGGCGGTCACGCCAACCCGCAGCGCACCAGCCAGGCCTATGCCTGGGCGGCGCAGGATCACGGCGTGTCGATCCGCCAGCACGTCACGGTTCTGCGCGTGGTGACGGAGGGCGGCCGGGCGGTGGCCGTGGAGACCTCCGAGGGCCGCATCGCCTGCGACCACCTCGTGATCGCCGCCGGCCCGCTCACCGGCAAGCTGCTGGCCACCATGGGGATCGATCTGCCGCTCGCCCCGGCGCGCGCCGAAATGATCGTGACGGAGCCCCTCCCGGTGATGCCGCTGACGGGCGTCGACGGCAATGGGATGTACGGCCGCCAGACCCTGCGCGGCAACCTCGCCTACGGCGGCGGGTGGCACGAGTGGTACGACGACGTGCCGCTCGAGACCGCGCCGCCGCGGCCCTCCGGTACGGCGCTGCGGGGGCTGGCGCGCCGCGTCGCCGAGTTGCTCCCCAAGGCGGCGCACGCCCGAGTGATCCGTTCCTGGTCGGGCGTGATCGAGAACACCCCGGACGGCCGGCCGGTGCTGGAGCGCCTCAGCGCGCCGGACAACGTCACCGTCGCCACCATGTCGGCCGTCGGCTTCGGCCTGTCGCCGGCCTCGGGCCACGCCATCTGCGACCTGGTGCTCGACGGCGCGCCCTCGTTCTGCGACCTGTCCAAACTCTCGCTGAAGCGCTTCGAGGGGCTCGACCCGAATTGGCGCGAGGCCCTCAACTGGATGCCGCCCAAGCCGGCCGCGCTGGAGATGCAATGAGCCGTTCCGCCATCGTCGTCGGCGCCGGAATCGCCGGGCTGTCCACCGCTTGGGCGCTGAACCGCCGCGGGTTCGACGTCACCGTGATCGAACAGGGACCGATCCCGAACCCGCGCGCCTCGTCCTACGACGAGCACCGCATCACCCGCTACGCCTACGGGCCGTGGGAAGGCTACGCCTACATGATGCCGGCGGCCTTCGCGATGTACGACCAGCTCTTCGCCGACATCGGCGCCAACCACCTCGCCCCGTCGCCGGTCGTCTACTTCGAGCGCGGCGACAGCGGCTGGTACGAGCCGGTGAAGCGCAACCTCGCCGAAATGAGACGCTTCGCCCGCGACATTCCGCTGGGCGAGGTGCCCGAGCGCTTCCCCATGATCAACACCGCGGGCCTGACGCGTGCGGTGGAGACCGAGGGCGGGGGGATGCTCTTCCCCATCCGCATCCTAACCGATCTCGTCGTGACGCTCGGCAATCGCGGCGTGACGCTGATCTCGGACACCGAGGTCACTGCGGTGGATCCGGACGGCGGAACCGTCGTCGCTGGCGACCGTGAGTTTAAGGCCGACCACGTGGTGATCGCGGCCGGCGCCTGGGTGAACGCGCTGACGGATGCGGTGGCGGACACCGTCGTCGCCTCGCGTCAGGCGGTGATGTATCTCGCCCCGCCGGCCGATCTCGCCGAGGTGTGGGCGAAGATGCCGGTGCTGTGCGACCTGGGCCCAGAGTTCGGGCACCTACACGCTGCCGCCACGCCGCGGCACGCGCCTCAAGGTGGGCGACCATGTCTTCACCCGGCGGGGGGACGCGGCCGGCGACCGGATCGCCAATGCGGACGACCTCGCCCGCCTCAGCCGCGCGGCGCCGCTCGCCTACAAGGATTTCGACCGGTACCAGATCCTGGAAAAGAAGATCTGCTTCTACACGGTCACGCGCGACGCTTCGGAGGACTTCCAGGTTCGCCCGTGGGGGTCCAAGGCGTGGATCCAGAGCGCATGCTCGGGCCACGGCTTCAAGCTGGCTCCGCTGATCGGCGACGGCGTGGCCGCGGCGATCGCCGGCGAACGCGACCCCGCCGAGACCACCCGCTGGGCCGCCGGCCACATGACCAAGACCGAGCACGAGGCCTTCACCGCACCGATCTCTGCCGCCGCACAGTAACCCCCCCCCGGCCGTCGCCCCAAGCCACGCATCGGCGGGAGAGCACACACGTCGAGGCCGGGTTCGCGCCTGTTCCTCGGAGCCGTCCGTCGCGATGCCCGATCAGCGCTGTGCCGGGAGAGGGTGCAAGGCCGAAGAGCGAAGCGTGCCTTGCGGCCTCTCGCGGCACAGCGCAGGGCATTGTGAGCGACGGACGACTTCGAGGAACAGGCGCCTGCGCGACCCTGTTCCTTGGTGGGTTCCCAAGTTCCACGGCGCAGCCCCGGCCGCCGCGCAGAGCCCGTTCAGCGCACCTCGTCCGCCAGCCGCTCCATCAGATCGCACACGTCGTTCGGCTGCACCACGGCGGAGCGAATCGAACTCGTCGAAGCGGCGGTTGAGGGCGCGGACGTGCTCGGTGGCGGTGAACATGAAGAACAGGCCGCCGATATAGATCATCGCCCGCTGCGGCCCGAACACGGTGAAGGGCGCCGAATAGGTCTGCTTCAGGTCGTAGAGGTGGAAGGTGAGGCTCGGGTAGAGTTCGCGGCAGATCGACGTCATTCCGGACAACTGATCGCGCCGGACGGGCGCGGGGAGCGCGTGCCAGGGCCCGTTGCCGTAAGCGAACGCCTCCAGCGCCTGCAGCGGAACGCAGGATTCCTGCGACAGCTCCGAGCGGCGCAGGTGCTCGCGCCGCTCCGTCGCCCAGCGCACGGTGGCGGCTTCGTCCACCTGGGGCCATTGCGCGTACTCGTAGCGCATCACCTCGGCGGACTTCAGGAAATCCGGGAAGCTGCGCGGAACCGAGCGGATCCGATAGCCGGCGGTCTCGGCCTCGGCGTACCAGCGCAGGAAGCGGTCGTCGATCGGCGAGTGGGCCCCGCCCTCGACGCTGACGGGCTTGATCACTTCGGCGCCGGGCCGCTCCTGGCTGGTGAGGCCCAGCAACCAGTCGACCGAGACACCGGCGAGGGTGGCGATGGCGACGAGCGTGTCGGCGCGCGGCAGGCGGGCGTTGGCCGGGGCGAGGAGCTGGGCGAGCGTGGAGCGGTCGATGCCGACGGATTTGGCGTAGGCGGAGGGGCTGAGGCTCGACCGGCCGATGACGATCTGCAGGCGCTCCCGGAAGCTGGTGACGACGGCGCGGCGTTGGGCGGTCATCGGATCCCTTTGTAAAGTCATCAACCGGGAGAATTATCAACAAACCGAGAGATATTGCGACAACTCTCTCGATTTGTCTCGCACTCCCGCGTTGCGCGCGAGTGCTGGGGTGCGACATCTAGTCCGTATGCCCCACAGAGACGTCCTAACTAATTCACCAAACAGACGATTTTCCTTTCGAGGCGCTGTCGAGTGGCCGACCCTGTCTCTGACGGCCGGCGTCTTCGGCGGCTGGGCTGGGCTCACCTACTGGCATGAGGCCGTGCCGCTGGCGCTGCTGCTGCCGGCCGCGGCGTGGATCATGGCCTGGCATTCCTCGCTGCAGCACGAGATCGTCCACGGGCACCCGACGGCCTCGCGAGCCGTCAACCGGGCGCTCGGGTTTGCGCCGCTTTCGCTCTGGCTCCCGTTCGCGCGGTACCGGATGCTCCACCTCGCCCACCACCGCGACGAGCGGCTCACCGACCCTCTCGACGACCCCGAATCCTACTACTGGACGACGCACGACTGGACGACGCTGTCGCCGGTGGCACGCATCCTTGTGCGGGCGCAGTCGACGTTGATGGGACGCATGGCGATCGGCCCCGCGTGGTGCATCTGGCGCTTCCTGCGGAGCGAAATGGTGACCGTCCGGGTGGGCGATACCGTGACCGGGCGCATCTGGTGGCGCCACGCTTTGGGGTGCGTTGCGGTTCTCGCCTGGTTGTGGGGCGTCTGCGGGATCGCGCCGTGGACCTACGTGCTGGTCTTCGTCTATCCCGGCACGGCGCTGCTGCTGGTGCGCTCGTTCGCCGAGCACCGGGCCGAGGACGAGGTGAGCCACCGCACCGCCATCGTCGAGCGGGCGCCGGTGTTCGGACTGCTCTTCCTCTACAACAACCTGCACGCCGCCCACCACGCGCGCCCGACCCTCCCCTGGTACAAGCTCCCCGCGTGGTACGCACAACATCGCGACGCGTTGATTTTGCAAAACGGCGGGCTGGTCTATCGCGGTTACGCCGAGATCGTATGGCGCTTTCTTTTCACGCCACACGACATGCCGCAGCACCCGGCTGGACGGGCGCCTTGGCCGGTCGGCGCGGACGACGCTGAAAACGGCGCCAAGTCGGCCAAGCGGCTGGCGCCGGCGGGATGCGTGCTCGGCGGCGGGCCCGTCGGATCGGCGCCGACGATGATCGAGCCCGCCACCGCCTCGGCCCGTTGACGGCGGCGCGTCCGCGCCGTTCTCTCATGCGTCTTCCCTGAGGTGACGGACGCGCCCATGCCCATTGCGAACCTTGGAATGTACGACGCGCCGTGGGTGGCGGATGCCAACGACGCGATCTGGAACGCCATTGCGGAGCGGTTGCGGGCCGCCGGTGTGGGTGATGTCCCGCCACGGCTCGACCGCACGCGCCCGCTGGTCGAGATCTGGCACGACCATGATCTCCTCCTCGCGCAGACCTGCGGCTATCCGCTGGTGACCATGCTGCGTGGTGTCGTGACGCCGATCGCAGCGCCCATATACGGCTGGCGCGGTTGTCGCGGCGCCACGCACTGCAGCCTCGTCGTTGTGGCGGAGGCCTCGCCCGCCGCGCGCTTGAGCGATCTGATCGGCCAGCGGGCGGCGATCAACGGGCGGGGCAGCAACACGGGGATGAACCTCCTGCGCCGCGCAATCGCCGACATTGCCGGGGGAGGCCCGATCTTCACCACGGTGGTCGAGACCGGCAGCCATCTCGCCAGCATCGAGGCCGTGCGGCAGGGCGCGGCCGATGTCGCCGCGATCGACGCGGTCACATTCGCGCTCGCCGCCATGCATCGCCCCGACCTCGTGGCCGGCGTGCGCGTCCTCGCCGAGACCCCGCCGAGCCCGACGTTGCCGTTCGTCACCCGCCACGACACCGCGCCGGCGCTGCGCGAGGCGCTGTTCGTCGCCCTCCGCGAGGCCATCGCGGACCCGGCCGTGGCGCCCGCGACCGCCGCGCTCGGCCTCGTCGCCGTTCAGCCGGTCAGCTTCGAAGAGTACGCCGTGGTCGCGCGGTATGCCGACGAAGCCGCCGCGCTCGGCTATCCCGACCTCGCCTGACACCGCCGGCACCGCCTTGTGACCCGCCCGCCGGTGGGCCAGGCGCATCCCGCCGCGCGGCTCTGCAACATAAAGAGGGTGCAATAACTGCCGTTCTCATGCATTCTGTCCCGACAAGCGGGAAGAACGCATGGAAAGCTTAGGCGGTGCAGTGGTCGGGGCGTTCGGCCTCGTCCTCTCCGGGGACCCGGCGCTGATGGAAATCATCGGCCTGTCGCTGCGCGTCACCCTGTCCGCCGTGGCGCTCGCGTGCATCATCGGGCTCCCCATCGGTGCCGCCGTCGGCGCGTTTCGCTTTCCCGGGCGAACCGCCCTCGCGATCGTCTTCAACGCGCTCATGGGCCTGCCGCCGGTGGTGGTGGGGCTCGCCGTCTACCTCATGCTCTCCGCGTCCGGCCCGCTCGGCGTGCTCGGCCTCCTCTACACGCCCACCGCCATGGTCATCGCGCAGACGATCCTGGTCACGCCCATCGTCGCCGCGTTGACGCGGCAGGTCGTGGAGGACCTCAACAGTGAATATTCCGAGCAGTTTTCCTCGCTCGGCGTGCGCCCGGCGGCGCGCGTCGCCGCGCTGCTGTGGGACGCGCGCTTCAGCCTCCTCACCGTGGCGCTGGCCGGCTTCGGCCGCGCGATCGCCGAGGTGGGGGCCGTCATCATCGTCGGCGGCAACATCAACCACGTCACCCGCGTGATGACGACGACGATCGCGCTCGAGACCTCCAAGGGGAACCTCAGCCTCGCCATGGCGCTCGGCATCGTGCTGTTGACGATCGCTCTGGTGGTCAACGCGCTGGTCATGGCGGTGCGCGCCTCGGCGGTCCGGTCGGCCTATGCCTGAGCTCGCACGCACCCTGCCCGCCCTCGCGCCGGCCAGCATCGTCACCCTGGCCCCGCCGCTGATGGAGGCGCGCGACCTCGCATTCACCATCCGCGGGCGCCGGCTGGTGGACGGCGCGCGCCTGGCGATCCGCCCGGGCCGGCGCACCGTGATCCTCGGTCCCAACGGCGCGGGCAAGAGCCTGCTGCTGCGGCTGCTGCACGGCCTCATCACGCCGAGCGAAGGCGCCGTGCTCTGGCAGGGCCAGCCCCTCGACCGGGCGGCCCGCCGGCGCCAGGCCATGGTCTTCCAGCGCCCGGTCATGCTGCGCCGCTCGGCACGCGCCAACATCGCCTTCGCCCTCGGCGTGCGCGGCGTGCCGATCCGCCAGCGCCACAGCCGCATCGACGATGCGCTCGAGCGCGCCCGGCTCACCGATCACGCCAGCCAGCCCGCGCGGCTACTTTCAGGCGGCGAGCAGCAGCGGCTGGCGCTCGCCCGTGCGCTCGTGACCGAGCCGGACCTCCTGTTTCTGGACGAACCCACCGCCAGCCTCGACCCCGCCTCCACCCAGGCGATCGAAGCGGTGATCGCCGAGGCCTCCGCCGCCGGTGTCACCGTCGTCATGGTGACGCACGACCGCGGGCAGGCCGAGCGCCTCGCGGAAGACGTTGCGTTCCTGCACGCCGGCCGCGTCGTCGAGCACGGCCCGGCCGGGCGGCTTCTGGAGGCGCCCCAGTCCGAACCGCTGCAGGCGTGGCTGGACGGGCGCCTGTTCGTCGACCCCGCCTGACGACACATCACGAAACGACCAACGGGAGGATTCCCATGATCCGACGCCAGTTCCTCGCCCTCGCCGCGGCGGGACTCTTCGCCGTCTCGCTCGGCGGCACCGCCCACGCCGAGGACACGTTCATCGTCGTGCAGTCGACCACGTCGACGCAGAACTCCGGCCTGTTCGACTTCATCCTGCCGACGTTCACCGACGCGACCGGCATCGAGGTGCGCGTGGTGGCGGTGGGCACCGGCCAGGCCATCAAGAACGCCGAGAACGGGGACGGCGACGTGCTCTTCGTTCACGCCAAACCGGCCGAGGAGGCATTTGTCGAAGCCGGGCACGGGGTCGCCCGCCACGACGTCATGTACAACGACTTCGTCATCGTCGGCCCGCCATCCGACCCGGCCGGCGTCGCCGGCTCGCGCGACGTGGTCGAGGCGCTGACGAAGATCGCCGACGCCAAGGCCCCATTTGCTTCGCGCGGGGACGATTCGGGCACCAACAAGGCCGAGCTCCGCCTCTGGGACGAGGCCGGGATCGACGTCTCCGACGCGTCCGGCGGGTGGTACCGCGAGACGGGCTCCGGCATGGGCGCGACACTCAACACCGGAACCGGCATGAACGCCTACATCATGACCGACCGCGCGACCTGGATCGCCTTCGGCAACAAGGGCGACTATGAGATCGCGGTCGAGGGTGATCCGAAGATGTTCAACCAGTACGGCATCATCCTCGTGAACCCGGACAAGCACCCCAGCGTGAAGGCCGAGGCCGGTCAGGCGTTCGTCGACTGGGTGATCTCACCCGAAGGCCAGAGCGGCGATCGGCGACTACAAGGTGGACGGGCAGCAGCTCTTCTTCCCGAACGCGGGCGGGGGCGCCAACGAAGCCGGCTGATCCCGCCGCACCCGGCGCGTCCCGATGGGACGCGCGAGCGCCAGCGGCGCCTCCTCAGGGCGAGAGCCAACGCACCTCGCCCGTTCCCACGGTGTCGTAACCGCCCATCGCCGACGCCTTCTGCTCGAATTCGGGCGTGCGGCAGAACGCGAGCAGCGCCTGCACCGGCGGGGTAAAATAGGCGTGACGGTCGACGAGGAGGTCGAACCGCTCTTCCACCAGCGGCAGGAAACCGAGGCGGAACTGCCGGGCGACGGCTTCCAGGCCCAGCGCCGCATCGGCATCGCCGGCGTAAACGGTGGCGGCGGCGTCGGTCTCGGTCCGGGCGAGCGTCTCGTGCACGTGGATGGCGCCAGCGACGCCCGCCTCGCCGCTCAGCCGGTCGAACAGCGCGCGCGCCCCCGACCCCGGCTGGCGCAGCACCACGCGTCGCCCGGCGAGGTCGCCGAGCCCCCTCACCGCGCCCGACGCGGCCTTGGCGGTGATCAGCCCCTGCGTGCGCCGCGCGAAGGCGATGAGCACGACGTTCGCGGGCTGGCGCGCCGCCACGGTCTGGATGTTCCAGCCCCCATCCTCGGGCACATGCATGGCCGCCAGCGCCGCTTCCCCGCGCAGGAAGCGCTCCAACCCGTCGCCGCTGCCGTCGAGCAGCGCTGCAAGGCCGGAGCGCGATTCCCGCAACGCCCATTCGAGAAGCGGATCGTGCGAGCCGGCGACCACCGACGGCCGCTCGGGCGCAGCGCGCGCGGCCGGCACCTCACCGCTGATCCAGGAGGTGATCTCGTCTTTGGGAAACAGCAGCTTGCCGGTCACGCGTCGATGCGGGATCTCGCCGGCCGCGGCGAGATCGTAGACCTTGCGCTCCTTGACGCGCAGAAGGTCGGCGACCTCGCGGGTCGTCAGGAAAGCCGGCTCTCGCGCCTCGCGCTCCGTTGCTGCCACGATGTATCCACCACGCGTCGGAGCCTTCCCTTACCGCGCTTTGCAATCGGATGGAATCATTCGTCGTCTGATGCCAGGACCCCGCGCCGTGAGGTCACGCTGGGGTCGAGCCGGACGGAATTGGCTGCTGCCGTGCGGTCGGCCGAGGACCAGCCCACCTCCGCGCTGTTGAGGACATAGTAGGCCCCCACCGAAATGACGGCGAGGGCGACGAAGGAGAGGAGCATGGCGCGCATGGTGTCAGTTACTCCGTGTTCTGGCGCAGGAATTCGATGAGGTCGCGTCGATCACCAGCGTCGGTGATGCGCTGCACGGGCATGTTCGAGCCTGGGACGAAGTGCTCGGGGCCGACGTCGAAGAGCGCACCGAGCGTCTCGGCCGACCAGACGATGTCGCTGTGGGTGAGCATATCGGAATAACGATAGCCGTCGATGGCGCCGGCGGGTCGGCCGAAGATACCGGCGAGCGTGGGCCCGGCGCGGCGCTCGCCGGCTCCGGTCAGGGTGTGGCAGACGCTGCATTTGCGCTGGAACTGACGCTCGCCGTTTTCCATCTCGTCGGGCGGGCGCAGGAAGGGGCGCTCTGCGGTGCCGAGCGCGGGCGCCGCAACCCCGGCCCGGGGGATGACGGCGGCGCTGTCGTCAATGCCGCCTGCGATCAGCCGCTCCGGTCCCGCGAACGCCAGCGCCCAGACCGGACCGCGTGCGGCGACCTGGCTGTCGGCGACCGTCGCCCACCCCTCGGTCTCCACCACCATCACATGCCCCTGCCCGTCGCCGATGGCGAGGTGCGTGGCGTCCGGCGCGAGGGCCAGGGCGAGCACCGGGCGCCGCCCGCCGGAAAGGTCGGCGAGGGCGGCCCCGTCGGCCACGGCGATCACCCGGGTTTCACCGTCGACCGCGCCATAGGCGAGCCACCCGGCGGCGCGATCGATGGCGAGCACGTTGATGGCGAAGCCATGGCGGGCCAGCACCCGCGCCTCGGTCCCGTCCGCCACCGACCATACGCGCAGCGACCCATCCGCGGAGGCGCTGGCGAGGGTGGCCTCGTCCATGAAGGTGACCGCGTTGACTGCACCGTCATGGCCGGTCAGCCAGCGCTCGAGCGTGCCGTCGACGCGCCAGAGGCCGATCCGGCCGTCCCATCCCGCCGAGGCGATGCGCGTGCCATCGGGCGACACCGCAACGTCCGCCACGGTGCCGCGGTGGCCGTCCAGCATGTGCGCCGGTGTGCCGCTCGCCAGGTCCCAGATGATCACGGCGAAGTCGTCGCCGGCGGAAACGGCGCGGTCGGCCCCCAGGGGCACGACGGCTTTGACCGCGGCGCGGTGGCCCTCCAGCCAGCGCACGGTGCCGGTGGCGAGGTCCCACAGACCGACGGAGTTGTCGAACGACGCGGTCAGCGCCGTTGTGGTCGTGGCGGTGATGTCCATGATGGGGCCGCCGTGCCCGGTCAGCCGCCCGCCCGGATGAGGGCTTTCGGCGCCGGGGCGATCGGGCGCGCCTTCACCGGACGCTGGCCGGCCTGATGCGACCGTGGCCGGCGTGTGGCCGGTCGCAACGCTCCCCGCCTGCTCCGCCGCCGCTGGTTGCAGTGCGACGGCGCCGAGGATGACCGCGCCCGACAGGATGGCCGGGAGCCTGGCTGGCCGCCGCGCCGGCCTATTCGGCTGGGGCAACGGCTCCGTCCGGCGATCGGCGCTTGGCCGCCTTCTCCTCACGTTTGGCCACCCACAGATCGTGGTGCTCCTTGGCCCAGTTCACGTCCACCTGGCCGCTGCCCATCGCCGCGAACGCGCCTTCCATCCCGACGGTGCCGATATAGATATGCGCGATAATCGCCGCCATCATGACGAAGCTGACGATGGCGTGCCACATCTGCGCCAGCTGCTGTTCCTCCTGGGGAGCGAGCTGGGTGGGCAGCTCAAAGCCGAAGAGACCCGGGATGCCGGTCCAGTCGATCGCGGCGAAGGTCTTGGCGAACATCGGCAGCTCGAACGGGAAAAGCAGCGCCAGGCCGGTGGCGGAGACCGACGCGCCGAGCAGGATCGTCACCCAGAAGATGACCTTCTGCCCTGCGTTGAACTTCTTGGAATGCGGGTGGCCCTTGCCGACGATGCCGCCGCCCGACTTGATCCACTGCCAGTCGGTCCGGTTCGGGATGTTGTGCCAGATCCAGAAGACCAAGACCATGATGAGCCCCAGCATGAACGCCCAGGAGACGTTGTTGTGGACCCACTTGGTGGCTATGGCGGACGCCGCATAGGCCGGCTGACCCATCACGTCGATCAGGTAGTCGCGGCCGAAGAGCATGAAGAGACCGCTGAGCGCGAGCAGGATGAACGATCCCGCCAGCAGCCAATGGGCGAACCGCTCGATGAACGTAAAGCGCAGCATGGTACGGCCGGACTTGCCGCCGCGGATGCGGATGCGGCCGCGCACCAGGAAGAACAGCGCCAGGAGACCGATCACAGCGAGCAGCAGGATGCCGCCGTACTCGCGCAGCGGGCCCTCCCGCAGCTTGAGCCACTCCATGCCGCCGGTCTGGATAAGGACTCCGGCGGCCGGGGTGTGCGCCGTGGTGGTGACGTCGTCGGTGCCATAGCGGATGGCGCGGTAGGCGTCGGGGTAGCTGAGACCGGCGCCCAGCTCGCCGGCGATGGTGGCGGCCGAATTCGGGTCCGCGGCCTCACCCCCTGGCGCGGTTCGGGGCGGCTCGCTCACCACCTCGCCGCGCTGACGGGCCATGATGCGGTCGAGCGCGGCGTCCGCGGCGGGACTGTCCGCCTGACCCAGTGATGCGGGCTGACGCGCGATCCCGGCGTCGGGCTTCGTCGCGAGCGGCTCCTGCGCGGCTGCGGGCTGCGCGAGAGCAACGGCGACCATCGCGAGAAGGGCGGCAAGCCAGCGCATCAGCATCTCCTTGTTATCGTTATTGAGGGCGGGGGCGCGGGCGCCTCCGCCATGCCGTGCCGCGTCAGTTCTGCTGGGCGCCGTAGGCAGTGCCCCAGCCCCAGGCGCCGGAGCCGAAGCCGCGGGCCACCACACGCTCGCGGTAGATGTCGGCCACGTCGTCGCCGTCACCCGCCAGAAGCGCCTTGGTGGAGCACATCTCGGCGCAAAGCGGCAGCTTGCCCTCCGCGATGCGGTTGCGGCCGTACTTGGCGAACTCGGCGACGGAGTTGTTCTCCTCCGGCCCGCCGGCGCAGAAGGTGCACTTGTCCATCTTCCCGCGCGAACCGAAGTTGCCCGCCTGCGGGTACTGCGGCGCACCGAACGGGCACGCGTAGAAGCAGTAGCCGCAGCCGATGCACAGGTCCTTGGAGTGCAGCACGATGCCGTCGGTCGTCTGGTAGAAGCAGTCCGTCGGGCAGACCGCCATGCACGGCGCGTCCGAGCAGTGCATGCAGGCGACCGAGATGGAGCGCTCGCCCGCCTGCCCGTCGTTGATCGTCACCACGCGGCGGCGGTTGATGCCCCAGGGCACCTCGTTCTCGTTCTTGCAGGCGGTGACGCAGGCGTTGCACTCGATGCAGCGTTCGGAGTCACACAGAAATTTTGCGCGTGCCATGGTTTCCTCTCCTACGCTGCCCAGATCTTGCAGAGCGTGGCTTTGGTTTCTTGCATCTGCGTCACGCTATCGTAGCCGTAGGTCTGGGCGGTGTTCGTCGATTCACCCAGCACATAGGGGTCGGCCCCCACCGGATACTTGTTGCGCAAGTCTTCACCTTGATAGTGCCCGCCGAAGTGGAACGGCATGAAGGCCACGCCGTCGCCGACGCGCTCCGTCACCATCGCCTTGACGCGGACCTTGCCGCCCTCCGGGCCCTCGACCCACACCCAGCCGCCGTCGCGCACGCCCAGATCGTTGGCATCGCGCGGGTTGACCTCGATGAACATCTCCTGCTGCAGCTCTGCGAGCCACGGGTTGGAGCGTGTCTCGTCGCCGCCGCCCTCGTATTCGACCAGACGGCCGGACGTGAGGATGATCGGGTAGGCTTCCGAGAAGTCCTTCTCCTGGATGGTCGCGTAGAGCGTCGGCACCCGCCAGAACTTCTTGTCGGCGTAGGTCGGATAGTCGGCCACCAGGTCGCGGCGGTTGGAGTAGAGCGGCTCGCGGTGGAGCGGGACCGGATCCGGGAAGGTCCACACCACCGCGCGTGCCTTGGCGTTGCCGAAGGGGGCGCAGCCATGGGCGATCGCCACGCGCTGAATGCCGCCCGACAGGTCGGTCTTCCAGTTCACGCCGCCGATCTTATCGATGTAGTCGGAAGGCCGCTCGCCCTGGAAGCTGGTCTCGCCGACCTCCTCGTCGTTGGTCTGCGGGCGCTGATCCGCGTAACCGGAGACGTATTCTACCATCCGGCGCTCGAACGGCGTGAGGTCGGTGTCCCAGCCGAGCTCCTGCAGCATCGCCATGGTGAACTCGGGATAGCCGTCCTCGATCTCCGAGCCGACCGAATAGACCCCGTCGGCGAGGAGGCTCTCCCCGTCCCGCTCGACGCCGAAGCGCGCGCGGAAGGTGAGCCCGCCTTCGGCCACCGGCATCGACATGTCGTAGAGGTTCGCCGTGCCGGGGTGCTTCATCTCGGGCGTCCCCCAGCAGGGCCAGGGCATGCCGTAGAAGTCGCCGTCGCAGGGGCCGCCGTTGGCTCGCAACGTGGTGCGGTCGAAGGTCTGCTGGTTCTCCATGTGGAGCTTCATGCGCTCGGGCGACTGGCCGGTGTAGCCGATCGTCCACATGCCGCGGTTGAACTCGCGGGTCAGATCCTCGACGAGCGGCTCCTCGCCGTTCATCTCGATGTTGCGGAACAGGCGGTCGTCGAACCCGAACTTCTTGGCGAACTTGGCCATGATCACGTGGTCGGGCAGGCTCTCGAACAGCGGCTCCACCACCTTCTCGCGCCACTGCAGCGAGCGGTTGGACGCCGTCACCGATCCATACGTCTCGAACTGGGTGCAGGCGGGCAGGAGATACACGCCGTCCGTCCGGTCGTGCAGGATCGCCGACACCGTCGGATAGGGATCGACGATGACGAGGAGGTCGAGCTTCTCCATCGCCTCCTTGATGTCCGGCATGCGGGTCTGCGAATTACAGGCGTGTCCCCAGAAGACCATCGCCCTGGTGTTGTCGGGCTGGTCGATATTCTCCGCCGGCTCCAGCACGCCGTCGAACCAGCGGCTGACCGGGATGCCGGTCTCCTCCATCATCAGGCGGTCCGCACCGTCCGTGCCGGCGCCTTCCATGACGGCGAAGCGGCCCTTCAACCAGTCCAGATCCTCCTGCCACACGCGGGCCCAGTGCGCCCACGATCCGGCGGCGAGGCCGTAGTAGCCGGGCAGCGTGTCGGCGAGGACGCCGAGATCGGTCGCGCCCTGCACGTTGTCGTGGCCGCGGAAGATGTTGGTGCCGCCGCCCGCGACGCCCATGTTGCCGAGCGCGAGCTGCAGGATGCAATAGGCGCGGGTGTTGTTGTTGCCGTTGGTGTGCTGCGTGCCGCCCATGCACCAGATGACGGTGCCGGGCTTGTTCTCGGCGAGCGTCTTCGCCACGCGCTCGAGTTGCGAGCCGGGGACGCCGGTGACGCGCTCGGTCTCCTCCGGCGTCCACTTGGCGACCTCGGTGCGGATGTCGTCCATGCCCCAGACGCGGGTGCGGATGAACTCCTTGTCCTCCCACCCGTTCTCGAAGATGTGCCAGACGATGCCCCACACCAGCGCGACGTCGCTGCCGGGGCGCATCCGGACATACTCGGTCGCGTGGGCGGCGGTCCGGGTGAAGCGCGGATCGCAGACGATGAGCGGCGCGCTGTTCTGCTCCTTGGCGCGCAGGACGTGCAGCAGCGAGACGGGGTGCGCCTCCGCCGGGTTGCCGCCGATGATGAAGATCGCCTTGGAATTGTGGATGTCGTTGTAGGAGTTGGTCATCGCGCCGTACCCCCACGTGTTCGCGACGCCCGCGACCGTGGTGGAGTGGCAGATGCGCGCCTGGTGGTCGACGTTGTTGGTGCCCCAGTAGGCGGCGAACTTGCGGAACAGGTAGGCTTGCTCGTTGGAATGCTTGGCGGAGCCGAGCCAATAGACCGAATCAGGTCCGGAGGTCTCGCGGATCTGCAGCATCTGGTCGCCGATCTCGTTGATCGCCTCGTCCCAGCTGACGCGGGTCCACTCCCCGTTGACCATCTTCATCGGGTACTTCAGCCGCCGCTCGCCGTGGGCGTGTTCGCGAACCGACGCACCCTTGGCGCAGTGGGAGCCGAGGTTGAAGGGGCTGTCCCAGCCGGGTTCCTGGCCGGTCCACACCCCGTCCTGCACCTCGGCCATCACCGTGCAGCCGACGGAGCAGTGCGTGCAGACGGACTTCTTCACCACCGTCGGGGTGGACGGATCGATGATCTCCTCGGCGGCCTTGGCGGTTCGGCCCGGCCGCAGCGCGCCGAAGGCGGCGAGGCCACCGACCGCGAGACCCGACCCCCGAGGAACGTGCGGCGATCGACCGTGTGCCGCGCGGCTTGCGAGAAGATGGCGCCGGCCCGCGGTGCCCGCTGGGCGCCGGTTGATGTCTTCCTGAGCATCGTTTCTCTCCCTCGCGCCGCGGACCTCGTGCCACTGGGCGCCCGTCTCTCGTGCCGAACCGTCGCTGGGTGTCCGGCGTGCCCTTGTCGTGCGTCGTCCGGCTAGAACCGGGCCGAATCCAGATACTTCGTGACGTGCGCGGTCTTGCGCAGGCCGTCGCCGCTGCTCGGCTCGGCGGTGGCCGCCTCGGCCGCGGAGGTGGCGCCGACCGCGCCGGCGGCGGCGGCCAGCGGTGCGCCGATCCCCACCAGCTTCAGCGCGTCGCGCCGCGTGGCGCCGGCGGGCGTCTCGTTGCGGTTCTTCATTGTGTTCTCCCTGAAGCGGATGCACCGGCCATGCGGAACGCCTCGAACTCGATGTCGAGGAAGGCGCGGCCGATGGCGCCGACCGGCGCGTAGAGCAGCGAACCGGACGCCCCCTCGAGATCGGCGAAGAAGTGGCCGGCCCATGGGGCGATGTGCGTGTTGAAGAAGGCGTCCTGATCGGCGACCGAAAGCGCGGCGCCGTAGTCGCCGCGGATGAGACCGGCCATCATTTCGCACAGGCTCGCGATGTGGTCCTCGGGATCGCGCGTCGTCTCGGCGCGGGCGATGCCGAGCTGGCGCATGTGCCCGCGCAGGACCGCGAGCGGCTTCTCGTGCAGGAAGCCGGTCAGATAGAAGCTGGCGTAGGGCACCAGCTCGCCACGGCCGAGGCCGATGAAGAGCGCGTTGTACTCGCGCGCCGCGGCCGCCGGTTCGGTCTGCGCCGCGACTTTGGCGAGCGCCGTGACCGCCGCGCCCAGGGGGCTGGCGTCACCGGACAGCGTCGTGAGCTGGCGCAGGGTCGCGGCGTCGGGCGGGGCCGAGAGGAGCGTCGCGAGGAGCCCATAGATATCGGCACGCACGGCCTCTTCATCCGCAATGGTTGGACGATCGAGAGCGACGGCGGTTGGCCCCGCAGGCTGTGCCGCATAACCAGGCATTTTGATGTTCTTCTAGTTCCACACCGGATTTGGTGGAAGGCTAATCTTGTTCTGGAGACATGGCAAGGTTGTAGCCGCCCCGACCCAACGCAAACCGCTCCTCCCGAACCGCCAGAGCGGAACCGCCGCAGCCCAGAATCAAGGCACCGAAAACCGCATACGCCGTGCTCGGCGCGAGGACCGGCGTGCTGTCCGCAACCGACGGCGCGGGCCCCGTCCTGGCGGACACCACTTCGGTCGCCTCCTCGCTCCCATGGCCCTCGGCCGGATCGGCGGCGGCTGCCGGTCCGCCCATGGACGGCACCTCATCGGGCGTGGGGTCGGGCACGAGGGCATCCGGCACTCCCTCGGCGTCCACGTCTGACATGTGCTCTGTCCCGGCCGGTTCCCCGTCGCCGGCCGCTTCCGGTGGGCGGTGTCGCGTCGTCGGTCTCCAAGCTGGCGGGGAGCTTGGCGAAGCCGCGGCCGACTTGGTACGCGGTTGCGATCGGGCCGGGGATCGCCGCCGCGTCGGTGTAGTCGGCGTCGTAATCGACCAGCCCGTCGAGGTTGGCGAGAACCGGGTTGCTGCGCCAGAGGCGGCGCATCGCCCGGCGGCGCAGCGCCTCCGGCACGGTGCGCTTGAGGTAGGCGGCGAAGTCGTCGCACCGGGCTCCAACGTGTCCGGGTCGGCGAGGGCCGTCGCGTTCCAGGAACGTCGGCCTCGGTCTCCAGCGCCTCCCGGCCGCGGGGTGCAGCGGCTGCGGCTCGTGCGTTGGCGCCGCGGAAGGCTCGACCTCCGCCGCCGCGCCGGTCGCCTCCGGGCCGACAGGCTCGCCCCCGCGTCCAGCCCCCGCTTGCGGCGCGACCAGCGCTCGACAGCGCCTGCCCCCGCTCACTTCGTCGGCCGCTTCTGCTGGCCGGGCGCCCGGTAGACGTCGGCCGCCTGGCGGATGCGACGATCGCCGATCCCGTCCTCGACGAGGTCGACCCGCGCCTTGTCCCGCCGCCGCTTCACGAACGTCTCGTCCGTCACATGGTGCGCGCTCACGAAGGCTGCGACGAAGGCCGTGAGCCCGTCCGGCATCGGCACCGGCTCGACCTGCTCCTCGCCGCTGTCGGTATAGTCCTGCGCCTCGTAGGCCGATGCGGTGACGGCATGAACAGCCGCGGCCGATCGTCCGGCCGCGGCCCCGCGGCCGCAAGACCACGAACACCGACGGCGGCGTCATGGCGAAAGCGACACCTTGTAGGCCTCGACGTCCCTGCGGTGCAGCTCGAGCGGCAGGGTGGCGGCGTGAAAGTCGGTGACGCCGTCCTCCTCGCGCAGCAGCCGCCAGTCGGCCGGCGGCGCGCCCGGCAGCAGCGCCACCGGCCGGCAGACCCATTTGGCCCAGCGGGTGCGCCCCGGGCGTGCGGCGCACCACGACGCCCACCGGCAGCCGCGCCGTGCGCGACGGCGCGGGATCGGCGCCTTCGGCCGCATCGTTCATCGCGTCGTCCATGCCTCGGCCATGTCTCGCGCTCCTCCCGATCTCGCTTCACTGCTAGAAATGACGACTTAGACAATGTCAAAGGCAGGGACGCATCGTCACCGCCGCTTCCAGCGTGCCCGAGTCCGATCCGCGCGGAGTCCGTTATGCCAGTCGATCGCCTGCTCCTGTGCACCTGCGCGCGGCAGCCAGTCCGTCGACGCCGCCACCGCGGGCGCAGCGATCCGGGCGCGCCGAGGTGCAGGTGTGCGACGCGCTTGTGCACCGACGAGATCGGCGTTGCGCGAGGCAGCGCTCGGCGGACGGGCACCACGGTGATCGCCTGCGGCCAGACGGCGCGCCTCTTCGCCGACCTGGCCGAAGAGCTCGGGCGCCGTGGATCGGCTGACGCACGGTGGACATCCGCGACCGCGCCGGCTGGACCGAGCGGCGGCGACGCCCACGCCAAGCAGGCCGCGCTGCTCGCCGAGGCCGCACTGCGCGCCCGCCAGACGCCCCGGCGATCGGCGTGGAGTCGCGAGGCGTCTGCCTGATGCTGGCGGCGCGCGCGAGGCGGCGCTCGAGGCCGCCGCAGCGCTTGCCGGAACGCTTGCCGTCACCTGCCTCTTCCCACCCGCCGCCGGACGACCTCGCCCCCGCCGACGGTTCGACATCGCGCTCGGCCGGATGCGCACCGCCGACCGGCGCGCTCGGCCGCTTCGAGGTCACGGTCGACGGCTACGCGGCCGCCGACCCCGCCGGGCGCGGCGCCGTCGCCTTCGGCCCCGCCGTCGGACGGCGCCCGCTCGCAGCTGCGACGTGATCCTCGACCTTCGCGGCGCGCGCGCCGCTCTTCCCCGCGCCACCACAAGCGCGACGGCTACGTGCGCGCCGATCCCGCGCGGCCCGGCCGAGGTCGCGCGCGCCATCGCCGAGGCGTCCGACCTCATCGGCACGTTCGAAAAGCCGCTGTACATCCGCTTCGACGCCGTCGCTCTGCGCCCACTGCCGCGCCGGGCAGCCGGGTTGCACGCGCTGCCTCTCGACCTCTGCCCGACCGGCGCCATCACCTCGGCGGGCGACACCGTGGCGCATCGACCCGGACATCTGCGCCGGCTGCGGCGCCTGCGCGGCCGTCTGCCCGTCGGGCGCCGCCGCCTACGACGATCCGCCGGTCGGACACCTGTTCGCCCGCCTCGCCACGCTGGCCCGCGCCTACCGCGCGGCCGGCGGCACCGCGCCCCCGCGTCCTCTTCCACGACGAGACGTTCGGGGCGCGAGCTGATCGCGCTCTCCGCCCGCTTCGGACGCGGGCTGCCGGCCGACGTCATCCCCTTCGCGGTGCCGAACGTCGAAGCTCGTCGGCCATGCCGAGCTGATGGCCGCGTTCGGCGTCGGGTTCGCCGCGGCGATCATCCTGCGGGCCGCCGCGCACCGACGTCGCGGCGATCGCGCCGCGAGATCGCGCTACGCCCGCGCCATCCTGCCGGGGATCGGCGCCGACGCCGCGGCTGCGCCTCGACGCGTCGCGCCCGGCGACCCGGACGCGCTGGAAGAGGCGCTGTGGCGGCGCGCGCCCGCCGCCGATCGCCGCCGACCCGATCCTGCCGCTCGGCGGACGCCGCGAGGTGACGCGCCTCGCCGCCAAGTGCGCTCGCCGCCGAGGCGTCGGCACGCCGTCGCCGCCATGCGCCGCTCCCCGACCGGCGCCGCCCTACGGCGCCGTGCGGATCGACACCGACGCGCTGCACGCTGTGCCTCGCCTGCGTCTCGCTCTGCCCGTCCGGCGCGCTCGCCGACAATCCGGACAAGCCGCAGGTCCGCTTTCAGGAAACCGCCTGCGTCCAGTGCGGCATCTGCGACAACGCCTGCCCGGAAAACGCCATCACCCTCGAACCGCAGCTCGACCTCTCCAACGCCGCGATGACCCACCGCGTCCTCCACGAGGAGGAGCCGTTCGACTGCATCTCCTGCGGCAAGCCCTTCGGCGTGCGCTCGACGATCGAGCGGATCGTCGAAAAGCTCGAGGGCAAGCACTGGATGTACACGGGCGTCCGACAACGTGCGGCTGATCCAGATGTGCGACGACTGCCGGGTGAACGCGCAGTACCACCAGCGAAATCTCGCCCTTCCGCATGGGCGAGCGGCCGCGCGTGCGTCACGACCGCGGACGAGATCGCCACGCGCAAGAAACTGAACTGAGCGCCCACGCCATCAGAAGAACGCAATGACCGACGACGACGCCCAGGACGACTTCAACATGTGCCTGCGCAAGTTCCTCAAGACCGTTGGCGTCACCTCGCAGCAGCAGATCGAGGAAGCGGTGCGCGCTGCCCGCGATGCCGGCACCCTGCCCGACGGCCCGCTGAGCGGCGAAGGTGACGCTGACGGTCGACGGCTCGATCGGCCTCACCCACGAGATCGACGGCACGCATGCTCAAGGACGCGCAGTGACCAGCCGATGACTCGACGAGGCCGCGGTCCGCGCCGTCCTGCCGGGATCGTCGATCCCGCGCGCGGCGAGCGACATCGTCACCGCCGGCCAGGTCAAGGCGCTCACCGTCACGGCGGCGCGCGTGAGCTTCATCCTCGAGGTCGACCCGGCCCGGGGCGCCGCGATGGAGCCGCTGCGCGCCGCCGCCGAGCGCGCGGTGGCGCGCGCTCGCCGGGCGTCGGATCCGTCAGCGCGATCCTGACCGCCCACGCGGTGGCCGGCGCCCGCACGGACCGCGCCGCGGCACGCCCCCAAGGCGCCCCGACATGGCCATGCGGCCGCGTCGCTGGTCCCCAAGCCGCTCGACCCGAACGGCCCGCAACGGTGCCCGCCGGGGGTCAAGCGGTCATCGCCATCGCGTCCGGCAAGGGCGGCGTCGGCAAGTCCACCGTCGCTGCCAACCTCGCGGTGGCGCTGGCCGCGCGCGGGCAGCGGGTCGGCCTGCTCGACGCGGACGTCTACGGCCCCAGCCAGCCGCGGATGCTGGGCGTCTCCGGCCGCCCGTCGAGCCCCGACGGCACGATCATCCTGCCGCACCGCAACCACGGCGTGACCGTTGATGTCGCTCGGCCTGATGGTGGACGAGGACGAGGCGCTGGTCTGGCGCGGGCCGATGCTGATGGGCGCGCTGCAGCAGATGCTGGCGCAGGTGCAGTGGGGCCCGCTCGACGTGCTGGTGGTGGACCTGCCGCCCGGCACCGGCGACGTGCAGATGACGCTCTGCCAGAAGACCGACGTGGCCGGCGCCGTCATCGTCTCCACCCCGCAGGACATCGCCCTGATCGACGCGCGCAAGGGCATCGACATGTTCGCCAAGATGGGCACGCCCATCCTCGGCATCGTCGAGAACATGTCCGCCTTCGTCTGCGACGGCTGCGGCAAGGTGCACCACCCGTTCGGCCACGGCGGCGCGAAGGCCGAGGCCGAGCGGCTCGGCGTGCCCTTCCTGGGCGAGGTGCCGCTCGACCTCGACATCCGCGTCGCCGGCGACGGCGGCGCGCCCATCGTGGCGCTGAAGCCGGAGAGCCCGCAGGCGGCGGCCTTCTTCGCCGTCGCCGATGCGCTGCTCGGCCGATGAGCGCCTGTCCGCCGAGGCGCTGCCGTGACAGCGCTCGCGCAAGCGCCCCTCTTCCCGCCACTCCTGCGCGGTGAGCGACTCGCCGGCGGCGGCGATGCCTTCGCCGCCGCCGTGTCGCGAGCCGAGGCGGGCGTCGCCCCCGGCACGCATCGTCTACCGCGACAGCCCCGACACCCTCACCGCCGCCATCGTCCTGGCGCCGGAGATTGCCGCTGGCGGGCGCGGTCGGGATCCTCCTGGCGCTCCAACTTGCGCTGTCCGACAGCCTCGGCGCGCTGGGGCCGCCGGAGACGGCGATCCACGTCGTCTGGCCCGATCGGATGCGCATCAACGGCGCGATCGGCCCCGTCTGGCGCCTCGCCGCCAGCCTCGACGACCCCGCCGCCGAACCCGACTGGCTGGTCGCCGCCGTCGACATCCCGCTGGCGCTGGCGCGGCGATCGCCCGGGCGACACGCCGGGCACCACCACCCTCGCCGAGGAAGGCTTCGGCGCCGTCGGCACTTCGGCACTGCTGGAGAGCCTCTCGCGGCACATGCTCTCCTGGATCAACCGCTTCGTCGGCGAGGGTTTCGGCCCCGTCGGCGCAACGTGGACCGCCGCCTGCGCCGACATCGGCCACGACATCGCCCACCCCGTCCAGCGGCCGCCTCCTGGGCCTCGACGAGCACGGCGGCGCGATCGTGGCGCGAGACGGCGATACGACGGTCATTCCCCTCACAACGATGCTCACCCGGCCATGACCCCTCCCGCCCACCACCTCGCCCGCGTGATCCGGCTCGACGAGAGCGACCTCAACGTCTTCGAGCATGCCGCGGAGGTCGGCGAATGGGCGATTTCCGGCGCCTTCGCCTACTCCAACTGGACGGAGGCGGAGCTGACCGGCAAGCGCCGACAGGCGTTCGCGCACGGCTGGCTGGGGCTGGAAACCTTCGGCCGCGCCTCGGTCGTGGCCGTGGCACCCGTCACTGAGCGCGAGTGGGAGGCGCTCGCCACCGCACTCGCCGACCACTTCGTCGCCCACTACGGCGCGCCGAACCGCGCGGCGGCGATGCCGGTGGCGCTGGAGGAGCTCGGCCACAACCGCGACCTCTGTAACGACTACGAGCCCAACACGCTGATCCTGGTGGAGCGCACGCTCGAAGAGGTGGGCGTGCGCGAGCGCTTCCGCCCGGTCGCCCCCGTCGCCGCGCCGCTGGAGAGCTTCGCGGTCCACGGCACCTGACCACCCGCAGCCCCGCCCCGGTCGTGCATCCACAACCCGGTCTTTGAACCACCCGGCGAACCGGCGTACGACTACGCCGCGCCGGCCGCTGCCCGCGCCGCGAGAGGAGAACAAGCGACGTGGAGACCGGTCGGATCGTGATCATCGGCGCGGGGCAAGGCGGCTTCCAGGCCGCCGCCAGCCTGCGCCAGGAAGGGTTCCGGGGCGACATCACCCTGATCGGCGACGAGGCGGGGCTCCCCTACCAGCGCCCGCCGCTGTCCAAGGCCTACCTGAAGTCTGGCGTCGCCGACGAGCTCGAGCTGCGCCCCGGCGCCTTCTTCGAGACCAACCAGATCGACCTCGTCCACGGCACCCGCATCGACTCCATCGACCGCAACCGGAAGCAGGCGATCGCCGGCGACACCCGCTTCGACTACGATCACCTCATCATCGCCACCGGGACGCGCAACCTCCGCCCGCCCATCCCCGGGCTCGAGCACACCGTCGACCTGCGCACGCTCACGGACGCCGCCCGTCTGCGCGAGCATCTGGCCGCCCCGCGCCGCGTCGCGGTCATCGGCGGCGGCTTCATCGGCCTCGAGTTCGCGGCCGTGGCCCGCGGTCTCGGCCACACCGTCACCGTCGCAGAGGCGGCGCACCGGCTGATGGCGCGTGTGGTATCGCCGGAGGTCTCGCAGCGCTTCCTGGCGATGCACGAGGGGATCGGCACTCACATCCGCCTCGGCCAACCCGTTGCCGAGGTGCGCGAGGGCGCCATCGTCCTCTCCAGCGGCGCCGAGATCGAGGCCGACATGATCTTGCTCGCCGCCGGGGTGCGGCCCAATTCCGAGCTCGCCGAGGCCGCCGGCCTCACCGTCGCGAACGGCATCGTCGTCGACGCCCAACTGGCGACGGCGGACCCGGACATCTCGGCCCTCGGCGACTGCGCGGTGTTCCCCGACCCGCGCACCCGCCGGCCGGTGCGGCTGGAGAGCGTGCAGGCGGCGGTGGATCACGCCCGCGCCATCGCCCGCCGATTGGTGAAGGGCGTGAGCGATCCCTACGCGGCGGTGCCCTGGTTCTGGTCCGACCAGGCGGATTGGAAGCTGCAGATCGCTGGCCTCTCGACCCCCGAGGATGCCAGCGTCGCGCGCGAGGACGGGGCGATGCTGCGCTTCGACGGCGACGAGCTGACCGCGGTCGAGACCATCAACGACGCGCGCACCCACATGCAGGCGCGCCGCCTGATGGCGAGCGACACGCCGCTGACCCGGCAGACCCTGGAGGCGACCGGCTACGATCTCGCCCCGCTGATGAAACCCGCCCGCACCCGCTGACGCGCATCGCCGGAGCGGCACACCGCGTCCGGCGCCCGCAAACGCGGTTCGAACAATACAACCCCCTTTATGTGCTCTACTTTACCCGTTACGGCTCACATATCGTGCATTGCCGCCGGAGCTTGGCCCTAGGATGTTTCCAAAACCGCAGCCGCAGCTGACCCCCAACACCTACGCCTACGAGTCGGAGCCGATGGTGAAGCCCACCGGCTTCCGCGAGTACGACGCGCGCTGGCTCTTCGGCAAAGAGCTCAATCTGATGGGCGTGCAGGCCCTCGGCATGGGCATCGGCACGATCCTCGGGGAAATGGGCAAGCCGCGCGAGATCGTGACGGGGCACGACTTCCGCTCCTACTCCTCGTCGATCAAGCTAGCCTTGATCCAAGGTCTGATGGCGGCGGGCTGCAAGGTGCACGACATCGGCCTGGCGGTGACGCCGATGGCGTACTTCGCGCAATTCGCGCTGGACGTGCCGGCGGTGGCGATGGTGACCGCCAGCCACAACGAAAACGGCTGGACGGGCGTGAAGATGGGCGCCGACCGCCCGCGCACCTTCGGCCCCGACGAGATGGGCCGCCTGAAGGAGATCGTGCTCAACGGCAAGTACGACCTCAAGGGCGGCGGATCGTACATCTTCGTCGACGGTTTCCCGAAGATCTACATGGACGATCTCGTCAAGGACCGGAAGATCCAGCGCCCGCTCAAGGTGGTCGCGGCGTGCGGCAACGGCACCGCCGGCGCCTTCGCGCCGCAGACACTGGAACGCCTCGGCGTCGAGGTCATCCCGCTGGACGCCGAGCTCGACTTCACCTTCCCGCGCTACAACCCGAACCCCGAAGACATGGAAATGCTCCACGCCATCGCCAAGGCGGTGAAGGAGCACGAAGCCGACGTCGGCTTCGGGTTCGACGGCGACGGCGACCGCTGCGGCGTCATCACAGAGACGGGCGAGGAGATCTACGCCGACATCATCGGCGTGATGCTGGCGCGCGACCTCTCCAAGCTGAAGAAGGGCTCCCAGTTCGTCGTCGACGTGAAGTCCACGGGCCTCTTCATGACCGACCCGGTGCTGATCGAGAACGAGGCGAAGACGGACTATTTCAAGACCGGCCACAGCTACATCAAACGCCGCGTCAACGAGTTGAACGCCGTGGCGGGCTTCGAGAAGTCCGGCCACTTCTTCTTCAACGAGCCCATCGGCCGCGGCTACGACGATGGCCTGATCTCGGCGATCGCGATTCTGGAGATGCTGGACCGCAACCCGGACAAGACCATGTCCGAGCTGCGGGGCGAATTGCAGAAGACGTGGCAGACGCCGACGATGAGCCCCCACTGCGACGACGAGCTGAAGTACGGCGTGATCGACAAGGTTGTGAAGCGCTTCGAGGACATGCATGCGGCGGGCGAATCGGTTGCCGGGCAGTCCATCAAGGAGCTGATCACGGTGAACGGCGTGCGCGTGGTGGCCGAGGACGGCACCTGGGGCCTGGTGCGCGCCTCCTCCAACAAACCCGAGCTCGTGGTCGTGGTCGAGAGCCCGACGAGCGAGGAGAACATGCGCGCCATGTTCAAAGCCGTCGACACCGTGCTGCGCGAGAACCCGGAAGTCGGCGCCTACAACCAGACCATCTGAGGCGCGCCCCACGGCCACCGCCCCGACCCGGCCCCGCACGAGGCGGTGCCACCCGCCTCGCCACGGGTCCGGCGCTTCCTTCGCCTGTTCCTCGGAGCCGTCCGTCGCTGATGCCCGATCAGCGCCGGGCCGGGAGAGGTTGCAAGGCCGAAGAGCGAAGCGTGCCTTGCGGCCTCTGCCGGGCTGGCGCAGGGCTTCTTCAGCGACGGGCGGCTTTGGGGAACAGGCGAATCGCCCCTGTTCCTTGGTGAGTCCCGAGCCCTTCGGTTTGGCGAGTCCCGACCCCTTCGGCGTCCCGCGCCCGCAGCCCCTAAGAATTGCCCACCGGACCGCGTGACAGTCGAGCGTCCTCGCACACCACTGGTTTACCGTAACGCGATAAACACCCTCGTCATATTCGCTGCAGTGCCGATGTTAACCCGGCAACAAGACGAGCCGGTGAGGTTCGTGGGTGATGGAACCGGCGGACGAGGGTCGCAAGGACATGGCAAACGGTGCCGACATGCCGAGGGTGCGTCGCGGGGGCAAGGCGCCCCGCGCGGAAGCCTTGACCGAGCTGCCGATGGTCGCGGCGTTGCTGGTGGCCGCTGTGGTCATCGCGATCGTGGCGGCTGGAGGCCCGGTCCTCGACATGCTATCAGGTCTGGGATGGACCTCCTGAAGTAAAAGACGCCCATGATCGTCGGTCGACATGAAGCGGAGCGGCCGGCACCGGTCCATTCCGTCCCCAAATCCGCAGCAAGCGAATTCATCGCGCGTCTGTCGCGCGAGCATGCCGCCTTCGCCGCCGCCAACGGCTTCGACGGCTCGAGCGGACAGATCCTCGCCCTTCCGGATGTGGCCGGCCGGCTCGCGATGGTGCTCGTCGGCACCGGCGACGATTCGGATCCGTTCGCGGCCGCCAGCCTCGCCCGTTTCCCCGGCGCCACCTTTGCGCTCGGCGAGGGCTGGCGCGACCCGACCGCGGCCACGCTCGGCTTCCTGCTCGGCCTCTACCGGTACGACAGCTACAAGTCGATTCCCGAGCGAACCGCCAAACTTGTCGCCCCCGAGGGTGTCGACGCGGTGGACGTGCGGCGCGTGGCGAAGGGCGTGTCGCTGACGCGCGATCTCATCAACACCCCCGCCAACGACCTCGGCCCGGCCGAGCTTGCCGACGCCGCCCAGGCGCTCGCGCGGGAGTACGCCGCCGCGGTGGAGATCACCGACGGCGAAGACCTCGAGACCGGCTTTCCGATGATCGCGGCGGTGGGCGCGGCCTCCTCCCGGCCCCCCCTCCTCATCGACCTCACGTGGGGCGATGAATCGGCGCCCAAGGTGACGCTGGTCGGCAAGGGCGTCGTGTTCGACAGCGGCGGGCTCGACATCAAGCCAGCCAGCGGCATGCGCCTCATGAAGAAGGATATGGGCGGCGCCGCCCAGGCGCTCGGTCTGGCCCACATGATCATGGACGCGGAGCTGCCGATCCGCCTGCGCGTCCTGATCGGCGCGGCGGAGAACGCCATCGGCGGCGCCGCGTTCCGTCCGGGCGACGTGCTGCGCTCGCGCAAGGGTCTGACCGTCGAGATCGGCAACACCGACGCGGAAGGCCGCCTGGTGCTTGCCGATGCCCTCGCCTACGCCGACAACGAAGCGCCGGAGCTCATGGTCGACTTCGCCACCCTCACCGGTGCCGCGCGGGTGGCGCTGGGGCCCGACATGCCGGCGATGTTCACCCACGACGATGGCCTCGCCCGCGAGCTGCAGGTGGCCGGCGAGGACGTCCACGATCCGGTCTGGCGCATGCCCCTGTGGCCGCGCTACGACAAGTGGCTGAAGTCGGATATTGCCGACGTCAGCCATATTTCCAGCCAGGCCTTCGCCGGCTCGATCACGGCGGCGTTGTTCCTCAACCGCTTCGTCGCCGCCGCACACGCCCACGTTCACTTCGATCTCTTCGCCTGGAACGCCGAGGCGCGTCCGGGACGGCCGAAGGGCGGCGAGGCGCAGTCCATCCGCGCGCTCTACCACTGGCTCGCGGTGCGGTACGGCGCGTGAGTGACGGCCTGGACACGCGCCGCAACGCCGTCCGTCCCGATCTCGCCGACGCCGCACTCGAGGGGCAGGTGGAGGCGGCGCGCTTCGTCACCGGCGATCCACGCCTGATCTGCGAGCCGTTGGTGGGCTTGCGCCGCCATCCCGCGCCCGACGCGCCGGTGGACACAGAACTCCTCTATGGCGAACGGGTGAGCGTATTCGACCGCGAGGGCGGCTGGTGCTGGGTCCAGAGCACGGTCGATTCCTACGTGGGCTACATCGAGCATACCGCGCTGGAGCGGGAGGTTCCGCTTGAGACGGGACGCGCGCTGCACAAGATCGCGGTGCCGTTGGCCCTCGTCTTCCCGGAGCCGTCGATCAAGGTGTCCCCGGTGCTGCGGCTGCCGATGGGTGCCGTCATCGCCGCGGGCGACATGGAACGCCACGGCACGGAGCGCTTTCACAAGACGCCGCGCGGCTACATCCTGACCCAGCACTGCACGCTCGCGGAGAGGTCCGCGCCGGACTGGGTGGCGGTCGCCGAGACGTTCATCGGCACGCCCTACCTGTGGGGCGGCAAGACCTGGCTGGGGATCGACTGTTCGGGCCTCGTCCAGTTGGCGCTGCAGATGGCCGGACGGTGCGCGCCGCGCGACAGCGACATGCAGGCGGCGGAACTGGGCGATCCGCTGAAGCACGAGCCGCTGCCCGACCTCGGCCGGGGCGACCTCATCTTCTGGCGCGGCCATGTGGGGATCATGCTGGATTCCAGCCACCTGCTCCACGCCAACGGATACCACCATCGCACGACGGTGGAGCCGCTGTCGGAGACCATCGCGCGGCTGAACGCGCTGGGTCTCCTCCCCACCGCCTGCCGCCGCATCGCCTGACGCCGCTTGTGGGGCGCCTTGGGCGCGGCCTCGCCTCCTCCCCCGCGCCATAGTTGCGCCGGGTGTGGCAGATGACCTACTTCCCTCCTGCGCCGATCGGCGGCGCAAGCCCCGGCCGGCGCCGCGACAAGGCGCCGTCACAACGCGAAAGGCCCCCAATGTCCGAGCTGCCCCACGTCGACGTGTCGCGCGACGGCCCGGTCGCGACCGCGACGCTCGTCAACCCGGCGCGGCGCAATGCGATCTCCCTGGGCATGTGGCGCGAACTGGAGGACTTCGCCGTTTCGGTCAGCGCCGATCTGGACGTGCGCGCGGTGGTTTTCCGCGGCCGGGGCGAGGTGTTCTCCGGCGGCGCCGACATTACCGGCTTTGCCGACGATCGCTCGGACGCGGCCAATGCGCGGATCTACGACGACCAGTTGGAGCTGTCGTGCCGGGCGATCGAAGCCATCCGCCAGCCGACCGTCGCGCGACTCGAGGGTCCGGTGGTCGGGGCTGGAGCGGCGCTCGCCCTCTCGTGCGACATTCGTGTGGCGACGGAGGACGCGTTCTTCATGGTGCCCGCCGCGCGCCTGGGGCTCGGCTACGATCCGCGGGGCGTGGCACGGCTCATCCGCATCTTCGGCGAATTGATGGCGCGCTGGGTGATGCTGACGGCGGGGCGGCTTCCGGTGCAACGCGCCTTCGTGATGGGCGGCGTGCACGAGGTCCTGTCGGACGAGGAGATCGACGAGGGGCTGGAGCGCTTGGTGGCGCGATTGGCGGAGAATGCGCCGCTCAGCCTGGCGGCTGCGAAAATCTCAGTCCGCGCCGTGGCGGACGGCACCGAGCCCACGCTCATGGAGGAGGCCTGGCGCCTCGTCGACGCGGCCGATGCCAGCGACGACTACGTGGAAGGCCGCGCCGCGTTCGCCGAAAAGCGGCCCCCTCACTTCGAGGGTCGCTGATCGGCTCACGACAGCGCGGCCATCCCGCACGCGGGGATCAGTGGGAGACCCGACGCTCGGCCGCGCGCTTGTTGCGCACGACGATCGCGGCATTCTCTTCCAGCGGCAGGGACAGGCCCCAGTAGATGTCCGCGCGGCTCAGGCCGATGTCATCGAGGACGTTCTGCTCGAGGTCGAGCATGCGGGCGAACGCCGCGCGGCGGCGACGGATCGTGTAGGCATGCCGCACCTTCTGCGCCAGGGCGCCGAAGACGGAACCGGCGCGGGAACCGGCGTAGGTGGTGTTGGTGGTCGCCAAGATAGCCTCCATTGGGTTTCGGTGTTGAACCCTAGATGGCCCCGGCCTACTGTTCAGTCGAACGAATAGTTTTGATGCGTCCGAACAATAAAACTGAACGCTCGGAGCTCCCATGCCCGCCCCTAGCCTCAACACCGATCTGATGCGCACGTTCGTCGCGGTGGCCGACCTCGGCGGATTTCGCGCCGCCGCCTCCCGCATTCACCGCACCCCGTCGGCCATCTCCATGCAGATGGCCAAGCTCGAGGAGGACATCGGGTGTCCCCTCTTCGTGAAATCGGGGCGCACAACCGCGCTGTCCGCCGCGGGCGAAGAGCTCCTCACCTACGCCCGGCGCATCCTCGACCTCAGCGAAGAGGCGCTGGAGCGCCTGCGCGGGCGCGAGATCGACGGCTACGTCTGCTTCGGTGTCCCCGACGACCGCGGCGCGAGGCTTCTCCCCGGTGTCCTGTCGCGGTTCGCGCGGAGCTACCCCAATGTGGAGGTGGAGGTGCTGCTGGCGCCCAGCCGCCAACTCCTGGAGCGGCTCGAGAAGCGGACGGTGGACCTCGTGGTCGTCTCCAACACCCCCGGCGCGGTCGAGGCGGGTGGCGAGGTGGTCTACAGCGAAGAGCTCGTCTGGGTGGGGTTCGACGGCGGCCGGGCGAAGGACCAGCGGCCGGTCCCCCTCGCGGTCGCCGATGCCGCGTGCCAATGGCGCCAGATTGCCATCGAGGCCCTGGAGGCTGCGCAAATCCCCTACCGGATCGCGGTCACCTCGGGCCACGCCTGGGGTCAGCTGGCGGCCGTCGAGGCGGACCTCGCCATCGCGCCGCTGCCGATCGCCCTGCTGGGCCAGGGACTGGAGCGGATCGACAACGGCCTGCCGGCGCTCGGCCGCTTCCAGGACCGCATGTGCATCGTGCCGAACGCGTCGCGCGCCGCCCAGGCCCTCGCCGATGCGCTTCGCGAGAGCCTGCACACGTACCGGGACGGCTAGGGCCTTTGCCCCCGTCGGCGGCGCTGGCGTTTCGAGCCCAGGCCCGTCGGACGCCGCGTCAGAAGCCGGTGGCGATTCGCGTGTAGACCTCCTCGGTCATGGCGTAGATATGCGCGCCGATGAAGCTTGCCGAGAGGGCCGCGACCACCAGGATGGCGATGATCTTCGGGATGAAGGTCAGCGTCATCTCCTGCACCTGCGTCAGCGCCTGCAGCAGCGAGATCACCACGCCGACCACCATCGCCACGGCCACCACCGGCGAGGACGCGATGAGTACCGTGAAGATCGCCTTCTGCACGATATCGATGGCATCGACTTCGGTCATCAGCTGATCGTCGCGCCGGCGCCCAGCGTGATTTCCGAGCCGTCCTCCAGCACCGCGATCGTCCCGTGACGAGGTGATCTGGACCTGCTGCACCACGCCCGACTGACCCTCCGGCACCGTCACCGTCCGGCCGATCAGCGCGCCGGCGTCGCCCAGCGCCTGCGCCGTCAGCACCGCCTCGAGGCGTTGGTTGGTGATGATGTTCTGCTCGACGTTCGAGAAGGTGGCGAGCTGGGCGACGTACTCGGTGTCGTCCATCGGGTTCAGCGGGTCCTGGTTCTGCATCTGGGTCACCAGAAGCTTCAGAAAGGCTTCGTAGTCGAGCGAACCTGGACCGGCGGCCTGGCCGAGAGCGGCCGCGGCGGTCTGGTCTGTCGTTTTCGTGTCGGTCGCTGCACTGACCGATGTGACGGGATCCATGGTCTCGCTCCTAAAATGGTGTTCAGTGGGACGGCAGGTTGGCGGCGATCGACCGCGGCGGTTCGCCGACGGCGGCGAAAGCCCCGTCGTCGGCCGGCTCGGCCGTCCCGCCGTTCGCTGTCGGCGACGGCCGCTCGGCCTCCGCCGCCGTGCCGGCCAGGAGTTCGACCTCCTCGGCAAACAGCCCGCGCAGGGTCTTCAGCGCGTGGAACGGGCGCTCCGCCGCCACCTGGCGCATCGCCTCCTGGATTCCGGCCTTGAGGCTGGGCGAGCGGAAGATGGTCACCACGTCCCGCGCCATCGCCTCGAACAGCGCCTGACTGGCCGCGGCATTGGACGGGTCCATCAGCATCGCCTGGACGGCGAAGTAGAGCTGGCGCATCGGCGTCTTGGTGTCCTCGACCTGGAGGACGTGGTTCTCGAGCAGGAACGTCGCATCGTTCAGGAGCTCGAGCGTCACCTTCCGATCAACGCGCAGGACCGCGCCGTTCAGGAACAGACGCTCGCCAGCACGCAGTGAGATGTGCATGGGACGGGGGCTCTCGCGGCGGCCCTCGTCGGCCTGCGGGGAGCGTCGGGTGGTCGAGGCGTTCATGTGGCCAGTCCTTCGCGCACGGTTTTGTTGATGTCGATCAGGGGGGTCCAGTCGTCCTTGTGGCCCCCGAGGATGGCGTCCGCCTCGCGGATGACCCACAGGCCGATGGAGATCAGGTTGCCCTTCAGCTCGTCGGACAGGTCGTTGGCGGGCTGTGACATGTCCTTGATCAGGTAGCCCCAAAGGGTCTGCACATGCCGAGCGGCGTCACGCTTGCGGGCGAAATCGCCAGGATCCGCTCGAGCCGCTTCCATGAGTGCGATGCCGGTGTCGAAGGCTTCGCACTCCTGTTCGCGGCCGACGAGGCTGGAACCCATGGTGACGTCCGCATAGATACTCGCCGTCAAAGCAGAGCCTCCCTAAGCGTAGTTGAGGATGGACAGACGCGAGAGCTGGTTGGTCAGCGCGTAGCTCATTTCGATCTGCGTCGTGACGAGGTCGATGCGCACCTTGGCATCCACGGGGTCGGCACCTTCGAGATCCGCGACCTTCTGCGTGAGGATGTCGCGCGCCAGGCTCATACGCTCGTTCGCCTGGCCGATGGCGTTCTCGGCAAACCCCAGCATCGACTTCAGGCTCACCACCTCGCTGATGGCCGTGCCCATGACGATGCGCGCCTCGTCGACGATGGCGTTGCGCACCTCCTGGTTCAGCGTGTCGAAGCCGAGGCCGGCGACCATCGCAAAGCCCTTCGCCACGGTGCGCATGGCCTCCTCGTTGGCGGTGACGCTGGACACCAGCCGCTCCGACGGCGCGATCCGGCTGACGATCGGGTCCGAAGCCGCATTCGACCAGTTGGTCGTCCAGTCGGCGAGGTCGAACTGGGCGGCGAACTCGTTGGCGAGGAAGTCCTGCATGTCCGTCACCGAGATGGTGGCGGCCGCCGGATCGCCGACGGCAAAGCCGAACTTGGCGAGGAACGCCGCTTCGATGGCGGCCTGCGGGCCATCGTCGAACCGTTGCAGCGGGCGAGTGTCGGTGCGCTGACCGCCGAAAATGTAGGCGCCGCCGTCGGAGGCGTTGAGACGGTCCGAGAAGCGGTCGAGGGAGGACTGCGCCTGGATCTCGAGCGTGGTGGCGGCCGCATTGCCCGGCGGCAGCGCCGTCAGCGAGGCCAGCATTTCGGAGGCGATGGTCTCAAGGTCCGAGAGCGCGGTCTGGGTCTGCTCCAGGCGCGCCGTCGCCGAGCCGTTGGAGATGAGCAGCGTCTCGACCAGAGACAGGTCCATACGGGTGGAGACGGTGCGACCGGTGTCAGCCCCCAGCGCCAGACCGACGTCCGCATGCCGCTGGGTCGCGATTTCGGTCGTGCGATCCGCGAGCTCGGCCTGCAGGCGGACGATCTCCGAGCGCGGCGCATTGCGAAGCGCCGCGGTGGACACGTAGTTCGTATGCATCAGAAGACCCTCAGAAGCTCGTCGAACATTTCGTCGATGAGCGTGATCAGCCGCGCCGAGGCGGCGAAGTTGCGCTCGATGGCGAGTTGCTGGGCGTACTCGTCATCCATGTTGACGCCGGTCACGCGCGAGAGCGCATCGGAGGCGCTGTCCAGAATGGCCCGTTCGCGGCCCGCGAGCTCGGTCGCCGAGAGGCGGACCTTCTCGATCCACCCCACCGATTCGGTGGCGAAGTCCTGCAGTGTCGACGAGCCGGACAGCTCCGCGTCCGTGTCCCACGTCTGTAGGTCGGAGAAGGCCTCCCCCAAAGCCATGAGTCGGTCGGAATAGGCGGCGTAGCCGCTCGGATTGCCGGTGCCGTCGCGCAGGTTCTCCACCGAGCCGCCCTGGAACGGGTCGACGTCCGGCGCCACGGCGATGGTGCCGGCATAGTCCGGCCCGCCCCCGGTCGCGAACAGGCTCCCGGTCCCGTCGGCGAAGATGTCCTCCAGCACGCGCGCCATCTCGTCGATCTGCAGGCGGTACGTCGGCGCCACCTCGTCGCGGACCCGCGACTGGCCGACGATCAGCCCGGCGCGCAGCGGCATCGGCGCGTCGGGGCCCGTCACCTGCATGCCGTCGACCAGGACGACACCGCCCTGGGTGTCGACGGTGTAGACCGGCGTGCGGGTGAACGCGACTTCGCGCGGAATTTCGTCGAAGAGGGTCATCCCGCTGTCGGTGAAGAGGGCCATGTCGCCGCCGTCGCGATGCAGCACCGAGACGCCCATGTAGACGGCCAGTTCCGCGACGATGGCATCGCGCCGGTCGAGGTCCATCGTCGGGTCCTGGTTGATGGCATAGGCTTTCGCCACCGCCTTGTTGGCGGTCTCGAAGTCGGCGAGGAGGCGGTTCACCTCCTCGACCGAATTGGCAAGTTCGCGGTCGGCCTGCTCGCGCAGGAGGTTCAGTTCGCTGGCGCCCCGGTTCAGGGCGTCGGCGAGGTTGCGCGCCTCCTCGATCACGGTCTGGCCGAAGAGCGGGTCGTCGGGCGCGTTGGCATAGTCGGCGACCGCCGCCTGCAGCTTGCCGATGTGCGCGGCGACGGACGTGTCGTTCTCCGGGTCGCCGACGGTGTCGGCGAGGACGAGCATGTGCTCCAGGACCGCATCGGCGTTGGCCGTGTTGCTGGTGGCGGTCAGCATGCGGGTGAAGAGCGCGGCATCCTCGGCGCGGCGCACGCTTGTGACGTGGACCCCGCCGTCGATGGTGGTCGTGAGACCGACGCTCGCCCGCGAACGGGACGGATCGCCGGCCGCCGCGATGTTGCGGCCCGAGATCGAGATCTGCTGCTGCGCGACGATCATCGCCTGTCGCGCAACGTTGGCTGCAACGTCGAGGCTCATGGCCTGCTCCTTCGGATTATCGCTTGAGGTTCATGAGGACTTCGAGAAGCTCGTTGCCCGTCATGAAGCTCTTGGAATTGGCGGTGTAGGCGCGCTGGGCGATGATCATGTCCGTCAGCTCGGACGCGAGGTCGACGTTGGACTGCTCCACGGCGCCCACCACCAGCGCCCCGTTGCCGGCATCGTTCGGCAGGCCGATGCGCACGTCACCGGACTGCGGCGTGATGCGGTAGACGTTGCCGGGAAGCGGTTCCATCTGGTCCGGCGAGGGGACGTTGGCGAGCGGCAGGCGGTAGAACTCGACCTCCGAGCCGTCCTCGTAGACGGCGAAGACGCGGCCCGTCCTCGGACACACCCACCTCCTGCACGGTGGCCGGCGCGTTGCCGTTCACTTCCACTTCGAGCGGCTCGTAGTCGGCGGCGAGCTGCGTGGTGCCCGAGAAGTTCAGCTCCAGGCGGTCCTCGGCGTCCGGCAGGGCGACGGACAGGATCGCCTGCTCCTCGGGGTTGTTGGGATCGACGGTGGTGGTGCCGAGCGACGCTCCGGTCTGCTCGTCGAAGGTCTCCATCGAGGAGATCGAGCCGTTCGTCGGGTCGAAGGTTACGATGGCCTTGCCGACCCAGGCCTCGCTGGCCGCGGGCTCGACCGAGCGGCGGGTTCGGCACGGCGTAGGGGAAGTCCCCTTCGAACGCGATGTTGCGCGTCGACTGGTCGTAGATCGTCACCTCCCACTGCGGGTCGGTCGGCGCCAGCGGGTCGTAGTCCTGGATCTTGGTCATGTAGACGTCGAGCGTCTTGGTGCGGCCCAGATCGTCGTAGGCGATGATGGAGCTCTTCACCGTGTAGGCGACGTCGATCACCGGGTCGGTGTTCGAGGCACCCGGCGGCGGCGTTGCCCGGGGTCGTGAAGGTGCCCGTATCGACGGTCTCGGCCCCCTCGTCGAGGTTCACGCGGAACGTCGCCGGTGGTCGACGGCGTGGCGCGCATGTTCATGTAGTCGAGGTTCACCACCTCGAGGCCCGCGGTATCGTTCAGCGTGATCACCGGCTCTTCGCCGTCCACCGACGGGAAGCCCATCAGCGCGAACCCGGCGGTATTGACGAGATCGCCCGACTGACCGTCGACCACGAAGGATCCGGCGCGGGTGAGGTAGTGGCCGCCCTTGGAGTCTTCGACGACGAAGAAGCCTTCGCCCTGCACCGCGACGTCGGTGGAGGACAGCGTGTAGGTCAATGCACCCTGGCGCGAGACCTCGTGATGGATATTCGCCGTCACGGCGCCCGACTGGTAGTTGGCCGGACCCGAATTCCAGGATCAGAGACGAGAATTCCGCGTCGGCACGCTTGTAGCCGACAGTGTTCGCGTTCGCGATGTTGTCCGCGACGGCGGCCAGCCTGTAGGAATGGGCGTTCATACCGGAGACACCGGTGCGGAGGATATTGTAGAGGCTCATGGACTTTCCTTTTATCGGCGCCCGACTTGTCGTATTGGCGCCACGCCGATCCGATTAGCGCTCGCGGGCCGACATGCCCGTCCACTCGACACGCAATCTGTTTTGCGTGTTCCTGCTTGTGTCAGGCTGATGGGGATGCGCCGGACTCGTCGCCGCCTCGGACTCGCCAGAAGCGCGGCAAGCTCGGCGAAAGCGTCCTGCGACGGCGGGTCGGTCGGGATCTGGACGAGCGCCTCGTACACCTGCGGCACGAGTTGCACGGCTTTGTCCAACTCAGGGTCGGCGCCGGCCTTGTAGCCGCCCAGGAGCCTCAGATCGCGCGTGTCCTCGAAGCGCGAGATCAGCGCGCGCAGCCGGCGCGACAGCTCCCACTCGTCCGGCCGGAACGCCTTGTCGGCAAGGCGCGAGAGCGAGGCGAGCGGGTCCACCGCCGGAAAGCGGGCTTGCTCGGAAATGGCGCGCGACAGGACGATGTGGCCATCCAGCGTGCCGCGGGCGGTGTCGGCGACGGGCTCGTCCATGTCGTCCCCGTCGATCAGGACGGCGAAGACGGCGGTGATCGACCCCTGCCCCGCCGTGCGGCCGGCACGCTCGACCAGGCGCGTCATGTCGGCGAAGACCGATGGCGGGTAGCCGCGCGATACCGGCGCCTCGCCCGCGGCGAGCGCCACGTCGCGCGCGGCATGGGCGTAGCGGGTCAGACTATCGACCAACAGAAGCACGCGCTGGCCCTGTTCGCGGAAATGCTCGGCCACCGTCATCGCCGTCATCGGGGCGAGGCGGCGCATCATCGGCGTCTCGTCGCCGGTGGAGACCACCGCCACCGTGCGCTCGCGGTGAGCGGCGAGCGGCCCGCCCAGGAGCTCGGACACCTCGCGTCCCCGCTCGCCGACCATCGCCGCGACGACGACATCGAAGCTCGCCGCCGCGCCGATCATGCCGAGCAGCGTCGACTTGCCGACGCCGGAGCCGGCGAAGATGCCCACCCGCTGCCCCTCGACCAGCGGAGCGAAGATGTCGAGCACCTTCACCCCCGTTCGCAGCGCACGGTTGAGCGGGGCGCGCTTCAACGCTTTGGGAGGATCCGCGTCGACGGCGCGGGCGGGACCCAGAGCCAGCGGACCGGCCTCATCGAGCGGGCGGCCGAGCGCGTCGACCACGCGGCCGAGCCAGGCCTCTGAGGGGCGCAGCTCGAACCGCCCCATCAACGCCGCCTCGGCGCCCAGGAAGGCCGCGGCACGCCGCTCGTAGGGGGAGGCGGAGACGACCTCGCGGTCGATGCGCACGACCTCCGCAAGCGCAGTCCCATCATGGTGTTGGATGAGGAGCTGGTCGCCGAGGGCGGCGTGCCCGGACAGGCCGCGCATGAGGCGCTCGGTCGGCGTCGCCTCACAGACGACTCCCGAGAGCCGCACCGCCGGCTCGGTGTAGCCCGGTCAGCGCATCGGCGAGCTCGTCAAGCGCTCCCATCGCGGGGCCTCCATCGTCGCAAGCATTCCATGAAAGCTGGTTTGCACGCCGAAGATGGTCCGAGGCTTTGTTCGTTTGGCCCGGCAAGTGCGCCGGACGCCGCTGTCAGGGTCTGGGGGTCGGACGGCAGCGCCTGCGGCCGCGCCGCGCCGGTGCAGGGCGCCGGTCAGGCGGTCTCGGCCATCACCGGCGCATCGGCGGTGGGTTCCGTCACCGGCTCCAGCGCCACACGCACGTCATGGAACGCGGCGCCGCCGTAGGGCGCCACCGCGTCGGCGCCGGTCAGCATGTTGATGCCCTGCCGGTCGCGGAAGTCGCCGTTGCGGTGGAGGCCCTCGCAGATCAGCGTGCCGCGCAGCACCCCGTCGAACACCTTCGCCGTCAGCCGGACCGCGCCACGGGCGTTCACGAGCCGCACCAGCGCGCCGTCGACCACGCCCGCCGCCGCCGCATCGGCCGAGTGGACCATCACCGCCGGCTCCCCCTCCTTGGAGAGGGAGCTCGGCGTGTCGTTGAAGGTCGAGTTGAGGAACGAGCGCGCCGGCGCCGTCACCAGGCGGAACGGCTCGCGCGCCGTCGCCGCCTCGATCACGTCCCAATGGTCGGGGAAGCGCGGCATATCGGCGACCGGGCCCATCGGCCCGTTGTTGACGTGCGGGATCGCGGTCCAATTCGGGCTGAACTTGAACCGGCCGTCCGGGTAGCCGAACCCGTTGAGGTAGTGCGCCGTGTCGAAGTCGGGGTTGAGGTCGACGAAGCCGTCCCGGTCGAGCGCGGCCATGTCGTAGCCGGAGGCGGCCACCATCCACTCGATGTGCTCGCGCGCCGTCATCTCGAAGCCCTTGTGCGAGGCGCCGACGCGCTTGGCGATCTCGCACACGACGACGTGGTTCTCGCGCGCATCGACCGGTGCGTCGACGATCTTGGGGCCGAGCATCAGGTGCGTGTGGCCGCCCGCTTTGTAGATGTCGTCGTGCTCGGTGAACATCGTCGCCGGCAGCACGATGTCGGCCATCATGGCCGTCTCCGTCATCGCCTGCTCGTGGACGACGGTGAAGAGGTCATCCCGCGCAAAGCCTTGGCGCACGAGCGTCTGCTCGGGCGCGACGACCATGGGATTGGTGTTCTGGATCAGCATCGCCGACACCTGCGGCCCGCCCTGCAGCGCCTCGGCGTCGCCGGTGAGGATGCGGCCGATCTGCGACTGGTCGAGGCGGCGCGTCGAGGGATCCAGCGCGTCGGTGCCCTCGATCATCGACTTGTCGAGGGTGTAAAGCGCGCCGTTGATGTGGAAGGCGCCGCCGCCCTCGTGCTGCCAGGAGCCGAGCACGGTGGCGATCGATGTCGCCGCGTGCATGGCCGCGGTGCCGTTGCGCTGGCGGGTGAAGCCGTAGCCGAGACGGAAATACGTCCGCGCGGTGGTGCCGATCAGCTTGGCGAAGGCCTCGATCTCCTCCACCGAGAGACCGGTGATCGCAGCCGCCCACTCTGGCGTGCGGGTGGCCAGATGCGCCTCCAGCCCGGCCGGATCGTCCGCGTAGCGTCTCCATGAATTTGCGGTCGGCATAGCCATCGCGGAAGGCGACGTGCATCGCCGCACACGCCAACGCCGCGTCGGTGCCGGGTCGCAGCACGAGGCCCATGTCGGCCTGTTTGACGGTGTCGTTGGCGTAGACGTCGATCGCCACGATGCGCGCGCCGCGCTGCTTGCGGGCGGCCATGGCGTGGGTCATCACATTGACCTGGGTGGAGACTGCGTTGGTGCCCCAGATGACGATGCAGTCGGACACCCGCATCTCGCGCGGGTCCGGTCCCGCCAGCCGGCCCGTGCCGGCGACGAAGCCGGTATAGGACATGGCGGTGCAGATCGTGTCGTACTGGCGCGAGTAGCGCTTGGTGTTGCGCAGCCGGTGCAGCCCGTCGCGCTGCACCTGACCCATGGTGCCGGCGTAGTTGTACGGCCACACCGCCTGGGAGCCCTCCCGCGCCTCGACGTCGAGGAAGCGCTCGGCGATGCGGTCGAGCGCTTCGTCCCACGTCATCGGCCGGAACTGCCCCGACCCCTTCGGCCCCGTGCGCAGGAGCGGCTGTGCCACCCGGTCGACGTGGTGCGAGCGCTCGGCGTAGCGGGCGACCTTCGCGCAGATGACGCCGGCGGTGTAGCTGTTGGCGGTGGCGCCCCGGATCCGACCGATGCGCCCGTCGGCCACCTCGACCTCGAGCGCACAGCAGGACGGGCAGTCGTGCGGGCAGGTGGAGCGGTGACGGACAGTTGCATTCATTGCGCGGACCCCAATCTGGAACGGGACGAACCTACTGGAACGCCCCCTCCGTGCAAGCGGCGGGCCGCCCAGTGCTCCCACCCGTGTCGAAGCGGCCTCTCCGCTCGGCCGCCGCCAGGGCCCTTTGGTGCGCGGCGCGCGGCCTCACATCGGGTAGGAGATCGTCACCGTGGCGCTGTTGTCCTCGCCTTCCGTCACCTCAATTTGGGCGTTCTCGAACGTCGGCTCGGCCATCGGATCGCCGGAGACGCCCCACGCCTCGCTCGGGGCGTCGTCGCCCAACGCGAAGGTCCCGTCGCCGTTCTCGTCGTGCACCACGGCCACCGCGTAGGTTCCGGGCGCCACGCCCTCCAGCACCGTGGTCACCGTATCGGCCTCGGCCGGGACGACGATGGAATAGGCGCCGTCGCCCGACAGGAAGTCGTCCTCGGTCTGCAGGGCCACCAGGATATCGCCCGTCCCCGGCTGGATCCCGTCGACGGTGATGGTCACGTCGGCGGCCATCGCCGCCCCGGACACGCACACCAGGGCCAGCATCGCGGTCATCGAAGTTCGCAAACGTTTCATGTCGTCCCCCTCGCCCGGACCGGGCGTATCATGGAGGCCAATGCACCACGTGTGGAAATGGTGCCAGATCCAATGCGTCCCGCGTCGATGATAGACGGCCGCGCGCGCACCGGACAAGCCGGGCGACCCGTGCGCCTGTTCAGTAGGCCGCGCCGCCGCCGATCGGCCGCTCCCGCCGGAGACCGGCGTTCAGGAGGCGCGCCAGAAGCCCGCGGCGCCGGGGCGCGGGCGCCGGCATCGGCGCGTCCGTCGCGGCTTCGACGAGGTCTGCCCGCACGCAAAGAGTCTCGGCCTCCACCAGCGCACCCTCGGGCACCAGGACCGCCATCGGTACGCCCGGGATCAGCCACTCCTCCACCAGCCGCACCAGTGCCCTGCCGCTCGCGGTCTCGATCGTCTCACCATCACGCAGCGGCAGCCCCTCGACGATCAGGCGCCGCACCGCGGTGGCGGCGAACTTGTACGCCTCGCCCGAGCCGCCCGTCAGCGTCGGCGCCACGGCGATCTCGAACCCGGCGAGCGGTGTCAGGCCCTTCGTCATCATGCCGACGGTACCGGCGAGCCCCTCGTTCTGCGGATGATACGGCGCATACTGCACCACGATCTCGTGCGGCACCTCGCCGGCGGCGAACGCGGCGAGCACCGTCTCCACGACGTCCGGCGGCAGGAAGACGTCGTTGGGCAGGCTGTGCACCGCGAGCACGTCGCTCCTCGCTTCGGCCACCGCGGCGGCGAGCGTCAGCCCCACCTTCATCGCCAGCAGCGCGGCGAGCTCGCTGGCGTCGCGCGGAGTCACCGTCATCGCCACGTGGGCCACGTGGGCGCCCAACGCCGCGGACGGCTCCCACACGCGGATCGGTGCTACGCCGTCGTCGGCCGCCTCGAATTGGGCATGGCACTCGGTGAGGCTGACGGCCGTCCCGCCTACGTTGAGGACGAGCGTGCCCTCGCCCACCGTCGCCGCGGCATTCCGGAAGATCAGCTCGCGATTGACGATCTCCAGCACCGATGCCCACTCGAGCGGCCGCTCGTCCGAGCGCAGGACCGTGAAGTGTTGCATCATGCCGTCCATCGTCGCGTCTCCTCGCCGTATTCGTCGGGCCGGACATTGCGCAGCCCGCCATTACCGGCGGCTCAAGCCACTCGGTAAAAGAGGAATAGGAAGGCGGCGCACAATTGTTCCGATCGCCGGCGCCGCGATCACCCGTCGAACGGGGCGGCATAGTCCAGCGGACCGCCGGCGGCGAGCGCGCCCGGCTCCAGCTCCAGCGCCATCAGATGCGGCCCGGCGTAGCGGCAGGCGAAGGGCGCCGCCGTCTCCGCCGCGAAGCCGAAGCGGCCGTAGTAGGCCGGATCGCCGAGGACGAAGACGCCGGCCATGCCGTCCTCCCGCGCCGCCGCGATCGCCCGCTCGACCAGCGCCGCACCGACGCCGCGCCGGCGAAACGGCGCCGCCACCGCCAGCGGCGCCAGCCCGGCCGCGCGCGGTCCGCGCATAGGCGACGTCATGACATGCCCCGCCACCTCGCCCTCGATCTCGGCCACGAAGGCGCGCGCGATGGGACGCAGGCGCTCCACGAGGTCGGCCTCGTCGTCCTGCCCGAAGGCCGCCGCCAGGACGCGCCGCACCGCAGCGGCATCGCCAGCGCGTTCCGGCCGGATCAGAGCCGGCGCGCACGTGAAACGGTTGTCCTCCTCCAGCGCCATGGGCTACGCCTTCCCGTCCTCTTCCAACTCTTAGGCCGTTCGTGACCGCTCTGCCCCAATCCATCGACGAGACCGAGGCGCTGCTCGCTCAAGCGGACTATATCGCCGACCGCTCGCTCGCCACCGTGCTGTTCCTGGCGCTGCGCCTCAACCGCCCCCTGTTCCTGGAGGGCGAGGCCGGCGTCGGCAAGACCGAGATCGCCAAGGTTCTGTCCGCAGCGCTCGGCCGCAAGCTGATCCGCCTGCAATGCTACGAGGGCCTCGATCAGGCCGCCGCGCTCTACGAGTGGAACTACGCCGCGCAGATGATCGCGATTCGTCAGGCCGAGGCGGAGGACGGACGGCACGAAGACGTCTTCGCCGAGCGCTTCCTCATCAAGCGCCCGCTGCTGGAGGCGCTGGAGACCCCGCCGGAGGGCGCGCCCATCCTGCTGATCGACGAGCTCGACCGCGCCGACGAAGCATTCGAGGCCTTCCTTCTCGAGATCCTCTCCGACTTCCAGGTGACCATCCCGGAGCTGGGCACGGTCAAGGCGCGCGAGGCGCCGATCGTCATCGTCACCACCAACCGCACCCGCGAGATCCACGACGCACTCAAGCGGCGCTGCCTCTACCACTGGGTGGACTACCCGTCGCTGGCCCGCGAGCGGGAAATCGTGCGGCGCAAGGTGCCGGGCGCAGGCGATCGGCTGGCCGACCAGGTGGTGAGCTTCGTGCAGCAGCTTCGCGCCGGCGACCTCTTCAAGCCGCCGGGCGTCGCAGAGACGCTGGACTGGGCGCAGGCGCTGGCCGAGCTCGACCAGCTGGTGCTGGAGCCGGGTGTGGCCGACGACACGCTCGGCGTGCTGCTGAAGTACCAGGACGACATCGCCAAGCTGCGCGGCTCGGAAGTGCAGCGGATCATCGAGGAGCTGCGCACACAATCGGCCGGCAGGGCGGCGACCCTCTGAGGCGCCGGTTTGCGGTCCGGCGCGGCGCCTCGTCCGCTTGCGCCGGGATGTGCCCGGGTAGCCGCGCCGGCTTGCTGCTCCATCACCCTCGTGACATAATTCCTGATAAACAAAACATGTTCTGGGTGGGGGCCGATGCTTCACAATATCCCGCGCGAAATCTTCGCCATTGCCCTTCTGGCCTGCATCGTCGGCCAGGTCGCGCTGTTCAAGTATTTCGCCTTCGCCACCACCCTCTGACACTTCGCGACCCTGACGCCGCCCGCGATGCCGACGCTCGCAATGGAGCGGCCCTGTCGTCTGCGCCCGGCGCGTCGCGTTGAGCCAAGGAGACCCGGATGAAACGTGGCCTGCTCCTGGCAGCCTTCCTGCCACTCGCCGCGCTGCCCCTCGCCGCGCACGCCGCCGAGGGCGACGCGCCGGCCGCCGGAACCGGCCTCGCCAACCCCGCGTCGGAGTATTGCGTGAGCCTCGGCGGGCGGGTCGAGATCCGGGATGAGACGGACGGGCAGGTCGGATACTGCCACCTGCCGGACGGACGCGTCGTCGAGGAATGGGACCTCTTCCGCTCGCAGAGCCAATAGCCCCCGCGCTCGGAACCAAAGGACTGGTCGGCCTGAGGCCGCTTTCATGAACGACACCGCTCCCCCGCCCGAGGCCGCCTCCGGCCGCCTCGCCGAGAACATCGCCGTCTTCGCCCGCGTGTTGCGCGACAGCGGGCTGCCCGTCGGCCCTGCCCATGCCGTCGACGCCGTGCGCGCGGTCGAGGCTGCCGGCATCGGCTCGCGGACCGACGTCTATGCCGCGCTGCGCGCCGTCTTCGTCCACCGGCGCGACGAGATCGCCGTGTTCGACGCCGCGTTCGACGCCTTCTTCCGCGGCCGCAACATGCTGGACAAGATGATGGAGCTGCTCTCGCCCGTCGTCGACGAGCGCAAGGCGCCGGAGAAGCCACGGGCCGCCAGCGCGCGCGTGGCCCAGGCGCTCAATCCGCCCCGGCGCAACGAACAGCGCGAGCGGCCCGACGAGGTGGAGGTCGATGCCCGCCTCACCTCGTCCGACCGCGAGATCCTGCGCACCAAGGATTTCGCGCAGATGTCGGCCGCCGAGCTGGAGGTCGCGCGGCGCGCCATCGCCCGCCTCGCCTTCGACGCGGACCGTGTCGCCACGCGCCGCCGCGATCGCCGCGCCGCGCGGGCGCTACGATCCGCGCCGCTCGATGCGCGCGGCGATGCGCACCGGCGGCGAGCTCATCAATCCGCGCCTCACGACCCGCGCAGTGAAGCCGCCGCCCGTCGTCGCGCTGTGCGACATTTCCGGCTCCATGGCGGACTATTCGCGCATCGTCCTCCACTTCCTGCATGCCCTGGGCGAGCGGCGGCGCGTCGCCACCTTCCTGTTCGGCACGCGCCTCACCAACGTCACCCGCGCCCTCACCCGCCGCGATCCGGACGAGGCGCTCTCGATGTGCACCGGGCAGGTCGCCGACTGGTCCGGCGGCACACGCATCGGCGAGGCGCTGGAGCGCTTCAACCGCGACTGGTCGCGCCGGGTGCTTGTCGGGCGGTCCCATCGTGCTCCTGGTGACGGACGGGCTGGAGCGCGACGGCGACCTCGATCGTCTGGCCCAGGAGGCCGACCGGCTGCACCGCTCGTGCCGGCAGCTGGTGTTCCTCAACCCGCTCCTGCGCTTCGACGCCTTCGAACCACGCGCGCAGGGCATTCGCACTCTCCTGCCGCATGTGGACGCAATGCGCCCGATCCACTCGGTGGAAAGCGTGGCCGACCTCGCCGCCGCCCTCACCGCGCGGCGCTAACGCACCCTGCACGCTGGCCGGCGCGGCCCGATGCGCTGGCTTCCCCGGCCGCACAGGCCGCCGCACGACGCTCCTGCCACGTGATGCAATTGCAGGCCGCAATGCGCGCGTTTTCGCCACGGCGCCGCCCGGTATCCTCGCGTGCGATCACGACATTGTTCATTTCATTGCCAAATCAAGCCCGGGTTTATGGACTTGGTAATGGTTCGCGCGTGTGCCAGAAGACAGTCGGATCGTGTCGCGAAAGACACACCGTCCGTGAATAAAAAGGGACTCCTATGCGGCTCCGCACGATTGCAACGGCCTCTCTGGCCGTCACCCTCAGCTCAGCCGGCGCATTCGCCCAAGATGCCGCACAAAGCGGCAGTTTCGACGCTCAGAGTGCGGTCGAGTCGTTCCTCGCCAATCCGGACGTGCTCGGTACCACCTCGAGCACCGTCGGCTCCGTGACCACCGACGATCAGACGGTGACCGCCACCGACATTTCCATGACCTGGTCCTGGACGATGGGCGACGCCGACGCCGAGGAGACTGCCGACGTCGATCTCACCGTCGCGGTGCCGACGCTGGAGATCACCGACCTCACCTACACCGACACCTATAATGCCGACCGCATCACGGTGCCGGAGGTGAATGTCTCCTTCACGATGACCGGCGCAGACCAGGATCTCGACTACTCGTTCGTTGTCCGCGACTATGTGACCACCAACGCCTCGTGGGCCGCGCTTCCGACGTTGCAGGAGAACGCCGCCGCCCCGCTGTCCCGCTTCGCCCCGCTGCTCGAGGCGGCGCTGGAACAAAGCTACGACAGCGCCCGCATGGGCGGCATGAGTGGGACCATCACCACCGGCGACGACCGCCAGACGTTCGACTACGGCCCGAGCACCTACGGCAAGCTCGAGAACGGCGTGATCGAGTTGTTCACCATCGGCGCCGGCACCACGTCGCAGACGATGGCGCAGCCAGCCGATGCCACCGCGGCCGGCGTCCCGACGACGATCACCATCAATTACGGTGAGGCAACCGGCGAGATGATGGACATCAAGCCGCTCGTCTCCCTTCTCACCGGAAGCAACGCCGCCGAAGGTCCGCAGACGTTCATCCAATCGATGAGCCTCGGCGGCATCCGCTTCGGCGCCGGCGACATGGCCAACTTCTCCATGGGCGCGACCACCGTCAGCGACGTCACCATCGACCCGAGCCGCGGTCCGATTCTCACCAGGGCCGACGACATCTACACGGCCGTCGCCGACAACGAGGAGCCCGATGTGGGCGCTTTGATGTCGTTCATGCTGGACACTTATGGCGCCATCGGCATCGGCTCCTATCAGATCGACGGCTTCGACATGTCCTTCCCTCAGGGCGAGGCTCAGCTCGGCAAGGTCGCGATTGAGAATCTCAATGCCGGCGGCCTCGGCCTGTTGTCGTTCAACGGCGTGTCCGTTCGGGGCTCTGGTGCCGACGGCGCGCTCGGCAAGTTCGAGGTGGCCGATGTCACCTTCCCCGACCGCGACGCCTTCATGAGTGCGATGATGGCCTCGATGGCCGGCCTCGAGCCGACCCCGCAGCAGGTCCTGCAAGCCATTCCCTACGTCGGCCGCATCACCGTCTCCGGGTTCGAGCTCAACGGCTCACCGGTCGGCGATCTGGCGCTGGGACTCTTCGAGGCGCGGGCGACCAACTTCATCGAATCGATCCCGACGCAGATCTCGCTGGCGCTCGAAGGTTTCAGCATGCCCGCCACGCTGATCTCCAACCCGATGGCGCAGGGCGTGTTCACGGCTGTCGGCGCCGATCCGGTCCAGGCCGACGGCACCATCACGTTCGGTTGGGACGAGGCCAACAAGCAGGTGTCGCTCGACGAGGACATCAGCGTGAACAACATCGGCCGCCTTCAGATGAGCGCGCAGATGTCCGGCATCCCGCGCTTCGTCTTCGCCGAGCCGCAGCGCATCCAGGAGGCTCTTGTCACCGCCGCGATCGACGGCGTCTCGGCCCGGTTCGAGGATGCGGGCATCACCGAGTTCGGCATCAACATGATGGCGCAACAGGCGGGAATGCCGGCGAGCGAGTTCCCGTCGATCATCGCCCAGCAGGTTCAAATGCAGATCGCGGCGATGACCGGCAATCCGGATCTCGCCGAGCAGGTGTCGGGTGCAATCAGCGCCTTCCTCAGCGATCCGCAGTCGCTGGCGATCGCCGCCAGCCCGGCCAACCCGGTGCCGCTCGCGCAGGTGATGGGCGCCGCGATGACCGCGCCGCAGGCGATCCCGGAGCTTCTCGGCCTCACCATCGACGCCAACAGCGCCGCTCAGTAGGCGGCCATCCGCGCGGAGGCGCCGCCTGGGCGGAACCTTCTCGCGGCCGGGTGAGTTGGAAAGTTCGGGCGCCGCGTTCACCTGAGGGTGCAACGCGGCGTTTTTGTATGGGATGCCGGCCGGCCCAGGAGGCCAGCCCGCAGCCGTAAAAGGGGAACGGACCATGGCCGACCACGGCTCGCACCGCACCGCACCACCCCACACGGGGCGCCCGGTCGCGCCGAGGCCGATGCGCCCGGCCGCCGCCGCCCCAGCGAACGGGCTGCCGACGACGCCGGGCGGCGGGTGGCTCGGCGCCGCCGCCGTCTACGGCGGCGCCGCCCTCCTCGGCGCGTACATGTTCCAGACCCGCGCCCGCTCCCGTGCCGAGCACGAGCACCCGCCCGTCGGACGCTTCCTCGACGTCGAGGGGACGGCCCTCCACTACGTCGACATCGGCTCCGGGCCTCCGGTCGTTCTCATCCACGGGAACGGCACGACCCTAGACGACTGGTTCATTTCCGGTCTTGTCGATCATCTTCTGCCGCACCACCGCCTCATCATCGTCGACCGGCCCGGCTACGGTTACTCACCGCGGCCTTCCGAGGTTCGCTGGTCGCCCGAGCGCCAGGGCCGGGCGATCGCCCACCTGATGCACCGGCTCGGCGCCGACCGCGCGACGATCGTCGGGCACGGCGACGGGGCGCTGCCGGCGATCGCCATCGCGCTGACGCGTCCGGGCCTTGCCCGCGCCCTCACCTTGCTGAACCCGGTCACGTTCCCCGGCAGCGCCCACACCAGCGCGGCCGCATCGCTGCCGCAGTTGCCGGTGATCGGCCCGCTCGCGCGCGTGACGGCGCTGCCGGCGATGGCGCGGGCGGCGCTCCCTGCGGTAATGCGCGCCAGCTTCGAGCCGCAGCCGGTGCCGCGCGACTTCGCCCAGCGCTTTCCGGCCGGCCTCGTCACCCGCCCCAGTCAGCTGGCGGCGAGCGCGGAAGACGGCGCCGCGCTCGATGCGGCCACGGAACGCTTTTCGCGCCACTACCACCGCCTCGATATTCCGGTGACGGTGGTGTTCGGCAGCGGCGACGGCATCGTCGATCCGGACCGGCAAGCCCGGAGGTTCGCGGCGACGGTCGACCACGCACGCCTCATCGTTGTGCCGGCGGCGGGCCACATGGTGCACCACACCGCGCCCGCCCGCGTCGCCGCGGCAATCCTCGACACGGCCGCCCCCCGCCAACCGATTGCGCCTGCCCGCCCCGCTCCGAAGGACACGACGAGCGAGCAGTCGGCCACCACGCCGGGGCGCTTCGACGACGGCGCCGGCACTGGCCCTGCCGCCGGCGGACGCACCGGGTCCGAGGCGGACGGCGCCCCGTCCACCCCCGCTCAAGCGAAGACCGCCCAGCCGAAGCGCACGCTCATCCTCGACGAAACGCGTCCCGCCCAAGCGGTCGCAGCCGAAGCGATCGCAGCCTAAACGCGGGGCGACGAAACCGTCTTGACCACTCTGATCCTCGGCTGGCTCGCCGTCATCAACGTCATCGGGTTCGTCGTGTTCTGGGGCGACAAGCGGGCGGCGGTGGCGGGACGGCGCCGCGTGCCGGAACGCGTCCTCTTCATCTTCGCGGCGCTCGGTGCCGCGCCGGCCATCCTCGGTGGGGCGGAGATCCTGCGGCACAAGACGCGCAAGCAGCCGTTTCGCGCCATCGTCTACATCATCGTCGTGCTGCAGCTCGCTGCGATCGTCGCCTGGTTCGCGCTCATCTGACATCCCGCGCCGCTTGGGTCAGCCACGCGTCTCGGCGCGACCACCTGGCGTGCATGCGGCAGCATGCCAGTGGACTCCGCGCCAGCCTTGCGCGGCGGCGCGTGCTCGGCAACTCTATGGGCAGCGCGGATTGGCATCGGGCGTGCCTTGCCTCTCCGACCGGTCCCGCGCCCCGATCCGTCCAGCAGGCGGCGCGGCGACAGCCCTTGGCGATACATGGAGTTTGGTATGGAGGCCCTTTTCATCGGCCATGCCTACATCGACATCACCTTCCTGGCCGATAGCCTGCCCACCGGCGACGACAAGACCATCGCCGACGACTACGCGGTGGCGTTCGGCGGCAATGCCACCACCGCGGCCTTCTGCGCCGCGAAGCTGGGGCTGAAGTGCGATCTCCTGTGCCAGCAGGCGGACGACTGGCTGGCGCGCATGTTCCTCGACATGGCCTCGCGCTACCGCATCTCCGTGCACGGGCGGAAGGTGGCGGAATCCTCGCTCTCGTTCATCATGCCGAACGACGGCAAACGCGCCATCGTGCGCTGCCGCGACGCCAACTTCATCCACCCGTTCCCGACGCTGAACCTCGACGGGATCCGCGGGCTGCACCTCGACGGCCACATGCACGACGCCGCCCTCCACTACGCCAAGGCGTGCCGCGAGCGGGGCGTGCTGACGTCACTCGACGGCGGCTCGGCGCGCGAGGGGACGGACGAGCTCCTCGACTACATCGACGTGGCGGCGATCTCGGAGCGGATGTGCGAGCAGATGCAGCTCAACCCGCTGGCGATGCTGGACTACCTGCGCAGCCACGGGGTGAAGACCGGCGCGGTGACGCTCGGCGAGCGCGGCCTCGTCTACTACGAGGACGGCGGCGAGGCGAAGACCATGCCGGCGCTCAACGTGCCCCATGCCGCGGTGGTCGACACCTCCGGCGCCGGCGACGTCTTCCACGGCGCCTACTTCTACTCCGCGCTGGAGCGCCCCGGCCTCAGCTGGGCCGACCACTTCGACTTCGCCCGCTCCGCCTCCGCCTTTGCGGTGCAGCACCTCGGCAACGAGAAGTCGCTGCCCACGCAGGAGGACATCCAGGCGATGCGCGCCGCCTATCCGGAGGCCGCCTGACCCTCCGGCAGCATCAACCGGCTCTGACGCCGGGCCCTGCCCCGGCCGCGGCTCAGGACGTCGCCTCGCGCTTCCAGTGCAGCCCGTCACGCTTGTACTGCGGCGGATTGGGCAGGAACCGCCGCGCGGGTGCGACGAAGCTGTGGCACCACGACACGGGCATCACCGCCGCCACCGGCTCGCCCTCACGGGCCGCGAGATACTCCTCCAACGCGCGGGCGACGATAGCCGGACCGGTCAGCTTCAAGAGGTTGGTTTTCGTGAACGTCCCGTCCGGCTCGCGCTCGGCCGCGTTCAGCTGGTCGGCGATGCGCTCGATGATCAGCGCGAAGGCCGGGTGGGCCGGCGGCGAGGACAGGAACCAGTTCGCTACGTTGGTGCGCGTGTCGCCGGTCCACTGGGCGAACAGCGGCACCGTGGGCGGCGCATAGGGGATCGCGCGCACCAAGGTCATGTCGGCGTCGATGTAGAGCCCGCCGTGATGGTAGAGTTCCAGCACGCGGAAGATGTCGGCCTGCATGGCCGGATGGAACGCATCGTCGAAGTGCTGCACCCAGGGGGCGCCGGCGGTCGCGGCGATGCGCTCGCGCGCGCTGGCGAGGTCGAATACGACATGCTCGTAGCCGGTCTCCCGGCACACCTTGCCCACCTGGTCGAACAGACGGCGGATTTCGGCGGGCGGGCTCTTGTCCCAGAACTGCACGACCCGGCGGGGCGTTTCGGCAGTGCCGGCGAAAGTGCGTGGCCCAATCCAGCGCGGTGATGTCGAGCCGCTTCTGGCGTCGCGTCTGGCGAGGCGGACGGTCGCGCTCGCGCGCGGCGTTGGTGTGGGGCCAGCGATTCTGCGCCGCCTCGACGGCCACCGGATCGGCCGCGGTGCGCTTTGCGCGGCGCTTCGGCCGCTGCCTCCGCCCGGCTTGGCGCCGTCGAACGGTGGCCGCGCGCCCCGTCACCTTCGGCCGGCTTGGCGCCGGATGTCTCGGCTGCAGCGCCGCGCAGGGCGCGGACCCACTTGATGATGCTCACATCCCACCCGTCAAATGGTCGCAACCCACGACCTCAGGCCGCCCATCGACGGACCGCGAATGCCGCCAAGGGCACGCGGACACTATCGCCCTCACCCACCGATTGCCACCGCCGCGTCCTCTGCGGGGTACCAACAAGAGCATCACCTTCCCCTCGGCGGTCGCCGCATGGCACCATCGCGGGGCGGCCTGTCAGCCTGTTCCTTGGTGAGTCCCGAGCCCTCTGCAGCCTTCCCATCCGGCCACAGCTCATACGCTGTGCCCTGCCCGCATCACACAATCGGGTATTGCCCTTCCTCACACCGTGCGTTCGAACTAAATGCTTGTGCCGGCACATAAGCGTGATGCAGGCCTATCGCGCGCTGGATTCTTCCGCGTCACTCCGGCCAGCGGTGCGAGACGTATTCCGTGCGATCACTCGAGGAGGCCCCATGTTCTACGAGTCCGAGCTGCCGAGCGCGCTCTCGTTCGATCCGTTCAAGGCCATCGTCGCGCCGCGGCCCATCGGCTGGATCGGCACGCGCAACGCCGACGGGATCCCGAACCTCGGTCCCTACTCGTTCTTCAACGCGATCTCGACGCGGCCCAATCTCGTCGCCTTCTCCAGCGAGGGGTTCAAGCACTCGACGGCCAACGCCAAGCACTGGGGCGAATTCACCTTCAGCCTGGTCACACATGCGCTGCGCCATCAGATGAACGCGTCGTCGGCGCAGCTGGAGGACGGGGGCAACGAGTTCGCGAGCGCGGGCCTCGAGATGGGTGAACCGCGCGTGGTCAAGGCACCGTTCGTCAAGGCCAGCCCGGCGGCGTTCGAGTGCAAAGTGGTTCAGACCCTGGAGCTGACCGGCATCGACGGCAAGTCGGCAGGGAGCTTCCTCACCATCGGCCAGGTCGTCGGCGTGCATATCGACGACGACTATGTGGTCGACGGGATCTTCGACGCCGAGCGGGCGCAAAGCGTCGCACGCTGCGGCTACCGCAACTACGCGACGGCCGAGACGCTGTGGGAGCTCGGCCGGCCCGACGGTCCCGCCGTCCCCACCTGATCCACGCCGCGCCACCGGTCCTGCTCGTGGGCCGCCGGCCGCGCGCCGACCGCTTTTTCGCCTCCGCGGCCTTGATCGCGGACAACCGGGGCGCAGGTTCGAGTTCCTGCCCCTCGTCAGGACGTCTTCCTCGTGCTCCGCCCGAACGTCACCGCGCTCATCATCGCCTCGGCGCTCTTCATGGAGAACCTCGACTCCACGGTGATCTCCACCGCGCTGCCCACGATCTCCGCCGACATCGGCTCCGACCCGGTGCGCTTGAAGCTCGCGCTGACCGCCTACCTCCTCAGCCTGGCCACCTTCATCCCGATCTCCGGCTGGGCCGCAGACCGGTTCGGCGCGCGCACCGTGTTCCGCGTCGCCATCGCGGTTTTCGTGCTCGGCTCGATCATGTGCTCGGCGTCGTCCTCGCTGACCGAATTCGTGGTCGCGCGGGTGGTTCAGGGCGCGGGCGGAGCGATGATGACGCCGGTCGGCCGCCTGGTGCTGCTGCGCTCGACGGAGAAGTCCAAGCTCCTCGACGCGATGGCGTGGTTCACCACGCCCGCTCTCATCGGCCCGCTGATGGGCCCGCCGCTGGGCGGCTTCATCGCCACCTACTTCGACTGGCGCTGGATTTTCTGGATCAACGTCCCCGTCGGCGCGATCGGCATTGTGCTGGTCACGCTCTTTATCGAAGAGGTGCGCGCCGAGGAACGCCCGCCGCTCGACGTCGTCGGCTTCGTCCTGTCGGGCGTCAGCCTCTCCGGCCTCGTCTTCGGCCTCTCGGTGCTCGGCCAGGCGATGCTGCCGCTGCCGGCGGCGCTCGGCATGATCGGCGTCGGCCTCGTCTCGGGGGCGCTCTACCTGTGGCACGCCAAACGTGTCGCGCATCCACTGCTGGACCTCGACCTGTTGCGGACACAGACCTTTTTCACGGCAGCCATCGGCGGCTCGCTCTTTCGCATCGGCATCGGCGCCATCCCGTTCCTGCTGCCGCTCTCGCTGCAGCTGGGCCTCGGCATGTCGGCCTTCTCGGCGGGAAGTCTGGTGTTTCTGGGCGCGGCGGGGGCGCTCGTCATGAAGATGACGGCGAAACCCATCGTCGCCCGCTTCGGCTTTCGCTCGACGTTGATCGTGAACGGAGTGATCGCGGCGGTGTGCCTGGCGGCGATGGCGACGTTCGTGGCCGAGCCGGGGCCGATCGCGATCGCGTCGATCCTACTGGTGGGCGGGTTCTTCCGCTCGCTGCAGTTCACCTGCCTCAACGCGCTCGCGTATGCGGACGTATCGTCGCAGCGCATGAGCCGGGCGACGAGCCTCTCCAGCGTCGCGCAGCAGGTGTCGCTGGCGCTCGGCGTGGCGGTGGGGGCGTTCGTGGTGGAGATCCAGCGCTCCGGGCGCGTCGGTGACGAGATCATCGCCAGCGACTTCGTCGCGGCCTTCCTCACGGTGGCCGCGATTTCGCTGTGCGCGGTCGTGTTCTACCTGCGACTACCGCGAGACGCCGGCGCGGAGATCAGCGGCGCGGTGCGCACCGCGCGGACGCCGGTGGCCAGCACCTAACGCCTGCGCCTCATGGCGCAGCGTCGCGCGCAGAGCAGTGTCATCAGCCGCCGAGTGAGAGCCCGCACGGCGAACCGTGCGGACCTGTGATGGCTGCTGTGTGTGTACGAACTGCGCGTGGATTCGCCGCACGGCCGGCAGTGCGCTGCCGCCGGCCGGTCAGGCTTCGCCGCTACCCGATAAAGACCCACTCACCGAGGCTCATGTCACCGGTGCCCTCCAGGTTCAGCGTGCCGAGCCCGGTGTCGAACACCAGATTGCCGCGCATGCTCGTCAGGCGGTCGGCCGCCTCCGAGGCGCTGAGGTCGAGGCCGGAGATGTCGATCCGGTCCCCCTCCTTCGGGTCGAAGTCCTTCACGATGTCGCGGCCGCGCCGGGCCGCAACGAATACGTCCGCCCCCGGCCCGCCGACCATAATGTCGGTGCCACGACCGCCGGCCAGCGTGTCGCTTCCGGTCCCGCCGAAGAGCCGGTCGCGCCCGCCTCCACCCTGGATAAGATCGTCGGAGGTTCCTCCATCCATGAGGTCGCGGCCGCCTTGACCAATGAGCCGGTCGTCGCCCGCTCCGCCGTCCATGCGATCGTGGCCGCGGCCGCCCATGAGGATGTCGTGCCCGCCGGAGCCGGAGATGTCGTCGTGGCCGGCGCCGCCTTTCAGGCGATCGTTGGCCTCACGGCCGATGAGGACGTCGGCACCGCCTTGGCCCTTCAGGATGGAGACGCCGTTGACGCCAATCAGCGTGTCGCCACCGCGTGTCCCCTTCGCCATGAAGAGGTCGGCCGCGTCGTTGAAGACCGTCGTCACCCCGTCCAGCCCGTCCGCCTCGCCGTAGAGGTAGCGCAGCGCGGCGATATCCAGCTCTTGGAAGGCGTCGTGCGGGTCCAGCCGGTTGTAGCTCATCAGCGTCCGGGACGTGTCGTCCATGCTGGCGTCGAGCCTGTCCCGTCCGTCGTGGGGGTGCTTGAGGCCGAGCGCATGACCGAGTTCGTGCAGCAGGATCTCAAAGCCCCAGGTGCCGGGCGAAAAGTCCGACATGACGTCGTTCATCAACACCTGACTGGTGGTGTTGGCCGAGGTGGCCGACACGAACGGGAATTGCGCCCAAGACCAACCGCTCTCGTCGGTCGTATATTGCAGGTCGAGCATCGGGTCGGCGCCGGGATCGACCTCGATGAAGCGCAGACCGGCGACCGATTCGATGTGGCGCACGGCCTCTCGCATGCCCTCGATCAGCGCCGCGTCCGCCGGAGCGCGCTCCGGGTGCCCCCGATCCGGCGCGAACGCATAGGTGACCACCGCAGGCGTGCCACGATCGGCCATGCCGTTGACGCGAGCGGCGCCGCCGGCCAGCACGGCCTGCCAGTGCTCCGCAGGCGCGAACTGAAAAGGAGCGGGATTCGCGCCGGAATGGCCGATATCCGGCATTGGCGCGCCGCGTGCGGCCGCCTCGGCTTCACAGATGGTACACACTACTCTATACCCCATCGTACTCACACACACGACGAGGGTGGTCGCCCAACGACGACGCCAGCGTTCAACTTTGTTCCCACCGCAGGATGACAAGCGGCAGCGCGGTCTCTAAATGCGACTGGTTAGGTACCTACAGGCGTTCGCATGCAAACCGTCATCATAGTCATCCATCTCATGATCGTGATCGCACTCATCGCGGTCATCCTCATTCAGCGGTCGGAAGGCGGCGCGCTTGGCATCGGCGGCGGTGGCGGAGGCGCTATGTTCTCCGCTCGCGGCAGCGCCAATCTCTTGACGCGAACCACGACCATCCTCGCAGTCGTATTCTTCGTCACCTCGCTTGCGCTGGGCTTGTTGGCCAAGCAGCAGGCCGGGGCTCCCTCGATCCTCGAGCTCACCGGAGAGGAGTCGGCCCCGGCCACTGGCTCCGCCCTCCCCGGCGCGCCGACGATCGATGGTGAGAACCTGCTCGACCAGCTGCGGCAGGAGTTCGGCGGCACCAACCCCGCCCCGCCGACCGAGGATGCGGCGCCCCCCGCTGTCCCTGCGGCACCCGCGGCCCCGGCTGCGCCAAGCGGCCACTGATGTGAAAAGCGGCGCGCGCGCCCGTCCCGGACGATGACAATCCGGGCGGGCCGCGTTAAGCGTCGGTGCGGGACAAAGGATCCGCCGATGCTGGACACGCGCGCCGCTTTCGCCCTGCCCGCGACCGCACCGGCTGACCCCGCCCCCGTCGCATGGGCGCATCCCGATCCCACCCCATCCCGCCGCTTCGCGGCATTTCCCGTTTCGACCGAGGTTTGACGTGACGCGCTACGTCTTCATCACCGGCGGCGTCGTCTCCTCGCTCGGCAAGGGTCTCGCCTCTGCAGCGCTGGGTGCGCTTCTCCAGGCGCGCGGCTTCAAGGTTCGCCTCAGGAAGCTCGACCCCTACCTCAACGTCGATCCCGGGACGATGAGCCCCTACCAGCACGGCGAGGTCTTCGTCACCGACGACGGCGCCGAGGCCGACCTCGACCTCGGCCACTACGAGCGCTTCACCGGCCGCCCGGCGACGAAGATGCGACAACATCACGTCGGGCCGCATCTACCAGGACATCATCACCAAGGAGCGGCGCGGCGACTATCTGGGCGGCACCGTCCAGGTGATCCCGCACGTCACCGACGCCATCAAGGCAGTTCGTGCTCGACGGCAACGAGGACTACGACTTCGTCCTGGTGGAGATCGGCGGCACGGTCGGCGACATCGAGGGCCTGCCGTTCTTCGAGGCGATCCGTCAGCTCGGCACCGAGCTGCCGCGCGGGTCGTGCCTCTACATCCACCTCACCCTGATGCCCTTCATCCCGTCGGCCGGGCGAATTGAAGACCAAGCCGACGCAGCACTCGGTGAAGGAGCTGCGCTCCATCGGCATCCAGCCGGACATTCTGCTGGTGCGCTGCGACCGGCCGATCCCGCCGTCGGAGCGGCGCAAGCTCGCGCTCTTCTGCTCCGTGCGCGAGACGTCGGTCATCCCCGCGCTCGACGTGTCGACGATCTACGACGTGCCCATCGCCTACCACCACGAGGGGCTCGACGACGAGGTGCTCGACGTCTTCGGCATCGAGGCGCCGGCGCCCGCAGCTCACCGGCTGGGCCGAGATCTCCAAGCGCATGCGCAACCCGGAGGGCGAGGTCACCATCGCGGTCGTCGGCAAGTACACCGAGCTGAAGGACGCCTACAAATCGCTGATCGAGGCGCTGACCCACGGCGGCATCGCCAACAACGTGAAGGTCAACCTCGACTGGATCGAGTCGGAGATCTTCGAGACCGAGACGCCGGCGGCGCACCTCGAAGGCGTGCACGGCATCCTCGTGCCCGGCGGCTTCGGCGAGCGCGGCGCGGAGGGCAAGATCGCCGCGGCCGGCTTCGCGCGGCGCCACAACGTGCCCTACTTCGGCATCTGCTTCGGCATGCAGATGGCCGTCATCGAGGCGGCGCGCCACATGGCGGGGATCGAGGCCGCCGGCTCCACCGAGTTCGGCCCCTGCCCGAGCCCGTCGTCGGCCTCCTGACCGAGTGGCTCCGCGGCAACGCCCTGGAGCGACGCATGGCCGGCGGCGACCTCGGCGGCACCATGCGCCTGGGCGCGTACCCCGCCGACCTTGGCGCCGACACGCTGATCGCACGCGTCTACGGCTCGACGCGGATCGAGGAGCGCCACCGCCACCGCTACGAGGTCAACATGGCCTATCGCGAGCGCCTCGAGGCCGTCGGCATGCGCTTCTCCGGCACATCGCCCGGACGGCGTGCTGCCGGAGACGGTGGAGCTGCCGGACCACCCCTGGTTCATCGGCGTCCAGTTCCACCCGGAGCTGAAGTCCCGCCCGTTCGAGCCGCACCCGCTGTTCGCGGGGTTCGTCGCGGCGGCGGTCACGCAGTCGCGACTGGTCTAGGCCGAGCACGCGCCTGTCCGCTTGAGAGCGCCGGCGCGCGGGGGCCCCCGTGCCCTTCCCTCGCCGTGACGACGCCGCGGCGCCTGCTGGCCATGCGTCCCGCCACGCGCGCACAATTGCCCGAATCGCTTGTTGCACCGCGCCATTCGGCGATAGACCCATTCGGGAGCGAGGGTCCGGCGCTGAGCGCACGTGACCGCACGACGAACGGCGCGCAACGGAGACACGTGAATGGCGACCAACCTCACCATCAACCCAGAGCGGCTCTGGGACACGATGATGGACACCGCGCAATACGGCGCGACCCCGAAGGGCGGTGTGCGCCGCCTCACCCTCTCCGACGAAGACAAGCAGGTCCGCGACTGGTTCACCAAGGCCTGTGAGGACGCCGGCCTCACCGTCACCGTCGACACCATGGGCAACATGTACGCCGTGCGCCCCGGTACCGACCCGAACGCCGCCCCCATCGCGGTCGGCTCCCACCTCGACACCCAGCCCGCCGGCGGCAAGTTCGACGGCATTCTGGGCGTGATGGCGGGGCTTGAGGCCATCCGCACGCTCAACGACGCGGGCTACGAGACCGTCCATCCCATCACCCTCATCAACTGGACCAACGAGGAGGGCGCCCGCTACGCCCCCGGCATGTCCGGCTCCGGCGTCTACGCCGGCGAGGTCGGATACGACGAGATGATCAACAGCACCGACAAGACCGGCGCCGTCTTCGGCGAGGAGCTGGCGCGCATCGGCTACCGCGGCGCCGAAGCCATCGGCGAGCGCGAGTTCGCGGCGTTCGTCGAGCTCCACATCGAGCAGGGCCCCCTCCTCGAGGCGGAAGAGATCCAGATCGGCATCGTCGAAGGCGGCCAGGGTCTCTACTGGTTCGACGGCACCGTGACGGGCCGGGACAGCCACGCCGGTACGACCCCGATGACCCACCGCCGCGACGCGATGATGGCGCTGGCGGAACTCGCCCTCGCCATCGAAGAGATCGCGCTGGCCAACGCCCCGGCCGCCGTCGGCACCGTGGGCGAAGTCGCCGTGCTGCCCGGCTCGCGCAACACGATCCCCGGCACCGCCACCTTCCGGGCCGAGCTCCGCAATCCGGACGGCGACACCCTCACCGCCATGGCCGACGCGCTCGATGCCAAGATCGCCGAGATCAGCGGGCGGCGCCCCGTCGACATCACACTCGACATGAAGTGGCGCAAGAACCCCGTCACGTTCGACACCCGCGTGGTGGAGGCCGTGGCCGCGGCGGTGGAGAAGCACGGCTTCAGCTCCAAGCGCATGATCTCCGGCGCCGGGCACGACGCCTTCTACGTCGCCTCGCGGTGCCCGACCGGGATGATCTTCATCCCCTGCTGGGAGGGCATCAGCCACAACGAGGAGGAAAGCGCCACCCAGGCCGATTGCGCCGCCGGCACGCAGGTGGTGCTGGACACCCTGGTGCGGCTCGACCAGACCCTCTGAGGCGACCACCCGTGCCGCAACACCGCCCCATCCCCCACGGTCCGACGCGCTCCAATCAACCGCCGGTGCGTGGGCGGTCATGGGCTGCGATCAATCCAGGTGACGAATGACCGATCTGTCCCCCGAACGCGCTGCCGACCTTGCGGCCGTCCCCCTCGCCCGCGCCTACCTGACCGGTGATGCCGACCCCGTCGCCGTCACCGAGGTCTTCCTCGAGCGCATCGCGGCGAGCGACAACCCCGCCTACATCGCGGTGTCGGCCGAGCGCGCACTGCGCGAGGCACGCTCCGCCAAGGCGCGCTACGCTGCCGGGTTCCCCGCGTCCTCGCTGGACGGGGTGCCCGTCGCCTGGAAAGACCTCTTCGACATGGCCGGTGAGGTGACCACCGCCGGCTCCAACCTCCTGCGCACCGCCTCGCCCGCCGAGGAGGACAGCCCCGTCGTCGCCCACCTCGCAGCGGCCGGCATGGTCGCGCTCGGCAAGACCAACCTCACCGAGTTCGCCTTCTCCGGTCTCGGCCTCAACCCGCACTACGGCACGCCGGCGAACCCGTACGACACCAACACGCCGCGCATCCCGGGCGGCTCGTCGTCGGGCTCGGCGGTGGCCGTGGCGTCCGGCCTCGCCACCGCCGCGATCGGGTCCGACACCGGCGGCTCGATCCGCATCCCCGCCGCGCTGAACGGTCTCGTCGGCTACAAACCGTCCGAAGGGCGCGTCAGCACCGACGCCGTCATCCCGCTGTCGGCGACCCTCGACACCGTCGGCCCCCTCGCCCGCACCGTCGAAGACTGCATCCACATCGACGCGGCGCTGCGCGGCACCTCGCCCACCGTCCGCCGCGGCAACGTCTCCGGCATGCGCCTCATCGTCAGCGAAACGCTGTGGCTGGACGAGGCGGAGGACGTCGTCGCCGATGCGTTCGAGCAGGCCGTCAAGCGCCTCGAGGCGGCCGGCATCACCATCGAGACCCGCACGATCCCACAGATCGCCGAGGCGGCCCGGATCATGGCCGAGCACGGCACCCTCGCCAACGCCGAGTCCTACGCCTACCATCGCGACCGCATCGAGAGCGCCGACGTGGAGGAGATGGACGGCCGCGTCGTCGCCCGCATTCTGCGCGGCAAGACGATGACGGCTTACGACCTTCTCGCCAACACGTCCGGACGCGCCAAGCTCTCCCGCCAGCTCGGGCAGGACATGGAGGACGCGTTCCTCATCGGCCCCACCGTGCCGCACGTCGCGCCCGAGATCGCGCCCCTCGACGCCGATCCCGACACGTTCAACCGTGTCAACCTCAAGACCCTGCGCAATACGATGACGGGCAACTTCCTCAATCTGCCCGGCGTCGCGATGCCGATGGCGGCATCCTCGACGCTGCCGGTCAGCTTCCTCCTCAACGCCAAGACCAACGACGACGAGCGCCTGCTGTCGGCCGCGCTGGCCATCGAGCACATCGTCCGTGGCGGTTGATCCGCGTCCTGGAGCCGCGGCGCGGGGAGCCCGCCCGATACGCGAGATGACGCGCGAGGTGGGCAACCAGCCGGGTCGTGCCCAGCTTGAACGCCCCGACACGCGGGACGGTGCCCCCGATCTGCAACTCGGCGATCGCCCGAGGCGCACAAAAAAAACGCCGCCCCGAGGGGCGGCGTTTCCGTTTCGTCGGCAGGGTCAGTGGGACCGGATGGACCAGTTTACTGGATGTCCTGGTTCTGGATGCCGGCGATCTCATCGTCGGCGGAAAGCAGCGGCGTGATCCGGCGCACGGCGACGCGACGGTTGATCCGGCTCGCCTCCGTCGTCTGCTCTTTCAGATACTGCTCCCCGAAGCCCTGCGTCACAAGGTTCTCCGGCGGGATCTCGAAGTACTCAGTCAGCACCTGGGCGACGCTTTCCGCGCGACGGTCCGACAGCTCCAGATTCAACTCCGGCGAGCCGACCGCATCGGTGTGCCCCTCCACGAGGAACACCTCCGACGGGTTCTCGTAGACCGCCTCTTCGATGGCGACGCCGATCGTCTCCAAGTTGCCGATCTCGCCCGGATCGATCTCCGCCGAGCCCGTCTGGAAGGTGATCGTGTCGACGTCGATGCGCGGCATCAGCGCCCGCAGATCCTCGTTGTAGAGCACCTGGTTCAGCGTGTAGGCGCGGTCCAGCTCACGCACTGGCTCGGCGGTGACGGTGTCGTACACGACCTCGACCGAGGCGCGCGAGGGCTCCACGACGTACCTGTCGTAAGGCATCGTGACGTCCACCGGAGCAACGTCCACGGCGAGAACTCGTCTGGTCGTCCCACCACCCCGGCATGTTGTTGAACAACGTCACGCTCTGGCCGCCCGGAAGCTCGCGATAGCGGCGGATCGGGACACCGTAGTTATCGACGACGGTGACGACGCGGGTGCCGTCGCCGCGCACCACGACCGACTCGGTCCAGCCGTTGTTGAGGTCACGCACGTCGTAGCTGTCGGCGCGCCAGCGCAGGCGCTCCGGATACTCGTCGACGATCATCGGCTGACCATTGACCACGTAGGTGGTACGCCCCTGCGTCGAGGAGACGATGGCCGCGCCGGCGAAGGCGCCGAGACCGGCCCAGGCCGCCCGCTCCCAGTTGTTGGTGCGGCGGTAGTCGCGCTCCCAGTCGCGATAGCGATCGCGGCGACGATCCTGCCGGTCGACCCAGTCGCGGCGGTCGTCACGACGGTCGCGGCGAAGCTCACGGCGCAAGTCGTCGCGCCGCCCGCGGATAGCATCGGCCCGCTCTTCATAGCGACGCTCGCGGCGGCGTGCTTCCTGGCGATTCTCCTGGCGGTTCTCGCGGGCGATCTCCTCGCGGCGATCCCGGCGCAGCTGCTGGCGCTGCTCGGCGCGCCTGTCCTGGCGCATCCGCTGCTCGAGCGAGCGGTTGCGGTCGTCGTCGCGGGCGTTGGCGCGGCGGTTCTCACGGTCACCCGGGCGCCGATCCGGACGGCCGTCGCGCCGGTTGTCGGGACGCTGGTCCTGGCGGGCGTTCTCGCGGCGCCGCTCCTGCGCGTTCTGGCGCTGGCGCTCTTCGGCGTTCTGGCGCTGGCGCTCCTGGCGCGCGGCCCGGCGACGCTCCTCCTGTGCCTCGCTGCGATTTTCCTGCGCCTCGCGGCGCTGCCTCTCCTGCGCCTGCTCGAGCTGGCGGGTCCGCTCCGGCCCCTGGCCCTGCGCGCGCCGCTCTACGGCGGCGGGGCTGTTGGGCCGCGCCTGGTCGCGCTGCTGCTGGCGCTGACGCTGCTCCTGCTGCGCCTGACGCTGCTGACGCTGACGTTCGGCCTGGGCCTCACGTTGGCGCTGTTCCTGCCGTTCGCGCTGACGCTGCGACTGCGCCGCGTTCTGACGCTGCTGCTCCGCCTGCCGGGCCTGACGGGCCTCCCGCCGGCGCTGCTCCTGCTTGGCGTCCTGCGACTGCTGCGCCTGGCGCTGACGCGGCTGCTCGGCCTGGCGCTGCCGCTGCGGCTGCTTGGCCTGGCGCTGCTGCTCCGCCTGCCGCGCCTGACGGGCTTCCCGCCGACGCTGCTCCTGCTTGGCGTCCTGCGACTGCTGTGCCTGGCGCTGACGCTGCGGCTTCTCGGCCTGGCGTTGACGCTGCTGCGGCTGTTGGGCCTGACGCTGCTGCTTCCGTTCGGCCTGGCCCTTGCCCTGGTTTCCCTGATTGGCGCGGCGCCGCTCTTCGCGGGCCTTGGCGCGGCGCTCTTCCTGCTTCTTGTCCACCTGGGCGAGCAGGATCGGCTGATCGGACATCTGCGCCGGCCGATCGAGCTGGGCGAGCAGGATCGGCTGATCGGCAATCAGCGCGCTGCGCTGATCACGCGCCTTCTGGCGCCGCTCGTTTTGACGCTCACGCTGCGTCGCGGCGTCGTCGCGGCGCGCGTTGGTGTTCTGACGCTCCTGGGCGGCATCGTTGCGCCGCTCCTGGGTCGAACGGCGCTGCTCGCGCGCGCTCTCGCGGCGCTCGTTCTGGATCTCTTCCTGGGTCGCGCGCTGCTCGCCGCGGAACTCGCGGCGCTCGTTCTGCAGCTCCTGGTTCTCCTGACGACCCTCGCGCGCCCGCTCGCGGCGCTCGTTGGCGATCTCCGCCTGCGCATCGCGCCGCTCGGACGCGGAAAGATCCTCCGAGCGGAACTCGAGCCTCTCGTTGCGGCGCTCGGCATCGGCAGACCGATCGTCGCGAGCACGTTCGCGACGTTCGTTCTGCACCTCGTCCTGCGCAGCTTGGTTCTCACGGCGGAACTCGCGGCGCTCGTTCTGGAGCTCCTGCTGGTTCTGCACCGTCATGATGCCTGGATCGGCGGCAGTCGGGGCGTAGTGCCCTCCGATCGCCGCCGCAGCCGGACCTGTCGTCGCCGCTATCGCGGCGATGACCGTCCAGCTCATGACTTGTCGCATACTGCCTTCCTCTCGGCTTATGTGCCGCCCACTTAAGGCTGCGGGCGTGTACACGGGCTGAACGCTGCTCAACCGCCGGAAGTTCGCAGCAGTGTCAGGTGTGAATGACGCGCCCGTAAGCGTCGAGCACACTTTCGTGCATCATTTCCGACAGCGTGGGGTGCGGGAAGACCGCGTGCATCAACTCTTCTTCGGTCGTTTCGAGATTCATCGCGACCACGAACCCCTGGATCAGCTCGGTCACTTCGGCACCGCACATGTGGGCGCCCAAGAGTTCGCCGGTCTTGGCGTTGAACACCGTCTTCACCAGGCCGTCCGGTTCGCCCAGCGCGATCGCCTTGCCGTTGCCGATGAACGGGAACCGGCCGACCTTCACCTCGTGTCCGGCCTCCTTGGCCTTCGCCTCCGTGAGGCCGACGGACGCGATCTGCGGCTGACAGTAGGTGCAGCCGGGGATCTTCAGCTTGTCCATCGCGTGCGGTTTCTTGCCGGCGATCGCCTCGACGCAGATCACACCTTCGTGTTCCGCCTTGTGGGCCAGCATCGGCGGGCCGGCCACATCGCCGATAGCGTAGATCCCCTTGACGTTGGTCGCACCGTACGGGTCGATGACGACGCAGCCGCGTTCGGTCTTCACGCCGAGCTCTTCCAGGCCGAGATCCTCGATGTTGCCGACCACGCCGACAGCCGAGATGACCTTGTCCACCTCGAGGGTTTCGGTCTTGCCCTTGACCTCGACCTTGGCCTTCAAGGTCCGCCCCTTCTCGATGCCGGCGACCTTGGCCGACGTCATGATTTTGAGGCCCTTTTTCTCCAGCTGCTTGCGGGCGAGCTTGGCGATCTCGACGTCTTCCACCGGGAGGATCTGGTCCATCACCTCGACGACGGTCACCTCGGAGCCCATGGAGTTGAAGAACGAGGCGAACTCGATCCCGATGGCGCCGGAGCCCACGACCAGAAGCCGCTTGGGGCATCTCCTTGGGCACCATCGCCTCGAAGTAGGTCCAGATGTTGTCCTTGTCGGGCTCCAGGCCCGGGAGCGCGCGCGGGCGGGCGCCGGTGGCGACGATGATGTGCTTGGCTTCGTAGGCGCCGCCGCCCTTCGCCCCCTTGGGGGCATCGTCGGCGGCTTTCACGTCGATCTTGCCGGGGGCGGCGATCTTGGCGGTGCCCCAGATCACGTCGACCTTGTTCTTCTTCAGGAGAAAGCCGACGCCGGTGTTCAGCTGCTTGGAGACGCCGCGCGAGCGCTCCACCACCTTGGTGACGTCCGCCGAAATGTCCTTGGCGACGAGGCCGAAGTCCTTGGCGTGCTTGAAATTGTCGTAGACCTCGGCCGAGCGCAGCAGCGCCTTGGTGGGGATGCAGCCCCAGTTGAGGCAGATGCCACCGAGATACTTGTGCTCGACGATGGCGGTCTTGAGGCCGAGCTGGGCCGCGCGGATGGCGGTGACGTAACCGCCGGGGCCGGAGCCGATGATGAGGACGTCGTAGGTGTCGGCCATGGTCACTTCATCTCGATTTCGACGAAGGACACGACCGCATCCGATCGGTTGACCACATCGTGCGACACACCCTTGGGGCGCGAGTAGCTCTGGCCGAGCTTCATGTCAGCGATGTGGTCGCCGCTCTCGTCCACCATCGTCAGCGTCCCCGGGATCACCGGGACGACGACATAGGGGTACTCGTGAACATGGGCGCCGGTGGAGGTGCCAGGCTCGAACGTCCACTGCGTGACGCGCACGTGGGAATCGTCGATCTGCACGGTAGCGGTTGCGTGATTGGCCATTGCGTTGCGCCTCTGTCTCAGTTGGTCGCGATGTTAACCGGAGATCGCCGAAAAGTCCGCAACCTCTCGTGTCGTGTCTCTCAGCGCCGCCAGCAGGCGGAGCCGATTGGCCCGCAGCGCAGCGTCGTCCGCGTTGACGAGAACCGCCTCGAAGAATGCGTCGACCGGGGCGCGGAGGGCGGCGAGCGCCGTCATCGCGCCGGCATAATCCTCCTTGGCGACGGCGCCCGCGACCGTCGTGCGGGCCGCGGAGACCGCGTCGAACAGGGCGATTTCCTGGGGCTCGACCAGGGCGCTGCGGTCGGGCTCGCCCTCGATGAAGGGGCCCGTCCTTCTTTTCCTCGGCGAGGAGGAGTTGGTGGCGCGGCGGTAGCCGGCCATGAGACTCGCCCCGTCGTCGGTCGTTAGAAAGTCGCGCAATGCCACTACACGGTTCTGCAGATCCAAGATGTCAACGGACCTCTTATGCTTCTTCCTTACCATTGAGTTGCAACGTTGGCCATCGTCGACTTACCAGCCTGGAGCGCTCGGCTGTCGTTGCTCACGGAGCGAACGATATCTGCGGCAATTCCCGCGTCCCGCTGCTGCACGATCAGGCGCTCGACGATGAAGTCCGAGAGCTCAGCGACCGGGCGACGGAGGGCGCTGTACCCGTCCGTATCGTCCCGCTCGTAGTCCTTGGCGCCGATGGCCTTCCATTCGGTGTCGAGCGGCGTGCCTTCCCACAGGCCCCATGCCGTCATGAGGAGGCCGCCCATCTTTCCGTCGTCGAGCGGCAGGCGCAGGCCGTTCTCGAGGATGAGGCGGATGATGCCGAGCGCCGCGCGTCGCAGGCCGAAGGCGTCGCCCGAGCCCGTCGGCTTCTCGTCCGCGGCCCAGAGCGAGACGAGCTGGTCCACCTTGTCGGCCAGCGCCAGCACCACCGACAGCCGCGCCTTCGGCACCGCATCGTTCGGCCCCTGCGGCTGGTAGTGCTCTTCGACGGCGGCGGCGAGGTCCTCCGGCGCGCCGTGGGCGGCGGCGTAGTGTCGGCCCATATAACCCTGCAGCTCGGGGAACTCGCCGACCATCCCGGTGACGAGATCGGCCTTGATCACCGCCGCTGCCTCCGCCGCATAGTCGGGCTGGATTCCCAGCACCGGCGCGATGTCGCAGGCGAGCGCCTTGATGCGCTCCACCCGGTCCGCCTGGCTGCCCAGCTTCTCGTGGAACGTCACGCTCTTCAGCTTCTCGGCATGGACGGCGAGGCGGTGCTTCATGTCCTCGTCCCAGAAGAAACGCGCGTCGGCGAGGCGGGCGCGCACCACGCGCTCGTTCCCGGCGATGATCGCCGCGCCGCCGTCGTCCGCCACCAGATTGGCGGTCAGGATGAAGGCGTTGGCGAGACGGCCCGTCGCCGCGTCGCGCGTCACGAAACACTTCTGGTTCTCGCGAATGGTGAGCCGGATCACCTCCTCCGGGAGCGCGAGCGTCGCCTCGTCGAAGCGGCCGACCAGCACCACCGGCCACTCCACCAGGCCGGCCACCTCGGTCAGCAGCCCCTCGTCCTCCATCATCTCCAGACCCAGCGCGAAGACGGCGTCCTTGGCGTCGTGCAGGATTTGGTCGCGCCGCCGCTCATGATCGACGACGACGAACGCCTTCTCCAGGCTCGCCTTGTAGTCCTCCAGACGGCGCACGCGGATGGCACCCGGCGCGTGGAAGCGGTGGCCCACCGTGGTGTCGCCCACGGGCACGCCCGGCAGCTCGACGCGGACGATGTCGGGGTCCTCGTTGTCGGGTCCGAAGGTCGCGAGAATGGAGGTGAGCGGGCGCACCCAGCGCAGCGCGCCGGCGTCGCTGGAGGCCGCCCCCCACCGCATCGTCACCGGCCAGGGGAAGCGGCGGACGGCATCGGCGATGGCCTCGGCGGCGATGTGGATCGTCGGCCGGCCGGGAACCGTGGTGCGCGCGACATAGAAATCGCCCTTCTTCGGATCGCTCTCGACCGACGCCTCCTCGATCGAGGCGAGGCCGGCGGCGCGCAGGAAGCCGGCCAGCGCCTTCTCCGGGGCACCCACGCGCGGACCCTTGCGCTCGTCCTTGCGGTCGGCCGACTGCGCCGGCAAGCCGGTGACGGCCAGCACCAGACGTCGGGGCGTCGCCGTGGCATAGGCGCCCTCGTAGGTGAGCCCCGCATCCACCAGGTGGTTCGTGACGAGGCGCTGGAGGTCCTCCGCGGCACGGCGCTGCATGCGTGCGGGGATCTCCTCGGATAGGAGTTCAACGAAAAGTTCGGGCATCGGCCGGCCGCTCGAGATCAGTCGGGGTCGCGTACCATCACGCCCGGTGCGGCGGAAGCCCCCGCCTTCACTCGGAGGCGCCCAGAGGTGCTGGCGCGGCACCGTCTGCGCACACCATGGCCGCGGCGGGCGGGATCGGCGCGGCGAAGAGTTCGGTGCGGCTGGTGGCGCTGATGACAGCGACCGCCTGCCCCGCGGCGTCGAGCACCGGCCCGCCCGAGGCGCCGTGCGACTGCGGGCAGCCGAGAACCAGGACCGGCCCGCCCTCTGCGTTGCCCGACCGGATGACGGGACACGTGGCGCGGGTTTGCATGTGGCGCACCGGGGCGCCGTAGCCGACGGCCACCAGCGCATCGCCGGGAGCGACCTCCGCGGGCGCCCCGAGCGGGATCGCCGCCGGCGCCGGCTCGGCCAGGCACAACACCGCGACGTCGTTGCCCATGATGGCACCGCGCACGGGCGACAGGTGCGCGGCCCACGTCATCTGTGAGTAGCCGAAGAGCAGATGCGTCTGCAGGGGATCGAGGCCGGAGAGGCAGTGGGCCGCCGTCACCACGGTCGTGGGGCCGATGGCGAACATCGTGCAGTGCCGCTTGGAGCGGTACCCGGCGAAGTTGAAGCGGCCGATTGCGAGATCCGGCTGGGCCACTCGCTGGCTGACACCGGCCGGCACACTGCCCTCCGCCGTGTCCTGCGCCGTCGCGGGAACCACAAGGCCGATCAGCAAGGGCGCCATCAGCGCCACAGTCCGTATCATTTGCCCCCGACCCATCTTGACGGCCGTGGAGCCCGGCGGCACTGCCCGTTCATGCGACCGATCCTTTTCCTCGACGTCTCCCGCCTCGTCAGACGCTACGAATTCTTCGGCGGCCCCTCCGAAATCGACCGGATCGAGATGAGATATGCCGACTGGATGCTGCGGCAAACCGCATTCGAGGCGCGGCCCGTCACCCGCGTCGGCGAACGGCTCCTGGAGATGCGCCCGGCCGCTTACGCCAAGGTCCACGACACGCTGGTGGCCCGCTGGTCCGACGGTGCGCCGCGGCAGTTCCTCGCCGACGGCTGGGGCGTGAAAGGCCAGGTCATCGCCGCCGAACGCACGTTTCGCCGGACGCTGGCCCACCTTGGCACCAAACGCATCGACGCCGAGGGGCGGCCCAACGTCACACTCAACGTCGGCCACGACGGGCTCGACGTCGCCGAACGGTTCGCCGACCTGCCGGGGCCGTTCGCGGTGCTGCTGCACGACCTCATTCCGATCACCCACCCGGAATACGACTCCAAGCGCGCCACGCTCCTGCACGAGAAGCGGCTCGACACGCTGGTGCGCCAGGTGGACCACGTCTTCAACGTCTCCGAAGCGACGCGCAAGGAGCTTCTGGCGCGGGTGCCGGACGCGCGGTTCACCTCATCGGTGATCCACTCCGGGCCCGGCCTCCAGCCGGCGGCGGAGCCGGTGCGCTACGATCGCCCCACCTTCGTGCACCTCTCGTCGATCGACCGGCGCAAGAACCTGCCGCTCCTGCTCCACGTCTGGCGAGAGTTCGCGCTGGAGCCGGACCCGCCGCAACTCGTGGTCATCGGCCGCCGCGGCAACGACCACACCGCCATGGAGCTGATCGACCGCGCCGCCGCATTGGCACCCAACGTGGTGGTGACCGGCGCCCTCGGCGACGAAGAGGTGGCCGCCCACATCGCCAACGCCCGCGCCCTGCTGACCCCGTCCTTCGTCGAGGGCTTCGGCCTGCCCATCATCGAAGCGCATTCCATGGGCGTCCCGGTCATCGCGTCGGACATCGAGGCGCATCGCGAAGTCGGCGGCCCGGCCGCCACCTACCTCTCCCCGCTGGACGGCCCTGGGTGGAAGGATACGATCCGCGCCTTCGCCCACGATGACGATCACCGCGAACGGCAGCGCCGGCGCATCGTCCCGCCACGCACCTGGGACGATTACTTCGAGGACATCACCGCCTCACTCATCGACCTCGCCCACCAGCCGCGGCGGCCTCGGTAGGCCGTTACGCACCGCAGCACACTGCCGGAGGCAAAGGGGCTCGGGCTTCACCATGAAACAGGGGCAGTCGCCTGTTTCACGGAGCCAGCCGTCGCTGATTGATGCCCTGACCCGGATGGCGCCACCGCGCAAGGCACGCTTCGCTCTGTCGGCCTTGCCCGGCGACGCCCTCCGGATCTGATCGGGCATCAGCGACGGCTGGCTCCGTGAAACAGGCTCGGGATCCGCCGTGCCAGGGTCGCGTGGGGCGGCGGCACGGGGACAGGTGCGATCTTGGGTGAGTGGTGGCGGGCCAGGGATTTCGCTGGGGGGGCCACGTCGAGGCGGGCTCTAGTGGATCGACCGAGACATTTGAGGCCCTCGGGTAACTTCGGCCAAGCGGTCTAACCTACTCGAATGTCCCGACAAGTTGATCCATCGACAAACAAAGCTAGGGGTTCGATCCGTTTCGGTCGAACCACTAGGCTTTCTTTTCCCAGGCGCCGGAGGCGGATTGGCGCCAGTAGGTGACGGCGTGGCCGGCGGCCTTGAGCGGTGGCCAATGGCGGCGCGCAGTCGGCCACCGCGTCCGGATCGTCCGCCGAGAACAGAAGCACCACGCGCTCGTACGTTCTCGACCGCGCTGGGCGCCGCACGGTCGGCGAGGAAGCGCACGTTGGCGCCGTTGGGGTTGGCCGGGCCGGTCGTCAGGACGATGGGATGATCGGCGGCGTTGGCGTCCATCGACGCCGTGCGGCAGGAAAGCTCGTCACGGAAGGTCCATAAATGCGGTCGAGTGCGTCGCACCGCTCCTGTCCGCATCTCCACCACCGCACGCCAGCCGCGTGCCAGCGTGCGCTCCAGAAGCGTCGGCAGCACGTCCTCGAGCCGCTGGCGCTCGAGGTGGTAAAACAGAACCTCCGCCACGCCCGCGCCTAGACCGCCACGGGGTGGATCTGCGTCGGCGACGACCGGCGTCGCTGCGCGGCGATCGGTGCGCGGTCGCGATTGCCTTGTGCCGCGGAACCGGTGTGCGAGCGCTCCCCACAATCCGCCTCGCTTCAAGCCGGCTTCGTTGCCTCGAAGGACGGCCGTTCCTCCAGCGGGGTCAGCCACTCGGCGAGCGCCAGCGCTCCCGCCAGGCGAGGATCCGGGTAACGAAAGTCGAGATAGCCGAGCAGCGCCGCGAGCGAGATGTCGACGATGGTCAGCCGGCCGGCGGCCTCAGGCAGGTTCTGTCGAACATCGGGCAGCACGGCACCCACCTTGTCCATCAGGTCGGCGACCCAGGCGTCCCACGCTTGTCGTCCGGTCGCACCGCGGTCTCGTAGCGGCCGCACACCGCCACCTCGGTCGCCCCGCGGGCGAGCGCGTACTTCGCGCGGATCGTCCACTCGTTCGCGCGTGCCGCGGCCGAGCAGTCGCGTGTCGCCGACGCGTGCGCACAGGTACTCGACGATCACGGGCGAGTCGGCGAGGACCGTCCGTCGTCGAGTGTCGAGCGCGGGGATCTTGCGAAGCGGGTTGAGGGCCTGGAACTCGGTGTTCGGCTCCGTCGGCTTCACGGTCGTGTCGATGGCCTCGATATCCTCGGTCAACCCGAGCTCGTCGGCGACGATCGATACCGTGCGGCCGAACGGCGACAGCGTCTTGGACGTATAGAGCTTCATGGTGATCTCAACTGCGTGGTTGTCGGCGATGAACCGATCGAGGACGGCGGACGCCCCAGCGCCCGCCCCAACCGGTGCCGAACGTGCGGCTGATCTCGTTGTTCGGGGCGCCCATCGCGGTACCCGCGAGATCGATGTGGCCCAAGTCGCCTCGCCCACGAAGCGCTTGAGGAACTGCGCAGCGGTGATCGACCCGGCCGTGCGGCCGCCGGTGTTCTTCATGTCGGCCACCTTGGAATCGATCAGACCGTCGTAGTCCTTGCCGAGCGGCATGCGCCAAACCTGATCGCCCGTCGCCATCGCCGGCGGCCGCGAGCTGCGCGGCGACGGCGTCGTCGTCGGGTACATGCCGGCATGATAGTGGCCGAGCGCCACGATGACGGCGCCGGTCAGGGTCGCAAGGTCGATCGTCGACCACCGGATTGTAGCGCTCGATGTGTAGGTGAGAAGGTCGCCCAGCACGAGGCGGCCCTCCGCGTCGGTGTTGATGATCTCCACCGTCTGGCCGGACTTGGACGTGACGATGTCGCCCGGGCGCTGGGCCTTGCCGTCCGGCATGTTCTCGACGAGGCCGATGATGCCGACGACGTTGGCCTTGGCCTTGCGCTTGGCGATCGCATGCATTGCGCCGACCACGGCGGCAGCGCCGCCCATGTCGCCCTTCATGTCCTCCATGCCGCCGGCCGGCTTGATGGAGATGCCGCCGGTGTCGAACACGACGCCCTTGCCCACCAGCGCGACGGGCTTCGCGTCCGCCGCCGCCCTTCCACTCCATCACGCACGACGCGAGCCGGTCGCTCCGACCCCTGCGCGACGCCAGCAGCATCGCATCTCGAGCCTTCCAGCTCGGCCGGCTCCATCACGGTGATGTCGACGCCGAGCTCGGCAGCTGCCCGGCGCGTTCGGCGAACTCCACCGGGCCGAGCACGTTGGCAGGCTCGTTGACGAGATCGCGCGCGAGCATGGTGCCCGCCGGCAATCGCGTCGCGCCTCCACCAGCGGATCTCGGCCGCGTCCGGACGGAACGGCGATGGTGACCATGCGCGGCGCGGTGTCGCGCGTTCTCGCCGGACTTCTGGACTTGTAATGGTCGAACGTGTACCCGCGAAGCATGACGCCGAGCGCGATGTCGGCGATCTGCTTGGCCACAGCGTACCGTTGGGCACTTCGGCGAAGACCGTCACATCGGTGTCCGGACCCGAGGGGAGCGCGCCGGCGAGCGTGCCGCCGAGCTTCACCCAGTCCGCCTCGTCGAGCTTGGCCGAATCGCCGAGCCCCACGACCAGCACCGCACGCGCCGACAGGCCCCGCGGCAGCGGCAGCGTCATCGTCGCGAACCGCTTGCCCTTGTAGCTTTGCGCCTCGGCTGCCGCCGAGATCAGCCCATCGCTCGCAGCGTCCGCCGCCGCGCACGCCTCCCCAAGCGCCATACCCTCGGCCGCGAACACCACGAGAGTGCCCGAGTTCGGCAACTCCACAGGGCGAAACTGGATTGTCGGCACACTCACGATCGCGGTCCTTTCAGCGGTCGCTTCCTGCGCAGGTACTGGGTTTGCTTGGCCGACACAACCGTGCGCCGGGGCGTGCGCTCCACCGCGCACAGTGCGGCGCCGAGGACACGCTGCACGACTTATTGCGCTGATCGGGACAGCGAAACTTCGACCTCGACGGCGGTTAGTGTAGCCGTGATCGCTGCGATCCTGGCGCGGATCGTTCCGTGTACGCGCCATTGCATGCCGGTGGACGGTGCGCCGCCACTTGCGCCGTTCGTGTCGAACGGGGTCTTGACGCGTGTGGATGGTGGATGCCGCTGATCGGTTGGTATACGGCGCGGCGCATCCTGACGCTTGTTTCCTGCAGGCCTGCTGGTGCTGACGGCGATCATCTGGTCGACGCAAGCCCTGCAGCGGCTCGACCTCGTGACCGCGAAGGGGCAGGCCTTCCTCGCCTTTTTCGAGCTGACGCTGCTCGCCGTGCCCTATCTTCGTGACCCTGCTGGCGCCCATCGCCTTCGTCATCGCGCATGGTCGTCGTCTACGATGCCATGAACCGCGATTCCGAGCTGGTGGTCATCGCCTCCGCCGGCGCGGGGCGGCTGCGGCTCCTTCGCCCGCGCTTGGTCTCGGCGGCGGTGTGCGCCGCGCTGGTGACGGTCGGGCGTCGTCTATCTGGGGCCCGTCGGGCTTGCCAAGGCGCGGGTGATGATCACCGAGATCCGCGCCGACGTCGTCAGCTCCATCGTCCAGCCCGGCCGCTTCATCGAGATCGAGGACGGGCTGACCGTCCACATTCGCGACCGCACGGCGGACGGCACGCTGACCGGCCTGCTGCTGGATGATCGCCGCTCGGCCGACCACCGCCATCACCTACTCGCCGAGACCGGCCGCGTCGTGGAGACCGACGGCAACACGCTGCTCGTGATGACGAACGGCAGCGTGCAGCGCATGGAGCGACCGGACGACGAGCTCACCGTCGTCGCCTTCGACGCCTACGGTTTCGACCTGTACGACGCTGACCTCAGGTCCGGTGTCGACCACCTTCCGCCCGTCAGAGCGCACCCTGATCGAGCTGCTGGCGCCCACCGATCCGAACGACACCTACCGGGTCGAACGCGAGGCCCGGTTCACCATCGAGCTGCACGACCGCCTGTCGCAGCCGCTGGCGCCGTTCGTCTACGCGCTGGTGGTGTTCCTCTTCGTGGGCGATCCGCGAATGCACCGCCAGAACCGGATGGCCGGGATCATCGCCGCGGGCATCGCCGTCGCGGCGGTGCGGGCCGGCGTCTACGGCACGCTGCTGGCGGCCGAGCAAGTGCCCGCAGATCGCCTACCTGTCGCTACGTGCTCCTGGTCGCCGTCGGCGGCGGCGCGCTCGCGCTCATCGTCACCGACCGGCGCATCACCGTGCACGAGCGCTGCGGCGCATGCGTGGCCACGTACGCCGAGCGCCTGGTGCGCCCCCGCGAGGAGCCGCGGCATGATCGGCCTCGGCACCGGTCGGGTGCTCTCGGTCTACATCGGCGCTGACCTTCCTGCGCTGGATCGGCGGCTTCTTCGTGCTCGGCACCGCGATCATCTTCCTTGCCGACACGGTGGAGCTGATCCGCCGCTCGGTCGACCGCGAGACCTTCAGCGCCGCCCCCGCCGTCCTCGCCTCGTTCTACAAGACGCCCTCGCTCGACCGAGGAGTTCCTGCCGTTCGCCGTGCTCTTCGGCTCGATCGCCGCGTTTCCTCGCGCTGAACCGGCGGTCTGGAGCTGGCGGTGATGCGCGCGCGCCGGCATCTCGGCCTGGCAGTTCGTCGCGCCGGCGATGATCGTCGTGATCGGCATCGGCATCGTCACGACCACGCTCTACAACCCCATCTCCGCCGCCGCGACGCGAGCGGTCGGACGAACTGCGTCGCCGAGGTGCGCGGCACGGACGCGCTGATGCCTGACCGGCGGCTCGACACCATCTGGTTCCGCCAGGAGGGCGCGACGGCCCGTCCATCATGCACGCCGCCGCCGCCTCCGCGGACGGGCTGACGCTGTACGGCGTCGAGGCGCACCTGTTCGATCAGAACGAAGCGGTTCGCGGCCGTCTCGAGGCCGACGAGCGCGACGCCTCAGCAGGGCGCGTGGTGACTCAACGACGTCACCCGCTACGACGCCGACGGCGAGCCGCAGCGGACCGTGCCACGGTCCGAGCTGCCCACGGCGCTCACCGCGGCCGAGGTGCACGAAGCGGTCGCGCGCGCAGACGCCACTCGTTCTGGAAGCCTTCCGGGCGCCGTGCGCGCTCGCCGAGCGCGCCGGTCTGCCCGCGCACCGCTTCGCCTGCAATTTCAGGTGCTCCTGGCGCGGCCGCTGCTGCTGGCCGCGATGGTCCTGATCGCCGCGTCGGTGTCGCTGCGCATGGTGCGCCTTGGCGGCGTCACGCGCGCGGTCGTCGGCGGGGTGATCGCCGGGTTCGGACTCTACATCGCCTCCGCCGTCGCCTCGGACCTTGGCGAGGCGGGGGCCGTGCCGCCCGGTCCTGGCCGCCTGGCTGCCGGGGCTTGCCGCGACCCTCTTCGGCGCCACCGCCCTCCTCTACAGCGAGGACGGGTAGATGATCCGTCGCTTCGGCCTCGGCCTCTCCGCCGTTCTCGGCCTCTGCGCCTTGCTTGCCGCCTCCCCGTCGCTGGCGCCCTCGAGGTGATCGCCGCCGTTTCGCAGCAGGACCGAGCCGCTGCTGCTGGAGGCGGACGAGCTGAGCTACGACACGCGCAGCGGCGACGCGGTCGCGGTCGGCAACGTCTTCATCGCCTATGGCGGCTACCAGCTCTTTGCCAACCGCGTGGTCTACGATCAGGCGACGCGACCGCTTCTACGCCACCGGCGGCGCGCGGCTGGAGGAGCCGGAGGGCAACATCGTCATCGCCGAGACGGTGCGCCTGTCGGACGACTCTGAAGGACGGCTTCCTCGAAGGCCTGCGGGTCGACACCATCTACCGCACGCGCCTTGCCGCCGACCGGGCCGATCGGCGCGGCGAGCGATCACCGTCTTCGAGGATGCCGGCTACACCGCCTGCTACACCTGCCGGCGCCGGCCGGACAATGCGCCCACCTGGGCCGATCAAGGCCCGCCGGGTGATCTACGACGAGGACGGAGCGCACGCTGCAGTTCGAGAAGCGCGCAGTTCGACCTCTTCGGCAACACCGTCGCGGTCCTGCCGGACTTCTCGATCCCCGATCCGACGGTGCGGCGCAAGTCCGGCTTCCTGATGCCGACCTTCGTCGGCTCCAACCTCCTGGGCGTGCGGCGTGCGCGTGCCCTACTACCAGACCCTCGGGCCCAGCGGCGGACGTCACCGTCGCGGCAACACCGCTCACCCGGCCAGGGCTTGTTCCTGCGATGTCGAGTATCGCCAGCGACTCGCGAGCGGCGACTTCATGGTGCGCGGCACCGGCATCTACCAGCTCGACCCCGACGCGTTCGAGGCTCGGGCGGCAACCGCAATGCGCGCGGTTCGCGTCTCCACCATCGGCGAATTCGACATCAATCCCGTGCTGGCGTTGGGGCTGGGAATCGACCCTCACCACCGACCGGCGCTATCTCTCCGACTACAAGCAGACCGCGAGCGACGCGCTCGACGGCGCCGTCGACGCTCTAGCTGGACGGTCTCGGCGTGCGGAACCACTTCGAGGCGCGGCTGTGGGCCTTCCGCATCCTGCAGGAGGACTACGACCAGCAACGAGATCCTCAACCCGCCGCCGCCCTTCACGACGTCGGCGCACAGCTGCAGGGCAAGCAGGCCTACGTCCACCCGACCGTCGACTACGAAGGCGTCTATGACGGCGCCGTCCTGTCCGGGTGAACTGGCCTACAAGTTCAACGTCACGTCGCTGTCGCGCCAGGAGACGGACGCCTTCGGCGCCATCGTCGACGGCACGCTGGAGCCGCGCTTCCGCGGCGTCGAAGGCACGTACTCGCGCGCCAGCGCCGAGGTCGTCCTGGCGCAAGCGGATGATCGGTCCGCTCGGACAGGTCCTGACGCCCTTCGCGGGCGTCCGCGGCGACCTCTTCGCCGTCGACAGATCGCGACCCGAACGTCACCGTCCTCGAGGACGACGCCATCGTGCCCGTGCCATGCCGTGGGTCGGGGTCAACTACCGCTGGCCGTGGCTCATCTCCGTCGAATGGGGCACGCAGACGCATCGAGCCCATCGCCGAGATCATCGCGAGCCCGAACGAGAGCGACATCGGCGACGCTGCCCAACGAGGACGCGCAGAGCGTGGTGTTCGACGACACCAACCTCTTCGGCCCCTCGCGGTTCTCCGGCTATGACCGCATCGAGGGCGGCGTGCGCGCGACGGCGGGCCTGCGCTACACCGCTGCAGACCTACTCCGGCGGCTTCCTCTCGGCGATGGTCGGCCAGTCCTACCACCTTGCCGGCCGCAACTCGTACCGCGTGCCGGACATCCTCGATTCGCCGCGCCAATCCGGCCTGGCGGCGATCGCTCCGACTCGTCGCCGTCCGTTACGCTCGACACCAACGGCGGCCTCGCCGTCTCCGCCAAGACGCGTTTCGACGAAGTCACGACTTCTCGCTGCAGCGGGCAGAGCTCTCGGCCTCGGCGCGCACCGGTCCCCTGTCGACGCGCGTCGTCTACGCCTTCCTCGCCTCGCAGCCGGACCTCGGCCTCATCGACGACCGCGTGGAGATCCACGGCGCCGCATCGCTGCGCGTGTTCGACCGGGTGCCGCGTCTTCGGCCAGCTGCGCTACGACCTTGAGGACAACGACGTCATCCGCGATGGCATCGGCGTCGCCTACGACGACGACAGCATGTCGGTCTCCCTCGCCTACTCGGAAGACTACGGCGGAACGCCGGACGAGCCGGTCGACCGGACGCTGTTCTTCCGCGTCGGCCTTCGCACCATCGGCGACGGCACGATCACCACCGGACTTGATAACTAACGCCAATACGCGCTACCTCGCCTTTGTCCCCGAAGCGCAGAGTACCGGCATGTTTCGCATCGCGTATTGTTTGGCCCTGGTGATCGCCCTCCTGGCGGGTCCCGTTGTGGCCCAAACAACGATCAAGGCCGTCGTCAACGGCAAGCCGATCACGAGCTATGATGTCGCCCAGCGTGAGCGTCTCCTGCGCATCACCGGCAACAAGGGCAATCTCAACCAGAAGGCGCTGGACGAGCTGATCGACGAGCAACTGCAGCTCGAAGCCGCCCGCCAGAACCGCGTCTCCGTCCCGCCCGGGTCCGTGGACGGCGCCATCGCCAACATCGCGACGCGCGTCAAGCTGAGCCCCGCGCAACTGGCCCAGGCGCTCGCCCAGGCCGGCGTCAACATCCAGACCCTGCGCGACCGGCTGGAGGCGCAGATCGCCTTCAGCCAGCTCACCCGCACACGCTTCGGCGACGCGCTGCAGGTGAGCGAGCAGGATCTCGTCGCCGCCCTCCTCAAGGACAAGGACACCGAGACGGTGGCCGATTCCTACGAGTACGATTTGACGCGCGTCATGGTGGCGATGCCGGACGATCCGTCCACCGCACGCAAGGCCGAGGCGGTGCGGATCGCCAACTCGGTGCGCGGGAAGTTCTCGTCGTGCGAAACCGGCCTGCCGATGGCCGAGAAGACTCGCGAAGTGGTGGTCCTGCCGTACGGCCGGCGCACCCATGCCGAGCTCCCGCGCCAGCTCGCCGACGCCGTCGACGGCGTCGATCAGGGCAAGCTGACCGAGCCGATCCCCACCCCGCAGGGTCTTCTGATGCTGGCCGTGTGCAAGAAGACCGCCGTCCGCTCCACCAACGCGGCGATGAAGGCGCTCGAAGGCGACATGCAGCAGGAGCGCAACGAGGCGTTCACGCGGCAGTACCTCCGCCAGCTGCGCCGCGACGCCGTGATCGACATCCGCTGACGGACCCCGCGCGATGACCGATGGCGCTCTCGCCGCCCTGCGAGAGCGGATCGACGGCCTCCCTCCGCTGCGCGAGGTGGCGGCAGAGGCCATGCCGGCGCGCAAGTCGCTCGGCCAGCACTTTCTGTTCGACCTGAACCTGACCGACAAGATCGCCCGCACCGCGCGCCGCCCCGGCGCCGAGGCCGACGCGCCGCTCGCCGGTGCCACGGTGGTGGAAGTCGGTCCTGGGCCCGGCGGGCTGACGCGATCCCTCCTCAAAGCCGGCGCCCACGTCGTCGCCATCGAGAAGGATCGTCGCGCGACGGAGGTGCTCCAACCGCTGGTCGATGCCTCCGACGGGCGCCTCACCCTCGTCACCTCCGACGCTCTCGCCACCGACTGGGCCACCCTCGTGCCGCCCGGCGCGCTGATCTGCGCTAATTTGCCGTACAACGTCGCGACGCCGCTGATCGTCGATTGGCTGACCGGCCCATGGCCGCCTTGGTGGGCGAGCGCCACCGTCATGGTGCAGCGCGAGGTCGCGGACCGTATCGTCGCCGCGCCGGCAACCTCCGATTATGGCCGGCTTTCCGTCCTCACCGGCGCGCGCGCCCACGCGACGTCGGTATTCGACGTGTCCCCCACAGCCTTCGTGCCGCCGCCGAAGGTCTGGTCGAGCGTGGTTCGGCTCGATCCGAAGCCGGACACGCGGCGTGCCGCTGAAGGCCTTGGAGCGCGTGACGGCCGCCGCCTTCGGGCAGCGACGCAAGATGCTGCGCTCCAGCCTCAAGGCCCTCACGGCCGAACCCGAGACACTCCTGGACGCGGCAGCCATCGACCCCACCCAGCGCGCCGAGCGCCTCACCATCGAAGACTTCGTTCGCCTCGCCCACACCTGGGAGGGCATGAGCACGCACGCCGCGGTGCGATAGGCGCTGGATCCACGTGAGCGGCGCCAACTACGGCGACGCCGTAGGGCTCGGGACTCACCAAGGAACAGAGGCGGGCAACCGCCGTGCCATGGTGCCGGGGGCGGACGCACTGCCGTATGCGCGGCGTGCGCCAGCGCGAAGGCTCGGGATGCTTTCTCAGCCGATGCTGGGGTCGTGGGCCAGCTTATGGCCGACACTGCGGTACTTGTCCGGACGGCCCATCCTCGCCCTGGCGTCACGCGACGCGAACAAGAGCCAGATCAGGCGGCCGTCAATGCCGGGGACCTCGGACGGGTCGAGGCCGTTCCAGGGCAGGAACGGGTTGCGCCGCAGCATGCCGTGGATGGCCACCCGAGCGTTCGGCTTGATCGCGGCCGTGCGGCGATGGAAGCCGTAGGTGTCGGCCACCAGGAACGTGTTGGCCTTCACCGGGAGGGGCGTCACCGGTCGGTCATAGCCGAGCGGTGCGAGATCCTCCTCGGCCATCCGGAACGAGCCTCCCGCATGGTGCTCGTTGCCCGCCGCCGTGGCTTTCAGCGCCTGCTCGTGCTCCCAAGCGAGACGTCCCGGCGTCAGCTTGTGCGAGCCCGGGACATACGCGAAAGGTCCGTCGTCCAGTCCCACGTCGTGCAGGAACAGCCAGAACTTCGCCGTCGGATGGAAAGTGTCGGCGTGAAGCGTCACCTGCGGGTCCGGGCGCGACGGGTCCGGCTGGACCACCACGGTCTGGAGCACCGGATTGTAGCCGCCGCTGCGCCCCGCGACATACCCGGTGAGATCGCGGAACGAGGGCGAGCGTAGGTAGGCGCGCACCTTCGCGCCGGCCGAGCCGTCCGCCACCGGCAGCGGCATCAGCCGTGTCGCCGTATCGCCCTGGACCATCTCCCAAGCCCGGCGGCGCTGATCGGCGAGCTCCGCGGTGAAGGCCTCGAAGAGATCTTGCGGCAACGCGTTCTCACGCGCCACGTACCCGTCGCGGTCGAATGCGTCTCGCTCGGCCGGGTCGAGACCCGCCGCCAGCGACGCGCGTCGACGCTCGCTCATCGCGTACGCCCGCTCGACACGCCAGCGGTGCAAGCCCCGCGCGTTCAGTTCTCCCGAGCCGAGCACCGGGTTGGCGGAAAAATTCTTCTTTCGTGACAGAACCGCCGGTGCGGCCAACGTCATCGACACCGCTTCACGTACTCTCATGACCAACCCCTGCCCCAACTGGGCGAACCAACGGACCGGAATATACGCCTATTTGCTGTTGAGGTTAAGCTTCACGGGTCCATCGGAGGTGTTTTGAACGGCGCAGTGTGCCGCGTCGGTTCCGCCCCGTCGGGCGCGGGGGGCATCGAAGGGTGGGAATCGGGTGACGTGGTGCTTTGCCTGTCGCGCGGCTGGTGGGCCCGCAAACTGTTCCGTCCAGGCTCGATGATCCTCATCCGGGGCGTGAGGCGCCTGAGGATCGGCAACCGTCACCGCGATGGCGCGCCCGGGCGAAACCGTTGCGCAAGCACGAAAAAGCCGGGCTGACGACCATGAGGTCATCAGCCCGGCTCTGTTCCTCAGGGTGGAGGATCCACCGCGGCTGGCGTGGTTCTCGCCACGCCCGTGCACGAGAACCGATCCTCCGAACGCCGATCCGGCGTGTCGGTGGCGCGGTGCCGGGTTACTCGCCCGGCACCTGCTCCTCGCGCAGATCCTCGATCATCGCCGCACCCTCGGATGCGCCCTGCGCGGCACGCTCGGCCTCCGTGATGAGGTCGTCGCGCTTGGCGGCGATCTCGCGGATGCGGTTGATCATGCCGCCGGTGCCGGCCGGGATGAGACGGCCGACGATGACGTTCTCCTTCAGGCCTTCCAGCTGGTCGGCCTTGCCGGAGACGGCCGCCTCGGTCAGCACGCGCGTGGTCTCCTGGAACGACGCCGCGGAGATGAACGAACGCGTCTGCAGCGACGCCTTGGTGATGCCGAGCAGAACCGGATCGCCCGTCGCCGGCTTCTTGCCGTCGGCCAGGAGGTCGTCGTTCAGCTCCTGCAGCTCCTGCCGGTCGATCTCCTCGTTGGTCAGGAGGTCCGAATCGCCCGGGTCGGTGATCTGAACCTTCTGCAGCATCTGACGCACGATCACTTCGATGTGCTTGTCGTTGATGCCCACGCCCTGGAGCCGGTAGACGCCCTGGATCTCGTTGACGAGGTAGGCGGCGAGCGCCTCCACGCCGTGAATCGCCAGGATGTCGTGCGGCGCCGGGTTGCCGTCGAGGATGTAGTCGCCCTTCTCGATCGGGTCGCCGTCCTGAAGGTGAATGTGCTTGCCCTTCGGGACCATGTACTCGATCGACTCGAGGCCGGAGTCCGACGGCGGATCGATGATGATCCGGCGCTTGTTCTTGAAGTCCTTGCCGAAGCGGATCGTGCCGTCCATCTCCGCGATGACCGCGTTGTCCTTCGGACGACGCGCCTCGAAGAGCTCGGCCACACGCGGCAGACCACCGGTGATGTCACGCGTCTTGGCGCTCTCCAGCGGGATACGCGCCAAGACGTCGCCGGCGTGCACCTTCACGCCGTTGTCGACCGGCAGGACCGTGTCGACGGACAGCAGGTAGCGCGCCTCGCCGCCGCGTGGCAGCTTCACCAGCGAACCGGACGCATCCTTCACCACGACGGCCGGACGCAGGGTCGAGCCGCGGGTGTGGGTGCGCCAGTCGGTGACGACGCGCTTGGTGATGCCGGTCGCCTCGTCGGCCGCCTCGGAGACCGAGATGCCGTCGACCAGGTCCTCGAAGTCCACCGTGCCGTCGACCTCGGAGAGGATCGGGCGGGTGTAGGGGTCCCACTCGGCCATGCGCTGACCGCGCTTGATGGCGTCGCCGTCGTCGACATGCAGCTTGGCGCCGTAGGTGAGCTTGTAGCTCGCCCGCTCGGCCCCGTCCGCGTCGATGATCGCCACCTGCACATTGCGGCCCATGACCATCAGGTTGCCGTCCGAGTCCCGCTGCACGTTGCGGTTCTTCAGCTTGATGGTCCCCTCGAAGGACGACTCGATGAAGGACGAGTCCACCACCTGCGCCGTACCGCCGACGTGGAAGGTGCGCATGGTGAGCTGCGTCCCCGGCTCGCCGATCGACTGCGCCGCGATGACACCGACCGCCTCGCCCATGTTGACGGGCGTGCCGCGGGCAAGGTCGCGCCCGTAGCAGGCCGCGCACACGCCATTGCGCGTCTCGCAGGTCAGCACCGAGCGGATCTTCAGCGACTGGACGCGCGCCTCTTCGATGGCCTCGACGTCCTTCTCGTCCATCAGCGTGCCGGCCTTGCAGATCAGCTCGCCCGTGGCCGGAGCATGAACGTCCTCCGCCGCGGTGCGGCCGAGCACGCGGCTCGACAGCGTCGCGATGACCTGACCCGCATCGACGATCGGCTCCATCGTAATGCCGCGGCTGGAGCCGCAATCGTACTCGGAGATGATCGCGTCCTGCGCCACGTCCACGAGACGGCGGGTGAGGTACCCCGAGTTCGCGGTCTTGAGCGCGGTGTCGGCGAGGCCCTTACGCGCACCGTGGGTGGAGTTGAAGTACTCCAGCACGGTGAGACCCTCTTTGAAGTTCGAGGTGATCGGGGTCTCGATGATCTCGCCCGACGGCTTGGCCATGAGGCCGCGCATCGCCGCCAGCTGACGCATCTGGGTCGGCGAACCACGGGCACCCGAGTGGCTCATCATGTAGACCGAGTTCATCTGCTTCGTGCGGCCGGTCTCGGGGTCCGTCTCGACGGCGGAGATCTTCTCCATCATCGCGGCGGCGACCTTGTCCGTGCACTTGGCCCAGGCGTCGATGACCTTGTTGTACTTCTCGCCCTGGGTGATCAGGCCGTCGAAGTACTGCTGCTCGAACTCCTTTGCCAGCTCCGCGGTCTCGTCCACCGTGGTGTACTTGGAATCCGGGATCACCATGTCGTCCTTGCCGAACGAGATGCCGGCCTTGAACGCGTTGGTGAAGCCGAGCGTCATGACCCGGTCGCAGAACATCACCGTCTCCTTCTGACCGGTGCCGCGATACACGGCGTCGATCACCTTGGAGATGTTCTTCTTCGTCATCAGCTGGTTGACGACCTCGAACGGCACCTTCGGCGAGCGCGGCAGAAGATCGCCGATGAGGGCGCGGCCCGGCGTCGTCTCGTGGATCTGAGACAGCGGGTTCCCGTCCTCGTCGAACGTCTTGTAGCGCACCTTCACCTTGGAGTGGACGGTGACGATCTTGGCATCCAGCGCGTGCTGAAGCTCGTTGATCGAACCGAAGGTCATGCCCTCGCCTGGCTCACCCTCCGACATGATCGAAAGGTAGTAGAGGCCCAGAACGATATCCTGCGACGGGACGATGATCGGCTGACCGTTCGCCGGGTGCAGGATGTTGTTCGTCGACATCATGAGCGTGCGCGCCTCGAGCTGGGCTTCCAGCGAGAGGGGAACGTGCACGGCCATCTGGTCGCCGTCGAAGTCCGCGTTGAAGGCGGTGCAGACCAGCGGGTGCAGCTGGATCGCCTTGCCTTCGATCAGCTTGGGCTCGAACGCCTGGATGCCGAGGCGGTGGAGCGTCGGCGCGCGGTTGAGCAGCACCGGATGCTCGCGGATCACCTCGTCGAGGATATCCCAGACCTCGGGCTTCTCCTTCTCGACGAGCTTCTTCGCCTGCTTGACGGTGGACGAGTAGCCCTTGGCGTCGAGCCGCGAGTAGATGAACGGCTTGAACAGCTCGAGCGCCATCTTCTTCGGCAGGCCGCACTGGTGGAGCTTCAGCTCCGGACCCACGACGATGACCGAACGGCCCGAGTAATCGACGCGCTTGCCGAGCAGGTTCTGCCGGAAGCGGCCCTGCTTGCCCTTCAGCATGTCCGACAGCGACTTCAGCGGGCGCTTGTTGGCACCCGTGATGACACGGCCGCGACGGCCGTTGTCGAACAGCGCATCGACGGACTCCTGCAGCATCCGCTTCTCGTTGCGGATGATGATGTCCGGCGCACGCAGCTCGATCAGCCGCTTCAGACGGTTGTTGCGGTTGATGACGCGGCGGTAGAGGTCGTTGAGGTCGGACGTCGCGAAGCGGCCGCCGTCCAGCGGAACCAGCGGGCGCAGGTCCGGCGGGATCACGGGGATGACCTGCATGATCATCCACTCCGGCTTGTTGCCGGACTCCAGGAACGAGTCGACGATCTTCAGCCGCTTGGCGAGCTTCTTCGGCTTCAGCTCGGAGGTCGACTCGGCGATCTCTTTGCGCAGGCCCTCGGACTCGCGCGGCAGGTCGAGCTGCAGCAACAGCTCGCGGATCGCCTCGGCGCCGATGAGGGCGGTGAAGGTCTCGCCGTGCGTGTCCTGCAGGTCGAGGAACTCGTCCTCGCTGAGGAGCTGGCCGCGCTTGATCTCCGTCACCATGCCCGGGTCGGTGACGATGTAGGACTCGAAGTAGAGGACGCGCTCGAGGTCCTTCAGCGTCATGTCGAGCAGGAGGCCGATGCGCGACGGCAGCGACTTCAGGAACCAGATGTGCGCAACCGGGGCGGCAAGCTCGATGTGGCCCATCCGCTCGCGCCGGACGCGCGACAGGGTCACCTCGACGCCGCACTTCTCGCAGATGACGCCCTTGAACTTCATCCGCTTGTACTTGCCGCACAGGCACTCGTAGTCCTTGATCGGACCGAAGATGCGCGCGCAGAACAGCCCGTCCCGCTCCGGCTTGAACGTGCGGTAGTTGATCGTCTCGGGCTTCTTGATCTCACCGAACGACCAGGACCGGATCTTCTCGGGGCTCGCGATGGAGATCCGGATCCGGTCGAAGGTCTGCGTGGGCGCCTGTGTGTTGAACAGGTTCATCACTTCTTGGTTCATGCGCCTCTCCTTTTCCCGCCATCAGCGGACATGCAACGGCACGCATCAGCGGCCGAGAATACGTTGAAGCGGCGGCCCGGCACGCTGGGTGTCGGCTCGCCTTGTTCCGCGGCGCCTCTCGTGGCGAATGTCCGCGCGGTCTCCCAAAGGCCGTCGGTCGGCCAGCCCCCGGCTCCGTGCCGGCTGAGATGCATGCTCATCACTGCGCCTCCGGGTTGCCGAGGGACTCCAGCAGGCTGCGCCCGTCCGGCTCGGTCAGTGGAGACAGCGATAGCGAATCGTGGTGCCGAGCGATCGCCTCGCGCCGAGCGAGCATGACCATCGGCTCGTAGACGTCAGCGCCGCCGAGCGCGAAACATCGATCCATCGTCTCTCTGTTCATCTCGCGCGACCGGGCATCATCGACACCGGCGCGCCTGAGCGCCAGCGCCTCTGTCGCGAGCGGACCGTCCGGAATGGCAAGTTGCTGCCGGATCCCCTCGTTCGACCACATCTCCGGCGCGGTGCGCGCATTGCCGGAGATGTAACCGACATGGCAGTTGATCGCCTCGATGCGCTCCTCCCGCTCCGTGTCGCTCATGAATGCGGACGCACTGGTCGCCGCCAGCATGACGCCGACGACGACCAGGACGATTCCAGTGGCATACGGTACCATCAACCTCATGATCGATGGCACCGTACAGCGGGTCGCGTCGCGACAGCGCAGACGAACTACTCCGCCGCCAGCTTGCGCGCGTCGATGTCGTTGTTGATCACCATGTCGCGCTCCACATCGGTCAGCTCCACATTGAGGCCGAGCGAACGGATTTCCTTCACGAGAACGTTGAAGCTCTCCGGAATACCCGCCTCGAACGTATCGTCGCCGCGCACGATCAACTCGTACACCTTCGTGCGGCCGGCCACGTCGTCCGACTTCACCGTCAGCATTTCCTGCAAGGTGTAGGCCGCGCCGTACGCTTCCAGCGCCCAGACCTCCATCTCGCCGAAGCGCTGACCGCCGAACTGCGCCTTACCGCCCAGCGGCTGCTGGGTGACGAGGGAGTACGGACCGATCGAACGGGCGTGGATCTTGTCGTCGACCAGGTGGTGCAGCTTGAGCATGTAGATGTAGCCCACCGTCACCTGGCGGTCGAACATCTCCCCCGTGCGCCCGTCGTAGAGCCACGACTGACCCGACCCGTCGAGACCGCCCTGCTCCAGCATCTTCACGATGTCCGGCTCGCGGGCACCGTCGAAGACGGGCGTCGCGATCGGCACGCCGCGCGAGAGCTGCTCGCCCAGACGCATCACCGAGTTGTCGTCGTACTCGGCGATCGGCTCGTCGGTGCCGCCGTCGTAGATGTCGAGCATCTTCGTGCGGAGCTCGCCCGTATCGCCGGACTCCTTGGCCAAACGCACCAGCTCGCCGATCCGCCGGCCGAGGCCTGCGCACGCCCACCCGAGGTGGGTCTCCAGGATCTGACCCACGTTCATGCGCGACGGCACGCCCAGCGGGTTGAGCACGATGTCGACATGGGTCCCGTCCTCGAGGAACGGCATGTCTTCCACCGGCACGATCTTCGACACGACACCCTTGTTGCCGTGACGGCCGGCCATCTTGTCGCCCGGCTGGATCTTGCGCTTCACCGCCACGAAGACCTTGACCATCTTCATGACGCCCGGGGGCAGCTCGTCGCCGCGCTGCAGCTTCTCGACCTTGTCCAGGAACCGCTCCTCGAAGCGCTTCTTAGCCTGGTCGTACTGGTCGCGCATCGCTTCGATGTCGGCCTGAATCTGCTCGTCGGCGAGCGCGAACATCCACCACTGCGAGCGGGGGGTGTTCTCCAGCACCTCAGCCGTGATCTCCGAGTCCGGCTTGAAGTTCCGCGGACCCGACACGGCGGTCTGACCCTGCAGCACTTCCTGCAGACGCGCGAAGGTGTTGCGGTCGAGAATCGCCTGCTCGTCGTCACGGTCCTTCGCGAGACGCTCGATTTCCTCGCGCTCGATGGCCTGAGCGCGCTCGTCCTTCTCGATACCGTGACGGTTGAAGACACGGACCTCGACGATGGTGCCGACGACGCCCGGCGGCACACGGAGCGACGTGTCGCGCACGTCGGACGCCTTCTCGCCGAAGATGGCGCGGAGAAGCTTCTCCTCCGGCGTCATCGGCGACTCGCCCTTCGGCGTGATCTTGCCGACGAGAATGTCACCCGCCTGCACTTCCGCGCCGATGTAAGCGATGCCTGCCTCGTCGAGGTTGCGCAGCGCTTCCTCGGACACGTTCGGGATGTCGCGCGTGATCTCCTCGGGACCGAGCTTGGTGTCACGGGCGGCGACCTCGAACTCCTCGATGTGGATCGAGGTGAAGACGTCGTCACGCACGATGCGCTCGGAGAGGAGGATCGAGTTCCTCGAAGTTGTAGCCGTTCCAGGGCATGAACGCGACGAGCACGTTCCGGCCCAGCGCCAGATCGCCCAGCTCCGTCGACGGGCCGTCGGCGATGATCTCGCCCTTCGACACCACGTCGCCGACGCGCACCAGCGGCCGCTGGTTGACGGTCGTGTTCTGGTTCGAGCGCTGGAACTTCATCAGCTGGTAGATGTCCACCGCCGACTTGGTCGGGTCCATCTCCTCGGTCGCGCGGATAACGATACGGGTCGCATCCACCTGGTCGACCACGCCGGTGCGGCGGGCGCCGATGGCAGCGCCCGAGTCGCGAGCGACGATCGGCTCCATGCCGGTGCCCACGAACGGCGCCTCGGCGCGCACCAGCGGCACGGCCTGACGTTGCATGTTCGAGCCCATCAGCGCGCGGTTGGCGTCGTCGTTCTCGAGGAACGGGATCAGCGCGGCGGCAACGGACACGAGCTGCTTGGGGCTCACGTCCATGTACTCGACACGGTCCGCCGGCATCATCGACACGTCACCGGCGTGACGCGCCACGGTCAGCTCTTCGGCGAAGCGCCCGTCCTCCAGAAGCGGCGCGTTCGCCTGCGCGACCGGGTGCTTCTGCTCTTCCATGGCCGACAGGTAGACGACATCGTCCGTGACGCGGCCGTCGACCACCTTGCGGTAGGGCGCCTCGATGAAGCCGTACTTGTTGACGCGCGCGAACGTCGCCAGCGAGTTGATGAGGCCGATGTTCGGGCCTTCCGGCGTCTCGATCGGGCAGATGCGGCCGTAGTGGGTCGGGTGGACGTCGCGCACCTCGAAGCCGGCACGCTCGCGGGTCAGACCGCCCGGGCCGAGCGCCGAGAGGCGGCGCTTGTGCGTCACCTCGGAGAGCGGGTTCGTCTGGTCCATGAACTGCGAGAGCTGCGAGGAGCCGAAGAACTCACGCACCGCGGCCGCGGCGGGCTTCGCGTTGATGAGGTCCTGCGGCATCACCGTCTCGATCTCGACGGACGACATGCGCTCCTTGATGGCGCGCTCCATCCGCAGGAGGCCCAGACGGTACTGGTTCTCCATCAGCTCGCCGACCGAACGCACACGGCGGTTGCCGAGGTTGTCGATGTCGTCGATCTCGCCCTTGCCGTCGCGCAGGTCGATCAGCGTCTTGATGACCGCCATGATGTCCTCCTTACGCAGCGTGCGCTGCGTATCGGGGGCATCGAGGTCGAGGCGCATGTTCATCTTCACGCGGCCGACGGCGGAGAGGTCGTAGCGCTCCGGGTCGAAGAACAGCGAGGCGAACATGGCCTCGGCGGTCTCGATGGTGGGCGGCTCGCCGGGGCGCATGACGCGGTAGATGTCGAACAGCGCCGCTTCGCGGGTCTCGTTCTTGTCCGCCGTCAACGTCTTGACGACGTAGTCGCCCTTGTTGACGTGGTCGATGTCGAGCACCGTGATCTCGTTGAGACCCGTCTCGAGCAGCTTGATGAGACCCTTCTCGTCCAGCTCCTGGCCGGCCTCGGCATAGATCTCACCGGTCTCGAAATTGACGATGTCGTCACCGAGATAACGGCCGTACAGCTCGTCGTCGCCGACGCGCAGCGCCTTGACGCCCTTTTCGGTGAGCTGCTTGATCGTGCGGGCCGTGATCTTGCGGCCCTCTTCGATCACGAGCTCGCCCGTGTCGGCGTCGATGAGGTCGGAGTTGGCCTTCTGCCCCTTCAGACGATCACCGTCGAACGGCATGCGCCAGCCGTCGCCCTCACGCGTGTACGTGATGCGGTCGTAGAAGGTGTGCAGGATCTCTTCGGGCGAGAAGCCCAGCGCCATCATCAGCGAGGTGACGGGGATCTTGCGGCGGCGGTCGATGCGCGCGTGCACGATGTCCTTGGCGTCGAACTCGATGTCGAGCCAGGAGCCACGGTAGGGGATGACGCGACCAGCGAAGAGGAGCTTGCCCGACGAGTGGGTCTTGCCCTTGTCGTGGTCGAAGAAGACGCCCGGCGAACGGTGCATCTGCGAGACGATCACGCGCTCGGTGCCGTTGACGATGAACGTGCCGTTATCCGTCATGAGCGGCATGTCGCCCATGTAGACGTCTTGCTCTTTGAATTCCTTGGGGCTCTTGGCGCCCGTGTCCTCGTCGACGTCGAACACGACGAGACGCAGTTTCACCTTGAGCGGCGCTGCGAACGTGATGTCGCGCTGGCGGCACTCGTCGACGTCGAACTTCGGCGCCTCGAACTCGTAGTCCACGAACTCCAGCATGGCCGTGCCGGCGAAATCGGAGATCGGGAAGACGGAACGGAACACGCCCTCCAGACCCTCGTCGCCGCGGCCGCCTTCCGGCTTTTCAACCAGAAGGAACTGGTCGTAGGACGCTTTTTGCACCTCGATCAGGTTCGGCATCTCCGTGACCTCACGGATGGAGCCGAAATACTTCCGGACTTGCTTACGACCTGAGAACGCCTGCGTCATACCTTGCCCCCTCTAGCGCGGATCGGACCCGCGTACCGCGTCGTCGCCCCCAACGACGCGAAAGGCCGGCGCTCGACTGGAGCGCCGGCAAATGATGTCCGGCCGGGCGGAACCCGGCCGATGCGGCCGAAGCCGCGAACGCGAAACGCGTTCTTACTTCAGCTCGACCTTGGCGCCGGCCTCTTCGAGCTGCTTCTTGATCTTCTCGGCCTCGTCCTTGGACGCGGCTTCCTTCACGGTCTTCGGCGCGCCCTCGACCAGGTCCTTGGCCTCCTTCAGGCCGAGACCGGTGATGGTGCGGACTTCCTTAATGACGTTGATCTTCTTGTCGCCAGCGGAGGCGAGGATCACGTCAAATTCGGTCTGCTCTTCGGCGGGCGCAGCGGCTTCGCCACCACCCATGCCCATCATCGGCATCGCCATCGCCGGCGCGGCGGAGGCGGCGGAAACGCCCCAGCCGTCCTCGAGGCGCTTCACGAGGTCGGACACTTCGAGAACGGTCAGCTGCGAGAGCTGGTCGTACAGGCTTTCGATATCTGCCATTTGCTTTGATCTTTCCAGGTTGTCGGTTCAGTGGGCCAAATCCAGTCGGACTTAGGCCGCCGCTTCCAGTTTCGCCTTGTAGGCTGCGAAAACACCGATGAGGTTCTGCGCCGGTGCATTGAGCTGCTTGGCCATCTTCTCGCCGGGCTGATTGAGCACCCGCGCGAGGTTGGACCCCGGCATAAGGAGGACGCCCATGAGGTTCGAGCGGAGCTCGTCGATCGGCGGCATCTTGGCCAAAGCCTCGACACCCTTGCCGTCCATCGGGGAGGATCCGAGGATCCCGCCGATGATCTTGAGCTTCTCGTTCTTCTTGGCGTATTCCGTCAGAACTTTCGGAGCTGCGACCGGATCAAGGCCGTAGGCGATGCCCACGGGACCTTTGAACATTTCGGACGCGACACTCCGGTCGCCGTTTTCGAGCGCGATCTTGGCGAGTCTGTTTTTGATGACTTTGAACTTCGCGCCAGCATCTTTCATCTGACGGCGAAGATCGGTCATCTCGGCGACAGTCAGCCCGATATACTGGGTGACGACCACGGAGCCCGAAATCGGCGAACACTTCCTCGAGGAAGCCCACCATTTCGCGTTTTTCGGCTCTGTCCACCGTTGTCTCCAAGACATGGGCGACACTCTCGTGGCGCCCGGCTCAAAATGCTCGATCAGGCTCACGCCAGCCGAGCGGTTCACACCCGTCCCGAGAGCGAACGGTCACCCGTTCCGACCCCCGTCTATGCAGGTTCATTAAGAGGCTTACGCAACACCGCCCCCCCTGCAGTCTCGGACAGGCAGCCCTCCCCGTAAGGGAGGACGACCCTCACCCGGTCACCCGGGCGAAGCTTGGTGCGCCCGGCGAACCGGGCGAAACTCTTTCTTGGCGCCGCAGCGCCGGTTGGAACGCGGCGCCACCCGATGCGGCGCCCGCTCCTTCAGCGGCCGGCGAGGCCGCGCACGATCCAGAACACCGTCACCACGAGCGCCGCGGTGACTCCCGCGACGACCATGCGCCGGCTGCGGCTGGTCGGCCCGCTCGGACCCGCGCCCGCCTGCCCCGCGAACGTGCGTTTCAGATACGCCAACACGAGCCCGAAACGCGGGCCGGAGATCCAGCAGCGCACGAACTCGGCGACGAACCCGAAAAGGGCTAAAACGCCGCCGAAGCCGAGCGCGACAGTCCAGAAGCCGACATCCGCGTCCCTGAGGGTCGCGAGATAGGCGATTGAACCGGCGACGACGCCCCCCAGAAAGCTCAGCGACCCGCCGATGAGACCATCGGCGATCTCCGCGCGTCCCGGGACACGCACCGCTGTTACGCCTCGGCCGACATCGTCGACAGGTCGACCTTCAGGCCCGGGCCCATCGTCGACGTCATCGACACCTTCTTCATGTAGGTGCCCTTGGCGCCGGTCGGACGGGCCTTGTTCACCGCATCGAAGAACGCGCGGATGTTCTCGATCAGCTTGTCCTCCTCGAAGGAGAGCTTGCCGACGCCGCCGTGGACGATGCCGCCCTTCTCGACGCGGAACTGCATGGCGCCGCCCTTGGCGTCCGACACGGCCTTGGCCACGTCCGGCGTCACTGTGCCGACCTTCGGGTTCGGCATCAGGCCACGGGGGCCGAGCACCTTACCCAGACGGCCGACCAGCGGCATCATGTCGGGCGTTGCGATGCAGCGCTCGAAGTTGATGTTGCCGGCCTGGACCTCGGCGACGAGCTCCTCGGCACCGACGATGTCGGCGCCGGCGGCCTTCGCCTCTTCGGCCTTGTCGCCGCGCGCGAACACCGCGACGGTGACGGTCTTGCCGGTGCCGTTCGGCAGGATGCACACGCCGCGGACCATCTGGTCTGCGTGGCGCGGGTCCACGCCCAGGTTGAAGGCGACTTCGACGGTCTCGTCGAATTTCACCTTCGAGCGGTCCTTCAGCATCTTCACGGCGTCCGTGAGCGTATGGGAGCCACGACGGTCGAGACCCTCGTAGGCGCCCTGCATGCGCTTCGCGAGCTTAGCCATCGACGACCTCCAGACCCATCGAGCGGGCAGAGCCCATTACCATCTTCGCCGCCTGATCGATCGAATCGGCGTTGAGGTCCTTCATCTTGGCCTCAGCGATCTCGCGGCACTGGGCCATCGTGACCTTACCGGCCAATTCCTTGCCCGGCAGCTTCGAGCCGGACGACAGACCCGTCGCCTTCTTCAGGAAGAAGGACACCGGCGGCGTCTTGATCTGGAACGTGAAGGACTTGTCGGAATAGTACGTGATGACGGTTGGACAGGGCGCACCCTTTTCCATGTCCTGCGTCTTCGCGTTGAAGTCCTTCGTGAACATCACGATGTTCAAGCCGCGCTGACCCAGCGCCGGCCCGATGGGCGGCGACGGGGTCGCGGCGCCCGCGGGCACCTGCAGCTTGATGTACCCGGCAATCTTCTTTGCCATCTCATCTCCTTAACGGGCCGAAGCCCTACCAAGTTCGGGCCCATGCCCGTCTGCGGTTCCGGTCCGGGGATTGGTCGCCCCCTCGCCTCCCGCAACTCATTGCCCCCGGAGGAGCGAACGCCTCACAACCCTTCGGGCCTGGCGCATCAGTGCGCCATCTTCTCCACCTGGCCGTACTCGAGCTCGACGTTCGTGGGCCGACCGAAGATGGACACCGCCACCTTCACCCGCGCCCGCTCGTCGTCGACCTCCTCTACCAGTCCGTTGAACGAGGCGAACGGACCGTCCGACACGCGCACCTGCTCGCCCACCTCGAACGAGACCTTCGGACGCGGACGCTCCACCTCCTCGGTCACCTGGTGCAGGATCCGCTCGGCCTCACGGTCGGGGATCGGCTGCGGACGCTGCGTGGCGCCCAGGAACCCCGTCACCTTCGGGGTGTTCTTGATGAGGTGGAAGACCTGGTCGGTCAGCGCGCACTTGACGAGGACGTAGCCGGGAAACGTGACCCGCTCCGTCTCGACCCGCCGGCCGCGCTTGACCTCGGAGACCTTCTCCTTGGGGACCAGGACGTCGTCGAAGTGCTCGGTCAAGCCGCGCAGCTCCGCCTCCGCGAGGATCGCCTCTCGGACCTTATTTTCGAAGTTCGTGTAGGCGTGGACGATATACCAACGCTTGTTCATGTCGCTTGCCTCGGTGATCCGTGGGGGCGGCCCGCAAGGCGCCTCAACCGAGGATCTGGCCGATCCCCCAGCCGAGGATCCGGTCCACAATAAAGAAAAACACAGCCGCGAACGCGCACATGATGAACACCATCACGGTCGTGATAATCGTTTCACGCCGGCTGGGCCACACGACCTTGGCGGTCTCGGCCCGGACCTGCTGGATGAACGTCATCGGATTCGTCGCCACTCAGACCCCTTTTGTCACTCGGGCGCATACCCGGCGGTCGCTCTGTTACCGACGCAGTGAAGCCCCGCAGCACACCGCCGCAGGGCTTGCCCGACACCGATCGTCGAAACATCAAGGCGCGCAAACCCCTCCGGCGCCTCGCGGAGGCCGTACCTAACAATCGTTCGATGGAGATGCAACCCCTCCCGCATCATCTGCGTTGGGGCGTCCACTCTAGACGGAGGGCCGGCGATAATGGCAGGGGCGGAGGGACTCGAACCCCCGGCCTACGGTTTTGGAGACCGCCGCTCTACCAACTGAGCTACACCCCTATCTGCGCCATGCAATAATGGCTGCGGCCCGCGCCTGCAAGCGCTCTGTCGCATCAGCGCGGCGCCTTTTCGTCCTTCGGCGGCACCACCCACCGGCGCGACACTGCGTACGCCCGCGCCGCCGGCACCGAGACGAGTGTGTTCTCCGGCCAGCGCAGCGCCGTCAGCGCCCCGCCGAAGACGCACCCGGTGTCGATGCACACCGTCCCGTTCAGCCGCCGCGCCTCCGGCATGGGGGTGTGGCCGTAGACCAGAAGCGCTTCACCACGATAGTCCGATGCCCAGTCGACACGCACCGGCAGACCGCTCTCATCGATCTCGCCGGTCATTTCGCCGTACATGGCAAAGCGTCGCGCTCGGGCGGACCGCTCGCCGAACATGTCGAACTTGAGGCCGGCGTGCGCCACCAGCAGCGCCCCGCCGTCCAGCCACAGGTGCCCGGCCATCGTGTTGATGTGGTGCCGCACCGCGTCCCGGAACGGCTGCGACGTCTGTAAAAGCTCGTCCACGGTCCGTTGCAGGCCGTGCTCCAGCCGCACCGGGTTGCCGCGCAGGTAGCGCTCCAGCTTGTCGTCGTGGTTGCCGCGCACGCCGATTGCCGTCCCGGCCGCAGTCATCCCCATGGCGTAACGCAGCACGTCCACATTGGCGGGCCCGCGGTCGGTGAGGTCGCCCACGAAGATGACGCGCCGCCCGGACGGATGGCGCGCGGATGCAAGTCCCTCCCCCGGCGGCAGCGGATCGACGCTGTAGCCAAGCGTCTGCAGCAGGCCGACCAGCTCGTCCACGCAGCCGTGGATGTCGCCGATGATGTCGAACGGGCCGGCGTCGTCGCGCCGATCCACGGCAGCGCCTGTGTCTCGCGCTGTCGCCTGGCGCGCTCTCGGAGGCCGGGTCATGTCATGGGCACCATCGGCAACCGTCGGCCTCGCTGAGAGAAACGTCCGCCTCGCCTGCGGCGGTAAACGCCCGCACCGGCCGCCGGTTCCGCCGCTCCAACGGGGCTTCGGGCGCCATTCCTGCCCCGCCCCGGGCGGGCGGCGTTTGGCATGCAATGTGCAAAGTGGCGTGCGACACACCGCCAATATGGTGCTGCGGGCCAGCCCGCCCAATAGAGCGCCAAAGGAGCCCTGCCGAATGAACCATCGCCTCCCCATTCTCGCCGCCGTGCTGACGGCCCTCGCCGTCACGCCCGCGGCGGCCGATACGGTCACCTTGAAGGTCATGGGCCAGCCCGGCTCCACCGGCCTCATCCAGAAGAACCATGAGGCCCCCTTCTTCGCCAACCTCGCCGAGAACACCGGGCTCGACGTCGACGTCACCTACACCCCGGTGGACGTCACCGGCGTGAAGGAGCCCGAGCAGCTGCGGCTCCTGAAGAGCGGGCTGTTCGACATCATCGCGCTGCGTCTCGGCCAGGTCTCGCGCGACGAGCCCACCATCCTCGGCCTCGACCTCGTCGGCCAGAATCCCGACTACGAGACAGCGAAGACCACCATCGACGCCTTCTTCCCCGTCGTCGACAAGCAGCTGCAGGCCAAGTTCAACACAAAGCTCCTCGGCGTGTGGCCGTTCGGTCCGCAGGTCCTCTTCTGTGAGCCGGAAATCTCCGAGCTTTCCGACCTCGAAGGCAACAAGGTCCGCGTCTACGACCAGTCGCTCGCCAACTTCGTCTCGTCGGTCGGCGGCACGCCGGTGCCGATCGGCTTCTCCGAGGTGCACCAGTCGCTCGCCCGCGGCGTGATCGACTGCGCCATCACCGGCCCCAGCTCCGCCAACACCGCCGCATGGCCGGAAGAGACCAGCTACATGCTGCCGATCGCCTTCCAGGTCGCCGTGCAAGGCTACGGCATCAACCTCAACACCTGGAACAAGTTCTCGCCCGAGGAGCAGGAGACGCTGCAGGCGGCGTTCGACGACCTCTCCAGCGAGATCTGGGGCTACTCGGAAAGCCTCTTCAACGACGCGGTGCGCTGCAACGTCGGCGAGGAGCCCTGCGAGACGGTCAAGCTCTACGACCTCAACCTCGTGCCGATCTCGGACAAGGACAAGGCAACCATCCAGGGCGCGCTGAAGGACATCTCGTTCCCGGCCTGGAAGGAGATCTGCGACAAGGTGAACCCGACCTGCTCGCAGGACTGGTTGGACACCGTCGGCAAGGTCCTCGGCTTCTGACCGCCTCCCCCCGGCGCCGCCACGGCGCCGGGCTATGTCCACCTCCCGCGTAACGGTCCGGAGCGTCATGCACCATTTCTCCCGCGCCGCGAGCTGGCTGTTCGGCGCTCGCGCTCGTCGCCCTGTCGCTCTTCGTGACCGTGCGAGACCGTCTCCCGCAAGCTCTTCAACCTCTCCTTCGAGGGCGCTGACGAGCTGGGCGGCTACGTCCTCGCCATCGGCTCCGTCGCTCGCCTTCACCGTCGCGCTGGTGGAGCGCGCGCATGTGCGCATCGACGTCGTGCACGGCCGCCTGCCCGCAAACCGCCCGCGCCGTGCTCGACTGGCTGTCGGCCGTCTCGCTGCGGCCTCCTCGGCGGCTTCCTCGTCTACGTCGGCTACTACGTCATCCGCGACACGATCTCCTACGGGTCGCACCGCCCAATCGCCGTGGGCGACGCCGCTGATCTATCCGCAGAGCGGCTGGTACGCCGGGCTATGTGCTGTTCGCCGTCGCCGCCGTCGGCCTCGCCCTCTACGCCACGTACCTCCTCCTGCGCGGACGCCTCGCCGAGCTCAGCGGAGCATTCGACCCGATGGGCGCCGAGGACGAGGTGCGCGAGGAACTCGAGCGACGTGGAGGCCCGCTGATGGTGCCGGCACCCATCACTCCGGGACATGCAGCGATGAGCGCGAGCGCCGTCATCATCGGCTTCACGCGCCATGCTCGGGATGATGATCCTGTCGCTGCCGGTCGCGGTCATCATGGTGGTGACGGGCGTCGTCGGCGGCACGCTCATCTTCGGCTGGCCGCTCGTCCTCTCCATGGGCCCGGTCGCATGGGGCGTGCAGAACGAGAACATCCTCACCGCCGTCCCGCTCTTCATCCTGCTGGGCGAGCTGCTGCTGCGCTCGGGCCTCGCGGACCGGATGTACACCGCGCTCGCGGTCTGGTTCGTGCGCCTGCCGGGCGGGCTGCTGCACACCAACATCGGCGCCTCGGCGATGTTCGCCGCGACCTCCGGCTCGTCGGTGGCGACGGCCGCCACCATCGGCACCGTGGCGCTGCCGAACCTCATGAAGCGCGGCTACAGCCCCAGCCGCTCGCTCGGCTCGCTGGCGGCGGGCGGCACGCTCGGCATCCTGATCCCGCCGAGCGTCAACCTCCTCATCTACGGCTCGCTCGCCGAGACCTCGATCGGCCAGCTCTTCATCGCCGGCATCATTCCGGGCGCTGCTGCTGACCCTCTCTTTCATGCGTCTCATCGCCGTGCAGAGCCTCGATCAGCCCCGACCCGGGCGCAGCAGGGCGAGGAGCGAGCTGCTGCCTCTGCGCGAGCGGCTTGCGCTGATGCGCCATCTCGTGCCGCCGATGATCATCTTCCTGGTGGTGATGGGCTCGATCTATCTCGGCATCGCCACGCCCACCGAATCGGCGGCGCTCTGCGGTGGTCGTCGCCGCTCGGGTTCATCGCCGTCACCGGCCGGCTCACGGTGGCGCTGCTCGACACGTGCTTCCGCCAGTCCGCCAAGACCACCGGCATGATCCTCCTGATCGTCGCCGCCGCCTTCATGCTGAACGTCACCCTGGCCGCTCGGCGGGGCGGCACAGACGATGACCACATGGGTCGCCTCGTTCGGCCTCTCGGCGACGTGGCTCCTGCTCATCCTCATCGTCTTCTACCTGATCCTCGGCATGTTCATGGACGTCCTCTCCATGCAGGTGCTCGACGATCCCGATCGCGCTATCCGATGGTGACGGCGGTCGGCGTCGATCCGATCTGGTTCGGCATCTTCGTCGTGCTGATGTGCGAGGTCGCGATGATCACGCCGCCGGTCGGCATGAATCTCTACGTCGTCCAGGGCGTGCGGCACGACCGCGGCGCCATTCGGCGACGTCGTGAGCGGCGGCGATCCCCTACGCGCTCATCATGCTGGTCTTCACCGTGCCTGCTGATCGCCTTGCCCCGGACTCGTCCTCTGGCTGCCCGGCGCAGATGTGACGGGACGCCCTCGCGGACCTCCAGCGCCGAACGCCTGGCGCCTCTCCGCCACCGAGCTCTCGCGCGCCTATCCGGCGCGAACTGACGCCCGCCGCGAGTCGTGGACGCCGCGCTGGCGCGCATCGCCGCGGTGGATCCGGCGCTCAACGCGATCGTCGCGCTCGTCGCCGACGGCGCGCGCGCCGACGCGGCGGCCAGTCGACGGCACGCCAGCCGCCGGTGCGCCGCTCGGCCCGCTCGACGGCGTCCCGGTGACGGTGAAGGACAACATCGCTGGTCGCCGGCATGCCGGCCACCTGCGGCAGCGCGCTCTACGCGCGATCGCGCCGATGGCGGACGAACTTGCCGGTCGCGCGGCTGCGCGCGGCCGGCGTGGTCATCGCTCGGCAAGACGAACGTCCCGGAGTTCGCGGTCGAGGGCTACACCGGCAACGCGCCTCTTCGGCGTCACCCGCAATCCGTTCGACACCGACCTCACGCCCGGCGGCTCCTCCGGCGGCTCGGTGGCGGCGGTCGCAGCGGGGCTCGTGCCGCTGGCGCTCGGCACCGACGGCGGCGGCTCGACCCGCCGCCCGGCCGCGCTACACCGGCCTCGTCGGCCTCAAGCCCGGCATCGGTCTCGATCGCCCGCTTCGGCGGCCTGCCGCAGATCCTGCTCGACTTCGAGGTGGTCGGCACCTTCGCCCGCTCCGTGGCCGACACGCGCCTCATCTACGAGGCTCTCGCCGGCCCCGACCGCGCCGACCCCATGTCGCGCTCCCGCCCGCCGGACCATGCGCAGGGCCCGCTACGGATCCGACTGGTGGAGCGCCTCGACAACCAGCCCTGCGCCCCCGAGATCCTCGCCGCCGTCCACCGCACGGCGGACATCCTGCGGGTCATGGGCCATACGGTGGCGCCCGGGCCGCTCGACGTCGACACCGCGGGGCTCGCCGCCGTGTGGCCGGCGATCGCCGAGACCGGCCTCGCCCGGCTGATGGAGCGCGAACCGCAGTTCCGCACCCTCGCCGCACCGCGCTACGTGGAGATGGCCGAGAGAGGCTCGCGGCATCCCGCCACCGCCGTCCTCGCGACGCTCGAGGCGGTTGCGGCGGTGCGCCGGCAGACCTCGCAGCTCTTCGCCGAGACGGACCTCATTCTGATGCCGGCGTGCGCGGCGATGCCCTGGGCCGCCGACGCTCCCTTCCCCACCGAGATCGACGGCCAGCCCGTCGGCGCGCGCGGCCACGCGATCTACACCGGCTGGGTCAATGCTGCGGGGCACCCGGCGATGTCGCTGCCGTGCCCGGTGGAGGGGCTTCCCATCGGCGCACAGCTGGTGGCCGACCTCGGCGGCGAACCGCTGCTCCTGGCACTCGCCGAAGCCTACGCGAAGCAAACGCCGCTCTTCCCCCGCTGGCCCGCCATCGCGGAAGCGGAGGCCCGATCGTAGGCCGGGGAAGCGGCGACCGATGGCACGCACGCCACCGATCGAGCGGACACAGGTTCGCTGACTGGCGCGCGACCGAATGTATTGCCCGCCCCGCAACGCACGCGCGTCCGAAGCGCAGGCCTCCGCCGCAACTGGCGCCGGACGACCGCATGCGCTCAAACGGAACGCGAAACCCTCGATCGATCGGCGACCCGAACCCGGGAACCTAGCCGGCTGAGGGATTGCGGTATGTCTTGAGATAGCGTGGAGCGGGTGAAGGGAATCGAACCCTCGTCGTCAGCTTGGAAGGCTGCTGCTCTACCATTGAGCTACACCCGCAGGGGCCGATGCCACAGCGTTTCCGGCCCGTCTCGGACCGTGGCGCCCGTGACCGAACTCGGCAATTCGGCTCGATGTGCCATGGCACGGCGGCGGGGGAATGGCAAGATCCCGCCCCCTATTCCGCCGCCGTCTCCAGAACCTCGGCGGAGATGAAACCGCCCGACTGGTGCGCCCAAAGCCGCGCGTAGAGACCGCCTGCCTCGGCGAGCTCCACATGGCGCCCCTCTTCCACCACGCGGCCGTGATCCAGCACCACGAGGCGGTCGAGCGAGGCGATCGTCGACAGGCGGTGGGCGATGGCGATCACCGTCTTGCCCTCCATCAGCGCGAACAGGCTCTCCTGGATCGCGGCCTCGACCTCGGAGTCGAGCGCGCTGGTCGCCTCGTCCAGCACCAGGATGGGCGCGTTCTTCAGGAACACCCGCGCAATGGCGATGCGCTGGCGCTGCCCGCCGGAGAGCTTCACGCCCCGGTCGCCCACGTAGGCGTCGAGACCCGTGCGCCCGGCCGCGTCGGACAGCTCCTCGATGAACTCCAGCGCATTCGCGCGGCTCGCGGCCTCAAGGATTTCGTTCTCCGTGGCGTCGGGGCGGCCGTAGGCGATGTTCTCGCGGATCGATCGATGCAGCAGTGCCGGCTCCTGCGAGACCACGCCGATCGCCGACCGCAGCGCGTCCTGCGGCACCTTGGCGATGTCCTGTCCGTCGATCAGGATACGGCCCGCCTCCAGGTCGTGCAGGCGCAGGAGAAGGTTCATCAGCGTTGTCTTACCGGCGCCCGACGGGCCGACGAGGCCGATCTTTTCGCCCGGGCGCACCGTCAGGTCGAGGTGGTCGATCACGCCGCGCGCCTTGCCGTAGTGGAAGCGGATGCCGTCGAACATGATCTCGCCCTTCGTCACCGCCAGCGGGGCGGCGTCCGGCGCATCGGTCACCGCCGGCTGCTGGGCGAGCATGCCGCGTCCGTCGGCGATGGTGCCCACCGCCTCGAACAGCATCGTCATCTCCCACATCACCCAGTGCGACAGCCCGTTCAGCCGCAGCACCAGGGTGATCGAGACCGCCAGCGCCCCCAGCGACAGCGAGCTCCCCATCCAGAACCAGATGCCGAGCGCGCCGATGGAGAACAGCAGCATCGCGTTCAGCGCGTAGTTGATGGCGTTGAAGGCGGTGATCAGGCGCATCTGCCGATGCACGGTGACCAGGAACGCGTCCATCGCCTCGCGCGAATAGTCCCGCTCGCGGTCGGCATGGGAGAAGAGCTTCACCGTCTGGATGTTGGTGTAGGCGTCCACGACGCGGCCCGTCATCATCGAGCGGGCGTCGGCCTGCGCTTCGGAGGCGCGGGCGAGGCGCGGGATGAACCACCAAAGGGTCAGCCCGTAGACCGCGGCCCACACGAGGAGCGGCACCATCAGCCGCCATTCCGCCTGGCCAGCTACCACAACGATGCCGACGAAGAACGAGGCGACGTAGACGAAGACGTCGCACACTCGCAGCGTCACATCGCGCACGGCGATGGAGGTCTGCATCACCTTGGTGGCGATGCGCCCGGCGAACTCGTCAGCATAGAACGACACCGGCATGCGCAGCAGGTGGCGGTGGGCCATCCAGCGCACGACCATCGTGTAGTTGCCCGCCAGCGTCTGATGCAGGAATGCCGACTGGAGGAGCACCAGCAGCGGCAGACCGATCAGGATCGCCGCGCCGACGAGGGCGAGCGTCATCCCCTCCTCGGCGAGCAGGGTCGCGGGGTCGTGGGAGGACAGCCAGTCCACCAGTGTCCCCAGGAAACCGAACAGAAACGCCTCGCCCAGACCGATCGCGGCCGACAGCGCACACATGACCGCGACCCATGGCCACACATCGCGCGAGTAGTGCCACATGAACGCCAGGAAGCGGTTCGGTGGGGCGGTCGCCGCGCGCGTGGGATAGGGGTCGATCAGGCGCTCAAAGAAACCAAGCATCGTACCCTCCGTCGCCCGCATATAGAGACGCCGACCCCGGATGGGAAATGAAGCTTTGTTGTCATTCCGGGCGGGCGCAGATCGCGCCCGGCGCGGTGCCGTCCCTCTTTCGGGGCGCAAGCGAAACCCTTACCCTCGGCTCCATGAGCACCGATCACGATCCCTGGCGGCCGCGCCTGCGGCCGGCCCCCGCCGCACCCCCGCTGCTCCGTCGCCTACGCCGGCGCGGGGTGGCGCTGTCCGTTCTGGCGGCTGGCGGGCTGGTGCTGAGCAGCCTCACCCCCTCCTCTATGGCAGCCCCGAATCCCGCTCTGTCCGCTCGGCCTGCCGCTGGCCTTGCGCTGGTGGAGGCGCCGCCGCGGCCGGCTAGTCCCGCCACTGCGCCCCTCACTGCGCCACTGGACAAGCCCGTCACTGCGCCACTGGAACGGCGACAGGGACGCGCGCGAACGCGGCAGGAGCCAATCGTCATCAGCGAGCGGGGCGGCAACTTAGGCGCGAGGGTCTTCAGCGGCGGCTCGAAAGGCAACAGCGGCGGCAGCACGGGCGGAACCGGCGGCAGCACGGGCGGGTCCGGCGCCAGCGCAGGCGGGTCCGGCGGCGGATCCAGCGCGGCGCAGCGGGCGCTCTCGGGCGCCTACCCCGGCGCCTTCCGCATCGAGGGCAACAGCGTCATCTTCCCGGGCGGCACACGCATTCCCTGGGACGACGGCGACAACAAGTCGCCGGCACAGCTTCTCGCCGACGCCGACGTCGAGGACATGTTCCACTACCCTTACCCCACCGGCACCGCCGCACGAACGCCCGGCCGCGACGAAGACCCCGGCCGCATCCGCAACGACGCCTTCTTCAAGGCGCTCTACGGCTCTGACGCGGCAACGGTGCGCGCCAGTCTGCGCTCGGTGCCCTGGGTGCCGCGGCTGGGTGGCGGGCAGCTACCGGTGACCACGCGGTTCGGCGTCGACAAGAAGCTGGAGGCCGTCTCGCGCGAGCTGGAGCAGCTGCCGGCGCGGTTCCACAAGTACCTCGTCCCCTCCGCCGGTACGTTCAACTGGCGCGCCATCGCGGGGACCCGCCGACAGAGCGTCCACTCCTTCGGCGCCGCGATCGACATCAACACGAAATACACCAACTACTGGCGCTGGGACGCCCCGAAATCCGGCACGTCCCTACCCTATCGCAATCAAATTCCGCTCGAGATCGTCGAAATCTTCGAGAAATATTGTTTCGTGTGGGGCGGGCGTTGGTACCACTATGATACCATGCACTTCGAGTATCGGCCCGAACTCTTACCCAACTGCCATTGAAAGCTGATTTCGGTCCGCGCCCGGGCGCAGACTCGAATTGGACGAAGTTGCCGAACCGCGGTTCGAGGCGTACGTTCCTCCTGAATCATGGGGGGTAGATTGTGAACCGTTCGGTCTCGCTGGACGACAAATACGACCTCTCGAAGGACCATGTTTTCCTCTCGGGAACGCAGGCGCTCGTGCGGCTCTGCTTGGCCCAGGTGGCCCGCGACGCCGCGGCCGGCCACCGCACGGCCGGCTATGTCACAGGCTACCGCGGCTCTCCGCTCGGCGGCCTCGACCAGACCTTCGGCAAGGCCAGGAAGCTGCTGGGCGACAACGTCCTCTTCCAGCCCGGCCTCAACGAGGACCTCGCCGCGACCGCCCTCTGGGGCAGCCAGCGCGCCGCTCTCTTCGGCGAGAACAAGTACGACGGCGTCTTCGGCCTCTGGTACGGCAAGGGTCCGGGCGTGGACCGCTCCGGCGACGTCTTCCGCCACGCCAACCTCTCCGGCACCGCGCCGCTCGGCGGCGTCCTCGCCCTGATGGGCGACGATCACACCTGCGAGAGCTCCACCACCGCCCACCAGTCCGAATTCGGCATGATCAACACGCTCATGCCGATCCTGTCGCCAGCCGGCGTGCAGGACATCGTCGACTACGGCCTCATCGGCCTCGCCATGAGCCGCTTCTCCGGGCTGTGGATGGGCTTCAAGCTCGTCAAGGACACGGTCGAATCCACCGCCTCCATCGACGGGCGGACCGACCGGCTCGACATCGTCACTCCCGACTTCGCCTTCGCCCAGAGCCCCAACATCTCCACCACCGGGTTCGACGCGCTGGGCGAAGAGGCGCGCCTGCACGACATCAAGCTGCCCGCCGCCCAGGCCTTCGCCCGCGCCAACCACCTCAATCCGATCGTCATGCGCGGCGGCCCGGCCCCCCGCATCGGCCTGGTGGGCACCGGCAAGAGCTGGCTGGACCTCCTGGAGGCCCTCGCCGCGCTCGGCATCGACGAGGTCGCCGCCGCCAATCTCGGCATCCGCGTCATGAAGGTCGGCCTGCCCTGGCCGATCCCGCGCGACGACGTGACCGAGTTCGCCGGCGGGCTCGAGAAGATCATCGTCGTGGAGGAGAAGCGCGGCCTCATCGAGCCGCAGATGAAGGACATCCTCTACGGCACCGCCAACGCCCCCACGATCATCGGCAAGACCGACGAGACGGGCGGCGAGCTCTTCCGCGCCGCCGCGGCGCTCGACGCCAACCACGTCGCCCGCGAGATCGGCCGCCGCCTCAAGGACCTCGGCGCCGATCAGGTGACGGCCCCGCTCGGCGAACTCGACGCGCTCGCCGCGCGGATGAAGACGACAACGAACATCACCGAACGCAAACCATACTTCTGCGCCGGCTGCCCGCACTCCTCGTCCACCGTGGTGCCGGAGGGCTCCAAGGCGGGCGCCGGCATCGGCTGCCACTTCATGGCGATCTGGATGGACCGCGAGACCGTCGGCTTCACGCAGATGGGCGGCGAGGGTGCGCAGTGGATCGGCGAGGCGCCGTTCTCCACCCGCGGCCACATGTTCCAGAACCTCGGCGACGGCACCTACAACCACTCCGGCTCGCTGGCGCTTCGGGCCGCCGTCGCCGCCGGCACGCACATCACCTATAAGATCCTCTTCAACGACGCGGTCGCGATGACCGGCGGCCAGACCCACGACGGCGGCCACCTCACACCGGCCGCCATCGCCGCCCAGGTCCGCGCCGAGGGCGTCAAAGAGGTCGCCATCGTCACCGACGAGCCGGAGAAGTACGCGACGGCCAACCTGCGCGACGTGACGGTCGACCACCGCGACGAGATCATGGACGTGCAGAAGCGTCTCGCCAAAACGCCGGGCGTGACGGTGATGATCTACGATCAGACCTGCGCCTCGGAAAAGCGCCGCCGCCGCAAGCGCGGAGCCTTCCCGGACCCCGACAAGCGCATCGTCATCAACGAGCGCGTATGCGAGGGCTGCGGCGACTGCGGCGTGCAGTCCAACTGCGTCGCGATCCAGCCGGTGGAGACCGCCTTCGGCCGCAAGCGGCAGATCGACCAGTCGAGCTGCAACAAGGACTTCTCCTGCCTGAAAGGGTTCTGCCCCTCGTTCGTCACCGTTCACGGCGCCAAGCTGAAGGCGACCACCGTGCCGGACATGCCGGAGGACCTGCCCGAGCCCGCTCTCGCCCCGCTCGAGGATGCGATGGGGCTTCTGGTCACCGGCGTCGGCGGGACGGGCGTCGTCACCGTGGGCGCCGTCATCGGCATGGCCGCGCATATCCAGGGCCTCGGCGCCGGCGTGATCGACATGGCCGGTCTCGCCCAGAAGGGCGGCGCCGTGCTCAGCCACATCAAGATCGCGCCCAAGCCCGAAGACATCACCACGATCCGGGTCGGCGCCGGCGACGCCATGGCGGTGCTCGGCTGCGACATCGCGGTGGCGGGTTCGGCCAAGGTGCTGGCCGCCATCGGCGAGGGCGCCAAGGTCGTCGTCAACACGCACGAGCAGTTCCCGGGCGACTTCACCCGCAACATCGACTTCTCGCTCCCCTCGCGCCGCATCGTCACGGCACTCGAATCGCGGGCCACCACCATCGCCTTCGACGCCACGAGCGCCGCGACGACGCTCTTTGGCGACGCCATCGCCTCCAACATGATGATCATGGGCGCGGCCTATCAGTCGGGCGCGCTGCCGCTCTCGGCCGCGTCGCTGGAGGAGGCGATCACGCTCAACGGCGCCGCGGTGCCGATGAACCTCGCCGCCTTCCGCGCCGGTCGCCTGTCGATCGCCGACCCCGAGCGGTTCGCGGCGATGCTGGAGGCCTCCGCCGGAACGCCGCTGCCGCACCGCGTGCAGCCCGCCAACGCCGACGAGCGTGTCACCCGCAACGCGGCGAGCCTGACCGATTATCAGAACGCGGCCTACGCCAAGCGCTTCACGGATCGTATCGATACGATCCGAGCCGCCGCAAAGACCGCCGGCGTCGATGGCGAGACGCTCCTCGATACCGTCGCGCGCCAGCTCTATAAGATGATGGCGATCAAGGACGAGTACGAGGTGGCGCGCCTCTACGTGGACGGTGGGTTCGCCGAGCAGCTGAAGTCGCAGTTCGCCGACTACAAGAGCCTCGAGTTCCACATGGCGCCGCCGATCCTGTCGCAGACGGACGGGCGCACCGGCCGCCCGGCCAAGCGCGCGTTTGGCCCGTGGATGCTGAAGGTCCTGCCCTACCTCGCCAAGTGGCGCCGCCACCGCGGCACCTGGCTCGACGTCTTCGGCCGCACGGCCGAACGGCGCGAGGAGCGGGCTATGCTCGCCCGCTACGAGGCGACCGTCGACCACATCGCCAAGACGCTGACCGCCGAGCGGGCCGAGGCCGCCGTGGCCTTGGCCAAATGGGTCGACGTCATCAAGGGCTACGGTCCGGTGCGGGCCGACAACGTCAAGAAGGCCCTGGCGCGCCTGCCCGAGCTGGAAGCGGCCTACAACGACGCGCCCACCGCCACGCGCCAGGCCGCGGAGTAGTTCGCGACGCGAGACGCGGGCCGTCGCAACGATCACACCCGTTGCGAAACGTCCGCACCTCGCACCGCGGCCAGCGGCGCCCGCACCTGGGCACCGACTCAGCCTGTTCCTTGGAGCCCGCCGTCGCTGAAGCCCGATCAGAGCCGAAGCGTTAGGGCGTGCAAGGCCGAAGAGCGAAGCGTGCCTTGCGCGGCCTAACGCTTCGGCTCAGGGCTTCTTCAGCGACGGCGTGCTCCGGGGAACAGGCGCTGGCCCTGTTCCTTGGTGACGCTTGAGCCCCTCACCCCCGGCATCGTCAGCCGACGCTCGCCGCCATTTCCGGCGCCGTCGCGCGGGCGGCCCTAGCGTGACCTACGACCCTTCACCGCGGACACAACTCGGCCAAACGTTCCTTGGTCCGACCCCGCGCCGGAGGCCTGTCCGGACCGCGCGCGCGGCAGGACGATGGCCACGCGAAGTCCACCGTCCGGCCGGTTGTGCAGCGTCAGCGATCCGCCGTGCGCCCGAATGACCGTGCTTGCGATGGAGAGTCCCAGTCCCGCGCCGCCGGTCTCGGCATTGCGCGACTGGTCCAGCCGCACGAAGGGCTCCAGCACCTCCGCCAGGCGATCCTCCGGGATCCCCGGCCCGTCGTCGTCGATGGTGACGTGGATAGCGGTTGCCCCCTCGATCAGCCGCCAGCGCCCGCCACCCGCGTAGCGCCGCGTGTTCTCGGCGAGGTTCGCGAAGGCCCGCGACAGTGCCACCGGCCGCCCCTCGACCATCAGGCTGTCCGGCCCTTCGTAGGTGATCCCGTCGCCGACGTGATCCCGCAGCAGCGCGGCGATGTCCACCAGCTTGCGCGGCTCCTCGTGCGCCTCGCCGCGGCCGTAGGCGAGCAGGCCGTCGGCCATCACGCGCATCTCGTCGAGGGTGCGGACCATCGCGTCGCGCTCCTCGTCCTCCAGCATCTCGGCGCGAATGCGCAGGGACGTGATCGGGGTGCGCAGGTCGTGCCCCACGGCGGCGATGGTGCGCGCGCGCTCGGCGTCGAACCGGGCGATACGGCTCTGCATGGCATTGAAGGCCTCCGCCGCGCGGCGCACTTCGGCGGGTCCGGCCACGGCGGCGGTGGCGCTTCGGTCGCCCTCTCCGGCGCGTTCGGCGGCCGCCGCCAGCGAGCGGATCGGCCGCGTCAGCCGCCGCGTGAACGAGATGCCGACGCCGAGCACGCACACGAGCGAGAAGCCGAGCGTCATGAGCACCGCCCGGCCCACCACCGGCGACCGCCGGCCCACCACCGGCAGGCGCGCATTCAGCCACATCCCGTCGCTAAACGGAATCGCCACGGCGATCGGGGATGGGCGGCGATCGAAGCGCCAGTCGCCGCCGCGGCGGTCCCTGCGGGGTCCCTCACGCTCTCCGCCCGCACCGGGCGCACCGCCATCGGCGCCACGACGAGGCGGCCGGTCCCCGTTCCCGTCCCGCCCGCCATCATGCTCATGCAAGCGCCGGTGATCGTCACGGCGGTGGCGCGGTCGCTCGCCTCGATGGCGGCGCGGGCTTGGCGGCCCGGCGACTGCGACCCGTACGGTCGCCGCGAATCCGGCCTCGGCCATCTCCGAAGCCAACCGGGCAGCGACGTGGCGCGCCGCCGCGCCCTCGCCCGCCTCAGGCACGGCCGCCGTGTCGCCGACCCGAAGGTGCAGGAAGGGCGAGGAGGTGGTCCGGGCGATGCCGTCCCTCAGATGAGGCGGCACCTCGGCCATCACCGCCGCGATGCCGGCCAGCCGCTCGATCTGTGCGCCGCGCCGCACCTCACGGGCGACGCGCTCGCGCTCCGCCCCGACGACAAGGAGCGCCACCGCGTTCGCCACCAGCAACGCGGCCACCAGAAGCCACGCGAATTGCGCCGTGATGGTGCGCGGCAGAACCAACTGCCCCGCCCGCCGCACGCCGCGCCAGAGCCGGTCCAGCATCAGGCGACGTCCTCCACCTCGGCGGCGAGGCGGTAGCCGCCGCCCCACTCGGTGACGATGATGCTGGCGCGCTTGGCGTCCGGCTCGATCTTGCGGCGCAGGCGGCTGACCTGATTGTCGACGGCACGGTCATAGGCCTTCGCCTCGCGCCCTTGCGTCAGATCCAAGAGTTGATCGCGGCCCAGCACCTGCCCCGGCCGATCGAGCAGCACGATCAACAGACGGTTCTCCGCCGTCGTCAGCGCGATCTGCGTCCCGTCGCCCCGCGTCAGGGTCCCCGCGCCCGGATCGTGCACCAGCCCGGCGAACGCCCGCCGGCCGGACGGCACCCGCTCGCGCGAAGGCGGCACACGGCGCAGGATCGCCCGCACCCGGGCCAGCAGCTCCCGCGGGTTGAACGGCTTCACGATGTAGTCGTCCGCGCCCAGCTCGAGCCCGACAATGCGGTCGGCGTCGTCGGCCATCGCCGTCAGCAGGATCACGGGCGGGCCGGCGGTGGCGGTCAGCCAGCGGCACAGCGACAGCCCGTCCTCCCCCGGCATCATCACGTCCAGCACCACGAGATCGATGGACCCGTTGCCGATCGCCGTGCGGGCTGCGGCCGCGTCCGCCGCGACACTGACCCGGTGGCCGTGCTTTTTCAGATAGGCCGCGAGCGGCTCGCGGATGTCGCGCGCGTCGTCGACGACCAGGATGTGGGGCTCGTATATCTCGTCCATGGCGACACAGATAACGCCGTCCGTGGCCGTGCGGAGAGAAGTTTGTCGCCAACTGTATCAGCGGCGGCGGGGCGACAGACACCGCGACAAAGTGGGCCCTGCGGCGACACACATTCCGGCGGCCGGGTCGCTAGCTATGGGTGGCAGGCGGACAACGCCTCACGATAACAGGAGCCACTCATGAGAAACGCTTTGATCGCCGCCCTCCTCACCGGCAGCATGCTGACCGGCGCGGTCGCCGCGAATGCCTTCACCGGCCCGCAGGCCCCCGCCGTGGCGCAGGACGGTGTCACGCACGCGCACTCCGAGGGTAAGCGCGAAGGACGGCGGCACCACGGCGAGCGGCGCGGCGGCCGGCACGGCTACCATCATGGCCGCCATGGCGGCGGGCGGCACTTCGGACGCGGCCCCGGCCCGCACGGCGGACGTGTCATGATGATGGAGATCATGCGCCAGGCCGACGGCGACGGTGACGGCGCCATCACGCAGGAGGAGATCGACGTCTTCGTGCAGTCCAAGGTGGACCTCGGCGACACGGACGGCGACGGCGCGATCACGCTCGAGGAGTTCAAGACGATCTACCTCGACCTGATGGCGCGCCAGATCGTCGACCGCTTCCAATCGCTGGACGAGGACGGCGACGGCCAGATCTCCGAAGCCGAGCGTGCCGAGAAGTTCGGCAGGGTCGTGGATAAGATGGACCGCAACGGCGACGGCGCGCTCTCGCGCGATGACCGCGGCCGCGGCCGCATGGGCGGGCGGGGCCGGCACGGCGACCGCGCCGAGTACCGCCACCACGGCCCGCGCCACGACGGTGAGCGTGGCCCCCGTGGCGAGCGCGGCCCTCGCTTCGAGCGGGGACCGCGTTCGGAGCGGCCGCAGATGCCCGACGCGCCGGCTGCGCCTCAGTCGCAGGACGAGGCTGACGACGGCGACGCCAACTAAAGCGCCCAACCGGTGACGACCAGCGGTTGCGACCCCGGGGGCCGCAGCCGCTCAGGGGATCATGGGCGCAACAGAGCAGATCGATGCGCCGCCGTGCCCCCGATCGAGGACCGTCATTTTGTGCGGCGCGGCGCCTCCGTCGGAGGTGCCGCGCTTCGTTGTTCAGGGCGGACCGCGGCGTTGGGGTTCTCGGTCCGGCCGGTCCGCTGCGACAGGGCTCAGTAGACGGCGATCGGGTCGATGATCGCCTGCACCGCGCCGCGCAGGCGCGACGGGCCGAGCACGAACATGAACTCCCACGCCTCATCCTCGACGAGCGGGCCGGTGTTCATCACCTCGAGGATGTAGATGCCGTTTTCCTTCAGCAGCGTGATGTGGCCCTGGAAGGGACGGTCCGCGTTCTGCGGCGGAACCACGTCGACGCCCCAGGTATCGGCACCGACGGCCAGGACACCGAGTTCGGCCATATAGTCGGCCACGTCCTCGGACATGCCGGGCTCGCCCGCGCCCCAGGCCGCCGGGTCGGACGGCAGCACGTGTTCGGTCCAGCCGGTGTGGAACAGCACCACGTCGCCCTCACCCAGCGTCACGCCTTGCGACTCGGCCTGAGCCTTCACGTCGTCGGCGGTGAAGTACTCGCCGGCGTCCATGTGCTCCTTGCCGGCATGGGCGGCCATGTCGAGCACGACGCCGCGCGCCACCAGCGGCGGGATGCCTTCCACGCCCAGCTTGGTCATGCCGGTCACCTGGCTGATCTCGGCGGCCTCGTTGCAGTTGTAGAAGAAAGTGCCGTCCTCGCCTGCATGGCCGCCGTGGGCGAGCGTATCCAGCTGCGAGCCGATACCGAGCCAGCCGGTGAAGATGTCGTCGTTGTAGACGAAGCCGTTGGGGAACGGCTTCTGGCCCCACTGCTGCCCCGGCTGCAGGATCGTGACCGACAGGCTGCGGGCGCCGAAGGCGGGAATATCCTTGTCGACGATGATGCCGAGATGCTGCGTCTTGCCCTGTTTCACCAGCTTGGACGCGGCCAGGACGCGCTCCGGCGTAATGGTGTTGGCCGAGCCGATCGTATCGTCCGCGCCCCACTTGGACGGCTGGCACTCGGCGAGCGCCGCCCCGCTGCTCGTGACGGCGAGGAGCGCCGCCAGACCGAGGGCCTTGAACGTGTGTGTCGTCATACTGTCCTCCTTTATTGGTGCGGACGTCTTCAGCGTCCGGTCTCCGCCAGCGCCGGGGCGGCTTGAATTTCGCCGCGCTCGATGCCGATGGTTCTGTTGGCGAAGCCTTGCAGCAGCGCCGGATTGGATTCGGTGATGAGGAGCGACAGCCCCGGGTCCTGGGCCTGCAGCGTCCTCAGCGCCTCGCCGTAGCGTTGGGCGAGCACCGGGGCGAGGCCCTGGAACGGCTCGTCGAGGAGCACCAGGCGCGTGCCGATCATCAGCGCGCGGCCGAGCGCCACCATCTTGCCCTGCCCGCCGGAGACCGAGCCCGCGGGACGGTCGCCCATCTCCTTCAACTCCGGCAGGATCGCGTAGACCCGCTCCAGCCGCCGGTCCCGCTCGGCCGCGCTGAGCTTGGCCACGCGCGCGGGCAGCAGGATGTTCTCCGTCACCGTGAAGGCCGAGAACAGGCGCCGGTCTTCCGGGGCCCAGCCGATGCCGAGGGCCGGCCGCTCGTGCGCCGGCACACGGTCGATCGCCTCGCCGGCGAGGCGGATCGTCCCGGTCGCGGCGACCGCGCCCATGATCGCGCGCAAGGTGGTGGTCTTCCCCGCGCCGTTGCGGCCGACATAGGCCACCGTCTCCCCCTCGCCGATCGAGAAGCCGATGCCGCGCAGGATCGGGATGCCGGCGATGGCGACAGAGAGGTTCTGAAGGTCCAGCATCAGGCCGTCCCAATCACGGTTCGAATGACTTCGGGGTCGGCGAGCACCTCCACCGGCGGTCCGTCGCGCTGGATCTGGCCCGACGACCAGACCGCGACACGGGTGGCGTAGCGCGTCACCATCTCCATATCGTGCTCGACGAAGACGGAGGTGACGCCGCGCAGCTCCAGCGCGCGGATCAACGTCTCCATCACCGCGAACTTTTCCGACGAGGCAACGCCGGAGGTGGGCTCGTCCATCAGCAGCAGCTCCGGCTCCAGCGCCAGGGCGAGGGCGATGTCGACCAGCTTTCGCTTGCCCTCGGGCAGCTCGTGCGCCTTTCGGTCGGCGACGTCGGCGCAGTCGATCAGCGCCAGCAGCTCGTCCGCCTTGTGGCGTTCGGGGGTGGCGAGCAGCCGGGTGAACGGGGCGATGCGGCCCGCCCGCGCGGCGGCGGCGATGGCGACGTTCTCGCGCACCGTCTGCTCGGCGAAGAGCTGCGGGATCTGGAACGCGCGGGCGATGCCGAGGCGGGTGATCGCGCGCGGGCTCTTGCCGATCAGCTCGCGGCCCTTGTAGCGCACCGATCCGGCGCGCGGTTTGAGGTACCCGGTGCAGATGTTGAGGAAAGTGGTCTTGCCCGCACCGTTGGGGCCGATGATGGCGATGTGCTCGCCCTCGGCGATGGAGAGCGCGATGCCGTCCGCCGCCACCACGCCGCCGAAGCGGATCTCCAGGCCGCTCGCCTCCAGGAGCACCGGCGCGCTCATGGCCGCGGCTCCGGGATGGACGACGAGGCCGGAGGTTCGTGCGGCGCCGCGCGCCGCCGCCCGAGCCGCTGCACGAAGCCGACAACCCCGTCCGGCTGGAAGAGGATGGTCACAAGCAAGACGAAGCCGAGCGTCATCTGCCAGTAGTCGCCCACATACTGGGCGGCGAAGGCGCGGATGAACTCGAACGCGAAAGAGCCGACGAGCGCGCCCAGGACATGCCCGGCCCCGCCGAGAATCGCCACGAACACCATCTCGCCCGAGCGCGTCCAGTACGCGTAGTCGGGCGTGGCGAGGCCCTGGAAGACCGCGACGAGCGCCCCGCCGAGCCCGGCCAGCATCGCCGACACGACGTAGAAGACGAGCAGCGTGCGGCGCGGCGACAGGCCGAGATACTCGACCCGCGTCTCGTTGGTCTTGATGGCCTTGAGGGTATGGCCGAGGGGGCTGTCGAGCAGGCGGTGCGCGCCGATGAGCGACAGCGCCAGCAGCGCCAGCGAGACGCCGTAGAGCACCAGCTCGAACTCCGTGCGCTCCAGCGTGAGGCCGAGGACGGTGGGGCGGGCGACGCGCAGCCCGTCGGTGCCGCCGGTGATGTGGAAGAATTTCTCCAGCAGCGAGTAGAGCACCATCGAGAACGCCAGGTTCAGCATGGCGAAGAAGATGTAGCGGTAGCGCACCACGAAAACGCCGACCGCGAGACCGACGATGCCGGCGGCGATGGTCGCGGCCGGAAGCAGCAGCACGAGGTCGACCGAGCCGACGTCGCGCAGGACGAAGCCCATCGTGTATGCACCGACCGCGAAGAACAGCGCGTGGCCGAACGACACCTGCCCCGCCTGCAGCAGAAGGATGATGCCGAGCACCGGCAGTGCCTTGGCGAAGACGATCGTCAAGAGCGGCACGAAGGACGTCCCCACGAACGGGTACGCCGCCAGGATGACGAGGATCAGCGGGAAGACGACTCGCATCATGGCTGGGTGCGGTCCGCGAGCGTGTGGAGCATCAGATCTTCCGTGCGGTGGAGCGGCCGAAGAGGCCTTCGGGGCGGACGAGAAGCACCAGGACCATGATGAGGTACGGCATCACGACCTCGAACTCCGGCGCCTAGAAGACCGCGAAGGAGCGCCCGAGGCCGATGAGGAGCGCCGCCAGCGCCGCCCCCTCGATCTGCCCCAGCCCCGCGGTGGCGGCGACGGCGAACGAGAGCACGATGATCTCCGGACCGATGCCCGGCGAAACCGAGTAGTCGGCGACGCGAGGGCGCCGCCGAGCGCCGCCAGTGTCGCGCCGATGACGAACGTCACGAGGAAGGCGCGGCGGGCGTTGATGCCGACCGCCATCGCCGTCTCCCGGTCCTCCATGACCGCCACGATCACCGACCCCGCCAGCGTGTGGCGCAGGAAGATGCGCAGGCCCACCAGCGCCACGAGCGCGATCGCCGGCAGGAACAGCGTTTGATACGCGGTATAGGTGACGCCGGCGACGGAGACGTTGCCGAGATCGTTCAGCGGCCGCGCGTAGAAGTAAGGCTGCACACCCCAGATCACGCGCTGCAGGTTCTCCAGGATCATGAAGATCGCGAACGTGACGAGAAGCTGCAGCGCCTGTTCGTTGTCGTAGATGCGGCGGAGCAGAAAGCGCTCCATCAGGCCGCCGACGACGACGCCGATCACCACCGCAGTGACCAGATAGACCGGCACCGCGAGGTAGCCCGGCATCCCCCGCGTCGCCAGCCAGCCCGCCAGGCTGACGGCGGAATAGGCGCCCAATGCGTAGAAGCTGCCGTGCGCGACGTTGAGGATGCGCATCACGCCGAAGACGAGCGTCAGCCCGACGGCGACGAGGAACACGAGCGCCCCGTAGGCCACCCCGTCGAATAGCACCAGGAGAAGGAGTTGCGAGTTCACACGCGACCTTTTGGGCGAGACAAGTGTCGAGCGGCGAGAGGGATCGATCCCGCGGGCGCCGGGCGCTCAGTGCAGGTCTGGGCGCTCGCGGCGGGGGCGGTCCGGCACACAGCCGAGCCGCCACGTGCGATCAGTCGCCGTGAGAGTAGTCGTCGTGCGCGGTATCGAGGAACGTCTCATCGAGCCCGTCGATCCACGTCAGCGAATTGGTGCCGACCGGGGGCATGATGTCCTCCGCGGCATAGATGCGGATGTTGTCGATGATCGGGAATTCGTACGCGTCAACCGTCCGCGCCGTGCCGATGAGCTGCGCCTCCAGGCCCTGGTTGTCCTCGCGCAGGGTGACTTCACGGCCGAGCCCGGTGAAGGACAGCCCCTCCATCGCCGCGATCACCTCGTCCTCGCTCGGCCACTGACCGTCGTTCGCCTCGATCGCCTTGGTGTAGGCGCCTTCCAGCGCGGCGAAGGCCTGGGCCATGTGGAACGCGGGATAGATAGGATAGTCGCCCGTCTCCTCGCGGAACGCCTCGACGAAGGTCTGGAACTTCTCGCTGTCCTTGGTCTCGGGGTGCAGGAAGTAGTGGTCGCCGCGTCCGCCGACGATGGCGCCGTCGGGCAGCGCGCCGCCGAGCCGCTGCAGCGAGGACTCCGCCAGCGGCAGAACGAAGGTGGAGGACTGCGTCAGCCCGCGCTGGCTCGCCTGGCGCACGAAGGTCTCGAGATCACCGCCCCAGGAGGTCGACAGGATGACGTCCGGCCGCAGCGCCTGAAGGCGGGAGATTTCGGCCGAGTAGTCCGGCGCGCCGAAGCGAGGGAAGAGCTCGGCCACGATCTCGACATCCGGCTTCAGCTTCTTGAGCGCGCTGGAGAAGAGGTTCCAGCTGTCGCGGCCCCAGGCATAGTCCTGGTTGACCACGGCAAGGGTGGAGAAATCCGGGTTCGTCTGCAGCAGGTAGAGGAGCGCCGCCATCATCTCGGCGGTGGCGTTGCCCTGGGTGCGGAAGTTGTACTTGTAATCCGCTTCTTCGAAGATCCGCTGCGTGCCGCAGTCCCACATGATGTTGAGAACCTGCAGGTCCTCCGCGAGCGGCCCCAGGTTGAGGCAATTGCCCGACGAAATCGACGCCATCATCACGTCGACGTTCTCGTCCTGCACCAGGCGGCGGAACTCGCTGGCGAGCGTCTCGCCGCCGGCTCCCTCGTCGGTGAAGAAGAGTTCCACCGGCACGCCGTCGATCCCGCCGCGCTCGTTGAGGTCCGCGGCCAGGATCTCCGCCGCGGCGCGCCCCGGCACGCCGAACACGGAGGCCGGGCCCGAGAGGAACGTGGTGATCCCGATCTTGACCTGATCGGGCTTGTCCTGGGCGACGGCGCCGGTCGCGCCCGTCGCCACGACGAGAGCCGTCGCCGCAGCAGCAATAGATTTCAGCATCGCAGTCTCCATCCCTCGCGAGGACCTCTAGGCGGGTCCTTCACGTGCCGATCCTGGCGTTTATCGCACGCCGTGTCCATCGCGCCACGCACGGCTAGAGAGATTCCCTCTGACGACTGAACGATTTAATTATGCAATCAATTATTCCAGCGCCCCTACTGGATGCGCTTTCATTCCGGGGCTGGAGGCTAGAGGGAGCACAAGCGTTCGGGACGAGAAAGGTGGCAGCGGCACGAGGTGACGCTGGGAAGGGACGACGTTGCCCTTGCCAGCCTGCCCGCGGGTCGGCATGCACCGGACGGCAAGACCCGTCTTGCGGTCGCGTTTCGATTGGGTTCGAACCAGCGGCATGTCGATCGTCTGGTACCTCCTCGCCGCCATTACCGAAATCGCCGGCTGCTTCGCATTCTGGGCGTGGCTCAAACTGGGCAAGTCCCCGCTGTGGCTGCTTCCCGGCCTCCTGTCGCTGGCGGCCTTCGCATGGCTTCTGACGCGCGTTGAGAGCGACTATGCCGGACGGGCCTATGCGGCCTACGGCGGCGTGTACATCGTAACATCGCTGGTATGGCTGTGGGCCATCGAGCACCGCCCTCCTGACCGCTACGACCTCGCCGGAGCGAGCCTCTGCCTTGCCGGAGCTGCGGTCATCTTGTTTGGCCCACGGGCGGGATAAGGCGCTTCACCACGAACACGCTTGACCCGGGGAGGACCTTCGGAGAAAGCGCGCCGGCAGGCGATGACGGCGGAGCGGATTCGCTCGCGCACGATAGCGCGGGACCGCAGCAAGCGAGGGGGTTCCCCCCTCGCGCTCCCTCCGCCTCGCCGGCAGGCAGCCGTTCAGATCAGACGACCGCGAAGAAGCGGTCGACTGAGCTGAACAGCAGCAATCAACGCTGGGTCGGGCCACGACGGCGTCAAGCGCCCGTCCTCGCCATGCTCGCCCCAAAGGGGCTGCGCGTGGCTCCGGGCGGGCGCTGGACCCCGCCGCAGCCCTCGGCGTGCCGCAACCCGGTATTCAGCATCGGGGGCGGCGGCCCTGGAGGGCGGTGGGGATGACCGTGCAGAGCGAGGTTGGTCCAAGGGGCGCTTGAGGCGCCCCCTCACCCGCGCCGCGGGAGACCGCGCTACGCGGCGCCGGTGAGGAATGCGATGCCGGCGACCGCGATCATCCCACCCGCCGCACGCACCAGCACCCGGCCGAGGTTCCACGTCCACGCCAGACCGACGACGATGCCGACGAGGTGCAGCAGCCCCGTGCCCACGACGAAGCCGATCCCGTAGGCGAGCGCGTCCGCCGCGACGGGAAGCTCGGTGCCGTGGGCATGGCCGTGGAAGACCGCGAACACCGCGACCACGGCGGCCGCCACCCACAGCGGGATCGGCCGGCCCGCTGCCACCATCAACCCCAGCACAAGCGCCGAGGCGGCAATGCCGATCTCCACCCCCGGCAGGGGCACGCCCATCACCCCCAGCGCGCCCCCGCCAGCCATCACCAGCGGGAAGACGATCGGCAGCAGATAAATCGCCGGCGCGCCGAGAACCGCGCCCAATAAGCCCACCGCCACCATCGCCGCCACGTGATCCCAACCGAGAATCGGATGCATGAAGCCGGACACCAGCCCGCCCACGCTGCCGCTCGCCTCGTGCGCGGCGGCCGGTGCGACACTGAACGCAACAGCCGCCAAAACCAGGACTGTCGTCGCGCCTGCGGCACGCGGCAATTGAGGGATCATGCGAATCTCCGGTTTGTTGGATCGTGAGCGATCAGCGTACGCCGCAATCATGCGATCGTTAAGCGGCGCGCGTCGGTTCCGCGGATCTCTTCGCCACGGACGAGGGCCGGCGGCTGGCTCTCGCCGAAGGCGGCCTGAGATTCGCCGCCTTCGTGCGCGAGCTTGGTCCGAAACATGCCTGATGTTGCGAAAGACCAAGGAGCGAGACGCATGAAATTACCGATTGTCCCTGCCGCCCCGGTGCTTGCCGCATTCGCGATGCTGGCCGCCGGCCCGGCCTGGTCCGACACCGCCGACGTCACCTTCCGTGAGACCGTCACCGTCGCCAAGGAAGGGACGCACTGCGTCGACGATCCCAACTGCTTCAACCGCTACCACCATGCCATCGAGCCGGTCGCGCGGGCCAAGCCCGGCGATCTCATCGTGGTGGAGACGCGCGATGCCTTCGATTCCGATCTGACGCTGGATTCCAACGCCGACGACCTCGCCGCCGTGGATCTCAACCTGGTCCACCCGATGACCGGGCCGATCTACATCGAGGGCGCCGAGCCCGGTGACGTCCTGGCCGTCACGTTGGAGGACATCGCGCCGGATCAGTACGGCTACACCGTCATCGTGCCGGGCTTCGGCTTCCTGCGGGACGAGTTCACCGAGCCCTTCCTCGTCAACTGGCGCCTGACGCGCACCCACGCCGAGAGCGACCAGATGCCCGGCGTGAAGGTGCCCTACGAGGCGTTCATGGGCTCGGTCGGCGTCATGCCCGGCGAGACCGAGGTCGCGGCCTGGCTGGAGCGCGAGGCGGCACTCGGCGCGGTCGGCGGCCCGGCGTTACAGCCCGAGCCCGTCGGCGCGCTCCCGGCCGCCGTCTGCGGCCCCGAGGGCAGCCACCCGACCGAGTGCCTGCGCACCATCCCGCCGCGCGAGAACGGCGGCAACATGGACGTGCAGCAGATGCAGATCGGCACGACCCTCCTCCTCCCCTGCTTCGTCGAAGGGTGCGGCTTCTTCATCGGCGACGTGCACTATGCGCAGGGCGACGGTGAAGTGTCCGGTACCGCGATCGAGATGGGCGCCGTGGTCAGCGTCACCACCGAGGTGCGCAAGGGCGGCGGCAGCGACATCAAGGGCCCCGAGGTGGAAGGCGGCGCGCAGATCAAGGCGATCGAGCCGTCGAAGTTCTACCAGACCATCGGCCTACCGTTGAAGGCCAAGGGCGAGGTGCCCCCCTCGCACACCTACCTCGACAGCGCGGTCATCCCGGACCTCACCAACATGAGCGAGGATCTGACGATTGCCGCCCGCGATGCGCTCTCCAAGATGCTCGACTACATCGTGCGCGAGCACGGCCTGTCGCGCGAGCAGGCCTACATTCTGGCGAGCGTCGCCGTGGACCTTCGCGTCGGCCAGGTGGTGGACGTGCCCAACTACATCGTGACGGCGGTCCTCAACGAAGACGTCTTCGCCGAGGACGGCGCCGACAGCCAGTGAGCCGCCACCGTCCTCCCGCGGCGCCGGAGCGTCCGGCGCAACACGCCACACCGCGCCGGCGTGACGTGCTCGCCTGGGGCGGCGCGCTCGTCGTCGCCGCGGCGGCCGGCCCGGCTGCGGCGCACACGCCGTACCGGCAATGGGTGATCTACCGCAAGAAGCACCTCCTCATCGGCTGCCACCGCAACGACGACGAGGGCTATCGGCTCGCCAAGTCCGTCGCGGCATGGCTCGATCTTCGGCTGCCGGCGTCCAGTGCGCGCGTGGCGCGGGCGCCGGCCGCCACCCGCCTCGCCAGCCTCATCGCCACCGACCAGCTCGACATCGCCGTCCTCACGCCGCCCGACATCGCCGACATGCGCGCCGGCGACGGCCTCTACGCCACCTACGGCGCCATCGAGCTGACCACGCTGGCGCTCCTTGCGGACGGGCATGCACTGGTGGCCGCGGCGCGCCTGCGCCCCGAGCACGCCGGTCTCATCGCCGATTCGGTCTACGCCTCACCTCTGGTCGCGGAGACCGCCGCGGCGAGCGATGCCCCCGCCCCCTGGCACCCGGCCGCGCTGGAGGTGCAGGTCGCCCATCAGGACGCCGCGCCGGGGGACGTCGCCGAGCAGAACTGAACGCGGGTGGCCGCCGCCCTGCCGGTGGCCACCCGCGTCACGGCGTGCTGGCCAGCACCTCGCGGACGTAGCGCGCGGTGTTTCCGTAGTGCTCGGCGAGCAGCCGAGCTGCCGTCTCGGCATCCCGCGTCAGCGCCGCCTCGAGGATCGCGCGGTGCTCGGCGGCCACGTCCCGGTCGGGCGCCTCCAGGGTGAGCGAGAAGCGGCGGTAACGGTCCGCGCGGTCCGACAGCGACTGCGCAAACTGCAGGAGCAGCGGCGATTGGCAGGCCGCGATCAGCGCGCGGTGGAACGCGACGTGGTGCAGCTCCCACTCCTCGTTGTGGAGACTTGGGTCGTCCGCCTGGCGCCGCGGCAGCACCTCGATGATGTGAAGGCCGGAGATCGCCGCCGCTTCCCAGTGGGCGTCGCCGAAGCGGATCGCCCGCCCCAGCGCCAAACTTTCGATCTCGATCCGCGTGCGCACCAGATCGTCGAGCTCGGGCAGGCTGAGCGCGGCGGCCCGGTAGCCACGGTTGTGCTCCCCCTCCACGAGCCCTGCGGCGACGAGCCGGGTCAGCGCCTCGCGCACCGGTGACACGCTGACGCCGCACAGCTCCTGCAGCTCGCTGTACTTCAGCGGCGCACCCGGCTCGAACCGGCCCGCGAGGATCGCGCCGCGCAGGGTCTGAAACGCATGTTCGCTCCGGCTCTTAGGTGCCGCCACCTCGCCATCCTGGATTTTCGAAACTCTTGACGATGTACGAAAATGGGGTTCACACTCCCTGTCAATGCCCGCAAGAGGCATCGTCGGGAGGACCCGGATGGGTCGGTTCACAATCTGGGGCGCAATGAGACCGCGCCGGTCGCGGTCGTCGCACGTCGGCCCGGCCGCACAGGCGGCGGCCTTCGTGATCCGGCACCCTCGCGCGGGCTCGGCCACACGGCGTGCAACGCCTGCCCTGTCCCCTCGGCGGACCCTCACACACCGCACCCCAAGGAGACCCCGCATGATGAACGCGCTTGCCCGCGTGTCCGCCGCGGCAGCCATGTGCTGCGTGGCCGGCGCCGCGACCGCTGCCGACGTCAACATCCGCTTCCCCGTCGAGTATGCGCTCGACATCACTCCCGGCCGCGCCAACCAGGAGTTCAAGCGTCTGGTCGAGGAGCGCTCCGACGGGCGCATCGAGGTTACGCTCTATCCGAGCGGCAGCCTCTACAAGGGGCTCGACCTGCTGCAGGCGGTGCTGCGCGGCGACACCGAGATGACCACCCTCATCTCCGCCTACTGGAGCGCGGTGGCGCCGAAGTCGGCCGTGTCGGAGCTGCCGTACGCGTTCCCGACGCGCGAGTCGTTCTACAAGGCGATCGACGACGGCTTCTTCTCCAAGGCCTACGCCGAGGCCGAGGCGAAAGGTGCCAAGCTCATTGCCGTGCTGCCGTTCGACTATCTCGTCCCCGGCACGCGTGCGACGCCGCTGCGCAAGCCGGAGGACTTCGCCGGGCTGAAATTCCGCGGCCTCGGCAAGGTCAACCTCGAGATGCTGAAGCTGTTCGGCGCGACGCCGGTGTCGATCAACTTCGTCGAGATCTCGCCGGCCATTCAGCAGGGTCTGATCGATGCGCTGAACGTGCCGACGGACAGCTATACGATCTATGACTGGCAGGAAGACATCCGCAACGTGAACTACGCGCCCTACTACATCGCGTTCTACCCGTGGATGGTGAACGCCGAATGGTGGGACAGCCTCGACCCGGAGCTTCAGGAGATCATCCAGACCGCCGCGATCGAGGTCGCGGAGACGAACCGCACCGCCGCCGAGGAGGCCGCCAACCAGGCGCTCGAGGATCTGCGCGGGCTGGGCGTCGACGTTCACGTGCAGACGCCGGAGGAGATCGACGCCTGGTCCGAGGCGGCGCAGCCGGTGTGGGACCAGTTCCGCGCACAGGTCGGTGACGAGCTGATCGAAGAGCTGAAGAGCTACCAGTGATCCTGCGAGTTGCCGACAAGGTTCTGCGCATGGTGGAGGATGGCCTTGCCGGCCTCCTCCTCCTGGCCGTGCTCGTCATCGTCACATGGGAGCTGACCTTGCGCGGGTTCTTCGGCGGCTCGCACCTTTGGACGGACGAGCTGTCGCGCGTGCTCCTCATCGCCCTCGTCTACGTCGCCACCATCGGGCTGACGCGCGACGGTGCCCACGTCAGCGTCGAGATCGTGCCCAGCGCCGTCGGCCCGCGTGCCCGCGCCGCGCTGGAGCGGGTCGCGGACGCATTGTGTCTCGCCTTCGCCCTCGCGGCGACGTGGCTCGGCATCGGCTACGTCCAGGAGACGCGTGCGTTCGGCATCAGCTTCGCCCACTCCAACCTGCCGTTCGACATCTGGGTGGCGCAGCTCGTGGTGCCGGTGGCGTTCGGGCTGATCAGCCTGCGCCTGCTCCTGCGCCTCTGCGGCGTCCGGCCGGCGACGCCCGTCCACGTCTCGGAAGGCTGAGCCATGGCCGTCCTGCTCCTGGGGCTGATCTTCGCCTTCCTGCTCGTCGGCGTCCCCGTCGGGTTCGCGCTGTGGCTGACGGGGCTCATCGTGGTCGCTCATCACCGACGTGACGTCGCCGACGCAGATCGCCCAGTCCATCTACACCGGGCTCGACAGCTTCGTGCTGCTGGCGATCCCGTTCTTCATTCTCGCCGGCAACATCATGCTGCGGTCCGGCTTCGCGAAGTACCTGTTCGACTTCATGCAGGCGATCGTCGGCAAGGTGCCGGGCGGCGCCTCCATCGGCGCCACCGGCGCGACGGCCATCTTCGGCGCGATGACGGGCTCGTCCGTCGCCTCCGCCGCGGCGCTGGGGCGGGTGATGATCCCGACCATGGAGGGCCTCGGCTACCCGCGGCGCTACACCGCCGGCCTCATCGGCGCGGGCGGGACGCTCGGCATCCTCATCCCGCCCAGCGTCACGTTCGTCATCTACGGCGAGATGGCGCAGCAGTCGGTGAAAGACCTTTCATCGCCGGCGTGGTGCCGGGGCTGATCGCCGCCACCGCCATCGGCATCGTCGCCTTCACCATCGCCCTGCGCCGCGGCTACGGCCGCGCGACGGAGCCGTTCTCGCTGCGAGTCCTGTGGCGCACGTTCCGCATGGCGGCGCCGGCGCTCTTGATGCCGGCGATCGTGCTGGGCGGCATCTACGCCGGCTATTTCACGCCCACCGAAGCCGCCGCCATCTCGGTGGTCTACGGCCTCTTCGTGGCGCTCTTCGTCTACCGCAGCATCGGGCTCACGGACCTGCCGCCGATCTTCGTCCAGAGCGCGCGCTCCACCGGTGCGATCCTCTTCATCCTCTCCGGGGCGCTCTTCATCGGCATGCTGGCGACCCTCGCCGGCATCCCGGCCGCCATCGTCGCCGGCATCGACGCCTTCAACCTCTCGCCGCTCGGCTTCCTGTTCGTGACGTCGGCGGTTCTCCTGGTGCTCGGCTGCTTCCTCGACGGCTTCACGCTGCTCACCGTGGTTACGCCGATGCTGCTCCCGTCGGTGCGCGCGCTCGACATCGACCCGATCCACTTCGCCATCGTGCTGGTGCTCAACATCGAGATCGCCGCCATAACCCCGCCCATCGGGCTCAACCTCTTCGTCATCGCCGGTATCTCCGGCACCACGATGCGCGACGTCGTCATCGGCGTGATCCCGTTCATGCTGGCGATGGCCGCCGTGCTGGTGCTCCTGATCCTGGTGCCGGCCCTCTCCGTGACCCTGCTCTAAGGCCCTGCCATGACCGAACCCGTCATCGACGCGCACCACCACATCTGGCGCCGCGCGGACCAGCCCTGGCTGCAAGGGCCGACAGTCCCGCGCATCTTCGGCCCCTACGATCCCATCAAGCGCGACTATCCGATCGAGGAGTTTCTCGACGACATCGCGGGCACCGGCGTCGTCGGCTCGGTCTACGTGCAGACCAACTGGGCGCCGGAGCGGGCGGTGGAGGAGGTGGACTTCGTGCAGGCTGCCGCCGACCGCACCGGCTGGCCGCACGCCATCGTCGGGTTCTGCAACCTCTTCGGCGAGGACGCGGCCGACGTGCTGGCGGCCCAGGCAAAGGCGCCGCTCATGCGCGGCATCCGCCAACAGCTCCACTGGCACGACAACCCGCAGTACCGCTTCGCTCGCGGCCCGAACGAGATGGCCGATCCGGTGTTCCGCTCCAACCTCGCCCGCCTCGCCGATTACGGCTGGCTCTTCGAGCTGCAGGTGTTCTCCGGGCAGATGGAGGACGCGGCGGACCTCGTCGAGGCGTTCCCCGGCCTCACCTTCGTGCTGGAGCACGCGGGAATGCTGGAAGATACGGCGCCGGAGGCCATGACGCGATGGCGCGAGGGGATGGCCCGCCTCGCCGCCTCGCCCAACGTCCACACCAAGCTCTCCGGCCTCGGCACCTTCATCCACCGCAACGACCCGGACCACATCGCCCGCGTGACGGGCGAAACCATCGACATCTTCGGCGCCGCACGCTGCTTGTGGGGCTCGAACTTTCCCATCGAGAAGCTCTGGACCGACTATGCGTCGCTGGTCCAGGCGGCACGCGATGCGCTGGCGCCGCTGGGAGCGGCCGACCGCGCGGCGGTCCTGCACGACAACGCGGCGCGCCTCTACCGGCTCTGAGCGCCGCCGCGTGCGCTGTCCTGATGGCGGTGCGGCGCCGGGTAGCCAATTCGGCGCACTGGCGGCCTGGCTGCTAATGAACCAAGCTTCGTCGATGACGGGACGCGTCTGTCCCGTCGACGGCGGTGATTCTGCGATGTGAGGAGGCGTCCATGCCCGTTGAGACCGAAGAAAAAGACAAGCGCATGCCCTACCAGCTGCCGTTCCCCAAGGACGCGCAGGAGGAGATCGTCATTCCCGACGCGGCGGCCGAGGACGAGCGCATCTGGGTGCCGCAGGCCGAAAACGTGTCGTTCCGCCCGCTGTGCCTCAACCGCTCGCAGGGGTACTGGATGAACCTCCTGCGGGTGCGCAAGTCCGGCGTCCTGTCGCGCCACCGCCACCCCCAGCCGGTGCACGGCTGGGTGCTGAAGGGGAGCTGGTACTACCTGGAACACGACTGGGTGGCCCGCGAAGGGGGCTACGTGTTCGAGCCGCCGGGCGAGACGCACACGCTGGTGGTCCCCGACGACGTGGACGAGATGATCACCTACTTCCAGGTCAACGGCGTGATGCTCTACGTCGACCCCTTCGGCAACACGATGGGCTACGAGGACGTCTTCACCAAGATCGAGATGTGCCGCAAGCACTACGCCGACGTCGGCCTCGGCGAAGACTACGTCGACCAGTTTATCCGCTAGCACAAGGGCACGCGCCGGCATCACCAGCCGGCGTTGCCCAACAAGGTCATGTCCATGTCCACACCCGCCTCTATCGCCGCGATGACGGCGCGCGTCTTCCGCGTCCCGCTCGACGAGCCGCTGCAGGACGCCAAGCACGGCCTGCAGGTCGACTTCGAGCTGATCACGGTCACCGTCAGGCGGGCCGACGGACTGGAAGGCACCGGCTACACCTACACGATCGGCGCCGGCGGCCACGCCATCAAGGCGCTGATCGACCATGACCTCGCCCCGATGGTCGCCGGCCACGACGCCGAGGACATCGACGGCCTGTGGGAGCTGATGCAGGCCGGGCTGCACTATGTCGGGCGCGGCGGTCTCGCCTCGTTCGCCATCTCGGCGATCGACATCGCCCTGTGGGACCTGCGCGGCAAGGCGAGCGGGCAGCCGCTGTGGCAGATGGCCGGCGGGGCGGGACGCAAGCCGCTCACCTACCGGGGCGGGGTCGACCTCAACTTCCCGCTGGAAAAGCTGGCCCAGAGCGTCGGCGACCATCTGGAGCGCGGATTCACGGCGGTGAAGATCAAGGTCGGCAAGGATGACGTCGCCGAGGACGTGGAGCGGCTGACCGCCGTGCGTCGCCGGATCGGCCCTGACACGAAGCTGATGGTCGACGCCAACTACGGCTACGACCTGGAGCGCGCGACCGAGGCCGCGAAGGCGTTCGAGCCGTTCGACCTGGTGTGGCTGGAGGAGCCGCTGGCGCCGGACGACTTCGCCGGCCACGGCACGCTTGCCGCGCGCACCACCGTGCCGCTGGCCGCGGGCGAGAACCTGCACACCATGCAGGAGTTCCGCCTGGCGCTGGAGCATGCGTCGCTCGCCTTCATCCAGCCGGACTCCGGCAATTGCGGCGGCGTGACCGGTTTCCTCCGCGTGGCGCGGATGGCGGCTGCGGCGGGTCTGCCGGTGTGCAGCCACGGCATGCAGGAGCTGAACGTCAGCCTGGTGCCGGCACAGGCCAACGCCGGCTGGCTCGAGGTGCACAGCTTCCACATCGACCGCTACACCCATCGCCCGCTCGTCCTGGAGAACGGTCGCGCGGTGGCGCCCGACGAACCCGGCTGCGGTGTGCAGTTCGACTGGCAGGCGCTGGAGCCCCTCGCCCGCTGATCCACGCCCGGATGAGACCCAGATTCCGCGCGCCGAAGCAGCGCCGAACATTCATCCAGATCTTTCGCATCCCTCGCACGGGTTCGCGGGCCACCCAGAACGGAGCCGTCGTCTGCCGCGAGTGCGGCGGCTCGGGACAGCGCCGTCGACGGCGGGCAACCCTGTGCCCGACACATACGCATCTATTGACGCGCGGTAAGGCTGGGGGGAAGGTCGCATGGACGCGGCACGTCCGGGTCTCTGAGGAGGGCACGCGAGCGTGGAGACAAACGAGGCGCTGAAGGTTCTGAGCGAGCTCCCCGTGGCAACGGTCTACGAGGCCGCCGGCAAGCTCGGCGACATGCGCGCCCACATCCGCCCCCTCACCCCGCGCCCCCGGCTCTGCGGCACGGCCTGGACGGTCAAGACCTGGCTCGGCGACACCTCCCCCGTGCTGCGCGCGCTCGACGCCGCGCCGCGCGGCTCCGTCATCGTCATCGACGCGGGCACGGCCGACGCGTCCGTCTGGGGCGGAACGTCGTCGCGCGCCGCCGCGGCCCGTGGCCTCGCCGGATGCGTCACCAACGGACTGGCGCGCGACACGGACGAGCTCGCCGAAATCGGCGTCCCGGTCTTCGCCGCAGGCATCTCCCCCCGCGGCACGGCCAAGCTGAACCCCGGCTGGAGCAACATCCCCATCGCAGTCGGGGGTGTGCCGGTCATGCCGGGCGACATCGTGCTCGGCGACGCGGACGGCGTGCTCGTGGTGCCATCCGCGCGCGCCGCCGAAGTCGCTGCGGCCGCCCTCACCCAGCGCGAACGCGAGGCGGAGCGTGACCGCCGCATCGCCGCCGGGGCCCGGTTCGCCGATATCATCGAGCTGCCGGCGGAGCGCGCATGATGGGGCAAACCCTGACGGAGAAGATCCTGTCGCGGGTCGTCGGCCGTCCGGTCCACGCCGGCGAGATCATCTACCCCGAGCCCGAGCTCGTCACGATCCACGACTGGTACGTCGTCAACTTCGACGCCGCGCTCACCGAGATGGGCGTCGACCGGCTGTTCGACCCCGAACGCGTGCTCATCTCGACCGATCACGAGCCCGTCGCCGTCGCGCCCCAGTCCGCCACCCGGCAGAAGCGCGCGCGCGAGATCGTCGCCAAGTACGGGATCCGCCACTTCTACGACGTCGGCCGCGGGGGCCTCGGCCACATCTTCCCGGTCGAGATGGGATACGTGCGGCCGGGGATGTTCGTGGAGGCGTACGACGTCCACGTCACCAACTTCGGCGCTGTCGGCGCGCTTGCGATCCCGCTGGTGGTGGAGATCTCCGAGGTGCTGGCGCTGGGCTCGGTGTGGCTGCGCGTGCCGGAGACGGTGCGGGTGGAGCTTTCCGGCACCCTCGCGCCCGGCACCACCATGCGCGACGTGGCGCAGAAGCTGATCGACGACCTCGGCGACGAACTGGTCGACTACGCGGTCGTCGAATACGCCGGCCCCGCCATGGCCGGGATCGACATCGCTGGCCGCCACACGCTCTGCAACACGCCGATCGACATCGGCGCCAAGTCCGCCATCGTCGAGCCGGACGCCGCCACCCTCGACTACCTGGAAGGCCGCGCCGCCGGTTCGCTGGAGCTCATCGCCAGCGATCCTGACGCCGACTTCAGGCGCGTCGTCCCATACGACATCGGCGCGATCGGCCCGCAAATCGCCATCCCGCCGACGCCGGACGGCGTGGTGCCGGTGGAAGCGGTTGCGGGGCGGCCGGTGCATCACGCGTTCGTCGGCTCCTGCGCGTCCGGCAACCTCACGGACCTCCGCCAAGCGGCATCAATGCTGCGCGGCCATCAGATCCACCCGGACGTGCGCATGTTCATCACCCCGGCGACGCAGGAGGTCGCCCGCCTTGCGGCGGCCGAAGGGCTGACGGAGATTTTCCTCGCCGCCGGCGCGACCATGACGCAGGCCGGATGCGGCCCCTGCGCGGGCGGCCGCATCGGTCCGACGGCCGACGGCGAGACGTCCATCAACACCGGCACCCGCAACGACTACGGCCGCCTCGGCGCACGCCAGGCGGAGGTGTACCTCGCCAGCCCGCTCACCGTCGCCGCGTCCGCCGTCACCGGGCGGATCACCGATCCCCGCACGTTCGCCGGGTCGACCGCGCCAATCACTGAGCCGGAGGTGGTGCCATGAACTGGGTCTATCGCGGCCGCTGCTGGAAGTTCGGCGACAACCTCGGCATCGACGGTGATATCATGCCGCTTCGGTTCGCCCTCGCCCGCGAGCTGGATCCGGAGGTGCTGAAGCCGCACCTCATGGAGGAGCTGGACCCGCGATTCCACACCAAGGTCCAGCCGGGCGACATCATCGTCGGCGGCCGCCGCTTCGGCCAAGGCAACCCGCACCTGCAGGGCTTCCTCGGCATCAAGGCGCACGGGCTCGGGCTCGTGGTGGAATCGACGCCGCGCGGCTCGTTCCGCAACGCGATCAACGCCGGCCTGCCGTTCATGTCGGGCTGCACCGGCGTGACGGGGACCTGCGAGACCGGCGACGACCTGGAGGTGGACTTCGCCGAAGGCACGCTGCGCAACCTCACCCGGGGCAGCGAGCACCACTACACGCCGCTGGACCCCGCCCTGCGGGACATCATCGCCATCGGCGGCTGGAAGGAGAATTTCCGCCGCCGCCTCGCCGCCGCATCGCCGCCGGCATAGGCGCCGCGCCGCCGGGAGGCCTTCCCGGGCGCCGGTTTTTGTTTGCATGCTGACGAGTTCCGCAACACCGTCGTAGGCCGATAACGTCAGCGTGAGCACGATGCAGCTAAAGCAGCGAAGACGGACGACACAGCCGCTCTACCGGCAGGTGGCCAACCTCCTGATCGAGGACATCGCCAGCGGCCGCTACGAGGTCGGCGGCCTGCTGCCGCCCGAGCCGGAGTTGGTGAAGGCCTACGGGGTCAGCCGGCACACGCTGCGAGAGGCGGTGCGCCACGTTCAGTCCCTCGGCATGATCGAGCGGCGCCAAGGTCACGGCACGCGCATCAAGAGCGTGCAGGAGAACCGCCGCTACGCGCTGTCGATCAATACCTTCGACGATGTCGAGCAGCACGGCTACTTCACCCATCTCGTCGACATCGAAACCGAGATGGTAACCGCCGACGGCGCGCTCGGCCGCGAGCTGCCGTGCGACGAGGGCGCGCGGCTCCTCAAGATCAGCTGCTACCGGGTGCCCACCAACAGCACCCTCCCCATCCCCACGGCCCGGAACGAGACCTACATCGTGGAGCGCTACGCGGCGGTGCTGGACGAGATCGAGACCCTGGACGGCCCTCTCTACGGCCTGATCGAGCGCCGCTTCGGCGAGCGGGTCGGCGAGATCGTGCAGGAGATCAGCGCCGTCACGCTGACCCCGGCGGCCGCACAGCGCATCTCGGCGCGCAAGCAGACCAGCGGGATCAAGGTCAAGCGCAGCTACATCGGCCGCGACGGCACACCGATCCTCTTCGGCTACAACACCTACGCGGCGAACGACTTCTCGTTCGTCATGCGCCTCATCAACGACGGCGGCTGACCGTCGGCCAGCCGCCGGGAGAGGCCTAGATCAGCGTGGCGCCGAAGTTCCGGGCGGGGTCGAACTCGGCCGCGATCTTGCCGGTCGGCTGGGCCGCCTTGCCGCCGCCGCGCGGCAGAAACTCGCCACTGCCGGGCCGGCCCTTCACCACCCCGTCCGCCACGACCACCTCACCGCGCCGCAACACCGTGGTCGGCCAGCCCTTCACGGTGCGGCCGACGTAGGGGGTGTAGCCGGTGGCGTCGGCCATCAGGTCATCGGTCAGCGTGACCTCGCGCGCCGGGTCCCAGACGACGATGTCGGCGTCCTTGCCGATGGAGATCGAGCCCTTGCGATCGGCGATATTGTAGAGCTGCGCCGGCGCGGTGGCGGTGAGGCGGACGAAGTCGGTCACGTCCATGCGGCCCTTGGAGACGATAGCATCGAAGAGCAGCGGCATGCGAACCTGAAGGCCGGGCATCCCGTTGGGGATCTGCTTGAACGTCGGCTGCGGGCCGGCCGCGAACTTGCCCTTCTCGTCGAACGAGAACGGCGCGTGGTCGGAGGTGATGGTCTGCAGGTCGCCGCGCTCCAGGGCCTGCCACAGCGCTTCGATGTCCGACGCGCTGCGCGGCGGCGGGGCTGCAGCACCACTTGGCGCCCTCCATGCCCGGCTTGTCGAGATCCTCGGCGGTGAGGAAGAGATACTGCGGACATGTCTCGGCGAACACCTTCACGCCGCGGCCGCGGGCGGCGTGGATGGTGGCGGCGCCCTCCGCGGTGGAGACGTGGAAGATCATGATCGGCTGGTCGATCAGCTCGGACATGGCGATGAGGCGATTGAAGGCCTCCGCCTCCGAGCCGCGCGGGTGGCTGACGGCATGGTACTTCGGCGCCGTGTAGCCGCGGTCGAGCAGACGCTGCACCATCCACTTGATCATGCCGTGGTTCTCGGCGTGGGCGCAGACCATGGCGCCGAGCTCGCGGGCGGCCAGAAGGATGTCGAGCACCTGCTCGTCCTCGATCTTCATGGCGTCGTAGGTCATGAAGATCTTGATGGAGCCGTGCCCCTCCCGCACCAGCGCCGGGAGCTGCTCGGCGAGTGTCGCCGGTGTCGGGTCCGTGACGATGAGGTGGAGCGCGTAGTCGACGATGGCGCCGCGGCTGGCGAGCGCGTGATACTCGCGCACGATCGTGGTGAGGTCGTTCCCCTTATGCTGGCAGGCGAACGGGATCACGGTCGTCGTGCCGCCGAGCGCGGCAGAGGCGGTGGCGGTCTCGAAGCTGTCGGCATTGGTGATGCCCATCGCCGAGAGCTGCTCGATATGGCAATGGCTGTCGACGCCGCCGGGGGTGACGAGGCAGCCGGACGCATCCACCACCTCTCTGGCGTCGCCGAGATCGTGACCGATGGCGACGATCTTGCCTGCGTGAATGGCGACGTCACAGTGCATGAGGTCGACGGCGGTGGCGACGGTTCCGCCGCGGACGATGAGATCGGGTGTTGGCATGAAAGCTGACAGGGCTCTAAACGCATGAGTTCATTGCGGGCGCAGTGGCGCACCCGCTGGGGATGCTGCAGGCTCCGTGCCGCGGCGAAGCCGGAGGATATCAGGTGACTGGGGTCAGACAACGCATTCTCGTGGTGAACCCCAACTCCAACGACGCGGTGACGCGCGGGATCGACACTGCGCTCGACCCGCTGCGCTTCGCCGAGGGACCGCAGATCGACTGCATGACCCTGACGGAAGGCCCCTTCGGGATCGAGAGCCAGGCGGACGTGGAGTCGGTGACGATGCCGTTGGCGCGTCTCGTGCGCGAAACGAACGACACGGCCGCGTTCGTGGTCGCTTGCTACTCCGACCCCGGGCTGCACGTGTGCCGCGAAGCCACCGACCGGCCGGTGTTCGGAATCGCAGAATGCGGGGTGCTGACGGCGCTCTCGCGGGGTGAGCGCTTCGGCGTTCTGGCGATCAAGAACCGTTCGATCCCGCGGCACCTCAGATATCTGCGGCAGATGGGGCTGATGGACCGTCTGGCGGGCGAGCGCGCGCTCGGCCTCAGCGTCGCCGAGACAGCGTCCGGCGACACGACGTTGGAGCGCATGACGGAAGTCGGGACCGAACTGCGCGATCGGGACGGCGCGAACGCGATCGTCATGGGTTGCGCGGGGATGGCGGCACATCGCGCCAAGCTGGAAGAGCGCCTCGGGATCCCGGTCATCGACCCGACGCAGTCCGCGGTGGCGATGGCGCTCGGGGTCGTGGCGCTGGGTCAGTAGCCTCCCCCCACGAACGGAAGGCGGCGAGTCTACGATGAAGCGTCGCAGCAGCCAGTCATCTGGTGAGGGCGGTCGATCTCGCGCCAGTCGCCACACGGGTCGTGACGCAAAAAGACCGCCACGCGATGCGGGGCGGTCCATTCATCTTGGCGTGGCCGCGCCTGACGGCCGTCCGTAGCGCTGCTTAGAGATCGTCGCGGTAGAACAAGTCGGACCGGGCGGCATTGTCGGCCAGGGCCTGGCGCAACTCGGCCGGTGCCTCTGTCGCACGTGCCGCCGTCACCACACGAAGCTCGGCGATGTCGTCCTTGCCGTCACGCACGGTGATCGACGGGATGACGACGTCCTTCGCAATAATCGTGGTGTTCGACTCGGGATCGTGGGTGAAGACTTCCTCGCCGTTCGGGTCGAGCAGGACGATGCGCTGACGCGGGCCACCGCCCACGACCTCGACGTGCGTCACGACCGACGACGATTCGATCCGCTCCATGTCACGTTTCTGGTTGCGCGTGCCGGACGGATCGGCAATGTGCGCATCACCGGACATGACACCACTCGCCATTTCGACGTTCTGGGTGAGCTTCCCAACCGTCGACGTGACGCCGTTATAGAAATCTTCATTGTTTGACGCGTAGGCTGCAGCTGCCACGGAACCAGTGAAGACCAACGCGGCGATAGCGGTACGACCGAACACTGACATCCGAGTTCTCCTTCCAGCGGGCTTATCCGCCCGAGGCCGCCTGAGGGGCGGTTTATTGTGTGCGGCGCTTCCCAGCGCCCTTATATCATCCCACAGTTGGCTATGTTGCACGCCTGCCACAAGACCGAACTGTTAACATTCACGATCACTTTTTGTGGATAATTTCACTTTCCACACACCCTTTTGAAACGCTAGACGGGAACTTCAGTTCCTATCCGGGGTGATGTTCTCCATATACCCCCGAATGATTCGCGACGCAAGCCTCAAGCAGGGCTCGGTATGGACATCCTCGCCCGCCGAACGCGCGCGCTGAACGACCGCTCGCCGCAGAGCGATGCGAACTTTGTCCTCTACTGGATGCAGCATAGTCAGCGAGCGGACGGCAATCCGGCGCTGGAACGGGCAGCATACTGGGCGAACACCTGCAACTTGCCGCTTCTGGTTCTCTTCGTCGTCGACCCGCACTACCCGGACGCGAACCTGCGGCACTACGTGTTCATGCTGGAGGGCCTCAGGGAGACGATGGCGGCCATCGAAGCCCGGGGCGCCGCTTTCTCGCTCCGCCTGGGCCAGCCGTCCGAGGTCGCCGCCAAGATGAGCCGCGAGGCCGCTGTCGTCGTCACGGACCGAGGATATCTGCGGCATTTGGTGGAGTGGCGGGCGGAACTCGCCCGCGAAAGCCGGTGCCTGGTGGAGATGGTCGAGGGCGATGCGATCGTTCCGGTCGAGGACGCGACGACCAAGCAGGAAACTGCCGCACGCACCTTCCGGCCGCGTGTGAATCGCGCCGTCCCCATGTTCCACAATCGTCCACAGACGGTGCCAATAAAACACAATGCGAAGGATCTCGGGTCACGCGAGGATCAGACACTGAACGACGTCGCGGCCTTTGCCGAGAGCCTCGGATGCGACATGTCCGTCACCCCCGCCGGGCACATCCGGGGCGGCCTGAAAGCGGCCCGCGAGCGTTTGTCCTCGTTCCTAAAGGACGATCTTCCCAGCTACGGTGACGGTCGTGCGGACATCGTTCATCGTCACGTTTCTGTGATGAGTCCGTATTTGCACTTCGGTCAAATCTCACCGCTGGAGATTTACCACGCGGTCACCGACGCGAAGGCGAAGGAGGCCAGCCAGGCTTCGTACATCGAAGAAATGCTGGTTCGGCGGGAGCTTGCGATCAACTTCGTGCATCATGAGCCGAACTACGACCGCTATTCGGCCATGCCCGGCTGGGCGCGCGACACGCTGGAGGCCCACAAGAGCGATCCGCGCGAACATACGTTCACCCGCAAGGAGCTGGAGGCGGGCCAGACGCACGACCCCTACTGGAATGCCGCCATGCGCGAGATGCGCCAGACCGGCTATCTGCACAACTCGCTGCGCATGTACTGGGGCAAGCGGCTGATCGCCTACACCAACGCCCCGAAGACCGCCTACGACACGGCGCTCTATCTCAATAACAAGTATTTTCTCGACGGGCGGGATGCCAACTCGTACGCGAACGTCGGCTGGCTCTTCGGGCTCCACGACCGGGGATGGCCCGAGCGTGAGGTCTTCGGCAAGGTCCGAACCATGACCGCCAGCGGCCTCAAGCGCAAATTCGACATCGACGCCTACGTCGAGTGGGCCGAGAGCCTTTAGAGGCCGGAGCCCCAAAAGGCCGCATGGAACCCGTCACCGCGACCGAGGTCGCGGCGCCACAGTCAGACCGCAGACGGCTGCACGTCGGCGCTGCCGCCACCGGCCTCCGTCTCGCCGCTCGCGAAGAAGAGCGCTTGGCTCACCACAGCCTTCACCGTATCGGTCTCGAACGGCTTGGTGATCAGGAAGGCCGGCTCGGGGCGCTCGCCCGTCAGCAGACGTTCCGGGTAGGCGGTGATGAAGATAACCGGCACCGTCATCGATTCCAGGATCTCGTTCACGGCGTCCAGGCCGGAGGAGCCGTCGGCAAGCTGGATGTCGGCCAGCACCAGACCCGGACGGCGCGCCCTCACCGCTTCCACGGCCTCGGTGTGGGTGCGGGCGATGCCGGCCACCTCATGCCCGAGACCCTCGACCAGCGCTTCGAGGTCCATCGCGATCATCGGCTCGTCTTCGATGATGAGGACGCTGGTCGCCACCTGCTCGGCGATCGACTGACCCGCCTCGTCGATCAGCGTGCGGACACCGTTCATGTCGGTGTCGAGGATCGCCGCGGCCTCCTGCAGCGAGAAGCCTTCGACCGTGGTCAGCAGGAAAGCCTGACGGGCCCGCGGCACCATGGCGTCGAGGCGCTTCTCGAACACGGCGGTCCGAGCGTCGGTCTCGAGGTTGAGTTCGATCGAATCCCAAATCTGGATGAGAATCCGGTAGACTGCCACGCGAGCCGGGATTGTGTCGTCGAACATGGAAGGATCTTCGACGAGTGCCTCGAGGGCGGCCTGAACGTAAGCGTCCCCGCTCGGTTGGCTGCCCGTCAATGAGCGGGCGAAGCGACGCATGTAGGGAATATGCGGCGCGATAGTTCTGGCAAGCGACATGACCGTTCCTTGACGAGTTCCAATCCTGAACCGCTTAGCTCCAATGGCTCCCGGACGCGACCCCGCGCACACGTGACCCTCTGGCCTTCCATCCGATCCAGAACCTATGGAACGAACGGGAGCCCAAACCGTTCCGCCAAGGTAGTCGTTCTAACGTTCGTCACGACGGATTGTTCCAGGCACCGCTCGCGCGGCAACCGTACGGACCGTGGAACCGGAGGATAGATGGTGAATTGTGAAGGAATGCCCGACGGTGCGCAATGACTGAAGACAATGGCCCGGGCACGCCCCAGGACGAGGCAATGCAGTCGTTGATTGGAAAACAGTTGCGAACTTTGTACGATACTGTGTTGGTCGAACCTATTCCCGACAAGTTCGTCGAATTGCTGATGAAGCTCGACGACATGGAGACCGGAGGCGAGACCCGCTCCGGTGAAGGGGGGCCCACGCAGTCCTCATCGAGCGATGATGACGGCGCGGATCGGCAATGAGCGTACGCGAAGAGCTCATTCGCCAGATCCCCAATCTCCGCGCGTTCGCTGTCAGCCTCTGTGGCAATGCAGAACGTGCCGACGATCTGGTGCAGGAAGCGTTGATGAAGGCCTGGGCCTCGATCGACATGTTCGAGGCCGGCACCAACATGCGTGCGTGGCTCTTCACCATCCTGCGCAACGTCTACTACTCCGATTTCCGCAAGAAGCGGCGTGAGGTGGAGGACGCGGACGGGAAAATGGCGGCCAATCTTTCGACGCACCCCGAGCAAATCGGCCACCTCGACATGGTCGACTTCCGCGAGGCGCTCGACAAACTCGCCGCCGACCAGCGCGAGGCCCTCATTCTTGTCGGCGCCTCGGGCTTTTCCTACGACGAAGCTGCCGAAATTTGCGGCTGCGCGGTGGGGACTGTGAAGAGCCGGGTCAACCGCGCGCGCACGCGTCTGGCGGAACTCCTCGCTCTGCAATCTGGCGCGGACTATGGCCCCGATCACCAGAGCCGCTCCGTCGTCGACGCGCGGAAATTCTAGCAGCTCATATCAGCCAGGCGGAAGTTGCATGACCCGATGGGACCTCCAGTCCCGCATGGGCCATGCCGCCTTGCATCATCGTGATTGCACGCAACTGGCGCTCGTCCGGCTGCGCATTCGGCTCGCAGTCGCGAAAGCTCGGGTCACATGTCCACTTTGCAGCTATCGGCGAGCGGCGGCTCGGCGTCCCCGTGGCCTGCCGTGAGGAGATCGAGTGCGGCCATCAAGTCGGCATGCGGGTCGTCCCAAAATTCGGCGAGCACGGGACGCACCGCGATCAGCAGCGCCGCTGGATCCTCGGGCCCCCCGTCGAAGCACGCATCCACCGACGGCGTCCATAGGTCCTCGATCTTGCGCCGGTCCGACGACAGCGACGCTTCACCCGAGACGGAGACGAATGTCTGCGTCGCAGCATCCACGTACGCCAGGCAGACGCGCGGGTCCCGCTCCAATTCCTGATTGCTGTGGTCTGACCGCGTCGTAATGAACCAGATCGTTCCGGCCTCACGATCGGCCGCGCCCACCATCGGGCGCGCCCGCAGGACCGTGCCGTCGTGCGTCGCCATCATGCACGTCTCAATGCGGCTTATCTCGCGCCAGACGTGATCGACATTTTCCCTCGTCATGGATTTCTCCAAATCTCGCGCGACATGTGACGCCATGAGCCGCGGCGACGCAGTGCCCAGTGTTGATCTAGCAAATCCGTGAGAGCGCGCCCCGTTCCGCAAATGCGGCGAGATTGGGCACGATCAGCAAAGAAAGACGGTGAAGTGGGGAAGCGCTGCTGATCGATCGAGCCGACCCGGATTCTCGGTGTCGGCTCAAAGCGCGCGCACGATCCATTGCATCATGGCAAATACGTGCGGACTGCAGAACTCTCGAGTGGCGGTCAGGAGGCCTGTGCCAGCATGGCCCTGTCGGGGCTGGCGAAGGGCACGATCCCCTCGAGCGGCAAGCTCATGCTGGCGACAAGGCCGTCCGGCGTGAATGCGAGGTCCACATTGGCGCGCAAGGCCCGGGCGAGGTTGCGCTCGATCACGGTCAGTCCGAATCCGCGCCGCGTTGGCTCGCTGACCGCCGGCCCGCCGATCTCGGCCCACTTGAAGGAGAGCACCTCCGCGCCTTCGACGGTCTCCACCGACCAGGCGACGTCGAGCGTCCCTTTCGCGTTCGCGAACGCACCATATTGCACAGCGTTGGCTGCAAGCTCGTGAATGGCGAGACCGAGGTTCTGCGACGCCTCGGGCGAAAGGATGACCGATGGCCCGGAGATCGTCACGCGCGACGAGTGGGGCGGGATGAACTGCGCCGACCAGAACCCGCACCAGATCCCCGATGTCGACGCCCGCCCATTCGTCGGCGACGATGAGATCCTGCGCCGCCGACAATGCGCGCAGCCGCGCGATGAGCGCCGGCACGAACGCCTCGACCGTCGAGGCCTGCGTGCTTGTCTGCCGGGCGATGGCAATCACCACAGTCAGCAAGTTCTTCGTCCGGTGGGTGAGCTCGCGCATGACGAGGCGCATCTGCTCCTCGTTGCGTTTGCGATGGGTAATGTCGATCGAGGCGCAGGTGATGCCGACCACGGTGCCGTCCGGTTTCAGGTTCGGCTCGACGTGCAAATCGTACCACCGCCGATCGGCCCCCTCGCCGACGCCGATCTCGCCGGAAAGTGGCCGCTTCGTCTCCATCACGCGTTGCTTCAGACCTTTGATCTGACTGCGGTCGGCTTCCGGGACGACCTCGTCGTCGGTGCGGCCTATGATCGAGCCGATGTGTGTCTCGTCGGAGTTGGCCCAGGTGTAGCGCAGCTCGGTGTCCTGGCTGAACACCATGATCTTCTCCGAGCGGAGGGCCAGATTGAAGCGCTGCAGCGTCTCGGCGAGACGGCGAGACAGATCGGTGCGCATCATGTCGAGCCGCTTGGAGCGGGAGATATCGATCGCGGTGCAGATCAGGCCGGTCAACCGATTGTCGTCGTTCGAAATGGGCACGACGTCCATGCGGAACCAGGCGCGCTCATCGTTCCCGGGGCATCTCGATCTCGAACGTCTGCGTGGTCCCGGTTTGCAGGGCACGGGTCTTGTGGCCGACCACCAACGCACGGACCGCCTCGGGCAGGATCTCCTCGTCCGATTTACCGACGATGTCCTCGGGAAGCAGGAAGGGGCGCGGATTGACGACCCACTGGTAGCGGAGATCGAGATCCTGGAAGAGCACGGTGATCTGCGAATTGCGGGTGGCCAGCTCCATGTAGCGGTGCATCTCCCGCACGGACCGCAGCTTTTCGTGCTCGCGCTGCAGGATCCCCATCAGGCGCCGCGTGCGCGCTTCCGCCGCTTCCGGCGTCCGGTGCGGGGCGGCGGCGACCCGCCGCTCGGCGCGATAGCCGGCGAACTGGCGCGCTGCATGTGTCAGGGCCAGCGCAAGCCCACACCCGGCCGCGATCGCCGTCACCACCGCGATCGCGAACGGCCACCCCGTCGTCACCTCCGCAAAATCAGCGATGCCCAGGCTGGCCGGAAGCGCCACCGGCAGGCCTTGCCCCCATCCGGCCAGCTGCCATACCAATTCGCTCGACAAGAACGCCACGCCTGCCGACAGCGCCGAGATAAGGCGGGCCGTTACGTCGCGCCCGACGATTGCAATGATCGCCAACGCGGCACCGGTACCGAGCTGCGCGATCGCAATCGTTGTGGCAGCGTCAGCCCACCCATTCATTCCTTAAGACCTTATTTCTTCGGGCGCGGGCAATATGCCGCGCCCGAATACATAAACGCTTCTACTGGCGGAACAGTGCCCCGCTCCTTCTTAACCTAGTTCTAAAGCCATCTAGAGCCGGGCAAGCCATGCGTCGACCGCCTCTCGGGCCTCTTCCTTATTTTTGCCGTAGCGCTCCTGGATTTTCCCTTCCAGACGCGTCCGGTCGCCGGCGATCTGATCGACTTCGTCGTTCGTCAGTTCGCCCCACTCGGTCTGGGCGCGGCCGGAAAACTGTTTCCACTGGCCTTCGATCTGATCCCAATTCATGGCTCTCTCCTTTGGCACTTGGATCGTGCTGGTGAGAAAACGGGCGAACAGGCCAAATGTTGCATCCAGTTTTATGTGCAATCGGCAGGTCAGCTTTTCGTGTCCGGCATAGCCCGCGATGCGGCGGCGACCCGGAGGATAGGCGACATCGCCAGCGGCTTCGCGGATGGTGACCGTTGCCGATCGTGCGCCGGCGGGGCGGCGGGCACTGCCTAAATGTTGGATGCCCTTCCGACCGTGTCGGCCACATAGGCGCCGCGTCGGCCGACCGGTTGTGGCGGCCCGACCGTGGTGTCGACCATGGTCTGATGCTCGACTTCGGCGGCCAGTTCGGCGCCGAGCAGCAGGATGTAGACCGAGATGTAGAACCAGAACATCAAGGCGATCACTGTGCCGAGAGAGCCGTACATGACCGCGTAGTCGGCGATGTTGGAGAGGTACCACGACAGCAGTGTCGCGGCCGTCAGCCAGCCGACCGCCACGGTCACCGCGCCGACCGCGATCCAGCGCCACCGCGCCGGCGCGCCGGCTTGGCCCGAGCCGGTAGATCATCGCCGAGCCGATCGAGACCAGGATGAAGAGGATCGGCGCCGTCACGCGTCGGCCGCCATAATCGAGCCCGCCATCCTCGCGGCCGAACACCAGAGGCACCACGACGATGGCACCGATCATCGCGATGCCGACGAAAAGCGCGGCCAGCGTCACCCCGAATGCCTTGAGGTAGAGCGCGATGGTCCCGCGCTTCTCGACCTCCCCGTAGGCGATGTTCATCGCGCCGAAGAGAGCGATCACCGCATTGTTCATCGACCATAGCGAAATCGCCCAGGCTGAGCACGAACGTCAGCGTCAGCCCGTCCTCCTGCGCCTTGGCCAGCCGGCCGATCTCGTGCCCGATCCACTCGATCGCCTGATCGGGGAGGTAGCCGTGCAGGAAGGAGACGTGGGTCGCGAGGGTCAAGGACGACGTGGTGATGCCGTAGAACGTGACCACTGCGATCATCGCCGGGATCAGCGCCAGGAAGACGTAGAACGTCACGCCGGCCGTGATCAGCCCGAGATTGTCGATGGACACCCGCTCCACCACGCGCACGAGAATATCCCACCAACCGCGCCAGCCGATCTGAAACGGGTTGTGTGCCGCGCGGCCGCGGAGCCGCTCGTGGTAAGGAAGTTTTCCTGGCGGGATCGATTTCCGACGCTCCGGATCCTGATTGAGTGCTGTCAGTCGCGATGATGCATCCAAAGTCAGGTCCTTTTTTTGCCGATCACGTCAGGTTGAGACGAACGTTGCGCCAGGTCGCCGCGTTGTTGCCCTAAGCCGCCTCACCATGCGCAAGACCTACCCGACCCCGCGCCCGTACGGAAGGAGCCGCCCGCTTGCCCGCCGACGATCAAACACCATCCACCGAGGATCAGTTCATGGCGAAGATACCGGTCCACGTTGGATCGGGTGTCAAAGCCCCCCTCATCATTCTGGCGACGCTCGCGGTGCTGGCGGCGTTCGACTATGCGGAGAGCCTGATCCTCCCGGTCGTTCTCGCGTTCGTGATCTCGCTCACGCTGACGCCCATCAACATGTGGCTACAACGTCGCATGTGGCCGGGCCTCTCCGCGTTCATCCTCGTGACCGCCGTCACCATGGCTCTGGCAATCGCGGCCCTCACGCTGGCCCAGCCCATCTCCGCCTACATCAACGACGCGCCGTCCATCGGACGGCAGCTCCGGGAGCGGCTGGCGGACTTTCGTGAGCCCGTGGAATCCATCACCGAAGCGAGCAAGGAGATGGAGGAGATCACCAAGGCCACCTCCGACCCGACGGTGAATGAGGTGGTGATGCGTCAGCCGGGGCTGCTGAACCGCGCCGCGTCCAATATCGGCAACGTCGCGTCCACGCTCGTGGTGGCCATCGCCCTCACCTACTTCCTTCTGGTCACCAATCGGCTGATCTACGAGAAAATCGTACACGCGTCGCCGAAGCTGTCGGACAAGAAGCGCTCGCTGATGGTGGTGAACAACATCGTCACCACGGTCTCGAAGTACCTTCTGACCATCACCATCATCAACGCCGGTTTCGGCGTCACGATCGCGGCGGTCATGTTCGCGCTCGGCATGCCGAGCCCGGCGCTGTGGGGGCTGGCGGCGTTCCTTCTTGAATTTTCTGCCGTTCGTCGGGTCGTTGGTGGGAACGGCGTCCGGCGTCCTGATCGGCCTTTTGACCTATTCCGATCCCATCTGGGCCATCGCGCCCGGGCTCGCGTACTTCACCATCACGACCCTGGAGGGACACTTCATCACGCCCAGCGTCCTCGGACAGCGGCTGGAGCTGAACCCGGTCGCCATCTTGCTCTCGATTGCGTTGTGGGGCTTCATCTGGGGCGTCGCTGGGGTCATCCTCGCGGTTCCGATCCTCATCATCGTGAAGGTGATGAGCGACAATATCCCGGAGATGCAGCTGTTCGGGACATTCCTGTCTGGAACGACATCGGTCGTGGAGGACGAGGCTCCGGCGCCGGAGCTCGAAATCCCACGCCTTCCCTGAGGCGCTGGACCGCCGGATCCTACGCGGATCCGGTCGGTCCGGCCGCGACCTTATCCGGTCGCGGCGTTACGCGTTCAGGGCGTCCTTCAGCGGCTTGCCCGGCTTGAACTTCGGGACTTTGGCCGCTTTGATCGTGATCGGCTCCTTCGTCTGAGGGTTGCGGCCCTGCGACTCGGGTCGGTCCGTCACACTGAACACACCGAAGTTGGTGATGCGCACTTCATCGCCAGACTTCATGGCGTTGATGATGGCGTTGAAGGTGGCATCGACTGCCTTGGCCGCGGCCTTGGCGTCGATGTTGGCTTGCTCCGCCACCTCGGCGGCCAGTTCGGCTTTCTTCATTCCGTCTCTCCCTTTGCGGATGACCAGGTCACCCTGTCATCACTGTCGCCATACGACTAGACGAATTCGGATGAAAAGGGCCCTGTTTCCCTGGGAATTTGAGGTGCAAATCTTACGAAAATGCCAAAAATGCCGGCCTACGACCCACCGAGGTCGACGCGACGCAACATTTGTGAAGAAAACGCGAATCAAGTTTGGCCGCAGAGCCGGCACACGAGAATCACCGCGCCCGCTTTCGCTGGCGATTCGCAATCGAGCGGCCGCCGAACGCTTACGCGAATTTGGCGCTTTCAAGTCTATTCGGGGGCGCATCTGCGTCTTTCACAGCATCGTCATGCAACACGCTCACCCGGGCAGCGGAACCGACTGTCCACATCCTCGCCTTGCGCGCCATCACAGCATCATCCCCCGAGGCGCGCCGCAAGAACAGCAATAGACGGCCCCACTTGGAGCCTCAGAACGCAAAAAAGGCGGGGGTCTCCCCCGCCTTTTTCGATGAGCACTGGGCGCTAGCTCAAGCGCCTCGTTTCGCCATCGCCTCAGTGGGCGCGAAACGTGGCCTCATCATCCTCGGTGCTCCCCTTGCGATGATCCTCGGCGCGATAGTCGGGCTCGGTCCATTCGATCGGCTCGGGCATCCGTACAAGGGCGCGCTTCAGCACCTCGTCCATGCGAGACACCGGGACGATCTCCAGCTGGTTCTTCACGTTGTCCGGGATATCCACCAGGTCCTTGGCGTTCTCTTCCGGGATCAGGACGGTCTGGATCCCGCCGCGCAGCGCGGCAAGCAGCTTCTCCTTCAAGCCGCCGATCGGCAGCACACGGCCCCTGAGGGTGATCTCACCCGTCATCGCCAGGTCGCGGCGAATCGGGATGCCAGTGAGCACCGAGACGACCGCAGTCGCCATGGCGATGCCAGCGGACGGCCCGTCCTTCGGCGTCGCACCCTCGGGCACGTGCACGTGGATATCGCGCCGATCGAACGTCGGCGGCTCCACTCCCACCTCGAGGGCGCGCGAACGGACATAGGACGCGGCGGCCGAGATCAACTCCTTCATCACGTCGCGAAGGTTGCCGGTGACGGTCATCTTGCCCTTGCCCGGCATCATCAGACCCTCGATCGTCAGCAGCTCGCCGCCGACTTCGGTCCAGGCCAGACCGGTGGCGACACCGACCTGATCCTCGAGCTCCGCCTGACCATAGCGGTGCCGCGGCGGACCAAGATACGCCTCGACCTTCTCGACGTCGACGGTGATCGTCTTGGTCTCGCCCTTCGAGGTGAGGATCTCCTTCACGGCCTTGCGGGCCAGCGTCGCGATCTCTCGCTCGAGGTTCCGAACGCCCGACTTCGCGCGTGTAGCGACGGATCAGGTGACGGAGCGCATCGTCGTCGATGGAGAACTCGCCGTCCTTCAGGCCATGGTCCGACACCGTCTTCGAGATCAGGTGACGACGCGCGATCTCCACCTTCTCGTCCTCGGTGTAGCCGGCGATCCGGATGACCTCCATGCGGTCCATCAGCGGGCCGGGGATGTTCAGCGTGTTCGCCGTCGTCACGAACATTACCGACGAGAGATCGTATTCGACCTCAAGGTAGTGGTCCATGAAGTTGGCGTTCTGCTCCGGATCCAGCACCTCGAGGAGCGCCGATGACGGATCGCCGCGGAAGTCCATGCCCATCTTGTCGATCTCGTCGAGCAGGAAGAGCGGGTTGGACTTCTTCGCCTTCTTCATCGACTGGATGATCTTGCCCGGAAGCGACCCGATGTAGGTGCGCCGGTGGCCACGGATCTCGGCCTCGTCGCGCACGCCGCCGAGCGAGATGCGCACGAACTCCCTGCCCGTCGCCTTGGCGATGGACTTGGCGAGCGAGGTCTTGCCGACGCCCGGAGGGCCGACGAGGCACAGGATCGGCCCCTTCAGCTTGTTGGCGCGCGCCTGCACCGCGAGGTACTCGACGATGCGCTCCTTGACCTTCTCAAGGCCGAAGTGGTCGACATCCAGCACCTGCTGAGCGTTGTCGAGATCGTTCTTGACCTTGGACGGCTTCTTCCAGGGGATCGCGAGCAACCACTCGAGGTAGTTGCGCACCACTGTCGCTTCGGCGGACATCGGGCTCATCTGACGCAGCTTCTTCAGCTCGCCATCAGCCTTCTCCCGCGCCTCTTTCGACAGCTTGGTCGACTTGATTCGCTCTTCGATCTCCGCGAGCTCGTCCTTGCCGTCCTCGCCGTCGCCGAGCTCCTTCTGGATCGCGCGCATCTGCTCGTTGAGATAGTACTCGCGCTGAGTCTTCTCCATCTGGCGCTTCACGCGCGAGCGGATCCGCTTCTCGACCTGAAGGACCGAGATCTCGCCGTTCATGATCCCGAGCACCTTCTCGAAGCGCTCGATCACCGACGCAGTGCCCAGGATCTCTTGCTTGACCGGGATCTTGACCACGAGGTGCGAGGCCACGGTATCGGCCAGCTTCGCGTGGTCCTCGATCTGGCCGACCGCGGAGATCACTTCCGGCGAAATCTTCTTGTTCAGTTTGACGTAATTTTCGAATTCTGACACCACAGAACGAGACAGCGCCTGCGCCTCGGTCTCGTCGTACGCCGCCTCGGCGACCGGCTCGGCCTCCGCTTCGAAGAACTCGGTGCGGGCGGTGAATGTCTCGATCGCGGCGCGCGCGGTTCCCTCGACGAGGACCTTGACCGTCCCGTCGGGAAGCTTGAGGAGCTGCAGCACGGTCGCCAGCGTGCCGATCGTGAACAAGCGCTCGGGCTTGGGATCATCGTCCCCGGCCTCGCGCTGGGTCACCAGGAGGATCTGATTGTCCGCGCGCATGACTTCCTCAAGCGCGCGAATGGACTTCTCGCGACCCACGAAGAGCGGCACAACCATATGCGGGAACACCACGATGTCCCGCAGCGGCAGAACCGGGTAAGTGCCCGCGGCCGCATTCGGCCCGGTGTCGCGATTTTCGTCCGACTTTGCCATGAACTGTCCTTTCAGCTTGGCCCGAGCTCGCCACATCATGCACGAGTTGAGCCACCGTTCACCGCACGCAACCGAATTTCTCGGCACCCGCCCACGAATATCGTCGAGCGGACCTGCAGTGAACGTCGGGGATGCACCATCGCATCTCTGGCGACGAGGTGGCCCTCTCGTGAGCCGACTTCAAGACTTGACTGAAGCTGGCTTCGTCGCGCTCCCCGTGGCGCCATAGTCGATGCCATACTGAAAGCGTGATCGAAAGGGCGAGCCTCTAGCCGCACCTCGCAGTCGACACGCTCCTGGAAACTTTGAACTCACCGACCCTTAGCCGGTGCAACGAAAAGCGCCGCGCCGACATCGGGTCTTGTAGGGGAGGAAACCACATCAATTGGCTGCATGCAATTGACGCGATCAGCCAAGAGTTGAGGTTGACAAGCGTCGCGACAGCGCAAGGGATGCGCTGTCGTTCAAGCCGATCAGGCCGACGTGCGGGACGGTTCCGAGGCCCGGTCGTCGTAGATGTAGAGCGGACGGGCGGTGCCGCCGATGACCTCGTCGGAAATCACCACCTCGCGCACACCGTCGAGGCCGGGAAGCTCGTACATGGTGTCGAGCAGGATCGCCTCGAGGATCGAACGCAGGCCACGCGCACCGGTCTTCCGGTCGATCGCCTTGCGCGAAATTGCCTTCAGCGCGTCCGCATGAAAGGTGAGCTCCACGCCCTCCATCTCGAACAGACGCTGGTACTGCTTCACCAGCGCGTTCTTGGGCTCGGACAGGATCTGCACCAGCGCCGGCTCGTCGAGGTCCTCGAGCGTCGCCAGGACCGGCAGGCGCCCGACGAACTCGGGGATGAGGCCGAACTTCAACAGATCCTCCGGCTCCACCTCGCGGAAGAGCTCGCCGATCTTGCGGTCCTCGGCACCGAACACTTGGGCGTTGAAGCCGATGGAGGTGCCCCGGCCGCGATCGGAGATGATCTTGTCCAGCCCGGCGAAAGCACCACCGCAGATGAAGAGGATGTTCGTCGTATCCACCTGCAGGAACTCTTGCTGGGGATGCTTGCGCCCACCCTGCGGCGGCACCGAGGCCACGGTGCCCTCCATGATCTTCAGCAGGGCCTGCTGCACGCCCTCGCCCGACACGTCGCGTGTGATGGACGGGTTGTCGGACTTGCGGGAGATCTTGTCGACCTCGTCGATGTAGACGATGCCGCGCTGTGCCCGCTCGACGTTGTAGTCGGCCGACTGGAGAAGCTTCAGGATGATGTTCTCGACATCCTCACCGACATAGCCTGCTTCGGTCAGGGTCGTGGCGTCGGCCATGGTGAAGGGAACGTCCAGGATGCGGGCGAGCGTCTGCGCGAGCAGCGTCTTGCCGCAACCCGTCGGGCCGATCAGCAGAATGTTCGACTTGGCGAGCTCGACGTCGTTTTGCTTCGAGGCGTGGGAGAGGCGCTTGTAGTGGTTGTGGACCGCGACGGAGAGAACCTTCTTGGCAGCCTGCTGGCCGATCACGTAGTCGTCCAGCACCTTGCGGATCTCGAGCGGGGTCGGAATCCCGTCACGTGATTTCACCAGCGAGGATTTGTTCTCCTCGCGGATGATGTCCATGCACAGCTCCACGCATTCGTCACAGATGAAGACGGTGGGGCCGGCGATGAGCTTGCGCACCTCATGCTGGCTCTTGCCACAGAACGAGCAGTACAGGGTGTTCTTCCCGTCGCCGCTGGTCGCTTTGCTCATCAACTCACCCTTTCGTCGCCCGATCGACCGCACGTCTCGGGATGTCACCATCAGTGAAATCGGGCTCGGCAACCCCGCCGATTGCCTCGCGTCCATATTGGGACGGCGTCGACCCCGATGCAAACCCTCGTCACGGGATAGTCAACCGTCCCATGCGTTACCAAACATAAAAACCGACGGCGTGTCTTGGGCGGCTCTTGTCCCAATCCGCGACTATCAGTCCTGCGCCATACCAGCTAGCTGGCGAATAACTCTTCCGCAAGGGTCCACACGCAAAAGTTGCGGTCTATGCGTCGAGCGCGGCCCGGCTCTCGATCACGCGGTCGATGATGCCGAATTCCTTGGCGAGGTCCGGCGTCATGTAATGGTCGCGCTCCAGAGTTTTCTCGATCTTGTCGAGCTCCTGGCCGGTGTGCTTCCGGTAGATCTCGTTCAGGCGCCTCTTCAGGGCGATGATCTCGTTGGCCTGAAGCTGGATGTCCGCTGCGGTGCCGCGGAAGCCGCCGGACGGCTGATGGACCATGATGCGCGCGTTCGGCAACGCGAAGCGCATGTCCTTCTCGCCGGCGGCCAGCAGCAGCGCCCCCATGGACGCCGACTGCCCGATGCAGAGCGTGGAAATCGTCGGCCGAACGAACTGCATGGTGTCGTAGATCGCGAGCCCGGACGTCACGATACCGCCCGGCGAGTTGATGTAGAGCGAGATCTCCTTCTTGGGGTTGTCGGCCTCAAGGTAGAGGAGCTGGGCGCACACCAGGGTCGCCACCGTGTCCTCGATGGGACCGGTGATGAAGATGATGCGCTCCGACAACAGGCGCGAAAAGATGTCGTACGCGCGCTCGCCGCGGTTCGTCTGCTCGACGACCATCGGAACGAGCGTCGACATATAGAAATCTACAGGGTCTTTCATGCGCTCGGCCTAATGATCGTGGTGGTGGTGATCGTGGTCATGATCGTGATCGTGATCGTGATCGTGATCATGCGCATGGTCGTGCTCATCGTCCTCATTCTTCATGAGCTCTTCCTTGGACACCGGGACGGTGTTCACGGTGGCGAGCTCCAGAATGTAGTCGACGACCTTGTCCTCGAAGATCGGCGCGCGAAGGCTGGCGATCGCCTGGGGATTCTGGCGGTAGTAGTCCAGAACCTCGCGCTCCTGGCCGGGGAACTGCTGCATGCGCTCCTGCAAGGCGCGCTGCACCTCCTCGTCGGTCACCTGAACCTCGGCCTTGCTGCCGATCTCGGACAGCAGGAGGCCCAGCCGCACGCGGCGCTCGGCAATCTTCAAGTAGTCGGCCCGGGTCTTCGCCTCCGAGCCTTCCGCGTCTTCGGCGAGCGACGCGTCGAACGACTCGCCCTTCTGCGCCATCTCCTGCTCGACCTGTCGCCAGATGGCGTCGAACTCGGTGTCGACCAGCTTCTGCGGCAGGTTGAACGAGAAGCGCTCGTCCAGCGCGTCAAGCAGCGAGCGCTTCACTTTGGCGCGGCTGGCCTGGTCGTACGACTTCTGCATCTCGCCCTTGAGGGCCTCGCGCAGCTTCTCGAGGTTCTCCATGCCGAGCTTCTCGGCGAAGGCGTCGTCGATCGTGGTCTCGGTCGGCGCGGCGACTTCCTGCACCGTCACGTCGAAGACCGCTTCCTTGCCGGCCAGGTGCGTCGCGCCGTAGTCCTCGGGGAAGGTGACGGTCACGGTCGTGGCCTGACCCGCTGGTGGCGCCCGCGAGCTGCTCCTCGAAGCCCGGGAATAAAGCGGCCCTGGCCGATGACGATGTCGATCCCTTCGGCCGATCCGCCCTCGAAGGGCTCACCGTCGATCTTACCGACGAAGTCGATCTTCAGGCGGTCGCCGTCCGCAGCCGGACGCTCGACGGCTTCGTAGTCCTTGTAGTTCTCGGCGAGCTTGGCGAGCTCGGTCTCCAGCTCCTCGGCCGGGATCTCATAGGTCGGCTTCTCGACCGTGATCTGGTCGAGGCCGGTCACTTCGATCTCCGGCAGGACCTCGTACTTCACCGCGAAGGACAGATCGCTCTTGCCGTCCATCACGTCGGCCATCGACGTCTCGTCGACATCCACGTCCGGCTGCAGAGCCGGCTTCTCGGAGCGCTCTTCGACGGCGCCACGGACGGATTCGGTCATCACTTCATTGATGACCTCGGCCATAGCCGAACGGCCGTACATCTTCTTCAGGTGCGCCATGGGCACCTTGCCCGGGCGAAAGCCCTTCAGTCGGACCTTCTGACGCATATCGTCGAGGTAGGTGTTGAGACGAGCATCGAGGGTCGCTGCGGGAACCGTCACTTTTAGTTCCCGCGCGAGACCCTCTGCACGGGTTTCCGTCACATCCATCGGGTTCACTTTCCGCAGCACCAAAATCGTTGTCGGGGAGGACGCTCCATGTCGCCCCGGGAGGCACCGGTGTCAATGCCGTTCGATGCCTCGGGCGCCGCCGATTTCAGCGCCACCCGTCTCGGCCCCCTCGCCAGCGCCCCGATCGGTCAGCAAGATGAGAGGGATGAGCAGCGTTCAGACACCGCGGGCTCCCCGGACCTATGCCGGAGTAACAATCGAAGACAGCACCCGCGCTCAAGCAGCTCCGAATGCTGGTCGCGGCACAAAGACGATGCGCCGGAGCGGGCGAAACTCGAGCCGGCAAACCCCGCGCTCAAGCAGGCCGAAGGCCGGTAGCGCCACGAAGATGGTGCGGGTGGAGGGACTCGAACCCCCACACCTTGCGGCGCCAGAACCTAAATCTGGTGCGTCTACCAGTTCCGCCACACCCGCGCGGGCCCACCTCTAAGGCCCGGGGCGGGCTGCGGTCAAACGTGATCGAACGCCGCCCGCGCAGTTCGCAGATTATCCAGCAGGTCGGTTGCGATCAGCGCCGGCCCGACCCGCTGGGCGACGTCACCGTGCAGCCACACGCCCATGCATGCCGCCTCGAAGAGCGGCACGCCCTGCGCCAGGAAGGCGGTGATCATCCCGGCCAGCACGTCACCCGCCCCGGCGGTCGCCAGCCACGGCGGCGCGTTGCCCGAGATCGCCGCCCGTCCATCCGGCGCTGCGATCACCGTGTCGGATCCCTTCAGCACCAACACCGCACCGACTAGGGACGCCGCGCGCCGGGCCGCCTCCAGCTTGCCCTCCGTCGCGGTCTGCGCCTTGCCGAAGACCCGCCCGAACTCGCCCGCATGGGGCGTCAGCACCGCGCCGTTGGGCCCCATTGCCGCCGCGAGCCCCTCGGCGTCGTCCGCGAAGGCGGTCATCGCGCCCGCATCCAGCACCGCCGCCGCTTGCGAGGCGAGCGCCACCTCCACCATCTCCCGCGTCGCCGCGTCCGCCGGCAGCCCCGGCCCGATGCAGACCGCGTTGCGCCGGGTATCGGACAGCACCTCGGCCAGCCCCTCGGCGCCGTCGGCGCGTGCCAGCATGACCGCGGTCAAGTGGCTGGCGTTCACCATGAGCGCACTCGCCGGGCGACGCGACCGTGACGAGCCCTGCGCCCGACCGCAGCGCCGCCACGGCGGCCATTCGCGCCGCCCCCGTCGCGGCCATCGGCCCGGACACGACCACAGCGTGGCCGCGATCGTACTTGTGGCCCGCCCCGGCGAGAAGCGGCCGTTCCGCCCGCCACAGCGCCGGCGTATTGACGAACGTGCGGCAACCGGCCGACGCGACGGCGGCGTCCGAGATTCCGATATCCGCCACATCCACGGGGCCGCACAGATCGCGGCCCGGCAGCAGAAGATGCCCCGGCCGGCGGCGCTGGAACGTCACGGTGCGCCGCGCCTCGATGGCGACACCGCGCACCTGCCCTGTCGCCCCGTCCACGCCGCTCGGCATGTCGATGGCGATCACGTCGCGTGGGCGCTGCGTTCACCCGGCGCACCACGTCGGCGAAGACGCCCTCCACGTCCCGCGATAGGCCGCCGCCGAAGAGACCGTCGACGATCACCTCAGCCCGCTCCAACAGCGGATCGTCCGGCGCCAGTCGGGGCGCCCTGGTAGCTGGCCCGCGCCGCCGCGGCCGCGCCTTCGGTCGCCTCCCCCGCAAGATCGATGACGTGGACCTGCCGGCCGCGCGGACAGCAGTTGCCGGGCGGCGACGAAGGCATCGCCGCCGTTGTTGCCCGGCCCGGCAAGCACTACGATCGGCGCCTCGACCGGCACTTGCCGCGCGACGATGTCCGCCACTGCCCCGCCCGCGCGCTCCATCAGCGTCTCGATGGGGGTTCCCTCTGCGACGGCCGCGCTGTCGATCGCATTCATCTCGAGCGGGCTCGGCAACTCGAAATCGTTGGAGATTCTCATGCGTGCACAAACGAACGGCAACCCGCCTCCCAAATCAGCAATAATTCTGCCCTTCTATGCGGCAATTGCCCGGAAACGCGACAGTTCCCCAGTAGCGCGCTTGGCACGCTCCCTGCATCATCGCGCCAGTCCAGCGGGCCGGGTCGTCCGTCCGACGCTGAGCGGGGTGTCATGAAGAAGATCGAAGCCATCATTAAGCCGTTCAAGTTGGACGAGGTGAAGGAGGCGCTGCAAGAGGTTGGGCTGCAAGGGATCACGGTCCTCGAGGCGCGCGGCTTCGGCCGCCAGAAGGGTCACACCGAACTCTACCGCGGCGCGGAGTACGTCGTCGATTTTCTGCCTAAGGTGAAAATCGAACTGATCGTTCCCGACAGCCTACTTCACGCCGCCGTCGATGCCATCCGCAATGCCGCACAGACCGGCCGGATTGGCGACGGCAAGATCTTCGTCCTCCCCGTCGAGGACGCCATCCGCATCCGCACCGGTGAAATCGGTGAGGATGCGATCTAACCTCTAGAAGCGCGAGAGAGAGAGCCACACGCTAATGAGCACAGCGCAAGAAGTACTCAGGGACATCAAAGACAAGGACGTAAAGTTCGTCGATCTGCGCTTCACCGATCCGCGCGGCAAGATGCAGCACGTCACGATGGACACCACCATCGTCGACGAAGACCTGTTCGCCGACGGCACGATGTTCGACGGCTCGTCCATCGCCGGCTGGAAGGCGATCAACGAGTCCGACATGATCCTCATGCCGGATCCGGAAACGCGCATACATCGACCCGTTCTTCGCGCAGACCACGATGGCGATCGTCTGCGACATCCTGGAGCCGGCCACCGGCGAAGGCTACAACCGCGACCCGCGCTCGACGGCCAAGAAGCGCCGAGGCCTACGTGAAGTCCGGCGGCTTCGGCGACACCATCACGATGGGCCCGGAAGCCGAGTTCTTCGTGTTCGACGACGTGCGCTTCAGCGCCGACCCGTACAACACCGGTTTCAAGCTCGATTCCACCGAGCTGCCGTCCAACATGGACACCGAGTACGAGACCGGCAACCTCGGCCACCGTCCGCGCACCAAGGGCGGCTACTTCCCCGTCCCGCCGATCGATTCGGCCCAGGACATGCGCTCCGAAATGCTCTCGGTGATGACCGAGATGGGCGTGACGGTCGAAAAGCACCACCACGAGGTGGCCGCCGCGCAGCACGAGCTCGGCCTGAAGTTCGAGACGCTGACCAAGGTCGCCGACTCGATGCAGATCTACAAGTACGTCGTGCACCAGGTCGCCAACGCCTACGGCAAGACGGCGACCTTCATGCCCAAGCCCGTCTTCGGCGACAACGGCACCGGCATGCACGTCCACCAGTCGATCTGGAAGGACGGTCAGCCGACCTTCGCCGGCAACCTCTACGCCGACCTGTCGGAGAACTGCCTGTTCTACATCGGCGGCATCCTGAAGCACGCCAAGGCGCTGAACGCCTTCACCAACCCGTCGACCAACTCCTACAAGCGTCTGGTCCCGGGCTACGAGGCGCCGGTGCTGCTCGCCTACTCGGCGCGCAACCGCTCGGCCTCCTGCCGTATCCCGATCGCGTCCTCGCCGAAGGGCAAGCGTCTGGAAGTGCGCTTCCCGGATCCGGCGGCGAACCCCTACCTCGCCTACGCCGCCATGTGCATGGCCGGCCTCGACGGCATCAAGAACCGCATCCATCCGGGCGACCCGATGGACAAGGACCTCTACGACCTGCCGCCGGAGGAGCTGGCCGGCATCCCGACCGTCTGCGGTTCGCTGCGCGAGGCGCTGGCAGTCGGTCGATGCCGACCGCGAGTTCCTGAAGGCCGGCGGCGTGTTCGACGACGATCAGATCGATGCCTACATCGAGCTGAAGATGGAGGAGAACATGCGCTACGAGATGACGCCGCACCCGGTCGAGTTCGACCTCTACTACTCGGTCTAATCCGCGACCCGTTCGCGGCGGACGACCGGCCGGCCCATCCCCGATGGGCCGGCCTTTTCATGCCCGCGCTCAGGCGCGCCCCTGCCCTTCTCGGCCATCGCGGCCGCCGTGATCGCCCGCGGTTGCACCTCCTTCGCGTCGCGGCCCATCTGTCCAATCGCCAGGGCGCACCGGATTTGGCGCCGCCTGTGAAACCCGTGCGCAGGTTGTCTCAGGGGGGCGATGAACGTCATCGTTCCGGCCTAATATGGGCCCCTATGCCCCCAGTCCCGCACCGCCCGCAGCCGCTGTCGCCACACTCCCCGTCGGACCGCTGCCCGACATGCCGCGTACCGCTCGACCGGCCATCGCTCGCCCTCCACTTGGCGCCTGTCTGTCGCCCGGGGCGCCGCAAGCCGTGAGCCGCGTCGCGCACGGCGGCGATCTGGGCGAAGCCGCAGCCCTTGCCGGCGCTCCCGTGGAGGACTGGCTGGACCTCTCCACCGGGATCAACCCGCATGCCTATCCGGCGCAGGTGCCGGCCGATGCCCTCACCCGGCTGCCGCAGCACCACCGGCTGAAGGCCTGCTGGCCGCCGCTCGCACCGCCTACCGTGTGCCGCCCGAGGCCGGCATCGTCGCCGCGCCCGGCACGCAGGCCATCATCCAATGGTTGCCGCACCTGATCCCGGCGGCGCACGTCACGGTCGTCGGCCCGACCTACGCCGAGCACGCCGCGTCCTGGCGCCGCCTCCACCCCACGACGGAGGCGTCTGAGCTGCCGGCCGATGGCCTCGCCGTCGTGGTGAACCCCAACAACCCCACCGGCCATGTCACGCCGCGTGAGGCGCTACAGCGCATCGCCGCCCAAGCCTCCCCGAACGGCGTCTCCGTCGTCGTCGACGAGGCGTTCGGCGATGTTGCCCCGGAGATCAGCGTCGCCGGCATGCCCGGGACGCTCGTCCTCAAGAGCTTCGGCAAGTTCTTCGGCCTCGCCGGGGTGCGGCTCGGCTTTGCGATCGGCGCGCCGGCGGTGCTGGAGCCGCTCGCCGAGGCGCTCGGTCCCTGGGCCGTCAGCGGTCCGGCGCTGGAGATCGGCGCCACGGCCCTTGCCGACGCGGCCTGGATCGACGCCATGCGCCGCCAGCTCGCCGAAGAGCGGGCCGCTTTCGATGGTGTCCTGCGCGGCGCCGGGCTGACCGTCGTCGGCGGCACGGACCTCTTCCGCCTCGTCACATGTTCCGATGCGGCGGCCCTCCACCGCGCGCTCGCGCGCCAGGGCATCTGGACGCGCCGCTTCGAGTACGCTCCGCAGTGGCTGCGGATCGGCCTGCCCGGCGCTGCGCTCCCCCGCCTCGCGGCAGCCCTCGCCACCCTCACCGAGCGCCACCGGCCATGAGCCTCGCCGCCGTCCCACTGGCCCTCGCGATCGACGCGGCCACCGGCGACCCGGACTGGCTGTGGCGCCGCACCGGGCACCCCGTCACGTGGATGGGCGCGGCCATCGACCGTCTCGAGGAACGCCTCAACCGCCGCCGACGCATCGACGGCGTCGTCGCGCTCGGCGCCTTGGTGGGCGTCTTCGGCGCCGGCGCCCTCGCGGTCGACGCGCTGCTGCCGGACAATGTCGTGGGGCTCGTCATCGAGGCGCTGCTGGCGTCCACCTTGCTCGCCCACCGCAGCCTCCACCAGCACGTGAAGGCCGTCGCGGACGCGCCGGACCTTCCCGCCGCCCGCCGCGCCGTCGCCATGGTGGTCGGCCGAGAAACGGCGACCATGGACGAGGCGGCCGTCTCCCGTGCCGCTCTGGAGACGCTGGGCGAAAACCTGGTCGGACGGGGTGGTCGCGCCGGCGTTCTGGCTGGCGGTGGCGGGTCTGCCCGGCCTCGTTGCCTACAAAGCGATCAACACTGCCGATTCCATGATCGGCCATCGCACGCCCGCGGTTCGAGGCGTTCGGCTGGGCCGCCGCGCGGGTCGACGACGTCGCCAATCTGATCCCGGCCCGCCTCGCCGCGGTGGTCATCGCCCTCGCCCGCCCGCGCACGTTCCGGGCTTGGCCCACTGTCGTGGCCGGCGCGCACGCCCACGTCTCGCCCAATGCGGGCTGGCCGGAGGCGGCACTCGCCGTCGCGCTCGGCGTCGAACTCGGAGGACCACGGCGCTACGGCGATCGCGCAGGTCGACGGGATCCGCCTCAACCCGGGCCGCCGGCAACCAGACCGCCGCGACATCCGCCGGGGCCTCGCGCTCTCGCTACGGCGCCGGCCTCATCCACGGGGCGCTCTATGTGGCGCTTGCCGTCGTCGTCTGACGGTGTCGCAGAGGCTACGGCGCCGACGTCGGTCTCGACCCTACGCCGCCACCATCCGCCCGCGTGCGACGGCGAGCAGCGCGTCGACGTCCACCGCAGCGGCCACATGGTCGGCGAGCGCGTCCAGCGTCCGATCGACGCTCGCCTCGTACGCGAGAGTCGAGGCCACGCCGAAGCGGCCGAGAATCGCCTGGCGGAACGGATCGCTGCCGAAGAGGCCGTGGAGGTAGGCGCCCATGACGCGCCCGTCCGGCGAGACGGCGCCGTCATCCCCCTCGGCCAGCCGCACCACCGGGCGGGCACAGTCCGGCCCCACGGTGCGGCCCATATGGATCTGGTAGCCGCTGACCCGCACACCGGCGAGGCCCGGCAGCATGCACAGCCCCTCGCTCTGCCGCGTCACCTTCGGCGCGACGATCTCGGTCTCGATGTCGAGGAGCCCCAGCCCCGGCGTCTCGCCAGGCGGTCCCTCGTATCCGGCCGGATCGCGGATCACCCGGCCGAGAAGCTGGTATCCGCCGCACAGGCCGATGATCAGCCCGCCGCGCCGCACGTGCGCCGCCAGGTCGATATCCCAGCCCGCGGCCCGCAGCGCCTTCGCATCGGCGATGGTCGACTTCGAGCCCGGCAGCACGACGAGATCAGCCGGCGGCATCGGCTGGTCGAGCGGGGCCAGGGTGAAGGCCACCCCCGGCTCCAGCCGAAGCGGATCGCAGTCGTCGAAATTGGAGATGTGCGGAGTGCGCGGCATCACCACCCGCAACCCCGCTGCCGGACGCCGATGTCGGCAGGCCGAGCGTGTCCTCGGCCGGCAGCCGCTCGGCCTCGCTGAACCAGGGCACGACGCCGAAGGAGGGCCATCCCGTCCGCTCGGTGATCGCGCTGAGCCCGTCGTCGAAGAGCCGCACGTCGCCGCGAAACTTGTTGACGATGTACCCCGCGACCATCGCGCGGTCCTCAGGCGCCAGAACCGCCGCCGTCCCGACGAGGTTGGCGATCACCCCGCCACGCGCGATGTCCGCCGACGAGCACGACCGGCACCCCTTCGGCCCGCGCGAAGCCCATGTTGGCGATATCGTCAGTGCGCAGATTGATCTCGGCGGGGCTGCCGGCCCCTTCGGCGATGACGATGTCCGCACCCTCGCACACGCGGGCAAAGCTATCGCGCACGGCCGGCATAAGCTGCGCCTTGAGCGCGGCGTAGCCTCCCGCCGTCGTGCTCCGCGAGCAGTCGTCCCTGAACCACCACCTGCGCGCCCGTCTCGGACTGTGGCTTCAAGAGCACAGGATTGAGATGAACTGACGGCGCGATCCCGGCGGCGCGGGCCTGCAGCATCTGCGCGCGGCCGATCTCGCCGCCGTCCGGCGTGGCGGCGGCATTGTTCGACATGTTCTGTGATTTGAAGGGCTTAGCCACCAGCCCCTGGCGTTTGAAGTGCCGGCAAAGGCCCGCCACCAACAGCGATTTGCCGACGTCGGAGCCGGTTCCCTGGACCATCACCGCCGCAGCGACGCCATTTCGCGGATGCGCTTCCTTCATTTCCCATTCATCCGTCGGCACACTAGTCGAGAGGGCCGAAAGGCGTTCGGATTCTGGCGGATCAGCTTGGAGTATAGCATGAGAAAGATCCTTATCGCGGTGGCGCTGGCCGCCGGTCTCGCGGGGTGTAACGCGAACAACTCGGGCGATCGCGCTCTGGTCGGCGGCGCGCTCGGCGCGGCGACCGGTGCCGGCATCGCGGCCATCGCCGGCGGTGGCGCTGGCGCTGTGGTCGCAAGCTCTGTGGTCGGTGGTGCCGGTGGCGCGCTCGTCGGCGCCGCGACGACGCCGCAGTGCGTCAACCAGTACAACGAACCGGTGCAGTGCCCCTGAGCCGGCCATCGGTGGCGGCCCACGCTAGGGTGCCCCACCGCCGACACGCAACGCGTCGCCGCAGTCTCGCCTGACGCTGCGGCCGCATGACCCGCGACGCCGGACGATCCCGGCGCGCGGCAATCCTCGCCACTGCGGCTTCCGCGAGCCTTCACGCGGTACGACCGCACCCGGACGAGGCAGGTCGGCAGGCCTGGATCGCACTTGGTCCGCGACTGTGAGCCTCCGAGACTCCGGCGGCACGGCGCGCCGCCTAGAACTCGATCCCCGGCTGAGGCTTCACGCCGGAGCGGAAGGGATGCTTCACCTGCGTCATCTCGGTGACGAGATCCGCGATCTCGATCAGTTCGTCCTTCGCGTTGCGCCCGGTGATGATGACGTGGACATCGTCCGGCTTCTCGTCGCGCAGGAACGTGACGACGTCGGCCAGGTCGATGTAATCGTATCGCAGGACGATATTCAGCTCGTCCAGAAGCACCATCCGGTAGTCGCCGGAGAGGATCATCTCCTTGGCCATCGCCCACGCGCTGGTGGCGGCGGCGATGTCGCGCTGGCGGTCCTGGGTCTCCCAGGTGAAGCCCTCGCCCATTCGCCGCACGGTCACGAGGTCGGCAAAGCGGTCGAGCACGACCTTCTCGCCCGTCTCGATGCGGCCCTTGATGAACTGCACGACGCCGACCTTCATCCCGTGCCCGACGGCGCGCATCACCATCCCGAAGGCCGCGGTGGACTTGCCCTTGCCCTTGCCGGTGTGGACGACGAGGAGCCCCTTCTCGATCGTCTTGGTGGCGAGGATCTTGTCCCGCGCCTCCTTTTTCTTGCGCATCTTCTCGGCGTGGCGGGCGTCGAGCTCGCTGTCGTCCATGATCCACTCCATCCGGCAACCGTGCCGGTGTGGCCCACAATAGACGAAACGTCGAGGGTTGAGCGAGACGCTCCGGCAGCCGCCGCAGGTCAGCCGGTGGCAGCGTAGCGGGGCCGGTCCAGCGTGGTCGGCCCCCGGCTCCGGCGCCTTGCCGCAGTCCGCCCCCGCCCTGGATTCTTCCCCGCATCGGCGGCATCCCCGGCCATGCCGGACGGGCCAACCTCGATACCGTCCGGCTCACCGGCGCGGGGCACCGGTATGCCGCCGAGCGGACCTCTGGTGCCGCCGTTCTCGGCCAGCAGCGTCTCGAGCTCGTCGTAGGGGACCGCCTTGGAGTAGTAGTAGCCCTGCGCGAAGCGGCCGCCGAGCTCGGTGATCAGACGCACCTGCTCGGCCGTCTCCACCCCCTCGACGACGAGCCGCAGCGACAGGGTGCGCGCGACGTCGATGATGCCGCGCAGCACCTTCTGCTTGGATGGATCGCCCTCGATGCCCTCGACGAAGCGGCGGTCCACCTTCAGCTCGGAAATCGGCAGGCTGGAAATGTGGATCAGCGAGGCATAGCCGGTCCCGAAGTCGTCCAGCGAGAAGTTGATGCCTTGCGAGTTCGCGGTGCGGATCTGCTCGGTCAGATTGCCGTTCGGGTCGTCCAGAACGACGCCCTCGGTGATCTCGATGGTGATCTGCCCCGCATCGCCGCCGACCGATTGGATGCGGTCGCTGAGCCGCGCCAGAAAGCTCTCGCGCAGCAGCTCGCTCGAGGACGCGTTGACGGCGACCGTCAGCTTTTCCGCTCGGCCGCGGTTGATCTGCGCCATCTCGACGATCGCCCGGTCGACCACCGCCGTGCCGATCTGTCCGCCGAGTTCATGATCGGCGAGAACGCAGGCGAAGTCGGTCGCGGTGTGCACCCGGCCGCTCTCGTCCCGCCAGCGCGCCAGCGCCTCGACGCCGACGATGCGGCCGGTCGCGATGTCGACCTGCGGTTGGTAGAACGGCAGGAAGGCGTTCGCCGCCAACGCCTGGCGCGCGTCCACCATCAGTCGCGCCCGCTCCTGCTGCGCGCGGCCGAAGCTCGGATCGTATAGGGCCAGCGCCGAGCCCTTCTCGCCCTTCATGCGGTAGAGGGCGAGGTCGGCCGCGGCGGTGAGGTCATGCTCGGTGAGGCCGTGTTCCGGCGCCACGGCCGCGCCCGCGGACAGATTGACGACAACCGTCTGCTCGTCCCACGTCAGGTAGATGTCGAGATTGGCGCGCAGACGGTCGAGCACGGCATGCATGGCCTCGATCGACTCCACATCCTCCAGCAGGATGGAGAACTCGTCGCCGCCCGTCCTGGCGACGGTGTCGTTCGTGCGCATGGTCTTCTTCAGCCGCTCGGCGACGAGGCACAGCAGCTTGTCCCCCGCCGCGTGGCCGAGCGTGTCGTTCACCTGCTTGAAGTCGTCGACGTCCACCAGGATGAGGCACACGCAGTTCGTCGTGCGCTTGCGCCGCTCCAGCGCGGTGTGGAAGCGGTCGGCGAAGAGCGCGCGATTGGGCAGGCGCGTCAGCGCATCGTGGTTCGCGGTCCACCACAGCTGCTCGTTCGCCTCGTGCGCGGCGGTGACGTCCTGCAGCACCCCGGACAGGCGCTCGCCGTTGTGTTCGTCCATGGGTTGACGCTGCGCGATGATTCGCACGGTCCGCCTCCGCCCCCTGGCGGTCTCGATCGGCATCGTCACGTCGAGGGGGTCGGATGAGGCGGCAGCCGACTGCAGGAGCTTCGCGAGCTGATCGTCATGGGGCGCGACGAAGTAGCCGAGGGCTTCGCTCACGCTCGGCATCGCATCGCCCGGCGACCGATCGTGGATGCGGAACATCTCGTCCGACCAGAACATCTCCCCCGCGGTGAGATCGCACTCCCACACGCCGATGTTGGCCGTGCGCTCCAGATGGTCGAACATCAGGATGTAGCGCTTGAGATCGGACCGGTAGCGCTGGGTCAGCGCGTTTTCGGCCACCTGACGCTTGGCGGCCGCCATGTAGCGTGAGACGCGATGTGGGTCGAGCCCGGCGTTCGGCACGAACACCAGAAACGCCAGACGCCGGCCGCCCCCCACCATCGGCAGCAAAGCAACGGCATTCCACGGCGGATCGAACGGCAGCGCGGTGCCCGTCACCGGCGTCTCCCGCCCCTCGATCTCGAAAACGTCGATCGGATCGATGTCGCAGGCCATGCGCACCACCGGCTCGCCGACCGACGTCGCGTCGGCGCTGCAGCCGATGACCGTGGGGGCCGGCGACAAGTCGACGAGGATCACCGGACCGGAACCCAGCGCCAGTTGCGCCATGCCCGCCAGATGATCGAAGGGTTGGGCGCGGCCCAGCTTGGTGAGTGCCGCGTTGAAATACTTCAACATGTCGCCCGCCCCGGTGGCTGATCAGTCTCACGAAAGATACGCGCGATCGCAGGTTCCGGGCTTGCGTCGAGCGGCCCTCCGGCGCCGCCGGCGGGCGGGACCTCCAGGATGATCGCCCAACCGCCCGGATCGCCGACGACCGTGGTCATCGCTGCCTGCTCCTTCAGCCCCGCGGGGGGGCGCGCCGCACTGCGGCAGCCGCCTGCGCAATCGGCACCCCGGTCCCGGCGGCGAGATAACCGCCGTCGACGGAGAGGGTCTGACCGCTCACGTAGCCGGAGTCCGCGCTGGCGAAGAAGGCGACAGCGTTGGCGGTCTCGTCTTCCTCGCCGTAGCGGCCCATCGGGATGGTCCGCGCGTAGTCGGCCCGCATCTCGGCGGTGTGCGCGTCGCGCGACAGGGGCGTATCCACCGGACCCGGCGAAACCGAGTTGGCGGTGATGCCGTAGGGCCCCAGCTCCAGCGCGAGCTGTTTCATCAGGTGGATCGAGGCGGCCTTGGATGTGCCGTAGGCGGTTCGCCCGAACCCGGCCCGCATCCCCGCGATCGACGCGATCATGATGAAGCGCCCGGACAGCCCCTCGTTCACGAGATCGCGCGCCGCCAGCTGGTAGACGGTGAAGCCGCCCATGAGATTGACTTCGATCGACTTGGCGAAGCTCGCGACATCGACATCGAGGAACGGCGCGATGGGCGCCACACCGGCGCAATGGACCACTATACCGACGGGCCCCATCGCGTCGCGCACTTGGCGGTAGGCGCCCACCAGCTCGGCGATATTCGAGACGTCGGCGGTGAGGCCCATGCCGTCGGGCAACTCGCCGGCCCGCTCGCCCGTCTCGGGTCCGATGTCGACGATGGCGACGCGGTTGCCCTCCGCAGCCAGCCGCCGCGCGACTGCGAAGCCGAGCGCGCCCGCCCCGCCAGTGACCAGGGCCGTTCGCGGCAACACACCCGGGCGGACGTGCATGGCGCCGCTGCCGATCATGCGGCGGCGCCCCGCGGGGTCGACCGGCCGGGTACGAACCCCGTCGCCGCGGCGTGACCGATCCATGGAATACACAAGTCAGCAAGCACGGCGGCAATAGACCTCTCAGGGGCAAGTGGTGCCGGGGATGGTGGCACGAGGACGGAAGGGTCGCGGCGATACCTCCTGTATCGCCGGCCGAACGCGCGGCATGACGCTCCGATAGCGGATCACGCCACCGTGACGGAAGCAAGTCCACGGGGTCAAGTTCTAAAGCCGTCTTACCGTCTCCCCCCGGCTCACAGCACCATGAGGAGCGCTGCGCCCACATAGATAACGAGCATGAGCGCGCTCTCAAATCCGATGTTTGCGACACCGTGCTTCTCGCGGCGGATGAGGCCCAGCAGCAGCATCGTCGTCATCAAGATGCCCACCAACGCCCAGAACAGGCTCGCCTGATCGATTGCGTGGTAGATCGACCCGTCGCGATAGGCGACGTCGGCCGCCGACAGGAAGAGCACATCGAACACGTTGCCACCGATGATGCCGCCGACCGCAAGCTGCAGCGCACCGTGGCGCACCGCGGCGACCGTCGTCACCAGCTCCGGGAGCGACGTCGCCACCGCCGTCAGCAGCGTGCCCACCACCGTCTCGCCGAGACCCGTTTCCTCGGCGATGATGATGCCGGTGCGCGCGACGGACACGCCCGCCACGCCGATCACCGCCGCCAGCGCCAGGAACACGGCGAAGAGCTGCCACAAGGGGCGGGTGTCGTTCTGGTCCTCCGGCTCGTCGTGACGCGTCTTGTTGGTCTCGGTGGGCTGCCACATGGGGTGGTCGCGATCCTGGCCGGCCATGCGAACCCCCATCACGTAGACGAAGAGCAGCACCGCGGTGGCCGGATGCACGCCGAGGATCGCGACGGTCGGCGTGTGGGCTGCCACCAGCGGGATCGTCAGCATGAAGATGAGGAGCGTCGCCTGCGTCAAGTTGGCGGCCGAGGCGGCGGCGTGCTCCAGATTGGCGCGGCGATAGGCCATGTCGGCGATGGCGAGGAACGCGGTCTGCGCGGCGATCCCGCCCAGCGCGTTGGACGCCGCGAGGTCGACATTGCCGCTCGATGCCGCGACCACGGACGTGACCGTGCCGGGGATCGACGTGGTCGCCCCCAACAGGACCGCGCCGGCCATCGCCTCTCCGAGACGGGTCCTGTCCGCGAGGCGATCGGCCAAGGTGGAAAGCCGGGAACCGGCCACGGCGATGACGACCGCGGCGACGAAGAAAACGACGAAAGCCGTCGTGACGGAAAATTCAAACATATCGTAAGAAGCGAGAGCCTCGGGTGGGTGTTCCCTTGTCGTCGCCGCTTTGGCGGGCACATCCTTCCAAGACCCCTCCGCGTCCGTTCGGGCGCGGCAATGACATCATGTTCGATGCGGCCCCTCGACCGGCGCGTCGAGCGATACAAGACGGAGGCCCCATGGCGATCGCCACAATCAATCCCGCCACCGGTGAAACGCTGAAAACGTACGAGGCGCACACAGACGCGGAGGTCGACGCCAAGCTCGCCGCGGCCGAGGCGGCGTTCAAGACGTGGCGCCTGGTTCCGATCGCGGAGCGCGCCGCGATGCTGAACACCGTCGCCGACGTGCTCAAGCGCGACCGCGACGCCCTCGCCCGCCTCGCCACGCTCGAGATGGGCAAGACCCTCGCCTCCTCGCTGGCCGAAGTGGACAAGTGCGCTTCGGTTTGCCGCCACTACGCCGAGAAGGCCGAGACGTACCTCGCCGACGAACCCATCGAGTCGAACGCCTCCAAGAGCTGGGTGAGCTATCAGCCGCTGGGCCCGGTGCTGGCGGTGATGCCCTGGAACTTCCCCTACTGGCAGGTCTTCCGCTTCGCCGCCCCGGCGACGGCGGCGGGCAACGTCGGGCTCCTGAAGCACGCCTCCAACGTGCCGCAGGTGGCGCTCGCCATCGAGCGGATCTTCAAGGAGGCCGGCTATCCTGACGGCGTGTTCCAGACGCTGCTGATCGGCGGCTCGGAGGTGGAGCGTGTCATCCGCGACGACCGTGTCCAGGCCGCCACCCTCACGGGGTCCGAGCCGGCGGGCATGTCGGTCGGCAAGATCGCCGGCGAGGAGATCAAGCACGTCGTACTGGAACTCGGCGGTTCCGACCCCTTCATCGTCATGCCCTCGGCCGATGTGGAGAAGGCGGCCAAGACCGCGGTCACCGCGCGCATGATCAACAACGGCCAATCCTGCATCGCCGCCAAGCGCTTCATCGTCCACGCGGACGTCTATGATGCCTTCGCCGAGGCGTTCGTCGCCGGGATGGAGGCCAACGTGGTCGGCGATCCGATGGACGAGGCGACCACGCTCGGTCCGCTCGCCACCGAGGCGATCCGCGACGAGCTGGCGTCACAGGTCGAGGCGTCCATCCGCGAAGGCGCCAAGGTGCTGACGGGCGGCAAGACGATCGACGGCGACGGCTGGTTCTATGCGCCCACGGTGCTGGCGGACCTGCCGCCGGAGAGCCCGGCCCGCAAGGAGGAGATGTTCGGCCCGGCGGCGATGCTCTTCAAGGTCGCCTCCATCGATGAGGCCATCGACATCGCCAACGAGACGCGCTTCGGCCTCGGCTCGGCCGCCTTCACCAACGACCAGACCGAGATCGCCCGCTTCGGCCGCGACCTCAACGCGGGCTGCGTCTTCATCAACACGATGGTGGCGTCCGATCCGCGCCTGCCGTTCGGCGGGGTGAAGAAGTCCGGCGTCGGGCGTGAGCTCGCCGGCCACGGCATCCGCGAGTTCGTCAACGTGAAGACGATCGCCATCGCGTAAACGACGGGCCGGGGCTCGGCCCCGGCCTTACGCATCCCGGCCGATGGGTCAGGCCGCCGCCAAGTCGTCCAGGCAGGCCCCGATCCAGCGGTCGATGCGGGTGCGCTCCACCACCGCCATGAGGCTCTTATGGCGCGCCTGCCGCTCGTCCTTCGGCATCTGCCGCGCCGTCTCGATGGCATCGGCCGTCTCGTCCGGGTCGTTGGGGTCGATCAGCAGCGCGTCGGTCATCTCCTCGGCCGCGCCGGCGAATTTCGACAGCACCAGCACTCCCGGATCCGCCGGATCCTGCGCCGCCACGTATTCCTTGGCGACGAGGTTCATCCCATCGGCCAGCGGCGTCACCAGCGCGATATCCGAACCGGCGAGAAGGTGCGCCACGCCGACCCGGTCGAACGGTGCGCGTCAGCAACGTCAGCGGACTGTCGCACAGGCCGGCGAACTGGCCGACGATGCGTCCGGTGATCTGCTCCACCTCCGCCCTGATCGCCGCATAGGCGGCCACCCCACCACGCGAGGGTGGCGCGATCTGGGTGAACAACGTGTCCGCCGCCCGGGACGCGTCCCGCTGCAGATAACGCTCGTAACCCGCCAGCCGGTGCGGGATCCCCTTGGAATAGTCCAGCCGGTCGACGCCGATCAACGTCGTCCGCCCGGCCGCTCGGTTAGAAGTACGCGTCCACCTCGGCCGGTCGCGGCTTGGCGAGACCGCGGCGGATTTCCATGGGCTGTGTGCCGATGGGCCTGACGCTGATGTGCACGCTCTCGCCGAAGACGTTGACGCGGAGCCCGCCGCGGCTGGTGCGGATGGTGCCCTCGGCGACGGCGGCCATGCATTCGGCAAGACGCGCCGCATCGCGCCGGGTCTGGACGGCGATGGTGTCGAACTCGCTGAGCGCCCGCACGATGGTCCGCGCCTCACGAAGATGGCTGAAGACGGAGAGTGGTGGGCAGGGAATGTGGATGAAGAGGCCGATGGTGCCGTCGCACCTGCCGCTCCCGCAGCGCCTCGGCGAGAAGGAGGAAGTGATAGTCGTGGACCCAGATGGTGTCACCGCTCTGCGCCGCCTCGGCGACGGCGTCGGCGAACGCGGCGTTGACGGCGCGGTAGGCCTCGAAGTCGCCCGCGGTGCGCTCGGCAAGGTCGGGGCGGCTGTGAAACAGCGGCCATAGCACGCTGTTGGCGTAACCCTCGTAGTAGCGGTGGTAGGTGTTCTCCTCGATATCGACGAGGCCGAAGGTGATATCACCCTCGCGCTCGACCTCGAGGTCCGAGCCGGGGCCGGCGAACTCACCGGACCAGCCGATCCACATGCCGCTGTTGCCCCGTAGCGCCTCGGAGAGCGCTTGGGCGAGGCCGCCGGGCGAGGCTCCTTTGGCGGGGCGGGAGATCCTGTTCGATACCGCGATCAACCGCCTCTCGAGCGTGGCGGGAACTGGTTGCGCGGCCACTCTGTCCCGCGCTTGGTCGAGCTCCAACATGATATTGCCCAACGCGTTTCCTATTTGTCGAGGGAAACGCCGTCGGCTGGGGTTCGGTTGCTTGTTTATCCTGTATTCATAAACCGACGGCTCTCTTGCGCGCCGCGGTCAGGCTCTGCCGCACGTCGCCGATGCCGGCCCATGGATCGCCCTCTGCCACGTCGCCGACGTGGAGCGGCTGCGGGTCCTCCAGCGCGCCGAGCGCGTCCCAGGTGAGCGGCACGGAGAACGGCGCCCCCTCCCGCGACCGGATCGAATACGGCGCGACGGCGGAGGACTTGGTATCGTTGCGCAGGTAGTCGATGAAGATGCGGCCGGTGCGCTTGGACTTCGTCATCTTGGTGAGGAAGCGGGACGGCTCGGCGTCGGCGAGGCGCTCGGCCAAGGCGCGGGTCCAGGCCTTCGCTTCGGCCCATGGCGTGCGCCGCTCGATGGGGAGGACCACATGGAGACCCTTGCCGCCGGTGGTCTTCACGAACGCCGTGAGGTCCATGTCCGGCAGCGCGCTCGCGCACCGTGTAGGCGGCGTCCTTCACCGCGTCGAATCGACACCCCTCGCCCGGGTCGAGGTCGAACACCAGCCGGTCCGGCCGGTCGGGGCGGTCGGCGCGCGCCCCACGCAGGTGGATCTCGAGAACGCCGAGCTGCACGAGCTCCATGACGTCGGCCGGCTCCTGCACGACGATGGCGTCGCCGTCCTCGCCGACGTCGCGGCCGCATGCGCATCGGGCAGTACCCTCCGGGTGGCGCTGGTAGAAGCACTTCTTCGCCCGCCCCTGGGGGCAGCGCACCAGCGTGAGCGGACGACCGGCGATATGTGGCAGCATCCGATCCATGTGCGCGGCATAGTGCGCGGCGAGCGTCGATCTTGGTGATGGCCTGCTCAGGAAACAGCACCTTCTCGGGATGACTGAGGGTGACGCCGTAGGTGTCGACGTCTCCGCCGAGTACATGCGCTTTGGCGGCCGGCGTCCGGCGTCCCGGGTTTGCGGCGATGGTGCCTTCGCCTTGGCGGGCGCTTTCGCGGCGGCGGCGCGGGCGTGCGATCGGTCTCGGTGTGCGGATGATCGGAGGGCAGTGCGACGTCGCGTCGGGTCCATCTCCACGAGGCCCTTGTAGGCGGGTGGCGCAGCTGGCCGTCGTCGGTCATGGCGAGGTAGCGTCACCTCGCCACCAGATCGGGCCGCACGAAGCGCTACCCCTTGCCCTCCACCTTGCGCGGAAACGGCGTCGTCTTGCGGCCCCGCTCGGCCGAGTCGGCCAGCAGTCGCTTGCGCGTCGGCGCCCTGAAGCCCGTACCGACGCGGCCGACCGGCACCAGCTTCCCGTCCTCGTAGGCGCCCCAGAACGAGCGCGCCGAGCCCGGCCGGCCCCGCCTTCGGTGTACCCGCCCACCACGAATGGCGCCGAACGGACGGCGCGCACCTTCACCCAGCCTCCGTGCCGCCCGGAGCGGTACGTGCTGCCCGCCCGCTTGGCGATGATGCCTTCCAGGCCCAGCGACGCGGCCTGCTCGAAGAGCGCCGCCTGCTTCCCGGCCGCAACGTGGTCGCCGTAGACGATGGGACCGCCCGCCTTGCCGAGCAGCGCTTTCAGCTGCGCCTTGCGCTCCTCGATCGGCCGGTCGCGCAGTCCTCGCCGTCCGCGAACAGGAGGTCGAACGCGACGTAGGTCGGCGCTCGATGGCGCCCGCGGCCGAAACGCCTTCTGCAGTGCGCCGAAGCTGGTGCGGCCCTCGTCGTCGAACACCACGATCTCGCCGTCCAGCATCACGCCGCGGTCCGCGAAAGCGGCGTGGCCGCCTCGGCAATCGTCGGGAAGCGGTGTGTCCAGTCCTTTTCGGCTGCGGGTGAGGATGGTGACGGCACCGTCCGCCGCCCGCAGGATACCGCGATAGCCGTCGTACTTCACCTCGGCGAGCCAGTCGCCCTTCGGCGGCGCGGCGCGCGGCTGGCACAGCGCCGGTGCCACGAACGCCGGCACTGCGGCCGCTTTGCTCTTCGCCCTGGCGTTGCCGCTCGCCTTGAACGTGCCGGATCCGGCCCGCTTTGTCGTGGCGCGCTTCGTTTTGGCGCGCGTCGTCCCGGGCGGGTCGAGGACGGCGTCGGGCTGATCGTCGGCCGGGCGGTCGGAGTGCCACACGCTGTCCGCTTCCGCGATCTCGGCGATGGTGCGGCCCGAGGCGACGCTGGTGCCATAGGCCTCGGTGACGTCGGTCGTCTCGTCGGCGGCATCGTCGCGGGACTTGATGAGGAGCCATTGCGGCGGGCGGCCCTTCTCGGCGCGCATGCGCTGCAGGTGCCAGCGCCCCGTCAGCCGCTCGCCGAAGAGCTCGAACGACAGCGACCCAGCCGCGAGCCCCTCGTCGGACGTCCTTGCCGTCGACCATCGCCCAGGTGCCGCGGTCCCACACCATCACGGTGCCGCCGCCGTACTGGCCCGCGGGGATCGTGCCCTCGAAGCCGCCGTAGCTGAGTGGATGGTCCTCGGTCTCCACCGCCAGGCGCTTTTGCGCCGGGTCGCAGGCTCGGGCCCTTGGTGACGGCCCAGGATTTCAGGACACCATCCACCTCGAGCCGGAAATCGTAGTGCAGGCGCCGCGCGTCGTGCTTCTGCATCACGAAGGAGAGGACACCCGCCCGCGCCGCGGCCTTGCCCGGCGGGGGCTCGGGTGTGACCGCGAAGTCGCGTTTGTCGCGGTAGCGCTGGAGGGTGTCCGCCACTCAGGCGCTCTTTCTTCTGCCGCGCTCCCGACGAGGACTTGGCCGCTCGCCGCCTTGCTGCGCCCGACTTCGACGCCGGCGCCTTGTCGTTCGCCGCCTTCGTGCTGGATTTGCGCGAGGCCGAGGTCTTCGTGCTCGCCGCGCGGGTCCGCCGTGTGCTGGTGCCGCCCTCGCCTTTCTCGTCGAGGCTCGCCTTCAGCGCGTCCATCAGGTTGATGACGTTGGACGCCTTGCTCTTCGCCGACTTCGGCGGCGACACCGCCTTGCCCTTCAGCTTCTTCTCGATCAGCGAACGAAGCTCGACCTGGTAGTGGTCGACGAAGGTCTCCGGTTCGAACGCGCCCGCGCGCGCCTTGATCAGCGACTCCGCCATCTCGACCTGGTCCTTGGAGACCGAGACGTCTTCGATGTCGGCGAAGTAGGCGTTCGAATTCGCGCACCTCGTCGGCAAAACGCAGCGTCTCGAGGAGCATGCCGTCGCCACAGGGCTGGATCGCGACGATGCGCTCGCGCTTTGACAGCACGATCTGCCCGAGCGCCACCTTCCTGGAGGCGCGCAGCGCGTCGCGGATCGTCACGAACGCCTCCGTCGCGATGTCACCGTCCGGCGCGACGAAGTAGGGCTTGTCGAAGTAGATCGCGTCGATCTCGTCCAGGTCGACGAAGCGGGAGAGGTCGATGGTGTGCTTGGATTCGACCTGGATCGCCTCCAGCTCGTCCTCCGTCACCGGCACGTATTTGTCGCGGTCGTACTCGTAGCCCATGACGATGTCGTCGCGCTCGACCGGGCCCTCGTCCGGGACCACGTTCTGCATGCGCACGCGCTCGTGCGTCTCCTTGTGGATGCGGTGCAGCGAGATGCGCTCGGTCGACGTCGTCGCCGCATAGAGGCGGACAGGGAACGACACGAGGGCGAGGCGGATGTGGCCTTTCCAGTAAGCGCGCGGGGCCATGGCGCTCAGTGGTTCCTGAGGGCGTCGATCAGATCGCCCTTCGACATCTTGGAGCGACCGTCGATGCCGATCTCTTGCGCGCGCTCGTAGAGGTCGTCCTTGCTCATCTCATCGTAGGACGGCGCCTTGCCGCCCTTCTTGGAGGGCTGCGACCCATTGGCCTTGGCGTTTGCGATCCGCGCGGCCTTCTCCTTGCTCGCGCCCTGGTCGCGCAGCGCCTCGTAGGTGTCGTCATCTTTCACGGAGGGACCGGGGTCTTTCCGCTTCGCACTCGATTGCTTCGCCATTGACATCACCGCAGTTCGCGATCCGCAAACGTTCCACGGAACGAATCACCAACTGCGATTTGCGGCAATTCGTTCCGCCGCTCTGTCAAGCCCTCACGGGCGGTGACTTTCACGATCAATCCACGGTGTCGACGAGATCGCGGTCGAGGTGGCGGGCGAGGATCTCGGCGAACTCGCCGCTCGCTTTCACCTCGGCAAGGGCGGCGTTGATCGTCGCCACCAGATCGGGATCCTGCGCACGGATGCCGATGGACGCGGCACGGGCCAGGATGTTCTCGCCCTCCGCCGCGGCCGGTGCAAACTGGAACGTGCTGCCGATGGGAGTCGCCAAGAACTCCCTCCGCGCGGTGATCGCCGGGGCAAGCACCCCGTCGAGCCGGCCGAGGGCCAGGTCGATCCACATGCCGTCGGCGTTGGGATAGAGGTGGACGGCCTGGGGCTGCGTGTAGGTGCGACGCAGGTACGCCGCCTGGGAGGTGCCGATGAGCGCGCCGTAGCGGGCATCGTCGTCTTCCACGTCGCGGCGCAGCGTGGCGGGCGTGACGAAGCGTACGCTGAGGCTGAGGTACGGGGCGCTGAAGCTGACCGGGACCGCCGGCTGCGACGTGATCGCGGGGGTGGCGACGGCGAAGGCGACCCGGCGATCCACCAGCGCCTGCACCAGGTCCTCGGCCGCCATCGGCGTCACCTCGCAGCGCGCCTTCAGCGTGCGGCAGAGGGCGTTGGCGAGATCCACGTCGAACCCCGTGCGCACACGAAAGCGGCCGGTGAAGGAGAACGGCGGCGCGTCGTCCAGGATCGCCACCCTGTAGGATGCGGCCCCAGCGCCGGCAGGGGCCGACTCGCTGGTGGGTGGCGCAATGCCCAGCGCGCCAGCGGCTGCTGCGGAGGCATCCGGTGGGAGCGCATCGTCGCTCGTGGACGAGGCGGGCGGCGATGTCAGCCCCAGCGCACCGGCTGCCGTCGCGGCGGCGCCGAGATCGTCCTCAGGGTTTTCGGGGGCGGAGGTGATTCCCAGAGCACCGGCGGCGACGGCCGCGGGATCCGCGCCATCGGACTCCTCGGGCGGCGAGGTGATGCCGAGCGCGCCGGCGGCGACGGCAGCCGAATCCGGCCCGGCGTCGGCCTGCTCGGGTGGTGAGGTGATGCCGAGGGCGCCGGCGGCCGTCGCGGCGTCACGCGCCGCCATCGCCTCGTCGTCGAGAGCGGACGCGCCAGCATTGGCGTCAGCGGCGTCAGCGGCGTCAGCGGCCGGGGTGGCGTTGGGCTCGGCTTCATCGGGATCGGGCGCGGTCGCCTCCGCCCCTTCGGTTTCGACGCCATCCGTATCGCCCGCGTCAGATTGCGGCGCCGCAGCCGCGGGCGTTGCGGGTGCGATCGACTGCACGTCTGTGGCCCCGGTCGCATCCGGCGCGACGCTCGGCTCTTGCGCTGCGGCCGGAGCGGCCGGCGTCGGAACCGGTTCGGCAGACGCCGGCTCTGACGGCACAGGCTCGGGCGACGCCGGCTCGGACGGCACAGGCTCAGGCGCTGCTGCCTGGGCCGGTACCGGAGCGGGTGACGCTGGCGCATCGGCCGCCGCTTCGTCCTGCGCTGGGAGTACAAGGCCACGGTCGCTCTGACTGGGGGGACCGTCGAGGCCGAGAGCCGCTGCGCCGGCGGCCGCGTCCTGCGACAGTGCGGACGGCTGATCCGGCGACTGACCCAGCGCGATCGTCGTGGAAAGCGACAGAGCGAGCAGCCCGGTATAAATGATACGCATCAATCCACCTGTCGGCTGGCGCGGCGAACGGCACTTTCGATGACCCGCGCCGTCTTCTCCGGATCGGCCTCGCCGTTCAGCATCCTGCGGACCGCCGCTGCAACGTCGTCGGCGAGATCCAGATAATTCACGCCATACCGATCAATCGGCGGCGGCACCATCACGTCGAGGTTTTCGCTGATCCGCTGCACGACCGGGCTCAGGTCCTGCACCTCGGGCTCCTCGTAGATCCCCGGCCAGGTCGGCGCGAGGCCATGCTCGACAGCCATGCGGCGCTGCTCGGCCCGTGAAGTCAAGAACTGCGCGAGTTCCACCGCGGCGTCCGGGCTGCGCGTGTGGCGCGACACGCCGGTGTACCAGGTCGTCACCATCAGCGGCGTCTGCGGCGGCGCGCTCCGAGCCTGCGGGCGCAGGAACGTCGACACGTTCTCAGCGATCGTGGAGCTGCGCACCGAGCGGAGCGCCGTCGACCGCGCCACCAGCGCCGCGCTCGTCCCGTCGGTAAAATCGGCGATCGCCTCCTGTGGACTGTTGGACACGACCGAGGCGGGCGCGATGGAGCCGATGGCGCCGTTCATCAATGTCAGCGCCGCGAGCAGCGGATTGTAGTCGTCGAGGCTGGTGGCCCCGAACGAGTAGATCCAATCCAGGAAGAGCGGAAACAGCGTCGGTCCGGCGCCGCCGAAAGAGAGGCCGTTGGCCCCGTCCGCCGGTGCGGTCAGCAGGCTCTGCCGCAGATCGGACCACGCTTGCGGGTCTTCCGCCAGCACGTCGGTCCGCAGAAAGAGGAGTGTGATCGCCAGATGCTGCGGCAGCCCCACGAGCCGCCCCGCGTCCCGCCCCGCATCGAGGATCGCCGGGATTGCCGCGCCCTCGGGCGGGTCCGGCAGCGTGGCGAGATCCGCGCCGAGCGCCGGGATCCAGCTATCGGGGAACTGCAGCACGTCGATGCGGGTGCTCTGCACGTCGAACAGGGCCCGGTAGCGCTCGAGGGCATAGCGGCCGGTGCTGTCGGCCGACACCACGCGGACGTTGTGGCCGGTGGCTTCGCTGAAGCGAAGGGCGCTCTCGTTGCAGGCCGCGACGAACTCGCCGATGGAGAGACAAACCAGCGTCAAATCCGCCGCGCGGGCGGGAAGAGCGGCGATGAGGACCGCGGCAAACAACAGAACACGCACGCGATTTTCTCCAATCACTGCCTGGAGGACGGCGCCGGCTCGCCTCCCGCGGGCCGTACAAACCGACCTAGGGTAGTTGTGTATGGCGCGCCGCCGTCTTAGTCCCACTTTAAGCTTCGCCACAAGGTGCGCGGCTCGAACCTGTCCTGACCGCGTCACGAGTACCCCATGGCCTCCATTGCATTTCGTACGGGCATCGCACTCGTCTTCTGCGTTCTTCTTCATCGGCACGGCCACGGCTCAGACTGTCGATCTCGCGGGTTTGAAGCGGCAGTTGGCGAGCCTCGATCGCGATCTTCGCAACATCGACACCGCGATCGCACGGCAGCAGGAAGAGAACGCCCGTATCGTCAACGATCTGAGCCAGGTCACCGACGAGCCCGAAGTGGTCACCTTCGCGCGGCTGCGCCAGGCGCAGTTCGAGGTGGACATCGCCCGCACCCGCATTCTCACGCTCGCCCACCGCATCAGCGAGCAGAGCCAGCGCGTGGCACAGCAGAGCGCGGCGATCGTCAGGACCACGGCAGCCCTCCGCGCCGACGAGCGCGACACCTTGCAGCAGGTGGTGGACGTGGCCGCGATCGACTGGCGCGAACGCATCCGCACCGCCGAAAACACGATGCTGGAGCGGCTGCAGCGCTATCAGGAGCTGTCCCAGGACTACCTCAACCTGCGCGAAGAGCAGCTCGACATTCTCCAGCGCTTCATCGATCTCGAAGCGCTCGACGGCGTGGGCGACCAGGAGGCGAGCCCGATCGTCACGCGCCTGCGCCGGCTGGTGGATCAGCTCTCCCAGCAGGCGCTGACCCTCTCCAACGAAGCCTCCGAGATCGACGACGGCAACGCCGCCGCGGTCCAGCGGCGCAATCTTCTGCGCCTGCGCTCAGACGAGGCGCTGCTGCGGTCCAACACTCGCCTGACCGACATCGCGATCGTCGAGTCGCGCAGCATCCTCGCCGCGTTGCAGCCGATCCGCACGGAGCCGGCGGTTCCCATCCGCCTCTTCGACGACGCCATTGCCACCCTCGCGGCTGCCGCCGCGCGGCTCATCCAGCGTGCCGACACGATCGCGCTCAATCGCGACGGGCTGTCCGACCTGACCCGCATCCTGTCCGAGCCCGGCCAGGATGCCAGCCAGGCCGAAGCGCTGCGCGAGCGCATCTCGGGCTTGCGCGGCCTTCTGGCGTCCCAGGCCCGAGAGATCGACGACCTGCGCGAAGTCATAGGCAACGAGATCGCCGCCCTGCAGCGTGAGCGGACCCTGCGCGACCGCGCCGATCTGCTGACCCGGGAGACGGCGCGCACCGACAAGGCGGCCCGCGCCCGCATCGCCGCCGAAATCCGCACCATCCCCGGAGAGCTGCGCAGCATCTACGAGAGCCGCTACCTCGAGATCGTGACCGCCGTGCAGGTGGCCCCGCAGCGGCAGCTCGTGGTCTTCGGCGTCATCTGCCTTCTCTTTCTGGGCCTCACGATCTACCTGCGCCACTCTCCTGCTAGCCGCTTCATCAGCTCCGCCGCGACGCGCGCGACGGAGGTGCCGCTCGAGGTGATGCGCCGCAACCTCTATCTGGCTGTTCCCGGTCGCGGTCTGGTACGATGTTCGCGACCGTCTTCTGCGATCTCGGCCACGACAATGGTCGCCGATCTTGAAACTGCTCGGCGATCCCCGCCGTGGCCGCCTCGCTGCGCGACCTCACCCAGGTGATCGTCGTCGCCGCAGCCACGGCGAACCAGCGCCGCATCGGCACCATCATCACCCGCGCGACCGCGGTCGCGATGATGCTGTCGGCAGTGTTCGTCTCGCCTACGTGGTGCTCGACGAGATCGACCTGCTGCCCGCCGACCGAGACGGCGATCAACCGTCTCGCCTACTCGGTGTTCGTCCTGGCGGGCTGCCGATGCTCCTCTTCGTGTTCTTCTTCACCTCGGGCGCGGCGGGGATCGACGGGCGCATCCGCCGCGCGATCATCGCGGCCATCCTGTCGCTGCTGCCGCCGGTGGCGCTCATCGCGACCGGCGTCACCGGCCTTGCGGGCTACACGATGCTCGCCGAGGTGATGCTGAAGAACCTCGCCATCGCGATCCTCGATCGCCGCAGCCCTGGCCCTCGCGCCTCGGCATCCTCAACGACATCGTCGAGGGCTCGGCCGCCCGGATGCGCGAGCCGAGGATCCGGCCCACGCCTACTTCGCGCGCGCACAACTTCCTTCAGCCCCTCGCGCCGCACGTCCAGGTGATCCTCTCGTCATCGCGGTGTCGCCGTCGCGGCGCAGTCTTCGACTGGACGCGCGAGACGCCCGGGATCCGCGAAACGTCCAGTTCTGGAACGCCACCGTCTTCACGGCGGGCGACACGACCTACACGGTCGGCAACGTCGTCGTCGCGATGGCCGGCGCTCGTCTTCGTCTTCTGGTTCGGCGCGTGGAGCCGGCGCGTCGCCTACACGGTGATCTTCGGCAAGCTGAAGGACATCGGCATCCGCCAGTCGCTGTCGGTCTTCGCCCAATACGTCGTGATCGTCATCGGCGTTCTCCTGACGCTGACGGCCATCGGCTTCGACGTCACGACCCTCACCGTGTTCGCCGCCTCCCTCGGCGTCGGCATCGGCTTCGGCCTTCAGAACGTCGTCAACAACTTCATCTCCGGCCTCCTCCTCCTGGTGGAGCGGCCGCTGCGGATCGGCGACATCGTCACCGTCGGGACCAACTCCGGCACCGTGCAGCCAGATCGGCATCCGTTCCATGCGCATGAAGACGTTCGACGAGTTCGACCTCATCGTGCCGAACTCGGCGCTGATCTCGGACACGTTCACCAACTGGACGCGCACCAACTCGCTGATGCGCGTCCTGATCATGGTCGGCATCGCCTACGACGACGATCCGGACGAGGCGATCCCGCATCATCATCGACGTCCTCCACGATCACCCCGGCGTGATGCAGTCGCCGGAGCCGATGGTGACGGTGGAGGAGTTCGGCGACAACTCGATCAACCTGCGCGTGTGCTACTACATCGACCTGTTCGGCACGCTATCTCCGGCTTCGTGGTGAAGTCCGAGGTGCTGACCGAGGTGGTGCGCGTCTTCGCCGAGGCGGCGTCACGATCCCGTTCCCGCAGCGCGACGTGCACATGATACCGCCGAAGATCGTCGCCGCCCCGTGCGAAGCCAGCGCCGCGCCCGAGACCGCTCCGCGAGAACGCCAGGGCGGCGACTGGGTCGGCGACGCCATCGAGGAGCGGCGGGGGCGACGGCGCCAAGGATCACTTCTGAGGCGCCGAGGCGGCCTAGAGGCTCAGCAACATGCGGATCGCCGTCGCGGCGAGGAACACCGCGAACAGTCGGCCGAGCCACGCCTGCGGGATGGTGTGCGCCAGGCGCGCCCCGAGCGGCGCGAGGGCCATCGACAGCGGCGCGATCAGCGCAAAGCCGATCATGTTGACGTAACCGATGCTGCCCGGCGGCAGGCCCGGCACGCCCCAGCCACCGATGGCGAAGCCGATCGCCGCCGGCACCGCGATCACCAGGCCGATGGCCGAGGCGGTCCCCACCGCGCGGCGGATGGGCACACCGCACAGCGTGAAGTGGGCACCGACAGCGAGCCGCCGCCGATCCCCATCATGGTCGAGAAGGCGCCGATGACCGTGCCGATCCCGGTGATCCACGGTTGGCCCGGAAGGCCCGGGACCAGCTGGCGCCCTTTGAGGAAGGCCATGTGCGCGGCGACCAGGAGCGCCACCACGCCGAACACCGCCGTCAGCATGTCGCCGCTGACGCGCGAGCCGACGATGACGCCGATCAGCACGCCCAGGACGATGCCCGGGCCGACATTCTTCAGGAGGTCGACGTCCACCCCGCCGCGCCGGTAATGGGAACGGGCGGAGACGATGGAGGTTGCTATGATGGTGGCCAGCGATGTCGGCACCGCCACGTGCATGCGCAATTCGTCGGGGACATCGGCGAATGGAAGCAGGTAGAAGAGGACGGGAACGATCACGATACCACCGCCGACCCCGAGCAGGCCGGCAATGAGGCCGGCCAGCGAGCCGGCGATGGCAAGGATGGCGGCGAAAAAGAGTATATCGAGCACATGGACCTCAGAACGGCAGGCGTTCGGCCTTGTGCGCCGGGGGCTGCGGCGGCGCAAGGACAAGCCCGCGATCTGGATGCTCCGATGAACGCGTCGCTACCGGAGGGCATCCGCGTCTACGCGATCGGCGACATCCACGGTCATGCCGACATGCTCGACCGGCTGCTGCGACGTGATCGACGCGGATATCGCCACCGCGCCCGCCGAGCCAGATCGTGGAAGTGTTTCTCGGCGACTACGTCGACCGCGGACCGGACTGCGCCGGTGTTCTGAAGCGCATCGGTGAGGACGTGCCCGGCCGGACCCGCGTCCGGCTGATGGGCAACCACGAAGACGCCATGATCGCCGCCCTCTCCGACGGCACCGCGATGGGCCGATGGCTGTCCTTCGGCGGCGATGCGACGCTGCGCTCCTACGGCATCGAGCCCAACGAGTGGGGGCACGACATGCAGGCGCTGCAGCCGCGTGGCGCAGTCGGTTCTGCCGCAGCGCGACCTCGACCTCCTGTTCCGGCTGGACTTACTCGCACCGCATCGGCAACGTGCTCTTCGTCCATGCGGGGATTCGCCCCGGGGTGCCGCTCGACCAGCAGTCCAGCCGCGACATGTTGTGGATTCGCGAGGAGTTCCTGGAGCATACGGGTCCCCTGCCCGCGTTCGTGGTTCACGGCCACACGCCGGTCGAGCGCGCGTACGTCGGCCCTTGGCGCGCCAACGTGGACACCGGCGCCGCCTATGGCGGTCCGCTCACCGCGCTGGTGCTGGAGGGGACCGGCTACCGCCTGCTCAGCGTGCCCCCCCAATAACGGTCTCTCCGAGCGGTCGTATGCTCAGGGCATGGCGACCGAGTTCGACGAGCTTGCGCCGGACCGCCAGGAGGTCCTGCCAGGCGCGCCGCTTCTCGCCCGGCGTGCGCAGGAGGTAGGCGGGGTGGAACATCGCCACGGCGTCGATGGCATGCGCCGTCCGCGTCGAACGTCACCCAGTGGCCGCGCTGGCGCATGATGCCGGTATCTGTGGAAAACAGCGTCTTGGCGGCCGATCCGCCCAGCGCGACCAGCACCTTCGGCCGCACCAGGGCGATCTCGCGCCGCACGAACACCTCGCACGTCGCCGTCTCCATCGGGCTCGGCGTGCGGTTCGCCGGGCGGCCGCCAGGGGATCACGTTGGTGATGTAGACCGCCTCGCGCGTCAGCCCGATCGCCCGCAGCATCTTCTCCAGGAGCTGGCCCGAGCGGCCGACGAACGGGCGCCCCGCCTCGTCCTCCTCGCGCCCCGGGGCCTCGCCGACGAACATCACCGGCCGCTCCCTCCGGCCCCTCGCCGAGACAGGTGGAGCGGGCGAGCGCCTTCAGCGGGCACCCCTCGAAGCCCGCGAGCAGCCGGTGCAGGGTGGCGACATCGGGCGCGGTGCGAGCCACCTCGCGCGCGGCCTGAACCGCCTCGCCCTCCTCTCCGGCCACGGGCTCGTCGACGTCATCGTCGGACCCGGCGAGCGGCATGTCGTCGAACGCGGCCTCCTCCGGTGCCGCCAGCTGCGGCCACACCCTCGGCGAAGCGGTTCTGCGGCGGTCTCGGCGAGGACGGCCGTCACGCCGCACGCCCGGAGGAACGCCTCGGAGCGGTCGCTAAGGTGTTGAGGCTCTTCCATCACGGCCTACCTTCGACGTAGACAAAGCAAAATCACGATGGCGCGGCAGAGAACGTCGCGCCGACAGAAGGGGAGCCCATGGCCATCGAGCGCGAGCGCATGGACTACGACGTGGTCATCGTCGGCGGAGGGCCCTCCGGCCTTGCCACCGCCATCCGATTAAAGCAGCTCGCTGCCGAACGCGAGGAAGAGCTGACCGTTGTCATCGTCGAGAAGGGCTCCGAGATCGGCGCGCACATCCTCTCCGGCGCCGTCATCGACCCGTCCGGCCTCGACGCGCTGCTGCCGGACTGGCGCGACGACCCGGACTGCCCGCTGAAGACCGAGGTCACGCGCGACGTCTTCCGCTACCTCGGCCCCGCCGGGAGCATGACGCTGCCCGGCTTCGCGATGCCCTCCTTCATGCACAACCACGGCAACTATGTCGGCTCGCTGGGCGACCTCTGCCGCTGGATGGGCGCCAAGGCCGAGGAGATGGGCGTCGAGATCTACCCGGGCTTTTCCGCCGCAGACGTGGTGCGCGGCGAGGGCGGGGAGATCATCGGCATCGTCACCGGCGACATGGGCGTGGCCAAAGACGGATCCGAGAAGGACGGCCACACGCCCGGCATGGAGCTGTGCGGCAAGTACGTGGTGCTGGCCGAGGGCGTGCGCGGCTCGCTGTCGAAGCGCGTGATCAAGGAGTTCAAGCTCGACGAGGGCCGCGAGCCGCAGAAGTACGGCCTCGGCATGAAGGAGATCTGGCGCGTGCCGGACGAGGCCTTCGAGCCGGGCCTGGTGGTCCACACCATGGGCTGGCCGCTCGACAATCAGACCGGCGGCGGCTCGTTCATGTACCACTACGGCGACAACCTCATGGCCGTCGGCTTCGTGGTCCACCTCAACTACAAGAACCCGAACATCGACCTCTTCCGCGAATTCCAGACGTTCAAGACCCACCCGGACATGGCCGCCTACTTCGAGGGGGCGACGCGCGAGGCCTACGGCGGGCGCGCCATATCCGAAGGCGGCTACCAGTCCGTCCCCAAGCTCGCCTTCCCCGGCGGGTGCCTCGTCGGCTGCGCGGCGGGCTTCGTCAACGTGCCGCGCATCAAGGGCAACCACAACGCCATGCTCACCGGCAAGATGGCCGCCGAGCACATCACCGAGGCCCTCGCCGCGGGTCGCTCCGGTGACACGCTGCAGAGCTACGACGACGCCTGGCGCGGCTCGCCCGTCGGCCGCGAACTCTTCAAGGTTCGCAACGTGAAGCCGCTGTGGTCGCGGCTGGGGACCGCCCTCGGCGTGGCGGTCGCTGGCGCGGAGATGTGGGTGAACCAGCTCCTGGGCACCTCCCCGCTCGGCACCCTCAGCCACAAGGGGCCGGACTTCGCCCAGCTCAAGCCCGCCGCCAAGTGCAAGGCGAAGACCTATCCCAAGGTGGACGGCAAGCTGGTGTTCGACCGCGCATCCTCGGTCTACCTCTCCAACACCAACCACGAGGAGGATCAGCCGGTCCACCTCAAGGTCCAGGACATGGAGTTGCAGAAGAAATCCGAGTTCGATGTGTACGGCGGTCCGTCGGCGCGCTACTGCCCTGCGGGAGTCTACGAGTGGGACACCGAGGGGCCGGAGCCGCGCTTCGTCATCAACGCGCAGAACTGCGTGCATTGTAAGACGTGCGACATAAAGGACCCGAACCAGAACATCACCTGGGTCCCGCCCGAGGGTGGCGGCGGCCCGAACTACGTGGGCATGTAAGGCCCGAATCCGGCCGGTCCGAGGCCTGAAGGAGCGACGATGGCAGATCACGCGACCCCACTGTTCCACAACACCGTCGGTGTCCGGAAGGTGACGATCGGCGCAAAGCGCTTCATGTGCATGGGCGCCCTGCCCCCGTTCGACCACCCGCACGAGTTCCTCGACATGGGCGGCGACGTGGAGGCGATCTGCCCCTACTGCTCCACCGTGTTCGCCTACGATCCCTCATTGGGCGAGCACGAGGCCAACCCGCCGGAATGCATCACCGACGCCAGGGTCGCCCGCGGCGCCACCGTCTAGCGCCGCCGGTTCCGCTGGTGTCCGTTTTCAGCCTCCGGGTCCCGGCGCCTCGCCGTTCGGGACAAGCGGCGCGTCAGGCAACCGCAGGGACGCTCTAGCGTGTTCGTCGTCATCGGTGCGGGGATCGCGGGGCTGGCCGCCTCCTTGGCGCTTGTGGATTTCGGGCCGGTCGTCGTGCTGGAGCGCCGGGCCGCCGACGCGGCCAACGCGGGCGCCGGCATTCAGATCTCCCCCAACGCGGTCAAGGCGCTCGCCGCCCTGGGCGCCGCGGAGGACGTGTCGCGGGTCGCGCACGCGCCCGAGGCGCTGATCGTGCGGGCGCCGGGGCAGTCGGCCGCGCTCGTGCGTGTCGCCTACGGCAAGGCGATCAGTGATCGGTACGGTGCGCCCTACTACACCGCCTCGCGCGCCGGCCTGCATGGCGCCCTACTGGCCGCGGCGCTGCGGCGCGGCGTCGTCGTGCGCTACGACCGGCCGGTGCAGCATCTGAGCCAGTCAGCCGCCAGCTGCATCGTCAGCGGCGCCGACGTCGAGGCGAAGCTCGTGGTCGCCGCGGACGGGGTCAATTCCCGCACGCGCCAGGGGCTGCTCGGCGACGCGCCGCGGGCCACGGGATGGATTGCCTGGCGCGGCACGGGCAACACGGCGGGCCAGGCCACCGAGCTGATCATGGGCAGCGGGCACCACGTCGTGCGCTACGCGCTGACGAGCACCGACGCCAACTGCGTCTTGATCGCCTCGGAGAAGAGCCGCGGGCCGTCGGGCATCGCCCGCACGCCCACCGGTCCGCTCGTCGCGGACGTTGCCGAGTGGACGCCGTGGCCCATCGCGGTGCGGCCGCGCCACGCATTCGCCTCCGGCCGCGTCGCCTTCATCGGCGACGCCGCGCACGCGATGCTCCCCTTCCTCGCCCAAGGCGCCGCCATGGCGCTGGAGGATGCCGCGTGCCTGAAGCTCGCCGTCGCCGAGCACGGACCCACGCCCGAAGCCGTCGCGCATTATGCCGCCGCGCGCCGCCCCCGCACCCGCCGGATCGCCGCCATGTCCGAGCAGCAGGGCCAAGTGTACCACCTGCCCTTCCCGCTGGACCGGATGCGCAACCTGGCGATGCGCCGGCTCGGCCCCCGCGCCGTGATGAGCCGAGTTGACCCGGTCTATTCCTGGACCGCTGGGTGACCCGCCCCAGGGCGGGGCGAAGGCGGGTTCCAACCGCGCACTGAAGCCGCCGCCCGGACCGGTGCCAATCGGCCCGGCGCGAGTCGGACGGCGTCCGCCGGCGCGGGCCACGGGCGGGGGCGCCGGTTGTTCGAGGCAGCGATTGGTGGTTAGTTCGACCTCGTTCGCACCGAAAGGACGACGGAATGACCCGCATTCTCGCCGCGCTCACCGGCGCATTTGCCCTGTCACTCGCCGTTTTGGTCCCCGGGATCGCCTCGGCTCAGACCCCGCCCGGCGTCCTCGTCGTCGGCCAGGTCGCAGAGCCCAAGTCGCTCGATCCCCAGGCGGTCACCGCCGTCAACGACTTCCGCATCCTCGTGAATGTCTACGACGGTCTGGTGCGCTTCGCCGACGGCACGCTCGACGTGGAGCCGGCGCTGGCGGAACGCTACGAGGTGTCGGACGACGGCCTCACCTACACGTTCCACCTGCGCGAGGGTGTGGAGTTTCACGACGGCACCCCGTTCGACGCCGAGGCCGTGGTCTTCAACTTCGAGCGGATGCTGAACGAGGATCACCCCTACTACAACACCGGCCCCTTCCCGCTCGCGTTCTTCTTCTCCTCGGTGGACACGGTCGAGGCGACCGACCCCGCGACGGTGACCTTCACGCTGAAGGAGCCGTATGCGCCGTTCCTGTCGAACCTCGCCTACCCGACGGGGCTCATCGTCTCGCCGACCGCGGTCGAGCAGCACGGGCCGGAATTCGGGCGCAATCCGGTCGGCACCGGCGCGTTCAAATTCGCCGAATGGCAGTCCAATTCGCGCGTGGTGGTGGAGAAGAATGCCGACTGGTGGGGCGGTGAGCCGCCGCTCGAGGCCGTGGTGTTCCGCCCCATAACCGACGGCAACACGCGCCTCGCCGAGATGCTGTCGGGCGGCATCGACGTGATGGTGGAAACCCCGCCGGACGCGCTGTCGCAGTTCGAGGGTGACGCCAGCTACACCGTGCACGAGCAAGCCGGTCCGCACCTATGGTTCCTGATCCTCAACACCAAGGAAGGACCGTTCGCCGACAAGAAGGTGCGCCAGGCGATCAACTACGCCATCGACAAGACGGCGCTGGTGGAGAACATCCTGCAGGGCACCGCCGAGGTCGCCGCGGGGCCGACGCCCCCCGCCTTCGCCTGGGCCCACAACGAGGCGCTGGAGCCCTACCCCTACGACCCGGACAAGGCCAAGGCGCTTCTGGAGGAGGCCGGCTACGACGGCGAGGAGCTGACGTTCTACGTCACCGAAGGCGGCTCGGGCATGCTGAGCCCGGTGGCGATGGGGACCGCCATCCAGGCCGACCTGGAAGCGGTCGGCATGCCGACCACGATCGAGACCTACGAGTGGAACACGTTCCTCGGCAACGTGAACCCGGGCCTCGAGGGGAAGGCCGACATGGCCGAGATGGCCTGGATGACCAACGACCCCGACACTCTCCCCTTCCTGGCGCTCCGGACCGACGCTATGCCTGACCAGGGCGGCTTCAACTCCGGCTACTACTCCAACCCGGAGGTGGACACGCTGCTGGAACAGGCGCGCACCGCCACCGACCAGGCCGAGCGCGCCGAGCTCTACAAGGAGATGCAGGAGATCGTGCACGACGATGCGCCGTGGGCCTTCATCGCCAACTGGAAGCAGAACGCCGTGACGAACGCGCGGGTCGAGGGCTTCAAGCTGCAGCCGTCTTTCTTCCTGATGCTGCAGGACGTGGCGAAGAACTGATCCGGCCGATGACGGAGCCTCCGGTGACGGCGATGGCGATGGCGCGCCGCTGATGGCCTCGACGATCCTGTGGCGGCTCGTCACCGCGATCCCGGTTCTCGTCGGGCTCACCGTCATCGTCTTCGCGATCATGGCGATGATCCCGGGCGACCCGGCGACGGCCATCCTCGGCTCCTACGCGACGCCGGAGAACGTCGAACGGCTGAACGCCCAGCTCGGCCTCGACCGCACGCTGCCCGAACAGTACGTCATCTGGCTCGGCAACATCGTTCAGGGCGACTTCGGCCGCTCCTATTCGCTCAACCGCCCCGTGCTCGACGAGGTGCTGGAGCGGCTCTCCGCGACGATGCTGCTCGCCGGCACCGCTCTCGTGGTGGCGACGCTCGCGGGGCTTCTGGCCGGCGTGGTGTCGGCGGTGCGCCAGTACGGCATCGCCGACAAGGTGCTGACCTTGCTGGTGCTGATCGGCATCTCGATGCCGGCCTTCTTCCTCGGCCTTCTGCTGATCCTCGGCTTCGCGGTGCGCTGGCGCCTGTTCCCGGCGAGCGGAATGACGGCGATCTACGGCGGCGGCGGGCCGATGGACATCGCCCATCATCTCGTTCTGCCCGCGCTCACACTGGCGGTGGTGGCGACCGGCGTCATCGCCCGCCTCACGCGCACCGCGATGCTGGAGGTGTTACGGCAGGACTTCATCCGCACCGCGCGCGCGAAGGGCGTCACCGAGCGGAAGGTGATCGCCAAGCATGCGTTCAAGGCGGCGCTGGTGTCGGTGATCCCGGTGATCGGCATCCAGGCCGGCTTCGTCCTCGGCGGCGCGGTCTATGTGGAGACGGTGTTCCAGTGGCCGGGCATCGGCTCCATGCTGGTGACGGCGATCTCGACGCGCGACATCCTGCTGGTGCAGGGCGGCGTCCTCGTCGTGGCGGCGGCCTACGTGCTCTTCAACCTCGCCGCCGACGTGGTGCAGATGGCCATCGACCCGAGGCTGCGCTGATGGCCGTCACCGATACGGTCACGCCCGCCGCAGCAGCCGAGCCGCCCGTCCTCCTGGCAGCTCCTCCTCAACAACACGCTGGCGACCGCCGGGCTCGCCGTGCTCGCCGTGGTGCTGGCGCTGGCGCTGCTGGCCCCCTGGCTGCCGCTCGCCGACCCCAACGCCACCGCACCCGGCCGCGCGCCTGACGCCGCCGCTCACCGACGGCTTCCTCCTCGGCACCGATGCGCTGGGGCGCGACATCCTCGCCCGGCTCGTCTGGGGCACCCGCGTCAGCCTCGCCGTGGGGCTGACGGCGACCGCCATCGCCGCCTTCTTCGGCTCGGCCATCGGCCTCGTCGCCGGCTACGCCGGCGGTCGCGTGGATGCTGTCCTGATGCGCGGCATCGATATGGTGCTCGCCTTCCCCTACATCCTCCTGGCGCTCGCCATCGTCGCGGCGCTGGGGCCGGGGCTCATCAACGCGCTCTACGCCATCGCCATCGTCAACATCCCGTTCTTCGCCCGCAACGTGCGCGGGCTGGCGCTGGGCCTGTCGCGGCGCGAGTTCGTCGACGCGGCGCGGCTGTCGGGCCAGGGCAACGTCGCGATCCTGCTGGTGGAGGTGCTGCCCAACGTGCTGCCGGTGATCGTCATCACCATGTCGACCACCGTCGGCTGGATGATCCTGGAGACGGCGGGGCTCTCGTTCCTCGGCCTCGGCGCGCAGCCGCCGCAGGCCGACCTCGGCTCCATGCTGGGCGACGGGCGCAACGGTGCTCTTCAACGCGCCGCACGTCGCCATCATTCCCGGCGTGATGATCTTCGTCGTCGTGATGAGCATCAACCTCCTGGGCGACGGCGATCCGCGACGTGCTCGACCCGCGGCTGAAGTCGGGCGCGCTCGCCCGCCCCGGCGCCCGCACCCGCGTCGCCCGGCAAAGCGCGCCGCCACCCCGCAACGCCGGCGCGCTGCTCGACATCGTCGGGCTTGCGCACGATCTTCCGCGTCGGCCGCAGCCGCGTTGCAGGCGGTGCGCGGCGTGGACCTGCACGTGGACGAGGGCGAGTGCCTCGGCATCGTCGGCGAGTCGGGCTCGGGCAAATCGGTGACGGGGATGTCGGTGATGGGGCTGGTCCCCTCGCCGCCCGCCGAGATCGCCGAGGGCGCGGCCTACTTCCGCGGCGACGACCTCTTCGCCTGCCGGACGGGGCGCTGCGGCGCCTGCGCGGGGCGGCGGTCGCGTACGTCTTCCAGGACCCGCTGTCCACGCTGCACCCGCAGTTCACGGTGGGCCAGCAGCTCGTCGAGGCGCTCCAGGCGCACACCGCGATCGGCCGCCGGGCCGCACGCGAGCGGGCCGAGGCGCTGCTGGCGCTGGTGCGGATCCCCGGCGCGGCGCGGCGGCTCGACGCCTACCCGCACGAGCTTTCCGGCGGCATGCGCCAGCGGGTCTGCATCGCCATGGCGCTCGCCAACGCCGCCGACGTGCTTGTGGCCGACGAGCCGACCACCGCGCTCGACGTGACCGTGCAGGCGCAGATCCTGACGCTCCTCAACCGCCTGCGCCGCGAGACCAACGTGGCCGTTGTCTTCATCACGCACGACTTCGGCGTCGTCTCGGCGGTGACGGACCGCGTGGCGGTGATGTACGCCGGCGAGGTGGTCGAGACCGGCCCCACGGCCGAGGTCCTCGCCGCGCCGGCGCACCCCTACACCGCCCGCCTCATCGCCTGCGTGCCGGTCCTGGGCGAGCCGGACCGCGAGGTGAAGGCGATCCCCGGCCGCCCGCCCTCGCTGGTGGACCCGCCGCGCGGCTGCGCCTTCGCCGAACGCTGCCTGCGAGCCGAAGACGATTGCCGCGCCGGCCCGATCGCACTGGCGCCGCGCTCGCCGGCACGCGCCGCCCGCTGCATCCACCCGCTGTGGGGCGATGAGGACAACGGGAGCGCCGTCACGCGAGCGGGGATGCCGGCATGACGACGCCGATGCTCGCCATCGAGGACGTCACCCGCAATTTCGGCGGCGGGCGCACCGTGTTGCGGCGGGCCAAGCCGGTGGTTCACGCCGTGCGGGGCATCTCGCTCACCGTGGCGCGCGGCGAGACCATGGGCGTGGTCGGCGAATCGGGCTGCGGCAAGACCACATTCGCGCGGATGATCGTCGGGCTCGACACGCCGACGAGCGGGACGATCGCGGTGGATGGCGCCGCGGACGATTCGGCACGCCTCTCCACCGTGCAGTACGTGTTCCAGGATTCGGCCGCCGCGCTGAACCCGCGCAAGCGGATCCGCCAGCCGCTCGCGGTCACGCTCGCCAACCTGACGGGCCTGCGCGGCGAGGCCGCCGGGCGGCGGCTGCGCGAGCTGATGGAGACGGTGAACCTCGACCCTGCGTTTCTGGATCGCTACCCGCACGAACTCTCGGGCGGGCAGGCGCAGCGCGTCGGCATCGCCCGGGCGCTCGCGGCGGAGCCGGACCTCCTGGTGCTCGACGAGCCGGTGTCGGCGCTGGACGTCTCGATGCAGGCGCAGGTGCTGGAGCTTCTCGCCGATCTCAAGACGCGCCTCGGCCTCACCTACGTCTTCATCAGCCACGATCTTTCGGTGATCGAGGCGGTGAGCGACCGGGTGGCGATCCTCTACTTCGGCAAGCTGGCCGAGGTGGGGCCGGCGCGCGACGTGTACGCCCGGCCGCAACATCACTACACGGCGTTGCTGCTCGCCTCGGCGCCGGCTCCCGGCCGCCCGCTCGAAGCACCCGACGAGGCGGACAGCACCTTGCCCGATCCGTACGACCCGCCGCCCGGCTGCGCCTTCGCCGCCCGCTGCCCCCGGGCCGAGGAGATCTGCCGGCACACAGAGCCTCCGCTCGTCTCCCACACCGCCTCGGACGCACACCAGAGCGCCTGCCACTTTCCGTTGAACACTTAGGCGGGGTCGCCGATGTACCGGCGCACGTTGCGGCCAGGCCGGGCGGCGACTTCATGAAGACGATGCAGGTCGTTCAGGTCTTCATGATCACCGACTGCCTGGAGACATATATCTCGAGACGTCCGAAATTTATGACATGATCCATGTTTAACTTGAGCACCGCATTCAATTTCGGTAATTTCAATTAAACAACACGAAATGGAGTGCTGACATGAACGCATACGGCAAGATCACACTGGTGGCCGCTGCCCTGCTGATGAGTCCGGCGGCCTTCGCGCAGACCGAGGCCGACTGCGAGGCGGCTATCGAGAAGGCGCAGTCCGACGCGGCGAGTGACGGCGTTCTGCAGTCGAGCGACGCCAAGATGAACGAGCTGTCGACGAGCCTGGCCCGAGCCGGGACCGCCGGGATCGAGGGCGACTATGCGAAGTGCCTCGAAATGGTGCGCGACGCGCGCGGCGGGGCCGGCTTGCGGGTCGACTAATGCTTTGGCCGAGGCGCCCAGGCGCCTCGGCCGGTCCGCCACGTGCCGACGCCGCCGCAAATTCCACGCTAAAACATTCTTTGACGGCTACCCTCGCAGAACAAAATGGCTAGCATGACCTTCGAGCGACGCGCGAGAAGGACAGCTCCATCATGAACCGCCCGGCTCGGATCGTCTTCCTCGACCGCGAAACGCTCCCGCCGGAGATCACCGTGCGCGAACCCGGCTTCGCTCACGAGATGGACGTTTACCAGTCCACCAGCGCCGACGAGATCGCCGCCCGCATCCGCGATGCCGACATCGTCATCACCAACAAGGTGCCGGTGGGCGGGCCCGCGCTCGAGGCCGCGCCCAACGTGCGCCTCATCGCCATCGCGGCCACGGGCTACGACGTCGTCGACACCGAGATGTGCCAGGCGCGCGGCATCGCGGTGTCGAACATCCGCAATTACGCGGTCAACACCGTCCCCGAACACACCTTCGCGCTGATCCTGTCGCTGCGGCGCAGCCTGCCGGCGTTCCGTCCGTCGGTGGCAGCGGGCGACTGGCAATCGGCGGGCCAGTTCTGCTACTTCGCCGGCCCGATCAACGACCTCTCGGGCGCCACCATCGGCATCATGGGGGACGGCGCGCTGGGCCAGTCGGTCGCCAAGATCGCCGAGGCGTTTGGCATGACGGTGCTCTTCTCGGCCTACAAGGGCGCCAGCGGCATGGGCCCGCTCTACACCCCGTTCGAGGAGGTGCTGGAGCGCGCGGACGTCATCACGCTGCACTGCCCGCTGCTGCCGTCGACTCGCAACATGATCGCCGCACCCGAATTTGCGAAAATGACCCGCCGCCCGCTGATCATCAACACCGCGCGCGGCGGTCTCGTCGACGAGGCGGCGCTGGTCGACGCGCTGAAGGCCGGACAGATCGCAGGCGCCGGGTTCGACGTGGTCACCACCGAGCCGCCGCCCCGCGACCACCCGTTCATGCAGATCCTGGACCGGCCCAATTTCATTCTGACGCCGCACGTGGCATGGGGCAGCACCGAGGCGATCCAGACGCTCGCCGACCAGCTCGTCGACAATATCGAGAACTGGCACGCCGGATCGCCGACGAACCTGGTCGTCTGAGCGGCCAAAGCAGAGGGAGAGCCGGCAAACGGCTCCCGGGAGGACACCTGTGACACACCGACCGATCCGCCGCGCCGCGAGCCGCGCTTCGTGAGCATCGACGGCGACTACGACTACATCATCGTCGGCGCGGGCACCGCCGGCTGCATCCTCGCCAACCGCCTCTCGGCCGACGGCAAGAGCCGCGTCCTCATCCTGGAGGCGGGCGGTCAGGACAACTGGATCTGGTTCCACATCCCGGTCGGCTACCTCTTCGCCATCGGCAACCCGCGGTCGGACTGGATGTTCCGCACCGTGGAGGAGCCTGGGCTCAACGGGCGATCCCTCGCCTACCCGCGCGGCAAGGTGATCGGCGGCTCGTCGGCGATCAACGCCATGGTGGCGATGCGCGGGCAGAGCGCCGACTACGACGGCTGGCGTCACCTCGGGCTCCCCGGCTGGGGCTGGAGCGACGTGCTGCCCGCGTTCCGGTCCATCGAGGACAGCTTCCTCGGCGACAGCGAGCACCACGGCGTCGGCGGCGGCTTCCGGGTGGAGGCGCCGCGGCTCTCGTGGGCGGTACTCGACCGGATCCGCGACGCCGCAGTGGACATGGGCATCCCCGCCACGCCCGACTTCAACACCGGCGACAACGAAGGCGCCGGCTACTTCCACGTGAACCAGAAGCTGGGCCGGCGGTGGTCGTCGGCGCGCGGGTTCCTCAAACCTGCCCTCAAACGCAAGAACCTGCGGCTCGAAACTCATGTCGAGGTCGAGAAGCTCCTCGTGGAGGACGGCCGCGCCACCGGCGTCGTCTATCGCCGCGGCGGCGAGCGGGTGACGGTGCGCACCCCGGGCGAAGTCATCCTGTCGGCGGGCTCCATAGGGTCGGCAAAGATCCTGCAGCTTTCGGGGATCGGCGACCCGGACTGGCTGGCCGAAGCGGGGATCGGGTGCATGCACTACAGCCCCGGCGTCGGGCGCAACCTGCAGGACCACCTGCAACAGCGGGCGATCTACACGGTCGAGGGTATCAAGACGCTGAACGAGACCTACCACTCGCTCGTCGGCCGGGCGCTGATGGGCCTCGACTACGCGGTGCGCCGGCGCGGCCCGTTGACGATGGCTCCGTCACAGCTCGGCATCTTCACCCGCTCGGACCCGCAACAGGCGCGGCCGAACATCCAGTTCCATGTGCAGCCGCTGTCGCTCGACAAGTTCGGCGACCCGCTGCACACCTACCCGGCCATCACGGTGAGCGCGTGCAACCTGCGCCCCACCGCACGCGGCACCGTGCGCCTCGCCTCCGGCGACCCCGCGGCGCCCCCGGTGATCTCGCCAGCCTACCTCAGCACCGAAGACGACCGGCGGGTGGCCGCCGATGCCATCCGGGTGACGCGGCGGCTGATGGCGCAGCCCTCGCTGGCCGACATCAAGCCGACCGAGCAACTCCCCGGCCCGTCGGTGGGCAACGACGAGGCGTCCCTGGCGCGGGCGGCCGGCGACATCGGCACGACGATCTTCCACCCGGTGGGGACGGCCAAGATGGGGCACGACGACGACCAGATGGCGGTGCTCGATGCGCGCCTGAAGGTGCGCGGCGTCTCGGGCCTCAGAGTGATCGACGCCTCGGTCATGCCGACCATCACGTCGGGAAACACCAACACTCCGACGGCGATGATCGCCGAACGCGGCGCCGCCCTGGTCCTGGCGGACCGCCCCTGAAGCGGGCGCAACGAGCCGGCTTCCCCACTCCCCCAGCTCCGGCGTCCGAACCTCAAGACACTCCGCCCGCGCCCATACCCGCATCACCGCCCCACGACGGACGGTGCGGCTCGGGCGCGACACGGCACGGCGCCAGCCTGTTTCTCGGAGCCAGCCGTCGCTGAAGCCCGAAAAGACCCGGAGCGCGGGGGTGTGCAAGGCCGAAGAGCGAAGCGTGCCTTGCGCAGCCCCGCGCTTCGGGTCAGGGCTTCATTCAGCGACGGGTGGCTTCGAGGAACAGGCGACCGCCCTGTTTCTTGGTGAAGCCCGAGCACTGGGCGGTGCCCCTCCCACCACCCTCTCCATCGCGCCTCAACCGCGCGCCATGCCGAGCCCCGGCTGCCAGGCCCCCGGGAAGGGATTGCCATTCACATAGACGTGCTCGATTGCATCGAGCTGACACCAAAGCATGCCGCACTTGAACTCCAGCGCCTGGAGGGCGGCGCGCTGGGTTTCGGGGGTTCGGGCATGGGTGGTGACGTACTCGAGCGCGAACTCCGCGTCGCGGGGCGCCTGGTCGAGCCGGTGGCCGAAGTAGCGCAGCACGCTCTCGTCGACGAAATCGTAGTGCTTCAGCATGCCGGAGACGCGCTCGGAGATGATTTGCGGCGAGAACATCTCGGTCAGCGACGAGGCGATCGCCTCCAGCAAGCGTGCCCTTGCTGACGAACGCGACATAGGCGTCGCAGGCGAAGCGCACCGCCGGCAGCGCGCCCTCCATCGACTCGATGTATTCGCGGTCGAAGCCCAGCCCGTCCGTCAACGCCAGCCACCGGCGCAGGCCGCCCTCCGGTGCATCGCCGATCTCGCCGTCGTGGTCGACGATGCGCTGGCGCCAAATTCGGCGCAGCTCGACGTCGTCCATCCGGGCGAGGATCGCGGCGTCCTTGAACGGGATGATGCGCTGATAGCAGTAGCGGTTGAGCGCCCACGCCCGCACCTCGTCGAGGGAGCACTGGCCGGAGTGCAGGCGGCGGTGGAAGGGGTGCAGGTTGTGGTAACGCTCGGCGCCGATGCGGCGCAGGGCGGCGGCCATCTCGTCGGGCGAGAGGATGTTCATAGCTCGAGCTCCATGCCGTCATGACCGATCTGCCAGCCCGCGGCCTCGGCCTCGACCCGCTCCGGCCCGTCCCGCCACAGCGGATTGGTGTTGTTGAGGTGGACGAAGACGCGCCGGCTCACGGCGACGTCCCGCCAGGCCGCGATCGACCCGCCCGGCCCGGACACCGACATGTGCCCCATGCGTCGTCCCGTCTTGGTGCCGACGCCGGCGGCGACCATCTCGTCGTCCACGAAGAGCGTGCCGTCGAAGAGGAGCGCGTCGGCGCCTTCGACGCGCTGGCGCAGATCGTCGTTCACCGCGGCGCAGCCGGGAATGTAGTGGAGCGTGGCGGCGCCGTCCGAGAGGGCGACACCGACGGTCTGCTCGCCGACGAGATCGGTCACCACCTCACCGGTCTCCATGAACAGCGGCACCTTGCCGGGGACGGGATAGACCGTGACCGAGAGGCCGGGCAGCGCCTCGAACGTTTCCTCCAGCCGGATCGGGGTGCGCGGGACGACGTCACGGGCGAGCGCATCGAAAACCGGATTGGCGGCCAGGACGCCGAGGATGCTGTCGGTGGCGTAGACCGTGAACGGCTGCCCCTCGCGCAAGGTCAGCAGCCCGGCGATGTGGTCAAGATCGCCGTTGGTGAGGAGCACGGCCGCGATGGGGCTGTTGCGCAGCGCCGCATCGTCGGTGCGCGGCTGGAGCTGCGGCCGGGCGATGATCTGGCTGCGCAGGTCGGGCGAGGCGTTGATGAGCAGCCAGCGCTCCCCGTCGGCGCTGACGGCGAGCGAGGACTGCGTCGCCTGAGGGTGCACCGGCGCGCCGCGCCAGAAGCTGGCGCTGTTGGGGGCGGCACAGTTCCACTGCGGCAGTCCTCCACCGGCCGCGGCACCGACGACAAGAGCCTGCATCACACGTCCTCTACCCGCTCCGGATCCGGGCAGCTAACCCGCAGAGCGCCTCCACGGTCCCATCCAGCACCGTCTACCACCGCTCCGACCGAGCGGCATCGCCCACGCTAGAGAATGCGCCCGCGTGCCGGAACCCGGCGGCCATGCGACAATGGTCGCAGCGGTGCGCTCTACCACGCAACGGGTGCCGCTACGCCGACCCCACCGCGGGCGCCGTGCGGTTCCAGCCTTCTTCAATCAGCTTGCAAATAAGTGCAGCGGCGGCCTTGTGCCGCACGGAGCGTTTGGGTCCACGCCGGTTTCGCGGTAGCATACGACCAACGTCCCATTTCAGGGCGCCACCGCGCCGGCCGATACTTCCTGTCACATTCGGCGGTTCCCCATGTACCACCGAAGCGCATTCGGACGACGAGGACGGAGGATGGGAATGGCAGGCAGATGGCGGATCGACAGGCCCGCACGGTATTGCACGCGCTGCCCCGCGTCGTTCCTGTAACGGATCGTCACCGGGCAAGATCACAAGCGCCCGCCGTGAAAGGCCAATCTGGTGTCCGTGGTATGACCATAATGCCTTCGCCTGAGTCACCATCCGCCGTCGGTACGTATTCCTCCGCCCTCATCGTCGAAGACCATCCGCTGTTTTCCGATGCTTTGGCGATGACCCTTCAGGCCGCCTGCGGGATCACCGTCATCGCCACCGCCGAACGGCTCGACCAGGCGGTGGCGCTGATCGAAAGCGGTGTCGAAGCCGACGTGATCGTCCTCGACCTGCAGCTTCCCGATATCGAAGGGCTCGAAGGCCTTGCCCGCCTCAAGGCCCAGTCGCCCGACACGCCGATCCTCATCGTCTCGTCCGTGACCGACGCGCGGGTGATCGCCGCGGCGATCCGCATGGGCGCGGTCGGCTACGTGCCCAAGCACAGCGCGCGCGATACGTTCCGCCAAGCCTTCGACGCCATAGGCCGGGGCGAATCCTATTTTCCCGAAGAACCGCTGCTGCTGGCGCAGACCGCGGCGCACAAGGCCGACGGTATCGTCGCCAAACTCAGCCGGCTGACGCGCCAGCAGGGCCGTATCCTCGACCTGATGTGCGAGGGCAAGCTCAACAAGCAGATCGCCTACGACCTCTCCATCGCCGAAACCACGGTGAAGGCGCACGTGACGGCGATCATGCGCAAGCTCGGCGTCCAGAACCGGACCCAGGCCGTTCTCCTCGCGCGGGAAGCCGGTCACCCGTTTCACTTGCACGATGGGCCAGACAAAGCTTAGGCTTGAACAAAAGATAAAACATCAAGTCTATGTGAGGAAATCCCGTGGACGCGGCCATTGGTCCGTCGATCAGGGAACGGTCAGTGCGCCGCGCATATGTGGCGTGCAATGCCCCGGCAGCCGTGGCTCGGCTCAAGTCTGGACTCGGGCCAGGTCCGTTCGCGCTGGTCGCTCTGTTCGTATCGCCACGATCCGACTTCGAGCGGGTCGTGACCGACGCACGCGCGGCCTTCGGGTCCGCCGAGGTCATCGCCTGCACCACCGCGGGCGAGATCACTGACCGCGGTTACGCCGACGGGACAATCGTCGCCGTCGGATTCCCGGCCGCAGACTTCGCCGCCAAGCTGGTCGTGGTGCCGGACCTGTCGGACGTCTCCCACCCCGCGCTGATCGACCGCGTCACCACGACGCGCGCCGAACTCGCGCGCGAACACGCCGTTTTCCAGGAGGAGTTCGCCTTCCTCATGGTGGACGGGCTGTCGCGCATGGAGGACCAGCTCACCGCGACCCTGGCGATGGGGCTCGGTTCGACGCCGATCTTCGGCGGCTCGGCTGGCGACGGGGCGGACTTTCGCAAGACGCTGGTCTCCGCGGGCGGCGCGCACGTTGCGCAACGCCGCCGTCGTGGCGCTGGTGCGCACGGCTTGCCGGGTGAAGGTCTTCAAGACCGACCACCTCCGCCCCACCGACACGCGCATGGTCGTCACCGAGGCAGACCCGGAACGGCGCCTGGTGCGCGAGATCAACGCCGAGCCGGCCGCGCGCGAGTACGCCCGCATCCTCGGCAAGGACCCCGAGCAGCTCACCACATTCACCTTCGCCGCCCATCCAGTGGTGGTGCGGATGGGCGGGCAGCACTACGTCCGCGCCATCCAGAAGGTGACCGAAACGGGCGAGCTGATCTTCTTCTGCGCCATCGACCAGGGCCTGGTGCTGACGCTCGCCGACGCCAAGCCGATGGTCGAGCACCTCGCGGGCGAGCTTGAACATCCTCGCGGCGGACGGGTGTCCCGACATCATCCTGGCGGCCGACTGCGTGCTGCGCCGCAAGGAGGCGGAGGAGAGGCAGCTGGTCGGCGCCATCTCCTCGCTCCTGTCGCGACATGGCGTGGTCGGCTTCTCCACCTATGGCGAGCAGGTCAACGGGCTGCACGTGAACCAGACGCTGACGGGAGTCGCCATCTACCCGCCGGTGCGAACATGATCCAGATGAGCCTCGATCCGAACGCCCCGCTGGAGCAGCGCTACGAGAAGCTCCTGAAGATCACGGGCGCGCTGATGGCCCGGGTCGAACAGTCGACCACCGGGCGCGGCGCGGCCTACGCCCAGTTCGAGCGCTCGGCCCGGCTGGAGAAGGAGGTCCGCGCGCGCACCAGCGATCTCAACAAGGCGCTCGATCTCCTCAACGATTCCAACGCGCGTCTCGCCAAGGCGACAGAGACCGCGCGCGCGCGCCCAGATCGACCTCGCCAACGCCATCGAGACCGTGAAGGAGGGCTTCGGCCTGTTCGATTCCGACGACCGGCTCGTGATGTACAACAGCCGCTTCTGCGCCACGATCGCCGACGTGAAAGCGCCGCCTCGTCAAGCGGCCTGTCGTTCGACGGCTATGTGGACCTCATCGCCGCCAGCTGCCACCTCGCGCTGCCACCGGGCGAAACGCCCGTCCAGTGGGCCGCCAACCGCCGCGCCCGCCACAAGGACGAGCACGTCAACTTCTCCGTCCGCCTGACGGGCGAGCGGTGGATCCAGGTCAGCGAGCACCGCACCGCGGCCGGCGGCACGGTCATCCTGCAGACGGACGTCTCCGACATCATCCGCATCGAGCGGCGCGAGCGTGAGCGGCTGCTCGACGACCAGGCCCGCATCATCCACGCCACGCTTGGAGCACATCAGCCAGGGCGTGTGCATCTTCGACGCGAAGGCGCGGCTGGTCGGCTGGAACACCCACGTCAGCGAGCTTCTGGCGATCCCGATCACCCGGCTCTGGCTCGGCGCCCCGTTCACCGCATGTCTTCGCGCGGAATGCTGGAGGGCTCGCCCGCCAGCGGCGGCAGCGATCTCGCCCAACTCCACGCTGGGCGATGGACGCGACGGGCGGCCACGGCACCATCGCCTTCGACGCGCGCTGCGGTCCCCTCACCCTCGCCGTCTCCAGCCCAGCCGATGCCCGACCGTGGCTTCGTGGTCTCGTTCACCGACGTAACCGCCGAGCGCGAGGCCGTGCGCGTCACCACCGAGGCCAACGAGATCCTGGAGCGCCGCGTCGCGGAACGGACCGCCGAGCTCTCCGAGGCGGTCGCCGCCGCCGAGCGGGCCAACGCCACCAAGTCGCGCTTCGTCGCCGCGGCGAGCCACGACCTCCTGCAGCCCCTCTCGGCGGCCAAGCTCTACCTCTCGGCGCTGGAGGGCGACCCGCGCGGGTCTCGTCACGTGCGCGACGTCGCGCGCAAGGCGCAGAGCGCGCTCGGCAGCGTGGAAGGCATCCTCGACGCGCTCCTCGAGATGTCGCGTCTGGAGTCGGGCGCCACGACGCTCGACATCGCCGACGTCTCGCTCTCGCCGCTGATGAGCCAGCTGGCCGACGAGTTCGGGCCGCTCGCCGCGCGCAAGGGGCTGGATCTTCGGGTCGTGCCCTCCTCCGGCGTCATCCGCACGGACGCCAAGACCTTCCGCCGCGTCCTGCAGAACCTCATCGCCAACGCGGTGAAGTACACCGTCGTCGGGCCGCGTGCTGATCGGCGCGCGGCGCCGCGGCGCCTCGTGGCGGGTGGAGGTGCACGACACCGGTCCCGGCATCCCGGTCTCCCAGCGCGCAGAACGTCTTCAAGGAGTTCCGCCGTCTCAACGCCTCGGCGAGCGCCAGCGAGGGGATGGGGCTCGGCCTCGCCATCGTCGAGCGGGCCTGCAACCTGCTGCGCCACCGGCTGGATCTGGAATCGGTGGAAGGGCGCGGCACCTGCTTTGCCGTCAGCGCCTATGCCGCGGCAGCCCGGGGTGCGAACCGGTGGACAAGGCCGGCGGGACGACCTCATCTGGCGACTGTCGACCTGTCGGGCCGGGTGGCGCTCCTGATCGACCCGCAGGTGGCGACCCGCGAGGCGCTGACCGCGCTGATGGAATGCTGGGGCCTCACCACGCTGGAGGCCCCGACGGGCGAGGACGCCGAGGCCTTGCTGGAGGAGATCGGCATCGTCCCGGACGCGGTGCTGGTCGCGGCCCGGCACGCCGAGGCCGCGACGCCGCGATCGACACCATCCGCCGCCTGCGCGCACTGGTCGGGACCGGTGCCGGCCTGCCTCATCACCTCGGACCGCTCGCGCGGCCATGCAGGACGGCGTGCGCGGCGCGAGGGGATCGCCTTCATCGCCAAGCCGATCGACCCGGACGCGATCCACACCGCGCTGTGCGCCGACATGGCCGGACGCTCGAGGTGGCCTGACGCGGACCCGCGTCCAGCGGCCTGCGCCAGAAAACGCCGGCGGGCCGGCCTCAGTACGTGGCGCGGCCGCCGGAAAGGTCGAACACGGCGCCGGTGGTGAAGGTGTTGGCCGCGCTCGCGAGCCAGACGATCATCGCCGCCGCCTCGTCCACCTCCAGGAAGCGCCCGCGCGGGATCTTGGAGAGCATGTAGTCGATGTGCTCCTGGCTCATCTGGTCGAAGATGCGCGTGCGGGCGGCCGCCGGGGTCACGCAGTTCACCGCCACGTCCACGTCCGCCAGCTCCTTGCCGAGGCTCTTGGTGAAGCCGATCACCCCCGCCTTCGACGCCGAATAGGCCGAGGCGTTGGGATTGCCCTCCTTGCCGGCGATCGAGGCGATGTTGACGATCCGGCCGTAGTTGCGCGCCCGCATCGCCGGCACGACCACCTTGTTGGTGTGGAACGTGCCCAGGAGGTTGACCGCGCAGATCTTGCGCGAACTCCTCGACCGGATAGTCCGCCACCGTCGCATTCATCCCGGCAACGCCGGCGGAATTGACCAGGATGTCGACCTCGCCCAGCGCCGCGACCGTCTCGCGATGCGCCGCCTCGACCGAGGCGCAATCCGCCACGTCGCACCTGCACCGCGACCGCCTTGCCGAGCGTGGCGGCGTGCTGTTCGGCAAGATCGCGGTCCATGTCCCACAGCGCGATCGTCGCGCCGACGGCGGCGAGCTGGGTCGCCGACCGCGCCGCCGATCCCCTGCGCCCCGCCCGTCACCACGGCGACGCGGCCGGAAAAGTCCATCTGCATGAGCGTTCCTCTTGTTATTGGATCGGTATGGACCGCCGCGGCGATCCGGCACAAGCTCAACGCGGCCGCTGATACTTGATGAACGGCGTCAGCTCACCGATCCGATCGTAGAGCAGGCGCGCGGTTTCGTTGAAATGCTGGGTCGTCCAATAGACGCCCGGCGCGCCGGCCTCGTCCGCGGCGCCGTACACCGCCTCGATCAGCGCCCGGCCGATGCCCGCGCCGCGCACGTCCGGGTCGGCGTAGAGATCCTGCAGGTACGTGATGCGCTCCTCGCGCCACGTGTGGCTGTGGAAGAGGTAGTGGACGAGGCCCGCCGCCGCGCCCATCGACCTCCGCGATGAGCCCGAACGGCTGCCACGGATCGTCCCCCAGGAGACGCTCGAACGTGGTGCGGTAGACGGCGTCGGGCACCTGCGCCTCGTAGAACACGTGGTACGCCTCGAAAAGCCGGCGCCATTCGGCCTCGTCCGCGGCAACGATGGGCCGGATCGTAACGCTCGTCTGCATGGGTCCCCTCGCTCCCGCCCCTTGCGGTTCTGCACGCAGGTCTGGGCGACATGTCGCGGCCGATCAAGCATTGCGGCGCCGTGGTGGGCGGTGCTGGGTGTCGCGAACGGTGACCTGATCGGCCTCTCGGGCGCGGGATCAACCCCACGTAGGGCCGAGTGTGCCGGCCAGCACAGCCGCGCTCGCTCCCGATTGTGTGCCGGAATGCGGCCGCCTAGATCCACGCCACCGGCAGCCAGATCGCGCCGCCCCCTCGCTCGACAACCGGAGCCCTCCATGCCCGATCCCGCCGGCGGATCTCAGATCCTGATCGCCTTCATCGGCGCGGCCGTCGCCTTCCGTCTCGTCACGCTCGCCGTCTCGCTCCGCACCGAGAAGGCGCTGAAGGCGGCAGGCGCGGTCGAGCACGGCGCCGCCAACTCCAAGACGCTCGCGCTGGCGCACATCGCGTTCTACCTCGCCGGTCTCGCGGAGTTCCTCTTGCGCCCGGTCGCGTTCGACTGGATCTCCGCCCTCGGCCTCGCGATCTACGCGTTCGGCGCCGTGATGCTGGTGGTGGTGATCGCGCTGCTCGGGCGGCTGTGGACGGTGAAGATCATCATCGCGCGCGACCACGACCTCGTCGTCCACCCGCTGTTCCGCGTTGTGAGGCACCCGAACTACTACCTCAACATCCTCCCGGAACTGATCGGCTACGCGGTGACGCTGCATGCATGGGTGACGCTGGTGGTGGGGCTGGCGCTCTACCTGGTGCCGCTGACGATCTGCATCCGCCAGGAGGAGCGGATCATGAAAGGCACCTTCGCCAGCTACTGACGGCGGGCGCCCCGCGAGGCGGGGCCTACTCCCACTCGATCGTGCCGGGAGGCTTGGACGTCACGTCGTAGACCACGCGGTTGACGCCGCGCACCTGGTTGACGATGCGCGCCGCGACGCGGCCGCAGGAAGGCGACGTCGAACGGGTAGATGTCGGCCGTCATCCCGTCGGTGGAGGTGACGGCACGCAGGCCGAGCACCTTCTCGTAGGTGCGCGCGTCGCCCATCACGCCGACGGTCTCCACCGGCAGGAGCACCGCGAAGGCCTGCCAGATCTGCGTCGTAGAGCCCGGCGGCGCGGATCTCCTCGATGAAGATCGCGTCGGCGCGGCGCAGCACGCGCGAGACCCTCCCGGGTGATCGCGCCGGGGCAGCGGATGGCAAGGCCCGGCCCCGGGAACGGGTGGCGGCCGACGAACGTCTCCGCAAGGCCGAGCTCGCGGCCGAGCGCGCGCACCTCGTCCTTGAACAGAAGCCGCAGCGGCTCGACGAGCTTCAGCCCCATGCGTTCCGGCAGGCCGCCGACATTGTGGTGGCTCTTGATGGTGACGGACGGGCCGCCTGTGGGCGACACGCTCTCGATCACGTCCGGGTAGAGGGTGCCCTGGGCGAGGAAGTCGCCCTTCACGGCCTTGGCCTCCTTCTCGAACACCTCGACGAAGAGCCGGCCGATGGTCTTGCGCTTCGACCTCCGGGTCCGTGACGCCCTCGAGCGCGGTGAGGAAGGTCTCGGACGCATCCACCTTGTTGAAGATCACGTCGTTGCGGCCGGCGAACATCTGCTCGACCTGCTCGGCCTCGTTCTCGCGCAGGAGGCCGTGGTCGACGAAGATGCACGTGAGCCGGTCGCCGATGGCCTCCGCCAGAAGCACGGCGGTCACGGTGGAGTTGACGCCGCCCGAGAGGCCGCAGATCACGCGGCCATCGCCCACGGTCTGCGCGGATCTTGGCGATCGCCTCCTCGCGGAAGGCCGCCATCGTCCAGTCGCCGGTGGCGCCGACAATGCGGCGCACGAACGACTCGATCAGGCGCGCGCCGTCGGGCGTGTGGACCACCTCGGGATGGAACATCAGCCCGTAGGCGCGGCGCTCATCGTTGGCGATGACGGCGAACGGCGCGCCGGGCGAGCGGGCGATCACCTCGAAGCCGGGCGCGGGCTCCACCACGCGGTCGCCATGGCTCATCCACACGGTGTGCATCTCGCCGGGCGACCAGATGCCATCGATCAGCGGGCTCTTGGCGATGACCTCGATCTCGGCGCGGCCGAACTCGCGGTGGTCGCTGCCCTCGACCCGGCCGCCGAGCTGGTCGTTCATCGCCATCTGCCCGTAGCAGATGCCCATCAGCGGAACGCCCGAGTCGTAGATCTCCTGCGGGGCGCGGGGCGAGCCTTCCATGTGGGTCGACGAGGGGCCGCCGGAGAAGATCACGCCCTTGGGCTGATGCTCGGCGAAGGCGGCGGCCGCCTCCTGGAACGGTGCGACCACCGAGAAGACCCCCGCCTCGCGCACGCGCCGCGCGATGAGCTGGGTGACCTGAGAACCGAAATCGACGATGAGGATCGTGTCGTGCGCCATGGCCTCTGATGGCATAAAGCGCGGCGGTCCACCACGCCTGTCGGCGCATTTCCGCGCCATCATCCCCGCTCTCGCCGCATGGTTCGCGCCGGGCCTGCGCGTCCGGTTCGTGCGGCAAGGCAACCGGGGGCTCAGGGAGGTCGATGCCAACTCAGGCGATGCGCAGCGGCACTGGTGGGCCACCGGCTGGCCCGGGGCTGTCTCTCAGTCGCACGCGCGCCCAATCACGGTGCGGCGTTCATTATGTCCGGTTGAGGTGCCGGGCGACCCGCCACAACGCCAATTGTGTCCGCCACGACGCCGGCGGGCGCGCAGCCAGCGGGGCCGAGGCTGCGGCATCCAGCGTACGCTGCGAGACCATCGCCGGCAGGAACGCCGCCCGCGCCGCCTGATGCACCTCTGGCAGACGGGCTGTGCATCGCGCCGAGCGCCTCCCGGCCGTGCTCGACAACAGCCTGCACCGCACGGTCGGCGCCATCGGGGAGACGGCCCGCGGCCATCGACGCGCCCGGCGCCTCCCCCGTCGCGGCTTGCCAGGCCTCGACCGGGACGAGGCTCACGCCGCGTGCGAACCGTTGCGGCACCTTGAGCGCCACGTCGGCCGCCGCCAGCGCGACACCGCCGTAGCCCGCGGCGGTTCCGGCACTCCGGGCGGCGGCGAGCCCGTCCGTCTCGCCCAGCGCCTCGACGCACAGCGCCATCGCGGCGAGCTGGATCGGCGCGCCGTGCGCCTCTCCGGCGTATCCGTCGAAGGCGTTCCAGTCCGGCAGCGGGTCGGCGTAGAGGTCGTGGATGAAGGCTTCGCTGACGGCGCACAGCGTGTCGAGAGGCCAGTGGTAGTGGGCGGCCCCCTCGCGCAGCCGATCCACCAGCGGGACCGAGCGGCCGGCCCCGTACCCCTCGTCGCGGATGGCATCGCGCCACCACTGCAGGCGGATTTCCGCCGCCATCGGGTCGCGAACCGTCTCGACGATACGCGTCAGCTCCAGCCGGTAGGCGGCAAGCGCGTGGAGTGCGGGACGGGCGCGGTCGGGCGCGAACAGCGCCGAGAGCCACGCCGTTCGGTCGCCCTCGCGGACCGTCTCCTCGATGGCCATCAGGATATGGCGATCAGGGCTGCCGCCACCCGCCGCTCTTCCGCCACCATGACGTTGAAGGTGCGCACCGCGGCGCCGGTGGTCATGGTATCGAACCGGACACCGTTGGAGCGCAGCGCGGCCGCCGTCTCCGGCCGGAGCGGCAGCGGCACGGTGCCGACGCCCAGAAGCAGCACGTCGATCTCGTCGTGTTCGGCGACGACGCGCTCCAGGGCGGCCGGGGTGATGGCGTCGGCCGCCTCGGGGTCCCAACCGTAGATCCCCGAGGGCACGCACAGCAGCGAGCCGCGGTGGCTCATCTGCGCGAAGCGGAAGCCGCCGTTGCCATACGCGTCGATCGGCGCCCGTCCGGGGAAGTGCGCGTCGCGGATGACGAGGCCGGCCATCAGGCTGCGGACGGTTCCGCGTCCCCCGCTTCCTCGTCCGCCGGTCCCGCCGCCGCCGGGGGCCCGGCCGGAGCGCAGGTTCAGCGTGATGAGAAGCGGCGCGGCGATGAAGATCGACGAATAGGTGCCGACGAGGATGCCCCAGATCATCGCGAACGTGAACGAGCGGATCACCTCGCCACCGAAGACGAAGAGCGCCACCAGCGCGAGCAAGGTGGTGATCGACGTCATCAACGTGCGCGACAGCATCTGATTGATCGACAGGTCGATCAGCTCGGCCATCGGGAGACGCTTGTAGCGGCGCAGGTTCTCGCGGACCCGGTCGTAGACCACCACCGTGTCGTTCAACGAGTAGCCGACGATGGTCAACACCGCTGCGATGGAGGTCAGGTTGAAGTCGAGTTGCGTCGCCGAGTAGAGACCGATCGTCAGCACCACGTCATGCAACGTACACAGCACGGCGCCGATGGCGAAATGCCACTCGAACCGCAGCCAGATGTAGACCATGATCGCCAGCAGCGCCGTCACCACCGCGATCAGTCCGGCCTGCGCCAGCTCGCCCGAGACACGCGGGCCCACCACCTCGACACGGCGGAAGTCGGCGTCGTTGCCGTAGAGCTCGCGAAGCTGGATGACGGCGAGCTGCTGGGCCTCTTCGCCGCCCGGCTGCTCCTCGACACGGATGAGCACGTCCGTCGGCTCGCCGAACTCGACGATCTGCACGTCGCCGAGGCCGAGATTGCCGACCTCCTGGCGGATATCGCCGATGGGGCGCGGCTCCTCGAACCGCAGCTCCACCATGGTGCCGCCCTGGAAGTCGATGCCGTAGTTCATGCCGACCACGGCGAAGAGGGCAATGGACAGGACGCACGCGACGATCGATCCGATCAGCGCCGGCACCCGGTAGCGCATGAACTGGATCTTGGTGTCGGTGGGGAGGGAGAGACGCTTCATGACTTACACCGGCATTTCGGTCGGGCGGCGACGGCGGATCCACAATGCCACCAACAGCCGCGTGAACAGGAACGCCGTGAAGATCGTCGTGAGCACACCGATCGCCAGCGTGACGGCAAAGCCGCGGACCGGACCCGACCCGAGCTGGAAGAGGATCACCGCCGCGATGAGCGTGGTGACGTTGGCGTCCAGGATGGTCGCGAACGCGCGGCTGAAGCCGGCGTCGATCGCCAGGATCGGACTGCGCCCGGCGCGCCCCTCCTCGCGGATGCGCTCATAGATCAGGACGTTGGCGTCGACGGCCATGCCCATCGTCAGCACGATGCCGGCGATGCCCGGAAGTGTGAGCGTCGCACCCAGCAGCGAGAGCAGCCCCATGATGAGGGTGATGTTCACAGCCAGGGCGATGTTGGCGATGACGCCGAAGAAGCCGTAGACCGCGAGCATCGAGACGACGACCAGAACGGCCGCGACAATGGCCGCGGTCTCGCCGGCGGCGATCGAGTCGGCGCCGAGGCCGGGACCGACTGTCCGCTCTTCCACCAGCGTCAGCGCTGCCGGCAGCGCGCCGGCCCGCAGCAGGATGGCGAGTTCGTTGGCCGACTGAACCGAGAACGAGCCGGAGATCTGGCCGGCGCCGCCGCAGATCGGCTCGCGGATCGAGGGCGCCGAGACCACCTCGTCGTCGAGCACGATGGCGAACGGGGTTCGGGCGGCGGCCTCCCGGGTGGTGACGTCGCAGAAGCGCCGCGCGCCGCTGGTGGTCATCTGGAAGGTCACCACCGGCTCGTTGGTCTGCTGCTCGAACGCGGGTTGCGCGTCGGTCAGGTCCTCACCGGTGATGAGCGGCGCCTCGTCCACCACGTAGGGCACGCCCGGCTCGAACTCGTTCGCCTCGGACGTCATCAGGAGCATCTTGCCGGCCGGCGCGCGGCCCCGCTCCAGGATCGCGTTCGGGTTCACCGACGTGTCGACAAGATGGAAGGTGAGCTGCGCGGTCGTGCCCACCAGCGCCTTCAGCTGCTCGGGATCGCCGCCCGGCGCCTCGACCAGGATGCGGTCCTCGCCCTGGCGCTGGATGTTGGGCTCGGTGGTGCCGAGTTCGTCGACGCGGCGGCGCACAACCTCGATCGACTGGTCGACGATCGAGCGGATGCGCTGGGCGAGCCCCTCTTCGGTGAACGCCAGCCGCATCAGGCCGTCGCTCTCCTGCGTGAAAGCGAACTCGTTGACGCCGCTCTGGGAGAACACGCCCTGGCCCAACGGGTTCTCCAGCGCACGCAGCCGCTCGGCCGCTTCGTCGATCCGCGTGTTGTCGCGGATGCGAACATCGACGCCGTTGCCGGAGATTCCGAGGCCGGTGTAGCCGATGCGCGGCGCCTGGAGCAGCGTTTCACGCACGTCGTTGGTGACGGTGCGCAGGCGGGACTGGATGTAGTCCTCCTGGTCGACCTGGTAGAGAAGGTAGGCACCACCCTGCAGGTCGAGACCCAGGACGATACGCTCCTTCGGCAGCCACGACGGCAGCGCCGCCACCCAGGATCGGGGGACGAGATTGGGGATCACCGCCGCCACGCCAAGGACGACGGCGAGGACGATGAGAACCGACTGCCAACGTGGGAAGTGTAGCATCAGTCGTTCGCCGCCGCCGCAGGCTCGGGCTTGGCGCGGACTTCGGTGATCGTCGAACGCACGACGCGCACCGGCTCGTTGTCGCCGAACTTGATTTCGAGTTCGGTCTCGTCGACCACCTTGGTGACCTTACCGATGAGGCCGCCGGCGGTGACGACGGTGTCGTTGCGCTTCACGGCCGCGACCATCGCCTGGTGCTGCTTCATCCGCTGACGCTGCGGGCGGATGATGAGGAACCACATGATGACGAAGATCAGCAAGAACGGCGCGAGCTGAACGATGAAACCAGCGCCACCACCAGCGCCGCCGGGAGCTTGCGCAAAGGCTTCTGTGATGAACATGACCTACCTTATGAACGGATCGCCGCGCGGGGGAAGAACGCCCGGCTCGGGGTTCCGCCGGAGTTAGACGTTCCGCAATCCGATTGCAACGCAGGCGCGGCAAGCTGCAACAGTTGTGCTCGCGCCGGACCCGTGCCGCGCGTGCCAGCCCCGCGCCTCGCCCCCGCCGACGTCGCCTCTGGAGGCCGCCGCGATTCGCGCCTCGCACCCCGCCGGGCATTTGACGCGAGGCGATGGGAGGCTATGTGGGGCCCGTCAAACGAGAAATGGAGACAATCTGGTGCCCGTGGCCACCCTCGCGCTCGGCAGCAACCTGGGCGAGCGCGCGGCGATCCTCGACCGGGCGGAGGCCGCGTTCGCGGACCTTCCCGCCATCGTCCTCGCCGCCTCATCGCGCCACGTCACGCCCGCGCTGCTCCCGCCCGGCGCGCCGGACGACTGGGACATCGCCTACCTCAACGCCGTGGTGCAGATCCGCACCGAGCTGGCCCCCGAAGCACTGCTCACCGCCATCAAGGATATCGAGCACGCGCTCGGCCGGCGGCCCGGTCCGCGCTGGTCGCCTCGCCTCATCGATATCGACATTCTCGCCTATGACGACACCGTCATCGCCACCGACCGGCTGACGGTGCCGCATCCGGAGCTGGCCGCCCGCCTCTTCGTGCTGCGGCCGTGGGCGGAGATCGATCCCGACTGGCGTCACCCGGTCAGCGGGCGCAGCGTCGCCGAAATGCTGGCCGAACTGGAGGCGACGGCCGAATGACGAAGATCGTCGGCATCGTCAACGTCACGCCCGATTCGTTCGCCAACGCCGAGCACGCGCTCGCGCCGGAAGCGGCCATCGCCGAGGCGGCCGACCAACTGGCACACGGCGCCGACGTGATCGACGTGGGCGCCGAATCGACCCGGCCAGGCGGCGACGCCGTCACGCCGGAAGAAGAGTGGGCGCGCCTGTCGCCGTGCCTGCCGCAGATCCTGCGGCTCGCCCACGCGCACGGCGCCAAGGTCAGCGTGGACACCCGCAACCCGGGAACCGCCGAGCGGGCCGCGGCGGCGGGGGTGGACTGGATCAACGACGTCGGCGGCACCGGCCCGGAGATGGCCGCGGTGATCGCCGCCAGCGAGGTGACGCTCGTCGTGATGCATGCCGTCTCCGTGCCGGTGGTGCGGGGCGAGACGCTGCCGCCTGCGACCGACATGATCGCCCACGCCAACGCCTGGTTCGCGGAGCGGCTGGAGACCTTGGCCGCCGCGGGCATCGACCCGTCGCGCGTCATCCTCGACCCGGGCATCGGCTTCGGCACCACGCCGCGGCACGCGTTCGACGTTGTCGCCCGCATGCCGGTGCTGCGGGCGCTGGGCCGGCCGCTGCTCATCGGCCATTCGCGCAAGTCGTTCCTCGTCACCACCACCGCGGCGCCGGCGCCGGAGCGCGACGACGTCACCCTCGCCCTCTCCGGTGTGCTGATGCTGCACGGAGCGGACTACATTCGCGTCCACAACGTCGCGCGCCATGCCGCGCTGCGCGAGCGTCTGGCGGCGCCGGACGCATAGCCGGCGCGGCCGCCTCGGCTTGACCAGCCGCACCCGGCGGGCGCAGGACATGGCCGGCGCCGCCCGGCGTCCCGTTCCAATTGCAATCCCCTGGCCGAGACCGAATCCTGACGATGACGAACGACGCCCTGATCGACCGCCTAGACCGGCTCATCGCCACCATCGAGCGTATGGCGCCCCCCGCGAGCCCGACGCCGGACTTCGACAGCGCCGACGCCTTCCTGTGGCAGGCCGAGGTCGGCAAGCTCATGCCGGTGCCCAAGGTCAGCCGCGTCGGCCTGTCGAACCTCAAGGGCATCGACGCCAACCGCGACCGCCTGCTCGACAACACGCGACGCTTCGCCAGCGGCCTGCCCGCCAACAACGCGCTCCTGTGGGGCGCGCGCGGCATGGGCAAGTCCTCGCTGGTGAAGGCCGTCCATGCGGAGATCGACGGGCTGAAGCTGGTGGAGATCCACCGCGAGGACATCTCGGCGCTGCCCACGCTCATGAGCGCGCTGCGCCCCGCGCCGCACCGCTTCATCATCCTGTGCGACGACCTCTCGTTCGATGCCGGCGAGACGTCGTACAAATCGCTGAAGGCGGTTCTGGACGGCGGCATCGAGGGGCGGCCGGAGAACGTGCTCTTCTACGCCACCTCGAACCGCCGTCACATCCTGGCGCGCGACATGGTGGAGAACGAGCGCGGCACCGCGATCAATCCCGGCGACGCGGTGGAGGAGAAGGTCTCCCTGTCCGACCGCTTCGGCCTGTGGCTCGGCTTCCACAACTGCACCCAGGACGATTATCTGGCGATGGTCGACGGGTACGTCGCCGCCTTCGCGATCCAGGTGGAGCCGGACGAGCTGCGGCGCGACGCGCTGGAGTGGGCGACGACGCGCGGCTCGCGCTCCGGCCGCGTCGCCTGGCAGTATGTGCAGGACCTCGCCGGCCGCACCGGCACCCGCATCAGCGTTTGAAACGAAAAAGGCCGCCTCGGAGGCGGCCTTGTCGCGAAGGTCCGGACCGATCAGGCGCCTGCGGCCAGGTGCGGCAGCGGGTCGACCGGCGTGGAGCTGCGCCGCAGCTCGAAGTGAAGCTGCGGCTTGTCGACCGAGCCGGAGTCGCCCACGGCGGCGATCATCTGCCCGCTCTTGACGGTCTCGCCGCGCGACACCTTCAGCTCGGAATTGTGCGCGTAGGCCGACACCCAGTCGTCATCGTGCTGGATGAGGATGAGGTTGCCGTACCCTTCCAGCTCGTTGCCAGCGTAGATCACCTTGCCGTTGCCCGCGGCGTGGACGGGCGTCCCGGCCGGCGCGGCGAGGTTGATGCCGTCGTTGCGCTCTCCGTCAGCCTGCTTGCCGAAGCCGACGAGGATCGGCCCGCGCAGCGGCCAGCGGAACCCGTCGTCCTGTTTGGCCGCCTGCGTCGGGGCCGGGGCCGCCGCGGTGCTGGCGGGCGCGGCCGGCTGCGCGGCGACCGAATTGGTCGGCGCCGGGGTCGTCGCCGCGGGGGGCGTGCTCGGCTGCGGATCGAGCATCGCGACCTGCGTCTCCGCCGCCGGAGCCGCGGGCTGCGCGGCCGCACCGCCCGCGCCGGGGATGCGCAGCGACTGGCCGGTCTGCACCATGGTGTTCGGGCTGATCCCGTTCAGCGTGGCGATCGCGGTGTGGGAGACATTGTAGGTGCGGGCGATGGAGAACAGCGTCTCGCCCGGCTGCACCGTGTGGCGCTGCTCGGTCGCCTGCTGGTTCAGCGTGCGGCTCGGTGCGCCGAGCGCCATGTCCTGCCGCGCTTTGCAGCGAGGCGGAGGTGCTCTCGGGGATCGACGTCGGCCCGAGGGCCGGAGTGGCGTTCGGCTGATCCACCCGCACGTAGGTCGGAATGATGATGCGCGAGCCGGGGCGGATATCCAGCGGGCTCGCCAGGCGGTTGGCCTCCAGGATCACGTCCACGGGCACGTTGAAGCCCTTGGACAGCGTCTCGGCGGTGTCACCGGGGGAGACTTCGACGATGGGCGCCCCCTCCACCGTCCAGCCGCGCTGCCGCAGCGAGGCGGGGGTCGTGATCGGCTGCGACGCCATCGCCTGCTGACCGTTCAGCGGCGCCAGATCGCGCAATTCGATCGGCGTCGCTCCCGCCGCGTCCGGCGGGTTGTTCGCCGAAAAGAGCGACGCGCCAGGGACCTGCATGGAACCGCCCGAACACCCCGCGGCAACCGCGCAAACCGCGATCACCAAACTCACGTTGACAGCAGTCCTGCCCAAGCCCCCCGCAAACCGTCCGCGCATGAACTCGCACCCTTCCGCGCCAAGAAAATACGGGCTCATAAAGGGGCGTTTCGACTTTCTGAGATCTTAATGCGATTGGCGGGATACGACCGGTTCGGGCCAATTCCGAGGGCGCGACGCGTTGCGGCGCGCACATGTTGCGATGGTGTCACAACCGCCCCGCGGGCCCCTGCACCATAGGGACGAATCGCACATCGGCGATCCGCTCCCCGACCAGACCGCTGCCCCCCTTCCGGCATTTCATCAGTTCCTGGATGGCGCCGTCCTCGCCCACCGGCGCCACCAGGACGCCCTCCGGCGAGAGCTGCTCCACCAGTGCCTCAGGGATCGCCGGCGCCGCCGCGGTGACGATGATCCGGTCGTAGGGCGCGTGCTCGGCCCACCCCTCGTGCCCGTCGCCGACGAGGAGATCCACGTTGGCCACCTTCAGCACCGCCAGCCGCTCGCGCGCCAGATCCGACAACAGGCGGAACCGTTCCACCGAAAAGACATGGCCGGCGAGGCGCGCCAGGATCGCCGTCTGATAGCCCGAGCCGGTGCCAATCTCGAGCACGCGGTCGGTCGGACCGAGCTCCAGCGCCTCGGTCATGCGCGCGACGACGGCGGGCTGGGACACCGTCTGCCCGCAGTCGATCGGGGCCGCGCGGTCGGCGTAGGCGAGCTGCTTGTGGGCCGCATCCAGGAAGAGCGAGCGCGGCACCAATTCGAGCGCCGCCAGCACCTTGTGCCCGGCGACGTTCTGCCGGCGCAGGCTCATGGCAAGCTCGGCCCGCGCGATGGCCTCCTCATCCGGTGTCACGACGCAACCTCCACTGTCATGCAGCCGCTCAGGCGGCGTCGATGCGCTCGAAGCCGGTGTAGGGCACCAGCACGTCCGGAACGCGGATCGAGCCGTCCGCCTCCTGATAGTTCTCCATCACCGCGATCAGCGCGCGGCCGACGGCGACGCCGGACCCGTTGAGCGTGTGGACGAACATGGGCGAGGCGTCCGGCGCCGGACGGTAGCGGGCGTTCATGCGGCGGGCCTGGAAGTCGCCGCACACCGAGCACGAGGAGATCTCGCGGTAGGTGCCCTGCCCGGGCAGCCACACCTCGATATCGTAGGTGCGCCGGGCGCCGAAGCCGAGATCGCCGGTGGAGAGCGTCACCACGCGGTAGGCGAGCCCCAGCGCCTGGAGGATGGCCTCCGCGCAGCCGGTCATGCGCTCCTGCTCGTCCAGCGCCTGCTCGGCGGTCGTGATGGAGACGAGCTCGCATTTCGTGAACTGGTGCTGGCGCAGCATGCCGCGCACGTCGCGCCCGGCCGAGCCCGCCTCCGAACGGAAACACGGCGTCAGCGCCGTCACCCGCATCGGGAGCTGGCGACCGTCGAGGATCTGGTCGGCCGCGAGGTTGGTGAGCGGTACCTCGGCGGTGGGGATCAGCCAGCGCCCATCGGTGGTCTGGAAGAGGTCGTCCGCGAACTTGGGCAGCTGCGCGGTGCCGAAGACGGCGTTGTCGCGCACCAGGAGCGGCGGCGAGACCTCGGTGTAGCCGTGGCTCTCGGTGTGCGTGTCGATCATGAACTGGCCGAGCGCGCGCTCCAGGCGGGCGAGCTTGCCCGTCAGCACCGTGAAGCGCGAGCCGGCGATCCGGCCCGCGGTCTCCACGTCCATCAGGCCGAGGCCCTCGCCGATGGCGTCATGCTCCTTCGCGTCGAAATCGAACACCGGCGGCTCGCCGACGCGGCGCAGCTCGACGTTGTCGCTCTCGTCCTCGCCGACGGGCACCTCGTCCAGCACCATGTTGGGGAGCGCGGCGAGCTCCGTCTGGAGGCGCGCCGAGATCTCCCGCTCCTGATCCTCGCCGGTCTGGATGGTGGTCTTGAGGTCGGCCACCTCGCCGATCAGCCGCTCGGCCTCCGCCTCGTCCTTGGTGGACTTGGCCTTGCCGATGGCCTTGGAGGCGGCGTTGCGCGCGGTCTGCGCCTCCTGGAGGCGGGAGACGATGGCACGGCGCTCGTCGTCCAGCTGCAGGAGGCGCGTGGCGGCCGGCGGCGCTCCGCGTTTGGCGAGGGCGGCATCGAAGGCGTCGGGCGCATCGCGAACGGCGCGGATATCAAACATGATGTGGGCTCGGTTGCTTGGTTGTGGACCCTCTTAGCGAGTGGACGGGGCCGGCTCCAGACCCAGAATGCCTCCCGCCGGTCTCGGCCGGGCCGCCGGATGCATCGATCCGTTGACGCCATCGGTCGGCAGGGCCAACCTTGGCAGGCCTCCCCGGCGCATATGCTGGGACACCCGCCCATTCCGCCAACCCAGGCATTGCCGATCAATCAGGCCGATCGACACGCCCCCACCCCGCCATGTCCGCCTCGGCCTCCCCCTTCCAGTCCGAGCGGCCTGCGACACACGAGCGCTTTCATGGACCTCACCGTCCCCACGATCTTCGACGGCCACAACGACGTTCTCTCCCGCCTCGCCACCGCCACTCGGGCCGACGCGGCCGCCACGTTCGCGGCCGGTCCCGGCCACATCGATCTGGAACGCGCCCGCGTCGGCGGCTTCGGCGGCGGCTTCTTCGCGGTGTGGATCCCCTCGCCCGGCGGCGGCACCATCGACTTTCAGGCCATGGCGCAGCCGCGCTACAGCGTGCCGCTGCCCACGCCCGTGCCGCAGCCGGACGCGCTGAACGGCGTGATGCGGCAGGTGTCGATCCTGTCGGGCCTCGAGGACGCCGGGGCGCTGAAGGTATGCCGGACCGCGGCCGAGATCGAAGCGACGCTCGGCAGCGACCGCCTCGCCGCGATCTTCCACATCGAGGGTGCCGAGGCGATCGACCGTGACCTTGCCGCGCTCGACGTCCTTCATGCAGCGGGGCTGCGCTCGCTGGGGCCGGTGTGGAGCCGGACGAACGCGTTCGGTCACGGCGTGCCGTTCCGCTTCCCCTCCACGCCCGATACCGGCCCCGGCCTCACCGAGGACGGGCTGCGCCTCGTCGACCGCTGCCTCGAGCTCGGCATCATGCTGGACGTCTCGCACCTCACCGAGGCCGGTTTCTGGGACATCGCACGGCGCACGACCAGACCCATCGTCGCCACCCACTCCAACGCGCATGCCCTGTCCCCGACCGCCCGCAACCTCACCGACAAGCAGCTCGCCGCGATCGCCGAGTTGGGCGGCGTGGTGGGGCTCAATTTCGCATCCGCGTTCCTGCGCGAGGATGGGCGGATGGAGGGCGACGTGCCGCTCGCCACCATGCTGCGCCACCTCGACCACCTCCTCGCCATCCTGGGCGAAGAGGGCGTCGCGCTCGGTTCGGACTACGACGGCGCGCTGGTCCCGCAGGAGGTGGACGGGGTGGAGCGCCTGCCGAACCTGCGCCGCGCGATGATCGCGCACGGCTACGGTGAGGCGCTGGTCGCCCGCATCTGCCACGGCAACTGGATCGACCTGCTACGCCGCACCTGGGGCGCCTAGTCCCACCACACGCCGTCCGACTGGGGGCGCAGTGCGGCGCGCTGTCGCACCACCGTGGCATCCGGGCCGGCGGCGCTCGTGTTCGCACATGCGCGCTTCGCCTTCGATTGGCCCGACAATGAGCGTCCCATTCTCGACAATCGGGCAGCAGCCCGGGCTTATGGACGCCTGGAACACCGCTTGCACGCTCTAGGGGACGTGGCTGCATCGACCTGCGATCCCCAGGCTTTCGCTTGGGCTTGCGGTGTCGGCGTGCTGCTCGTTTAACTTATCGGGATCGGTGCACACCGCTCGCGCGGGCGTCGGTCGCACAACCACGGGCTCGCGCTGCAACGATCAGCGCACAACGAGGGAAGCACATGACACATCTTCGCGCGCTCCTGGCCGCCGCCGGCCTCGCCGCGCTGAGCGCTGCCACGCCGGCGCTCGCCGAAACGCCGGACAATATGCTCGTCATCGCCAACCGCATCGACGACATCGTCTCGCTCGACCCGGCCGAGACGTTCGAGTTCGCCGGCATCGACGTGAACCGCAACGTCTACGGCAAGCTCGTCAACTTCGACCCGGCCGACCTCGAGGCCGGCTACCAGCCCGACCTCGCCGAAAGCTGGGAGGTCTCCGAGGACGGCACCTCCATCACCTTCACCATGCCGCGACGGGATGACGTTCCACTCCGGCAACCCGGTGCGCGCCGAGGACGCCGCGTTCTCGCTGCGCCGCGTCGTCAAGCTGAACAAGACGCCGTCGTTCATCCTCACCCAGTTCGGCTTCACGCCCGAGAACGTCGACGAGAAGATCACCGTCGACGACACGACACGCTCACGCTGACACTTCGACGCCCCGTACGCCGAATCCTTCGTCCTCAACTGCCTCACCGCCGGCGTCGGCTCGATCGTCGACAAAGAGCTGGTGATGGAGCACGAGAGCGACGGCGACCTCGGCCACGAATGGCTGAAGACCAACTCCGCCGGCTCCGACGCCTACAAGCTCGCCAACTGGCGCCCGGCCGAGGCGGTCACGCTGGAGGCCAACCCGGACTTCTACCTCGGCGCGCCGGCAATGGAGCGCGTGATCATCCGCCACATCTCCGAAAGCGCGACCCAGCGCCTCCTGCTCGAGCGCGGCGACGTCGACGTGGCGCGCAACCTCAACCCAGAGGACATCGCCGGCATCGAGAGCTCCGACGGCGTGAAGGTGGTCGACGAGCTGCGCGGCCGCATCATGTACGTCTCGCTTCAACCAGCAGCAACCGAAGCCTCTCCAACCCCAAGGTGCGTCGAGGCGCTGAAGTACCGGTCGATTACGAGGGCATGATGAACTCGTTCCTGAAGGGCCAGTGGACCGTCCACCAGGCCTTCCTGCCGCAGACGTATCTTCGGCGCCCTCGACGACCACGCCGTACTCATTCGACATCGACAAGGCCAAGGCGCTGCTGGAAGAGGCGGGCGTCGAGACGCCGGTCACCCTCGAGCGTCGGCGTGCGCGACGCGCAGGAGCGCATCGAGATCGCGCAGTCGCTGCAGAACACGTTCGGCGAGGTCGGCGTCAATCTCGACATCACCGTCGGCACCGGCGCGCAGACGCTCGACGAAGTACCGCGCCCGCGAGCTCGACGTCTATCTCGGCGCATGGGGGCCGGACTATCCCGATCCGCAACACCAACGCCGCCACCTTCGCCTACAACCCGGACAACTCGGACGAAGCGCAGGCCACCGGCCTCCTCGCCTGGCGCAACGCCTAGGACCCGGGCGAACTCACCGAGATGACCAAGGACGCGGTGCTGGAGAAGGACACCGACAGCGCGCCGCCAGATGTACGAGGAGATCCAGGCGCGAGTTCCAGAACTCGGCGCCGTTCATCATCATGTTCCAGAAGATCGAGCAGGCGGCCATGAAGGACGAGGTCGAGGGTCTGTCGCTCGGTCAGGCGACACCGCGGCCGCGTACTGGAAAGTCACCAAGTAAGTGTCGCTCGTCGACAAGGGAGAGGGAGGTGAGGGGCAGCCGCCCCTCGCCCCGACCGGCGCGGCAACCCCGGGCCGTCCGCCGGACCATCACACGCCGGCACGGCGCCTGCCCGTCCCGCCCTGGCTGGTGCGGCTGGCCTCCGGCGTCGGCACGATCCTTGTCACGCTCCTCGGCCTGCTGTTCGTCACCTTCGTCATCGGGCGGCGTCATGCCGATCGATCCCGTGCTGCGGATCGTCGGCGAGCGCGCCTCACAGGCGACCTACGACGCGGTCTACCGCGAGATGGGGCTCGACCAGCCGCTTCATCGTCCAGTTCCTGTACTATCTCGGCGACGTGCTGCACCGGCGACTTCGGCGTCTCCACCACTCACCTCGCGGCCGGTCATCCGAGGACATCGCCCGCGTCTTCCCGGCGACGCTGGAACTCGCGACGCTCGGCACCCTGCATCGGCGTCCTCGTCGGCGTGCCGCTCGGCGTGCTGGCGGCGGTCAAGCGCGGCTCCATGCATCGACCAGATCGCCCGCGTGGTGGCGCTGGTGGGCTACTCGATGCCGATCTTCTGGCTCGGCCTCATGGCGCTTCTCGTCTTCTACGGCATCCTCGGCTGGGTCGGCGGTCCGGGGCGCGTCGGCATCTTCTACATGGACATGGTGCCGACCGTGACCGGGCTGATCCTCGTCGACTCGATCCTCGACGGCAACTGGGACGTGTTCTGGGACGCCGTCAGCCACATCATCCTGCCCGCCTCGCTGCTGGGCTACTACTCGCTCGCCTACATCAGCCGCATGACGCGCTCCTTCATGCTGGAGCAGCTCTCGGCCGAGTACATCACCACCGCCCGCGTCAAGGGCGTGCCGGAGTGGACGGTGATCTGGGGCCACGCCTTCGCCAACATCCGCGTGCAGCTCATCACGGTGATCGCGCTGTCCTACGCGGCGCTGCTGGAAGGCTCGGTGCTGACCGAGATCATCTTCGCCTGGCCGGGCATCGGCAACTACATCACCACCGCGCTGCTGGCCGCCGACATGAACGCCGTCATGGGCGGGACGGTGGTGGTGGGCTGCGTCTTCGTCTGCCTCAACATCTTCTCCGACCTCCTCTACCGCTACTTCGACCCGAGGGCGCGCCGATGACCGACCGTCAGGTCCCGCCGACAGCCGGCCCCGCGTCCGCGCCCTCCAAGCGGGCGTGGCTGCTGAGCGATGCGCCCACCTCGCGCCTCGCAGGCCCGCCTGTCCAACCTCTACACCGGCTGGCTCGCGTTCCGCGGCAACCACCTGGCGATGGTCGGCCTTCTCATCCTCGTGGCGCTGGTGCTGATCGCGGCCTTCGCGCCGCTGCTGGCGCCCGCACGACCCGTATCGTGCAGAACCTCGGCAACCGGCTGCAGCCGTTGGGCGCCGAGGGGCACATCCTCGGCACCGACTCGCTGGGGCGCGACATCCTCTCGCGCATCATCTACGGCGCGCGCATCACGCTCTACATCGTCGCGCTGGTGGCCGCTCATCGCGCCGCTCGTCGGTCTGCTGGTGGGGACGGTGGCCGGCTACGTCGGCGGCTGGCTCGACGCTGTGCTGATGCGCATCACCGACATCTTCCTCGCCTTCCCGCGCCTCGTCCTGGCGCTCGCCTTCGTCGCGGCGCTCGGCGCCGGGATCGAGAACGCGGTCATCGCCATCTCGCTCACCGCGTGGCCGCCCTATGCGCGCATCGCCCGGGCCGAGACGCTCACCATGCGCAATCAGGACTTCATCTCCGCGATCCGGCTGCAGGGCGCGGGGCCGATGCGCATCATCACGCGGCCACATCTGGCCGCTGTGCATCTCCTCGCTCATCGTGCGCGTCACGCTCGACATGGCGGGCATCATCCTGGCGGCGGCGGGGCTCGGCTTCCTCGGCCTCGGCGCGCAACCGCCCAGCGCCGGAGTGGGGCGCGATGATCTCCGAGGGGCGGCGCTTCATCCTCGACTACTGGTGGATCGCGACGATGCCGGGTCTTGCGATCTTCACCGTCTCGCTGGCGCTTCAACCTGCTCGGCGACGGGCTGCGCGACGTGCTCGACCCGAAGGACGCCGAAATGACCCTGCTCGACGTCGAAAACCTCACCGTCACCTTCCCGACGCGCACCGGGACGTTCGAGGCCGTGCGCGGCGTCTCCTTCTCGCTGGGGCGCGAGCGGCTCGGGATCGTCGGCGAATCGGGCTCGGGCAAGTCGATGACGGGGCGGGCGATCCTGCGCCTCATCCGCCCGCCCGGCACGGTCGAGCGCCGACCACATCCGCCTGGACGGCGAGGACCTCCTCGAGAAGTCCGAGCGGCAGATGCGCAAGGTGCGCGGCGAGCGCATCTCGATGGTGATGCAGGACCCCAAGTTCTCGCTGAACCCGGTGAGCACGGTCGGCCACCAGATCATCGAGGCGTACCGCCTGCACGAGCAGGGCAGCGCCAAGGACGCCCGCCGCCAAGGCGCTCGAGATGCTGGAGGCGGTGCAGATCCGCGACCCCGAACGCGTCATGCGCGCCTACCCGCACGAGATGTCGGGCGGCATGGGCCAGCGCATCATGATCGCCATGATGCTGATCCCCGATCCCGAGATCCTGATCGCCGACGAGCCGACCTCCGCGCTCGACGTGTCGGTGCAGCAGGAGGTGCTCGACATCATGGACCGCCTGGTGCGGGACCGCGGCATGGGGCTGATCTTCATCAGCCACGACCTCAACCTCGTCGCCTCGTTCTGCGACCGCGTGCTGATCATGTACGCCGGCCGCATCGTCGAGACGATGCCGCGCGGACCGTCTGCACGAAGCCGAGCACCCCTACACGCGCGGGCCTCCTCAGCTCGCTCCCCCGGCTCGACGCGCCGGCCGACCGCCTCACCGTCTTGAAGCGCGATCCGGCGTGGCGCGACGCGCCCATCGGTGGAGGGCCGCGCATGAGCGCGCTCAGCGTCATCGAACCTCGACGTGTGGTTCGGTCGACGGCGAGGACCGGGTCGACGCGGTGAAGGAGGCGCGCGTTCGAGGTGCGGGCCGGCGAGAGCGTTCGGCCTCGTGGGCGAATCGGGCTCCGGCAAGTCGACGGTGCTGCGTGCGATCACCGGTCTCGCGCCGACGTGGTCGGGCAGCATCGAGCGTCAACGGCACGCCGCTGGGTGCGACGCGCGACCGCGCCTTCTACGGCACGGTGCAGATGGTGTTCCAGGACCCCTACGCCTCGCTGCACCCGCGCCACTCCGTGGACCAGGTGCTGAACGAGACGCTGCGCCTCCACGGCATCCGCGACACCAATCGCGCGCATCCCGGAGCTTCTGGAGCAGGTCGGCCTCGGGCCGTCGCTTCCGCTTCCGCTATCCGCACCAGCTTTCGGGCGGGCAGCGTCAGAGGGTGGCGATCGCGCGGGCGCTGGCGCCGGAGCCGTCGATCCTGCTTGCTGGACGAGCCGACCTCGGCGCTCGACGTTTCGGTGCAGGCCGAGATCCTCAACCTGCTCACGGACCTGAGGCGCAGAGCGCAATCTCACCTACGTGATGGTGAGCCACGACCTGGCGGTCGTGGGGCACATGTGCCGAGGAGATCGCGGTGATGCGCGGCGGCGAGATCGTCGAGGTGATGAGCGTGGCCGACATGCGGGCGATGACGCCGCGGCACGCGTACACGCGCCATCTGCTGGACGCGTCGCTCGGCTACAAGCGCGCCGGCTGAAGAAGGCTTCGCAGCCCGCGGTCAGATCGCCGCGAGCGTCCACTCCACGATTTCGAGCGCGGCCTGGCGGGCGGCGTTGTTCATGCCCTCGGCCGCCACCGTCACATCGTCGCTGGCGATCGGCACCACCGTGTTGAACACGCGGGTGCGCAGGACGCGGCCGGTGGAATTGTCGAGCAGCTTCACCGCCACCTCGACCCGGGCGCGGTTGCCCGCGTACGTCTCGATCTGGAAGGCGCGGACCTCGGTCACGATCTGGTAGTTGATCAGGAGGCTCTGGCCCGGGAGGCCGACCGCGTGGACGCGGCCGGTGTTCTCGAACGTGTTGAGCAGGACCCGCTGGAGCACCTTTGGGGCGGCATCCTGGTAGGCGACCTGCGGGTAGTAGGCGAGGGTCAGCTCGGTGGGCTTGACCGCGATCTTCGATGTCGCCAGCGATTCCAGCGCCGCCGGCTCCGGCACCAGGATCTGGGCCGACGTGGCGCTGGCGACCGGCGGATTGTCGAGCGCCGTCAGCTCGTAGATCGCCTCGATCTTGTCACCGCTTGCGCACCCGACCAAGCCGAGAACGCAAGCAATTGTTGCTATGAACCCGAATTTGTTCATCGGCGCTGCGGTGAATACCGAGGCGCGTTGTCGCCACCGAAGATGACACGGCTGGGGTTACGGTCAAAACTCGACACGGCACTCTCGATCGATCGCAAGGTACTACGTCCTTGATTGATGAGTGCCCGAAGATCGTCAAGGCCGCTCTGGCTAAACCGGGAGAGACCACCCGCGATTGAAGACGCGCGTGGCGCAAATGCAGCAGCAACCTCCTGGATCGAGGCCGTGGCCCCGTTCACGCCTTCGAAGACCCGCTGCACCTCTCCGCCCAGCACCGCGTTGGCCCGCGTGATCAGGCCGCCCAGCTGGTCGGATGCGCTCTCCACGTTCGTGGCGATCACGCTCACACGGTTCAAGAGGTCCTGGACGAGGCCGCCCTCCCCGCTCGCGTTGCTGAGACTGTCGGTGATGGACTTGGCCGTCGCCACCACCTCGTCGATCGCCGTGCCGATCTCCGCGGTGCGCGAGCCGATGGCACTCGCCACCTTCTGCGCATTGTCGAGGATCGAGTTGATCGCGTTGGTGTTTATCGACGCGGCCGCGTTGGCCACCGCGTCCGCCGCCCGCGACGCGCTGGCGACGATCTGGTCGATGGACGGCGCCGCGTCGCGCAGCTCGCCGGCGAAGCTCGAGACCGAGTCGATGGTCCCGCTGATCTCCTCGGCCCGTGAGGAGACCGCCGCCGCCACCTGGTCGATCCGCCGCGTGGCGTCGCCCACCGTGGAGATGATCTGCGTGACGTCCTCGCGCTGATCGGACAGCGTCTGCGACACGTCGCGCACGTTCGTCACGATGGACCGCACGAACGCCGGGTCGACGGCCGCCACCACCTGGGTCACGGAGTCGATCGCGGGATCGAGGCGCTGGCGCAGTTCGGGCAGCGTGGCGGTGAACGTCTTCACGTCCGTCACGGCGCCGTTGGCGGTGCCGATCATCTCGGTGATGGTTCCCAGCTCACCACGCACGCGCCCGGTGATGTCCGCCACATCGTCGGCGGCGACGCCGGCGGTCGCGATGAGATGCTGCACCTGCGGCGCGGCCGCCCCCAGCGTGTCGCTCAGCGTCTTGGCGCTGGTGACGATGTCGCTGATCGCGGTCGGGTCCACCGCTTGCAGCACGGCGGCGACGTTCTCCACCCCCGGCTGCAAGGTCTGCACGTAGCCCGGGAGCGCGTCGGCGAAGGTGCGGGCGGACGTGACCGCCGCGCGCGCATCGTCGATGGCACCCGTCACCTGCGGCAGCTTGGCCTGCAGGCTGGAGGCGATCTGACTGGCGCTCGCGGCCGTGCCGTCGACCTCGGCGATGATGGAGCGCAGGCGCTCGGTCTCACCCGACAGCGTGCTCGTCACCTTACGAACGTCGCTGACGATGCCATCGACCGCGGCAGGATCGATCGAGGACAACACCGCCGAGACATTCTCAATGCCGGGCTGCAGGGCGGTCGCCATCTCCGGCAGCGTGCCGGCGAAGACGCGCGCGTCGGCCACGGCCGCGGCGACGTTGTCGACGATCCCTTCGATCTCCGGCATGCGCGTCGCCAGCGAGGCGGACACGGTCTCGGCGTTCTGGAGCGTCGTCTCGGCCGAGGTGATCATGCCGTCGATCGCCGGCGCCCGCTTGCCGAGGACGTCGGCCACGTTGCGCACGCTGGCGACGATCGCCTCGACCGCGCCCGGGTCCACCGCCGACAGGACCGTGGACAGGTTCTGCACCCCCGGCTCCAGCGCGGTGACGAGGCCCGGCAGGGCTTCGGTCGTGCGACGGACGTCGGCCGCCGAGGCGGTCACGTTGTCGATCGCGGTGCCGATCTCGGGCATGCGCTGCGCCACCGAGGAGGTGATCGCCTCGACGCGCAGTGCCGTCCCGCGTGCGGCGGTGATGATGTCCTCCACAGCCGGCGTCTGGGCGCCCAGCGCATCGGTGACGCCGCGTACATTGGAGACGATGGCCTCCACCGCCGCCGGGTCGATGGCGCTGAGAACATTGGAGACGTTGGTCACGCCCGGCTCCAGCGCGGCGATGAGCTGCGGCGCCTGGTCGGCCGCCTTCCGAACGCTGGAGACGGCGGCGCTGGCGTTGTCGATCGTCGTACCGATCTCGGCGCTGCGGGTCGCGACCTCCTGGACCACCACACGCGCGTCGGCGGCGATGGAGCTGGCATCGGCGACCACACCCTCGACACGCTCGACGACACGGCCCACGGCCGGTCCTTGAGCCGCCAGCGTCGCCGTCAGGTTCTCGACGTTGGACACGATGCCTTCGATCGCCGTCGGGTCGATGCTGTTCAGCACGTCCGTGACGTTGGCGATCCCCGGCTCCAGCGCGGTCACGAGGCCCGGCAGGTCGTTGCTGGCCGTGCGCACGTTGGCGACGGCTGCGTTGGCGTTGTCGATCGTGGTGCCGATGGCCTCGCTGCGGCTGGCCACCTCGCCCATGACACGGCGCGCGTCGGCGGCGATCGGCCCGGCGTCGGCGACGACGCCGTCGACCCCCGTCACGATCCGCTCGATGGCCGGGGTCTGGCGGTTCAGCGTCTCGGACAGGCCGCGCACGCTCTGGACGATGCCGTCGATGGCGGCCGGGTCGATGGCCGAGAGCGCCTGCGACACGTTCTCGATGCCCGGCTGCAGCGCGTCCACCATCTGCGGCAGCGGCTCGGAGGCGCTGCGCACGTTAGCGAGCGTGGCGGTGGCATCGTCGATGGCGGTGCCGATCGCCGGCATGCGCTGGGCAATCGCGGAGGTGATGGTCTCGGCGCGCAGCGCAGTGCCACGCGCGGCCTCGACGAGCTCGGCCACTGCCGGGCCCTTCTCCGCCACGGTCTGGGTGATGCTCTCCACGTTGGCGACCACGGCGTTGATGCGCGTCGCGTCGACGGCCCGCACGGTGGCGGCCGCATCGTTCAGCAACTGCTCGGCCGTCGCCACGAGCTGCGGCGCAGATTCCGAGGCCTGCCGCAGGTTGGTGACGAGCTGAGCCCCCTGGTCGAGCGCGGTGCCGATGGCCTCGCTGCGCGCGCTGACCACCGCGGTCACGCTGTCGATGCCCTTCGCCGCTTCGGTCGCCGCGCTGACGAGACTGGCCACATTCTCCGCCTGCCCCGCCAGCGTGCTGGTCACGGTCTGCACGTTGTCGACGATGCCGCCGACCTTCTCCGGCGTAATGGCTTCGCTCGCCTTGCTGAGGTTCTGGATGGCCGGCGTCGCCGACTTCACCGCGGTCTGTGCTTCGGTGATCAGCGCGCTGAGGTCGTTGATCACCTTGGTCACTTCGTCACGCCTGCTGGCGATGGTGGTCGAAATATCGGCCACGTCGGTGCTGATCTTGGCGGCGTTGTCGAGCAACGTGCCGATCTCGCCGGAGCGGCTCGAGAAGGTCTCCGTCACCGTCTTCACGCTGGTCACGATCGCGTCGATCGCGCTGGCGTCGATGGACTTCACCAGGGTGTCGGCGGACGTCAGCGTGTCGTTCAGCGTGTTGGCCGCATCGCCGACGCGGCTGACGATGCCGTTGGCATTGTCCACCAGCGTCTCCGCCTGTTGGCCGATCTTCGGCAGTTCGCCGGCGAAGCTCTCCACATTGGAGACGATCGTGCCGACCCGGGAGGGATCGATCGCGCTCAGGATGCCGTTGGCGTTCTCCACCACGCTCGTGATCTGCGGCGTCGCCTTCGCGATGGCGCTGGCGGCGTTGGAGAAGTCCGTCACCATCGCCGGGACCTGCGGCGAGGCCTGGGCAAGATTATCGGTAATGGTGCGCACGTTCTGCACGACGCCCGAGAGGTTGCCCTGGTTTTCGTCCACCAGTTGGCGCACCGAACCCAACGTCGAGTCCAGCCGGCCGAGGACGCTCTGCAGCGTGTCGAGCACGTTGGTGAAGGCGCTGGTCGCAGCCTCCAGCGTGGGGAGCTTGTCGTCCTCTTCGGCCGCCTCGAAGATCGATTCGCCCGTTCCGCCCACCAGCGACACGTAGGCGACGCCCGTCAGCCCCTGCGAGGCGAGCTGGGCCGTGGTGTTGACCTTGATCGGCGCGGTCGGGTTGACCCGCGTGATGGCGATGACGTTGTCACCGCCGTCGGGCGGAAACTGGAGCGAGGTCACCTCGCCGACGCGGATGCCGTTGAAGTAGACGCTGGCGCCGGTGGACAGCCCGGTGACCGCCTCGGGGAAGATGATGCGCAGGGCCGCGGTCGCCCCGGTCCCGGACGACCGGTAGAGCCACCACAGAGAACCGAACGCCCCTGCGAGCACGACGAGCACGAAAATGCCAATCGCAACGTAGTTGGCACGCGTTTCCATCAGGCAACCCTACTCGTTATGCGGCGGCCGGCCGCTGAAGACTGAAGTATCATTCCGCGCTCACGAAACGTCCGCCGCGCACGCCGCGGAAATACTCGCGAACCCATGGGTGGTCGTAGTCGACGAGGTCCTGCACCGGCCCGTTCACGATCACACGTTTATCGGCGAGCACCGCCACGCGGTCGCACACGTTCCACAGCGAATCGAGATCGTGCGTCACCATGTAGACGGTGAGGCCGAGCGTATCGCGCAGCCCGGCGATCAGATCGTCGAAGTTGGCGGCGCCGATGGGGTCGAGGCCGGAGGTCGGCTCGTCCACGAAGAGAAGGTCCGGATCGAGCGCCAGCGCCCGGGCGAGGCCGGCGCGCTTGATCATACCGCCGGAGAGCTCGGAGGGCAGCTTGTCGGCCGAATTGCGCGCCAGGCCCACCATGTCGATCTTCATGAGCGCCAGCTCGTCCATGAGCTGCTTGCTCATGGTGCCGCCCTGCTCCTTCATGGGAACCTGGATGTTCTCCTTCACCGTCAGCGAGGAGAACAGCGCACCCATCTGGAACAGCACGCCGTAGCGGCGGTTGAGAAGCGATCGCTGCGACACGTTGAGCGTGTCGACGTCCTTGCCGAACAGTCGGATGGTGCCGGCATACTTCGGCACCAGGTCCAGGATCGTGCGCATGAGCACGGATTTCCCCTGCCCCGACCCGCCGACGAAGCCGAGGATCTCGCCGCGCCGCACATCAAGGTTGAGGTTCTTGAACACCGTGAACGCGCCGAACCGCACCTCGACGTCGCGCGCCTCGATGATATGTTCGTCGGTCGGCGTTTCCACGCCGGCGGTCTTGCCGTCGTGACCCTCGCGGTGGTGCGCCGGCACCTGGTGCACCTTGCGCGTGCCGTCGGCGAGGGTTTCTTCCATCGGGGCGGTGTCGTTGTCGCTCATCAAATCCCCACCGCTGCGAAGAAGATCGCGAACAGCCCGTCCACGACGATGACGAGGAAGATCGCCTTGACCACCGAACTGGTCGTCTGACGGCCGAGGGATTCGGACGATCCGCCGACCTTCAGGCCCTCCGAGCAGCCCACGAGGCCGATGATGAGCGCCATGAAGGGCGCCTTGGCGATGCCGATCCAGAACTCCAGCGGCGTCACCACCTCGTTGAGGCGGCGCAGGAAGACGTCCGGCGAAATGCCGAGCGAGCTCCACGAGATGAGCATCGCGCCGACGATGGCGGCGATGTCGGAGAGGAAGGCCAGCAGCGGCATCGCCAGGATCAGCGCCATCAGGCGCGGCACCACGAGGACCTCCACCGGGTCGAGGCCGAGCACGTCGAGCGCGTCCACCTCCTCGCGCATACGCATGGAGCCGATCTCGGCGGTGAAGGCCGAGCCCGACCGGCCCGCGACCAGGATCGCGGCCAGCAGCACCCCCAGCTCGCGCAGGATCAGGATGCCGGACATGTCCACCACGAAGATCGTGGCGCCGAACGAGGAGAGGTAGAAGCCGCCCTGCTGCGCCACGATGAGACCCACGAGGAAGCTCATCAGCATGACGATGGGCACCGCCCCGCGGCAGCTGCGATCGAAGTGGGACAGGATCGAGGTGATGCGCAGGCGCCGGAAGTGGGTGAACAGCGTCGCCAGGCGGAAGCCGAACACGCCGAGCATCGACAGCAGGCCGACCATGTCGTTGCCGACTTCCGCGGTCGTGCGGCCGATGGAGTTGAGCGCCCGGACGATCGCCCATGGCTGGCGCGGGCGCTCGAGCAGCTCCGGGATGTGGTTCTCGATTTCTTCGAGCAGAAACTGCAGGCGCGGACCGACATTCTCGAGCCGCACCCGGTGGCCCACGAACTCCGCCCGGGCCCGCTCGCGGTGGACGATCCAGGCGCCTGCGGTGTCGACCGTAACGACGTCGCCCAGCTCGAACGTGACGGCGCAGGGCCGCGTGCCCCGCCCGGCGTCCGACAGCGGGTTCAGCGCGGCGACCGCGCGTTCGGCCACGTCGGCCGCGCTCACCGTCCAGCTTCCGCTGAACGAGGCCGAGAAGTTATCGCCGTCGCGGCTCGTCGTGACCGCTGGCGTCGGGGATGGTGCCTGCGCGTCCATCATCTCGTCTTTTGCATGCTCGGTTTAGGTGGTAGCTCCACAAGGCTGCTTCGTCATCAGGCGAAGGGTCGCGCCGATGCACTTGGCACGTCGAGTGCTGCACATTGGCATCATGTCCCGGTTGCCTAAACAGACCGCTTACGATCATGGAGGATTTGGCGCGTATGGAACTCGACCGCCCCTATCTGTTGTTTCTCGGCGACGTTCCTGACGCCCTGGCCGCGAAAACCAGCCTCGGAATTGTCGATTGGCGGCGCGATTGGTGCGTGGGCCAGTGGCGTCTGCCGGGCTGCAAGGCGGACGCGAAGCTGCCCGAGATGAACGCGACCGACGCCGCGGCCGCCGGCGCCAAGACCATGATCGTCGGCGTCGTCAACGCCGGCGGTGTCCTGCCGGATCACTGGGTGACGTCCATCGTCGAGGCGCTGGAGGCGGGGCTCGACGTCGCCAGCGGCCTTCACAAGCCGCTCTCCAGCGTCCCGGCCATCGCCGAGGCGGCCGCCAAGACCGGCCAACGGCTCCTCGATGCGCGCCTCTCCAAGCAGAGCTTTGCCACCGGCAAAGGCAACAAGCGCCCCGGCAAGCGGCTGCTCACGGTGGGCACGGACTGCTCGGTCGGCAAGAAGTACACCGCGCTCGCACTGGAAGCCGGCATGAACGCCAAGGGCTTCGACGCCACCTTCTGCGCCACGGGACAGACGGGCGTGTTCATTTCCGGCCGCGGTGTCGCCATCGATGCGGTGGTCGCCGACTTCATCTCCGGCGCGGCCGAATGGCTGACGCCCGCGACCGACGAGAACGCCTGGCAGATCGTCGAGGGTCAGGGCTCGCTTTTCCATCCCTCGTTCGCCGGCGTGTCGCTGGGGCTCTTGCATGGCGCGCAGCCGGACGTCTTCGTGGTGTGCCACGAGCCGACCCGCACCACCATGCGCGGCGTTCAGACCCCGCTGCCGTCGATCGCCGAGGTGATCGAGATGAACATCGCCATGGGCAAGCTCACCAACCCGTCGATCAAGCCGGTGGGGATCGCCGTCAACACGGCCGCGCTGGACGAAGGCCCCGCCCGCGCCGCGCTCTACGAGATCGCCGCCGAGCACAACCTGCCGACCATCGACCCGGTGCGCTTCGGCGTGGAGCCGATCGTCGACGCCCTGGCGCTGGAGTATCTGCCATGACCGCCCTCAGCGTCGTCGCCGAGGAATACCCGATCGCCGGCGTGTTCTCGATCGCCCGCGAGCGGCGCACGATCGCGCGGATGGTGGTCGCGACGCTGACCGACGGCAGCCACATCGGCCGCGGCGAGGCGGTCCCCTACCCGCGCTACGGCGAATCCGTCGACGGCGTGCTCGCCCAGATCGAGGCGATGGCCGAGACGGTCGCCGCCGGGCTGACGCGAGAGGAGCTGCAGGAGGCGATGCCGGCGGGCGCGGCGCGCAACGCCATCGACCTTGCCATGTGGGACCTGGAGGCCAAGCGCTCCGGCACCCGCGTCGCCGACATGCTGGGCCAGACGATGGATCCGGTCATAACCGCCTACACCATCGGCCTCGGCGAGCCGGAGGAGATGGCCGAGGCGGCGCGCAATGCCGGCGACCGCCCGCTCCTGAAGATCAAGCTCGGCCGGCCGATGGGCGACGACGCGCGCATCGCCGCCGTCCGCGAGGCGGTGCCGAACGCCACCCTCATCGTCGACGCCAACGAGGGCTGGAGCGACAACAACCTCCTCATCAACATGTCGGCCTGCCGGGCCGCGAAGGTGGCGCTGATCGAGCAGCCGCTGCCCTCGAACCGGGACGGAGCGCTGGCGACGGTCTCGCACCCCGTGCCGATCTGCGCCGACGAGAGCGTCCACACGTCCAAGGACCTCGCCTCCCTCAAGGGGCGCTACGACGCGGTGAACATCAAGCTGGACAAGACCGGAGGGCTCACCGAGGCGCTGAAGACCGTGGAAGAAGCGCGCCGGCTGAACCTCGCCGTGATGGTCGGGTGCATGGTGACGACCTCGCTCGGCATCGCCCCGGCGATGCTTCTGACGTCCGGCGCCGCGTACGTGGACATCGACGGGCCGCTGATGCTGGCGCACGACCGCGAGAAGGGACTGACGTTCGACGGGTCGACGGTATACCCGCCCTCGGCCGAGCTCTGGGGCTGAGGGGCGCGGGCGCCCCTTCACCCCGCGCGAGCGCCCGGCGCTAGTTCTCGTCGAGCGCGCGCATCAGCATCGACGGGTCGACGTTGCCGCCGGAGAGAACCACCACCACGGTCTCGCCCTTCACGTCGACGAGCCCACCCAGCAGCGCCGCCAGGGCGATGACGCCGCCCGGCTCGGTGACCAGCTTCAGCTCGTGGAAGGCGAACGCCATCGCCCGGTACATCATTTCGTCCGGCACCGCGACGCCCGGCTCTGCGAACCGTGCCATCACCGGGAACGTCAGCTCGCCCGGTCGCTGCGACATCAGCGCATCGGCAATCGAGCCGGCCTTCAGCGCGTTGATCTCGCGCTGGCCGCTCCGCAGCGAGCGGGAGGTGTCGTCGAACCCCTCCGGCTCGACCGGCTGACAGATGGCGGTCGGCATCCGCGCCTTGATCGCCGTCGCGACGCCCGAGAGGAGCCCGCCGCCGCTCACCGGCACCAGCACCCGGTCGACCATCACGCCCAGCGCGGCGAGATCCTCGGCGATCTCGATCCCCACCGTGCCCTGGCCCGCCATCACGCCGGGGTCGTCATAGGGGGAGCACGAAGGTGGCGCCGGTCTCGGCCGCGATATCGTTGGCGATTTTCACCCGGTCGTCGCGTTCACGGTCGTAGCCGACCACGGTGGCGCCGGAGCGGACGGTGCGGGCGCGTTTGATGGCCGGCGCATCGTTCGGCATCACGATGGTGGCCGGCATGCCGGCGACACGCGCGGCCTCGGCGACGCCCTGCGCGTGGTTGCCGGAGGAGCAGGCGACGACGCCGCGCTGGCGGGCGCCGTCCGGGCATGCGGCCGATGGCGGTTGGTGGCGCCGCGAAACTTGAACGAGCCGGTGCGCTGCAGACACTCCGCCTTGATGAAGACGCGCGCCCCGACCCGCCCGTCGAGCACGGGCGAGTGAGATCAGCGGCGTGCGCACCACGCGGCCGGACAGGCGCGCGTGGGCCGCCTCGACGTCCGCATCCGTGATCGCGACGGCAGGCTCATCCATCAGGCGGGCTACCGCATCGTGCTCGAGCTCTCGAACATCACCGGCGTCCCGAAGCTCTCGACATAGGCGATATGGGAGACGGCGCGCCCGTGCTCGACCATGTGGAAGCCGTAGGCGGGCGGCTCCATGACCAGCGCCGGCGCCGTCGTTTCGTCCAGCGCCATCGACCACCTGATGCGCCACGCCCGGGATCGCCATCGCCGGCACGCCGCCCACCTCCGACACGATCGTGCGGTGGACGTGGCCGCAGACGATGCGCAGCACGTTGTCGTGCCGCGCCACGCACCTCGGCAAAGTCGCGGGCGTCGTTCAGGCCGATGGCGTCCATGAAGCCGATGCCGCACCGCGAACGGCGGGTGGTGCATGGCGATGAGCGCCGGGCCGGCCGTTGCCGACAGGATCGCGTCGAGCCACTCGAGTCTGCTGCCTGCGCCCAGCTCGCCGTGGTGCTGCTGTGTCGATCCGTCGACCGAGGTGTCGAGCGCGACCACGCGCACGCCGTCGATGACGTGCACATGGCAGACCTTGCCCGGCACCGCGCTCGGCGCCGACGCCGGGGAAGGCGGAGAACGCCTCGCGAAGCGCTGCGGTGGGGTCGTGATTGCCGGGCATCACGATGACCGGGACCGGGAAGCGCGACAGCAGCATGGACGGCGCGGCTGTAGGCGTCCTCCTCGCCAAGGTCGGCGACGTCGCCGGTGACGATGACGGCATCAACGTCGGCGATGCCGTGCGTTGATCGCGTCGATCGCCTGGCGACGAAGCGATCGGCGTCGATCGTGCCCAGCGTCAGAACGCCGGGCGGCCGCAGGTGCAGATCGGTCAGTTGCGCAAAGACCGCCATGGCGCGCATCTAGCAGGGCCGCCCAGCGGATGCTACTGCCCCCGGCGTCCGCTGTGGAGTGTTGCATCCGCAGCCGCTGACCCCGGCTCCCCGATGCCCCTAAGGGCCTGCTCGATGTCGACGATACAGCACCGCGCGCCGCGCACGAGCGACGGGCCATCGATCGGCTGCATGGACGACCGATCGCGCTCGTTCTGCTCGTCCTTTCCTGGCGTTCCTGCCCGGGCAGACGACCGTGCCGCCGCTCGACCGCGACGAGCCGCGCTACACCCAGGCCACCAAGCAGATGGTGGAGACGGGCGACTATGTGCGCATCCGCTTCCAGGACGCGCCGCGCCACAAGAAGCCGATCGGCATCCACTGGCTGCAGGCCGCCGCCGTGTGGCTGAGCGGCGACGGCGCCGACGCGCCGCTGTGGGTCTATCGCATGCCCTCGCTGCTGCGGCGCGATCGGCGGCCGTCGCTGCTCACGGTCTGGACGGCGCGCGCCTTCCTGCCGCCGGCCCGGCGCTGATGGCGGGGGCGCTGCTGGGCGCCACCATCATCCTTGGCGTCGAGGCGCGGCTCGCCAAGACCGACGCGGTGCTGCTTGCGACCATCGTCGCCGCATCAGGGGGCGCTCGCGCGGGTCTGGCTGCGCGACGCGGCAGGCTTGGACCTGGCCGGTGACGTTCTGGGTGGCGCTGGCGCTCGGCATCCTCGTGAAGGGGCCGATCGCGCCGATGGTGCGCGGCGCTCACCGTCGTCGTCCTGTTGCTCGCTCACGGCCGCGGCTGCTGCGCCGCCTGCGCCCCGCTTACCGGGCCTCGCGATCCTGGCGGCGATCTGCCTGCCGTGGTTCGTGGCGATCTGGCGCGCCACCGACGGCGCCTTCTTCGCCGCCGCCGTCGGGCGCGACTTTCTCGGCAAGGCCGCCGCGCGGACAGGAGGGGCACGGGCGCCGCCGCTCACCCACCTCGCCTTCTTCTTCGCCGTCGCCTGGCCGATGGCGCCGTTCGCGCTGATGGCCGCCTCGCGCGGGCTGTCGGGCGCAGCGCGGCCGGTGTTCCTGTTCGCGGCGGCCTGGGTGCTCCCGGCTGGATCGTGTTCGAGGTCGTGCCCACCAAGCTGCCGCACTACACGCTGCCGCTTGTTCCGGCGCATCGCGCTCGCCGCGGTGGCGGTGCTGTGCGCCGCGCGAGCCGCCGCGCGCTGGTCGCGGATCGCCGGCGGCGATCGCGCTCCTCGCCGCTTGCCCGCTCGGTGCTGATCGCCGTGCCGGTGCTGGCGCGCTGATCGACTCGCGCCAGCGCCGGCCTGGCGCGCGCTCGTCGTCGCGGCGACGTCGTGCTGCGCCGCAGCGGTCTCGTTGCTGCGGCGCTCGCGCTTGGGTCGGCGGCCGCTCGCTGCTGTGCGGCTCGTGGTCGGCGCGGCGCTGTCGCTCGGCGTGCTGGCACCGGCGCTCGGCTCGCCGCCATGCTGGCGCAGGTCGCGGTGTGGGGGCTGTCGCTGCCGAGCCTCCGCCGGTCTGGATCAGCCCGCGCCTCGTTGCAGACGCGCAGAGGCCGCTGCAGCCTGCGCCAGGATCCGCGCCTCGCTAGCCTCGGCGTTCAACGAGCCGAGCCTCGATCTTCCTCGCCGGCACCGACACCGCGCTCGTCGACGCGCCGAGGCGCCGTCGACGCGCTCGGCCCGCGGCCGGATGCGTCGTCATCGCGCGCGCGAGCGCTCGGTGGAGGCGGTCCGCGCAGCGGCGGCGGCAGGGCGTCGGCTTGAACGGCGGCGACGGTCGAGGGTTTCAACATCTCTAAGGGCGACCCGGTCGCCCTGACGCTCTTCGTGCCGGCGCGTGACCGACGCCGTGTCTCCATGGGCTGCACGCCGCGGGCGCCTGCCCTTGCCGTGCGGCGACCCGTGCGCCACCTGCCGCTACGGAGCGATGCGGACCGACGCGCATGCGCGGACCCCATGTCGGAGGCACCATGCAAGCGCGCACCGTCAGCGCCCCACGTGTCGATCGTCATCCCCGCCAAGGACGAAGCCGGCGCCATCGTGGCGCTCCTGCGACGAGATCGCAGCGGTCTCGCTGCCCACCGCATGGAGATCGTCGTGGTGGACGACGGCTCGCGCGACGGCACCGGCGACGGCCGCGCTGGCGACGCCGGCTGCCGGACGTGCGCGTCGCTGCGCCACGACGTCCGGCGGCAAATCGCGCGCGATCCGCGCGGGCGCGCTGGCGGCGCGCGGCGATCTCATCGTCACCATCGACGGCGACGGGCAGAACGACCCGCACTATCTCGCCGCCCTCGTGGCGCCGCTCGTCGCCGACCCGGCCGTCGGCGCTCGTCGCCGGGCAGCGCACGCGGCGCCACGACGGCGGCGCGAAGAAGCTGCGTCTCGACGGTCGCCAACCGCACTGCGCCGCGCCTCCTGGCCGACGACACGCGCGACACCGCCTGCGGCCTCAAGGCGATGCGGCGCGACGCCTATCTGCTCGCTGCCGTTCTTCGACAACAACCATCGCTTCTTCCCGGCCCTCTTCATGCGCGAGGGCTGGCGCGTGGCCCATGTGGCCGTGGTGGACCGGCCCGCGCACCACCGGCCGCTCGAAGTACGGCGTGCTCGGACCGCGCGCTGGTGGGCCTGCCGGACCTTCTGGGCGTCTGGTGGCTCGCGCCGGCGAAGCGCCGCGGCGCCCGGCCTCACCGCGGTCAAGTGACGCTGGAGCCGGTGGATGAATGATGTTTTGCGGCCGCCTCGGCGACTGGTTCTACGACGTCTTCGTCGCCCAGTTCGATGTGTGGATCGCCATCGGCTTCTTCGCCCAGGCGATGTTCTCGGCGCGCTTCCTGATCCAGTGGATCGCGTCGGAGCGGGCGGGCCGCTCGGTGGTGCCCGGTGGCGTTCTGGTTCTTCTCCATCGCCGGCGGCGCGATCCTGTTCGTCTACGCGCTGTCGCGGCAGGACCCGGTGTTCATCGCCGGTCAGGGCGCCGGGCTCCTCATCTACGCGCGCAACCTGTGGCTCATCTTCCGCGAGCGCCGCTCGGCCGCTCGCGAACACGTCCGGCGCCATCGCCCGCCCCGCTCCCACGCCGAGGTGGGCCAGCGCCTGGTCGAGATCCTCGATCAGGTCGGCCGGATCCTCGAGCCCGATGTTGAGGCGGACGATCGGCTCGTCCTGCGGCCAGCGCGTTGCGGTGCGCGTCGCTGTTGACGGTGGCATCGTCGCGAGGCTCTCGAAGCCGCCCCAGGACTAGCCGATGCCGAACAGCTGTCAGCCCATCGACCACCGTGCGCGATCTCGGCCTCCGTGCGGCCCTTGAAGGTGATGCCGAAGAGGCCGGATGCGCCGTCGAAGTCGCGCTTCCAGATCGCGTGCCCGGGTGCACCGGGCAGCGCGGGATAGAGCACGCGGCGAACGCGCGGGTCCGCCGACAGCCACTCGGCGACGATGCGCGCATTGCGCTGGAACTGCGCCATGCGCGACGTCCAGCGTGCGAATGCCGCGCAGGTCACGGAACACGTCGTCGGGCGCCACATTCTCGCCCCAACTCCGTCCCACCTCGTCGCACTTGGCGATCGCCTCGCCGATTGCCGGAGATCGTGCCGAGCAGAAGGTCCGAGTGGCCGCCGAAAGTACTTGGTGGCCGCGTGGATCGACAGATCGCAGCCGTGCTCCAGCGGGCGGAAGTAAGAGCGGCGTCGCCCAGGTGTTGTCGATGATCGACGGTCGCGCCGGCGGCCTTCGCCCGGGCGCGCCATGTACGGAATGTCCGCCATCTCGAACGTCAGCGAGCCCGGCGCCTCCAGGAAGACCGCCGCCGCGCCCTTCTCGAGCTCCGTGTCGTACGCGGCATGGTCCAGCGGATCGACATAGACGATGTCACGCCGAACCGGGTCAGAAAGCCGTCGCAGAAGCGGCGGGTCGGCATATAGATGTTGTCGCACCACGAGCGCGCGGTCGCCGGCCGCCACGGCCGAGGCGAGCGCGACGGTGCAGGCCGCCAGGCCGGTCGAGGCGAGGACCGTGGCCTCGGCCCCTTCCAGCGCGTTCACGACGGCGCCAGCGCGTCGGTGGTGGGCGTGCCGTAGCGACCATAGGTATATTGCTGCGTCGCGGGTGCGCGTCGCCTCGACGTCCGGGAAGAGCACCGTGGAGGCATGGACCACCGGCGGGTTGACGAATCCGTGGTAGGCGGTGGTCGAGCCCGGCGTGGGTCAGCGTCGTGGCGACGCCGGCGCTGGGGCCGATACGGAGGATCTGCATCGTCGCATACAAATTTCCCTTCAAGGCGTTGGCAGTCATTGCGTCGTCTGATTATGCTCCGAACAGCCATGCAATGCCTGGCACGTTCATGTTTTCGTTCGGCACGGCTTTTGCATTCAGGCTGGTTAACGACGACCGACGAGATGTCCGTCGCCAATATAGGAGAGAGCAAACTCATGAAATTCGCCAAACTGGCGATCGCCGACCGCTGCCGGGGCTTGCCGTCGCCGGACAGGCGCATGCGCAAACGCTCGACGCTCGACCAGGTCAAGGAGCGCGGCGAGCTGATCTGCGGCATCAACACCGGCCTTGTCGGCTTCGCCTTCACCGACGAGACGGCAACTGGCAGGGCTTCGACGTCGCGCTGTGCAAGGCGGTCGCGGCGGCCATCTTCGGCGATCCGCAAGGTCGAATACACCTCGCTGACCGGCAAGACCCGCTTCACCGCCCTCGCCTCCGGCGAAGTCGACCTGCTGTCGCGCAACACCACGTGGACGCTGTCGCGCGATGCCGACCTCGGCCTCACCTTCAACGGCGTCAACTACTATGACGGCCAGGGCTTCATCGTGCCCAAGGCGCTGGGTGTCTCGTCCGCCATGGAGCTGGACGGCGCCACCGTCTGCATCCAGACCGGCACCACCACCGAGCTGAACCTGGCCGACTACTTCCGTGCCAACGACATGGACTACGAGCCGGTGCCGATCGAGACCAACGCCGAGGCGCAGCAGCGCTATCCTCGCCGAGGCCTGCGACGTCTACACCACCGACGCCTCGGGCCTTGCTGCCACCCGCGCGTCGTTCGAGAAGCCGGACGATCACGTGATCCTGCCGGAGATCATCTCCAAAGAGCCGCTCGGCCCGGTCGTGCGCCAGGGCGACGAGCAGTGGGGCGACGTCGTGCGCTGGATGCTGAACGCGCTCATCATCGCCGAGGAGAAGGGCGTTACCGCCGAGAACGTCGACGAGATGGTCGCCTACGACGGCAACGATCCCGACGTGGCCCGTCTCCTCGGCAACGAAGGCGACATGGGCGCCATGCTCGGTCTGCCGAACGACTGGGCCGTCAACGCCATCAAGGCCGTCGGCAACTACGGCGAGATCTTCGACGCGTATCTCGGTCCGGAGACCGACGTCGGCCTGGAGCGTGGTCTGAACGCGCTCTACACCGACGGCGGCATCCTCTACGCCCCGCCGATCCGCTAAGTCTATGATGATTGGGCGCGGATCCATCCGGGTTCGCGCCCTTCTCTATCTGGAGAACGGCATGAGCGTTGCCGCTGAGCAGCAACGAACCGGCGTTTCCGAATCGAAATGCTCTGGCGGACGAGCGCTACCGCTCGGGCTTCATCCAGATCATCGCCCTGATGCTGCTGATGCTGGGGGTCGCCTGGCTCGTCAACAATGCCGTGGTAACCTCTCCGCCGCTCGGCAAGGACTTCGATTTCGGCTTCCTCTGGCCACAGCGCCAACTACGACATCAACCAGACGCTCATCCCCTACGACAACCAGGACACCCACGCCCGCGCCGCACTGGTCGGCATTCTCAACACCCTCCTCGTCGCGGTCCTCGGCTGCATCACCGCGACCCTCCTCGGTGTCATTGTCGGCGTCGCTGCGCCTGTCCAAGAACTGGCTCGTCGCCAAGCTGACGATGGTCTACGTCGAGACGTTCCGCAACGTGCCGGTGCTGATGTGGATCCTGCTCACGACGACCATCGTGAACGAGATCGCCCCCTCCCCGCGCGCCTCTGCGCGAGCGTCGAGACCGGGCGCGCTCGTCGTCACCAATCGCGGCATCTACATCCCGGCGCCGCATCTGGAGGCCGGGCGAATATCGTCATCGCGGTGTTCGCGCTGTCCATCGCCGCCATCTTCCTCGTGCGCGCCTAGGCCCGGAAGCGGCAGATGGAGACCGGCGAACAGCTTCCGATGTTCTGGATCGGCCTCGCGCTCCTGATCGTGCCGGCGACACTCGTCTATTTCATCCTCGGCATGCCCGATCACGCTGGAGTACCCGGAGCTCGCGCGGCTTCAACTTCCAGGGCGGCATCCAGATCCGCGACAGCCTCATCGCGCTGTGGCTGGCGCTGTCGGTCTACACCGGCGCATTCATCGCCGAGATCGTGCGGGCCGGCATCCTGTCGGTCAGCCACGGCCAGACCGAAGCGGCCTTCGCGCTCGGGCTGCCGCCGAACCGGACCATGAACCTCATCATCCTGCCGCAGGCGCTGCGGGTCATCATCCCGCCGCTCATCAGCCAGTTCCTGAACCTCACCAAGAACTCCTCGCTGGCGATCGCCGTCGGCTACCTGGACGTCACCGGCACGCTGGGCGGCATCACGCTCAACCAGACGGGCCGCGAGATGGAGTGCATCCTGCTCCTCATGGCGTTCTACCTCATGATCTCGCTGATCATCTCGTCGGTGATGAATCTCTACAACTCCCGCGTGCGCCTGGTGGAGCGGTAGAATGAGCGGAACACACGCCGAAACCGTCCCCTATGTCGCGGACACCCAGTACGAGCCCGCAGCCCGCGCCGTCGCAGCCGCGGCGCCATCGGCTGGCTGCGCGAAAACCTCTTCTCCTCCTGGTTCAACGCGCCCTGACCATCGCGTGCCTCGCCTTCGTCGCCTGGCTGCTGCCGGGCATCCTGGAGTGGGCGCTGTTCAACTCCGGTCTGGAACGCCAGCAGCCTTCCGGAGTGCCGCGAGATCATCGCGGACCACCTATCGGCGAGGGGGAGCGGCGCCTGCTGGGCCGTCATCAACGAGCGGTTCGGCCAGCTCATGTACGGCTTCTACCCTGTCGAACTGCGCTGGCGACCGAACGTCGCCTTCGTGCTCCTCGTCGTCGCGCATGGTGCCGGTCCTGTTCCGCACGCTGCGCCCGCTGGCCGTCAGCGCTCGCCGCCTTCTCGCCGCCAAGATCGCGTTCACGGTCGACGCCACGTCTTCGGCGCGGGCGACTCGGACATCCTCTTCGGCCGACGACGTTCGTCGCCGTCATCATCGCGCGCGCTCGCCTTCTTCTTCGGCCACGAGCACCAGAAGCGATACTGGCTGTGGTTCTCCCTCGCCTTACCCGATGGTGGCCTACCTCCTCCTCGTGGGCGGCGCTGCTGCTGCGGCCTGTGTCGACCAACCGGTTCGGCGGCTTCCTGCTGACCATGGTCATCGGCGTCACCGGCATCGCCGGCTCCTGCCGCTCGGCATCCTGCTGGCGCTCGGACGGCAGTCCAAGCTGCCGATCCTGAAGTCGATCTGCGTCACCTTCATCGAGTTCATCCGCGGCGTGCCGCTGATCACGCTGCTGTTCGTGGCCTCGACGCTGCTCAACTACTTCCTGCCGCCGGGCACCAACTTCGACATCGATCCTGCGCGTCATCATCATGGTGACCCTGTTCGCCTCCGCCTACATGGCCGAGGTGGTGCGCGGCGGCCTCGCCGCGCTTCCCCGCGGCCAGTACGAGGCGGCCGACGCCATCGGCCTCACCTACTGGCAGTCCATGCGCCTCATCATCCTGCCGCAGGCGCTGAAGATCTCGATCCCGGGCATCGTCAACACCTTCATCGGCCTCTTCAAGGACACGACGCTGGTGTCGATCATCGGCCTGTTCGACCCGCTCGGCCTCATCAATCCCATCCGTGCCGACTCCGACTGGAACGGCATCGTCTGGGAGCTCTACGGCTTCATCGCCTTCATCTTCTTCATCTGCTGCTGGTCCATGTCGCGGTACTCGCATGTTCCTGGAATCACGCCTCCGTGCCGCCGACGCCCGCTAAAGGAGCCGTTCATGTCCAGCTGAATACGTCCGAGGCGGCGACCCCCGTCGCGCCGATGACCATCTCGGAGGAGAAGGCCATCGAGATCGTCGACATGAACAAGTGGTTCGGCGAGTTCCACGTCCTGAAGAACATCGACCTCATCGTGCACAAGGGCGAGCGCATCGTGGTGTGCGGCCCGTCCGGATCGGGCAAGTCGACGCTCATCCGCTGCATCAACGCGCTGGAGAAGCACCAGAGCGGCAAGATCGTCGTCGATGGAATCGAGCTGACCTCGGATCTCAAGAAGATCGACGAGATCCGCAGCGACGTCGGCATGGTGTTCCAGCACTTCAACCTGTTCCCGCACCTCACGATTCTCGAGAACTGCACGCTGGCGCCCATCTGGGTGAAGAAGATGCCCAAGCGCGAGGCCAACGAGGTCGCGATGGAGTACCTGACCCGGGTGAAGATCCCGGAGCAGGCGCACAAGTATCCCGGCCAGCTCTCCGGCGGGCAGCAGCAGCGCGTGGCGATCGCCCGCGCGCTGTGCATGAACCCGCACGTGATGCTGTTCGACGAGCCCACCTCCGCCCTCGACCCGGAGATGATCAAGGAGGTGCTCGACGTGATGGTGGACCTTGCCCAGACCGGCATGACGATGATCTGCGTGACCCACGAGATGGGCTTTGCCCGTCAGGTGGCCAACCGCGTGGTGTTCATGGATCAGGGGCAGATCGTGGAATTGAACGCGCCGGAGCCGTTCTTCACCGACCCGCAGCACGAGCGCACCAAGCTGTTCCTGAGCCAGATTCTGGCCCACTGAAGACCGCGGCCCGCCGGCGCGCGGACACCGGTATCGATCAGAACGCAAAACGGCGGCCTCTCGGGCCGCCGTTTTTCATTGCGCTTGCGAAATCGCGACGCCCATTGGAGATCGGCCCGGCTACTGCGCCTTCTGGCCGCCGACGGGTACCTCGAACCGCGCCGACAGCATCTCCTGACGCTCCTTGATATCGCGATTCTGCTCGATGATCGTCGCCAGCGCGTCACGCAGTTGGGAGACGTCGGCCGGCGTACGTTCGCCGTCGCCGGCGTCCGCGCCGATCCGGTCCAGCCGGCGCACGATATCCGCCGTGACCTCGTCCACGCGCTTCAGGTGCCGGCCCATGTCGGTGACGGTATCGCGGACGGTGGTGCTCAACCGTTCAAGCTCCTCCTTGCGCGCCTCGACCGCCCTCTCGACCGTCTGAACGCGTGCCGTGATCGCGGCGGTGTCGAGGGCGGAGCCGGCCCCGTCGGCGCCCTGCGCCGCTTCGATCGCCGACCGCAGCTCCTTCATGTCCCGCTGGTCGACCTCCCGCGCCGATCGCAGCTTGGCGAGATCGTCGGCCAGTCCACGCGGCGCCTGTGCCGATGCCATCCGCTCGTCGACGACCGCGCCGATCATCTCCTTGATGCGCGGCAGCAGGCGCTCGTTGATGGCGGAGTTGAATGTCTCGATGCGCAGGTACTCGTCCAGCGGCGATTTTCCACCTGCAGCGCCGCCGCCCTCGCCCAGCCGCTCTTCCAGCAGACCCAGTCGTTCGTTCAGGGTGGTCTCCAGCTTGGCGATCTGCGCGCCGCGGGCGGCCTTCTCGCGGTTGATGAGTGCGTCGAGGCTGGGGCCGAAGGGCCGGCTCTCCGGGAACGGGGACGGACTGCTGCGCCCGGCGCTCGCGCTCTCCGTGCGCATGGCACTGTTCTGCGGCATCCGCTCACGCGGGGAAAAGCTCACCTCCTCGCTTCGGGGGACCGTGCGCATCGCCGGGCGCTCTTCCGCCGTCGCCGCCTTCCGGCCGATGCTGCGCAGACCCAGAAGGAGGACGAATGCGGTAACGCCGCATAGGCCATAGAAGGCGAGCTGTACGTCCCGAGCCTCGGCCAGATGGCCCATGTAGAAGGCCCACGCCCCGAACAGGACAAGAAAAATGTTTCCGGGCCACGGCCAGAGGCCCTGGAAACTCTCACGGCGATCGCTGCGCTTGCGGGCCATCTCGCTCCTGCCTGTTCAACGTTGTGCACCCGAGTGGAATGCTTACCCCCAGGCCTACCATCAAACAACGCAGACGGGTCGACCCCACTCCGATCACGTCCACTGTCCACCGTGAAAAGGGGGTTTCGCGGCACCTCCAACCAGAGAACCAAAGAACGGGAAAGCGCGCCTGAGTCGTGTTGCCTTCTCATCGTTCATCTGTAAAAACTCATGACTATAGTTTTTCGTTTGAAACATTTTTTATGTTGCTGATTGATATATTTCGGGATCGATCCGGGCTAAACTATCAGCCCGTACCGGATCGGACGGCTTCGGCCGGCGGTGTCGAGATCGATCCGTCGTTGCGAGTTCCGCCAAGCGCCTCGATACGGTCGAAGGCGGCACGGTGTGGCTATGGATGAAGACGACAACGGCGGTTCGAACGAGCAGTCGACCGGCGCACCGGACATACAGATCGCTTCGCCCGATCCCATCGTTGCCGACGCGCCCGCACCGCGCCGGGAATTGCGGCAGCTGTCGATCGGCACGAAGAGCCTGTCGCTGGATCCGGTCTGGTCACAGTGTTCGGTGGCGGATATCGAATTCGCGCTTCTGCGCAATGCCGTTCTACCGGAAGCCGCTCGGGCCAACGGGCTCGACCATGAGATCATCATCGTCGACCCCTCGACCGGTCCCGAGGAGCCGGCCCACGACGATCTCGTCATCCGTCTGACCGAATGCGCCGGCCGGCTCAACCTGCGCACGATGGTCATCGGCCATTACAACAGCCGCCATTTCAGGGGCGGCAGCTTCACCACGTCGCTCTCGCGCCTCTCCGAACTGCCGGAAGCCGGACAGGTCGAGGCCTTCGCCGCAGCGCGCGAGCGGATCGGTTGGATCATTTCGGCCACGCGCTTCAGCCGCAAGCGCCATCTCTTCTTCCCCGTGTGCGACGCGTCGCTCTACGCCATCGTGCTGGATCTGCTGGCGCAACAGCCCGCCGCCTCGCGCCCGTTCGTGCATCTCGCCACCTGGTGGGACCCGGAGCATCTGCCCAACCGTGCACGTTTCCCCAACCTCGAGCGGGTCGGCTCGGCGATCCACCAGCTCAACACCGAACGGGTCTCGACCTTCCTCTACGCCTGGACGCGGCCGCTGGCGCAGCGCCTGTCGCGCGCCTTCGGCACCCCCGTGGTGCCACTGGAGACGCCGCCGGAAATCTCCCTCGCTACCGTCGGGGAGGGGCAACCCGAGCGACTGTCGGTGGGATTTCTCAGCGCCCCCACGCCCGGCAACGGTTTCATGAACCTGCCGTCCATCGTTCGCGCCTCGAATGCCATGATCACCAACCCCCGACAGGTCCGATTCGTGGTGCAGGTGCGCCCGAATGCTGACGGCAGCCCGGTGTTGGACGGGGTGCATGCGACGCGCGGTCAGCTGGCGTCGATCGGCGAGCGCAACGTGTCGCTCATCGACGAGGCGCTCGAACGGCCGGTGTATTTCGCCGCGCTGCAGCAGCTCGACGCGCTGCTGTTGCCGGTGGCCGGTATGAACGAGCATCACTCGGTCGCCGCGCTCCACGCCATGGCGGCCGGCAAGCTGGTGCTGACGCTGGGCGGTACCTCGTTCGCTGGGACGGTGAAGAATTGTGTCATGGTCGCCCCGACGGTCGATGCGCTCGCCGAGCTGATCGTCGATGCGGCCCAGGACCTGCCAGCGACGCGGACCGCCGCCCGCCTCGCGCGCGCGGCCTTCTGGTCCACGGTCCGTCCGTCGCGCATGTTCGCCCAGCTGCTCTACGGCCCCCTGATCATCGGCGGAGCCGAAGGCAGCAACGCGATCTAGGCGAGCGCGGGCAAAGGATCGGCCGCCGCGTGAAGCCGGCGGCCGGCGTCGCGGCTCAGGTGCGTCCCCACTCGTCCTGCAGGCGGACGATGTCGTCCTCGCCCAGATACGAGCCCGTCTGCACCTCGATGACCTCGAGCAGGATGCGCCCGGGGTTCGCGAGACGATGCACACAACCCAGCGGCAGATAGGTCGACTGGTTCTCCGACAGCGTGATCACCTTGTCGTCGATCGTGACCTCGGCGGTCCCGCGCACCACGACCCAATGCTCGGCGCGATGGTGGTGCTTCTGCAGCGACAGCCGCTTGCCCGGTGACACGAACAGATGCTTCACCTGAAAGCGCGAGCCGTTCATGATCGACGTGTAACCGCCCCAGGGGCGGTTGACCGTGGGCGAAACGTCCAAGAGGTCGTTGCGCGCACGATCCTTCAGGAGCGTCACGACGGACTTCACGTCCTGCGAACGCTCCAGCGGACACACGAGGATCGCGTCCTCGGTGGCGATGATGGCGATCTTGTCGAGTCCCAGGGCCACGACATCGGCGCGCTGCGAGACGATCAGCGAGTCCTTGGTGTCCACCGTGACGGCTTTGCCGCGAACGGCGTTGCCGGCGTCGTCCTTCTCCAGGCTCTCCCAGTAGGCGTGCCAGGACCCGACGTCGGACCAGCGGCATGAGATCGGCGCCACGACGGCCTTGTCGGTCAACTCGAACAGCGCGTAGTCGATCGAGATGTCGGGCGCTTGCGCCCACGCGGTATCGAGAAGGTTGATGCAACCGGGTTGCGAGGCGGCGCCGTCCACCGCCGCGATTGCCGCGTCGACGACGCCCGGGCTGTGGGTGTTGAGCTCGTCCAGCAGCGCCCGTGCGCCGAACGCGAAGAAGCCTGCGTTCCAGTAGTAGGACCCGTCGGCCACCATCCGCGCCGCGTCGGCCGCCGGCGGCTTCTCGACGAACGACTCCACCGGCCGCACAAGCGCCTCGCCGGGGCCGGACTGAATGTAGCCGTAGCCGGTCTCGGGATGGGTGGGCAGGATCCCGAACGTCACCATCTTGCCCGCGCGCGCCGCCGCGACGGCCGCCTCCACGGATTTGAAATAGGCTTCGTCAGTGGTGATGATGTGATCCGAGGGCAGCACGAAGAGGATCGCCTCGGGATCTTCGCGCAGCAGCACCTCGGCGGCGGCGGCGATGGCCGGCGCAGTGTTCCGGCTCGACGGCTCGATGATCACCGTCGCGTCGGTGACACCGATGCCCATGAGCCCGTCATCGACCTGGAAGCGATCGTTGGCGCCGCAGACGATCACGGGGTGGCCGATCCCATCCATGCCGCCGTGCCGCTCCACCGTGCGCTGGAACAGGCTGTGCTCGCCGTGCATCGGGAGAAACTGCTTCGGCTTGTCCGCACGGGACAACGGCCACAGCCGCGTCCCTTTTCCGCCGGCCAAGATCACGGGGTAGACCGTCATGAAATGAACCTTCCTCAATCCCAGTTCTCGTAGCAAAGCTGCCTGCGGCGGCCAACAGCCCGATGCAGCGGATGTGCCATTGCATGGCGGCCATTCCACCCCTTTAACTTTGCCGTCGTTTGCGTGTAAGGCCATCACCTCGCGGCGGCGGGTGCCTGTCGGCGCCGTCTCTTCCCCACCAGGTCGCGCTGACCCCTGTTCGGAGCACTTCTTCATGGCGAAGATCATCGTCCTCGGCGGTGACGGATTTTGTGGCTGGCCTACAAGTCTGCACCTTTCAAAGCGGGGTCACGAGGTCATCATCGTCGACAATCTCTCCCGCCGGAAGATCGACGTCGAACTCGAGGTCGAGTTCCTGACGCCAATTCGGCATCTGTCGGAGCGGCTGGCGGCGTGGAAAGAGGTCAGCGGACACACCATCCGTCACGTGAATTTTACGGTCGGCGAAAACTATCATCGCCTCCTGTCGCTCATCATCGAAGAGAAGCCGGACGCCATCGTCCACTTCGCCGAGCAACGCGCCGCGCCGTACTCGATGAAATCAGCGATGCATAAGCGTTATACGGTGCGCAATAATCTCACCGCGACCCACGACGTGCTGTGCGCCATCGTCGAGTTCGGGATCGACGTGCATCTCGTCCACCTCGGGACGATGGGCGTCTACGGCTACGGCACCGCGGGGATGAAGATCCCGGAAGGCTACCTGCGCATCAAGGTCGACACCGACCACGGCCTGACCGACCAGGAAATCCTGTACCCGGCCAATCCGGGCTCGATCTATCATATGACGAAGACGCAGGATCAACTGTTCTTCTTCTACTACAACAAGAACGACAAGGTGAAGATCACCGATCTGCACCAGGGCATCGTCTGGGGCACGCAGACCGACGAGACCTCGTCCGATGACCGCCTCATCAATCGCTTCGACTACGACGGCGACTACGGCACCGTGCTGAACCGCTTCCTGATGCAGGCGGCGGTGGACTACCCGCTGACCGTCCACGGCACCGGCGGGCAGACGCGCGCGTTCATCCATATCCGCGACACTTGCCGCTGCGTGGAGCTTGCCATCGAGAATCCGCCGCAAGCCGGCGAACGCGTCAACATCCTCAACCAGATGACCGAAACGCACCGCATCCGGGATCTGGCGCAGATGATCGCCGATCAGACCGGGGTGGAGGTCGCCTACCTCGACAATCCGCGCAACGAGGCGCCGGAGAACGAGCTGCACGTCGAGCACGACCGCTTCCTCAACCTGGGCCTGGAGCCGATCACGCTCGAGAACGGGTTGATGGCCGAGGTGACGGACATCGCCCGCAAGTTCGCCGACCGCTGCGACCGCTCGAAGATCCCCTGCGTCTCGCTCTGGCGCTAGGCCGTACGCCGGGAGCGGGGGCCGCCGGGGACCGCCCACCACGCCGGCCGGCCGCCGCCGCACCGGCCCGCGATGACACGGTGGAACAGATCGAAGCGCCGCGGCTGATGGGGCGCTCGAAGGAGCTGGAGCTTCCGCCCAACCTGATCTGGGCCGGCGGATGAGTCGGGCCATCATCTGGGATGAGGCCCGCGTGGTCAGCCGCCGAAGCGGGGCGGCCGCTTCTCCTTGAACGCCGCAACCCCTTCCAGGAAGTCCGGGTGGCTGCCGGCTTCGCGCTGGAAGGTGCGTTCCCGCGCCAAGGCGTCGTCGAAGCTCGTCTCGAGCGCCTCCCATGCCGCGCGCCGGATCAGCCCCAAAGCCCGCGACGGACCGGCCGCCAGCCGCGCCGCGATCTCCATGGCACTGTCCTCGACCGCCTCGTCTTCGACGACGCGCGTGACGAGGCCCCAGTCGTGCGCCGTCTCGGCCGGAACCTTCTCGGCCAGCAGCATCATCTCCATGGCCCGCACCCGGCCGACGGCGCGCGTCAGCATCCAGGTGGCCCCGCCGTCCGGCACCAGGCCGATCCGCGCGAACGCCTCCAGGAAGTAGGCCGAGCGGCCGGCCACGATGATGTCACCCGACATCGCGAGCGAGGCGCCGATCCCGGCGGCGGCCCCACGCACCGCGGTCACGAACGGTATCGGCAGGTCGCGGATGGTGCGCATCAGCGGGTTGTAGCTGCGCTCCAGACCGTCCCCGACATCATGCCCCGGCTGGCCCATGGTCGACGCGCCGGTGAGCTTCGCACCGGAGCAGAACGCCCGCTCACCACCTGCAAGCACGATGGCGCGCGACGTCTGCCCCGCCGCCTCCAGCGCGCGGCGCAGCGTCTGCGCCACGTCCTCGGTCACCGCGTTCATCGTCGCCGGATCGTTGAGCCGCAGCAGCGTGACGTCGCCCTGCTGTTCGATCAGCACCGCGTCCCCACTCGTTGCGTCCGCCGCCGACATACCAAGCTCCTTCATCGACCGATTAACTCAGCCGCGTATCGCACACCGTCGGCGACATCAATCGGGTAGCGATGCCCCCTCGACCATCAGGCCGCCCATGATGAGGTCGATCACCTGGCGGGCGTAGGCGCGGCGCAGGGCGTCGTCGACCTCGTCGATGCCGTGGACGTAGCGCAGCACGTAGCGGGCAGAGAAGATCTGATCGCAGGCGCCGATGATCGTAAAATACAGGAACTTGGCATCAACGTGCTTGAACTCGCCCTGCGCGACGCCGTCCTCGATCATGCGCTGGTAGGCTTCGATAATCGGCGCGCAGTAGGAAAGCGCGATCTCGCGGGCGGCCGGCTCGTTGCCGTCGCGCATCACCGCCGTCAGCAGGCGGTTCAAATACGGACGGTAAAAGTACATCTTGATGAGGGCTGACAGATGATATTTCATCTTCAGCGTCGGCCGCAGGTCCATGTCGACCAGATCGCGCAGCTGTGTCACCGCATTGGTCAGATCACGCTCCAGCAATGCCAACACGAGACCGCGCTTGTTGCCGAAGTAATACTTGACCAGCGCAGCGTTGACCTTTGCCGTCTGCGCAATATCGCTGAGTGAGACGTCGATCGTGTCGCGAGATCGCATCAGCGAGCTGGCCGCCTCGAGCAGCTTGTCGCGCGTCGTCAGCGGCGGCCCGTCCGACTCGACGGGCACCTTACTGCCGAACTCGTCGGACGCGCTATGATCGTAACTCTCCACGCCGTTAAAGTGGCACGCCGGTCGCGGGTCCGCAACGCGTCGAGCAGCCCGCGCATGCAAGCCAGCCAATTGGAAAATGGGTGTCCGGACATACTCCTAACTGAGCGACGAAGGTGTTAATTGATGGATTGACAGAGCCCCATCAACATGGTGAAGAGTTGCCTCAACGGCGGCATCAGACCGCTGCGCACGAACCGGCCGAGGGGCCGGCGCTCTTGAAGGAAACGGCCGTGTCTAGGGTTGAGGCTGCGGATGCGAGGTCGGAGCGGTGCGTGAAGCACTGAACCGGGCTGCAGTATCGCGCACGCTCAAGGGGTGGCACCCAATCGCACCCTGGTGGAACGGATCCACTGGTGCGCGTGATGGACGGACAACGTCCTATGGCTGCGCCTCGGCCGCGATGATCGGCCGAGGCGCAGCACGCCGACTCGAACTCTCCGTCATCCATTCGGCTCGCTTGTTGCGCATCTGGCGGAAGGGCGCGATCTCGGTCGTGCCAGCTCCCGCACGAACGCGCCCCTGATGCCGTCGCCAGCGGCTCCCAATTCTGCCCCGTTGCGGATGGAGCTGCATCACGGCCGCGTCGTCGCCTGCCGGCCCGACCGCCTCGCCAACGTCAACGCCCTCTGGCAGCACGCGCTGCAGGCCAATCCGCATGGCGAGGTGATCGTCGCAGGCGAAGAACGCCTGACTTATGCGGCGCTCGAGACCCGGATCGCGAGCCTCGCAGGGGGACTCGCGCGGGTCGGGGTCAGCCCCGGTACGCGCGTCGCGGTGCGGCTCGGCAACGGGATCCCCTTCGTTGCGCTCGCCTTCGCGGTCGCACGGCTCGGCGCCATCTTCGTGCCCATCAACGTCCGCGAGGAGCGCGAGGCGATGGTACATCTCCTCGCCGATTGCGGCGCCTGCGTCCTCGTCACTGAGGCCGAGTTCGCCGCGGCTGTTCCGCCACCGCACGACACGCCGGCCTGTCGCCACCGCTTCTGCATCGGCCCCGTCGCCGGCTTCCGCCCCTTCACCGAACTCGAGGCCGGGCCACCGGTGACGGCGGCCACCCCGGTGGACGAAGACGAGACCGCGACCATCCTCTACACGTCGGGGACGACAGGTCGTTCCAAGGGCGCGCTCCTGACCCACCTCGCCATCGTCCATCAGGCGACGACGTACCGGGAGGCGTTCACGTTGACGGCAGATGACTGCACCATCGTCGTCGTGCCGATGAGCCATGTGACGGGATTGATGGCCGGCGTTCACGCCACCGTCGCATGCGCGGGGCGGATGGTGGCCGTGCGCACCTTCGACGCCGCCGAGTTCCTGGCGACCGCCGCGCGCGAGCGGCTCAGCTTTGCCGTGCTGGTGCCGGCGATGTATAACCTTTTCCTGCTGCGCGCCCGCCTCTGCGACTACGACCTCAGTGCCTGGCGGATCGGCGGCTTCGGCGGCGCGCCGATGCCGGCGCCGACCATCACACGTCTCGGCGAGGCGCTCCCAAATCTCAACCTCGTCAACGCATACGGCGCGACCGAGACCACCTCGCCAATCACGATCATGGACCCCCGGGAGACCGCACGGCGCCGACTGAGCGTCGGCCTCGCGACGCCGGGTGCTGAGATTCTGGTGATGGATGAGGATGGCCGCGAGGTTCCCGCCGGTCACAACGGCGAGCTGTGGCATGCCGGGCCGATGGTGGCGCCCGGCTATTGGAACAACCCGGAGGCGACCGCCCGAGAGTTCGCCGGGCGCTACTGGAAGTCCGGCGATGTCGGCTCGAAGGACGCGGACGGCTTCGTGTACGTGCACGACCGCAAGAAGGACATGATCAACCGCGGCGGCTACAAGATCTACACCGCCGAGGTGGAAGGCGTGATCCTCGCCGTGCCGGGCGTGCGCGAGGCGGCCGTCATCGCCAAACCCTGCACCGTGCTCGGCGAGCGCGTACACGCCGTGGTGCACGCGGGCGCCAGCGTCACAGTCGAGGACGTCGCCGCCGCCTGCGAGGCCCTCAGCGACTACCAGCGACCCGAAAGCTACACGTTCAGCGCCAGACCACTCCCCCGCAACGCCAATGGGAAGGTGCTCAAACGCAGCCTTCGCCAGACGCTCGGCTTCCTCGAGATCTAATCGTCGGGAACGCTCGCCGCTTCGGGCGATCGCAGCGGGCCTCGAGCGCGACAGCTTGTTTGAAAGCTGCACGGCGCCGTGCGATCAGACGGGCGTTCCGTGCCGCGCGACTGGGGCGAAACGGCGCCAGATCGGCCCGACGCGCCTCACTGCAGCGTTGCGCCGGCAGGCACGCCGATTTCCGCTGCGTCGGCATGGTGCATGACCGCGGTGGAGACGGGGCGGCGGCAGTGCGGGCAAGGCACGCCCGTTGCAGCTGCTGAGTTCAACAATCGTGGCTCCGGCAGAAAAATGATTTTCCCATCATCATCGTACCCAGTTTGCAGCGGGCCAAAGTCGGACACTGGCAACCTCCTAAAGATGTCCCGGCTCTGGAGCGTCCGACACTGTCGTCCGTCGCCCGCTCCAAGCCCCAATGATCGAAGCTCGTTAACGAATGTGAGCAATTTGCTGAAAATGTTCGACACTTGTAGGAGTAAAAACCAAAGCGCCAATTATGGCAATGCCTAAAATTGTACAATCAGATGAGAAATATTGCATCAATGAGTTCGCCCGACGGCCCCCGATCGAGATTACAAAGGAACTATTGCGGACCCAGACGAAGAACCGTCTTCTCAAGTCAATGGGGCGGATTCATCAGACGAATAGCGTCAACTGGTCGGCGGTACGGCAACGGACGGCTCGGGGATAAGCAACCATAGGAGATCAACCCAGTGAAATCACAAACTGCATATTGCGATGTATAGAAGCAACCCCGCCCGGGCTGCAACCGTTAATATACCAATCTATTTTCTAGATCTATGTTTGGCCGAGCTGTGAAATTTCAGAAGTTTGTTACAGGCGCTCCGAGGCAAATGCTCAAATTCTGGGCGGGCCGGACCGCATCGCGGGTCCCCAGCGGCGGTTAAGAATTGCCTGTTACAATGACAGGCGACCGCACCGCGCGAGCCGTCAGGCCTCGGCGGCCGCCATCTCGCGGAGGCGCCCGCGGATAATTTTCCCGGTCGTCGTCAGCGGCATCTTTTCCACGAAGCGGATCACTCGCGGATATTCGTGAGCCGCCAGCCGCACCTTCACATGATCGGCGATCTCTTTGGCGAGCGCCTCGGAGGGCGCATAGCCGTCGGCCAGTGTCACGTAGGCCGCCACCACGGCCCCGCGCATTGGATCCGGTTTGCCCACCACGCCCGCCAATTGAACCGCCGGGTGCGAGATCAGGCAGTTCTCCACCTCCGCCGGACCGATGCGGTAGCCGGCCGAGCTGATCACATCATCGTCACGACCGATGAAGGTGAAGCGGCCCTCGGCGCGCCGGCCGCGGTCGCCGGTCAGCAGCCAGCGTCCCTCCGGCCCCTCGACGAATTTCTCCGCCGTCGCCTCCGGGTTGTTCCAGTAGCGCAGGAACATCACTGGATCGGGCGCCAGCACCGCGATGGCCCCTTCCTCTCCGTCAGGCAGGACCTTGCCGGTGAGGGCGTCCACCACCTCCACCCGGTGCCCCGGCGCGGCGCGGCCCATGACGCCCGGCGTCACCGGCTCCAGCGCCGAACACGATGACACGACCATGTTGCACTCGGTCTGGCCGTAGAACTCGTTGATCGTCGTGCCGAAAACACGCTCGCCCCAGGCGATGAGCTCCGGACTCAGAGTCTCGCCGCCACTGGCGACCGAGCGAAGCTTGAGTCCGAAGCGCTCGGGATCGGGGACGAGGCGCATCATCTTGAGCGCCGTCGGCGGCAGGAAGGCGTTGCGGATCGTCTGCGTCGCCATCAACTCCAGCGCCGCCTCGCCGGTGAACTTGTCGAACCGGCACGCGACCACCGGCAGGCCATGGTGCAGCGCGGGCATCAGCACGTCGAGCAGACCACCGATCCAGGCCCAGTCGGCCGGCGTCCAAAACCGGTCGCCCGGCTCCGGCAGCAGATTGTGACTGACCTCGACGCCCGGCAGATGGCCCAGCAGCACCCGGTGGGCATGCAGGGCCCCCTTCGGATCGCCGGTCGTGCCGGAGGTATAGATGAGAACGCCCGGATCGTCGGCCCGCGTGTCGCGCGGCGCGAACGACGGAGTCTCGCCCGCGCACACGGCGGCAAAATCCTCGGCACCGGGCACCGCACCGTCGATGCACAGGACCACCTCGAGATCGGGCAGCGCCGCGCGGATCTCTTCCATTCGGGCCGCCCCGGCGCGGTTGGTCACCACCGCACGGGCGCCCGAGTCGCGAAGACGATGGCCCAGCGCGTCCACGCCGAAGAGGGTGAACAGCGGGATCGACACACACCCCATCTTCGCCGACGCGATGTGCCCGAGGGCCGTCTCCACACACTGCGGCAGCAACACGCCGATGCGGTCCCCCACTGCGCCGTGGCACCCCACCCCGCGCGCCGCGAGCGCGTTGGCGAGCTGGTTGGAGCGTGCTTTCAGCGCGGCGAAGGTTGTGGTGGTCGCCGTGCCGCCGGGCTTGGCATCGATGATCGCGGGGGCATCGGGGGTGGCGGCGGCCCAGCGGTCGCATACGTCGACGCCGATGTTGTAGCGCTCCGGGACATCCCAGCGGAACTGCTGGCGAAGGGCCGAATAGCTAGCGGCGCGCGGCAGCATCGGCTCAATCCTCCGTCTCGAGCGCCAGAAGGAGCGTGCCCTCCTCCACCTGATCGCCCTCGGCCACCAGCACCTCGGCGACCGTCCCGCCGCGGGGCGCGGTCATGGTGTGCTCCATCTTCATCGCCTCCAAGACGATGAGCGCTTGGCCGGCCTCCACCTGATCGCCCGCCGCGACGCGCACCGCGCGCACCAGACCCGGCATGGGTGCGGCCACGCTGTCCCCGCCGGCGCCCTCTTCGGCATGAGCTTCGGCGCTGTAGTGCGCGAAGCGATGGGCCACCGCGTCCATGAAGACGGTGACAGCGCCCGTTTCCTCGGCGACACCCGCGGTGAGGATGCGATCGGCGAAGGCGAGCCGCAGTCGGTCCGGGTCGCGCCCGTCCATCACGGCGACACAGATCCCGCCGGCGGGCGTCTCCACCTCGAAGCCCGCGTCGCTGTCGGTGACGAGGAGGTCGATGCGCCCCTCCGCACCCTCGAAGCGGGCAGCCTGACGCGCCGCGCCCCAGCTGCGGAACCCGCCCAGCGCAGCGAACGGGTCGCCCGTCGGGCGCGGCGCCAGGCGGCCGAGCTGCGCCAGCGCGGCGACTGCCATGGCTTCGGCCGGCGCGACCGGGACCGCCGTGAGCGCCGCCTGATCACGCCCGATCAATCCGGTGTCGACATCGCCGGCAGCGAACCCCTCATGCGCCGCCAAGCGCGCGAGAAAGGCAACGTTCGTCACCGAACCCGCGATGCGCGTCTCGCCCAAAGCCCTCGACAGCCGGGCGAGCGCGCTCGTCCGGTCCGGCCCCCACACGATCAGCTTGGCGATCATCGGGTCGTAGTGCGGGGTGATGCGCGTCGCCCTCGCACCACGCCGGTGTCGACCCGCACGCCCTCGCCCTCCGGCAGGCGCAATGTGCTGAGTGTACCGGTCGCAGGGAGGAAATCGCGCGCGGCGTCCTCGGCATAGATGCCGCGCCTCGAACGCGTGGCCGTCGAGGCGGACGCCGGCCTGGTCGAACGGCAGCGGCTCGCCGTCCGCCACGCGCAGCTGCAACTCGACGAGGTCGAGGCCGGTGACCAGCTCGGTCACCGGGTGCTCCACCTGCAGGCGCGTGTTCATCTCCATGAAGCAGAAGCGATCCGGGCGCAGACCGTCCGAGGCGTCGACGAGGAACTCGACGGTGCCGGCGCCCACGTAGCCGATGGCGAGCGCGGCCTTCACCGCGGCCTCGCCCATGGCGGCGCGCATCGCGGCCGTCATGCCGGGCGCGGGCGCCTCCTCGATGACCTTCTGGTGGCGCCGCTGGAGCGAGCAGTCACGCTCGAACAGGTGGACGGCGTGCCGTGGCTGTCGCCGAAGACCTGGACCTCGACGTGGCGCGGCGTCTCATGTACTTCTCGATCAGGCAGTGTGGCGTCGCCGAAGCGAGGCCTGCCCCTCGCGCTGCGCCCCTTCCAGCGCGGCGGCGAAGTCGGTCGGGCGCTCCGACACGCGCATGCCCTTGCCGCCACCGCCGGCGCGCGCCTTGATCAGCACCGGGTAGCCGATGCGCTCCGCCTCCGCCTCCAGCGTCGCAGTATCCTGCGCCGCGCCGTGATAGCCTGGCACCACGGCACACCGGCCTCCTCCATCAGCGTCTTGGCGGCGTCCTTCAGGCCCATCGCGCGGATCGCCGCGGCGGGCGGGCCGACGAAGGTGATCCCCGCCGTCTCGCACCGGCTCCGACGAAATCCGGCGTTCTCGGAGAGGAAGCCGTAGCCGGGGTGGATGGCGTCCGCGCCGGCGGCTTCGCGGCGGCGATAATGCGGTCCGCCGCTCAGATAGCTGTCGCGCGCCGGCGGCGGACCGATGGGCACCGCCTCGTCGGCCATCGACACATGGAGCGCGTTCGCGGTCGGCCTCGGAGAAGACGGCGACGGTGCGCGATGCCCGATGCGCGCGCGCGGTGCGGATGACGCGGCAGGCGATCTCGCCGCGGTTGGCGATCAGGAGCTTCTTCATGGCCGCCTCACATCCGGAAGAGGCCGAACCGGGTGTCCGGGATCGGCGCGTTGAGGGTGGCGGCCAGCGAGAGGCCCAAGGCTGTCGCGCGTCTTGGCGGGGTCGACGATGCCGTCGTCCCAAAGCCGCGCCGAGGCGTAGAGCGGGTGGCTCTGCCGCTCGAACATGTCGATGGTGGGCTGCTTGAAGGCGGCCTCCTCGTCGTCGGACCAGGTGCCGCCCTTCCGCTCGATCCCGTCGCGGCGGACGATGGCGAGCACGCGCGCGGCCTGCTCGCCGCCCATCACGGCGATGCGGCTGTTGGGCCACGTCAACAGGAAGCGCGGCTGATAGGCGCGGCCGCACATGCCGTAGTTGCCGGCGCCGAAGGAGCCGCCGATCAGGATGGTGATCTTCGGGACCGTGGTGGTGGAGACGGCCGTCGACCAGCTTGGCGCCGTGCTTGGCGATGCCGCCCGCCTCGTAGTCGCGGCCGACCATGAAGCCGGTGATGTTCTGCAGGAAGACGCAGCGGGATCTTCTGCTGCTTGCACAGCTCGACGAAGTGCGCCCCCTTGATCGCAGCTTCCGCGAAGAGCACGCCGTTGTTGGCGATGATGCCGACCGGGATGCCCCAGATGTGCGCGAAGCCGCAGACCAGCGTGGTGCCGTAGAGCGCCTTGAACTCGTCGAAGCGCGAGCCGTCGACGACGCGGGCGATCACCTCGCGGACGTCGTAGGGCGTCTTGGGATCGGCGGGGACGATGCCCAGGAGCTCGTCCGGATCGTAGGCCGGCGCCTCGGGCTCGGCGAAGACCACCGACTGCGGGCGCGGCTGGGCGCGGTTGGCGATGGCCCGGCGGGCGAGCTCCAGCGCGTGGAGATCGTCGGTGGCGAGGTGGTCGGCGACGCCCGACAGGCGGGTGTGCACGTCGCCGCCGCCGAGGTCCTCGGCCGTCACCACCTCGCCGGTCGCCGCCTGCACCAGCGGCGGGCCGGCGAGGAAGATGGTGCCCTGCTTGGCGACGATGATCGTCTCGTCGCTCATCGCCGGGACGTAGGCGCCGCCGGCGGTGCAGGAGCCCATGACGACGGCGATCTGCGGGATACCCTTCGCCGACATGCGCGCCTGATTGTAGAAGATGCGGCCGAAGTGGTCGCGGTCGGGGAAGACCTCGTCCTGATTGGGCAGGTTGGCGCCGCCGGAGTCCACGAGATAGACGCACGGCAGATGGTTCTCCTCGGCGATCTCCTGCGCGCGCAGGTGCTTCTTCACCGTGGCGGGGAAGTAGGTGCCGCCCTTCACCGTGGCGTCGTTGGCGAGCACCATCACCTCGCGCCCCATGACGCGGCCGATGCCGGCAATCACCCCCGCGGCGGGCACCTCGTTCTTGTACATCCCGTTGGCCGCGAAGAGCCCAATCTCCAGGAATGGCGAGCCGGGGTCGAGCAGGCCCTGCACCCGGTCGCGCGGCAGCAGCTTGCCCCGCTTCAGGTGGCGCTCGCGGGACGCCTCGCCGCCGCCCAGGATGGCCGCTTCCGCGACCGCGCGGGCCGTATCCAGCTGCGCCCGCATCGCCTTGGCGTTGGCGGCGAACGCCTCGGACCGGGTGGAGACGGCGGAAGTTAAGACCGACATGGGAGCTCCTTCGGTCGGGTCAGCCGCGCACGAGGCGCCGGCAGCCGCGACGGTCGATGATGGCGGCTCAAGCCGTCTCGGCGAAGAGCTCGCGGCCGATCAGCATGCGGCGGATCTCGGAGGTGCCGGCGCCGATCTCGTAGAGTTTGGCGTCGCGGAGCAGGCGGCCGGTCGGATATTCGTTGATGTAGCCGTTGCCGCCGAGCGCCTGGATCGCCTCCAGCGCCATCTGCGTCGCCTTCTCGGCCGAATAGAGGATGCAGCCGGCGGCGTCCTTGCGGCTGGTCTCGCCCCGGTCGCACGCGGCGGCGACGGCGTAGACGTACGCGCGGCAGGCGTTCATCGTGACGTACATGTCGGCGATCTTGCCCTGCATCAGCTGGAACTCGCCGATCGCCTTGCCGAACTGCTCGCGCTCGTGGATGTACGGCACCACCACATCGAGACACGCGGCCATGATGCCGAGGGGGCCGGCCGCCAGCACCACGCGCTCATAGTCGAGACCCGACATCAGCACCCGCACGCCGCCCCCCTCCTCGCCGAGGATGTTCTCGTAGGGCACCTCGCAATCCTCGAACACCAGCTCGCAGGTGTTGGAGCCGCGCATACCGAGCTTGTCGAGCTTCTGCGCCGTGGTGAACCCGGCCATGTCCTTCTCGATGAGGAAGGCCGTGATCCCGCGCGGGCCGGCCTCCGGATCGGTCTTGGCGTAGACCACCAGCGTCGAGGCGTCGGGACCGTTGGTGATCCACATCTTGGTGCCGTTGAGGATGAAGCGGTCATTGCGCTTCTCCGCGCGCAGCTTCATCGACACCACGTCCGAGCCCGCGCCCGACTCCGACATCGCGAGGCTGCCGACATGCTCGCCGGAGATCAGCCCCGGGAGGTACTTCGCCTTCTGCTCCGGCGTGCCGTTGCGGCGGATCTGATTGACGCAGAGGTTGGAGTGCGCGCCGTACGAGAGGCCGACGGAGGCCGAGGCGCGGGAAATCTCCTCGATGGCGACGCAGTGGGCGACGTAACCCATGCCCGTGCCGCCCAGCTCCTCCTCCACGGTGAGGCCGAGGAGCCCGAGGTCGCCCATCTCGCGCCACAGCTCCATCGGGAACTCGTTGCTGGCGTCGATCTCCGCCGCGCGCGGCGCGATGCGCTCCTGCGCGAAGCGGTGGACGGTGTCGCGAAGGGCGTCGATATCCTCGCCGAGGGCGAAGTTCATGGTCTTGTCGAACATGGTGTCCTCCCGGCATCGGCTTCGAGGCCGACGCTCTTTCGTGTCATTTCAACATAGATCTCGGCGATCGTCTCGCGCGAGAGGCGGCCGCCCTCGCGGTACCAGGTCGTCACACCCGTCAGCATCGCGATCAGCGCGCGCGCGCCGACGTTGACGTCCGGGACGGTGAAATCCCCCGCCGCGACCCCGTCGGCCAGGATCTGCCGCAGCTCCAGCTCGTAGCGGCGGCGCATGGCGTTGACGGCGGCGAAGTTCTCCGTCTCCAGGCTCCTGAGCTCCATGTACGCGATGAACACCGCGGTCGCCTGATCGAAGTGGTGAGCGATGTGAAAGCGCGCGAAGTTGGCGAGACGCTCGGCGGGCGGGGCGTCGGCGAGCCGCGCGTCGTCCCACGCCACGAGCAGGCTCTCCATGTGCGTCACCATCAGGTCGGCGAGGATCGCCTGCTTGGACGCGAAGTGGTTGTAGATCGCGCTCTGGCGGATGCCGACGGCTCCGGCGATATCGCGCATCGAGACGGCGCCGTAGCTCTTTTCGGCGAACAGACGTTCGGCCGCTTGGCGGATCGTCTCGCGGGTGCCTTGGCTTTTGTCGAGCATGTCCGCATCCAGTGAACGATCGTTCATTCACCTCTTGTACCACGCTGTCAAGCATGGCAGGGTTGCGTTGGTCGAATGGCTCGGCATTCTCGTCACGCCCCGCCGATCGGTCGAACGACTCGTTGACGGACACTGCGGCGGACCGGAGCCGGCGCACATCGAACAGCCCCGCCTGCCGCACCGACGATCGTCCGCCGCGGCTGGCGAGGCATGACGCGTCATCGCCCGGAGCGGGCAACAATGGCCGAGTGCCCCGCGAAGAGGGCCGCGGCAGGGAGGACGAATTTGACGGCTGGCGCGGAGCTGCTGGACGTGCGTGACGTTTCCTTGCGCTTCGGCGGCGTCCGGGCGCTGTCGAACGTGTCGTTCACGGTCCACAAGGGCGAGGTCTTCTCGATCATCGGGCCGAACGGCGCGGGGAAGACCTCGATGTTGAATTGCATCTCGGGGCGCTACAAGCCGACCGAGGGCGACGTGCGTTACAAGGGCGCCTCGCTTCTGAAGCGCTCCATCAACGATCGCGCCCGGCTCGGCATCGGCCGCACGTTCCAGAATTTGGCCCTCTTCGGCCACATGTCGGTGCTCGACAACATCCTCGTCGGCCGCCACCACCTCATGAAGAACAACGTGCTCACGGGCATGGTCTACTGGGTCGGCGGCGCACGGCGCGAGGAGCTGGCCGAGCGGCGCCGCGTGGAAGAGATCATCGACTTTCTGGAGATCCAGCACGTGCGCGGCGAGCCGGCCGGCACCCTCTCCTACGGCCTTCGCAAACGTGTCGAGCTGGCGCGGGCGATGGCCATCGAGCCGGAGCTGATCCTGCTGGACGAGCCGATGGCGGGCATGAACCTCGAGGAGAAAGAGGACATGGCCCGCTACATCATCGCCCTGTCGGAAGAGTTCGGCATGACGACGATGATGATCGAGCACGACATGGGCGTCGTGATGGACCTCTCCGACCGCGTCATCGTCCTGGACTTCGGCCGTAAGATCGCCGGCGGCACTCCGGCCGAGGTGCTGGCCGACGAGCATGTGCGCAAGGCGTATCTGGGCGAGGAGGACGAGATGCTCGACGCCCTCGCCAGCGAGGAGACCGCCTGATGGCCGCGCTCTCGATCAACGGCGAAGAGATCGCGTGGGGCCCGGCGCCGGCGGTGGCGGGCGAGGCCGACACGCTGCCCAAGCTGCTCGCCCGCAACGCCGCCCAGCACCCCAAGGATGTGGCGCAGCGCGAGAAAGAGTTCGGCATCTGGATCGCCTACGACTGGGCGGCGGTGGAGAACAACGTGTCGGCGATGGCCGCCGGGTTCGCCGCGCTGGGCCTCGGCGAAGGGGACGTGGTCGCCCTCATCGGCGACAACCGGCCCGAATGGGTGTGGGGCGAAGTCGCCGCGCACGCCTGCCGCGCCATGAGCCTCGGTGTCTACCGCGATGCTCTCGAAGAGGAGATCCGCCACCTCTTCGGCCATGCCGAGCCGAAGATCGTGGTCGCCGAAGACGAGGAGCAGGTCGACAAGCTGCTGGCGCTCGGCGACGCGATCCCCTCGGTCCAAGCGATCGTCTACACCGACGATCGCGGCATGCGAAAATACGACGACCCGCGCCTGGTCTCGATCGCCGATTTGCAGCACTCGGGACGCGAGGCGCTGACCGCCCACCGCGGCCGCTGGGCCGAGATGGTGGCGGCCACCCGCGGCGAGGACGTCGCGATCCTGTGCACCACGTCCGGCACCACCTCGAACCCGAAGCTCGCCATGTGGACCTCGGCCGCGCTCATCGGCCATGCCGAGACGTACCTGCGCGCCGACCCGCGCCAGCCGGGAGACGAGTACGTCGCCGTGCTGCCGCTCTCCTGGGTGATGGAGCAGATGTACTCCGTCGGCTGGAACTTCCTCGCCCGCATGACGGTGAACTTCGTCGAGGAAGAAGCCACGACCATGGCGGACCTGCGCGAGATCGGCCCGCACTTCGTGCTCTTCTCGCCGCGCGTGTGGGAGCAGGTGGCCGCCGATATCCGCGCCCGCATCATGGACACGTCACGCTGGAAGCGGGCGATCTACACCTGGGGCGTGAAGCAAGGCATGTCGGCCGCCGAGATCGGCAAGCGCTCCGCCGCGGCCGATGTGCTGCTCTTCCGCCACCTGCGCGACCGGCTCGGCTTCTCGCGCCTCAAGTCCGCCGCGACCGGCGGTGCGGCCATGGGGCCGGACACGTTCCGCTTCTTCGAGGCGATGGGCGTGCCGCTGAAGCAGCTCTACGGCCAGACCGAGGCCCTCGGCGCGCACACCATCCACAAGGCCGGCGAGGTCGACAACGAGACCGTCGGCTTCCCGATGGCCGGTGTCACCCTCCAGATCCGCGACCCCGATCCCGAGGGCCTGGGCGAGATTCTGGTGAAGCACCCGCACATGATGACGGGCTACTACCGCAACGAGAAGGACTTGGCCGAAAGCTTCACCGATGACGGCTGGTTCCAGACCGGCGACGCCGGCTACCTGACGGGCGAGCGTCAGCTCGTGGTGATCGACCGCATCAAGGACCTGTCCACCACCGCGAAGGGCGTGCGCTTCTCGCCGCAGTTCATCGAGAACAAGCTGAAGTTCTCGACCTACGTCGCCGAGGCGGTGATCCTCGGCAAGGACCGCCCGTACCTCGCGGCGATGATCTGCATCCGCTTTCCGATCCTCTCCAAGTGGGCCGAGGAGCGGAAGATCTCCTTCACCACCTATTCCGACCTCGCCTCGCGGCCGGAGGTCTACGCCGTGCTGCGCGACGAGGTGGAGCGGGTCAACGCGACGCTGCCGCCGCAGCAGCGAATCGCCAAGTTCATGCTCCTCTACAAGGAGCTCGATGCGGACGACGGCGAGCTGACGCGCACCAAGAAGGTGCGCCGCGGCGTCATCGCAGAGAAATACGACACCATCATCGAAACCATCTACTCGGGCGACGATCACGTCGACATCGACACGGTGATCCACTTCCAGGACGGCTCGAAGCAGCGCATCGTGACGACGCTCGCCATCGAGACCCTGAAGAGCGCCCCGGAGCCCGAAGCGCGAGAGGCGGCGGAATGAACACCGAGCTCTTTGTCCAACTCCTCGTCAACGGGGTGATCGTGGGGATGCTCTACGGCGTCGTCGCGATGTGCTTCGTGCTCATCTACAAGTCGACGCAGGTGGTGAACTTCGCGCAGGGCGAGTTCGTCGTGCTGGGCGCGTGGGTGTGCCTCTCGCTCGTCATCCAGATGGGGCTGCCGTTCTGGGCCGCCTTCATATTCAGCCTCGTGTTCATGATGCTGTTCGGCATTCTCGTGCAGGTGGTGCTGCTGCGGCCGCTGGTGGGCGAGCCGATCATCTCCATCATCATGGCGACCATCGGCCTCTCCATCTTCATGCAGGCGCTGATGAACTGGATCTTCGGCAACAACGCGGTGCGGTTTCCGCAGGTGTTCGATCAGGGCTCGGTCTCCATCGGCGGCCTCAACGTGGAGACCGCGTACCTGATGAGCCTGGTGCTCTCGCTCATCGTGATGGCGCTGTTCTTCTGGTTCTTCCGCTACTCGCGCTGGGGTCTCGCCATGCGCGCCACCGCCTACAATCAGCAGGTCGCGCAGTCGCTGGGCGTGTCGGTGGGTCAGGTGTTCGCGATGGCGTGGGCGATCTCGGCGGTAGTATCGGGGATCGCAGGCGTCGTCATCGGCCTGGTCTCGGCGGTCTCCAACTCGCTCGCGATCATCGGCATCAAGGTGTTCCCGGCGGTCATCGTCGGCGGGCTGGATTCCATCGTCGGCGCCATCGTCGGCGGGCTGACGATCGGGCTCCTCGAGAACATGGCCGAGTTCGCGGACGGGCAGTACCTCCACTGGGGCAACATGTACCAGGTGGCGCCGTTCTACGTGCTGATCGTCATCTTGATGATCCGCCCCTACGGCCTCTTCGGCACGCCGGACATCGAGCGGGTCTGAGGAGCTGATCTGACATGGCGCACGTCCCCAATCCCCGCCCGGCCGGCGACTTCCGCACCACCTACGCGGCCGACACATCGCTCTTCCGCACGCGCCTGGAAGGCCGGCTGACGCTGGTGCTGATCGTGGCGGCGCTGTCGGTGCCGCTGTGGGGCTCCAACTACCTGCTCAGTCAGATGATCCTCATCGGCATCTACGCGATCGCCGCGCTGGGGCTGAACGTGCTGACCGGCATGACCGGGCAGATCTCGCTCGGCCACGGCGCGTTCTTCGGCTTCGGCGCCTTCGCCTCGGCCTACTTCGCCTCGAAGGGCATTCCGGTGCTGATCGCGATGCCGCTCGCCGGTCTGCTGACGACCGCGGTGGGCATGATCTTCGGCATCCCCGCCGCGCGGTTGAAGGGGCTCTACCTCGCCATCGCGACGCTCGCCTCGCAATTCATCCTGCAGGATTTCTTTGCGCGGGCGGCCTGGTTCACCGGCGGCCCGTATGGCGCCCTGGCGGAAACGGCGTCGCTGTTCGGCTTCATGATCAACAACGACGCCCGCTACTTCTACCTCGTCCTCTTCTGGGTGGTGGTGTCGTTCCTGATGGTCTCCAACCTCACCCGCACACGCGACGGGCGGGCGCTGGTGGCGGTCCGCGACCACTATCTCTCGGCCGAGATGATGGGGATCAACCTCACCCGCTACCGGATCATGTCGTTCGGCATCTCCTCGTTCTTCGCCGGCATCGCGGGCGCGCTCTACGGGCACTACCTCGGCTTCGTCTCCGGCGAAGGCTTCACGATCCTATTGTCGATCGAGTTCCTCGCCATGATCATCATCGGCGGCCTCGGCTCGGTCTCCGGCTCGCTGCTGGGCGCGGCCTTCATCCTCCTGCTGCCGCAGGCGATGGAGATGTTCGCCAACGGCATGGCCGACGTCTTCCCCGCGATCGCGCAAGGGACCGCCTACATCAAGCAGATGTCGGTGGGCGCGGCGATCATCCTGTTCCTCGTCCTGGAGCCGGAAGGGCTCATCCACCGCTGGCGGCTGATGCGCGCCTCGTGGAAGCTCTTCCCCTTCTCGCACTGACCCAAAGCCCGGCGGCGCGCGGCAGCCGTCCGGGTCCAACCACAAGCCGCATGATTGGGAGAACGCATGAAAGCCATTCAGACGGCACTCGCCGCCGCCCTCCTCGCCACCACCGCGGGTGCGGCGGCAGCGCAGGATTCGGTGCTCGTCGGCCACCTCGCCGACTACACCGGCGCCACCTCGTTCGTCGGCAAGCAGTTCGGCCCCGGCGTGTCCGATGCCTTCAAGCAGATCAACGCCGACGGCGGGATCGACGGCACGATGGTCGACCTCGACACCGTCGACTACGGCTACAAGGTTCCCGAGGCCATCGCCCTCTACAAGCGCTGGGTCGGCAACGGCATGGTCGCGCTCCAGGGCTGGGGCACGGCCGACACCGAGGCACTGATCTCCTTCGTCACCCGCGACGAGATCCCGAACGTGTCCGGCTCCTATTCGGCCCACCTGACGGATCCGAAGGGCAAGAACCCCAACACCAAGCTGCCGGCGCCCTACAACTTCTTCTACGGCCCGTCCTACTCCGACGCCTGCCGCGCGCTGGTGGACTGGGCGTGGAGCGATGCGCAGGAGAAGGGCGTCGACACGCCGACCTTCATCCACACCGGCGACAACCACCCCTACCCCAACGCGCCGAAGGAAGCCTGCGCCGCCCACGCCGAGGAAGTGGGCTTCGAGGTCGCGCCGCCGGTCGTCGTGCCGCTGGCACCGGGTGACTTCAAGGCGCAGTGCCTGACGATCAAGAACTCGGGCGCCCAGTACGTCTACATGGGCAACCTCGGCGGCTCGGTCGTCTCGATGATCAAGAGCTGCAACACGGTCGGCGTGGAGGCGACCTACATGGGCAACCCCTGGGCCGGCGACTACCAGACGGTGGAAGCGGCCGAGGCGCAGAACCTGATCTTCCCGTCCTCCACACCCTTCTTCGGTGCCGACGTGCCGGGCATGGAGCTGGTGGAGACGATCCACGCAAACGGCGACGGTCAGGTCGGCGAGCGTCCGACGCACCACTACGTCCGCGCCGTCTGCGCCGCCTACTACATGAAGGAGGCGATGGAGTGGGCCAAGGCCAACGGCGGCATCACCGGCAAGAACATCCGCGACGGCTTCTACCAGAAGACGGACTGGGTGCCGGAAGGCCTCGAGGGTGTGTGCGGCCCCGTGACCTGGACGCCGGACGATCACCGCGGTCTGATGAACGTGACCATCAACTCCGGCTCGTATGTGGACGGTGAGGCTGAGATCACCGAGCTCGACGTCATCGAGCTGCCGCGCCGCGACGACTGGCTCGGCCAGTAGGTCCCGCGCCCCGCGGCCAACGCGCCGCGGGGCTTTCTTCCAGCTTCGGAGATCACGATGGCCCTCGCCGAGCCGATCCCAGCCGCGCCGTCTCCGGCCGCGGTTCCCACCGCCGACGACATCCTGACGCTCAACAACGTCGAGGTGATCTTCAACGACGTCATCCTCGTTCTGCGGGGCATGTCGATGTCGGCCAAGCGCGGGCAGATCACGGCGCTGCTCGGCGCCAACGGGGCCGGCAAGTCGACGACCTTGAAGGCCATCGCCGGGCTGCTCGCCACCGAGGACGGCGAGGTGACGCGCGGCACCATCCACTACGGTGGGCGCGACATCACCCGCACCAAGCCGGACCGCAAGGTGAAGGACGGGCTCTTCCTGGTGATGGAGGGGCGCGGCATCGTCCAGGACATGACGATCGTCGAGAACCTGAAGCTCGGCGCCTTCACGCGGCCCAAGGCCGACATCAAGCAAGACATCGAGACGGTGTTCGAATATTTCCCGCGGCTGCGCGAGCGCAAAGGGCTGGCAGGGTACCTGTCGGGCGGCGAGCAGCAGATGCTGGCGATCGGCCGCGCGCTCATGGCCCGGCCGAAGCTCGTTCTGATGGACGAGCCGTCCATGGGTCTGTCGCCGCTCCTCGTCAAGGAGGTGTTCGGCATCATCCAGCGGATGAACAAGGAGCTGGGGCTGTCGATCCTGCTGGTCGAGCAGAACGCCAACATGGCGCTGAAGGCGGCCGATTACGGCTACATCATGGAAAACGGCAAGATCGTGCTGGACGGCACCGGCGAGGCGCTGTCGCAGAACGAGGACGTGAAAGAATTCTACCTCGGCGGCGGCGAGCGGCGCTCGTTCAAGTCCGTCAAGAGCTTTCGCCGGCGCAAGCGCTGGCTCTGAGGGGGGGCGGGATGGCCGACTATTTCGACGATCGCGAGACACGTTCCGCCGAGGCCCGCGAGAGCGCGCTGATGGAGGCGCTGCGGACCCAGGTGCGCCACGCCAAGGCGCACGCGCCGCACTACGCCGCCAGCCTGGCGGACGTGGACCCCGACGCCCTCGTCGACCGTGCCGCCCTCGCCCGGCTCCCGGTGCTCTACAAGTCCGACCTCATCGACCTGCAGGCGGAATCGCCGCCGCTGGGCGGGATCGCGACGCGGCCGGCGGCGTCGTTCAAGCGGCTTTTCCTGTCCCCCGGTCCCATCGCCGAGCCGGAAGCCGAGACGCCGCACTGGCGCATGGAGCGCGCCCTCTGGGCGGCCGGCTTCCGCGACAGCGACGTCGTCATGAACACGTTCGCCTATCACCTCACCCCGGCCGGCTTCATGTTCGACCACGCGCTGGCGGCGGTGGGCGCGACGGTGCTGCCCTCCGGCGTCGGCAACACGCAGACGCAGGCCGGCGCCATCGCGACCCTCGGGATCACCGGCTACGTCGGCACGCCCGACTTCCTCAAAGCCATCCTCGAGAAAGGCGACGAGGGTGGGCTCGACACCGGCACACTCACGAAGGCGCTCGTCACCGGCGGGCCGCTGTTTCCCTCGTTGCGCGAGTTCTACACCGCGCGCGGCATCGCGGTCCGTCAATGCTACGGCACGGCCGAACTCGGGCTCATCGGCTACGAGACGGAGCCGGGCGCGGGCCTGGTGGTGGACGAGGATGCGCTGGTGGAGATCGTCACCCCCGGCAGCGGCGACCCGGTGGCGCCCGGCCAGGTGGGCGAGGTGGTGGTGACGACGTTCAACCCCGCCTACCCGCTGATCCGCTTCGCCACCGGCGACCTCTCGGCCGAGCTCGACACGCCGAGCACCTGCGGGCGCACCGGGCGGCGGCTGAAGGGCTGGATGGGCCGCGCCGACCAGACCACCAAGGTCCGCGGCATGTTCGTCCATCCGCGGCAGGTGATGGCGATCGTCCATCGCTTCGCTGCGGTCCACCGGGCGCGGCTGGTGGTGGACGAGGTGAACGGCGCCGACACGGTGGTGCTGAAGGCCGAGGTGGAGGCGGGCGACGAGGCCCTGGCCGCGGCGCTTGCCGATGCCGTCCGGGCCGAATGCCGGGTGCGGGGCGATGTGGCCTTCGTGGATGTCGCGAGCCTGCCGAACGATGGCAAGGTGATCGATGATATTCGCAAGATCGAGACGCCGTAACCGCCCGCGCCGATCGCCGAAGTCTCCCGGACCTGCTCGCCTAGCGTGCATCGCGGTGACAATGGACCGCGCCGCCGCGCGCGGAATTTTGCCGTTTTCCAAGCCCTGATCATCCAGATTTTGCCAATCTGAAAGCATAGGGTTGACCGCCCGCCGCAACCATAGGATGTTTTGCCTTCGCCCGGCCGTCATCGCGGTTCGGGTGGCGCGAAACCCCGGTTGATCGTCCGCGCACACACGGCGCCCATCGGCGCCAACCAACACTGCAATGCGGAGCAGGCAATATGATCGAGTTCGCCGCAAGGGCTGCGTCGCGCAGCGGACGATGGGTTCAGGGCAGCCGCTCTGGGCATGGTGGATCCAGCCCTGGGCCTTCTGCCGCGGGCCCTTCGGAGAATTGGCTGCTGTTGCTCCTCAAATCGATGCCCATCACGAAGCAGCTCCTCGTCGCGATGGTGACGCTGGTGCTCCTGACCTCCACCGGTGTGGGGGTAGCGGTCTACTTCGCGGTGGAGCGCGCGCTCCTGCCGCAGGGCGTGGTCCGGGTCGAGGCCGACGCCCGCCAGATGGCGACGCAAATCGTGGCGCAGACCACGAACGCCCGGACGGACCTTGCGGCCCGGGCCAAGTCGACCGCATTGCGCGCGTTCATCAACGCGGCGATTGGACAGGGCGAGCTCAATCGCCTCGACCTCGACGTGTCGACGTGGCGCGAGATCGTCTCGAACCTATTCGCGGCGGAACTGTCGGCCAAGCCCAGCTACCTGCAACTGCGCCTGCTCGATGCCGCGGGCAACGAGGTGATCCGGGTGGATCGCCAGTCCGGTGACGCGCCCCCCAGGGTTCTGCCCCCCGAGGAGCTGCAGTCCAAGGAGGCGCGACCCTATGTGAGCGAGACGTTGGCGCTCGACACCGGCGAGATGTACATTTCGCCGATCGACCTGAACCGTGAGTTCGGCGAGATCGTCAACCCGCCGACCCCGGTCCTGCGTCTGGCGACGCCGATGGACGGGTCCAATGGCGAGCGCTACGGCCTGCTGATCCTCAATATCGACCTGCGCGACACGTTCCAGCAACTGCGCGCGGCGCTCGCGACGTCCGGCGAACTGTTCGTCCTCAACGCCGAGGGCGATTTCCTCATCCATCCGGACCCGTCGAAGGAGTTCGCCTTCGAGAAGGGCGAGCGGATCCTGTTCGGTGCCGAGCGTCCGGCGCTGGCCGCGGCGGTCGCCAAGGATCCAGGCGGCAGCGCCATGGTTCGCGAGGACGGGTCGACCGTCGCGGTCGCCTGGGCCCGGGCGCCTCTCGCCGAAGTCGGTCCCGCGTTGTCCGTCGTGGTCTCATTGCCGTCCCGCATCGCCCGCGCCGCGCCGGCCATCCGCAATTCGGCAGCCGCCGTCGGCGTGATCGCCGCGCTGCTGGCCACCATCGCCGCCACGTTCACCGCCCGCGCGATCGTCCGCCCGGTGGTTGCGATGAAGGATGGGATTGCCGATGCGAGCGCCGGCCGCCCGGTGTCCCTGCCCACCGGCCACGGCGGCGAGATCGGCGTGCTGGCGCAGGCGCTCGCGGACTATATCGCGCAGGAACGCTTCGACGGGGCGGTCATCAAAGGCTCGAGCGACGCCATTCTCACCACCGACCACAACAAGTGCATCACACGCTGGAACCCGGCCGCCACCGCCCTGTTCGAGTGTCGCGCCGAAGAGGCCCTCGGCCGCGACGTCGACAAGGTGATCTGGCCGGACAGTGCCGACAGCCTTCACCGCACACTCGGACACCGGCTGGATCAGAACGACAGCCGCATCGTCGACGTCTCCCGCAAACGGCGCGACGGGTCGACGAGCGACATCTCGCTGCGCGCCTCGCCCGTGCGCGCGCCGGACGGCACGGTCCTCGGCATCTCGATCATCGCACGGGACGTGACGGCCGACCGGATGGCGCAGGAGATGTTCCGCCTCTCGGTGGAGCACTCCCCCGCCGGCAACATCCTCGCCGACGCTGGAGGCACCATCCTCCTCGTCAACGCGCAGGTGGAACGCGCCTTCGGATATGGCCGCGAGGAATTGGTCGGCCAACCCATCGAGGTGCTGGTGCCCGCGGCGATGACGGACAAGCACCAACAGTTCATCGCGGACTTCCTCGCCGATCCCGAGCGCCGCGCCATGGGCGAGGACCGCGAAATCTTCGGCCAGCGCAAGGACGGCGCCGTCTTCCCCATCGAGGTGGGCCTCACGCCGGTCCCTTCGCGCACCGGCACCCTGGTGCTGGCCGCGGTGCTCGACGTCTCGGCCGAACGGGCGGCCAAGCGCGAGCTCTTGGCGCGCACCGAGGAACTGGAGCGCTCCAACAAGGACCTGGTGCAGTTCGCGTACGTCGCCTCGCACGATCTGCAGGAGCCGCTGCGCATGGTGGCGAGCTTCACCCAGCTGCTGTCCGATCGCTACAAGGGCCAGCTCGACGAGCGGGCGGACAAGTACATCCACTTCGCCGTGGACGGTGCACGGCGGATGCAGGGCCTGATCAACGACCTCCTCGAGTACTCCCGCGTCGGCGCCTCGGCCAAACCCTTGGCACCGACGGAGGTCGCCCCCCTCTGGCAACGGGTGCAGCGCACGCTGACGGCGGTGATCAAGGATTCCGGGGCGACGATTGAGACTGGATCACTGCCGACGGTGATGGCCGACGGCGAGCAGCTCTCCCGGCTGCTTCAGAACCTCCTCAGCAACGCCATCAAGTTCCGCGGCGACGCCCCCCCGCACATCACGCTTGACCGCCGATCGAGATGGGCCGGTCTGGCACTTCCGGCTGACCGACAACGGCATCGGCTTCGAGATCCGCGACGTGGATCGAATCTTCGACATGTTCCAGCGCCTGCACGAGCGGGGCCGCTACACGGGCAACGGGCTGGGGCTCGCCATCGTGAAGCGGATCGTCGATCAGCACGGCGGCCGGATCTGGGCCGAGAGTGCCCCCGACCAAGGCACTTCCTTCCACTTCACGCTTCGCGCAGCAGACACGAAACCCGCATGACACAGCCCATCAAGATCCTTCTCCTCGAGGACAACCCCGCCGACATCGAGCTGACCAGCGAGGCGCTGAGCCACCAGAAGCTCCGCCTGAAGCTCGACGTGGTCACGGACGGGTCGCAAGCGCTCGACTACCTGCATCAACGCGGCGCCTACGCCGACAAGCCGATGCCGGATCTCATCATCCTGGACCTCAACGTTCCGCGATTGTCCGGCAAGACGGTGATCGCCGACATCAAGTCCACCGAGGGACTGAAGCAAATCCCGATCGTGGTGCTGACCTCGTCCTTCGCCGATCGCGACGTGATCGAGAGCTACGACCTCGGGGCCAACTGTTACGTGAACAAACCTCTGGATTTCGCCTCGTTCCAGAACATCGTCGCATCGCTGGAGACGTTCTGGTTCACCGTCGTGCGCCTGCCGACCACGGAAGCGGCGGCAGAGTAGCTCCACATCGCTGCGCACCAGACCAGACGCCCGCCCCGCGGTCATCGGCGGCATCGCTGACGGCCCCCTCGCCCCGAGCCGCGCGCTTGGCCGCGCCCAGCGCAAGCAGCGGGCGATCGGCCCGTCCCGGCGCGTCTTTCCTCACGGCCGTCCCGCGCTGAGGTGTGACGCACAGCCTCGCACCCGCAAGATGGAGCATGCTTCCCGCAATGCATGATGGCTCGGCGTCATCATGCCCGGTGTGGACGGAGCCCTCAGGACAGCCGGGAGCGGAAACGATCGGTCTGCCTCGGACCGCTCTCCCCCTGCCGCGAGGGCTTGAGCGAGACGGACCGCGCGCCCATCGGCGCCGCACCCGCGCTGCGCGCGGTGAAACGCCCGGCACCGTGGGCCAGCGAGGGGGAAGTATGCCGGTCCAGGATATCGCAGGGGTGAAGCGGTCCGTCGGGACCGCAGACATCAGGTGTCATGCCGGAGGCTGAGCGAATGGAAACCACCGCCCCGCAAGCGCCTGCAGCGCCCGAACCCGCCCACCCCAGCGTCCGCCCGATCGGCGAGAGCAAGAGCCTCCTCCTCGTCGAGGACAATCCGGCCGATGTGGAACTCACCGCCGCCATCCTCAGTGAGGCAGACGTCACGTTCGACATTCTCACCGCCACCTCCCTGCGCGCCGCGCTGGTGATGCTGGACCAGGAGAACATCGACGCCGTCGTGCTCGACCTCAACCTGCCCAACTCGACCGGCATCGACAGTCTGCGCAAACTGCGCGCCGCCCACCACGACGTCGCCATCGTCGTGGTCTCCGGCGCCAACTCGGCGGGCCTGCGGGCGGAAGTCCTCGGCGAGGGCGCACAAGACCTCATCTGGAAGAACGAGGCCGACACCAGCTCCCTCGGCCGCTGCATCCTCAATGCCGTCGAACGGCACCGGGCGCAGGAAGCCTACCGCAGCGTCCGGCAACTGCTCGACGCCAACCCGGACGCGATGATCGTCCTGGATGGCGGCGGCATCGTGCGCTACGTCAACGCGGCGGCCGAGCAGCTCCTGAACGAGGGGTCGAGCCCGCTGCGCGAATGGCTCGGCCTGTCGTCGGGCAAGGCAGTCACCGAGATCGAAATCCTGACCGGCGGCAAGCCGCGAACGTGCGAGATGAAGGTCGCCGAGATCGAGTGGGGCGGGGAACGCGCCACGCTCGCGGCCATCCGCGACGTGACCGAGAACCGCCTGCTGGCCGAGCAGGTCCGCGCGGCGCAGAAGATGGAGGCGATCGGCGTGCTCGCGGGCGGCGTCGCGCACGACTTCAACAACCTCCTCGTCGTCATCATGGGCAACCTGGAGTTCCTGCGCGAAGAGCTCGACGACGCAGACCACCAGGTCATGCTCGCGCGCATCGAGCGGGCGACCGAGCGCGCCCGCACCCTCACCCGCCAGCTCCTCGCCATGTCCCGCCGGCAGCCCTCACGGCCGGTGGTGGTGCGCCCCGACGACCTCATCATCAAAAGCTATACGATGCTTCGGCCGAGCTTCCCGAAGAACATCGAGCTCGTCTTCATCCCCGCCGAAGGGATCTGGAACATCCGGATCGACCCCAGCGAGTTCGACCAGGTCCTGATGAACCTCGCGTTCAACGCCAAGCATGCCCTGCCCCACGGCGGCCGCGTGCAGGTGGATGTCGCCAACATCGCGTTCGACACGCCCTGCCGCGGGCTGGAGGCGGGCGCAGTATGTGCGCATCCAGGTGTCGGACAACGGCACCGGCATCGGCCCGGACGATCTCGCCAAGATCTTCGAGCCGTTCTTCTCCACCAAGGCCGCCGGCACCGGAACGGGCCTGGGCCTCGCGATCTGTCAGGGGATCGCCCGCAAGGCCGGCGGGGACCTCATGGTTTCCAGTGAAGTCGGTGCCGGCAGCACCTTTTCGATGTTCGTGCCCCGGTGCCACGACGAGGTGACTGAGGTGGCGACGAGAGACGAGCTGGCGCCGATCCACGGGGACGAGACCGTCCTCGTGGTGGAGGACGACGCGGCGGTCGCCGGATCCATCATGCAGGCGCTGCAGATGCGCGGCTTCCGCACCATCCACGCGGACGACGGCGAGAAGGCGACGCGCGTCCTCATCGAGTCCGGCGACGCCATCGACCTCGTCCTCAGCGACGTGGTGATGCCGCTGATGGGCGGTGTGGAGCTGGCCCGGTGGATCGAAAAGCACCGACCGACGATGAAGGTGGTGCTGGCGACCGGCTATGCCGACAACGTCGACGCCCTGCGCGCCGAGAACAATCCGAGGCACGAGTTCATCTACAAGCCCTTCGCCCCGACCGACCTCGTCGCCGTCGTGCGCAAGATGCTCGACCGCTGAAATCGAGCGTGCGGTCCGCCGGCGCGTCAGTCCGAGAAGGTCGCCAGACACGTTCCGGTCATCGCGGCCGGCTGGTCCAGGCCCATCAGCGCCAGCACGGTGGGCGCCAGATCGGCGAGGCGCCCATCGTGCAGCGCCGCCTTGCGCGGCGTCACCATGACCAGCGGCACCTTGTTCAAGGTGTGCGCCGTGTGCGGGCCGCCCGTCACCGGATCGACCATCATCTCGCAATTGCCATGGTCGGCGGTGAACAGCAGCGAGCCCCCTTTGGCCGCGATGGCCTCCGCGATCCGGCCGAGGGCTCCGTCCACCGTCTCCACCGCCTTGATGGCCGCCTCCAGCACGCCGGTGTGGCCCACCATGTCCGGATTGGCATAGTTCACGACGATGAAGTCGTAGGTGTCGGTCTCGATCGCCTTCAGCACCTCCGCCGTCAGCTCCGGGGCCGACATTTCGGGCTGCAGGTCGTAGGTCGCCACCTTCGGCGACGGCACCATCTTGTGGATCTCCCCGTCGAACGGCGCCTCGCGACCGCCGTTGAGGAAGTAGGTGACGTGCGGGTACTTCTCCGTCTCCGCGAGGTGGATCTGCCGCTTGCCGGCGCGCGACACCGTCTCGGCGAGACCGTCCGCGAGGTCCTGCGCCTCGAACAGCGTCTGGAGCCGGCCGTCGAGGTCCTTGCTGTAGGACACCATGCCGACGCGCGTGCAGAACTCCGGCGGCGTGCCACGGTCGAAGCCGTCGAAATCCGGATCCGTCAGCGCGGTCAGGATCTCGCGCGCGCGGTCGGAGCGGAAGTTGAAGCAGATCAGCGCATCGCCGTCCGCCATGCCGTCGTAGCCGCCGATCACGCTGGGGAGAACGAACTCGTCGGTGGTGCCCTCGCGATGCGCGGCCTCGACGGCGGCGGTGGCCGACGCGGCCGCCACGCCCTCACCGCGTGCAATGGCCGCATAGGCCTTCTCGACGCGCTCCCAGCGGTGGTCGCGGTCCATCGCGTAGTAGCGGCCCGAGACGGTGGCGATCGTCACGCCGGCCGGCAGCGCCGCCTCGACCTCGCTCAGCTGACGAACGGCGGCATCCGGCGCGGTGTCGCGCCCGTCGGTGAAGGCGTGCAGCACCGACGGGACCCCCGCTTCGGCGAGCGCGCGCGCGAGGGCGACGGCGTGGTTCTGGTGGCTGTGGACGCCGCCGTCGGACACGAGGCCGACGATGTGACAGCGCCCGCCGCTCGCCTTCACGGCGGCCGCGAGGCCCGTGGCGGCGAGGCGTGCGGCCAGGTCGCCCGAGGTGATCGCGGCATCGATGCGCGGCAGCTCCTGCATCACCACACGCCCGGCGCCGATGTTGAGGTGCCCCACCTCCGAATTGCCCATCTGCCCCTCGGGCAGGCCCACATCGGGGCCGCAGGTGGTGAGGAAGGCGTGCGGGTTCGCCGCGTACAGCGCATCGAAATTGGGCGTATCGGCCAGCAGGACCGCGTTCGCATCGCGCGCCTCACGCCAGCCCCAGCCGTCGAGGATCAATAGCATCACTGGAGTCGGCATCATTCCTCCACCCGTTCTCTCATTGCGCTTAGGGCACCGGGTCACGATCTTCTACCTGTTTTGGGTGGGCATGGCAGGGTCACGGGTTTGGAGATTTCCGCTTTGCCGTCTACCACCGCATCATGCTGGCGCCGTCCGGCGCTATCCCCAGTTCACGGAGACGATTATGTTGAGGTCTGCAGCGTTGACGCTCGCGATGGCTTTGGCGGTCTCGGTCGTCGCCACCGGCGCCGCCGACGCGCAACGGGGCACGCGCAATAGGCCGCAGGCGTCGGAGGAGACCGCCCCGGCGGCCCCGGCGGCGGAAGCGCCCGCGACGGAGGCCCCCGCCGAGGAGGAGCAGGCCGCCGAGGCCCCGGCCGAGGCGGCACCACCGGCCCCGCCGCCACCCGCGGTGACGTACGTCACGCTCGAAAACCAGGACATCACCCTGACGAGCCTTCTGCCTGGCCGTGTGGTGGCGTCGGGCGTTGCCGAGGTGCGCCCGCAGGTCGACGGCATCATCATGGAGCGCCTCTTCGAAGAAGGCGCCGAGGTGAACCTGGGCGACCCGATGTACCGTATCGACCCGGCCTCCTATCAAGCCCAGGTGGCGGCGGCGAAGGCGGCGGTGGCCCAGGCGCAGGCGACCTACGACGCCGCCCTCAGCGACGCCACACGCAACGAGCGTCTGAGCCAGCGCGGCGTGGTCAGCGAGCAGGCCCTCGAGACCGCCGTCGCCGCGCGCGAGACCGCGAGCGCCGGACTGCAGGTGGCCCAGGCCCAGCTGCAGACGGCAGAGATCGACCTCGACCGCACCACCATCCGGGCGCAACTGTCAGGCGTCGTCGGCCGCTCGCTGACGACGCAGGGCGCGCTCGTCACGGCCGGTCAGATCGCACCGCTCGCCGTCATCCGCGCCATCGACCCGGTGCTGGTGGACGTCACCCAGTCGGCCGCCGAGCTGCTCGCCTTCCGCCGCGGCAGCGTGGAGGACAAGCTCGCCGATGCGGACACGTCGGTCGCGCTCACGCTGGCCGACGGCACCGAGTATGAGCACCGCGGCGAACTGACCGCCGCCGAGCCGCACGTCAACGAGCGGACCGGCGTGGTCACGCTGCGGCTGGAGTTCGCCAACCCCGACCACTTCCTGCTGCCGGGAATGTACGTGCAGGTGCAGATACCTCAGGGCCGCGCGCCGAACGTCGTTCTGGCGCCGCAGGAGGGGGTCACGCGCAACCGGCGCGGCCTGCCGATTGCCTACGTCGTCAACGCCGAGGACGCCATCGAGGAGCGCGAGCTGACCACGCAAGGGACGCGCGGCAGCAACTGGATCGTGACGAAGGGTCTGGAGGGCGGTGACCGCATGGTGGTTGCCGGCCTGCAGCGCATTCGCCCCGGCGCCAAGGTTCGCCCGGAGGAGCGCGAGGCGCCGGCCGAGGAGGCTCCCGCGCGACGGCGCAGCCTGCATCCACGGACGATGGCGCCGGCGAGCAGGCCTCGACCAGCGGCGCCTCGCCAGCCACCGCGCAGCCCAGCACCGCCAGGCCGTCGCCGAAGCCGGCGACGACCGCGACGGCCGAGCAGGCGCTGCCGGAAGGCCAGCGCCAGACCACGGCGAACTAGGCCCCGCCCGTTCGCAACGGAGCGCCCGGCCCGTCACTCGGCCGGGCGTCTTCCTTCAGAGGGCAGCGCAGCGTTCCCCACGCTCCGGCGGCGGGTTCAGCCGACGAACGCGATCAGTCGGCCGAGCGCCAGGACGGCGATCCACAGCGTGAGCGACACCGCGGCATGGCCCGCCATGCGCACGCGGCCGGCGCGCTGCATGTAAAGACCGTGGCGCGAATGTAGAACCAGCGCGACCACAACGCCCATGAGAACAAGCGCGATCTTGATCTGAAACACGCCGAGCGCCGCATATTCGCTGGCGCGCGAGGCAAACATCACCGCCCCGGTGACGACCGCCAGCACCAGACCGGCGCCGGCGAACGGCACCAGCAGCCGGGCGGCCGCATCGGGCTCGGCCCGGACGAGGCCCATGCGCACGAGGTTGAGCGGCACGATCGCCCCGACCAGGAGCGCGATCCCGAGAATGTGAGTGCCATTGAGCGCGGCATAGCCCCATCGGGCCGTGCGGGCCCACTCGGCCATGGGCGTCGCCTGGAGCATCGCCCAGACGTCATTCACCGGCGGCGCCTGCGCCGCCTGAGGCGGATCACCGCCCTGCCGTCAGGACCGGCCGGGATAGAGCTCGTAGAGCGTACCGGCGATGGTGATGCGCTCGGCCTTCATCAGCTTCTCGTCCATGTCGGCGGCCGGCTCGCCTTCGATGGTGATCTCCGTCCCTTCGGCGAAATCCCCATCACTCAAGCCGGCGCGGGAGTTGCGCCAGGGCTGGCCGACCTCCACGGTCCAGATCTCGCCGTCGGCGTCGACCTTGAGGACCCCGTGCGGGTTGCCCAGCCGGGCGGACTGGATGATGCCGGTCAGCTCGATGTTTCCGCCGGTGGTCCAGCTCCAGCCGTGGTGCGCAAGCGCCGCGGAGGAGACCATGAGTGCTGGCACCAGGGCAGCGGCGAAGAGACGTCGCGTCAGTCGTGGCATGGCGTATGCCTCCGTTCGGTTGTCCCCAAGCAAACTAGGGACATTCGGATTTCTGCCAACGGCGGCAAATTTTCCCCTTGGCGAACGCGTCGAAACCGACTACATCGACGTCTCCACTGAACGCGCCCTTCGTCTAGTGGTCCAGGACGCTGCCCTCTCACGGCGGAAACAGGGGTTCGAGTCCCCTAGGGCGTACCAGCTCTGATTTCGAACATCACAGCATAGCGCTTCCACCGAAGCGATCTCGGCCGCACCGGGTGACACGCGTTCGTCGCAATCATTCTTGGCTGAAAACGCAACGGCAGCGTGATCGTCGGCACGCGGTCGCCGCCAGCAGGATGGCTGACGCAGGCGTTTGAAGCCGCCGGCTCACGGCAGATGTCAGCCGGTCTCCCGTCCCTCCTTCCTTCGCCGTCCGCCGCATGCTGGGCGTCAGCTTCGCGAGCCAACCGTCGCGCGATCGACCGCCCCGGCGCTGACCGGAGGCCACCTTGCCGCCTACCGCCCCTCCCCTCGTCTGTCCCGGCGTCGCCGACCTGCAAGCCCGAATCTGCGCGGCTTGGCGGGTGGAACATGACGATTCCATGACAATTCATGCTGCTGCATAAATTGGTTTATTGCAGTCTGCTTTATAAAACTGTCATGAAAAGCAATGACTGTCCTGCCTGTGGCTCATTGGGAGCCTTCCGCCGTCGACGCCGTTCTGAACGCGCAGGTCTTTCCGGCGCTGAAGGGGCACGCCTTCGCGCAGGACTCGCCGCCGACGCGCGTGGCGTTCAACGGGCGGTCCGCGGTGTACCGATGGGGAACAGCCGAAGATCCGGTGGCGCTGAAGATTGCGGGCCCGGGGCAGCCGCCGACGCAACGCGGCGCGCAGGAGTACGAGGCGCTCTGCCAAGTGTACGGCAATCGCGAGCGCGCGGCGGCGACGCCGGTGATCCGACCGGTCGCCTATATCTCCGAGTTCGACATGACGGTGACCGCGTGGTGCGCGGCGCCTCCCCTGCGCTTTCTGATCCAGACACAGCCCGCCGCGGCCCGGAACGCGGTCGCCAACACCGCGCGCTGGCTGCAGCGCTACCACAGCGCATCCGACCCGGTGGAGCGGCCCTTCCGGCACCAGATCTTTGCCGGGCGCCTCGCCAACCACGAGGCACGGCTCGAAGCGACCCTGCGCGAGCGTGTCGCCGCTCTTCTGCCGCGCATCGCGGACCTGCTGGAGGATGTCGTGCGCGGCACTTCGTACCCGTCCCGCACGATCCACGGAGACGGCAACGACCGGAACTTCCTCGTCGACGGCGAGCGGGTGGTGGCACTCGATCTTTCTGCCGTCGCGCGAGGCGATGTTCTGGAGGACTACGTGCGGCTGATGTGCCGCAGCATCGTCAGCCTGCTGGGCCGCCACGACACCCACGAGGCGCGCCGGCTGGCCGACGACTATATGATGTCGATCCTCGCCATCGGCCGGCTGGCCGACTGCGAGACGACCATCCATCGCGCCCGGTTGATGCTGGCGATGGAGGCGCTGGTGCACTGCATCTTCGCCACCAACGCCGGCGACGATGCGGCGCGCCGGCGCAGCGCGCCCATGGTGACGGCGCTGATCGCCTACATCGAGATGTGGATCTGCGAAAGCAGCGCCATCGCATGGTTCCGGTCGGCCAAGGCGACGGTCTGATCGTGTGCGGTGCGGCTGCCCGCTGGCGCTGTCGCCACCGGGCAGCCGCGCCGGCCGGGCGAGGCGCCTACTCGGCGGCCTCGCGTGTCGGCTCCGGCACCTCGTAGGCGAGGACCGGCTTACGGGCGCCCCGGGTCTCATCCAGGCGCCGCCGTGGCGCGTGCTTCGGGGCCTCGGTGAAGCGCTCCGTCTCGCCGCGCTTGGCGGCCTGGGCGAGGTCCCGCAGCGCGGCGATGAAGATGTCGAGCGAGGCGAGCGATTCGGACTTCGGTCGGCTCGATCAGCATCGCCCCCGGCACCACCAGCGGGAAATACATCGTCATCGGGTGAAAGCCCTCGTCGATCATCGCCTTGGCGAAATCGAGCGTGGTGACGCCGGTGCCCTTCAGGAAACGCTCGTCGAACAGCACCTCGTGCATGGCCGGGCGATCGGGGAACGAGACGCTCATGAGGTCCGCCAGCGACGCCTTGATGTAGTTCGCCGCCAGCACCGCATCCTCGGACGCCTGCTTCAGCCCGTCCGCGCCGTGGCTCATCATGTAGGCCATGGCGCGCACGTACATGCCCATCTGCCCGTGGAAGGCGGTCAGGCGACCGAACGGCATCTCGCCGTCCTCAGCGTCTTCCTCGCGCTCCACCAGCGTTTCACCGCGGAAGAACGGCACCGGCGCGTAGGGGGCGAGTCGCTCCGACAGCACCACCGGCCCCGAGCCAGGACCACCGCCGCCATGGGGCGTGGAGAACGTCTTGTGCAGGTTGATGTGCATCGCGTCGACGCCCAGCGCGCCGGGCTTGGCCTTGCCGACGATGGCGTTGAAGTTCGCCCCGTCGCCGTAGAAGTACGCGCCAGCCTCGTGGATCGCGTCGGCGATCTCGGCCACCTCCGGCTCGAACAGGCCGCAGGTATTGGGGTTCGTCAGCATGATCGCGGCGACGTCGTCCGACAGCTTCTCGCGCACGGCCTCCACGCTGACGGTCCCGTCCTCGCGCGCCTTGATGCCCTCGACCTTGTAGCCGAGCGCGGCGGCGGTCGCCGGGTTCGTGCCGTGCGCCGACTCCGGCACCAGCACCGTCTTGCGATCCTCACCACGCGCCTTCAGCGCCGCACGGATCGCCATCATGCCGGCTAGTTCGCCCTGCGCGCCCGCCTTGGGCGACAGTGCGACGGCCTTCATGTCCGTCATCTCGAGGAGCCAGTGCGAGAGCGTCTTCATCAGCTCGAGCGCGCCGGGGACCGTGGAGAGCGGCTGCAGCGGGTGGATGTCGGCAAAGCCCGGCAGCCGCGCCACCTTCTCGTTCAGGCGCGGGTTGTGCTTCATGGTGCACGAGCCGAGCGGGTACATGCCGAGGTCGATCGCGTAGTTCTGGCGCGACAGGCGCACGTAGTGGCGCATCGTCTCCGGCTCGGTGAGGCCAGGCAGACCGATCGGCTCCTTGCGGGCGCTGACTCCCGAGGCGGGAGGTATGGGGCGCGGGGTCCGGCAGGTCGACGCCGGTCTGCTCGGTGCGGCCGACCTCGAAGATCAGCGGCTCGTGGATCCGAAGCGCCTGGTTTCCGGTGAAGGTCATCGTGGAGCTCCGTGTTGCACCGCGTCGTGCGGGCGGTCGTAACGCAGGAAAAATTCGTCGAGTTGGGGCGGGGCGACGTCGGTCTCGGCCAGCATCGCGTGCGCCTGGCCGCGGTGGTGGATCTGGTGCTGGAAGAGGTGCGCCAGCAGGCAGTCCACACGCTCGGCGATGCGGCCGTCGGCGCCGCGGTCGGTGTCGACCTCCGCGGCGAGCCTGTCGGCATCGAGGCTGCCGCAGAACGCGGCGAGGCGCGCATCCTCTTCGGCCTGCGCGGCTTTCACGTCCGCCGGTCGGGCGAAGGATGCGGGCTCGCGATCACCGTAGGCGCGGGTGCGGCCTTCCAGAGCGTCGAGGTAGTAGCGGTCGACGCTGAGGTTATGATTCAGCGTCGCCGCCAGCGACGGGAAGAAGCTGACGCGCTTGGCCGCGAACTCGGCCTCGCTCAGTGCCTCGCAAGCATCGAGGAGCCGGGCGTTGGCCCAGGCGTTGTTGGCCGCCATGGCCTGGAAGTGTGCCACCAGGCCGCTCACCCCGCGAGCGCCCCGGCGAGGGCGGCGATATCCTCGTCCGTCGTCAGCTCCGTCGCCGCCACCACGATGAGGTCCGCCGGCGCCTTCGAATCGAGCCGTGCCACCGGAAGCCCGGCAATGATGCCCTGGCCGGCGGCCTTCTCGACCACCCCGGCGGCATCCCCGGGGACACGGACGGTGAACTCGTTGAAGAAGGTCTCGTTGAGCACCTCGACCCCCGGCACGCGCGCCAGTGCATCGGCCGTGGCGCAGGCGCGCTCGTGGTTCAGCGCGGCGAGGCGCTTCAGGCCCGTTTCGCCGAGCAGCGTCATGTGGATCGTGAAGGCCAGCGCACACAGCCCGGAGTTGGTGCAGATGTTGGACGTCGCCTTGTCGCGGCGAATGTGCTGCTCACGCGTGTTGAGGGTCAGCGCGTAGCCACGCTTGCCGTCGGCGTCGACGGTCTCACCCGCGAGGCGGCCGGGCATTTGCCGCACATGCTTCTTGCGCGTCGCGAACAGGCCGACATACGGGCCGCCGAAGGTCAGCGGATTGCCGATGCCCTGCCCCTCGCCCACGACGATATCGGCGCCCTGCGCACCCGGCGACTTCGATCGCGCCCAGCGCCACCGGCTCGGTAAACACCGAGACGAGGAGCGCGCCCGCTTCGTGCGCGGCCTTGGCGATCGGCGCCAGATCCACGAGATGGCCGTAGAACGACGGCGACTGCACCACCACGCAAGCGACCGACGAATTGATCTTCGCGATGACGTCCTCGGCGCCGGTCGGATCCGCCGGCATCGCCTCGACCTCGACGCCCGTCGCCACCGTCTCGATCACGTCGCGATATTGCGGGTGGACGCTGCCGGCGACGACGGCGCGGCCGCGCTTGGTGAGGCGGGCGGCCATCATCACCGCCTCGGCCGCAGCCGTCGAGCCGTCGTACATGGAGGCGTTGGCGACCTCCATGCCGGTGAGACGCGCCACCTGGCTCTGAAACTCGAACAGGACCTGCAGCGTGCCCTGGCTGATCTCGGCCTGGTAGGGCGTGTAGGACGTGAGGAACTCGGAGCGCTGGATGAGGTGATCCACCGTCGCCGGCACATGGTGCCGGTAGGCGCCCGCGCCGAGGAAGAAGGGGCCATCGCCCGCCGCATGGTTCTTGCGCGCCATCGCCGACAGCGCACGCTCCACAGCGATCTCGGACTGGCCGGCGGGCAGGTTCATCGGCTCGGTGAAGAGCTTGTCGGCCGGCACGTCGACGAACAGGTCGTCGATCGAGCCGACGCCGATTTTCCTCAGCATCAGCGCCCGGTCGTCAGCCGTCAACGGATGGTAACGCATCGTCACTCCTTAGGTGAATTGGATGGCGGTTGGGGCGGCGTCGCCCGCCACCGCGGACACCAAAGCGGTGTCGAAGATCTTCTTCGATGTCTGTGATGAGGCCGTCGGTCACGGTCGCGAAAACGGCGGTGCGCGTCTCGAAATGCGCCCCGGTCTTGATCGCGGTCGCCACGATCCGCGTGAGTGCGGCCACCCGGTTACCCTCGGCGATCACGTTCTCGAGGTCGTAGGTTTCGATCAGGAAGCGCACCGCGATTTCGTGCAATCGCTGAAAGGCGGCGTCTTTGCCGTCGTAGCGCCCGCAGAACAGATCGGTCTTGTTCTCCGCGTGCGCCCGATGGGTGATGTCGTCCGACATCCACTGCGCGGCGCCCTCCAGATCACCGGCCGCGTAGCAGGCAAAGAATTTCAAAACGACATCTTTGGAAGTCATGAGATCTCTGCGGTTACACGATCATCGGCTCGAGGGGGTCGTACTGCGCATCGGGAACGGCACGGAACGCGATGTCCGGCAGGCTGTCCGGCTTGAAGCGGACTGCCGACAGCTCATCGGGCAAGAAGAAGCGCCGCTCGGTGACGATCGCATCCGGATCGCGCCAGGCCGCGTCGATGCGCCCATCCACCACCCGGGCGCGGAAGAACAGCTCCACCTGGTGAAAGCCGGTCCCCGGATTGTGAAACTCGTTGACGAGGACGAGGCCGCCGACCTCCACAGTCAGCCCGGTCTCCTCGTGCACCTCGCGTCTCAAGTTGGTGGCCAGATCCGTCCCCGCCTCGACGCCGCCGCCGGGCGCACACCACAGATCGCTCCTTGCGTCCGGATATGCGTTCACGAGAAGGAGGCGCCCCTCCTCCACCACGAGCGCACGCACGGCGAGGCGGGGGGATGTCACGTTATCGTCTTCAGATACTCGTTGTATCCGGCCTGATCCATCAGGTCGGAGAGGTCGACGCCGTCGGCCTTGAACTTGGCGAACCAGCCGTCCGCCTCGGCCGCTTCGTCGACGAGTTCGGGCTTCTCGTCGAGGGCGCCGTTGATCTCGACGATCTCGCCGTCGACCGGCGCGTAGACGTCCGACGCGGCCTTGACGCTTTCCACCACGGCGAACGAATTGCCCTTGGCGAGAGTTCTCGCCGACCTCCGGCAGCTCGACGAACGTGATGTCGCCGAGCTGTTCCTGGGCATGATCGGAGATACCGACGGTGAGGATACCGTCGGCCTCTTCGATCCACTCGTGGTCCTTGGTGAAGCGCTTCATCTTACGTCTTTCGTTTGGCTCGCGATGGCACGAAGGGAAGCGCGGCGACGGTGACCGGCACCGCCTTCCCGCGCACGATTGCGGCAAGCTCCGTGCCGATTTCGGCGTGCGGTGTGGCGACGAGACCCATCGCGATGGGCGCGCCGACGGTGGGCCCCACGCCCCCGGAAGTGACGACGCCGACATCGCGCCCGTCCAGCTCCAGAACGGCGCCGGCCCGGGCCGGCAGTCGGCCGCTGAACGAGAGGCCGACGCGCTTGCGGTTCGGCCCCTCGGCAAGCTCGGCGAGGATCCGCTCGGAGCCGAGGAAACCGCCTTCCTCGCGCCGCCGCTTGGGCATGACGAAGCCGAGGTCGGCCTCCACCGGGCTGATCTGCTCCGACAGGTCCTGGCCGTAGAGACATAGGCCGGCCTCCAGGCGCAGCGAATTGCGGGCGCCGAGGCCGACGGGGGACACGCGCTCGTCCTCGCTGAGCTTGGTCCACGCGGTGGCCGCGACGTCGTTCGGCAGGGAGAGTTCGAAGCCGTCCTCGCCGGTGTAGCCGCAGCGTGAGATCATCGCGTCGGCACCGAACGCGGTCCCGTAGGCGGCCTTCATGAAGGTGAGCGCGGAGAGGTCCACGTCGACGAAGGGGGCAAGCGCCGCCTCCGCTGCCGGGCCCTGAATGGCGATCAGCGCGCGGTCGAGCGGCGTGATCGTCACCCTCGGGTCGGCGTGCGCGGCGAAGTGCTGGGCCACCGCCTCGCGCCGGGCGCCGTTGACGACGACGCGTAAGTGGTCGCCCATGTTGGTGATGATGAGGTCGTCGACCACGCCGCCCGCCTCGTTGGTGAGGACGCTGTAGCGCGCCGCACCCTCCTTCAGGCCGGTGATGTTGGACGGGGTCAGCGTTTCCAGCCACGCGGCGGCGGCGCCCGGCTCGGTCTCGTCGAGCCGCAGCTGGCCCATGTGGGAGACGTCGAACAGGCCCGCGCCCTCGCGGCAGGCGGTGTGCTCGGCGATGATGCCGGTGTACTGCAGCGGCATCAGGTAGCCGGCGAACGGGACCATCCGCGCTCCGGCCGCCTGGTGCACGTCGGCCAGCGGGGTGCGCTTCAGCGCATCGGTCGATTCTTCGGCCAAACCATTCTCCTAGCCCATGACAAAGGTTGCCCGGCAGGAATGCCGAACAAGAGCCCTTCTGTCATGGCACCTGAGAGATTTCCCGCCTCATCTCACCGGACGGTGGATGAGAACGGCTACTCCTTCGGTGGACGGCTGCTGCCGCCGCTTTCCAGAATGTCGTCGACGCGCGGTCCTTTTGCCTGAGAGTTTCCGGGCCGTTGCTCCTTCGGCGCCGTAACCCCCGAGAGGGCCACGGTCTCTCCCGCGCGCTCCTCAAGAATGATTGCCCCGCCGCGAAAGTCAAGGCGAGGCCGTGTGACACCCCCAGCCGCGACCGCGCAACGCCTACTGCGCAGCCACCGCAGACAGCGCCTCGTCCGCGCCGAGAAGCCGGCGCCGGGCGGCGGCGTACTCCGCGGCCAGCCGGTCCACCAGCCGGGCGGCCGGCACCACCCCGTCGACCGCGCCGATGCCCTGGCCGGAGCCCCAGATCTCGGACCACGATTTGGGCTTGGACGACCCGGAGCCGAAGTTCATCGCAGAGGGGTCGCTGGTGGGCAGGTTGTCCGGGTCCATCCCCGCCGCCGCGACCGAGGGCTTGAGGTAGTTGCCCCAGACGCCGGTGAAGAGATCGGAATAGACGATGTCATCCGCACCGCCGTCCACGATCATGGCCTTGTAGGCCTCCGGCGCGTTGGCCTCGTCGGTGGCGATGAAGGCCGAGCCCACGTAGGCGGCGTCCGCCCCCATCGCCTCGGCCGCCAGCACCGAATCGCCGCGCGCAATGGCGCCCGAGAGCACGACCGGCCCGTCGAACCACTGGCGGATCTCCTGCACCAGCGCGAACGGCGACTGCGTGCCGGCGTGACCGCCCGCGCCCGCCGCCACCGCGACGAGGCCGTCGGCGCCCTTCTCGATGGCCTTCCGGGCGAAGCGGTTGTTGATGACATCATGCAGCACGCTGGCCGCCGACGGAATGGGCCGCCTCGTTCACCTCCACTCGCGCACCGAGCGAGGTGATCCACACCGGCACCTTCCACTTCACGCAGATCTCGATGTCACGCTCCAGCCGCGCGTTGGTGCGGTGGACGATCTGGTTCACCGCGAAGGGGGCGGCGGGCCGTTCCGGGTTGGCCTGATTGTAGCGGTCGAGCGCCTCGGTGATGCGCTGCAGCCAGGCCTCCAGCATGATCGGCTCGCCCTCCTTCTCGCGGGCATTGAGCGCCGGGAACGAGCCGATGATGCCCGCCTTGCACTGGGCGATGACGAGGTCCGGATTGGAGATGATGAAGAGTGGCGACCCGACGACGGGGATCCGCAGCGACTTGATCGTTTCGCGCAATGACACAGCGTTTCGCTCCAGCCTATTTTTGCCGATACTCGGCGCTTCCCCGCTCGAGAACAAGACCCGTGCCTTGGCACCGTTCGGCCGCGCGATATCCTCAGGCGTCGAACTCGAACCGTCCGTTGGTGAGCACGGTCGCGTCGCGTTCCGGCACCCGCGCGGTGTAGCTGGCCACCCCCGGCGCCACCGACCACATGTCGACCGCGATCGCCTCGCCCGGAAAGACCGGCGACGGAGAAGCGCCCGTCCTGCCCGCGCACCCGCGCCGGATCGTTGCCGCACAAGGTCAGCATCAGCGCGCGGCAGGCGATGCCGAAGGTCGCCATGCCGTGCAGGATCGGCCGGTCGAAGCCGGAGCGGAGGGCGCTCGCGGGGTCGCTATGCAGCGGATTGTAGTCCCCCGAGAGGCGGTAGATCAGCGCCTGACCCGGCCGCGTCTGGAGCGTGACCGAGTGGTCGGGCGCACGATCCGGGATCGGCTCGGCGGCGAGCGTCTCGGTGGTTTGCGCCCGGCCGAACCCGCCCTGCCCGCGCGCGAACGCCGATTGGCGCACCGTGCCGTACGGCTCGCCGGTGGTACCGTCGACAATCGTGCGCTCGGTGACGATGAGCCCGCCCTTGCCCTTGTCGACCACGTCGGTGACTTGGGTCTTCGCCTTCACCGTCGCCTCCGTCGGCAACGGGCGGGCGAGCCGGACGGACTGTTCGCCGTGGACGATGCGCGAATAGTCGACGCTGGTGCCGGGCCGGCTCATCCAGTGCGGCGCCATGGCGAGAACATTGGCCATCGCCGGCATCGCGCAGAGCTTGGTCTCGTCGACGAACTTCAGCTCCTCCTCGTCGAGCGGATCGTCGCCGTAGCCGAGGCCCAGGCTGTAGATGATGCAGTCGCGCCAGCCGACGTCCTGGACGACCTCCGGCAGATCGATATCGAGGAGCATGTCGGGATTGAGCATTGTCGGCGCGTCCGGTCGAGCGGCGGGAGAATTGTGTTAATCGAGGGCTTAGCTAGCGCGTGTCGCAGAGCGCCGCTAGCCGGGGATGACCGGGTGCGTCAGGGACTTGCACGCACGCACCGGTCCGCCCTACGTCACATGAAAAATCCGGCCGCTGGCGCCGGATCGGGAGGATTTTCACTTTGATGCACCGCGCCTTGCCCTGTTCGACTCCGCTCGGCGCCCCGGCGCTGCTGGCATTCTCCGGCGGCGAGGGACGCGTAGCATGTTTCCATTGGACGGCATCAAGGTCCTCGATCTCTCGCGGGTGCTCGCCGGCCCGTCCTCGACCCAAACCCTGGCCGACCTCGGCGCCGAGGTGTGGAAGATCGAGGCGCCCGGCAACGGCGACGACACGCGCGGCTGGATGCCGCCGCAGATCGGCGGCGAATCCACCTACTTCATGGCCGCCAACCGCTCCAAGAAATCGGTCGCGATCGACCTGAAGAGCCCGGATGGTCTGGCCCAGGTGCTCGCCCTCGCCGCCCAGGCGGACGTGCTGGTGGAGAACTTCCGCCTCGGCGCGCTGGACCGGATGGGGCTCGGCTACGAGGCCATCCACAAGGTGAACCCGCGCCTCATCTACTGCTCGATCTCCGGCTACGGCCGCACCGGCCCGCGCGCGGCCGAACCCGGCTACGACTTCGTCATCCAGGCCGAGAGCGGCCTCATGTCGATCACCGGCGAGCCGGACGGCGACCCGATGAAGCTCGGCGTCGCAATCACCGACCTCGTCGCCGGCATGAACGCGGTGCAGGGTATCCTGGCGGCGCTGATCGCACGCGGGCGCACCGGCCGCGGCCAGCACATCGACATCTCGCTGTTCGACTGCGCCGTCGCCGCGCTCGCCAACGTCGCGACGGGTCACCTGCAGACCGGCGGCGGCTTCAAGCGCTTCGGCAACGCCCATCCGACCGTCGTGCCGTACCAGACGTTCGATACCGCCGACGGATCGCTGTGCCTGGCGGTCGGCAACGACAGCCAGTTCGCCAAGCTCTGCACCATGGTCATGGACCGGCCGGACATGGCCGAGGATGCCCGCTTCATCCGCAACCGCGACCGGGTCGAGAACCGGCGCGACCTGATCCCGCCGCTCGCCGCCATCTTCACCACGAAGACCACCGCCGAGTGGATCGCCGCGCTGAAGGCCGCGGGCGTCCCCTGCGGCGAGGTGCGCTCGGTCGAGCAGGTGTTCGACGCGCCGGAGATCGAAGCGCGCAACGTCGTGCTGGAGATCCCCGACGCCAAGCACGGGACGTTGCGCCTGGTGGCCTCGCCGCTGCGCCTGTCGGACACGCCGCCGCGCACCCCGGTGGCGCCGCCACGGCTCGGCGAGCACACCGAGGAGGTGCTGCAGCGTTACGCCAAGGTGACCGGCTAGCCCCAGCGCCGATGCCGCCCGCCGGCGTCCCGCCGAGGCGCTGGCGGCACGGCCCGGCGGCGGCGCCTCAGCGCATCAGATCCGGCAGCCAGGTGATGATCTGCGGGAACATGATGAGGAGCACCAGCGTCAGGATGTCGGCGACGAAGAACAGCGCGATGCCGCGGAACACGTCGCTGAGCGGGATGTCCGGCCGCACCCCCGCCACGACGAAGCAGTTGAGCCCGATGGGCGGCGTGATGAGGCACACCTCCGCCATCTTCACCACGATGATGCCGAACCACACCGACGCCTGCCCGCCCGAGAGGCCGAACGCGGAATCGGCCGCCAGCACGTCGGGCCCGCCGTTGAGCGCCATCATCGCCGGGTAGACGACCGGCAGCGTCAACAGCAGCAGGCCGATGGCGTCCATGAACATGCCGAGGACGACGTAGCCCATCAGGATGCAGGCGAGGATGATGTAAGGGTCGGTGTCGAAGCCGAGGATCCAGTTGGCAAACGTCTCCGGCAGTCCCGAGAAGCCGAGGAAGCGGCCGAAGATCAGCACGCCCCAGATCAGCGAGAAGATCATCACCACCAGCTTGGACGTCTCCATCAGAGCGTCCTTGAGGTGCGTGATGCGCATCCCGTTGATGACCGCGACCACGAGCACCACGAAGGCGCCGAGCGCGCCCGCCTCCGTCGGCGTCGCCCAGCCGCCGTAGATCGCCGACATGATGATGACCACCACGGTGACGATGGGCAGAAGCCCCCAGGTGGAGCGCAGCCGCTCGCCCCAGCCGAAGCCGCGGACCGGCGGGCCGACCCCCTCGTGCGTCGACGACCAGACGATGATGATGAGCGCGTACACCACGGCCGAGAACACGCCCGGCAGGAACCCGGCCAGCAGCAGCGCCCCGACCGATTCCTCGACGATGATCGCGTAGATCACCAGGATCGCCGACGGCGGAATGAGGGACGCAAGCGTGCCGCCGGCCGCGACGACACCGGCCGCGAGGCGCCTGTCGTAGTTGGCCGCCAGCATCTCCGGGATCGCGACGCGCGAGAACACCGCCGCGGTGGCGACCGATGCGCCCGACACCGCCGCGAATCCGGCCGCCGCGAACACCGAGGCGACGGCAAGGCCGCCCGGCACCCAGCCGATCCACACCTTGGCGGCATGGAACAGGCTCTTCGTCATGCCGGCGTGGAACGCGAGGTAGCCGATGAGGATGAACATCGGCAGCAGCCCGAGCACGAAGCTGACGGACTTCGAGTACGGGATCGAGCCGACGGTGGAGGCCGCCGGCCCCCAGCCGATCAGCTCCACCAGCCCGACGAGCCCGGCAATGCCGGCGGCGAACACCACGCGCACACCGAACACGACGAGCGCGATGAGGAGGATGATGCAGTAGATCCCGACCAGCGTCGGATCCTGGTAGCCGATCCCGAAGATGGCGGACGGCTGACCGGCGATGAGGGCCGAGAGGTTCATCGCCCGCTCTCCTGGTTCTCGCGCAGGCTCTCGACCTCGTGCGCGGCCTCTTCGGCGGGGCTGAGCACCTTCGGCACCGCCACGGGCGCGGCCGACGGCCAGATCACCAGTCGCACGAAGCCGATGAACTCCAGCGTCAGGCGCATGGCCCACATGGTGAACGCGACCGGCACCAGGAGCTTGGCGGGCCAGGTCGGGATCTCGGCGTCCGGGGTGGTGTCGCCGATGGTGTAGGCGTTGAGGAAGAAGTCCCAGCTGTAGCGGATAAGCACCAGGACGAGCAGGAGCCCTGCCAAGGTCGCCATCGCCTCGATGATCGCGCGCAGCCGGCCGCGGAAGCGCATGATGACGATGTCCATGCGGATATGCGCGGCGAGGCGCTGCGCGTAGGCGACGCCGAGGAAGGCGAAGACGCCGATGGAGAGCTCCGTCACGTCGAGCGCGCCGGGGATCGGCGAGCCGGCGAGACGCGCCGCGATGCCCACCACCGTGACCATCATCACGAGGAAGATCGTGATGGCGGCGAGGATGTTGAACAGGTCTTCGACGACGGCGAGGCCGCGGTCGATGACGCCGAGGGGACCGCCCCCGACCGAAGTGTCGGCTGGTGTCATGGTGTGCGGGCGCCGGCGTGGCTGCCTGGGCAGCGGGCGCGGTCGTCGGAGGGGATCGGCGTCATGTGGGCGTCATGGGTGAGCGCGAGTTGAGGGCACAGCCCGTGGGTTGCATTGGCGAACGCCCGGCACATAGCAGCGCCGGGCGTCTTCAGCATTCAGCGGTCGTTCGGCCGCGTCAGCTTCCGCCCTGGCCGGCGAGCTCGAGCGTCGCGTCGAGCACGGCCTGCGCGTCGAAGTTGCCCTTGTTGGCCTCGACCCACTCGTTCCAGACCGGCTCACCAGCCATCTCACGGAACTTGGCGAGCTGCTCGTCGGAATAGTTGATCTCCTGGAGCCGCTCCTGGAAGCGGGGGAGGAACTTGGCGTCCGCCTCTTCGTAGGCGGAGCGGTAGACGTCGATCAGCTCCGGCTGGATCTCGGCCAGGAGGTCCTTGTACTGCTGCGGCAGCGCCTCGTACGCGGTCTTGTTGATCACGATCGGGCAGTCCGACGTGCCGGGCGACAGGTTGGCGGTGAACCAGTCGGCCACTTCGTCCAGCTTGTAGGAGGCGTGGGCGTAGGTGTACGGCAGGAAGATCGCGTCGACCGTGCCACGCTGCAACGCGGTGTAGGTCTCGGTCGCGGGCATCGTCTGCTCGACGGCGCCGAGCTTGGCCATCGCATCGCCGATGCCGCCGCCCGCACGCACGCGCAGGCCGTCGAAGTCGGTCGGGTCGAGCGGCGGCTCACCGCGGCCGAGCGCGTTGTACTGCGGCAGGTTGGTGGACGCGTAGTACATGGCGTTCCACTGATCCATCTCCTCCGCGAGGATCGGATTCTCGTAGAGGCCGGCGCGCACGCGGGCCATGTCGTCCCAGGTGGTGACCGGCAGGAACGGCATGGTGGTGACCATGAGGGCCGGGTTTTTGCCGGGATGGTAGAAGTTGCAGAACGTCGCAGCCTCGAAGGCATTGGCCTTCAGCCCGTCGAGGTTCTCCTTCGCCTTGGAGAGCTGCTCGCCGTAGAAGACGCGCATCTGCCACTTGCCGCCGGTCTCCTCGGAGACGCGCTCGGCCATGTGCTCCAGCCCCGCGGTGAAGGCGCGCGGGTTGCCCCAGGTCGAGACCTTCCAGAACAGCGACGGACCGTCGACGGTCTGCGCCTCGGCCTGCGACACGCCCACCACCATGGCCGCGCCCATCATCAGCGCAGCAGCTCGGGTTCCGAGTTCTCACGGTCATCAATTCCTCCCAAAGTGCGGACATGGATCTGTCCAGCATCGATTGTTGAGCCCGGTCGGTGCCGGCCATTGACCCAATCGTGCGTTGTCCGACGTCAGGAATCAAGGGATGGCGTCAGTCGGGCAGCACCTTGCCCGGATTGAGGATCCCCTTGGGGTCGAGCGCCTGCTTCATCGCGCGCATCAAATTCAACTCAACTTTGGAGCGCGCGCGTCCCAATTCCTCGCGCCGCAGACGGCCGACGCCGTGCTCGGCGGTGATCGACCCGCGATGCTTCAGCACGATGTCGTGGACGATGCGGTTGACCGCCTCGGTCTCGGCCTTCCAGGCCGCGTCGGTCCAGTCCTCCGGGCGGATGGGGTTGTAGTGGAGATTCCCGTCGCCCGCGTGGCCGAAGGTGCAATGGCGGATGCCGGCGTAGCGCGCGTCCAGCGCGGCGTCGGCCTCGGCGACGAACGCGTCGATGGCCGAGACCGGCACCGAGACGTCGTGCTTGATGCCGGCGCCGGTCTTCTGCTGCACCTCGGCCTGGTCCTCGCGAATGCGCCATAGCGTCGCCGCCTGGGCCTCGGAGGTGGCGATGACGGCGTCGGTGATGAGCTCCTCCTCGAGAAGCGGGCCGAGTGCCATCTCGATGCGCGTCGAGAGCGACGGGTCGCCCTCCGGCCCGTCGGCCTGGATGAGGACGCGCCACGCCGCGCCCGGCAGCGGGTCGGCGTGGCCCATGGCCGTCTCGGCGAAACGGAAGGTGTTGGCGTTCATCAGCTCGAACGCCGAGAGCAGCTCGCCGAGCGTGCCGCGCAGGCGGGCGAGCAGCTCCACCGCCGCCGCCGGCGAGGGCACCGCCACCAGCGCCACGCCGCGGTCGACCGGGCGCGGGAAGAGGCGCAGCGTCGCCGCCGTGATGATGCCGAGCGTGCCCTCCGAGCCGATGAAGAGCTGCTTCATGTCGTAGCCGGCGTTGTCCTTCCTCAGACCGCGCAGGCCGTCCCAGATCTCGCCGTCGGCGGTGACGACCTCGAGCCCCAGACACAGGGCGCGGGCGCTGCCGTAGCGCAGAACCTGCACCCCGCCTGCATTCGTGGCGAGATTGCCGCCGATCTGGCACGTCCCCTCCGCCGCCAGCGACAGGGGGAAATACCGATCCGCCTCGGCCGCGAGGTTCTGCACGTCGAGCAGCGTGACGCCGGCCTCCACCGTGATGGTGTCGTTGAGCGGATCCACCGCGCGCACCGCCTTCATGCGGGTGGTGCAAAGGACGATCTCGTCGCCGCTGGGCCGGGGCTGGCCGGCGCCGGTGAGGCCGGTGTTGCCGCCCTGGGGGACGATTGCGGTGCCGGTCTCGGCGCAGATGCGCACGATCTCGGCGACCCTGGCGGTGGAATCCGGACGCAGCACCAGAGGCGTCTTGCCGGCCCAATTGTCGCGCCAGGAGACGCAGTAGGGCTCGGTGTCGGCGCCCTCGACGGCGCCGCCCGGTCCCGCCGCCTCCTTCAGACGCTGGAGGGTGTCGGCGGCGATGGGAGCGTGAATATTCATATCTTGGAGAATTTCTTGAGCGCGTCGCGGAAGGAGAGACCGGCCTTCAGGTCCTCGATGGCGCGAGCATCGTCCGCCGCGTAGCCCGCCGCAAGGTCTGCGATCTCGGCGGCCTTGCCCGCCGGCAGCACGACGACGCCCGATCCGTCCGCGACGATCACGTCGCCCGGCGCCACCGCGCACGCCGCCGCAGATGATGGGCTCGCCGATGGCCTCGACCTTGAGGCGGCCCTTGCCCGGCGTCGGCACCACGTGGCGCGAGAAGACGGGGAAACCGAATTCAAGGATCTCCTCGCGGTCGCGCACGCCGCCGTCCACGACGAGACCCTCGATGCCCCGCACGGTCGCCGCGTAGGAGGCCATGCCGCCCCAGGTGGAGACAGGCGCGCCGCCGTTGGCGACCACGATCACGTCGCCGGGGCCGGCGATGTCGAGGAAGTCGCCGACGCGAAAGTCCTCGACCGGGAACGAGCCGTACGGGCCGGTGGTCTCGGCGACGGTGATGGCGCGGCCGACGCATTTCAGCCCCGGGCCGACACCCTGGATCGGCGGCGCCATCACACCTCCCGCCCCCACCACGTCGATGGCGTTGGCGAGCGTCGGCGTGGCGATCGCGCGCAGCGCGGCGAGGACGTCGTCGGACACGCTCATTCGGCCGCCGCCCGCTGCGAGGAACGCGCGACGTCGAACGCGTCGTCCATGAGCTGCTCCTCCTCCAACGTGTGCCACGCTCCCCAACCCACGGCGGGCGAGGCCGCGGCCGGCCTGCAGATCCCATCCATACGGCGCCCCGCCGCTCGCTCCAGTCGGCGATCCGCCCAGACGAAGGCGCCGAGATTTTCCGGCTCCTCCTGGACCCACACCACCTCGGCGTCGCCCCAGCGCGCGAGCGCCTCGGCGAGCGCCGCCTCGGGGAACGGGTAGAGCTGCTCCAGGCGCACGATGGCGATCTCGCCCTCGATCCCGCGGGCCTTGCGCGCTTCGGCGATGGTCAGCGCCACCTTGCCTGCGCACACGATGACGCGCGACGGCGCAGCGACGTCCTCGGCGATCACCGGTCGGAACGCCGTGCCCTCGTCGAAGTCCTCGAAAGAGCTGACGCATTGGGCGGCGCGCAGCATCTTCTTCGGCGTCATCAGCACGAGCGGCTTGCGCCACGGCCAGGCGAGCTGGCGGCGCAGGATGTGGAAGAGGTTCGCCGGTGTCGTCGGCGAGGCGACCATGATGTTGCCGCGGGCGCAGCGGGCGAGAACGCGCTCCAGGTGCCCGGTCGAATGGTCCGGCCCGCCGCCGTCCCACCCGTGCGGGAGCATCATGACCAGGGGCGAGCGGAACAGCCACCGGTCCTCGCCGCCGGTCACATACTGGTCGAAAATCGGCTGGCACACGTTGAGAAAATCGCCGAACTGCGCTTCCCAGACGGTGAGCTGGTCGGGCCGTGCCACGGACACGCCGTACTCGAACCCGAGGGCGGCGTTCTCGATGAGCGGGGAGTTGACGACCTCCGCCGCGCCGAAGCGGGCGAGGATGCTCTCGATGCGCCCGTCGCTCTGATCGGCAACCAGGAGGTGGCGCTGGGCGAAGGCGCCGCGGGCGCTGTCCTGGCCGGTGAGACGCACGCCGTGACCCTCGGCGAGAAGTGTCGCGAAGGCGAGCGCCTCGGCGGTGGCCCAGTCGAGCGGGCGGGCGCCGCGGGCCATCTCGGCGCGGCGCTCCAGGAACTGGGAGACGCGGGGGTGGATATCGAAGCCCTGCGGCGGCACGGCGAGCGTGCCGAGCAGGTCCGCGAGGCGCGGCCCGGGGACGCCCGTCGTCACCGGCTCGGCCATCTGCGCCTCGATGTCGGCGGCGAGGCCCGCCGTGTCGCGGCTGTCGTTGGGGATCGCCGGGGTGGCGGCGAAAGCGGCGTCCAACGCGCGGCGGAAGGCGGCGAGGTCCGGACGCGGCGCGCCAGCGGCGACGGCCCGCTCGGAGACAGGCGGCAGCGCGTCGATCGCCGCCTGCTGGCGCGGCTGGGTGAAGCGCGCCTCCTCCATCTCGTTGTGGCCGCGGCGACGGTAGGTAACGATCTCGACCACGATGTCGGCGCCGAAGCGGGCGCGGTATCGCGCGGCGGTCCGCGCGGCGCGGACGACGGCGTCCGGGTCGTCGCCATTGACGTGCAGGATCGGCGCCTCGACGAGCTTGGCGATGTCGGCCGAGGTGCGAGCGCTGCGGGCCTCGCACGGCGCGGTGGTGAAGCCGACCTGGTTGTTGAGGACGATGTGCACCGTCCCGCCGACGTCGTAACCCGGCAGCGCGCCCAGCTGCATCAGCTCCATGTTGACGCCCTGCCCGGCGAAGGCCGCATCGGTATGGAGCATCATCGCGAGCGGCCCGCCGGAGGCCACGCGGCGGCCGCGGGCGTAGCCGGTGGCGACGGGGGCCACGATGGAGAGGTGCGAGGGGTGCGGCGCAATCCAGACCGAGACGCCGTCCTCCCGCTCGCCCTGATAGCCGAGGTGGTAGGGGACGTCCGACGCGGCGCCCGCGGCGGGGTCGATGTCCGGCGTGCCCTTGGCCTCCGCGACGAGGCGCGCCAGCGGCTTGCCGAAGACAAGGCCGAGCTGGGTCAGCCGGCCGCGGTGCATGCCGCCGACGACCACCTCGCGCGCGCCGCTCTCGCGGATCACCGCGTCGATGCCGGCGAGCGTCGTCTCGGCGCCGGACATGCCGAAGGTCTTGACCGTGGGGAGGCGCTTCAGGGTCGCCGCCTCGAACGCCTCGCCGGCCGCGGTGAGCCAGACGGCACGGGCGCGCGCCGCCTCGTCCAGCGGCTCGTCGCCTTCCGCCTCGGCCGCCAGCCACGCGAATCGCGCCTCGTCCTGCACGTGGCCGAACTCCCAGCCGAGGGTCCCGCAGTAGATGGCGGCGAGCGCCTCGGCGAGATCTTCCAGGCCGGGCCAGGCCGCGGCGTCGAGGCCGGCGGGCAGCGACGGAGCCGGCGCCAGCGGGTCGAGATGCGCCGCCAGCCAGCCGCTACGGCGAAAGCGGTCGACCAGCACGTCGGCGGGACCGGGGAGCTGGGCGCGCACCAACGCATCGATCGCCCCGGGGTCCCCCGCGGCGAGATGGCTCAAATCCCGAGGCATGCTTGTTCCAACCCGCGTTTTCTTCTTTGTTCGGCATGCCATCGATGCATCGGGCACACGAGGCGGTCAATGCGGCGCGTCTTGCGCTATAGGCTGCCGCGATAACAACACGGTATGGCGAGGAGATCCTATGGACCTGGAACTGACCGGCAGGCGCGCCCTCGTGCTGGGGGCGAGCAGCGGCCTGGGCGCCGCCATCGCCGAGGGCCTGGCGCGGGAGGGCGCGGACGTCCTCGCCGCCGCCCGCCGCGTCGGCCGCATCGAGGAATGGCGGGGCGCCCTCCCCGCCGAGGCGCAGACCCGCGTAACAGCCATCCACTGCGATCTCGCCGACGCGGCGTCCGTCGATGCGATGCTGGCCGAGGTCGGCGCGGTCGACATCCTGATCGGCAACGCGGGCGGGCCGCCGCCGGGGCCGGTCACGGCGATGAAGCGAGACGATTGGACCAATGCCTTCAACGGCATGGCGGCCAGCCTCTTCCATATCGCCGCTGCGCTGGTGCCGGGGATGACGGAGCGCGGCTGGGGGCGGATCCTCACCATCGGCTCGTCGGCGATCGAGCAGCCGGTGGCCAATCTGGCGCTCTCCAACGGGGTGCGCGGGGCGATCGCCGGTTGGTCGAAGACGCTCGCCGGCGAAGTTGGCCCGCACGGGGTCACCGTGAACATCATCTTGCCGGGCCGCATCCACACCGACCGGGTGGACGCGCTCGACAAGGCCAACGCCGAGCGGGCCGGCAAGACGCCCGAAGAGATCGCCGCCGCGTCGGTCGCCGGCATTCCGGTGGGGCGCTACGGCGCGCCCAAGGAGTTCGCCGACGTTGCGGTCTTCCTCGTCAGCGGTCGCGCGTCGTACATCACCGGGTCGATGGTCCGTGTCGACGGCGGCATGATCCGGTCCATCTGAGTGAGCACTGCCGCCGCGCCCCAGCCTGAAGGTTTGCCGATGAGTTCCGTCTCCACCCTCGACCCGCCGGCCGCCCGAACCGTGGACGACCTCCTCGGCGAGACCCGCGATGCCGTCACCGCGGCCGGCCGGGTGCTCGCTCTGGTGCGCGCCCGGCTGGAGGCGCTGGTGGCGCCTGAGGGCCGCATCGACCGCGCCCTCGCCGACGAGCACCAGATCCTGATGCACGGCTATGCGTGGTTCGCCACGACGGTCGAAGCGATGCGACAGATGGCGGCCTGGGGCGACCGGCTTGCCGCCGCGGACGCCTTCGGGACGCTGGAGCAGAAGATCCTGCTGGCGGCGACGGGCGAGAGCCTGGCCCAACTGTCCGGCGGGGTGTGGATGGCGCAGGGCGAGATCGTCCGCCCGCGCGACTTCGGCGTCACCGATGCGGAGGTGGCGACCCTCCTCGCCCCCCTCGCCGGGCTGATCGCCGACGGCACCGCGCCCGCGCTGGCGCCGGAGATCGCCGAACTCGCGGCATCCAGCGACGCCTACGGCGCCCTCGGCCTCGACGACGAGACGCTGGAGATGATGCGCGACGAGTTCCGCCGCTTCGCCGACGACAAGATCGCCCCGCACGCGCACGGCTGGCACCTCGCGCGACGAACTGATCCCGCTGCCTCTGATCGAGGAGATGGCCGAGCTCGGCGTATTCGGCCTCACGATCCCGGAGGACTTCGGCGGGCTGGGCCTCGGGCAAGCTCGCCATGTGCGTCGTCACCGAGGAGCTGTCGCGCGGCTACATCGGCACCGGGTCGCTGGGGACGCGTTCGGAGATCGCCGGCGAGCTGATCGCCTCGGCCGGCACCGATGCGCAGAAGGCGCGACTACCTTCCCAAGCTGGCGTCGGGCGAGATCCTGCCGACCGCCGTCTTCACCGAGCCCAACGCCGGGTCCGACCTCGCGTCGCTGAAGACGCCGCGCCGTGAAGGACGGCGACATCTACGCGATCACCGGCGCCAAGACGTGGATCACCCACGCCGCGCGCACCGACCTGATGACCATGATGGTGCGCACGAACCCCGACGAGCCCGGCTACAAGGGCCTCTCGATGCTGCTGGCCGACAAGCCGCGCGGCACCGACGCCGACCCCTTCCCCGCCGAGGGCATGTCGGGCGGCGAGATCGCGCGTCCTGGGCTACCGCGGCATGAAGGAATACGAGATCTCGTTCGACGGCTTCCGCGTGCCGGCCGACGCCCTGCTCGGGGGCCGCGAGGGCGAGGGCTTCAAGCAGCTGATGGCGACGTTCGAGTCCGCGCGCATCCAGACGGCGGCGCGGGCCGTGGGCGTCGCGCAGAACGCGATGGAGACGGCGGTGCGCTACGCCGCCGAGCGGGCGCAGTTCGGCCGGCCGATCGCCGGGTTCGCCCGCGTCGGCGCCAAGATCGGCAAGATGGTCGTGGACACGATGGTCGCGCGCCAGCTCACCTACTTCGCCGCGCGGCAGAAGGACTCCGGGCGGCGCTGCGACATCGAGGCGGGGATGGCCAAGCTGCTGGGCGCCCGCACCGCCTGGGCCAATGCCGACAACGCGCTGCAGATCCACGGCGGCAACGGCTTCGCCTCGAGTACGAGATCAGCCGCATCCTGTGCGACGCGCGCATCCTCAACATCTTCGAGGGCGCGGCGGAGATCCAGGCCCAGGTGGTCGCGCGCGGCCTGATCGAGGGGCGGAACTGACATGACGCCGATCCTGACCGACCTTCGCATCGTCGAGGTCGCCGCCTTCATCGCCGCGCCGCTCGGCGGCCTCACCCTGTCGCAGCTGGGGGCGGACGTCATCCGCATCGACCCCATCGGCGGCAACATCGATTTCACCCGGTGGCCGCTGAACGAGGACGGGCACAGCATCTACTGGGCCGGGCTGAACAAGGGGAAGCGCTCCGTGGCGCTGGACCTCAAATCGCCCGAGGGACAGGAGATCGCCGCCGCCATCTGCACCGCGCCAGGCGACGGGCGCGGCATCGTGACGACCAACCTCCCCGCTCGCGGCTGGATGGCCTACGAGGCGCTCGCCGAAACGCGGAGCGATCTCATCATGGTCACGCTGATCGGCAACCCGGACGGTACCGGGGCACTCGACTATACCGTGAATTGCGCCTCCGGGTTTCCGGACGCGACGGGAACCGGCGGCCGCCCGGTGAACCACGTGCTGCCGGCCTGGGACGTCGCCGCCGGGCTGACCATCGCCACCGGGGTGATGGCGGCCGAGCGGCACCGCACCCGCACCGGCGAGGGGCAGAAGGTGACGCTGTCGCTGGCGGACGTGATGCACGCGACCGTCTCCAACCTCGGCTTCTCGATGGAGGTGGAGGTGAACGGCACGGTGCGCCAACCCATCGGCAACGACCTCTACGGCGCCTATGGCCGCGATTTTCCGACCAAGGACGGGCGGCGGATCATGATCGTTGCGATCTCCAACCGCCAGTTCCGCGCGGTCGGCAAGGCGACGGGGCTGGCCGAGAAGCTGGCGATGATCGGACCGCTGATGGACGTGGACCTCGACGACGAGGGCGGACGGTTCGCGGCGCGCCACGCGATCTCGGCCGTGCTGGAGCCTTGGGTGGCGGCGCGCACGCTCGCCGAGATCCGTGACGCGTTCGACGGCACCGGCGTGTTGTGGGGGCCGTACCAGGACTTCGGCCAGCTCGTCGCGGAGGACAAGTGGCACTCGGAGGCGAACCCGATGTTCGGCCGGGCCGAGCACCACGGCATCGGCACCCTGCTGACGCCGGGGACGCCGCTGTCGTTCGGCGCGGTGGCGCGAGCGGCGCCGGGTGGTTCGCCGCGGCTGGGGAGCGCCACCGAAGAGGTGCTCGCCGATGTATTGGGCCTGCCGTCCGGTGAGATCGCCCGGCTGAAGGACGCCGGGGTGGTGGCGCTCTAGCCGGGCGTTCGGCGAACCGGGTAGGAAGGATCCCGCCCCGGCCCGCAATCGTGGCGTGGTCGATCAGGGCTTGCGGAAGACCTGAATGCCCCAGGCGAGGTTGCCGGCGTCGGCCGCGGCGACCCAGTGCTGGAGGCCGGCGCTCATCGAATCGATGTACTCGCCGACACGCCGAGGTCGCGCAGACGATCGGCGTTCGCCAGCAGCTCCTCGTGGACGCGGGCGTAGTGCGTGCGCAGGTCGCCGGTGAGGTCCTCCTGTTCCACCAACACCAGCCCGGCAGCCTCGGCGGCCTGCCGGTAGAAGCGGAACGAGCCGAGATCCGGCAGATTGAGACGGTTGTACACCGGCTGCAACACCCCCGGCGCCACGTCGTCGGCCTGGCAGGGATCGGTGAAGATCATCAAGCCGCCCGGCTTCAGCACACGGTAGGCCTCGGCCATCACTTTGGCCCGGTCGGAGGAGTGCAGGATCGCGTCCTGGCTCCACACCACGTCGGCGCTGCCATCGGGCTCGGGCACATCCTCGAAGACGCCGTGCTTGACGGTGATCTTGTCGGTCAGCCCGGCGTGGCGCACGCGGTTGCGGTTGCGGTCGTTCTGCGTGGCCGAGATGTTGAGGCAGACCGCTTCGCAGCCGGTGCGCTTGACGAGACGGCGCATCGCACCGCCGTAGCCCGCACCGAAGTCGATGACGCGCTGGCCGGGGCCGACGGCGATCTTGTCGATCATCCGGTCCACGGTCGCGTCGCTGGCCGTGAGGATATCCTGCGTGTCCGAGTAGAGGCCGACGTGCAGATCCTCGCCGCCCCAGATGGTGGAGTAGAACGTGTCGGCGTCGTCGGAGTCGTAGTAGTCCTCGGTGGCCGCTCGGGTGTCGGTCTCCCCGTCGGCCAGCGCCTCGCCCCACTTCGTGATTCGCATCGCCGACTTCTCGGCGACGTGGATGAAGAAGTCGGGCTCGTTCTCCTTGTAGGTCTCCTGGAAGTCGCCGTACGTCCGCACGCGCTGGAAGCCGGCCTCGTGCAACAGGCGGCTCATGTAGTTCTTGCGGATGGGGCACAGGTTGAGCGTGTAGCTCAGACCGTCCGGGAAGGAGTATTTCATCCGGCAGCAGGCCATCGTCGATGTACTCCGGCTCAGCGGAGACCTGGTCGCCGACGTAGTAGAACTTGTGCTTGGACGAGAAGCCGTGGTCGAGCATCGCATCGTAGTTGCGCTGATCGAGGATGAGGATGCCGTCGTGCTTCAGCGCCGCGTAGAACTCGGCGAGCGCGCGGCGGCGGTCGGACTCTTCGTAGAGGTGGGTGAAGGAGTTGCCGAGGCAGATGATCGCGTCGAACTTGCCGTTGATGTCACGGTTGAGCCAGCGCCAGTCGGCCTGAACCGTCTTCAGATGCGGCCCCGATCGGCGGCGTTCTGGAACGCGCGGGCGAGCATGGCGGCCGACCCGTCGGCGGACGTCACCTGGAAGCCGGCCTCGGCCAGGCGGACCGAGTGGAAGCCGGTGCCGGTCGCGACGTCGAGGACGCTCTCCTTGCCGCGAGCCCGCAGGATGTCGATGAAGAACTGCCCTTCGCTCTCGGCGCGGGCGGACCAGTTGATGAGCTCATCCCACTTGTTGACGAACGCCATCACGTATTCGTTGCGGTAGTGGTCGGTGTCGCGGTCGTCGAGGGGATCGTCGCCGTAACGCTGCTCGTCGAGTTCGAGATCGGCGTTCGCGGAAGCCGTCATGGCCTCGTTCATTCGCATATTCCTTCCGTCGCATGTCGTCGGCGCGCCGCGAGGACGCACGCGCTGCGCTGCGCGTGCATCGGCTGACACCGACTTGGTTCGCGGACGAGGACGCGCGCACGGGCGTTCAGCTGCCCCGTACGCGTACGGCACGGGCGGCAACGCTCAAAGCGATGGGCCGTGGCCAGCCCTGTCGCGTCATCTTCCTCCGGGTGATGGCTGTTTTAACGGCCGGCGACCGGATTTCAATGATTTACCGCATCGTTTGCAGCAATAAATTGTCACTTCCGTCGCTCCGTCCCTCTTGCGCGTGCCAATTGCGTCGCGGCGCACCGCAATTCATGTGGTTTCGGAGGGCACGTAGGATGTTGAGTGTTCTAGGATATCCAAGGCATTTCCGACGTCATCCATCCGTCATCTTTTGGACCTGAACGAAATTTTGCCGGAGGGCCCGACCGGGATGCGACCTTCGTGGGATGCCGCGCGAAATACATCGTATCGTACCCATGAAGGACCGTGTCGCGACCACTGGTGGCGCCGGGTTTGCGCTCCTCAGTCGGCCCGTCCCCCGCCCGTGCCGCGCGGCGGCCGGCCTCCCGCGCCACGCTGTGCGTCGTGGGGCGAGGGGCGAGCGCGGGCGCCCGGAGGCGAAAAAAAAGCCGGGCTGGTGCCCGGCTTTCGTGTCTCGCTCTGCGCGGATGGCGCGTGGGTGCGGATGGATTACTCCGCCGCTTCCTTCGGGATCTCTTCGCCGGTCGTCCTGATCCACCACCTTCATCGACAGGCGCACCTTGCCGCGCTCGTCGAAGCCCATGAGCTTGACCCAGACCTTCTGGCCTTCCTTGACGATGTCGGAGGACTTCTCCGGACGGCCCTGCGTCATCTGGCGAGATGTGCACGAGGCCGTCACGCGGGCCGAAGAAGTTCACGAAGGCGCCGAAGTCGACCACCTTCACCACCGTGCCCTCGTAGATCTGGCCCACCTCCGGCTCGGCGGTGATGCCCTTGATCCAGTTCAGCGCGGCCGTGATGGCCTTGCCGTCGGACGAGGCGACCTTCACGGTGCCGTCGTCGTGGATGTCCACCTTGGCGCCGGTCTTCTCGACGATCTCGCGGATGACCTTGCCGCCCGTGCCGATCACTTCGCGGATCTTGTCGACCGGGATGTTGATGACCTCGATGCGCGGGGCGTACTCGCCGAGCTCGCGTGCGGGCCTCGTCGAGCGCCTTGCCCATCTCGTCGAGGATGTGGATGCGGCCGTCCTTGGCCTGGTCGAGCGCCACCTTCATGATCTCTTCGGTGATGCCGTCGATCTTGATGTCCATCTGCAGCGACGTGACACCGTTCGTCGAGCCGGCGACCTTGAAGTCCATGTCGCCGAGGTGATCCTCGTCGCCCAGGATGTCGGAGAGGACGGCGAACTTGTCGCCTTCCTTGATGAGGCCCATGGCGATGCCCGCCACCGGGGCCGGCAGCGGCACGCCGGCATCCATCAGCGCCAGCGAGGAGCCGCAGACGGTCGCCATCGAGGACGAGCCGTTCGACTCGGTGACCTCGGAGACGACGCGCGTCGTGTAGGGGAAGTCGTGGTGCTGCGGCAGCATCGGGTGGACCGCGCGCCAGGCGAGCTTGCCGTGGCCGATCTCGCGGCGGCCGGGCGAGCCCATGCGGCCCGTCTCACCCACCGAGTAGGGCGGGAAGTTGTAGTGCAGCATGAAGGTCTGCTTCGTGGTGCCCTCGAGAAGGTCCACGAACTGCTCGTCGTCGCCGGTGCCGAGCGTGGCCACAACCAGCGCCTGCGTCTCACCGCGCGTGAAGAGCGCGGAGCCGTGGGCGCGCGGCAGGATGCCGACCTCGGCCTCGATCGGGCGCACGGTCTTCAGGTCGCGCCCGTCGATGCGGGTCGCCGTCGTCGAGGATCTGGCCGCGGACGATGCCGGCCTCGACCTTCTTGAAGACGTCGCCGGCCTGCTGCTTGGTCGGGCGCCCTCCTCGCCCTCGGCCGGCAGCATCGCGTCCATCACGCGGGCCTTCACCGCGTCGATGGCGGCGCGCCGCTCGGATCTTGTCGCGGATGGCGTAGGCCTTGCGAGATCGTCCTTCGGCGAACGCGCTGACCTTCGCCGGCGAGCTCGGAGCGGTCCGGCGACCTGGTAGTCGCGCGGCTCCTTGGCAGCCTTCTCGGCGAGGCGGATGATGGCGTCGATCACCGGCTGGAACTCGCGGTGGCCGAACATGACGGCGCCGAGCATGACGTCCTCGGAGAGCTCCTTGGCTTCCGATTCCACCATCAGCACCGCATCGTCCGTGCCGGCGACGATGAGGTCGAGCGCGGTGTCTTCCATCTGGTCGAGCGTCGGGTTGAGCACGTACTCGCCGTCGATGTAGCCGACGCGGGCGCCGCCGATGGGACCCATGAAGGGCACGCCCGACAGCGTCAGGGCAGCGGAGGCTGCGACCATGGCCACCATGTCGGGCTGGGTTCTCAAGGTCGTGCGCCAGGGTCGTGAGGACCACCTGCGTGTCGTTCTTGTAGCCCTCCGACGAAGAGCGGACGGATCGGCCGGTCGATGAGGCGCGAGGTCAGCGTCTCGTGCTCGGACGGGCGGCCCTCGCGCTTGAAGAAGCCGCCGGGGATCTTGCCGGCCGCGAACGCCTTCTCCTGGTAGTTCACCGTGAGGGGGAAGAAGTCGAAGCCGGGCTTGGGCGTCGGCTCGGAGACGACGGTGGCGAGCACCGTGGTCTCGCCGTAGGTCGCCAGGACGGCGCCGTCGGCCTGGCGCGCGACCTTGCCGGTCTCGAGGGTGAGCGTGCGGCCGCCCCACTCGATGGTTTCTTTCTGGATATCGAACATGATTCTTGCCTTTCCGTGCGGATCCGGCACGGGCGGGCAAGACGACGAGACGCTGCCCGGCTGCACGCGCGAGCTGGGGCGGCAGCGGCTGGCAATCCTGCCCCACCTCGGGCCGGTGGCCCGTTGGCCTAGTGCCGGCCCATGCCGCCTCGTCAGCATTCGGCGCGATGCCGCGTCGTCGGTTGCGGGCCATCCCGGCGCCGCAGATGCGGCCATCACGCCGCGCGTTGGTTGCGGTCGCCGGTCGTCGATGCGGCGCTCACGCCGTTCGGTCGGTCGCGGCCGCTCGGGCCGCCGTTCGTTGCGGTCGCGTGCCGATCGGGCCGTGGGACGCTCGGTCTGCAGCCGCGGCTGCGGCGGTCCGGGCGTCGCCGGTCGTTGAGCGGCCCTGGCGGCCACGCCCGGTGGCGCGTCAGCGCCGCGTGGGAACGGGACCGCGCGCTGTCCTGATGCGGACCGGCGCGATGCGGCCGTCCGTGCCGCCTCGAGAGGCGCGCCGGGCGGGGCGAATGCCTGCGCCCGACGCGAAAGGCCGCCCGGAGGCGGCCAGCGTCAGCGGCGCAGGCCGAGGCGCTGAATGACGGACTGGTAGCGCGTCACGTCCTTGGCCTTCACATAGTCGAGCAGGTGGCGGCGCTGGGAGACGAGCTTCAGGAGACCGCGGCGGGAGTGGTTATCCTTCGCATGGGTCTTGAAGTGCTCGGTGAGGTTGATGATCCGCTCCGTCAGAAGCGCGATCTGCACCTCCGGCGAGCCGGTGTCGCCCTCCTTCGAGCCGTACTCCTTGATGAGCGACTGGCGGCGCTCTGGCAGTAATCGACATCGGGATCTCCTGCAGTCAGGTGTGATGCGCGGCGAGCCGGGATGTCGTCCAGCAAGCGCGCAATAGGGGTCGTATTGCGTCCGCATCGAATGCGACGGTCGCATCCGGTGCAGCGCGGCACGTTCGTCAGCGCGCAGCCATCGAGCTGTGGCAGAAGCCGCAGCGACCTGTCAGAGGCAGATCAGCCCGCGCGTGCGCACCCACCCGTAGTAGATGCTGGAGTTGGGCGCGGCAAGGCGCACCCACAGATCCGCCGCGCGGATCGATAAGGCAAAGTCGAGGATCTGCACCGCGACGCCCACGCGGCAGCGTTCCCTCGGTCGCCTCGCGCGGCGCGCGGCTGTACTGGATCGGCGCGCCGAGAATGCAGCGCATAGGGGCTGACCGCTGACCACCGGCGCGGGACGGGGCGACGGTCGAGCGTCGCGAGGTCCGCAGCGACGGCAGCGCGGCGCCGTGACGAGAGCGGCGAGGACAGGCGAGCGAAGGAGGCGCAAAGCGCATCAGTCGGCTCCGGGCGGCGGGATGGGCACCGTGATCCGCCGCCGTGGCGTGCGGAACACACGCACCGGTCGTAACTCCCCCGCCTGTGCCCGGCAGAGCGCAACGAGTGCGATCCGCCCTCCATCGCAGGATGTCCACGTCCTCCTCCAGCACCGGATCGGCCATCGGATCGCCTAGCCGAATGATCCCCTGCCCACGGCGCAGGCGTCCCGCGGCATTGCGGTCGACGTCGCACGGTCGGCCAGCTCGCTGACGCCGCATCGGCGGGCTCGCGCAGCACCGCGTCGAGCGCTGCCTGGGCATCCTCGCCCGCCAGCTCGCGCAGGGCGTCCAGCGTGATCATGTCGGCCTCAGCGAACGGGCCGACCCGGGTGCGGCGCAGCGCCGTCACGTGGGCGTACGTGCCGAGCACCTCGCCGAGATCGCGGGCGATGGAGCGCACGTAGGTGCCCTTGCCGCAGTCGGCCTCGAGCGTGACCTCGTCCGCCGTCGGCTCGCCGACGATGCTCGAGGCGGCGTCACCGTGACGATGCGCGCCTTGAGCTCCACCTCGCCGCCCTCGCGGGCCAGGTCGTAGGCGCGCTGGCCGTCGATCTTGACCGCCGAATAGCGCGGCGGGATCTGGCGTGATCTCGCCGACGAAGCTGCGGCAGCGCCGCCTCGATGGCCTCGCGGGTCGGGCGCACGTCGCGACGTCGCGATGACGCGTGCCGTCGGTATCGTCGGTGTCCGTGGCCGCGCCCCAGCGCACCGTGAAGCGGTAGCTCTTCGCGCCGTCGACCACGTAAGGGCACCGTCTTGGTCGCCTCGCCGAAGGCCAGCGGCAGCATGCCGGTGGCGAGCGGGTCGAGCGTGCCGGCGTGACCGGCCTTCTCCGGCTGAACAGCGCGCTTCACCGCGCCCAGCGCCTGCGTCGAGGTGAGGCCGACCGGCTTGTCGAGCACGATCCAACCGTCGAGCTCGTTCTTCGGCCGGCCGCGCCTTGCCCCGGGGCCTGCGCCGGCGACTCGGCCCGGTCGTGCTCGCCCCGGTTCGCGCTACGCGGGCTGCTGCTGGTGTGTCTCGGCGCGGCTGCCGCCGCCTCGCCGGTGCCGCATCGGTGCGCCTGGCGTCGCGCACGTCGTCTGGGCGAGATCGAAGGTCTTAACCATCGGTCGTCCTCCCCGTCTCGGCGGCTGTGCCGTCGCGCGACAGGTCCGACGCGACCTTCGGCTCGGAGAGCATCTCGCGCAGCTTGTCGTCGTCGTCGAAGCGGGTGTCGAGGCGGAAGCGCAGCTCGGGCATGAATTTGAGCTGTCGGATCTGTCTTGGAGAGTTCGCCGCGCAGCGGCTTGGCCTGCCGCGCCAGCGCCTTCACGATCCGGTCCCCGTCCTCGCCGCCCAGCGGCATGACGAAGACGGTGGCGATCTTGAGGTCCGGGCGTCATGCGCACCTCGGGCACCGTGATGGGCTGCGCCGTCGAGGTCGGGATCGTAGGTCCCCCCGCGCATCAAAATATCCGAGAGCGCGTGGCGGACGAGCTCGCCGACGCGCAGCTGGCGTTGTGATTGCATGGTTCTCTTCATCCGTTTGCCGGGGTCGAACCGGCGTCTTGGTGATGTGACCGGCCAGTCCGGCGGACCGACCTTCTCGGTCGATGTCGCGCTTGCGGCGACACGAGGGCTCTTGACGGCTTCGGTAGCCGGTGAGCGGTTACGGCGGCCCGGCCAGTGACGCCTGCGGTGGTGGCCGTTGGTCGCGGCTCTCGACCACCGGACGCCGCCGCCATCGCGGCGCCCGGTCCGTGGCCGCGCGAGCCGGTTCCGGCGCAACCGCAGTGTCCGCCGCAACCCTAAGAGCCGCGGCAGACCCACCGCCGGATGCGCCAGGCTACGCCAGCGTGCGCTCCACCTCCTCCACGCGGAAGCACTCGATGACGTCGCCTTCGCGAATGTCCTCGTACTTCTCGAAGGCCATGCCGCACTCCTGGCCGACCTGCACTTCCTTCACCTCGTCCTTGAAGCGCTTGAGCGTCTTCAGCATGCCCTCGTGGATGACCACGTTGTCGCGCAGGAGGCGCACGCCGGCGCCACGCTCCACCATGCCCGTCGGTGACGCGGCAACCGGCGACCTTGCCGACCTTCGTGATGTTGAAGACCTGCAGGATCTCGCGCGTAGCCGATGAAGGTCTCGCGGCGTTCCGGCGCCAGCATGCCGGACATGGCTTCCTTCACGTCGTCGATCAGGTTGTAGATGATCGAGTAGTAGCGGATCTCCACGCCCGAGCGATCGGCCGCCTCGCGCGCCTGCTTGTTGGCACGCACGTTGAAGCCGATGATGACGCCGCCGGTCGCCGCCGCGAGCGTGACGTCCGATTCGGTGATCGCGCCGACGCCCTGGTGCAGGATGCGCGCCGCCACCTCGTCGGTGTCGAGCTTGTCGAGCGCGCCGACGATGGCCTCGACCGAACCCTGCACGTCGCCCTTCAGGACGATCGGGAACTCCGACAGGCCCGGCGTACTGCAGGTTCGTCATCATCTGCTCGAGCGACACCGCGGTCGACGGCGCGGCCGAGGTCTCGCGCTTCAGGCGGTCGCGGTACTCGGTGATCTCGCGGGCGCGCGCCTCGCTCTCGACGACGACGAACTGGTCGCCCGCCTCAGGCGTGCCGTTGAGGCCGAGCACCTCGACCGGCATGGACGGGCCGGCTTCCTTGACCCGCTCGCCCTGGTCGGTGACCAGCGCGCGCACCTTGCCCCACTCGGTGCCGGCGACGAGGATGTCACCCACGCTTGAGCGTGCCCTGCTGGACGAGCACGGTGGCGACGGCGCCGCGACCCTTGTCGAGCTGCGCCTCGACCACGACGCCGTGCGCCTCGCGGTCCGGGTTGGCCTTCAGCTCCAGGATCTCGGCCTGCAGGAGACAGGCGTCGAGCAGCTTGTCGAGGCCCTGGCCCGTCAGCGCCGACACCTCCACGTCCTGCACGTCGCCCGACAGGCTTTCGACCACGATGTCGTGCTGCAGGAGGTCGGTGCGCACCCGCATGCGGGTCGGCGCCCGGCTTGTCGATCTTGTTGATGGCGACGATGATCGGCACGCCGGCCGCCTTGGCGTGGCTGATCGCCTCCGCGGTCTGCGGCATGACGCCGTCGTCGGCCGCCACCACCAGGATCACCATGTCCGTCGCCTTGGCGCCGCGGGCACGCATGGCGGTGAACGCGGCGTGGCCGGGCGTATCGAGGAAGGTGACCTTCTCGCCCTTCAACTTCACCTGGTAGGCGCCGATGTGCTGCGTGATGCCGCCGGCCTCGCCGGACACGACGTTGGCCTTGCGGATCGCGTCCAGCAGCGACGTCTTGCCGTGGTCGACGTGGCCCATGATGGTGACGACCGGCGGACGCGACACCGCATTCTCGATGTCGATCTCGCGCTCCTCGAACAGGCCGGTCTCGACATCCGCCTCGGAGACGCGCTTCACCGTGTGGCCGAACTCCGTCACCACCAGCTCCGCCGTCTCGGCGTCGATGATGTCGGTGATCTTGTGCATCTGCCCCTCTTTCATGAGGAGCTTGATGACGTCGACGCCGCGCTCGGACATGCGGCTGGCGAGATCCTGAATGGAAATCGCGTCGGGGATGATCACTTCACGCATAACTTTCTCGCGCGGGACCCGAACGCGATCCGCCGCGCTTTTCCTTTTCGCGGCGACGGCGCAGGGCGGCCAGCGACCGGCCGCGCTCGGTATCGTCCTCGAGCGCGGTCGTGATCGTGAGCTTCGTCTTGCGGCGATCGTCGCCCTTTGTGGCGGTCTTGGTCGGCGTGGCGCGGGCCTTCTTGGCCTTGGCGGACGCCGCTTCGTCCTCCTCCAGCGCCTCCTTGCGGCGGACGGGCGTGGCACCACGGGCACTGGAGTCTCGCGTCGTCTCGGCCGGTCGCGGCGGAGGCGTCGGCGGCCTGGTTGGCGGCGTCCTCGGCTTCCTTGGCGGCCGGCGGGCGGCGAGCTCATCCTCGGCCTTGCGGCGGGCCTCCTCGCGCTCCTTGCGCAGCTCTTCCTCGGCGAGCTCGCGCTTGGCCGCGTCGATGGCCTCGCGCTCGCGACTGCGCCTCTTCCTCGGCGCGGCGCCTTCTGCTCGCCCTGCTGGGAGCGGGCCGTGGCAAGGGCACGGGCGCGGGCCTCCTGCTCGGCCCGCGAGAGGGTGCGGTGGACCTGCCCGCCGCTGGCGGCGCTGCGTCGCGGCGCGGTCGCACCGCGTCGCTGCTGCGCTCCTGGCGGGCGCCAGGCGCCGGTGCGCGTCGCGCGCGCCGGCACGGTCGCCGCGCCCTCGGGTGCGCGCTTCGGTCTACGGGCGCCCGCACCGCGTGGGCCGGGCGTCGAGGCCTGGGCCGAGCGACGGCGCGGCGCCATCGTCCGCCGGCGCGGTCGGCGCGGGCGGCGACGTGCGGACCTCGGCCTTGCCGATGATACGCGGACGGCGCGGCATGTTCAGCGCCTGCGCGGCGAGCTCGTCCGCCGTCGGAGCCGCTTGGCGCCGTCGGCGCGGCCGCCGCGGCTGGTCGGCGCGGCGGTGCCTCCGCCTTCGCCTGCGGCCGGCGCGGGGCGCGGCCGCTGCCGCGGATGCGCTCGCGGCCTCACCGCTCGGCGCGTCTTGGCCGGGGCCTCCGGCTGCGGAGCGTCGGAAGTCGCCGCAGCAGCGGCGGCGCGCCGGGGCGCTCGCCGCCTCTGCCGCAGCGGGCCTGCTGCCGGGCGCCTGCGCGCGCCGCGGCGCTTCGGCGCCGGCGCCGCGGGCTGGCGGCCGGCTCCGCAGCTGGCGCCGGCGCGTCGCCCTGCCCCGGCACGACGACGCGGCGCTTCTTCTTCTCGACCACGACCGACTTCGTGCGGCCGTGCGAGAAGCTCTGACGTATAGTGCCCTTCTCCACGCCGCCGCGACGCAAGCGACAAGGTCTTCTTGCGGCCGCCAGCCTGTTCGCCGGTGTCGTTCGTTTCGCTCATACTGTCAAAGGTCCTGCGAACCGGTGTTCGTCGGGCTGATCGGGATGCTTCATCGCCGTGCGTTGCCGCCATAATCGTAGCCGCGCAAGCGCGGGGCATCCGGGAAAAAGAGTTCGCTCGGTCGACCGGGCGCCAGTGCGACATGAACCACACGATCACGCCCCAAGGTGCTCTCCAGCTCCGCCGAATAAAACACGTCGACCACTGTTCCCTGTTATGGAGATCGCAAGACGTTTTTGGCAAGCGCCTCCAGCTTGCGTCGCCCGTCTGCCGCGCCATCGGAGGCAAACAATGAGCCCCACACGGCTGCCCTGTCGCCAGATGCGGCACGCACCTTCTCGAAGCCGCGGCGACCAGGCCCGCCTTGTGCGCCAGCGCCAGCCGCTGCAGTGCGGCCGGCGCAGGAGGCGCTCGACCTGTCTGCGGCAAGGTCCTCGGGACGCTCGACCTGCGCCTTGAAGCCGCGCGCGAAGACGCGCTTCTTCACCGCGGCCGCCACGCTCGGCCCGCGTCGCATCGATCCACACGCCGCGGCCGGGCAGCTGCGGCGTGATGTCCGGCATCACCACCCCGTCCGGCGACAGCACGAAGCGCACCATCGTCTCCGGCGCGCCGTTGCGCCGGGTCAGCGCGCAGGTGCGCTCGAGGGCTTTGTCGCGGCGCGCCGTCAGGATCGCGCTCTCCACGGGCGCTCTTCGCCCTCGGCCCGTCTTCCTCCGGCTCGGCCTCGCCGGCGAGATCTTCCTCCGTGATCCAGCCCGCTAGCGACGCGTGCGGTCATGATCATCTGCTCGGCATCGGCCCGCGACACGTCGAACTCGGCGAGCGGGCCGGTATGGCGCACGGTCTCAGCGCCGCGCTTCTCCACCCAGCCGACCAGATCGTCAGGCACCGAGCCGGCGAAGTCTTCCAGGTTCTTCACGTCGTCCTTGCCGAGCGCCACCATCATCGCGGTGGTCATGCCCGGCACCTCGCGCAGATCGTCGTCGACGCCCAGCTCGCGGCGCGTCTCGTCGTTCTGCCGCTCGATCTCTTCGAGGTTCTCGCGGGCGCGGGCCTGGATCTCCTCGGCGGTCTCCTCGTCGAAGCCCTCGATCGCGGCGATCTCGTCGACCTCGACGTAGGCGACCTCCTCCATGGAGGTGAAGCCTTCGGAGGCGAGGAGCTGGCCGACCACCTCGTCGACGTTGAGCCCGTCGACGAAGAGCTGCGTGCGCTCCTGGAACTCCTTCTGACGGCGCTCGGATTCCTCGGCCTCGGTCAGGATGTCGATGTCCCAGCCGGTGAGCTGGCTGGCGAGGCGCACGTTCTGGCCGCGGCGGCCGATGGCGAGCGAGAGCTGCTCGTCCGGCACCACCACCTCGATGCGCTCGGTCTCTTCGTCGAGCACCACCTTGGCGACCTCGGCCGGCTGCAGCGCGTTGACGATGAAGGTCGCCGCGTCGGGCGACCAGGGGATGATGTCGATCTTCTCGCCCTGCTGCTCCTGCACGACCGCCTGCACGCGGCTGCCGCGCATGCCGACGCAGGCGCCGACGGGGTCGATGGAGCGAATCGTGGGAGATGACGGCGATCTTGGCGCGCGACCCCGGGTCGCGCGCGACGGACTTCACCTCGATGACGCCGTCGTAGATCTCCGGCACCTCCTGGCGGAACAGCATCGCGGTGAACTGCGGGTGCGTGCGCGACAGGAAGATCTGCGGCCCGCGCGGCTCGCGGCGCACGTCCATGACATAGGAGCGGATGCGGTCGCCGGGACGGAAGACCTCGCGCGGGATCAGCTGGTCGCGCCGGCAGATGGCCTCGCCGCGGCCCAGGTCCACGATGACGTTGCCGTACTCGACGCGCTTGACGATGCCGTTGATGATCTCGCCGACGCGGTCCTGATACTCGTCGAACTGGCGGTCGCGCTCGGCCTCGCGGACCTTCTGCACGATCACCTGCTTGGCCGACTGCGTGGCGACGCGGCCGAACTCGATGGGCGGCAGCGGATCGGCGATGAAGTCGCCGACCTGCAGCGTCCGGGTTCTTGGCGAGCGCATCGGCGAGCGCGATCTGCGTGGCCGGATTCTCCACGCTCCTCCACCACCAGGAGCAGGCGCTGCAGACGCGTTTCGCCGGACTTCGGATTGATCTCGGCGCGGATCTCGGTCTCCTGACCGTAGCGGGCGCGGGCGGCCTTCTGGATCGCGTCTTCCATCGCCTCGATGACGATGGCCCGGTCGATCTGCTTCTCCCGCGCCACCGCGTCGGCGATCTGCAACAACTCCAGCTTGTTCGCGCTGACTGCCATAGGTTTCCGTCCCACTCCAGGCCGCACGCGCCGCGCCGGCCTCGTCCGCTCGGGGTCGCCCCCAACTCGTCCACGCCCAGAGCCGGGACACTCGTTCCGGCCCTGAGGCCGCACCATCCGCCGCACCGCCGGCCGCAGGGACCGGCCGGCGACTAGTTCATCGCCGCCTTCTTGCCCGCCTTCAGCGACTGCTCCACCAGCGCGTCCGTCAGCACGAGGCGTGCGTCGGACAGTTCGCCGAGCGGCACGTGGACCGTTCTCGGCGCCCAGCTCGGCCAGGCGCAGATGACGGTCGTCTCGCTCGAGCGCCCAGGATGACACCGCGCCAGCGGCGGCGCCCGTCGATCGGGATCGCCGTCTCCAGCTTGGCCTCATGGCCGGACCAGCGCTCGAAGTCCTCCCGGCGCACCAGCGGACGGTCGATCCCCGGCGACGACACTTCCAGGTGATAGGCCTTGGCCGATCGGGTCGTCGACATCGAGCGCCGGCGAGATCGGCGTGACTGATCGCCTCGCAGTCCTCGACGGTGAGCGTGCCGTCCGGCCGCTCGGCCATGACCTGGACGCGTGCAGCCGTTCTGCGCCGTCACGCGGACGCGCACCAGACGATAGCCGAGGCCGTCGAGGCTCGGCATCACGATCCGCGCGATGCGCGCGTCGAGCCCGGTTTCGGTGATAATCCGGTCGTCGTCCAACAATAACCTCGTTCATCCCGGCGGCCTGCCGATGGTCTCGTCGCGATCCATGCGAGGCAGGGATGCAGTGCGGTCCCGAGGACAGCATACGAGGAACAGCGGAAACGCCGAATGGGCCGGCCCCCGAAGGCGCCAACCCGGTTTATCCTGAGAACCTGAGTGTGGCGCTTAGATAGCCTGACGCTGCTCGGGGCGCAAGTCCTGCGATGCGGCAAGCGGCGCGAACGCCTTCACCACATGCTCGTAGACCGGCGCGCTTGAACGGCACCACCAGCGCCGGCACCGCGCTCCAGGGGCTCCCACTTCCAGCGCGAGAACTCGACGCTGTGCCCGTCGGGCGGCTCGGTGACGTTGATCTCGCTCTCGTCGCCGACGAAGCGGAACGCGAACCACCGCTGCGCCTGCCCCTTGAAGCGTCCCCGCCACGACGGCGACGTCCTTGGGCAGATCGTAGTGCAGCCAGCCCTCGACCTCGCCGATCAACTCGGTGGAGGTGATGCTGGTCTCCTCGTAGAGTTCACGGTGCGCGGCGTCGAGCGCCTCCTCGCCGGGGTCGATGCCCCCTTGCGGCATCTGCCAGGAGTAGCTGGGGACCACCCCGCGCGAGGCGCGCTTGCCGAGAAAGACCTGCCCGTCCGCGGCAAACAGCGCGATCCCGACACAAAGGCGGTATCCTTTGCGGGGCGAAGCAGCCAGAGTGTCCATCAATAGCCCGTCGCCTTGAGCGCCGTTTCGACGGCCCCCATCACCTGCGGCGATCGCGGCGACATGTACGATGGGAAGCTCGCCACGAGGCGACCGTCGCGGCCGATCAGGATCTTGTGGAAATTCCAGGCAGGGACGGCCTTGCGCCCGCCGGTCCGCCGCGCCCACGCGAACAGAGGGTGCGCGTTCTTGCCCGTCACGGCCGCCTTCTCGAGCAACGGGAACGACACGTCGTAGCGTGCGGTGCAGAAACCGGCGATCTCGCTGTTGGTGCCCGGCTCCTGGCCGCCGAAGTCGTTGGACGGGACGCCGAGCACGGTGAGGCCGAGCCCGCCGTACATGTCGTTGAGCGCCTCCAGCCCCTCGTATTGCGGCGTGAAGGCGCAACGCGAGGCGGTATTGACCACGAGCACCACGCGCCCGGCGAACGCGGCCGTGTTCAGCCGATCGCCATGAATGTCGGTCAACGCGAGCGCGGACCAGTCGATCGAGGTGGGGGTCATGGCAGTGGTTTGCGCCGAGACGGAGCGCGCGGCCATGGCGATTCCGAAGGCGGACGCCGCGGCGGCGATCGCAGCCACCTTGAACACGGTTGCCGGCGCAGCGGCGATCGGACCCCTCATGGGCGCTCCTCGAGAATCACGGGGCGAGCCATGTGCGGCTCTCTGAGGGATGGTAGCATATCATGGCCCGCCGATGCCCCTCCGGCGACAGCAATAGCCAATCCATATTGGTAATGTGAAGCGCCACCGACACGAAGTTCGCGAAGCCTTCGGGCGAATCCGTTGCGGCTGCCGGTGCAGCGGCATCGGACGCAGCAGACGGCCATGCTCGGCGCGATCGGCTGAGAATAGCAGATTTTCGAGCCAGCCGGCAGCGCCTCCCACTGCGCGGCCGCGTCGCCCTCATGGCTGCGCTGCAGCGCAGCCCGCGCTTTGAGGCGAAGCTGAATTCCGGCAGCATGGTCGTAGAAGAGGACGGAACAGCGAGGCTCGGTCGTGAGCTCGGCCACCTTGGGCGATCGGCGGTCGGTGAAGACATGCACCGTCCGCGCCGCGCGATCGGCCGCGCGCAGCACCATGGTGCGGACCTCGGCGCCGCCGTCGGCGCCGACACTCGCCACCGCCGCCTGCCGGAACGGTGCGCCCCGAACGGCGGCGCCGTCTTCCAGCATCGCCCAGGCCGCGTCCTCGATCTGCGCAAGACCGCTGCCGTGTGCTGGGCCGGACGTCATCCCGTCCCCGCACGCTGGCGCCAATCCCGGCTCGGCCTCACGGCAGACGCCACCCGATCAGTCGCGATTCTGGACCCGGTCCATCACCCGGCCCGCGCGCATGAAGGCCTGGCCCATCATGGAGCGCGCCAGGGCCACCGGGGCGAGCGTGGCCGCCGAGACCGGGCCGATCATCACCGTCGACTGACGGCCGAGGGCGGCGAGCGATTGGCGGGCCACCTTGTCGGGGCTCATGGCGCCCGGAATGCTGGCGCCGGTGTAGCCCGCGCGGGTTCCGAATCCGGTCCGCACCGCACCGGGACAGGCGGCGAGCACGTCGATCGGGCGTCCGTCGAGTTCGGCGGAGAGTGCCTCGGTCAAGGACAGGATCATCGCCTTGGCGGCCGCGTATGTGGCGAACGTCGGCACCGGCACGAAGGCCGTCGAGGAGGCGACGTTGATGAGGCCGGCGCGACTCCCGGCATCCTCGGCGCGCGTGATCATCCCGGGGACGATGCGGTGCGTCAGCGCCAGCACGGCCTCCACATCGATGCGGATGGTATCGCGGTGGCGCGCCCAGTCGACATCCAGAAAATTCCCGACCGCGCCGACACCAGCGTTGTTGACGAGGAGATCGCAGCCGGCCGCGTCCGCCGCGCGCGGCCACGGCGTCGATCCCATCCTCGGTGGCGAGGTCGGCGACGACGGTGGTGACGCGGGTGCCGAATTCGGCGGTGTATGCGGCGAGCTTGTCCTCGTCGCGTCCCGTGAGCACCAGGTCGGTGGCGATGGGCATCTCCCGCACGAAGGCCTCGCCGATGCCCCCGGTGGCGCCGGTGATGAGGGCGCATCGCGGCGGATCGCGGTGCGGGCGAAGTCTGTCTTTCAAGCGCTCGTGCATCATTGGCCGATACTCATCCCGATTTGCGTGGCGTGTCGAGCCGTCATTCGTCGCACCACGCGCAACGGCCGACGTCCGCGGGCCGTCACAAGCCCGCCGCCCCCTCCCCCGGCACAGCCTCGCCTTCAAGCGCCACATGGCACGGCGTCAGCCTGTTCCGCAGCTCTCGCTGAAGCCCGGTTCGTGCCAGGGCGGGACAGGGTGCAAGGCCGATAGAGCGAAGTGTGCCTTGCGGCTGTCCCGCTCGGCGCCGGGGCTAGGTCCGAGGACAGGCGCCCCTGTTCCTTGGTGAAGCTTGAGCCCCCGCAGCCCCTCCACCTCCCATACCGCGCTGGGCAACGAAAAACGCGCGCCACCGAGGTGACGCGCGTTCCAGATGGCCCACAGGTGCCAAGTCGCGGCGGTGCCAGCGCCGATCAGCGCTGGGCGATGGGCAGGTAGTCGCGCTTGGGGGACCCGGTGTAGAGCTGGCGCGGGCGGCCGATGCGCTGGGAGGGATCCTCCACCATCTCCTTCCACTGCGCGATCCAGCCGACGGTGCGGGCGAGCGAGAAGAGGACCGTGAACATGGTCGTGGGGAAGCCGAGCGCACGCAGGGTGATGCCCGAGTAGAAGTCGATGTTCGGGTAGAGCTTCTTGGAGACGAAGTAGTCGTCGTTGAGCGCGATCTTCTCCAGTTCCATGGCGACTTCGAGCAGCGGATCGTCCTTGATGCCGAGTTCGGAAAGCACCTCGTGGCAGGTCTTCTGCATGATGCGGGCCCGGGGGTCGTAGTTCTTGTAGACCCGGTGGCCGAAGCCCATCAGGCGGAACGGATCGTTCTTGTCCTTGGCGCGCTCGATGTACTCGGGGATCTGGTCGGCGGTGCCGATCTGCTCGAGCATGTTGAGCGCAGCCTCGTTGGCGCCGCCGTGGGCGGGGCCCCAGAGGCAGGCGATGCCGGCGGCGATGCAGGCGAACGGGTTGGCGCCCGAGGAGCCGGCGAGCCGCACGGTCGAGGTCGACGCGTTCTGCTCATGGTCGGCGTGCAGGATGAAGATGCGGTCCATGGCGCGGGCCAGAACCGGGTTCACCTTGTAGTCCTCGCACGGCACTGCGAAGCACATGCGCAGGAAGTTCGACGAATAGTCGAGATCGTTGCGCGGATACACGAACGGCTGGCCGATGGTGTACTTGTAGGCCCAGGCCGCGATGGTCGGCATCTTGGCGATCATCCGCACCGAGGCGATCATGCGCTGCTGCGGGTCGGTGATGTCGGTCGAGTCATGATAGAACGCGGACAGGGCGCCGACGCAGCCAACCATCACCGCCATCGGATGCGCGTCGCGCCGGAAGCCGGCGTAGAAGCGGTTCATCTGCTCGTGGATCATCGTGTGGTAGGTGACACGATTCACGAACTCCTGCTTCTCGTCCATGGTCGGCAGGTCGCCGTAGAGCAGCAGGTAGCAGGTCTCCAGGAAGTCCCCGTGTTCGGCCAGCTGCTCGATCGGGTAGCCGCGATAGAGCAGGACGCCCTTGTCGCCGTCGATGTAGGTGATCTTCGATTCGCAGGACGCGGTGGAGGTGAACCCGGGATCGTAGGTGAACATCCCGGTGTCCTTGTAGAAGGACGCGATGTTCACGACGGACGGGCCCTCGGACCCGTTCATGATGTCGTAGTCCACCGTTTCCGAGCCGACGGCGAATTGGGCTGCTTGTTCTGTGGTCATCGTCGGCTCCGTGTTGGCCAAGCCAGGCTTGCCCGCCGGGCACGCCGACGAGCGCAAAATCGTTTCAGCCAACTATCCGAAGCCGTCCTCCCCTTCAAGCCTGACGTGACCGCAGGTCTCTGACGCGCCTCATCGATCGGCATTCGATTGCCTCTTTTCGGGCGCGGCGGGCCGGCGTAGGGGATGGGCCATGGTAGCCAACTTTTATGTCCGCAACGCCTGGTGGCTTCTCACCGGCGCGGTCTTCATGTTCGGATCGTCCTTCGGTCAGACGTACTTCATCGCGCTCTTCGCGGGCGGGATCCGCGAGGAGTTCGGCCTGTCGAACGGCCAGTGGGGCGGCATCTACACGCTCGCCACGCTGGCCTCGGCCACATGCCTCATCCACTTCGGCCGCCTCGCCGACACGATGACCGTCACGCGCCTCGCCGCGGCGGTGCTGGTCCTCTACGCGGTGGCCGCGACCACCATGGCGCTGGCGCCCAACGTCGTTATGCTCTGCGTGGCTGTCTTCGGGCTGAGGTTCTGCGGCCAGGGGATGATGACCCACATCTCGATGACGGCGATGGCCCGCTGGTTTCGCGCCAACCGGGCCAAGGCGATCGCGGTGGCGGTGCTGGGCTTTCCCATCAGCGAGGCGCTGTGGCCGCCCGTCGGCGTCGTGGTGCTCGACGTGGTCGGCTGGCGCACGACGTGGCTCGTCATCGCCGCGATCCTCCTCGTGATCTTTCTGCCGGTGCTGGTCCTGATGACCCGCAAGGGCCGCACGCCGCAGGGCGAGGGCAGCGACACGGAGGCTCCCGGCATGCTGGGCCGCCAGTGGACGCGAGGCGAGGTGCTGCGCCACTGGACCTTCTGGGCGATCCTGCCCGGGCTGCTGGCGCCGCCGTTCATCGGCACCTGCGTGTTCTTCCACCAGGTGCACATCGCGGCCGCGCGGGGCTACGACCTCTCCGTCATGGCGCTCGGCTTCACCATGTACGCGACGGTCTCGGTGGCGAGCTCGCTCGCGTGCGGGCCCATCGTCGACCGCTTCGGTCCGGCGCGGGTGCTCCCGATCCTCCTCGTGCCGCTTGCGCTCGCGATCGCCGTGCTCGCCATCCCCGGCGGGGTGGAGATCTGGTTCATCATGCTGGCGGGGATCGGCATCAGCCACGGCCTAGTGATCACGCTGGTGGGCGCCATCTGGCCGACACTCTACGGCACGCGCTGGATCGGCTCCATCAAGGCGCTGGCGACCTCGGGCATGGTGATGGCGACGGCGGCCGGGCCCGGCCTCACCGGCGCCATCATCGACCTCGGCGTGCCCTTCCCGGAGCAGGCGCTCTACCTGTCGGCCTACTGCCTCGCCATGACGGCGGTCTTCGCGGCCGTCGCGCCGCGCATCGACGCGATGCTGGCGCCGCACCCGATGCCGGCCGGCGCCTGACAGAGCCTCGACCGGAACGGCCCCGTGGTGCGAAGCGCCGCGGCGGGCCTCAACCCGCCGCCTGATCCTTGATCCGGGCGAGCGATTCGGCCCGCCCCAGCGCCACCAGCACGTCGAAGATCCCCGGCGACGTCGCCGCGCCCACCAGCGCCGCGCGCAAAGGCTGGGCGACCTTGCCCAGCTTCACCCCGACCTCGTCGGCGTAGCGGCGCACTTCGGCTTCGATGCCCTCGCCAATCCACGGATCCACGTAACGCAGCCGCTCGTGGAGCCCGGCGAGGAGCTGCGGCGCATCACCGGAGACCAGCTTCTGCGCCTTTTCGTCCAAGGTCAGCGGCCGCTCCGCCCAGATGAAGCGGGCGTTGTCCAAGAGTTCGACTAGCGTCTTGGCGCGCTCGGCCAGCGACGGGATCAGGAGCTCCAGCTTGGGACGGGCGCCGGCGCCGAGGGCGGCGTGGATCGCGGCCGCGTCCGGCTGCGCGTTGATCACCGGCACCAGCGCATCGAGGATGCGGTCGGGCGTCGCCTCGCGCATGTAGTGCCCGTTCATGTTCTCCAGCTTCACGAAGTCGAACCGTGCGGGCGAGCGGCCGACCGCCTCCAGGCCGAAGGTTTCGATCATCTCGCGGGTGGAGAAGAACTCCTGGTCGCCGTGCGCCCAGCCGAGACGCACGAGGTAATTGCGCAGCGCTTCGGGGAGGTACCCCATGGCGCGGTAGGCATCGACGCCGAGCGCCCCGTGGCGCTTGGAGAGCTTCGCCCCGTCCGGCCCGTGGATCAGCGGAATGTGCGCCATCTGCGGCACGTCCCACCCCATCGCCTGATAGATCAGGGCCTGCCGCGCCGCGTTCGTCAGATGATCGTCGCCGCGGATGATGTGGGTGACGCCCATGTCGTGGTCGTCCACCACCACGGCGAGCATGTAGGTGGGCGAGCCGTCCGACCGCAGGATGACGAGATCGTCAAGGTTCTCGTTGGCGAAGGTCACGTCCCCCTGGACGAGGTCGGGGATCACCGTCTCACCCGTCAGCGGCGCCTTGAGGCGAATCACCGGGTCGACCCCGGGAGGCGCCTCGGCGGGGTCTCTGTCACGCCAGGTGCCGTCGTATTTCGGTGCGCGGCCCTCGGCGACGGCCCGCTCGCGCATGGCGGTCAGCTCCTCGGCCGAGGTGTAGCAGCGGTAGGCCATGCCCGTCTCGAGGAGCTGGTTCGCAACCTCGGCGTGCCGTTCGGCCCGCGCGGACTGGAAGACCGGCTCCCCGTCCCCCTCCAGGCCGAGCCACGACAGGCCGTCGAGGATCGCCTCGATCGCCTCCGGCGTGGAGCGCGCGCGATCGGTATCCTCGATCCGCAGCAGCATTTCACCGCCGTGCGCCTGGGCGAACAGCCAGTTGAAGAGCGCGGTTCGGGCACCGCCGATATGAAGAAAGCCGGTCGGTGAGGGCGCGAACCGCGTCACCACCTTGGATTGAGACGTCATCTGATGCACGCTAATGTAAAGGCTGTCGGCGTGGTGTGTAGCGGGATCGCCCTGCCCGCGTCGACCCTTGCAGGACCAAGATGCCGTGACAGAGCCGCCCGTCCCACACCCACAGAGCGCCAAAAACGGCCGTCGACCGCGCGCGCCGGCCGCTGATCCGACGCGTTTCCGCAGATGCCGCGCCCACCCCGGGCGGCGTTCGGGCACCCGGCCCGCGGCGCCCGCCACCCGGAAAGCGCTGCGCCGATGACGCTGGCGCTTCCCCACTCGCGTGCGGGTCTCGGGCTCGGCGAGCGTATCGCCGCGTGGGCCGCGCACGATCTGGCCTTCGGACGGTTCCAGCTGTGGTTGCCGGTGCTCGCGGTCGTGGGGATCTTCGTCGGCGTGGAGCTGCCGTTCGAGATCGCGCCGTGGTGGAGCGGTGGCGCGGTGGTGGCGGCGCTGGTCGCGCGGGTGCTCGCCGGCCGGTCCGTGCGGCTGACCTGGCTGGGGCCGGTGCTCTTGGCTGTTGCTGCGTTTCTGACCGGGCTCATGGCGATCGGCCTGCAGGAGCGGCTGCGCGGCACCCCGGTGGTGGAGCGCGCGGGCACCGTGGAGCTCACCGGCCGCATCGTCGCCGCGGAGGCCCGTGGGCCGAAGCGGCACAGCCTCGTCGTCGCCGTCACCGAGGGCACGTTCCGCGACGCCGTGCCGCGGCGCGTGCGTCTCTCGGTGCGCGGCGGCGGGCCGTTCCCGGTGGGCACGACCATCCGCGGCAAGGCCCGCCTGTTCCCGCTTCAGGGGCCGGTCTACCCGGGCGGATACGATTTCGGCCGGCGCCTGTTCTTCGACGGCATCGGCGCCACCGGCTTCACATACGGCCCGCCCGAGACGGTGGCGCCGGCCGGCAACAGCTTCGCCAGCTGGGTCGACCGCGTGCGCAGCGGCGTCGCCACGCGAATCACCGCCGCGCTCGGCACCACCCAGAGCGCGGCCTTCGCGACCGCCCTCCTCGTCGGCCGCCGTGGCGACATGGCGCCGGCGGACGTCGACGCCCTGCGCGTCTCCGGGCTCGGCCACATCCTGGCGATCTCCGGTCTCCACATGGCGCTGGTGGCGGGGTCGATCTTCGCGGCGGTGCGGTTCGCGCTGGCCCTGTCGCCGCGCTTGGCGCTGGGCGCGCCGATCCGCAAATGGGCCGCCGTCGCCGGGCTCCTCGCGGCGACGTTCTACCTCGTCCTCTCCGGCGGCTCTGTCGCAACGGTGCGCGCCTACGTCATGCTGCTGGTCGGTCTCATCGCCATTTTGCTCGACCGGCCGGCGCTCACCATGCGCACCATCGCGGTGGCGGCCGTGGTGGTGATCGCCATGGACCCGATTTGCGTCACCGAGCCGTCGTTCCAGATGTCCTTCCTCGCGGTGGTCGCACTCGTCGGCGTCTATGAGTGGTGGTCGCGCCAGCGCCTCGCCTTCGGCAGCGGTTGGGCGCGCCCGGTGACGGGGTTCGTCATCGGCCTCGCGCTGACCTCGCTGATCGCGGGCCTGGCGACGGCGCCTGCGGCGGCCTACCACTTCCACCGCCTCGCCCCGTTCGGCCTCCCCGCCAACCTCACGGCGATGCCGATCTTCACCTTCCTGGTGATGCCGTCCGGCGTGGTGGCGCTCGGACTAATGCCATTCGGGCTGGAGGCGGTGCCACTGGCGGTGATGCGCTGGGGGCTCGACCTCGTGCTGATCATCGCCCACACCGCGTCGGAGGCGACCGGCGACGCGGGCCTCATCGGCCGCATCCCGCCGGTCTCGTTCGCGCTGACGGCGCTCGGCCTTGTGTGGCTCGCCGTCTTCACGGCGCCCTGGCGTCTCGCCGGGGTCGCCGCCATCGCCGCAGGCATCGGCCTCGCCCCGCTGGCGCCCCGGTTCGACGTGATGGTCGCCGAGGACACCGAGACGATCGCCGCGCGCGGACCGGACGGGCGCCTCGGCCTGATGGGTGACACCGACGGCTTCGTCGCCGAGCTGTGGCTGAAGGCCGACGCCGACCCGCGCCTCGACGGCGCGACCGACGCGGCTTGCGACCCACTCGGCTGCACCGTGGCGCTGGACGGCGGACGGCTCGCGCGCCCCGCCTCGGTGCGCGCCCTTCGCGACGACTGCGCCCTGGCCGAAGCGGTGATCTCGCCGATGGCCGTCGGCCCCTGCAGCGCGGCCCTCGTGGTGGACCGCTTCGACCTGAAGCGCCACGGCGCCATGGTCGCCTGGCGCAGCGGCGGAGCTTGGCGCATCAAGACCGCGCGCCCTCACGGCCCCGTGCGCCGCTGGCAGGTGAAGCCGGATATTCCCTACGAGTGAGCCGGCGCGCCCGGCGTCATAAGGGCGGGCGGCAGCACCGACAGAACCGCGTCGGCGGCCGCCTCGGCGGGCGAACCGTCGACGCGCATCGCCTCGGCGAACTCGTCGAACACGCGGGCCTGCACCTGGCGCTCCGGGCTGCCCTCGACGAGGAGCGGCGCCAGCGCGGCGGCGATGGCCTCGGGCGTCACCTCGTCCTCCAGGAGCGCCGGGATGTCGTTGCGGCCGACAACGATGTTGGCGAGCACCATCGACGGCGCCGTGACGATGCGCACGAACCTGTTGATGCGCTTGATGAAGCGCCCCGCGACGTCGAGCTTGTAGGCGACGACCATCGGCACCCGCGCCGCCGCCAGTTCCATGGTCACGGTGCCCGATGCCGCCAGCGCCGCCTTCGCCCGCCCGAACACCGCCACCTTCTCGGCGCCAGGGCGGATTGTCACCGGCACCGGCCATTGCGCAGCCAGCGCCTCGATTCGCGCACGCAGATGCGGCACGGCGAGGATCTCGACCGGCTCGCGCGGGGCGACCAGCGCCAGCGCCTCGCCGAAGGTCGGCATCAGCCGCTCGATCTCGGCGCGGCGGCTGCCGGGGAGCACCAGGAGGGTGTCGCCGTCGATGGTGGGGGCCTTGAGCCGCTCGAAGAGCGGATGGCCGACATAGACGCAGCGCGGGCCGCCGAGGCGCGCATGCACCGCCGGCTCGAACGGGAAGAGCGCCATGACGAGGTCGACGTAGGGGACCATCGCCTTGGCGCGGCCAGGCCGCCAGGCCCAGACGGTGGGGCTGACGTAGTTGACGATGGGCACCGCCGGGAGCGCCCGCCGCACGCGCTTGGCGACGCGGTGGCTGAACTCCGGCGCGTCGATGATGACGAGGACATCGGGCCGGAACGCCACCACCGCGTCCGCCGCCTCGCGGATGCGCCGCAGGAGGCGCGGAAGCTGGCGGACGATGGCATCGATCCCCATCACCGAAATCTCGTCCTGCGGAAAGATCGGCTCCAGGCCGGCCGCGACCATGTCCTCGGCGCCGATGCCGCACCAGGCGACCGCGCGGCGGGCGGAAAGCGCCTGCATCAGCGCCCCGCCGAGGCGGTCGCCCGACTGCTCGCCGGCGATGATGGCGACGCGCAGCGGCCGGCGCGCATGGCGCTCCTCTCCGCGCTCCGGGCCCGGTTCGGCGCTCATGCCGCGCCCCTCACAGCGCCACGACGAACGCGCGGGCGCGGTCGGCCTCGGCCCGGACCGCGGCGCGCTCGGCGACGATGGTGCGCCCCGCCTCGATGGCGATGCCGCCGAGCCCCGCCTTCAGCGCCCCGCGCAGCGTCTCGACGCCGATCACCGGCACGTCGGAGCGCATGTCCTGCCGCGTCTTGGCACGCTTCACCAAAGCACCGGCGCCCTTCGCGCTGCGGACGCGGCGGTTGCGGCGCAGCTCCGCACAGCGGGCGAGCATCGCATCGGTGCCCTCCGCCCCCTCCACGGCGATCACGCGCCCGTCCACCACCACCACCGCCTGGCCGACGTCGAACGGTGCCGAGGCCGTGAGGTAGGCCACGCCGAGATCGATGTCGGCCTGATGCTGTGGCGTGGGCCGGTGAGCGCCAACGGGCCCCGTCGTCGCCAGCAGCTCCGGCGCCGCCTCGGCCACGGAGACGACACGAAAGCCCTCCGCCTCGAAGAGCCCGATCACGTTGCGCACGATGGTGTCATCCCCGCCCACGACCGCGCCCACGATGCGCGGGAGCAGGCGCAGAGTGTCCATATCGGGCAGGAGTGAGGAAAAGTCGGGCCGGGAGCGGATGGCGCCCAGCATGAGGACGTCGCGGCACTCGCGCTCCATCGCCAGGCGACGGGCACGGCCGAGCTGGCCGTAGCCGAGACGGTGGCTCTCGATCCCGTGCCGGCGGCGGTCGCGGGCGCCGGATCCGCCTCGCCCTCGATGCGCGAAGCACGACCACCGCGCGCCGGGGGGCGATGGCCGCAGCCGCCTCCCAGGGCAGCGAGCCGGCGCCGGCGACGATGGCGAGCGGTCCCTCACTCATCGCCCGCCCCTGTTCATTGCCGAGATCCGTTCATCGCCGGGGCCCGCTCACCGGCGCGCCCTGCTCATCGTCCCGATTCGATGAGATCGACGGCGACCTCGTCACGCGAATCGCGGCGCGCCTGCATGTAGGGCCGCGACGGCGCCGCATCGATGAAGGCGAGGATACGCTCCACCAGCGGATCTGTGCCCATCGCCTCGCGCAGCGTGCCCTTGCGGTCCTGAAAGACGGTGCCGGGCGAATGAAACAGGATGTCGTAGGCTTCGCGCATGGTGCGCATGGCGTCCCGGTCGAACCCCCGGCGCTTCAGGCCGACGAGGTTGAGGCTCTCGATCCAGGCGACTCGCCCCGTCACATAGGCGTAGGGCACGACGTCCCGCGTGACCCCGGCGAGGCCGGAGATGAACGCGAAGGCCCCCACCCGCGCGCGCTGCAGCACGGCCGTGCCGCCGCCGATCAGCACATAGTCGCCCAGCTGAGCGTGGCCGCCGACGAGGACGTTGTTCGAGAGCGTGACACCCGTCCCGACGATGCAGTCGTGTCCGACGTGCGAGCCGACCATGAAGTAGCAGCCATCCCCGATCGACGTGCGTCCACGGCCGCGGGCGGTGCCGGTGTGGATCGTGACGTGCTCGCGCAACGTGCAGTCGGCACCGATCTCGAGCTCCGTCGGCTCATCCTTGTGACTGAAGTCCTGCGGCGTCTCGCCGAGGACGACGCCCGGGAAGAGCTTCGTCCTCGCGCCGACGCGGGTGTGACCTGTGACCACCACGTTGGTGCCGACGGAGACGCCTTCGCCGAGGGTCACATGTGGGCCGATGACGGCGTGCGGGCCGATGCGAACGTCGCCCGCGATGGTGGCGCCATCCTCGATGATTGCCGTGGGATGACGCAAAGCCGTCGAATTAGGGGCCAAGCGCTTACTCTTGGACGATCATGGCGGACACGTCCGCCTCGGCCACCAGCGTATCGCCCACCAGGGCCTCGCCGTGGAACCGCCAGATGTTGCCGCGTTGGCGTTCTTTTTTCATGTGATACTCGACGACGTCACCAGGACGCACGGGCTTGCGGAACTTCGCCTTGTCCACCGTCATCAGGTAGACGAGCTTGGGCTTCTCGCGCTCCTCGGCGAACATGCACAGGACGCCCGCGGTCTGCGCCATGCCCTCGATCATCAGGACGCCCGGCATCACCGGCTCGCCCGGGGAAATGGCCTTGGAAGTGGGGCTCGTTGAAGGTCACGTTCTTGATCCCAATCCCGGACCGGTCCCCGTCGATCTCGATCACCCGGTCGATCATCAGGAACGGATACCGGTGCGGCAGCAGCTTGAGGATCTCGCCGATCTCCGCCGCCACCAACATCTTCGTCCCCGCCGGGGTCCCTCCACTGTCCATCACGTCGTCCGCACTATTCACGAAAAGCCCCGTCCACCATAAAAGGTGCCGTTAGGAATTTGAAGTTGCCGCGTTGCGAATGAGCCGCAGGAAGGCCTTGCGTTCACGGACCCACTGCATCGCGTCCACGGCCGGCATGCCTCCCCATGTGGCGCCCTCCGGCACATCTTCCGACACGCCCGAGAATCCGGCGATCTGCGCGTTCCGGCCGATCGTCACACCGTCGCGAATGCCGACGCCGCCGCCCAACGTCACGTAGTCTCCCAGCGTCACCGAGCCGGCGATGCCGGTCGTACCGGCCACCACGCAGTGACATCCCAATGTCACGTTGTGCGCGATCTGCACGAGATTGTCGATCTTGCTGCCCTTGCCGATGACCGTATCGCGCCGCGAGCCGCGGTCGATGCAGCAGTTGGCGCCGATCTCCACGTCGTCCTGGATGACCACGGCGCCCACCTGCGGCACCTTGCGGAAACCGTCGGCCGTGCGGGCGAGGCCGAATCCGTCCTGCCCGATGCGGCACCCCGGATGGATGATCACCCGGTCGCCGATGTAGGCGCACTGAACGGTGGTGTTGGCGCCGATCACGGTATTGCGGCCGATGGTGCACCCCGGGCCGATCACGACGTTGGGCCCGATCACCGCCCCACGCCCGATCTCCACCCCGCGTGAAATCACCGCGTAGGCTTCCACGATGACGTTCGCTTCCAGCGAGTTGGGGTCCTCGACGATGGCGGTGGCGGCGATCTCGCCGCCCGAGCGCGAGGTCAGCGGTCGTGGCCGCATCGCGGTGGCGTGGAAGAGGCTGGCGGCGATGCCGAAGGCGTTCGCCGGATGTTTCGTCACCAGCGCGACACACCCGTCCGGCACGCTGCCCGCAAAGCGCGGGTCGACGAAGATCGCGCCGGCCTTGGTGACCTCCATCTCCTTGCGCCGCTTGGCGTCGCGCATGAAGGAGATGTGCTCCGAGCCCGCGCTGTCGAGCGGCATCACATCGGACATGATGCGTTCCCGGGCGGCCGGATCCACCGTGGCCCCTACGGCGTCGGCGACGGTGCCGAGCTGTTGCGGCTCGGCGGGCGGGAAAAATCGGTTCATGGCACTTCGCTGATGAGCACAATGGCGCAGGTGTTAGACCGGTCGGGCATCGCTCGGCAACTCCATCACAACGCAAAAGCGCCGCCGGGGGAGCCGGCGGCGCCGTGTCGCAATGGTGGCGCCGCTTAGAAGCGGGTGCCGCCCGAGAGACGGAAGAGCTGCGTCTCGTCGCTGTCCTCCTCCAGCACCGGGAGCGCGACGTCGGCGCGGATCGGGCCGAACGGCGACTTCCAGGTCAGACCCACACCGACCGAGGCGCGCAGCGCGAAGTCGTTCGAGTTGATCGTTCCAGACCCGCCGTTGCGGTTGATGATGTCCGGATCGACGCCCCAGAGCGAACCCGCGTCGGCGAAGGCCGAGGCCGCCAGTCCCGCCTCAGGCGGCAGGAACGGCACCGGGAACGTCGCCTCCATGGTACCGGCCATGTAGTAGCGGCCGCCGAGTGCTTCGCCAGTCGCCCGGTCCCGCGGACCGATACCGGCGCTCGAGAAGCCGCGAACCTTGCTGCCCCCCAGGAAGAACTGATCCTGGATGCGAAGGTCGTCGTTGAGTGCGGCCATCGCACCCCCTTCGAAGGCGGCCATGCCGACCACGCCGCCAGCGGGGAAGAGCTCGGCGTAAGCCCGCACCTTGCCGGTACCGCGGACGAAGTAGGTATCGCCGCCGAGGCCGGCGAACTCTGCCTTCACCTGGCCGTAGAGGCCTTCGCGCGGGTTAAACTGGTCGTCCAGCGTGTTGTAGGTCAGCGAGGTGCCGATCAGCGAGGTGATCCGGCCACCCTGCGAGTCGCAGACCGCGAGCGAGATGTCGCCGTTGCGGCAGTCCGTCTCGTCCACCGACACGTCGCGGTTGAAGAGCGAGTAGAACACCTGCACCGAGGTCTCTTCCGTCAGCGGCACCCCGAGGCGAACCGTGCCGCCCGTCTCGTTGGTGTCGTAGTCCTGATCGTCCGCATCCTCGGAGAGGCGGGTGAAGAGGTCGACGCCGCCCGACACGCGGTAGCCGAAGAGGTACGGCTCGGTGAACGACACCTCGGCCGACTGCTTCTCGAAGCTGCCCGACAGCGCACCCTTCAGGTACTGGCCGCGGCCCAGGAAGTTGCGCTCCTCGATGGAGATCTCGCCGACGATGCCCTGGTCCGTGGAGTAGCCGAAGCCGACGGAGATCTTACCCGTGGCCTGCTCGGACACGTAGACGGTGACGACGACGCGGTCCGGCTCGGAGCCCTGGGTGGTGGCGATCCGCACCGATTCGAAGAAGCCCAGTGCCCGCAGGCGCCGCTCGGCCCGGTCGAGGAGCACGCGGTTGTAGGCGTCGCCCTCGGCGATGTCGAACTCGCGGCGGATGACGTAGTCGCGCGTGGTGGTGTTGCCGACGATCTCGATCCGCTCGATGTAGGCGCGCACGCCCTGGTCCACACGGTAGACCACGTCGATCGTGTTGGTCTCGAAGTTGCGCTCACCCACCGGCGTCACGTCGGCGAAGGGGTAGCCCTGGCGGTTGGCGGCGAGGGTCAGGTCCTCGATCGACTTCTCGATCTTCTCGGCCGAGTAGCGGCGGCCGGGGCGGCTGTCGACCTTGCGCTCCAGATCCGCCGGGTTGAGGTCCGCCAGCGTGGTGTCGACCCGCACTTCGCCGAACTCGTAGCGCTCGCCCTCATCCATCGTGAAGGTGATGAAGAACGAGTTGCGCTCGCGGTCGTAGTCGGCGGTGGCCGACAGCAGCCGGAAATCGGCGAAGCCGTGGTTGAAGTAGAAGCGGCGGATCAGCTCCTGGTCGGCCTGCAGGCGGTCCGGGTCGTAGTTGTCGGTGGAGCGCAGGAAGCCGAGGAGACCGCTCTCCTTCGTCTTGATGACGTCGCGCAGCCGCGCGTCGGAGAACGACTGATTGCCGACGAAGGTGATGCGGCCGACGTTGGCCTTCTGACCCTCGTCGATGAGGAAGATCAGGTCGACGCGGCCCTGGCCGCGGTCGATGGTCTGCGGCTCGACCGAGGCGCGGTAGTTGCCGCGCCGGCGGTAGACCTCGAGAATGCGCTGAACGTCGGACTGGACCTGGCCGCGGCTGAACACCGACCGGGACCGGCTCTGGACGATGGTCTCGAGCTGGCTGTCGTTCACCTTGCGGTTCCCCTCGAACGACACCCGATTGATGGTGGCGTTCTCGACGACGGTGACGACGAGCGTGGAGCCCGACTGGTTGATGCTGACGTTGGCGAACAGCCCCGTCGCGAAGAGAGCGTCGATGCTCTCGTCGACCTGTCGGGGGCCGTAGGACTGACCGGGCTCGATGGTGACATAGGCGATGACGGTCTCGTCGGAGACCCCGTCGTTGCCTTGGACCACGATACTCGAGGCGACGGCGGCAAGCGCCGGCGCTCCAGCTGAGACCAGCCCGACCGCCAGAACGACGGTCAGAACGGCGGCGCGGAGGAGATTGTGCATCATGGTGCCCGGACGAAGGAACATGGACGGGACGGAGCCTCGCGTTTCTCGAGGTCGCCGAACGGCTGGCGACCCACGCCAACCTATGATCCGCCCGAAGTTTTCAAACAAGGCAAAGGACGGGTCCGGAAAGTCCTTTGCAGGCCGACCGTTGCGTTGGAGCAACGGTCGGAGGTGGGGCCGAGGCCCCGATCAGGACGTCAGGTAAAGGAGGTCGTTGAACGTCGCGAAGAACATCAAAAGCAGCACGAGCCCTAGCCCGATGCGGAAACCGACGTCCTGCGCACGCAGCGACAGGGGCCGCCCACGAACCGCCTCGATGCCGTAAAACAACAGGTGACCACCATCGAGCATCGGAATCGGCAACAGATTGATGAGACCGATGGAGATGGACAGCATCGCCGCCAATCCCATGAGCGCCGTGAAGCCGAGCGAGGCCATGTCGCCGGAGATCTTGGCCACCCGCAGCGGCCCGCCGAACTGCTTGGGCGATTGCTCCAGCGTGATCACACCGGCGATCACTTCGACCGTGCGCTTGGTGATGTAGGCTGTCTCCTGCGCGCCCGCGGCCAGCGCGCCCAGCGGCCCGAACGTCTCGCGGCGCACGTCCTCGGGGTTGGTGCGGTTCTCGATGCCGAGGAAGCCGGCGGTGTAGGGCGTGCCGAAATCGTCCGTCAGATCGCGCTGTTCGGGGGTGGCGTGCAGGATCACCTCCTCCCCGCCCCGCTCCACGGTGAAGGCGAGGTCCTGACCGGCGGCGCTGGAGACGGTCCGCAGCACATCGATGAAGGCCCCGACCTCCCGACCGTCGATGGCGACGATGACGTCACCCGGCTCGAAACCGGCGGCGGCGGCCGGACTGTCGGCCCGCACGCCGGTGACGGCGGCGTCCACAGTCGGGCGGCCGACGATCGCGAAGGCGGTGGCGAAGATGACCACCGCGAGGAGGAAGTTCGCCGCCGGGCCCGCCGCGACGATCGCCGCACGCTGCCACACCGGCTTCAGATAGAAGCTGGTGCGCCGCTCCTCCTCGCTCATCGCATCGAGCGCGTCATAATCGGGCACGCTGGCGGCGTTGTCGTCGCCGGCGAACTTGACGTAGCCGCCCAACGGAATCGCCGCGATGCGCCAGCGCGTGCCGCGCCGGTCGTTCCACCCCACGAGCTCCGGCCCGAAGCCCAACGAGAAGGCATCGATCGCCACATTGCACCAGCGTGCAACGAGGAAGTGACCAAGCTCGTGGATGAAGATGATGATCCCGAGGACGAACAGGAACGGCGGAATATAAGCCGCGACGTCCCAGAGCCAGCTCAGAATTTGCACGGTGATTCCACTCCAGTCATGTACGGCGCGGCCGACCGAAGCCCCGCCTCAACGCCTCAGCACTGCCAGACTTCAGGCGGCGCTGCACGCACAAGTGAGGCGCTCAGCCACGCGGCGCGCCTCACGGTCGGTCGTTTCCACATCGTCGAGGCTGGCGCTCGCGTGTTCGAGATGCACCAAGGCCTCCAGCGTATCGCCCACGATGCGGGCGATGTCCAGGAAACCGATCCTATCGCGCAGAAATGCCGCCACCGCGACCTCGTTGGCCGCGTTCAATATGTTGGTGGCGTGGCTGCCCGCGGCAAGCGCCTCGCGTGCAAGCCGCAGGGCGGGAAAGCGCGTCTCGTCCGGTGCCTCGAAGGTGAGCGGGCTCATCGCCACCAGGTCGAGCGGCGAGACCGGCGCCGGTCCCCGCGCCGGGTGGTGGAGGCAATGCGCGATGGGGGTCACCATCGACGGGTTGGACAGGTGCGCCAAAACCGAGCCGTCGGCATACTCCACCATGCCGTGGACGATGGACTGCGGGTGAACGACGACACCGATGCGCTCGATCCCGACCGGGAAGAGATGATGTGCCTCGATCACCTCCAGCCCCTTGTTCATCATGGTGGCCGAATCGATGGTGATCTTCGCGCCCATCGACCAGTTGGGGTGCTTCAGCGCGTCGCGCGGCTCGGCGCGGGCCATGGCATCGTGCGACCAGGTGCGGAAGGGGCCGCCGGACGCCGTCAGCACGATCTTGCGGATCGCCCCCAGGGCCGCGTTCTCGAACACCTGGAAGATGGCGTTGTGCTCGGAATCGACCGGCAGCACGGTCGCCCCGGCCGCCTTCGCGCGGGGCATCACCACGTCGCCCGCCGCCACCAGGCACTCCTTGTTGGCGAGGCACACGATCCGCCCGCGGTCGACCGCCGCCAGGGTCGGGCGCAGCGCCGCAAAACCCGGGATCGCGACCACCACGCGGTCGGCGTCCATCGCAGCCAGGGCGGTCAGCGCGTCGGGGCCGGCGTCGCTCGCGAGGCCCAGCGGGTCCAGCCGTGTAGCGAGGGCCGCACCGGCCTCGGGATCGGCGAGCACGGTCATCTCGGGGCGGAAGCGTTCGGCCACGGCGGCGAGACCTGCCGCATCACGGCCGCCGGCGATGCCCACCAGCTCGAAGCCGCCCGCCTCGATCGCCAGCAGCGCGGACTGGCCGACCGATCCGGTTGCGCCCAGGAGGACGACGCGCGTCATAGCCGCCCCATCAGCCAGAGCAGCCCGCCCGCGGGCGTCTGCTCCGCGGCGAGGCTGCCGATGAGCATCGTCACGACGGCAGCCGCGATGAGACCGTCGACGCGGTCCATGACGCCGCCGTGGCCGGGAATCAGCGTGCCGGCGTCCTTGATGGAGAAGCGTCGCTTGGCCGCCGATTCCAGAAGGTCGCCGCCGACCGAAGCCATCGCCACAAGGGCCGCGGCCACGAATCCCGACGCCGACAGCGGTGCTTCCAGTGCGCTCAGCACGAGTGCGCCGCATGCCGCGCCGGCCAGCACCCCGCCGATCGCCCCCGACCAGGTCTTGGACGGTGAGACGCGGCGCCACAGCTTCGGCCCGCCCACCTTGCGGCCGACGAAGAACGCCGCCGTGTCGGCCGTCCAGGCGATGAGGAAGACGAACATCACGGCGCCGAACCCGTCGACGCCCTTTCGCAGCGAAATCAGCGCGATAATCGCAAGGCCCGCGTAGAAGACGCCGGACCCGACCCACCGCGGCGAGGCTCGCCGCTGCACCGAACGCCGCCAGCGCGCCCACGGCGAGCGACGAGAGCGCCAGAACCACAACTGCGACGGCGAGCGGCTGCGTGACCGTCACCACCGTGAGGCAGCCGAGCGCGATGAACGCCGCGAGCACGATGCGGCGCAGGTGGCTGGCGCCGATCATGCGCAGCCACTCCTCCTGCACCAAGAGAGCCGTCACCAGGACGATCCCGGCGAAGGCGATCTCGCCCAGCCACAGAGCGATCATGACGATGGGAATGAGGATAGCGGCCGAAATCAGCCGCAGCTTCATCTCACGCTGAAAGACGAAGCGCTCGCGTAGCCGCCGCACGCGGCTCCGGATCGTCGGCGGCGGCATTTGAGGCGCCTTGTGCGCCACCTTTTGCGGCCCTTTGCCGGTTGGCCCCTGCTTCGCTGAACGGCCTGAACGCCGACGCCGGGTCATGGCTTGGCGATGGACACGGGCACCGCGCCGAACCGGCGCTGCCGCTTTGCGAAGTCAGCGAGTGCTTCGTCGAGGTGCGAGGCGTCGAAGTCCGGCCACAGCGTCGCGGGGAACACGTACTCCGCGTAGGCGGACTGCCACAGCAGGAAGTTGGAGATGCGCTGCTCACCGCTGGTGCGGATCACGAGGTCCGGATCGGGCAGCCGAGCCGTGTCGAGGAAGCTGGAGAACCGCTCCTCGGTCAGCTCGTGGGGCTGCAGGGTGCCGGCGGCCACCGCCTCGGCCGCCCGGCGGGCGGCCCGCGCCAGCTCGTCGCGCCCGCCGTAGTTGAAGGCCAGCACCAGCTCCAACCCGTCGTTGGCGGCGGTGCGGCCCTCGGCATCGTCGATCATCGCGAGGAGATCGGGCGCCAGATCCGACCGCGCGCCGATCACCGTGATCTTGACGTTGTTTTCGACAAGCTCGTCGAGATCGGTGCGGATGAAGTGGCGCAGCAGCGCCATCAGCTCGGACACCTCCGAGCGCGGCCGGTTCCAGTTCTCGCGGCTGAAGGCGAAGAGCGTAAGAACGCCGATCCCGCGTTCGCCCACGTTGCGGACGGTGCGGCGCACCGCCTCGATGCCCTTGCGGTGTCCCAGCGTGCGCGGCAGACCGCGCCTGTTCGCCCAGCGCCCGTTGCCGTCCATGATGATGGCAACGTGCCGGGGAATGCCCGGCGCCGGATCGGGTGCGCTCGGCTCGGATACCGCGACATCGGCCAAGGAATCGGATCTCACGCGGCAATCGCCTCAGATCTGAGTAATCTCTTGTTCTTTATGCGCGAGGATCTGATCGATCTCGCTGATTTTGTCGTCGGTCAGCTTCTGCACTTGGTCCGACTGCGCGCGCTGCTCGTCCTCGCTGCTGTCGGACTTCTTGATGCTTTCCATCCCGTCGCGCCGCACATGGCGCACGGAGATACGGGCCGACTCGGCATACTTCAGCGCGACCTTGATGAGTTCCTTGCGGCGCTCGGCGTTCAGCTCGGGGATGGGGATGCGCATCATCTGCCCCTCCACCACCGGATTGAGGCCGAGGCTGGATTTGCGGATCGCCTTCTCGACGGCCTGGGCCATGGACCGGTCCCACACCTGCACGGTGATCATCCGCGCCTCGGGGACCGAGACCGTCGCCACCTGGTTCAGCGGCATGTGCGTGCCGTACGCCGCGACCTGCACCGGTTCGAGCATGGAGGAACTGGCGCGGCCCGTGCGGAGGCCCGATAGCTCGGTCTTGAGGACCCCGATCGCGCCGTCCATCCTCCGCTTGAGGTCGTCAAGGTCCACACTCATTCCGTTCAATCCTCTTGGCCTGCCGACTGACGCGGCATGTTTCGACGACGCAACGATCGGGTCACGGCGCCTGCCCGCTTCGCTTCATCCTGCCTGCGCCCCCGCAGGGAGCATGCGTGCAACTTGCACGCCTTCGTAGCAAGCCGGCGCGGCACGAGCAACGTGTCGGCCGGCTGCCCGTCAATCCGCGACGATCGTGCTCGTCCCTTCGCCGCGCGCAACCATGGGGAGAGATCCTGGGTCCTGAATGGAGAACACCACGATCGGCAGCCCGTTGTCACGCGCCAAAGCGATGGCGGCCGCGTCCATCACGCCGAGATTGTTCGAAAGCGCTTCCTGATGGCCGACGCGATCATAGCGTGTGGCCGTCGGGTCGCGGTTGGGGTCGGCGGTGTAGACACCGTCGACCTGAGTGCCTTTCAGCAATGCATCGCAACCCATCTCCACCGCCCGCAGCACGGCGGCCGTGTCGGTGGTGAAGAAGGGATGGCCGGTGCCCGCGGCGAACAGCACCACGCGGCCCTCGGCCATGTGCTGGATCGCGCCGCGGTGTGTGAAGCGGTCGCAGATCACCGGCACGTCGATCGCCGACAGCACCACCGCTTCGGTCCCCAGCGCCCGCAGCTGCGCGGCCACGGCGACGGCGTTCATCACCGTCGCCAGCATCCCCATCTGATCGCCGGCGACGCGGTCCACCGCCGTCAGCGCCAAATTGGCGCCGCGCAGGAAGTTGCCGCCGCCGATGACGAGGCCGACCTCACGGCCGGAGTCGACCACCTCGACGATCTCCGAGGAGATGCGCTGCAAGGTGGGCTGCGAGATGCCGTAGGCGGAGCCGCCCATCAGCGCCTCGCCCGACACCTTGAGCAGAAGCCGGCGCCACTCGGACGGCGGCTTGAGTGCGGATGCGGCCACGCTTAGTGGCCTGCCGCTGCGGCGACCTCTGCTGCGAAGTCGCTCTCCTCCTTCTCGATGCCCTCGCCCAATGCGAAGCGCACGAAGCCCGTCACCGTGATCGGTCCGCCGACGTCACCCTCGGCCTCCTTCACGGCGGCCTCGACCGTCAGGTCTGGGTTCACCACGAAGGCCTGCTTCAGGAGGACGACCTCCTCGTAGAACTTGCGCATGCGGCCCTCGACCATCTTCTCGATGATCGACTCCGGCTTGCCCGACGCACGCGCCTGCTCGGAGTAGACGGCACGCTCGCGGTCGGCCGCCTCGGCGGGCACTTCGTCCGGCGTCAGCGCCAGCGGGCCGACGGCGGCGATGTGCATCGCGATCTTGCGGCCGAGCTCGTCGAGCTTGTCCTTGTCGCCCGACGAGGACAACGCCACCAGCACGCCCAGCTTGCCGAGGCCCGGGGCCACCGCATTGTGGATGTACGTGGAGACCGTGCCTTCAGAGACTTCCAGCATCGCGGTACGGCGGAGCGTGAGGTTTTCGCCGATGGTCGCGATGGACTCGGTCACTTCGTCGCCGATGGTGCGGGAGGTGCCGGGGTAAGACTGCGCCTTCAGGGCGTCGATATCGCCGCCAGCGGTCAGCGCCTCGGCGGCGATGGTGCTCACCAGCGTCTGGAACGTCTCGTTGCGGCCGACGAAATCGGTCTCGGAGTTCACTTCCACGAGGGCCGCCTTGGTGCCGTGCGCATGGGCGCCGATGAGGCCTTCGGCGGCCACACGGTCCGCCTTCTTGGCCGCCTTCGACAGGCCCTTCTTGCGCAGCCAGTCGACTGCTGCTTCCATGTCCCCGCCGGTCTCGTTCAGCGCCGTCTTGCAGTCCATCATGCCGACGCCGGTTTTCTCGCGGAGCGCCTTTACCTGCTGCGCCGTGATCGTCATTGTATTCTGGTCCTGGGTGCTCGGAGTGGTGCGGAAATTCGCACCCTCATGTTCGATCGAGCGGCCGGTGTCGACCCCTCGAGCCATTTTTTCGGAAACGATGCGCGGGCGTTCGCAATGCAACCCGCCCGCGTACCGACACTACCTAGTCATGCGAGACGCCGAGGGAAAGCCCTTGCGTTTTCGACCCGCCCCTAACGCGGCATCTCCTCCACATCCGCCTCGCCCGCGCGCTGCACCAGACGGCGCAGGACGCCCGCCTCCAGCGAGTACACCACGCCGTGAACGAGGAGCCCCTGCCCCCGCGCCCACGCGTTGCGCACGATCGTCGTGTTCGCGACGTTGCGCACCTGCTCGACGACGTTGAGCTCGCACAGGCGGTCGAGCCGTGCGGCCTCGGGCAGAGCCTCCAGCTCGTCCGCATGGAGCCGCTTCACGAGGCGGATGTGGTTGAGCCAATTGTCGATCAGCCCGTGGTCCTTGTCGGATTCCGACGCCTTGATGCCGCCGCAGCCATAGTGGCCGCAGACGATGACGTGCTTCACCCGCAGCACCTCGACGGCGTACTGCAACACGGAGAGGAAGTTGAGGTCGGCGGGAGAGACCACGTTGGCGATGTTGCGGTGAACGAACACCTCGCCCGGCGGCAGGTCCATGAGCTGGTTGGCCGGGACGCGGCTGTCGGAACAGCCGACCCAGAACCAGTCCGGCCGCTGCTGGCGTGACAGGCGTGTGAAGAAGTCCGGATCGTCGCCGGTGACGCGGTCGGCCCACGCCTGGTTGCGCTCACAAAGTCTGTCGATCTCGTTCATGTTGAACACCTGCGGAGGACCGCGTCTCCGTACCCGGCGGCCCCGGCCCGCGCAACATCACTGCGCCGCACAACAACCATGCGCGCCAGCGGAGGAATGCCTTCCCGCCCCGACCGGCTCAGATCTTGCCGTCGTAGGCGCGCCGGCCAATTCGGGCGCACAACAACGTGAACGTGTCGCGCTCGAATGCGGCGGCCGTTTCGCGGTGCAGCGTGGCGACATCGTCGATCCACACGCCGTGGCCGCCCATCGCGCCGGCAAGCGCCACGAAGTCCGTCGCCGGGAAATCGACGCCCACGTTGGCGAGCTGGCCGGAGCGCTGCTTCATTTCGATGAGCGCCAGACTTTCGTCCACGAGCACCAGGATGGGCACGCACAGCGCCAGATCGCGGATAGTGGCGAGGTCGCCAAGCGTCATTTCCAGCCCCGCGTCGCCGACCACCGCCAGCACCGGCAGATGCGGCGCGGCGAGCTTGTGGCCGGCCGCCAGCGGGACGGCGCAGCCCATGGTGCACAGGGCCGAGGACTGCAGCAGCGTGCGCGGCCGCGAGCAGCGCCAGACCTGGCTGAAGAGAATGCGGTGCGCGCCGGAGTTCACCGTCGCCACGGTAAGTTCCGGCACCGCCTCACGCATGGCGTGGAAGGCACTCGCCGGACCCCAGCCGGAGTCCTCCGGCGCGAACGCCGCGTCCAGCGCCTCGCGGACCCGTCGCGGCTCGCCGCCCGACCAGGTGGGGTGGTTGCGCCCGCTCCACTGCAGCATCTTCAGCGCCGCCGACACCGAGCCGTAGAGCGTCACATTCGCCGTGTGCATGCCGTGCTGGCGCACCACCGGAGTCACGTCGATCACGCGGGCATCGTCCGGCCACGGATCGCGCCAGGGGGCGCGCATCTCGATCGGGTCGTAGCCGGCGAGGATCACGCAGTCGGCCTGCCCCACCAGCGGCAGCAGGTGGCTGTCGGCGAGCGGCGACAGCCCCGCCGCCCCTAGCGCCTGCGGCCCCGCCTCGTCGATCAGCCCCTTGCCCTTGTAGGTGGTGATGAGCGGCGCGCCGACGGCCTTGACGAAATCGGCCACCGCCGCGCCCGCGTCGTCGTTCACCGCGTCCACGCCGGCGATGACGATCGGCCGTTCCGCGTCGCTGATCCACTTGCGGGCGCGCTCGGTCTCCGGCCCGTCCACCGGCTGAAAGCGCGAACCGATGGTGGCCGGCGCATAGGCATCGGCCGTCGCCACCGCTTCGGCGACCGGCACCGGCACGTCGATATGGACGGGGCCGGGCTGGCCGGTCATCGCCAGAGTGATCGCCTTGTCGAGCACCCGGTTGAGGCTTTCGCCCGAGGCCATGAAGGTGCCCTTGACGACGTGGGTCAGCATCGCCCCGTGGTCGTAGACCTGGTGGGTGTAGGTGTCGGCCTCATGCGCGGCGACGCACCCGGTGAGGACGATCAGCGGCACCCGGTCCTGGTGTGCGTTGACGATGACGTTGACCGCGTTGGCGAGGCCCGGGCCGATGGTCGCGACCAGGATCCCCGGCGCCCCGGTCGCATGCCACGCCCCCTCGCCCATGAAACCGGCGAAGTTCTCGTGCTTGGTGAGGGTGAAGCGGATGCCGGCCCGCTCCATCGCGTCCATCAGCGCCAACGTTTCGCCGCCGGGGATGCCGAAGGCGTGCGCGCAGCCGAGCGCCGCCAGCTTGCGGGCGATGACGTCGGCGTTGCGGGTGCTCATGCCGGCACGCCCGTCAGCTCGACGACGCCGCGCGCGGCGAGATCGTCGATCGACGCCGCGTCGTAACCCAGCTCGGCGAGGATCTCGTGGCTGTGCTCGCCGCGGGTCGGCGGCGGGCGGCGATAGGTGACGCCTGCGCCGCTCATCTTGATGGGATTGCCGATGGTCTCCACCGTGCCGCTCCCGGCGTGGGCATAGGGCTGCGACACCCGGGCGCCGCGGGCGGTGGCCTGCGGTTCGGCGAACGCTTCCGCGACCGTGTTGATCGGCCCTGCCGGCACCCCTGCCGGGTCGAGCATCGCCGACCACTCGGCCTTGGTCTTGCGCGCCGCGATCTGCGCCACGGCCGCCTCGCACGCCGCGCGGTTGGCGATGCGCGCCGCGTTGGTGGCAAAGCGCGGATCGGCGGCGATCTCCGGCGCGCCGCCGATCTCGCAGAACCGGGCGAACTGGCGGTCGTTGCCGACGGCGAGCATGAACGGCCCGTCCGCCGCGTCGAACGCGTTGTAGGGCACGATGTTGGGGTGGCCGTTGCCCATGCGCTGCGGCGTGCCCCCAGTCAGCAGATGCGCGGTGCCGAGGTTGGCGAGCCAGGCGAGCTGGCAGTCGAACAGCGACAGGTCGATCGCCTGGCCGTGGCCGGTGCGCCGCCGCTCCTCCAGCGCCGCCAGCAGCGCGACGGTGGTGTACATCCCGGTCATGATGTCGGCGATGCCGACGCCCACCTTCTGCGGCGCGCCGCCGTTCGCGTCCGACTCGCCCGTCACGCTCATGATGCCGCCGCGCGCCTGGGCGAGCACGTCGTAGCCGGCGAGCTGGGCGAGCGGCCCGGTCTGCCCGTACCCCGTGATGGAGGCGAAGATGATCGCCGGGTTGACCGCCGAGAGCGCCGCGTAGTCGACCCCGTAGCGGGCGGCGTCGCCCACCTTGAAGTTCTCCAGCGCGAAGTCCGCCCGCGCGGCGATCTTGTGGATGATCTCCCGACCCTCTGGCGCGGCGAGGTCCAGCGCCAGCGAGCGCTTGTTGCGGTTGGCGGCGAGATAATAGGCGCTCTCGGTGGTGGGAGCGCCGGCTGCGTCCTCGACGAAGGGCGGGCCCCAGCGGCGCGTGTCGTCGCCCACGCCGGCGCGTTCGATTTTGATGACGTCCGCGCCCAGGTCGCCCAGAAGCTGCGTCGCGGTGGGGCCGGCGAGAATGCGGCTCATGTCGAGGACGAGGAGACCCTCGAGCGGGCCGGTGGGCGTATCCAAGAGGCAACTCCTGAGCAACTGGCGAGGTATCCTACCGGCGCGCCCCGGACCCGCAAGGGCTGGCGGCAGGCCCCGCCGCGTTCGATCGGCGCACGGCGTCTTCTTGCGCACGGCCGACGATCGCGCCAGATGTGCCATGACACATTCCGCATCATCGACGGTGCGCGACGTGCCACCGCGGCGCCATCGGCGCGACTTCGGCGTGAGAGTGTGACCTGACCGCAAAGGCTGCCATGAACCGACACCTCGGCCCCCACTGGAGCGTCCCGCGTCTCAGCCCGACCGATCCCGGCTTCATCGCGGTGCATCGCGCGATCGGCGAGATCGCGGCGGGGCGGCCCGTCATCATCCGGGACGGGCTGCAGGCGTCCCTCGCCTCGCCGATCGATGGCGGGCCGGTGCTCTCCGGGCGTCTCGCCATCACGGCCGCGCGGGCCGGGTACCTGGGCCTCGCCGCAGCCCCCACGGTGATCGAGGCCGAGGCCGACCGCGCCGGCCTCACCGCCATCGCCATGGCCGACAGGGCGGAGATCACGACGCACATGCGCGCCGGCTCCATCGCCAGCGCCGCGTCCGAGCTCGCCAAGATGGCCGAGCGCGTCCCGGCGATGACGCTGGGCGATGCCGCCCACGCCGCGCCCGGCACCCTCGCCGCCCACGCCGGCGACGTCCTGACGTTCCGCCACGCCCTCGCCGACACGCAGCGGCCCGTCGCCAGCGCGCTGGTGCCGTTGGCCGCCGGCGCCACCGCCACCGTGACCGCCTTCCGCAACGCCATCGGCGGGACGGTCACGGCCGTCGTCGTCGGCGATGTCGAGCGCGGCGCGCTGGTGCGGGTGCATTCCGCCTGCGTCACCGGCGACATCCTGGGGTCGCTCAAATGCGACTGCGGCGCGCAGCTGCGGCTGGCATTGGGGCGGATCTCGGCAGAGGGCGGCATCCTCCTCTATACGGCGCAGGAGGGGCGCGGAATCGGCCTCGCCAACAAGCTTCGCGCCTACAGCCTGCAGGACAAGGGGCTCGACACGGTCGACGCCAACATCGCCCTCGGCTTCCACGACGACGAGCGCGACTATGCGGCCGCCGGCAACGTGCTGTCCCAGCTCGGCCTGAAATCCGTGCGGCTGATGACGAACAACCCGTCGAAGGCGGCCGGATTGGAAGCCCAGGGGATCACCTGCGAGCCCGTGCCGCTGATCGGCCCGGTGACGCCGGACAACCAGCGCTATCTCGCCACCAAGAAGAGCCGCAGCGGGCACCACCTGTAGATCAATCAGACGTTGTCGCGGGGTCTGCCGGCAGAAAAGGTTTGATAACTCGCCTCCGTCCCGCCTCGCGCCGCCCCGGCGCTTGCACCGCTCCCGGCGGATGCCCCACATTTCCCGTGGACGCGTGAGGGAGACGCTGTGAGGGCGGCTGCATTCGAGTATCATGCGCCAGGCACGATCGAGGAGGCATTGAAGCTCCTCGCCAAACACGGCGTCGATGCGCAGATCCTCGCGGGGGGGCAGAGCCTGGTCCCGGCCATGACCGCACGCCATGCGCGGCCCGCCCACGTGATCGACATCAACCGCATCGCCCGCGCCGGGCGCCCGTCGATTTCGGCGAAACGGCTGCGCATCCCGCCGCTGATGCGCCATGGCGACTTCTCGCCCGGCGCCATCGACGGTCCCCTCGGCGACCTCCTCGCGGACCTGTCGCAGCATGTCTCCTCTCTGCCGGTGCGCCTGCGGGGGACCTTCTGCGGCGCCCTCGCGCAGGCCGACCCCGCGTCGGAATGGGGCCTGGCCGCCGTCGTCCTGGGGGCGGAGATGGTCGCCTGCTCCGCCAAACGCGGCGCCCGGGTGATCCCCGCCGGCGCGTTCTTCGAGACGATCATGACCACCGCCCTCGCCGACGACGAGATGCTCGTCGAGGTGCAGCTGCCGCTGCTCGGGCCCGGCGCCCGCCACGGGTTCTATGAAGTCGCGCCACGCGCCGGCACCTTCGCGCACGCCATGGCCCTCGTCGTCTACGACCACGACGAGAACGGGATCGCCAACGTGCGCCTCGGCATCGGCGCGGTGGAGGCGGTACCGCGGCGCATTCCGGAGGCCGAGGCGATGCTGAACCAGCACCCGCCTACCAAGCGCCTCTTCCGCGACGCGGCCGACGTCGTGGCCGGGCTGGTCGACCCGATCAGCGACCCGCTCGCCGATGCCGACTGGCGCCGCGAGCTGACCCGCACGGCCGTCGCGCGTGCTCTGGAGCGCTCCCTCCGGCGATCCGGCGCCCATGCGGGGCGATCATGAGCCAGAAGATGCGGATGGCGATGGAGGTCAACGGCGAAGAGCGTACCCTCGTCGTGGAGCCGCGAACCACCCTCGCCGACGCCCTGCGCGAGGAATGCGGCCTCACCGGCACCCGCATTGGTTGCGAGGAGGGTGTCTGCGGCGCCTGCACGGTGCTCGTCGACGGCGAGCCGGTTCGGGCCTGCTTGCAATTCGCCGTCCAGGCCCACGGACGCCAGATCATCACCATCGAAGGCCTGCGCGGGAGCGAGACGCTAAAAGCCCTCAAGGACAGGTTGTCGGAGAACTTTGCCGTTCAGTGCGGCTTCTGCACCGCGGGCTTCCTGATGCTGGCGGCTGGCGCCCTCGCCCGCCAGCCGGAGATGGACGAGGCGGCAATCACCGAGCTGGTGTCGTCCAACCTGTGCCGGTGCAGCGGCTACAAACCGATCATCAAGGCGTTCATGGAGGCGCAGGCGAGCATGCGCGTCGCCGCCGAATGAAGCATGTGGGCCGCCCTCTCCGACGGCTCGACGATGCCGTTCATCTCGAGGGGCGCGGCGGCTTCGTGGCGGACACCGCCTTCCCGCGGCAACTGCACATGCGCGTCGTGCGCTCGCCCATGGCCTTCGCGACGCTGCGCAACGTGGATACTGCGCCCGCCTACGAGCTGCCGGGGGTCGTCGCGGTGCTGACGGCGGACGACGTCGCGCACCTGCCGCCCATCGGCGTGCGGCTCACGGACACCGGTTCGCTAACGCCCTACCTCCAGCCGCTACTGGCCTCGGCCGTGGTGCGTTACCTGGGCGAGCCGGTGGCAGTGGTGCTGGCCGAGAGCGCCGCCGTCGCGGACGACGCGTCCGAACTCGTCGGCCTCGATCTGGCACCGCTCGACCCGGTGCTGGAGCCGACCGGCAGCCTCTCGAGCCCGGCCGACCCGCTGCGCCCCAACGAGGCGACGACCGTGCAAAAGGCGTTCGGCGATCTCGACGCCGCCTTCCACCAAGCCGATCAAATCGTGCGGGTCGACCTCACGTGGGGCCGCGACGCCGCGATGCCGCTCGAGACGCGCGGCCTCGTCGCCCGCTGGGACCATGCCCGCTCGGCCTTGGAGGTGTGGGGCGCCGGCCGCGCCGCGCACTGGAACCGCGACGCCATCGCCGAAGCGCTCGGCCTCGCCCGCAGCGCCGTCGTCTGGCACGTCACCGACGTCGGCGGCAGCTTTGGCGGGCGCGGAGAGCTGTCCCCCGAAGATATGCTCGTCGTGTACGCGGCAAAGCTCTTGGAGCGGCCGGTCCGCTGGATCGAAGACCGCCGTGAGCACCTCGTCGCCGCCAACCAGGCCCGCGACATTCGCGCCACCGCCCGCGCCGGCATCGACGGGAACGGTGTGCTCCTCGGGCTCGGCGTCGAGTTCACCATCGACCAGGGCGCCTACGTGCGCACCGAAGGAACGATGGTCGCCGATGTCGTCGCCGCGATGACGCCCGGCCCCTATGGGATGGACGCCTACCGCGCCACCGGGCATGTGCGGATGACAAACAAGACGCCGGCCGGGTCATTCCGCGGCGCCGGCCGGGCCGAGGCCGCCTTTATCCGCGAGCGGCTGATGGACGCGGTCGCCAGTCGCACCGGCATCGACCCGATGGAGGTGCGGCGGCGCAACCTCATCGCAGCCTCGCAGATGCCGGCCGACCGCCACCTCGAGATGATGGGCAACCGCGTCTCGTACGATTCCGGCCGCTACCAGACCCTTCTGGGCGCCACCACGCGGCACTTCTCGCTCGACGCCGTGCGCCGCCGCGCGCAGGACCGCCGCGCCCATGGTGAGCTGGTGGGTGTGGGCGCCGCCTTCGTGGTCGACGCCGCGGCCCCCCCCAGTTACGAACACGTGCGCCTCTCCGTCGACCGGCGCGGCCAGGTGGATGCCATCACCGCCGCCGCGGAGCAGGGCCAGGGCCTGACGACGCTGATCGCGCAGATCGTCGCCGACATCATCGGCATCGACTATCGGAAGGTTCGCGTCCACGCGGGTGATACTGTCCGCATCCCGTTCTCGGCCGGCACCCAGCTGTCGCGCTCCAGCGCCATGGTCGGCACCGCCGCGCAGCACGCAGCCGAGGCGCTGCGCGAGAAGATCCTCGCCGCCGCTGCTGCGATGCTTTCGGCCCCCTGCGGCGACCTCACCATCCAGGCCGGGCGCATCAAACGCGCCGACCGCCATTTCGGTACGACGCTGGACCTCGGCGACCTCGCCAGGACCATGGAGCCGGGGCACGCGAACTGCGTGCCGCTGGAACCGGGCCTATCCGCCGAAGGGTTCGTCTCGAGCGATCGCATGACCTTCCCCTACGGCCTGCACGTCGCCGTGGTGGAGATCGACCCGGACACCGGGATCGTTTCTGTCCCCGCGGTCTATGTCGGCTACGACGTCGGCAACGTGATCAACCCGGGGCTCGTCGAGGCGCAGATCATCGGGGGCGTGGTGCAGGGAATGTCGAGCGCACTCCATACGGCCCTCGGCGTCTCCGGGACCGGCGACCCGATGCGGATCAACCTCGCCGACTACGCCATGCCCACCGCCCGCGAAGCGCCCCGCGTCGAGGTGCTGCTCGTCGAGGACGCCCCCAGCCCCGCCAATCCCCTGGGCATCAAAGGCGCAGGCGACGCCGGGATCACCGGCATAGCCCCGGCCATCGCGGCCGCCGTGGACGACGCCCTCGGCATTCCAGGGTTCGTCACACAGCTTCCAGTGACGGCGGCAGAGATCCTCGCGCAACTCCGAAGCAACGCGCCGAACCTGTCCCCGACAGTCGGGGCAGCTTAGGTCGGCGGCAACCGGCCGCTCCATCCGGTGTGGCCCGGGTGGAAATCCTACCCGGGTTCCATCGCAAGATCATTGGCACCTCCGAGCACCTCCGGCACCGGGCTGTGCGGAAACGCTGCAGCGAGGGTGTTCCCCCTCGCGCTCCCCCGCCTCGCCGGCCGGCAGCCGTTCAGATCATTCGCCCGCGAAGGGCGGACGATTGAGCTGAACAGCTGATGGCAAGGCTGGGTCGGGCCACGACGGCGTCAAGCGCCCGTCCTCGCCATGCTCGCGCGAGGCGCTGCGCGTGGCTCCGGGCGCACGCTTGACCCCGCCGCAGCCCTCGGGATCGTGCGAGTAGACGGTGTTGCTCGTGTCGGTGGTCCGGACGGCTTGTCAGGCCACGGCGCGCTCGGCGGCCTCCAGCGTGTTCTTCATCAGCATGGCGATCGTCATCGGGCCGACACCGCCCGGCACCGGCGTGATCGCTCCCGCCGCCCCCGCCTCATCGAACGCGACGTCGCCGACGAGGCGCTTGCCGGATGCCTTCGTGCTGTCGGGCACGCGGCTGGTGCCGACGTCGATGACCGTGGCGCCCGGCTTGATCCAATCGCCCTTGACCATCTGCGCCCGCCCGGCCGCGGCGACCAGGATGTCCGCCCGCCGCGCGACGCCCGGAAGATCGGGGGTGCGGCTGTGCGCGATCGTCACCGTCGCGTTGGCCTGCTGGAGGAGCAGCGCCATCGGCAACCCGACGAGCCTGGAGCGGCCGATCACCGCCGCCTCGAGACCCGAAAGGTCGGCGCCATGGACCGTCTCGATCAAGGTCATGCATCCCAGCGGCGTGCATGGAACGATCGCCGCCGGGTCCGCCACCGTGAGCCGGCCGGCGTTGGTGACTGAGAGGCCGTCCACGTCCTTGTCCGGGTCGATCGCGGCGATCACGGTGGCCGCATCGAGATGGGCCGGCAGCGGGAGCTGCACCAGGATGCCGTGGATCGCGGGATCGGCGTTCAGGCTCGCGACCACCGCCAGGAGGTCCGCTTCGCCGACGTTCGCGGCGAGGGTGTGCTGCACCGAGTGGAAGCCCAGCGCCTCCGCCTTCTCCGACTTCATCCGCACGTAGACGCCGCTGGCGGGATCCTCGCCCACCAGCACGACGGCGAGCCCCGGAGGGGTGGCGAGCGCGGCGACGCGGCGCGCGACGTCGTCGGTCACCGCCGCGGCGGCGGCCTTGCCATCGATCAGGCGGGGGGAACTAGCGGAAGACAACGGTGCGGTCTCCATTCAAGAGGATGCGGCGCTCCAGGTGGTAGCGAACCGCACGCGCCAGGACGCGGCTCTCGATGTCGCGCCCGGCGGCGGCCATGTCGTCGGGCGTCATCGTATGGTCGACGCGCTCGACGTCCTGCTCGATGATCGGCCCCTCGTCGAGATCGGCGGTCACGTAGTGGGCGGTGGCGCCGATCAGCTTCACCCCGCGGGCGTGGGCCTGGTGGTAGGGCTGCGCGCCCTTGAAGCTCGGCAGGAAGGAGTGGTGAATGTTGATCACCCGCCCCTCGAGCCGCCGCGACAGATCGTCGGACAGCACCTGCATGTAGCGGGCGAGCACGATCAGCTCGACATTCTCGGCCTCCACAAGCTGCAGCAGCGCAGCCTCCTGCTCGGCCTTGCTGTCCGCCGTGATGGGCATGGCGTGGTAGGCGAGCCCCTCCCCCTCGACCCGCGCACGCCATGTCTCGTGATTGGAGACGATGCCCACCAGCGTCATCGGCAGCCGCCCCGTGCGCCGGCGATAGAGCAGGTCGTTGAGGCAGTGCCCCGCCTTCGACACCATCACCAGGACGCGCGGATGCACCGCCGTATCCGTGATCTCGGCATCCATGTCGTAGGCCAGAAGCGTCGGGCGGAAGCCGGCGCGAAACCGATCGGGCGTCGTGCCGTCCGGCGCGGCGAAGTGGACGCGCATGAAGAAGCGGCCGGACGCGCGGTCGAAATACTGGGCGCTTTCCAGGATGTTGCAGTCCTGGGCGGCGATGGACGAGCCGACCGCGCCGACGATGCCTTTGCGGTCCTGGCAGGAGAGGGTGAGGATGAGTTCGGTCACGGCGGATCTTTATGCGGGGCGCTCGGGGCTTAGGCCGAACGAACCGTGCCCGCAAGCCGCCGCTGGGTGAACCGCGACATTCGGGTGCCGTCGCAACGGGGCGCTGCGGACGCCCGGATCGTGTTTTCAGTGATCGCCGCCGCGCGCCGAGCCGCTAATCCTGCCCGCCTGGCTCCTGCGCCAACGACTTGGCCATGGGTTGGCGGTTGAGGCCTTGCGCGTACGTGGCGGGCGCGCTGTCGTGCCAGCCGTGCACCTCGTAGAAGCGGTGTGCCGTTACCGTGGACTTCAGGCAAGCCTCGGTGAAGCCCGCGGCGCGGATCATCTCCTCCATAGCCGCCAGGATGGCCTTGCTGTGGCCGGCGAAGCGGTGGGCGGGTGCCACGTAGTTGAGCAGGATCTCCTCCCCGCGCAGCATGCCCACCGCCGCGATCTCCTGCCCGGCCCGCGAGACCAGCACGACCATCCCGGGGTCGATGATCCAGCCCAGCGTGTTCTCGCGCGTCTTCTTCGCGGTCCAGGCGGAGATCGTCGCGGAGTCGTCGTGGTGATCGGCGCCGCAGAGCTCGCGGATGGACGCGCATATGACGTCGGCGACCGCTGGTGCATCGCTGCGCTGGGCCTCTTCGATGATATGCATCTGCGCCTTCCCCGGGTCCGCCTCTCGCTCCGGCGGTCTGCGATGTGCATCATAACATCGAACGGCGCCCCGCTGCGCGCCGTGGGAGATGGGGACCTATGAAAGTCGACGTTGTTGTGTTGGGAGCCGGCATGGTCGGCATTTCGAGCGCGATCCACCTGGTGGACCGCGGCCGATCGGTGGCCCTGGTGGACCGGCGCGGGCCGGCGGAGGAAACCTCTTACGGCAATGCCGGGCTGATCCAGTCCGAGGCGGTGATGCCCTACGTCTTTCCGCGCGACCCCAGCGTGGTTCTGCAGGCCGCGTTCGGGCTGCGCACGGACGCCCGGGTGCGCTGGGGCGCGCTGCCGAAGATCGCACCCTTCATCCTGGCCTACGCGCGCGCCGGTTCTGTGACGAGCGCGCGGCGCACGGCGCTCGCCAACGTCCCGCTGCTGACGCGGGTGCGCAGCGAGCACGAAGCGTTGATGGACCGGGCCGGCGCCCGCCACCACCTGCGCGAGGGCGGCTACATTCGCGTCTACCGTTCGCCCCGCGATCTGGAGGTCGCCGCCAAGGTGGACGAGGCGCTGCGCGAGGAGTTCGGCATCGATTATGCCGTGTGGGACACCAAGCGCCTCGCCGAGGAGGAACCGAACCTCCTCCGCCCGCTCGCCGGGGCCGTGCATCACGCCGCGCCGGCGCGTGTCGATGACCCGGGCGAGGTCGGTCAAGCCTACGCCCGGCTCTTCGAGAGCCTCGGCGGCACGTTCGTCAACGGCGACGCGCGCACCCTCGCCCGCACGGACGACGGCTGGACCGTCGCCACCGAGCGCGGCCCCATCAACGCGCGCGAGGTGGTGATGGCGCTGGGCCCCTGGTCGGCCGACGTCCTGGATCTCGTCGGGGTGCGCGCGCCGCTCGGCGTGAAGCGCGGCTACCACATGCACTATCGCCCGGCCGGCAACGCGCAGCTCAACCACCTGACGTTCGACAGCGACAACGGCTACGTGCTCGCCCCGATGAAGCGCGGCGTGCGTCTCACCTCGGGCGTCGAGTTCGCCAACCGCGACGACCCGTCGAACTACGCTCAGCTCAACACGGCCGAGTTGGAAGCGCGCGCGATCTTCCCGCTCGGCGAGCGCGTGGACGAGACGCCGTGGCGCGGCGCCCGCCCGTGCCTGCCCGACATGCTGCCGGCGGTGGGCGCGGTCGCGGGCCAGCCGGGCCTCTTCGTGAACTTCGGCCACCACCATCTCGGGTTCACCATGGGTCCGACGACGGGCCGCCTGCTCGCCGAGATCATGACCGGCGAGACCCCGTTCACCGACCCCGCGCCCTACCGTCTCGACCGCTTCTGAAGCGCACCGCAGCACTCTCACCGTCCGGCACAGCGGCCCCGCACGGCACCATGGCACTGCGGTCCTCCAGCCTGTTTCACGGAGCCAGCCGTCGCTGATGCCCGATCGGAGCCGGATGGCGCCACCGCGCAAGGCCGGCAGAGCGAAGCGTGCCTTGCGCGGTGGCGCCATCCGGCTCAGGGCATCAATCAGCGACGGCTGGCTTCGTGAGACAGGCGACCCCGCCCTGTTTCATGGTGAAGCCCGAGCCCCCGGCGCCCGCTCTGGTCAGGGTGCCCAAGGCTAGGCGACGATCCCGCGCGCCTTCAACGCTGCGCCCTCGGCCGCGCCCAGGCCGAACTCGGCGAGGATCCGCGTCGGTATCCTCACCCGTCAGCGGCGCGCGCCGGCGCACGCCGCCCGGCGTTGCCGACATGTGCACCGGCGTTCCCGCCACGGTCAGGGGCCGCGACGCACCCGGCACCTCCACATCCGCCAGCATCCCCCGGGCGGCGAAATGCGGATCGGCGAAAATCTCGTCGGCACGCATCACCGGGCCGAAGGGGATCTTGCCGCCGAAGATGTCGGTCAGCTCCGCCTTGGTATGGCGGGCGGTGAAGTCGGTGACGATGGCGTTCACCGCGTCGCGGCGGGCGACGCGGTCGGCGTTGAGGCGGTAGCGCGGGTCATCGCCCAGCTCCGGCTGGCCGATGACGGTCGCGCGAACGGCCCCCAGAACTCGTCTTTCGGGACGCCGAGGCTGACGTAGCCGTCCTTCGCGCGGAAGAGGCCGAAGGGGCACAGCAGCGGGTGCCCGTCGCCTTCCGGGCCCGGCACGTCGCCGGTGGCCGAGTGCTGGTAGACGAGCCGCTCGCAGATGGCGAGCACGCCGTCGACCATGGCCACATCCACGAACTGCCCCTCTCCCGAGGCGCGCGCCCGCAGCACCGCCGACACGATGCCGAACGCCATGAAGAGCGCCGGCACCAGATCGCCGACGCCGGGGCCGATCTTGGTGGGCGCCCCGCCCGGAACCTGTCCCGTGATCCCCATGATGCCACCCATCGCCTGGGCCACCGGGTCGTAGGCGGGCCAATTGGCGTAGGGGCTCTCCCCGCTCGCCGGATCGCCGAAGCCGCGCAGCGCCGCCACCACCAGGCGTGGGTTGTCGCGGCGCGAGAGTCGCGTAGTCGAGGCCGAGGCGGTCGGGTGACGCCGGCGCGGAAATTCTCGATCACCACGTCCGCCTGTTCGCCAGGCGCTTGAAGAGAGTCGATCCCCTCCGGCGCCTTGAGGTCGATGACGATGCGATTCCTTGTTGCGGTTGATGGATGCGAAGTAGCTGCCGTAGCCGCCCTCCTCCATGCGCGTCTGCCCCTCGAGGAGCGGGTCCGACGCGCCGGGTGGTCTCTCCGCCGGGCGGCTCCATCTTGATGACCCGCGCGCCCTGGTCCGCCAGCAGCATCGCAGGCGTAACGGGCCCGACAGCATCTGCGTCAGGTCGATCACCGTCAGCCCGTCAAGTGCCCCGTTCATTCTGCCCCGCCTCCCGTCCGGCCTTCCCGCGTCCCGCGCCAGCCATGGGCCATACAACGTTCCCGCCGCGCCCTGCACGACGACCGTCGTGGCCACGCAGAACGCCGCCAGCGCCTGGCACCCTATGCCCGCACGGGGCGCCGATTGCCACGCCGAGTACGGCGATGCCATCTGCCTCCCACCCATGCGCCTTCGAGGCAGATGGATGCGAACACCGGCCTGCACGGCCGCCGCGTCGATCCGCTAGCATGGCGCGACCACATGGTGCGGTCACGAGGTGCGCCGAGGGTCGGCGACGACGCGGCGCCGGTCCCGGTGGCGCCCGCCGCGGCACGACACCCTCGTCGGCACGGCTTCTAGGAGAGACAATGGCTCAGGTGCGGCTCGCAATCGACATCGGCGGCACGTTCACCGACGTGGTGCTCGACACAGGGCGATGGGCGGGTCGACACCACCAAGGTGCTGACCACGCCGCACGCGCCCGAAGAGGGCGCGCTCACCGGCATGGCGGCCGTGCTCGAGGCGGCCGGCCTCACGCCCGAGCGACGTCGACCTGATCCTCCACGGCACCACGCTCGCCACCAACGCGCATCATCGAGCGCAAGGGCGCGAAGACCGCGCTGATCGCCACCGACGGCTTCCGCGACGTGCTCGACATCGGCTACGAGAACCGCTACGACCAGTACGACCTCGGCATCGTCAAGGCCCGCGCCGCTGATCGACCGGGCGCTGCGCTTCACGGTGCCCGAGCGCATGGCGGTCGACGGCGAGGTCCTGCTGCCGCTCGACGAGGACGGCGGTCGCGCGCGCTGGTGCCCGCGCTGCGAGGCGGCCGGGGTCGAGGCCGATCGCCGTGGCGCTGATCCACGCCTATGCCGACGCCGGCGCACGAGGAGCGCGTCGGCGAGATCCTCGCCGAGGCGCTGCCGGACGTCGCGGTCAGCCTCTCCAGCGACGTCTCGCCCGAGGCGCGCGAGTACGAGCGCACCATGACGACCGCCGTGCAACGCCTACGTGCAGCCGCTGATGGCCGGCTATCTCGGCCGCTTGCAGAAGCGGCTGCGCGGCGACGGCTTCACGGCGCCGGTGCTGCTGATGACGTCCGGCGGCGGGCTGACCACGCTCGAGACCGCGGCCGCCTTCCCCGATGCGGCTGGTCGAATCCGGGCCGGCGGGCGGGGCGATCCTCGCCGCCGAGGTGGCGCGGGCGTGCGGCGAGGACGAGGTGCTGTCGTTCGACATGGGCGGCACCACGGCCAAGATCTGCCTGATCGACGAGGGCACGCCCAACACCGCGCGCGCCTTCGAGGTGGATCGTGCAGTCGCGCTTCACCGAAGGGTCGCGGCCTGCCGATCCGCATCCCGGTGATCGAGATGATCGAGATCGGCGCCGGCGGCGGGTCCATCGCCAAGGTGGACGCCATGAAGCGCATCGCGGTCGGCCCGCAAAGCGCCGGCTCCGACCCCGGCCCCGTCGCCTACGGCCGCGGCGGCACCGCGCCGACGGTGACCGACGCCGACCTCATCCTCGGCCGGCTCGACCCGGACGACTTCGCCGGCGGCGCGCATCAAGCTCGACGCCGCCGCCGGCGCGCGGCGGCGATCGCGAAGCCGTCGGCGAGCCGCTCGGCCTCGCCGCCGACGCTCGCCGCCTACGGCATCGGCGAGATCGTCGACGAGAACATGGCGAACGCGGCACGCGTCCATGCGGTCGAGAACGGGCGCGGACGTCGCCGGCCGCACCCTGATCGCGTTCGGCGGCGCCGCGCCGCTGCACGCGGCACGGCTGGCGCAGAAGCTCGGCATCGACCGGGTGATCGTGCCGGCGCACGCCGGGCGTCGGCTCGGCCGTCGGCTTCCTGTACGCGCCGGTCTCGTTCGAGGTGGTGCGCAGCGCGCTTCATGCCGCTCGACGGCATGGACCGCGCCGCTGTCGCGGCAATGTATGCCGAGATGGACGCCGTGGTGCGCGCCCGTCGTCACCGCCGCCGTGCCCGACAGCGCGGTGAGCGCCAGCGCACGGCGTACCTGCGCTACGTCGGCCAGGGCCACGAGGTGCCGGTCGAGCGTGCCGCGAAGACTTCGACCCCGGCGGCGCTGCACGAGCGCGTTCGAGGCCGCCTACCGCGCCCTCTTCGGCCGCACCATCGCCGACGCTGCCATCGAGGCGATGAGCTGGTCGCTGGCCCTGGCCGCCCCCGCCGACGCCGCGCGCATGACCGAGCGGGCCGACCGGCGACGCCGAGCCCACGACGCGCGAGATCTTCGACGCCGCGACACGAGAGCCTCGTCGAGGTTCAGGCCTACCCGCGCGCCGCGCTTGCCGACGGGCAGCTGAGGTCGCCGGCCCCGCCCTCGTCACCGAAGCGGCCACCACGACCGTGGTCCCGCGCGGCTACGACGCGCCGCGCTCAACGACGACGGCCACCTCGTCCTGACCCGCCGGACCGCCTCGCAGGAGATCGCCGCATGAGCGCTGCCGATCGCCATCCGCAACCAGGTCATGTGGGACCGCCTGATCGCCGTCGTCGAGGAGCAGGCGCAGGCGCTCCTGCGCACCGCCTTCTCCACCATCGTGCGCGAGGCGGGCGACCTCTCCGCCGGCGTCTTCGACCTCGAGGGCCGCATGCTGGCCCAGGCGGTCACCGGCACGCCCGGTCACGTCAACTCCATGGCCGAATCGGTCAAGCACTTCATCGACATCTTCCCCGTGGAGACGATGAAGGAGGGCGACGCACTACATCACCAACGATCCCTGGCGCGGCACCGGCCACCTCAACGACTTCGTGGTGACGACGCCGGCCTTCCACGACGGCAAGCATCGTCGGCCTCTTCTCCTGCACCAGCCACCTCATCGACATCGGCGGCATCGGCTTCGGTCCGGACGGGCACGACGTCTTCGCCGAAGGGCTCTCCATCCCGTTCCTGAAGCTCTGCCGACCAGGGCACCATGAACGAGACGCTGATGGCGATGATCCGCGCCAACACGCGCCTGGCGGTGGAGACGGAGGGCGACGTCTACTCGCTGCTGTCCTGCAACGAGATCGGCGCCAACCGGCTGTCGGAGATGATGGGCGAGTACGGCCTCACCGCGCTCGAGGCGCTGGCCGATCACATCTGCGGCGCCTCCCGGGCCGCGGCGCTGGAGCGCATCGCGGCGCTCCCGAAGGGCACCACGCGCAACACCATGACGATCGACGGGCTGGACACGTCCATCGACCTCGTCGCCGCGCTGACGGTGGCGGACGACGGCATCCACGTCGACTACGACGGCACCTCGGGGACGGCGCGGAACGCGGCATCAACGTCCCCCTCGCCTACACCCGCGCCTACACCGCGTTCGGGCTGATGTGCGGCGATCGCCAAGGGGATCCCCAACAACGCCGGCTCGCTCTCGGTCTGGCACATCGACGCGCCGGAGGGCTGCGATCCTCAACGCGCCGCGGGGGCTGCCGGTGTCCTCGCGCCACATCATCGGCCAGATGCTGCCCGACGTGATGTTCGGCTGCCTGGCGGACATGCTGCCCGAGGTGGTGCCGGCGGAGGGCACCTCGTGCCTGTGGAACGTGACGCTGCGCGGCCAGGCCAAGAAGGATAACCTCGGCCGCCACGGCTTCGCGGTGACGATCACCACCAACGGCGGCACCGGCGCACGGCCCGACAAGGACGGCCTGTCGGCGACCGCCTTCCCGTCGGGCGTCAAGGGCTCGCCGGTGGAGATCATGGAGCAGGCCGCGCCGGTGGTGGTGTGGAAGAAGGAGCTGCGCGAGGGGTCCGGCGGCGCCGGCCGGTTCCGCGGCGGCGACGGACAGGTGATCGAGATCGAGAACCGGTTCGGCCAGTCGATGGAGCTGCTCGCCGCGTTCGACCGGATCGACCATCCGCCGCGCGGCCGGGCTGGGGGCAGCAATGGCGCGTGCGGCTCGGTGGCCCTCTCGGACGGCACGACGCTCCGGGGAAAGGGCACGCAGGACATTCCCGCCGGAACGCGGCTTTGCCTCGCGACCCCCGGCGGTGGCGGCTACGGCACGCCCGAAGCCGCCGAATAGCGCCCCACGCGCCGGGTCAGCGCCCCCGCGGCATCGCTGCACCATGCGGGTCCGCTGGCTGAGGATTGGCTTCCTGCAACTCACCTCGCCGATCGCCCCCTTCGCCGGCCGGCCCGAGGCGCCTGTACCGGCCTCGAGGGGTGCCCCGCGGAAGTCCGGTGCGAATGCCTTCGACCGGACCTCAACGGGCCCGCGTCGGCACCCCACCTCCCTCACCGCGAACGATCCCGGCGCGGGCTCGACGAATCCTAGGAGATGCCAAGCACAGATCATACGTTTGGCCGTTTTCAGGCCCCACGCGACGTTCTGATGTACTGTTCATGGCTGAATTGGGTGGCGCGACGTTCGAACGGTTTACGTGCCCCACATTTTAGTTATTGATCCCCCTACTGCCCGTCAGCCGGCAGATTGGAGGAGACAACATGACAGAACAAAAGCGTAGCCCGCTCAGCCGTCGCTCGTTCCTGCGCACTGGTGCCGTCGCCGGTGGTGCTGCCGCTGCTTCGACGCTTGCGGCTCCGGCGGTCGTTGGACAGGCCCCGCTCGTTGTAAAGATGCAAACGTCCTGGCCCGCGTCCGATATCTGGATGGATATGGCCGCCCAGTATGTCACGCGAGTCGAGCAGATGTCCGGCGGGCGTCTAAAGGTCGACCTGCTGCCGGCGGGCGCGGTCGTCGCGGCCTTCCAGGTGCTCGACGCCGTGAACGACGGCGTGCTCGACGCCGCGCACTCGGTCTCGGCCTACTGGTACGGCAAGAACAAGGCCGCCTCACTGTTCGGCACCGGCCCGGTGTTCGGCGGCAACCCGACGACGATGCTCTCCTGGTTCTACCAGGGCGGCGGCCGCGAGCTCTACAAAGAGCTGACGCAGGACATGATGGGCCTCAACGTCGTCGGCCTGCTCGGCTTCCCGATGCCTGCGCAGCCGTTCGGCTGGTTCACCGAGCCGGTCTCCGGCGCGGCCGACATCGAGGGTCTGAAGTACCGCACCGTCGGCCTCGCGGCCGACCTGATGCAGTCCATGGGCATGTCCGTCGCGCAGCTTCCGGGCGGCGAAATCGTGCCGGCGATGGAGCGCGGCGTGATCGACGCGTTCGAGTTCAACAACCCGTCGTCCGACCGCCGCTTCGGCGCCCAGGACGTGGCGACGAACTACTATCTCGGCTCCTACCACCAGGCGTCGGAGGCCTTCGAGTTCCTCTTCAACCGTGACTTCATGGAGGATCTCGACGACGACCTGCGCGCCATCATGGAGTACGGCGTCGAAGCCGCGTCCACGGCCAACACCGCCTACGCCCTCGACCACTACTCGGCCGACCTGCAGAAGCTGCAGAACGAGGACGGCGTCAACGTGCAGCAGACGCCAGACTCGATCCTCGAGGCCCAGCTCGAGGCATGGTCGGAGATGATCGGGACGCTCGAGGCCGATCCCTTCATCAAGAAGGTGCTCGACAGCCAGCGCGCGTGGGTGGAGCGGGTCACGTACTACGAGATCCTCAACTCGCCCGACTACCGGCTCGCCTACAACCACTTCTTCCCGGGCAAGCTTCCTTCCTGATCACGGCACCCGACGGGGCGGCCCGGCGCACGACGCCGGGCCGCTTTTCGTTGTCGCGCCAGGAGTGCGGGCGGCTGGCCAAGCCCGCCCGCAGTTTGCCAAATTGAGCCGATATCAGAACTCGTAACCTGGGGAGCCGCGCACACCTCATGACCAGCTTCATCCGCTTCGCCGACGCGCTGTCGGCGGCCTTCGGCAAGGCCTTCGCCTGGCTGATCCTCCTGATGACGCTCGGAACCAGTTACGAAGTGTTCGTGCGGTACGTGCTGAACAGCCCGACGCCGTGGGCGTTCGACGTCTCGTTCATCATGTACGGCACGCTCTTCATGATGGGCGGCGCCTACACGCTCTCGCGCGGCGGCCACGTGCGCGGCGACTTCCTGTACCGGCTGTGGAAGCCGCGAACCCAGGCGGTCGTCGATCTCATCCTCTACATCTTTTTCTTCTTTCCCGGCGTGACGGCGCTGATCTTGTCGGGCTGGAAATACGCCGCCCGATCGTGGCGGTACGGCGAGGTCAGCGTGAACTCGCCCGCCGGCGTGCCGATCTACCAGTTCAAGACGGTGATCGTGGCGGCCGGCATCCTCCTCTTCATCCAGGGGATCGCCGAGATCTGCCGGGCGATCAAATGCATCCAGACCGGCGAATGGATGCGCGCCACGGACGACGTCCACGAGACCGAAGACACATTGATGAACAAGGCCGCCGAGGCCGAAGCGGGCAACCACCCATGACCGATCCCCAGCTCGCCCTCACCATGCTGGGGCTGTTCATCGTCCTGGTCTTCCTCGGATTCCCGATCGCCTTCACCTTGATGGCGATGGGCATCGGCTTCGGCTATTACGCCTACTGGGACCCCTCGCGGCAGTGGCGCTCGTTCGGGCGGCTCGACGAGACCGCGACCACCTGGGACTCGTGGTCGCTCTGGTTCGACGGGTTCCTGAACAACCGAATATTCGACCTCTTCATCAACCAGACCTACACGGTGATGAGCAACGAGGTGCTGACGGCGGTGCCGCTGTTCCTCTTCATGGGCTACATCGTCGAACGGGCGAACATCGTCGACCGGCTGTTCACGACGCTCAACATCGCCTCCAAGCGCATTCCCGGTTCCATGGGCGTCGCGGCGCTGATCACCTGCGCCCTCTTCGCGACCGCCACCGGCATCGTCGGTGCGGTGGTGACGCTGATGGGTCTCCTGGCGCTGCCGGCCATGCTGAAGGCGCGATACGACCGCTCCTTCGCGTCCGGCATCATTTGCGCCGGCGGCACGCTGGGCATCCTCATCCCCCCGTCGATCATGCTGATCGTCTACGCGGCGTCCTCCGGCGTCTCCATCGTGCGCCTCTACGCGGGTGCGCTGATCCCGGGGCTTATCCTGGTGGGGCTCTACCTGGTCTACGTGGTCGGCCGATCCATCCTGCAGCCCTCCGTCGCGCCGCGACCCACGAAGGAGGAGGTGCAGGACGTACCGGTCGGCAAGCTGATCTTGATGATCCTGGTGTCGTTCGTGCCGCTCGCGTTCCTCATCCTCGCGGTCCTCGGCTCGATCCTGTTCGGCCTCGCGACCCCCACAGAAGCGGCGGCGATCGGCGCGCTGGGCGGCATCCTGCTCGCCATCGGCTACCGCGCGCTGACCTTCCAGCGGCTGCGCGAGAGCGTGTACCTCACGGTTCGCACCACGGCGATGGTGTGCTGGCTGTTCGTCGGCTCCTACGTCTTCTCGGCGGTGTTTTCGTATCTCGGCGGCGAGCAGCTGATTTCCGAGTTCGTCACCAGCCTCGACATCACGCCGCTGCAGTTCCTGCTGCTGGCGCAGTTGATCATCTTCCTGCTGGGCTGGCCGCTGGAGTGGTCGGAGATCATCATCATCTTCGTGCCGATCTTCCTGCCGCTTTTGGAGATCTTCGGCATCGATCCGCTGTTCTTCGGCATCCTGGTGGCGCTCAACCTGCAGACCTCGTTCCTGACGCCGCCCATGGCGATGTCGGCCTACTACCTGAAGGGCATCGCGCCGCCGGACGTGAAGCTGACGCACATCTTCGCGGGCATCCTGCCGTTCCTCTTCATGGTGTTCCTGGCGATGGCCGTGGTCTACTTGGTCCCGGGTTCGGTGTTCTATCTGCCGGAGCTGTTCTATGGGCGCTGATCCGCGGCTGATGGATCTGCCGGCGCCGATCCTGCTGGAGCGCATCGCCACCGGCGCGATGCGCTCTGCCGACCTCGCCAGCGCGGCAGCCCTCCGCACCGAAACCGCCGAGGCGGCGGGGCTCGCCTGGTTCGATGGCGACTACCTGCGCCGCCAGGGTGCGGCGATGGACGCCTGGCGCGGCCGGGCCCGCCCGCTCGGTGCCCTCCACGGCCTGCCAGTCAGCGTGAGCGACCTCATCGACACCGCACGGATCCCGACGCGGCACGGCGTCGATGCGCACGAGGACCGGATCCCGGAGCGGGACGCGGCCATCGTCGAGCGACTGCGCGGCGCGGGCGCGGTGCTGGTGGGCAAGGGCGTCGTCTCTGCGTTCGGCACGCAGGGCTCGGAGGGCGCCGCCACCCCCGTTCGCGACCGCTACGCCCCGGCCGCGGTGGTCGTCTCGGCCGACGGCAGCGCCATCGCGGAGGCCTCGGCGCAATCCGTCGTCGGCTACCGGCCCTCCGCCGGATCAGTGCCGATGCGCGGTGTCTTCGCGGCGGCGCCGACACTGGCGACGCCGACGGTTCTCGCGACCGACCTCATCGGCGCCGCCACGGTCGCGGACGTTCTCTTCGGCCCCGGTGAGGACGCCGGCTTTGCGATGCCCTCTCCGCCGCCCGGCCTCAAGGCGGCGGCGCTGAGCACGCCCCCCGTGACGCCAACCATCGCCGTGGTGCCGCCGCTGTGGTGGGACGATGCGGACGCTGACGTGCGCGCCGCCTTCGACGAACTCGCCGAGACGATCGGCGAGCGGGCCTTCCGTGCGCCGCTGCCGGACATCTTCAGCGAGGCGAGCGCCCAGGCGCACCGGATCATCGCCGCCGAGAGCGCCAAGACGCTGCACGGAACGCTCGAGCGGGACCCGGAGGCATTCCCCGGCGGCGTCGCCGACCTCGTGGCCGCTGGCGAGGCCGTCACCGCCCGCGACTACCTCACGGCGCTGGACTGGCGCACGGTGCTCACCGCCGGCCTCGGCGCCGTGTTCGACCGGTGCGACGCAATCCTGACAGCCGTCTCGCCGCGCATCGGCGAGGCCGGCCCGGCGGACGCCAATCTGACCTGGGCGTTCCTCGGAGTGCCGTCGGTGACGTTGCCGCTGCTGGGGACAGAGGATGGCCGCGCGATCGGCCTGCAACTCATTTCGCGCAAGGGCGACGACGCGCGCCTCCTGCGCACTGCAGCCTGGCTGCAGACGCTGGTCCTGCACCAAGGGGAGCCGACCCGATGATCGAACGCCTGATGCCCTTCGTCGCCTTCGCCATCCTCTGCGGCTTCCTGCTCGTATTGATCATCTACGTGCCGCGGATCGACCTGGGGCTGGTCCTGCTGGCGACGGTGCTGCTGAGCGCATACGACATCTTCATCCACCGACCGCCGACCGAGCGGTAGGCGCGCGCCACAACCGAACACGCGATGCCGCGAGCCTTGGCCGGTGGTGGCGCGGCCGGCGCAGCCCGAGCGGGCGGCGCCGCGGCGATCGTACTACGCGGCAGCCTCTTTGGGCGGTGCTTTGTCGAACAGCGCGGCGATGGCGTTCTCCAGGATCGCCATGCCGACATTGTTGCCCAGCGACATGATGCTCTCGGGGTGGAACTGCACCGCCATCATCGGCGCGCTGCGATGCTCGATGGCCATGATCGCGCCGTCCGGCGCGCGGGCCGTGACGATAAAGTCCTCGGGAAGCGCATCCGGGTCGGCGACGAGGGAGTGGTAGCGGCCGACCGTCAGCGGACCGCTGAGCCCGTCGAACAGCCGTGAGCCCTCCTCCGTCACCAACGTCGACGGCTTGCCGTGCATGGGCGGCGCGAAGGCGAGCTTGCCCCCCTGCGCCTCGACCATCGCCTGAAGTCCGAGACACACCCCGAACACCGGCAGGCGGCGCGATTCGGCAAGCTGGATCGTGGCGGTGCAGTCGAAGTCGGACGGGATGCCCGGCCCCGGCGACATCACGACGATGTCCGGCTTGATGCGCGAGAAGGCCGCGCGGTCCACCGGCGAGCGCAATGTCACCACCTCAAGGCCGCAGCGCCGCAGATAGCCGGCGAGCGTGTGCACGAAGAAATCGTCGTGGTCGACGAGGAGCGCCCGCTTGCCCGCCCCCGGAGGGGCCTTGCGCTTGGCGGCCACCGTGTCGCCGCCGTCGCCGCGGATGGCGGCACGCATGGCCGAGGCCTTCAGCACCGTCTCCTCTTCCTCCGCGTCCGCGTCGGAATCGGCGAGCACCGTGGCCCCGGCGCGCACCTCGGCCACGCCGTCGCGGATATGAACTGTGCGCAGGGTCAGCCCGGTGTTGAGGTCGCCGTTGAGGTGGACGAGGCCGACAGCGCCACCGTACCAGGCACGCGGGCTGCGCTCATTCGCTTCGATGAAGGTCATTGCGCGGCGCTTGGGCGCGCCCGTCACCGTCACCGCCCAGGCGTGGGAGAGGAAGGCGTCGAGCGCGTCGCGCTCCTCCAGCAGGATGCCCTCGATATGGTCCACCGTGTGGATCAGCCGCGAGTACATCTCGATCTGCCGGCGCCCCAGGACGCGCACCGAGTCGGGTTCGCACACGCGGCTCTTGTCGTTGCGGTCGACGTCCGAGCACATCGTCAGCTCGGTCTCGTCCTTGGCGGAGTTGAGCAGCTTGCGAATCTGCTCCTCGTCCTCGATCGCGTCGCGCCCGCGCTTGATGGTGCCGGAGATCGGGCACGTCTCCACGCGCCGGCCGGTGACGCGCACGAACATCTCCGGCGAGGCGCCCACCAGGAACTCGTCCTCGCCGAGGTTGATGAAGAAGCCGTAGGGCGAGGGGTTGATGCGCGTCAGGCGCCGCATGATGGCGGACGGCGCGTCCGAGAGCGGGTCGCGGAAGGTCTGGCTGGGCACCACCTCGAAGAGATCGCCGCGCATGAAATAGTCGAACGCGCGGCGCACGGTCTCGGCATATTCGCCGGGTTTGTGGTCGTCCTCTGCGCTGTTGCGCTTGGGGGCGAGCGGCCGTGGCGAGGGCACGCGCGGGATGCCCTCGGTCCCTTCGTGGCCGAAGGTGAACTCGTAGGTCGCGACCGTGGCCGCTTGGCGTAGTGATCGACGGCCAGGATCTCGTCCGGGAAGTAGACCACGAAGTCGCGCTGGCTCTCAGGGCGGTCGAGCACCAGGGGGATCGGGTCGAACTGAAGCGCGAGATCGTAACCGAAGGCGCCGGCGAAGCCGAGCTGCGCATCCTCGGGCGTCGCGAAGAAGGCGCGCAGGGCCCGAAGCGCGGTGAACGCGGTCGGCCGGCGCGAGCGGTCTTCCTCGAAGCGGAGCTCGTCGTCGGGCTCGGGCACGGTGGTGACGACCTCATCGCCCGAGCGTGTCGCGATCAGATCGGCCGTCGCGAACGCGGCCTCGGCCGCATCGAGCAGCGGCACGCCGCGCGGGTTGAGCGCCCTGACGGTGACGGTGCGCCCCTTGGCCTCCACCACCAGAGGCGGGTCGACCAGGGCGAAATCCCATCGGATGTAGCGGCCGGGAAACTCGTAGCTCGACGTGAAGACGCAGCCGCGCTCATGATCGAGCCGGCTGATCCACCGGTCGAGCGCGGTGTCATGGTCGACGAGGTGGTCGGTCCGGGTGATCCCGACACCGCCAGCGGTGGTGAACGTGTAGGTCATCATTGGCCTCGCGGATGAGGCGCCCGGCCGTCCGGGGCATGGGCCGGACGCTGCCGCCCCGGGGCCGTGAAGTCAACGCTTTGCCGCCGATCCGCGGCATCGGCGTTGCGATTTGACCACCCCACGCCGCCCCGCTCAGAGCACGCGCATCACGATGTCGAGGATGGCCTTTTGCGTGGCGCCGTCGCCGTGCGCGGCCTCAACGTTGGCGTAGGTGAGGCCGTTGGCGACGGCGTAGTGCGACAGCGAACAGTCCGTCCGGCCCGGATCCACCGTCTCCACCATGACGTTCACGCCGGCCGCGTTCAGCCGTTCGATCAGCCGGCGGTGGGACTTCGAGCCGTCGCGGCTGGCGAGGATCACCATGGCGTCCTCGCTGGCCAGCGGGCCGCTGGCGGGGAAGGCCTCGGCGCCCGCGTAGGGCGCGCGGATCGAGATGGTGCCCGCCCCGCCGGTCGCCGACGCGCCCCGGCTGTTGGTGTGGAGCGCGATGATCGGGCGTCCTCCTGGCACCATCGCGGCCACGAACTGCGGGCTGCGCCCTGGCTTGCCGCACGACAGCCGGCCTCCGTCGAAGTTGCGGTTGGGGTCGATGCCGCCGTTGAAGCGCCGGCCGCCGCTCTCCACCACCGTGACGGTCCCGCCATATTGCTTCAGCGCGGCGGCGGCCGTGGCGAGGGCGGCGTTCTCGTCGTCGTGCGGGACCACGAACAACGGGCCGCTGCCGGAGCGGAACGTCTGGATGGTCCAGCTCTCGCCGCCTTCGGTGAAGGTCGTGGTGCTGGCGCAGGCGTTGCCGAACACGGCGAGGTTGTCGTCGCGGTCGCTCACCGAGGACGGGCTGCTGCAGCCGCCGCCCGCGGCCGGAGCGCCGCCGACGCAACCGGCCAGTGAGATGGCGAAGAAGAGCGCGGCGGCGAGGCGCGGCGCGACTGCGCCAAGCGGCGGCAGGATCGACCAGCGATGGCGTGTCATGGTGGTGTTTCCGTCGAACGGGACATGCGTTGGAGGCTCGGTGTAGCGGACTCTGGCGCCGCGGCTAAATCACGAATGGGATCGGGTTGAGTTCCGCCGGTGTCCGCGCGCGTTCCACGAGGCCGAGAGCGACCGGCACGTCGTAGAGCCGCCCTTGGGCGAATCGCGGCTGCCAATCGCGCAATGTCCGCGACACCACCTTGGCGACCGGGATGGCGAATTCGGCGGTCGTGAGGTCGGCAACGGCGACGTCGATCCCCCGCCCGGTGAGCGCGTCGAGCAGCGCCGCCTCGGAGACGGGCGGCGGCATGGCTGCGGCGCCCGCACCGGCGAGATGGGGCGTCGCCTTCGCGTTGGTCCCCTCGGACCACGCGAGAAGTGCCGGGAGCGGCGGCGGCTCGGCCGTATTCTGCGCCGCGCGCATGTGGGTGAGGCTGATCTCACCCTGCAGCATTTCAAGCACCGCCGACAGCAGCGCCTCGCCGGGCTCGAGCCCCGCCGCCGCGCCGATCGCCGGGTGCCGCCCATCGGGTGCCGCGGAGATCGCGACCACTGCGGGCACCGGGAGATCGGTTTCGGCGAGGAGGCACCAAGTGTCGCGATCACGCTCGGACAACCACCGCGAGAGCGGTTCGGGGAGTGCGGCTGTCATCGCGTCGACCGCCAGGCGCCGGGCGACAAGGCGATTGTACCACCAGATCGCCACCGCATCACGCTCGATGCACTCGAGCAGAGCGCGGCGCGTGGCCCCTTCGTACGTAGGATGGGCGGCGGCTCCGGTGGACGACCCCATGGCGGGCGGCCACCCGAGGCGGAGATCTTCGTCGACGAACACCGCGCTTGCCGGCACAGGATGGACCTCGCCGGAGTGGAGGTCGCGGGCGAGCACAACGTTCTGGTCGACAAACGGATTTTGGCCAGACACAATCTTGGAGTGAACACGCTGCACCAAGTCCGATATCTGCGCGGCACCCAGCTGCCAGTAGTCGTTGCCGGGCCAAGGCAAAATCGCGGTCGCACCATCTGTTGCAACGCGAGCATCGCCGGGACCGTGGCTGAGCAGGCTGGCCCGCTCGATCGCCTCGAAGATGGCGCCGACGCTGGCGTCCTCGGCCGTCATGGCGCGGCCAGCGGCGACGGACCATTTGCGCATCCACGCCGGAGCCTCGTCGCCCAGCTCCGGCCGGGCCACGACGAACGCCGCAGGGCAACCGGTGATGACTGTGCGGATAAGGCGCAACCTCGCCTCGCTCAGGCTCCCGGCGCTGAGCGGTACGGACACGCTTCGGCCCAGTCTATCGGTCGCCAGATTCAACAGTGGCGTGCCTTCACGGATTTGTACCCTAGTTTAAAATCAGACCACACAGCGACTTTCGGTGCTGTGCGCAATCGAAGTCGCGCGAGCGGAGAGGAGATACCATGGCGCGTATTCCAGTGAGCCGGTCCGCCATCACGACTATTGGCAAAGCCTTCGGCGAGGCCGCAAATGATCCGCAAAAGCGGGAAGCCTTCCGCGCCGATCCCGTCGGATATCTCAAGGCGTCCGGGATTGCACAAGAGAGCCTCGACGGCGTCAATGTGGTGCTGCACGAAGACGACGAGAGCACGCTGCATTTCGTGCTCCCGGCGAAGGTCGATGCCGAGCGCCTGAACGCCCGCGACCGGGAATACCTCCATACCCTCGGAACCGCCGCCGTTCTGGGCTGCTGCCGGCCGCTGCGCTAGACATCCTGCGCTCCGGACTGCGGGCGATGGCCTGCCGCGACGGCGAGCTGCCCGTTCTCGTTGTATCGGTTCACCGGAGCGAGAGCTGAGCGGCAATGGGCCGCCGACTGCCCCGAGCACCGGCGCGGCCACCGCACCGGCCCTCTTTCGCGCGGCGAGGCGGCGGATGCGTCCATAGGTCACCGCAGATCGGTAGCGCGCGCGGGTCGGTCCTTGGCGCCCCATCGCCGGTCGCGCACTGAATGGCGCGCGGGGCGACGAGACGCGCCAGATCCTCACCATTGATGGTTGCACTCGTGCCGCCGGTCACGTATATCGCCGCGCATCCCACACGCGAGCTGTTCTCCGGTGCCCCGATGAGCGGGGCCAGGGCTCGCGGCGGTTCAACCGGATAGAAGAGACAAAATGGCACTTCCCGACTTCACCATGCGCCAGCTCCTCGAAGCTGGCGTGCACTTCGGCCACCAGACGCACCGCTGGAACCCGAAGATGCAGGACTACATTTTCGGTGCGCGCAACAACATTCACATTCTGGACCTGGCGCAGACGGTTCCGCTGCTGCACCAGGCCCTGAAGGCCGTCTCCGACACGGTCGCCAAGGGCGGCCGTCTGATGATGGTCGGCACCAAGCGCCAGGCCCAGGAAGCCGTCGCCACCTCCGCGGCCGAGTGCGCCCAGTACTACGTCAATGCCCGCTGGCTCGGCGGCATGATGACCAACTGGAAGACCATCAGCCACTCGATCCGCCGTCTCAACACGCTGGAAGAGATGCTGCAGGGCGAGGCCCATGGCTTCACCAAGAAGGAGCGCCTCAACCTCGACCGTGAGCGCGAGAAGCTCGAGCGCAACCTCGGCGGCATCAAGTCCATGGGCGGCGTGCCGGACATCGTCTTCGTGATCGACACGAATCGCGAGGCGATCGCCATCCAGGAGGCCCGCCGCCTCAACATCCCGATCGTGGCCATCCTCGACACCAACTGCAACCCGGACGGCATCACCTACCCGATCCCAGGCAACGACGACGCCGCCCGCGCCATCACGCTCTACTGCGACCTGATGGCCCGCGCTGCGCTCGACGGTCTGCTGCGTTCGCAGGGCGATTCGGGCTACGATCTGGGCGAGGCCGAGGAGATTCCGGTGGAGCCGGAGCTGTCCGAGGAGGCCCCGGCCGAGCCGGCTGCGGCTGCCGAGCAGACCGAGACCGCCGAGGAGACTCCGGTCGAGGCTCTCATGGAGCCGACCCCGGAAGACACCGGCGACGCCGTCCCGGCGGACTTCGAGAAGCAGTCCGCGTAAGCAACCCGCCTGCGTCGGCTTGGAGCCAGTTCGATCGACGGCATGAAGAAGGTCGGAGACTACTGGCTTCCCGATCAGGATTTGCGCTGGGGTTCGAACCGGCGCAGATCCATCGCCGCCTACAAGAGCGGCGGCCGCGGTGAGCAGATCCACCATCTGGAGGACGCGCTCACCTCCGTCCCCCGCCGCACCACCGCGATCGACGCCGGCGCCAACATCGGCGCCTTCGTTCGACGACTCGCCGCCGAGTTCGACCATGTGGTCGCCCTCGAGCCGGCGGCGGACGCTGCCGAATGCCTGCGCCGCAACATCGCCGACTGGGGTGTCGCCGCCCGCGTCACGGTCCACGAAGTCGCCGTCTCCGATCGGGCGGAGCGCGTCCGGCTCGCCAGTGAGCCCGGCCGCCGCACCATCACACGCCACGTCGAGCCTGGTGGCGATATCGCCGCGACTACCATCGACGCCCTCGCCCTCACCGACGTCGCCTTCATCAAATTTGACGTGGAAGGCTACGAGGAACGCGCACTGCGCGGTGCCCGCGAGACCATCCTGCGCGATCGCCCCGTCATCATGATGGAAGTGAAGGACGACACCAACGCGCGCTACGGCTCGCCGATGGGGTCGCACGACCTGGTTCTGTCCTACGGGTACACGCTGCTCCGCAAGATTGGCGCGAAGCAGATCGACTGGCTCTACGCCCCAGCCTGACCGATACGCCCCCGTTCTCCGCGCCGCGGCGACGTGACCGCCGCGTGATCACGAAATCGAGATCGCGGCAGCGTTGATTTTGAATAGCTCCGAAGTAGCTTTCCGACTGGCCGGCGTGAAGCGAAGACCGGTTGGAACCTGCACAACGGAGCCTTCGATGAAATTTGCCATCGCCCTCGCCAGCATCGCCGCAGTCTTGACGCCGATCGCCTTCGCCTCCGCACAGGATGCCTCGCCGCAGGTCCAGCGTCACGAGAGCATGGAGGACGTCGGTGACGCGATGGGCGTGCTGGGCGCCATGGCCAAAGGCGAGCGCCCCTACGATCAGACCGCAGCGGTGGAAGCGCTCGACGTCATCATCGTGCAGACACCGCTCTTCCTGGAACTGTTCCCCGAGGGCAGCGAAACCGGACACGACACCCGCGCGATGCCGGCGATCTGGGAGAATATGGCCGACTTCCAGGACAAGGGTGAGGCGCTGGTCGCTGCCGCCGAGGCCGCCAAAGGTCCGGCCGCCGAGGGTCTCGCCGGCCTGCGCAGCACGATGAGCGACCTCGGCGGGTCCTGCCGCGATTGCCACGAGACGTATCGCCGCCCGAAGAACTAGCGCTCGCGACGCCGCCCGCCGCGTCGTCAGAGTCGGCGACGTGACGCGGCTGATGCCGGCTCTGCTGGCTTCATAGCACCACCCACCGCGCGTTCCCGGCGTCGGGGCGCCGCAGCGGCCAGAACGGATCCTCCGCCCTATGCGCATCGTGATGATCGTGGCGCTCCTCCTCGTGGCCGGTGGCGCCGCCGCCTGGTTCCTCAGCGCGCCGCAGCCTCTGGCCGCGTCGGCCGTGCCCTCGGGCGGGGACGCGGGGCGCGGCGAGACGGTCTTCTGGGCCGGAGGTTGCGCCGCATGCCACGCCGCGCCGGGTGCCGCAGACGAGGAGCGGCGTGTGCTGGCCGGCGGCCTCACGCTCGAAACGCCGCTCGGGCCCATCGTGGCGCCGAACATCTCCCCGTCCGAGGCGGGAATTCGGCGGCTGGTCCGATGCGGATTTCGCCAACGCCGTGATGCGCGGCCTCTCGCCGGACGGCGCGCATTACACGCCCGCCTTCCCGTGGACGTCCTACCGCAACATGCGCCCGCAGGACGTCGCCGACCTCAAGGCGTTCATGGACACGCTCCCGCCGTCCGACAACCGGCCGGACGCGTCAGGCCTCCCCTTCCCCTTCAGCTGGCGCCGGCCGATCGGCTTGTGGAAGCGCTTCGCCCTCACCGATCCGCCACCGGTCCCGGAAGGGGCCGACGAGACCGTCTCCCGCGGCCATTACCTCACGGTCGCGCTCGGCCACTGCGGCGAGTGTCACACCCCGCGCACGGCCCTTTATGCGATGGATCCGTCCCGCTGGCTCGCCGGGGCCCCCAACCCGGACGGCGACGGGACGGTGCCCAACATCACCCCCTCGGAGGCCGGCATCGGCGCGTGGTCGGCGACCGACATCGCCTACCTCCTCGAAACGGGCTTCACGCCGGACTTCGATTCGATCGGCGGGTCGATGTCCCCGGTGGTCGACAACTGGGCCCACGTCAGCGCCGAGAACCGGGATGCCGTCGCGGCCTACCTGAAGGCGATCCCGCCGCAGCCAGCCGAATAGACCGCGCCACCGGCCGGGCGCTCCGGCGCCGGTTTGCGACTTCGCGAGACTTCGCGCCCGAGGGCGGCGCTGCCGAGCGGACGCAGACGCGTGCGTTGTGGTTCTTTGCCAGCAGCCCCATGTTACGGTTGGTCAGCATAAGGACGCGCGATGTTCGATCTTGCTTTGGGGGTCAATCTCTACTTGATCGCAGCGGCGGTCCTCGCCTTCGTCGTCATCGTGGCGGCGGTGAAGACGGTGCCGCAGGGCATGCACTACACGGTGGAGCGGTTCGGCCGCTACACGCGCACGCTGCGGCCGGGCCTGTCGATCCTCACGCCGTTCGTCGAGCGGGTCGGCGACAAGATCAACATGCGCGAGCAGGTGCTCGACGTGCCGAGCCAGGAGGTCATCACCAAGGACAACGCCACGGTGACGGCCAACGGTGTGACGTTCTTCCAGGTGCTCGACGCCGCCAAGGCCGCCTACGAGGTGACCGACCTCGAGCAAGGCATCCTCAACCTCACCATGACCAACATCCGCTCGGTGATGGGGTCGATGGACCTCGACGAGCTGCTGTCCAACCGCGACGAGATCAATTCGCGGGTGATGCGCGTGGTGGACCAGGCCGTGGACCCGTGGGGGGTCAAGATCACCCGCATCGAGATCAAGGACATCAACCCGCCGCCGGACCTGACCACCGCCATGGGCCGGCAGATGAAGGCCGAGCGCGAGAAGCGCGCGCTCGTGCTGGAGGCCGACGGCGCCCGCCTCGCCGCCATCGCCCGGGCGGAGGGCGAGAAGCAGTCGCTCATCCTGGCGGCCGAGGGGCGTCTCGAGGCCGCCATGCGCGACGCTGAAGCCCGTGAGCGCTCGGCGCAGGCGGAAGCGAACGCCACCGCCTCCGTCTCGGCCGCCATCGAAGCCGGGTCGATGCAGGCGATCAACTATTTCGTCGCGGACAAGTATGTGGGTGCGCTGCGCGATCTGGCGGCCGCCCCCAACCAGCGCACGTTGATCCTGCCGGTGGATGCGGTGGCGACGCTGGGTTCGCTCGCCGGCATCGCCGAGATCGCGCGTGAGGCGTTCGGCCCCCATCCGTCCGGCGGCGCGCCTGATGGCGCCAGTCGCAACGGGGGACCCCCGCGGTCGGAACGACCGGAGCCCCGCTCCCGTGCGGAGGCGGACGACGGATATCACCCGTGGGAGGCGAAGGCGGCCGAGGCCGTTCCCGCAGCGGTTCAGGCGGGTCCGCGCCCCGAACCCGAGGCCACCGCCGCGACGGCGGATGATGCCGCCCCCGCCCAGGCGGTGCAGGACACCCGCTCGGACCGCTTCCGCCGCATCAGCGCCGCCACCGAAGCGCTGGCGCAACGCCTCTCCACCCACGAGCCCTGGGGACGCTGACGATGATGATGTTCCTGGCGATCCTCGGCGATCTCGGGCCCTATGCCTGGTTCATCGTCGGCGCGCTGTTCCTCATCGCCGAGGTGGTGCTGCCGGGGATCAACCTCATCTGGTTCGGCGCCGCCGCCTCGGCGACGGGAGCGGCCGCGCTCGCCTGGCCTCCACTGTTCGGCACACACCTCGGATGGGAGGGACAGATGATCGCCTTCATCGCCTTCGCAGCCGTCAGCGTGGTGGGCGCGCGCTTCCTCGCCGCGCGACGCACCGACGATGGCGCCGACCGCGTCAATCGTGATCCGTCGGCCCACATCGGCCGCGAGCTCGTGCTGGCGGAGGCGATCGTCGCCGGCCAGGGCCGCGCGGTGTGGGGCGACAGCTTCTGGCGCGTCACCGGCCCGGACCTCCCCGCCGGGCTGAGAGTGCGCGTGGTCGGCGTCGACGGCGCGATCCTGAGGGTGGAGCCGGCCGCCGCCACGGCACCCTCCCCCCGTATGGCCTGAACCCACCGTCCCGGTCGCCGCGGCGCTCTCCAACGCGCGGCGCAACCCGGGGCCGGTCCGGCGCCGTGCAAAGTGGGGATCGCGGAGCGCCCGCACTTCCGCCGCCCCTGGCGCTGCGGCACACTCCGGGCATGCTGGCACATCCCTTCGGACCCCTCGTCGACGGCATCTGGATAGAACGGCGCAAGCGCTTCATGCTCGACGTCGCGCTCGCCGATGGCACCACCATCACCGCGCACTGCCCCAACACCGGCGCGATGACAGGGCTCATCAACCCCGGCGCGCGGGTGCTGCTGTCGGTGTCGGACAATCCCAAGCGGCGCTACCAGCACACGCTGGAGGCGGTCGAGGCGGACGGCGTATGGGTCGGCGTCAACACGCAGAACCCGAACCGCGTGGCGCTGGCGATGGCGCGAGCGGGCCTCGCCCCCTTCCCCGCCACCGGCACCGTCCGGCCCGAGGTGCGCTACGGCAAGGCCGAGCGGATCGACATTCTCGTCACCGCCGACGACGGCCGACGCACCTTCGTCGAGATCAAGAACGTGCATTTGGTGGAGCGTCCGGGCGAAGCCTCGTTCCCGGACTGCGTCACCGCGCGCGGGGCCAAGCACCTCGGCGCGCTGGCCGACGTCGTCGCGGCGGGGGACGATGCGCTGATGCTCTTCCTCATCCAGCGCGGCGACTGCGAGGCGTTCCGGCTCGCCCGCCACATCGACCCCGCCTATGGCGCGGCGTTCGACCTCGCGGCGGCGGCCGGTGTGCGCATGGCGGCGCTGCGGTGCGACGTGTCGCCCGAGGGCATCCGCGCCGCCGGACTCATCCCGATCCTCGATGAACACGATGGCGCACGATTGAGCAAAGCTGCCCGCGCGGCGGCCTAACGTCTTGCGTTTCGCCGCCAAAATGCCGAAATACCCTCTGCGGAGGGAGGCCGGCGGACAATGGTGGAATTTATCGATGCAGACGTGGCACCCGCCCGCAATACCGGGCAGGTGCGAATTTACGGGCGCGACGGCTTCGACGGGATGCACGCCGCCGGCGCGCTGACCGCCAAATGCCTCGACGAGCTGGAGGACTTCATCGTCCCCGGCACCACCACCGAAGCCATCGACGAGTACGTCATGGCCTTCGCCGAGAAGCACGACGTCATCCCGGCGACGCTCTACTATCGCGGCTTCCGCAAGGCCTCCTGCACCTCCGTCAACCACGTGGTGTGTCATGGTATCCCGGTGGCGAAGCCGCTGAAGGAAGGCGACGTCCTCAACGTCGACGTGACCTTCATCCTGGACGGCTGGCATGGCGATTCCTCGCGCATGTACCGCGTCGGCCAGGTGCGCCGCGCGGCCGACCGCCTCCTCCAGGTGACATTGAAGGCGCTGGACCTCGGGATCCAAGTCGCGCGCCCCGGCAACACCACGGGCGACATCGGCTACGCCATTCAGACCTACGTGGAGAGCGAGCGCTGCTCCGTGGTGCGCGAATTCTGCGGCCATGGTGTCGGCCGCCTGTTCCACGACATGCCGAACATCCTCCACTACGGACGTCCCGGTGACGGCGTGCCGCTGCAACCCGGCATGATCTTCACGATCGAGCCGATGGTGAACCTCGGCCGTCCGCACGTGAAGGTGCTGTCCGACGGGTGGACCGCCGTCACTCGCGATCGCTCGCTCTCCGCCCAGTACGAGCACACCATCGGCATCACCGAGGACGGCTGCGAGATCTTCACCTTCTCGCCGCACATGGTCTCATCGATCTGATCAATCAGAGATTGCGGATTTTGACCCGGGTCATGTAGGCTCTCCCCAAGGCACGGGGGGGGGGGGGGCAAATGTCCGAGCACGACCGCAATGAGTTGCAGGCGTCGACGTCGGCGCTCAGCCTGCTGCGCGCTGCGGTCTCGTCGCGCGCAGCGGCGGTCGCTTCGCAGTCGGGCGATGACCAGCTGCCGCCGGCTCGCGCCGTACCTGAGCCCCCGCACAGCGTCGCGCAGTCCGCTGCCAATGGTGTCCTGCATACCGTCGCCCAATCCACGGCCACTGGCGCCGCGTCCCCCTGCGACGCGCGCATAGAGCCCGCCGCGCACGGGGAAACGATCGGCGGCGCGTCCACGGATTCCGTCGCCGTACATCGCTCGGCCGCCGCATTGCTCGGCAGCCTTCAACCTGCACCCTCACCGCCTCTCCCGCCTCGTCCCACGGCGCCGACGGCCATTCAGACAGCACTCTTTGAGCCCGAGGCCGTGCCTCAAGGGTCGCCCAGGCCCGCCGCTCCACGCGCGGGCAAGCGCCAGCCGACGCCGGACCTCGCGTCCGGCCACCGCGACCGCCTACGCGCGCGGTTCGACCGCGGCGAGACCCTGCCCGACTACGAGCTCCTCGAGCTGATGCTCTTCCGCTCGATCCCCCGGCGCGACACCAAGCCCATCGCCAAGGCGCTGATGGCCGAATTCGGCGCGTTCGCCGCGGTGCTCTCGGCGCCAGCCACGCGGCTGATGGCGGTCAGCGGCGTGGGCGAGCGTGTGGTGGGCGACCTGCGCCTGATCCGCGCCGCGGCCGAGCGGCTCACGCACGACGCCCTCGCCGAACGCAGTGTCCTCAGCTCGACCGATGCCGTGGTGGACTTCTTCCGCGCAAAGCTCCGCGGCCTGGAGCGGGAGGAGTTCCACGTCCTCTACCTCGACAAGAAGAACAAGATGCTGGCGTCGGAATGCGCCGGGACCGGCACCGTGGATCACACACCGGTTTACCCGCGCGAGGTCCTGAAGCGTGCGTTGGAGCTGGGGGCGAGCGCGGTGGTCCTGGTCCACAACCACCCGTCGGGGGACCCCACCCCCTCGCGGGCCGACATCGCGATGACCGCCAAGATCATCGATGGCGCGACGCCGCTGGGGCTCAGCGTCCACGATCACATCATCGTCGGCGACAACACCTACACATCGCTGCGCGGCGAAGGCTACGTCTGATCGCGGCGCCCGCAGCGGGGTCCGGGGATCTGCGGCGCCGCGCTACCGGGGCGCAACCCGCTCGGCGACGTAGGGCGGCAAGGCGAACGCGCCGCGATGAACCGCGGGCGTCCAATAGCGCGTCGCGAGGCCCAGCGCCCGCGCCCGTTCCTCGAGCGTCTCCTGTGACACGGACTTCAGCGCCGCATCGTTCGAGACGAAGGCGTGTGCCATCGGGCCGCCGGTGTAGCTGGGCACCGTGGAGAGAAAGAAGCCCACGTCCTCGAACGCGGTGCGCAGCGTTGCGGCATGCTCGCGCAGCCACGCGCCGGTGAGGAACGGCATGCCGGACTGGCAGACCATCACGCCGCCACGCCGCAACACGCGGCGGCAGCGCTCGTAGAACGCGCCGGTGAAGAGGGCGGCGCCGGCACCCACCGGGTCCGGTGCATCGACGATGATCGCGTCGAACGTGCGTGCGGTGTCGCGCACGAAGGCGGCCCCGTCGGCGATGACCAAGGAGAGACGCGGATCCTCGAACGCACCCGCGGCCACGGACGGCATCTCGCTCACCATGAGATCGACCACCGCGCGGTCGATCTCCACCAGCGTCACGCTCTCCACCGGATGGCGCAGGACCTCCCGCGCCACGCCGCCATCGCCGCCGCCGAGAATGAGCACGTCGCGCGCGGCGCCATGGGCGAAGAGTGGCACGTGCGCCATCATCTCGTGGTAGACGAACTCGTCGCCGGTGGTGACCTGGACGACCCCGTCGAGGGTGAGCACGCGCCCGAAGCTCGGCGTCTCGAACACCGCGAGTGCCTGATCGCCCTGGAGCTCGCGCACCGTTCGGTCGACCCTCAGGGAGAGGCGAAACCCGGCGTCGTCGTTGATGGTCTCGGTCGCCCAGCCGGCCCAGTCGGGCTGGCTCAAAGCCCGCGACCCCGCAGGAATTCACTCACCGCGATGTTGCTGGGCGAGAACGCCTCGCGCAGCACCTCGATACAGGCCTCCGGCCGCGTTTCGCCGCACATGAAGATGTCGAGCGCGGCATACTGGTGCTCGGGCCAGGAGTGGATCGAGATGTGGCTCTCGGCCAGAACGGCGACGCCCGACACCCCCCCGTTCTCGTCAAAATGGTGCAGATGCACGTGGAGCAGTGTGGCGCCCGCGACCTCGACGCATGTCTTCAGGGTCGCTTCGATATGCTCCAGATCGTCGAGACGTTCCCCGCCATACACGTCGACGATGATATGTGCGCCGGCACAGCGAACGCCGCTACGCACCATCATATGGTCCTCGGCGGGCGGGACCGCGTCGGGGAGGTCGGCGATGAAATCCTCGTCGACGACGTCGTCGATCGTTCGGGTCAGAGGGCGGTGTTGAGCCATCCGCGGGTTGCACCTCGTATGTTCGTCGAAAAGGTCAGGCCGCAAAGGTAGGCCCAGTCGGGCATCCGATCAAGTCGTGAGGCGCACTCAGCGCGCATAATCAAACCACCCGATCATGCCGATTGTCGATTGCATCGACCTATCGCAAACGTATATTACAAGGCGTCATATATCGAACGAGCATATTACGATTCGAGGCCGCTTTGAGTTCTGACCCGCTCAGCCCTGTCGCCATGCTCTGCCTCGCCATCCTCTTCAATGGCGAGCGGACCGGGTATGAAATCAAGAAGGAGTTGCTCGAAGGGCGGCACCGCTGGTTCGTCGACGCAAGCTACGGGTCGATCTATCCCGCCCTGGCGCGCCTCGCCCACAGCGGGCTGGTCACGGTGCGTGAGGAGGTCCAATCCGGCCGCCCCTCCCGCAAGGTCTATTCCATCACGGACACTGGACGCATGACCTTTCTCGAGACGCTCTCGCATCCGGCCGGGCCGGACGTCTATCGCTCGCGCTTTCTGCTCCTGTCGACTTTCGCACACCGCCTGCCGCGCCACGTCGTCGTGGCCGCCATCACGGAGCGCAAGGACGCTCTCAAGGAAGAGATCGCCTCGATCAAGGCCGCGATGGATGACGCCGGCCGCGAGGGAGACGTAAATTGCGAAGCGCTGGCTTGGGCGGCCGCGTACGGAGAGAACTGTCTCGGCGCGCACCTCAACTTCCTGGAAATCCATGGGGATCGGCTGATCGCCATGGCCCCCGCCGAAATCGCGGACGCCGCGGAGTAACATAGCCATGAACGCGAAATATCTTCTGGCCGGCCTGATGACGGTGGGAATCGCCGCGTGGATGGCGAGCGGGTCCGTCATCGTCGCTGGCAGCGCCCAGGAAGCCACGCCGCGCCCGCCCGCCGAGCGGGCCGATGCGAACGAGGCGCCGTTCCGCGTGCGCACCCGCACCGTCACCGCCGAGGAGCGCGGCCGCACGCTGAAGATGCGTGGCCGCACCCGCGGTGACGCACTCGTCAACGTCGCCGCCGAGACCACCGCACGTATCCGCGAGCGCCCGGTCGAGCGCGGGTCGGAGGTGAAGGCCGGCGATGTGCTCTGCCAGCTCGACGAAGGTGTGCGCGCCGCGCAGCTCGCCCGCGCCAACGCGGAAGTGGAGAAGGCGCAGCTCGAGTTCGACGCCGCCACCAAGCTGCGCGGCCGTGGCTTCGAATTGCAGACGCGCGTCGCCACGACCAAGGCTGCGCTGGATGGCGCCCAAGCCCTCGTCGCGGAAGCGAAGGAGGAGCTGGCGCGCACCACCATCCTCGCGCCTATCTCCGGCATCGTGCAGGAGCCGCTGGGCGAAATCGGCGCCACGCTCGCCATCGGCGGCGTCTGCGCCACGATCCTCGACGCCGATCCCATCATCATCACCGGCCAGGTCGCCGAGCGCGACATCGCCGATATTTCCTATGGTGTCGAGGCCGACATCGAACTCGTCACGGGCGAGAGCGTCACCGGAACGGTGAACTACATCTCCAGCACCGCCGATCCCGAAACGCGCACCTTCACGGTCGAGCTGACGGTGCCGAACCCCGAGCATACCCTGCGCGACGGCGTCACCGCGGAGGCGGACATCCCGCTCGCCACGGTCAAGGCGCACCGCCTCTCGCCGGGCGTGCTGACGCTGGCCGATTCCGGCCAGATCGGCGTGCGCGCGGTGGATGAGACCAACGCCGTGCGCTTCATGCCGGTCAACATCGCCATGCAGGACACCGAAGGCTTCTGGGTCACGGGCCTGCCCGACACGGTCCGGATCATCACGGTGGGCCAGGAATACGTGATCGAGGGCCAGATCGTGGATCCTGTCTCGGAGACCGAGGACGTATGATCGCCATCCTTGACGGCCTCCTCAATCGTCCGCGGACGATCCTCACGCTTCTGATCTTCCTCCTGGTCGCCGGCGGGTTCATCTACGCCACCATCCCGAAGGAGGCGAACCCGGACATCGACGTCCCGATCTTCTACGTCTCCGTCACCCAGCAGGGCATCTCGCCGGAAGACGCCAACCGTCTTCTGGTCAAGCCCATGGAGACGCAGCTGCGGGGCCTCGACGGGCTGAAGGAAATCAAGGCGACGGCCTCCGAAGGCCACGCCGGCATTTTCCTCGAGTTCAACGCCGACTTCGACAAGGACGAGGCGCTGGCGGACGTGCGCGACAAGGTCGATCGGGCTCAGGCCGACCTCCCGGCGGACGCCGAAGAGCCCACCATCACCGAGACCAACTTCAGCCTCGTGCCGACGATCATCGTCTCGCTGTCGGGCGATGTGCCCGAGCGCACGCTCTACCAGCACGCGCGCCGCCTCAAGGACGCGGTGGAAGCGGTGCCGACGGTGCTGTCGGCCGACCTCTCCGGCTCGCGCGAGGAGCAGCTGGAGGTGCTGATCGACCGCACCGCGATGGAGAGCTACCAGGTCCAGCCGCTGGAACTGCTGCGGGCGCTGCAGGACAACAACGCTCTGGTCCCGGCCGGCTTCCTCGACACCGGCGAGGGCCGCTTCTCGGTGAAAGTCCCCGGCCTCATCGAGGACGCCGCGGACGTCTACAACATGGTGATCAAGTCCCAGGCGGACGGCATCGTCACCGTCGGCGACATCGCCGAGGTGCGCCGCAGCTTCAAGGATCCGAGCGCCTTCACCCGCGTCAACGGCCGGCCGGCCATCACCATCGACGTGGTGAAACGGCTCGGCGAGAACATCATCGAGAACAACCAGTCGGTAAAGGACGTCGTCGAGGCAGCGACGGCCGACTGGCCGAGCGCCATCAAGGTCGACTACCTGCTCGACCAGTCGTCGTTCATCTACGAGGTGCTGGGCGGGCTGGAGGCGTCGATCTCCACCGCCATTGTCCTCGTCATGATCGTGATCGTGGCCGCTCTCGGCCTCCGCTCGGCGCTCCTGGTGGGCATCGCCATCCCGACCTCGATCCTGCTCGGCTTCGCGGTGCTGGCAGGGCTCGGGATGACCGTCAACATGATGGTCATGTTCGGCCTCGTGCTGTGCGTGGGCCTGCTGGTCGACGGCGCCATCGTGATGGTGGAGTACGCGGATCGGCGCATCGCCGAGGGCGTGGACCGGCCACAGGCGTTCCGCGAGGCCGCGCACCTGATGGTGTGGCCGCTGATCTCGTCCACCGCCACGACCTTGATCGCCTTCCTGCCCATGCTCCTGTGGCCGGGCGTCGCGGGCGAGTTCATGAGCTACCTGCCGGTGATGGTCATCATCGTGCTGACCGTGGCGCTGGTTACGGCGCTGGTGTTCCTGCCGGTCGTGGGCGCGGTGCTGTCCAACCAGCTGATCATCGGCCTCTTCGCCGGCATCATCGTGGCGGGCGTGGCTATGGTGGCCCTCTCCGCCGCGCCGACGCCGCTGGCGATCCTGGGGGCTGCCATCGGCTTCATCCTGGCGACGGTGCTCGCGACGCGCCTCGCCTCGCGGTGGGGCGGTCCGCGCCGCACGCCGCCAGCGCGTCCGTCGGACGGCCCGTTCGACATCAATACCCTCACCGGCGCCGGGCGGCTCTACGTGCGCGGGCTCCGGCTCCTCGCCGGCAACACGCTCGGCATCATCGTCACGCTGGTCGCCGTCGTCGGCATCTCGTTCGGCGTCCTCACCATATTCACGGCGAACTCCAACGGCGTGGAGTTCTTCGTCGACGAGGAACCGGACGTCGCCGTGGCCATGATCTCGGCCCGCGGCAACATGAGCGCGCGCGAGGCGCTCGGCCTGGTGCGCGAGGTGGAGCGTGAGGTTCTGGCGGTCGACGGCGTCGACAACGTCGTCACCAGCGCCTTCCCCTCCGGCGGTGACGCTGGCGGAAACTCGGCGATCGGCGGCGTGCAGGACAAGCCGGCCGACATCATCGGGCAGGTGCAGATCGAGCTGGTGAACTACTGCTGCCGCCGTCCGGCAGCCGAGATCTTCGAGGATATTCGCGCCCGCACCAATTTCGCCGGCATCAAGGTGGAAGTGCGCAAGATCGAAGGCGGGCCGCCGACCGGCAAGGACATCCAGCTGCAGATCACCTCCGAGTCCTACGACAAGGTGGTGGCGGCGACGGAACGGGCACGCGAGCACATCGAGACGGTCGAGGGCCTGCGCGATGTGGAGGACGACCGCCCCCTCCCCGGCATCGAGTGGCAGCTCGACGTGGACCGCGAGGAGGCCGGCCGCTTCGGCGCCGACGTCACCACCGTGGGCCAGATCATCCAGCTCGTCACCAACGGCGTGCTGCTGACGCAGTACCAGCCGGACGACTCGGAGGACCAGATCGACATCCGCGTGCGCTACCCGGAGGACGAGCGCACCTTGCAGCAGTTCGGCGACCTGCGGCTGCAGACCGCCAACGGGCAAGTGCCGATCGCGAACTTCATCGACGTGAAGCCGCAGCAGCGGGTGTCGTCGATCGCGCGGGTGGACGGGCAGTTCGCCATGACCGTGAAGGCGGACGTGCTGGACCAGCTCGGCTACGACCTCAACGAAAAGATCGCCGAGATCGACGCGTGGGTGGAGGCGCAGGACTGGCCGCAGGGCGTCACCTTCACCTTCCGCGGCGCCAACGAGGATCAGGCCGAGGCGTTCTCGTTCCTGATGAAGGCGATGATCGCCTCGCTGGTGATGATGTTCCTCGTGCTGGTGACGCAGTTCAACAGCTTCTACCAGACGGCGCTGACGCTCCTGACCATCGTCCTGTCGGCGTTCGGCGTGCTCCTGGGCATGGCGATCACGGGACAGAAGTTCTCGGTCATCATGACGGGGACGGGCATCATCGCGCTGGCCGGCATCGTGGTGAACAACGCGATCGTCCTGATCGACACGTTCAACCGCGAGCGGTTGGTGCAGCCGGACATCCTGTCGGCGACGTTGGCGACCGCCGTTCAGCGCGTGCGGCCGATCCTGCTGACGACCATCACCACCATCGCGGGCCTGATCCCGATGGCGACGCAGATGAACCTCGACTTCTTCACCCGCACCATCGCTATCGGCGGCATCACGTCGATCTGGTGGGTGCAGCTGTCGACCGCGATCATCTCCGGTCTCGCGTTCTCGACGATCCTCACCCTGGTGGTGATCCCGGTGATGCTGGCGCTGCCGGAGACGGTCTCACGCACGGCGGCGCGCCTGCGTGGCCGCGGTGACGAGCTGGTCCCGGCGGGCGGGGTGCCGTCGGTGGAGATGGACGAGACGGAGCGCGCGGACGAGCCGGTGGTCTACCGCCTCCCCGCGGTGGCCGCCGCACGGCAGCCCGATGAACCACCCGCGGCAGAGTCCCGGCCGGCGCCGCAGGAGAATACGGCACCGGACGTCTACGCCCCTGTGCTCGCACGCCAGCGACCGAGTGGCTCGCGCGACGTGCCCGCGCTGACGGGCGCGTCGCCGCCTGCGGCAAACCCGGAGGCGGACGGCGCCGCTGGTGGTGACGTCACGCCGCGTGAGGCCGATGCCGGTGTCCCTTCCGCGCCCGCCGATGAGACGCCGCCGGACGTCTACGCGCCGGTGTTGGCCCGCCACCTCAGGCGGCCCGCCGATGCGCGCGCTGTCGAGCCGGACGGACGGTCCTCACCGCCCCCCTCGTCGGAGGCGGCGGAATAACGGCACCGGTCCGCCCGGCGCACGATTGGATCGTGCGCCGGAGCCCACCCGTGGTGGGCCTCCAGCAGGACTGTCCGAGGTGGGCGGCGAAGCTCCGAGCTACTCGAAGTGGACGATCACCTGGGGGTCACCGGGCAGGCCCTTGTAGGTCACCGTGGCCATGCCCTTGGCCTTGGCCGGCGGCAGCAGCGGGCCGATCGACCCGACGCTGATCACCTGTCCGGCCTCGAACGTAACCCCCTTGTGCATCAGCCAGAGCGCGCTGTTCAGCGGATGACCCAGCACCGACGCGCCGTTCGCCTCGGCCAGCACCTCGCCGTCGGCAGCGGTCACGACGACGGTCATCTCTTTCAGCGCGTCGAGGAGAGCGGCGTCGGCGGGGATCGTCTCGCCGACCACGCCCATCCGCGCCCCGACATTCATGGCGGTGATCGTCGCACCGTCCATCGGCTCGCCTTCCGCCAGCATTAGATCGGGCAGCTCGATGAAGGGACGGATCCCGCTGAGGTGCGCCAGAACCTCCTCCGGCGTGGTGGCGTCGTTGATCCCCGCGTCGCCGACCACCAGCAGGAGATCCGCCTCGAACAGCGGGCGCGCGCCGAAAGTCGCCGGAACCGTGGCCCCGGACTCCAGCATCATCTTCTCCAGGAGGGTGCCCATGACGGGCTCGTCCACGCCGAAATGCTGCTGTGAGCCGGCACTCGTCAGCCCCGCCTTGTACCCAATGACGGGACCGAGGTCGGAGGTCAGCTTGCCGACCAGCACATCCTGAAGGCAGCGGGCGTCCTCTATGCTGCCGCCGGCTCCGAGCGCCTGGGTTGGCGTCTTGGATTGGAAGTCGCCGATGAACGCGTCGATCGCCGCATCATCCACGCACGCTGCCCTCGCCCCGCCGGCCATGGTCAGCTGGGCCATGAAGAGCGCGCCGGTCACCATCGCCAGTCGCCGCATTGTCGTCCCCCTGGAAGCTCCCGCCATGTGCCCGGCGGTCGCCCCAAAGTACCAGCGTTCGCATCACCGCGCATGCCGATTCTCCGGCTGCGGAGCGACGCCTGGCGCTGCGGCCTGCGCGCCCTAACGCCCCTCGAACGTCTCTTCGCGTTCGCGGATGGAGGGCTCGCGCTTTTGGTCCAAGTCTTCTTCGGGCGGGATTTCGGCCTGCTGGCTCTGGCGCAGCCACATCTCGGAATAGAGCCCGTCCAGCGCCATCAGCTCCGCGTGGGTGCCGCGCTCGACGATGCGGCCGGCCTCCACCACGATGATCTGGTTGGCCTGGACCACCGTCGACAGGCGGTGAGCGATCATGAGGGTCGTGCGCCCGCTCGAGACCTTGTCGAGCGCGGACTGGATATCCTCCTCGGTCCGGGTGTCGAGCGCGGAGGTCGCCTCGTCCAGGATCAGCACCGGCGGGGCCTTCAGGATGGTGCGGGCGATCGCCACGCGCTGCTTCTCCCCGCCCGACAGCTTCAGCCCGCGCTCCCCCACCTCGGTGTCGAACCCGTGCGGCAGGCTGCGGATGAAGTCGCCGATCTGAGCCATCTCGGCGGCCCGCTCCACCTCCTCGCGGCCCGCCGAGGGGCGACCGTAGGCGATATTGTAGGCGATGGTGTCGTTGAAGAGCACAGTGTCCTGCGGAACGATGCCGATCTGGCGGCGCAACGACTCCTGCGTGACGTCGCGGACGTCCTGCCCGTCGATGGTGATGGCGCCGCCGGCGACGTCGTAGAAGCGGTAGAGCAGCCGCGAGATCGTCGACTTGCCCGCGCCCGAGGGGCCGACGATGGCGAGGGTCGACCCGGCGGGCACCTCGAACGAGATGCCGTGCAGGATGGGCCGCTCCGGATCGTAGTGGAAGCGCACGTCCTCGAACCGCACGGTGCCGCCGTCGACGGCGATGGGGGTGGCGTCCGGCCGGTCCACGACCTCCTGCGGGATGTTGAGGACCTTGAACATGTCCTCCACGTCGGCGAGCGCCAGCTTGATCTCGCGGTACACGAAGCCGATGAAGTTCAGCGGGATGGCGAGCTGCATCAGAAGCGCGTTGACCATCACGAAGTCGCCGATGGTCTGCTCGCCCGCCATCACCGCACGGGCGGACATGATCATCAGGATCGTCATGCCGATGGTGAAGATCACCGTCTGGCCCATGTTGAGCCAGGCGAGAGACGTCCACGTGCGCACAGCCGCGTCTTCGTAGCTCGCCATCGAGCGGTCGAACCGGTCGGTCTCCATGGCCTCGTTGTTGAAGTACTTCACCGTCTCGTAGTTGATCAGACTGTCGATCGCCTTGGAGTTGGCGTCGGTGTCCGAGTCGTTCATCTCGCGGCGGATGGAGATACGCCACTGCGAGGCGATCACCGTGAACCAGACGTAGCCGATCACCATCACCACGATGACCCCGAGGTAGCTCAGCGAGAACTGGTAGGCGATCACGGCTGCCATCAGCGCGAACTCGAGGATCGTCGGCAGCGCGTTGAGGATGGTGAAGCGCACCAGGGTCTCGATGCCCTTGATGCCGCGCTCGATCACCCGCGACAGCCCGCCGGTGCGCCGCTGCAGGTGGTAGCGCAGCGAGAGGGCGTGCAGGTGCATGAAGGTGCGCCGCGCCAGCTGGCGGACCGCGTGCTGGCCGACGCGGGCGAACAGCGCGTCGCGCAGCTGGTTGAAGCCCATGCTCATCACTCGGCCGAGGCCGTAGGCGATGACGAGCATGACCGGCCCGACGACGAACGCGGGCAGGTTCCAGCCCGGCGTGTCGGCGATGCGCTCCGTGGCGGCGGCCCCGAACTCGTTCGCCGTCAGTGCGTCCGTCGCCCACTTGTAGGCGTAGGGGATGAGGACGGTGACGACCTTGGCGATCACCAGAGCGAGAATTGCGATGCCGACGCGCAGCTTGAGGTCGGGCCGGTCGCTCGGCCACATGTAGGGCCAGAGCCCTCGCAGGGCGCCGAGCATCTCGCCGCGGTTGGCGGAGACGGCGGGCTTCACGGGCGGCTCGCTGGGCGGGCGATGGCGGAGGGACGGGCGCAGAACGCGCGAGGTTTGGAATGCATCGCGCTCTAGATAGGGTGCGTTGGCAACGATCGTGAGACGTCGGCGCGCGATGCCTCGCCTGATGACGCGCATTCCGCCCATGCCGGGGCTGCAGTTGGGTGCGGCAGCGAGCCCTGCCGGCGGCCCGGGCTCTGACGTGGCGGCGAATTTCGCCAGCGGGGTCAGCGCGCTATAGTGGATGCTTCACGACCGCCGGAGGCGAGACCCATCGGTTTCGAAACGTGGCGGTCGTCGGCTATTTTCCCAAGCGCTGCCCCGTTGGGGCACGCTCGGCCCAGCCACCCCGCCGGGCCGCGCCACCATGCCGCGCCGGATCACGGTCAGCGCGGCGGCCACCGCCGGGCGTCAGTGCATCTCCTTGATCTCGACGAAGCCGATGTCGGGGTGCTTCTCGCGCGTGTAGTTCAATTCCCACGCGTTGCGGGCGAGGTAGACGGGGTCGCCGTCCACATCGTCGGCCACCACGGACTTGTTGGTGTCGACGAATGTCTTGATCGTGCGGGCATCGCCGGTCAGCCAGCGGGCGGTGGAGAACGGGGCGGGCTCGAAGTCGATCGCGACCTTGTACTCGGCCTCCACGCGCGCCTTCATCACGTCGAGTTGCAGCGCGCCCACGACGCCGACGATGTGGTCGCCGCCCAGGTGCGTGCGAAAGACCTGGGCGAGCCCCTCTTCCGAGAGGTCCTGCAGAGCTCTGCGCATCTGCTTGGTCTTCATGGGGTCGCCGAGCCGCACGCGGCGCAGGATCTCCGGCGCGAACCGCGGCAGGCCGGTGAAGCGGAAATCACCCTTCTCGGCCAAGGTGTCGCCCACCCGGAGAGCGCCGTGGTTGGGGATACCGATGATGTCGCCCGCCCACGCCTCCTCGGCGAGCTCCCGCTCCTCGGCGAGGAAGAAGATCGGCGCCGTCACCGCGAGAGACTTGCCGGTGCCGACCTGGTTGAGCTTCATGCCGCGCGAGAAGCGGCCCGAGCAGATGCGCGCGAAGGCGATGCGGTCGCGGTGGTTGGGGTCCATGTTCGCCTGGACCTTGAAGATCAGCGCCGAGACGTCCTCGCGGTTCGGGTCGATCCGCTCGTCGCCGGCCGGCTGCGGGCGCGGCGGCGGTGCCCAGGCGGCGAGACTGTCGAGCAGATCGCCGACGCAGAAGTCGCGCAGCGCCGAGCCGAAGATCACCGGCGAGAGGTGGCCTTCGCGGTAGGCGTTCATGTCCACCGGCGGCATGGCCTCGGCGGCGAGCTCGGCCTGGGTGCGGAACTCCTCCAGGATGTCGGCACGCACCGCGGCGTCGAGCTTCTCGTCGTGGATGCCGGAAAGCTTCTCGGTCGAGCCGTACTTGGTGGAACCGTCGCCGGCGAGCTTGTGCCAATCGTTGGTCGTGAGGTTGTAGACGCCGTGGAACTGGCCGCCCATGCCGATGGGCCAGGTGACCGGCGACAGCTCCAGCGCCAGCTTGTCGGCGATCTCGTCCATCAGCTCGAACGGGTCGACGCCCTCGCGGTCCACCTTGTTGATGAAGGTGATGATGGGGATGTCGCGCAGGCGGCAGACCTCGAAGAGCTTGAGGGTCTGCGCCTCGATCCCCTTGGCCGCGTCCACCACCATGACGGCCGAATCCACCGCGGTCAGCGTGCGGTAGGTGTCTTCGGAAAAGTCTTCGTGGCCCGGCGTGTCGAGCAGGTTGAAGACGTTGCCGCCGCGCTCGAACATCATCACCGAGGACGACACGGAGATGCCGCGCTTCTTCTCGATCTCCATCCAGTCGGAGCGGGTGCGGCGGCGCTCGCCGCGCGCGGCGACCTCGCCGGCGAGATGGATGGCACCGCCGAAGAGAAGAAGCTTCTCGGTCAGCGTCGTCTTACCGGCGTCCGGGTGCGAGATGATCGCAAACGTGCGTCGGCGCGCGATCTGAGGCTTCAGCGCGGCTTCGGAGGGAAAGGCGGCGAGTGTGTTCATGGCGCTTGCATGTAGCAATCCACCCGGCTTCCCGCCAGCGGCTTGCGTCGATGCGATCGCTGAGAGGATACGCCGGAGGTGCGGCGGCTCAGACGGAACGGCGCGCCTTGGCGCGGACGGCGTCGATCAGCAGCGCGCGTGCGGCGGCGATGCCGGAGTGGAAGGCATCCTCAACATCCGGGCCGAGGCACCAGTCGCCGGCGATGCCGAGCGCTGCGTCCGCGTCGTATTCCGGGCCTCGGGTGCAGACCCGAGCGACCTTCGCGTAGCGCCAGCGATGGGCCATGGCCATTGTGGTCTCGCCGAGATCGATGTGCCGGCGAACGAGGCCGGCGAGATCGGCGGCGACGGCGTCGGCCTCATCCTCCAGCCGGGCGGTGGACCATGCGGCGGAGGCATGGGCGACGACGGTGCCCGGGCCGCGGCCGGGCTTGGCGCTGTTGTGGATGAGAGCGGCGATCCCCTCCCCGGCCAGCGCCTTCTCCGTAACGCCGGCCATCGCCTCGTCGATGCCGTCGCCCGCCAGCATCAAGGCCCAGCACGGGGTGTACCGCGCTTCGGCGGCGGCGCTGGCGAAGACTGCGTGGACCGGGGTCAGCAATCGCTCGGCCTGCGGGGCCGGGATCGTCACGATGATCGCCGCGTGCCCCTCGAACGCTCGCCTTCGCCCGAAACGAGCGTCCAGCCGTCCGCGCCGCGTTCCAGCGCCGTAACCTCGAAGCGGGTGCGCACCTCGGAGCCGACCAGCGCGGAGTGGACGATGCCGCTCATGCCCGGGAGGCCGACCAGGCGCGATTCCATGCCGCGGTCGCCCCAGACAGCGGCATTCCCGTTCTGGACGGTCTCTTGCAGGAAGCGCGAGAAGGTGCCGCCGGAGGCGGTGACGTACGGAGCGCCATGGTCGAAGGCCATGCCATCACGCCGCCGCGTGGCGAGCCGCCCGCCCGGACCACGCCCCTTGTCGAAGAGGATCGCCTCCAGACCGTGCTGGCCCAGATGCCGTGCAGCCGCGGCCCCGGCGATGCCGGCGCCGATGATGGCGATGGTCATGGCTACTCCAGTCGCGGTCAAACGCGCCCATGCACAGGGCGCGCCAGCCGCTCAGGCGTGGCGCGTCGCGTTGGCGCCGTAGTAATTGATGTAGCGATGCGAGATGCCGGAGACCGGCAGCACGATCATCACATCCGTCGTGCCGAACTGGTGGTCGACGACCGCGCCGTCGGCCACGTAGGCGCCCAGGCGCAGGTAGCCCTTGATTAGCGGCGGCAGCGCCCGCAACGCCGTCTTGATGTCGATGTCCTCGGCCGGCAGGCGATTCATCTCGACGTGGCGTTTGTCGATCGCCCGCGCGCGCCATTCCTCCGGCGCCAGATGGTTGTGGTAGAGGTACGAGAGCGCGACCGCCAGCTCGTCCGGATTGGTTCCGGTGAGCGAGGCACATCCGAACAGCACGTCGATATTGTGGCGCAAGGTGTAGGACCACGCGCCGTGCCACAGGAGTTCGACCGTGCGCTTGTCACGGTAAGGCTTGAGGACGCAAGACCGCCCCAGCTCGAGGAAGTTGAGCTCGGAGTGGCGCGCCAGCACCGGCGCGATGTCGAACTCCGACGTGGAATAGAAGCCGCCGTTCTGCTCGGCGATCTCCTGGCGCAGCAACCGGTAGGTGCCGACGATGCGCGGCTTGGCCTTGCGGAAGCGCCGCGTGGCGACGTTGTGGTCGAGGACCAGGAGGTGGTCGCAAAGACCGTCGAAATGATCGCGGTCACGGCGGGTGGCCATCGTGAAGGGGTCGGCCTGGGCGGCCATCTCCTCGTAGAACACCTCGTAGCGGATCTGCTGGGCGCGGCGCACCTCGCTCATGGTGCGGGCGAGCCGAACCTCGAGGGTGCCGAGCTGGCCGAACGTCGGCGTCTTGCGATCGAGCGGGGAAATGCGAGTGCCGGGGATGCGCGGTTTTCCACCCGTCGTCGCCGGGTAGACGACGCGGCCTTGAGGGACGAAGCGACGAACCACAGGCGGCAGGGATTTCAGCCTGGCGACCTTGCGGCGGCGACGGCCTTGGTAAGGTTCGAGTGTCACGTCACCCGTCCCTCAACGGACGCTGGGCGTCATTCATCGACTTCGGTTCCCTCCCCGTTCGCCGTGGTGGTCACCTCGGCGGACGTGGCTGACGTTATTGGCAGCCTTCGGCCGACGCAACGGCGCCGCTCTTCGATCCGGCCCCTACGACGAACGTGTTGTCGCTTTGACGCAGATTCAACGCGCAAATGAGGCGATACTGCCACAGGGTACCATTCCTCCCGCTTGAATTGCTGTTTTCCGCCAGATAACACTACCTGAGATTGATATTCGGGATTGTCTCGAATTCGTGCAAGGTCGAGTGACAACCATAGCATTTCGCGGGATCGAGGCGGTACCGGTCGCCGTCGAAGTGCAGATTGTCGCCGGCTCGGTCGGCTTCATGATCGTCGGGTTGGGGGACAAGGCGGTCGCGGAAAGCCGGGAGCGGGTGCGTGCGGCGCTGTCGGCCTCGGGCCTCTCCCTGCCGCCGCGCCGCATCACGGTGAACCTCGCGCCAGCGGATCTGCCGAAGGCGGGCAGCCACTACGACTTGCCGATCGCCCTGGCGCTGATGGTCGCCCTCGGGATCCTGCCGCAGGAGTCGGTGGCCGACGCGCTCATCCTCGGTGAACTGGGATTGGACGGACGCATCGTCGGCGTCGCCGGCGTGCTACCGGCCGCTGTCAGCGCCAACGCCCTCGGCAAGGCGCTGATCTGCCCGGCGGCCGACGGCGGCGAGGCCGCCTGGGCCTCGGCCGAAATGCCGATCTTCGCGCCGGCCAGTCTCGCCGCCTTCATGAACCACGTCGCCGGCCGCCAGTCGCTGCCGCGCCCGATGCCGAAGACGCGCCAGGCCGATCCCTTCACCGCCGATCTGGCGGAGGTGAAGGGACAGGAGAGCGCCAAGCGCGTGCTGGAGATCGCCGCGGCCGGCGGCCATAACCTTCTGATGGTCGGCCCGCCGGGCTCCGGCAAGTCGATGCTGGCCGAGCGGATGCCATCGATCCTGCCGCCGATGACGCCGTTGACGCTGCTGGAGTTGGCGATGATCCGCTCCGTCGCCGGCGACCTCGCCGATGGGCGGCTCGAGCTGAACGCGCCCTACCGCGCGCCGCACCACTCCGCCTCCATGGCCGCGCTGATCGGCGGTGGACCAAAGGGGCGGCCGGGCGAGATCTCGCTCTGCCACGGCGGCGTCCTCTTCCTCGACGAGCTGCCCGAGTTCGCGCCCAACGTGCTGGACGCTCTGCGCGAGCCGCTGGAGACGCGCCGCGCCAACATCGCGCGCGCCAACGCCCGTGTGACCTATCCAGCGCGGTTCCAGCTCCTGGCCGCCATGAACCCGTGCCGCTGCGGCCATGCCGGCGACCCCGGCCACACCTGCAAGCGGGGAAAGGCCTGCGCCGACGATTATCAAGCACGAATCTCCGGCCCCCTGCTCGACCGGATCGATCTGACGATCCGTCTCGACGCCGTCACCCCGTCGGACCTGCGCGCGCCGCGCGGCGAGGCCTCCAGCGCCGTCGCCGACCGCGTGACCGCGGCGCGCGAGATTCAGGCGGCTCGGCTTCTCGATCAGCCGGCCGAGATCAACGCCGAGTGCAGCGGCGATCTCATCGAGGCGACGGTGCTCGACCGATGACGACGCCCGCGGCCTCGTCGACCGCGTCTCGGCCGAGCGGCGGCTGTCGGCCCGCGCCTACCACCGCACGCTCAAGGTGGCACGCACAATCGCCGACCTCGCCGCCAGCGCCACCGTTCGGCGCGCGCACATGGCCGAAGCGCTGGCCTACCGTCACGCCCCCTCGTAGCGCGCCGGCCATCTTTGCCCTCCGCCCCACGGCGACGATCAGGTTCGTAACCAAGAATCGAAACAACGGTGCGGCGGACCTTGTCATCGGCCGATTTCCAGAGGCACCCTCGCCCCATGGTCCACGCGATTTTCGACAACGCCGATAAGGCACGCGACGCGCTGGCGGAGGCATTCGCCCGCTCGACTCGCACGGTAGTCTTCACCGGCGCCGGTATCTCCACCGAGTTCGGGCATCCCGGATTTTCGCTCCGCCGGCGGCATTTGGAGCCAGATGGAGCCGATCCTCTACGACACCTTCCTCACCTCCGAGGAAGCGCGGCTGGAGGACTGGCGGCGCCGCTTCGACATGGCTGAGCGCTTCGCGGCGGCCAAACCCAATGGCGCGCACGAGGCGATCGCACATCTCGCCACGGAAGGCCCGGTCTCGCTGGTGGTCACGCAGAACATCGACGGACTGCACGCCCGCTCAGGCGTTCCGCCGGAAAAGCTCATCGAGCTGCACGGTGCCGGCGACCATGCGACCTGCCTCGAGTGCCACGCGCGGCACGAAATCAGCTTTGCGCAAGATCAGATTGCGACAACAGGCATATCGCCACGCTGCACCGTGTGCGGCGGGCTTCTCAAGGCGGCGATCATCTCGTTCGGGCAGCCGATGCCGGAGGACGAGCTGGAACGCGCAATGAAGGAATCGGTAATGGCGGACCTGTTCGTGGCGACCGGGACATCGCTCGTGGTGTACCCGGCAGCCGCCCTCCCCCTGATGGCGAAGGAGGCTGGCGCGCGGCTCATTATTTGTTCGCGCGCGCCGACCGATCAGGATCAGCAGGCGGACCTGGTGGTGCGAACGCCCCTGGCGGAAACGTTCGGGCCTCTGAAAGAGATGAAATTTACTTAAATTCGTGTGTCTTGGGCGCAACAGGGGCTCGCGATATTGCGAAAACCAGTCGCCCAATCGGTGAATGAATGGTAACGTCCAATTCACGGTTGCGCAAAGTGGCTACGGTAGTAGGTAAGCGACGGGTATAGTGGTGAGCGACAACAAGCTGGTGCGATTTATCGAACAATACTCTGTCGAGGACCGCGTTGAGCAGCCATTCGATGGCCTCAGCGATCTGACGGAAGTCTCAGGCAGCATCAAATGGTTCGACGTCGGTAAGGGTTACGGTTTCATCGTCCCGGACGATGGTGGACCCGACGTTCTGTTGCACGTCACCTGCCTACGCCGAGACGGTTACCAAAGTGCTTACGAAGGCGCTCGCGTCGTGTGCGAGGTCGTCACGGGATCGAAGGGCCTTCAAGCCTTCCGCATCCTGTCGATGGACGAATCGCAGGCGGCGCATCCTTCGCAGCTTCCTCCGTCCCGCACCAACGTCCAGGTCACTCCGGAGGGCCCGGCCGAGCTGGCGACGGTGAAGTGGTTCAACCGGTCCAAGGGCTACGGCTTCCTGACCCGGGGCGACGGCACGCCGGACATCTTCGTCCACATGGAGACCCTGCGCCGCTTCGGCGTGACCGAGCTGCGGCCCAACCAGGTCGTCAAGGTCCGCTTCGGCAACGGCCCGAAGGGTCTGATGGCGGCGGAGATCCTGCCGGAAAGCGGACACAACGTCCCGCAGTCGCACTGACATGCGCGCCCTCTCCGGTGCGCTCGTCGCCGTCGTGTTCGGTGTCGCTCTGGCGGCACCCGGCGCGGCGGACACTCGCGCGCCCGTCGCTCATCAGACGGATCCGACCGCGCAGCCCCTCCCCGCGGACGTCCTGATCGCGCAAACCGCCAGCGGTCCGCACAGGTTCACCGTCGAGATCGCCGACGATCCGATCGAGCGGGCGCGCGGCCTGATGTACCGTGAGGACATGGCCGACGATGCCGGCATGCTCTTCATCTTCGCCAACGAGAGCAGCCGTGCCTTCTGGATGAAGAACACGATCCTGCCGCTCGACATCATCTACGCCGATGACGATGGCACGGTCGTCTCCATCGCCAAGAACACAACGCCGTTTTCGACCGAGAGCATCCCCTCCGGCGGCCCCGTCGCAGTTCGTCCTGGAACTGAACGCCGGCGTTGCCGACGCCATCGGCCTGAAGCCGGGCGACACGCTTGCTCCACCGCCGCATTCCTCAGTAGCGCGACGAGAGCGTCATCCGCGTTGCCGAGCGGCGCAATGTTCGCTAGGAGGTTGGTCAGTCGGGGCATAGCTCAGCCTGGTAGAGCACCGGTTTTGGGAACCGGGGGTCGTAAGTTCAAATCTGCTGCCCCGACCATTCGAATGAGCCGGCCACGCATGGCCGACCCGAGGAGCGTATGCGCGCACGTATCTTCAAACCGGCCCGAACCGCCATGCAGTCAGGCACGCGGCGCACCAAGCGCTGGCGGATCGAGTTGGAGGATCTGGGCGAGCCCGAGATCGAACCTCTGATGGGATGGACGGCCGGCACCGACACTCGCCGCCAGATCCGGCTGGACTTCCCCACGAAGGACGCCGCCGTCGCCTACGCCGAGAAGCACGGTCTCGACTACTGGGTCGAGGACGAGAAGCGACGCGAAACCAAGAAGATCGCGTATTCCGATAACTTCCGGACGGACCGCGCCGCGCCCTGGACGCACTGATCCCACCGCCGGACGATCACGACGTGGTGACTGACGGACGTGCTACACGTCGTGTCGCACGGAACTTACCATTTCGGGCGCGCGCCTACGTCCGACCTGTGGCTGGGGCGACGCAGCCTTGCTGACGCATCGGCGCGCATGCTACCGGACATCGTGCGAACATGTCCGCCCGATCGGCCGACAGGCATCCGGTCGGCGGGCCAATGCATGCCGCTCGGCACGGCCCCGTAGCTCAGCTGGATAGAGCAACGGACTTCTAATCCGTAGGTCGTTGGTTCGAATCCAACCGGGGTCGCCAATTTTTTCAACAAGTTAGCGCCAAATCTGCGGTGTCGTTCGCGATTGGTTGTGCGTCAAATTGTGCAACATGTGATCGCTTGCTCCTTATATTTTCAAGGCTAGTCTAGCTTGGCGGCTCCATGCGACATGGCACCGCATTCAAGAGGAGTTTGGGGGTGCCGGCTCCTTTGCGGCGTCATGCGGCACTTGCCCCCGCCAGATCTAGCACCTCGAACAGTTCCATTCGGATCGGCAGGCCTGCTTGTCGTCGTTGTACGTCGTCCACGGTTTGGGGAACTCCGAAGCCATCCGGTCGACGTCCTCCCCCACAATATCGGCAAGGCGCGAAGCTGCCGGTCACTAGATCTGAACCCGACCCCGACGATCGCCAAACGATCCACAGCGATCGCCAACCCCGCCGACACTCAATGGCCGAGCACTCCGACTGAGGCTAACGAACTGTCGGAGGCGAGCCTAAGCCGCTCTCGAACCTGAGCAGTCTGAGATGCTCCCCGGAGATTGGACGGTGGCGTAAGCTATGGAAGGGGCCTGCTGGTCTTCGATGAGAGGAGATCAGCGATGACGACACGCAAGCAGCACAAGGCGGCGTTCAAGGCGAAGGTGGCGCTAGAGGCCTTGAAGGGTGAAGAGACGGTGGCGGAGCTGGCTGCCCGTTTTGGCGTTCAGCCGCAAGGTGCTGGCCTGGCGCCTCAGCAACACGTTGGAGGCAGACCCCTGCGTGGAAGCGCTGGAGGAGGCCCTTGCCCGGTTCGCTCCGCCATCGATCATGAATACGGACCAGGGCAGCCAGTTCACGTCCTGGGCCTGGATAAGCCGCCTTCAGACGGCCGAGGTGAAGATCTCGATGGACGGCAAAGGCCGGTTCCTGGACAATATCTTCATCGAGCGCCTGTGGCGCTCTCTGAAATACGAATGCGTCTATCTCCACGCGTGGTCTGGCGGCCGCGACGCCCGCGCTGGCATCGGGCAGTGGATCACGTTCTACAATCAGCGGCGCCCGCATTCCGCCCTTGGCGGACGAACACCACACACCGCATTCCATGCAACCATCAACCAGGAACGAACCGATCAGCAGATCCCGGCAGTAGCTTAAAACACCCCGCAAACCGTCCAACCGATGGGGAGCACCTCAGTGTGCCCGTAATTGTGCTCGCGTGAACGGTCATTTTCCGCCTCTCTTGATGCTATTGGATGTTCACGCCAGGGCGTCGAGGGCTTAGACGAGGTGCTCCAGCCGGATCGGGAGATCGCGCAGGCGCCGTCCAGTCGCGTGGAACACTGCGTTGGAGATGGTGGCGGCGACGCCGACGACGCCGATCTCGCCGACGCCCTTGACCCCGGCGGCGTTCACCGCGGTGTCCTCCTCCAGGACCATGATCGCCTGCACCTCGCCGATGTCGGCGTTCACCGGAAGAAGGTATTCGGCGAGGTTGGCGTTGATGTAGCTGCCGTTCCGCTCGTCCACCTCGCTCGCCTCGTACAGCGCCGAGCTTATCCCTCAGATCATGCCGCCGACGAGCTGGCTGTGTGCCGTGCGCGGATTGATGATGCGCCCGGCCGCGAAGGCGCCCACCGCGCGCGGCACACGGATTTCGTGGGTGCGGGCGTGGATGCGGACCTCGACGAACTGGGAATCCAGCGCGAACTGCACCCGGTCCGGAAGATGCACCCGCCGACGGGCATGGAGTGGCCACGATAGAGAGCCTGCATGCTTTCGGGCGGGGCCCCGTGGGCGCGCGTTTCGGCGAGCTCCTCAACTGCGCCCATTCCCGACGCTTCCATCGCCGCCATGACTTCGGTGGGCGCGGCGCCCCGATCCCCAGCCGCCGGCGGATGGCGTCGCACGCGGCCATGACGGCGGGCGCAACGCTCGCGGTCGACGACGAGCCGCCAGCAACGGTGGCCGGTGGCAAGTCGGTGTCACCCAGAGAGACCGTCACCCGGTCCGCTGACACACCGAGCTGTTCGGCAGCCACCTGCGCCACAATCGTGTACATGCCCTGGCCGAGCTCGTGGCCGGCACACGCCACGTGCACCCGGCGGTCCGCCGTCAGCCGCACTCGGACAGCGCAGTTGCCGGCATAGGTCGGGTAGAAGGAGCCGGCGCAGCCCCAGCCGACGAGCCAGTCGCCGTCGCGCATCGACCTCGGCTCACTGGGCCGCCCGCTCCAGCCGAACGCCGCCGCCGCCTCGTCGAAACATCGCATCAGCGAGCGGCTGGTGTAGGGGAGGCCGTCCACCGGCTCGGTCAGGGTGTCGTTCACGCGGCGCAGCTCGATCGGGTCCATGCCGAGCTCGGTGGCGAGCTCGTCGAGGGCGGTCTGCAGCGCGTAGCCGTAGGGCATCTCGCCAGGCGCTCGCAGGAAGCCCGGGGTCGAGCGATCCGCAGCGACGGTGTTCACGTGCACCGCGATGTTTGGGCACGCGTAGAGCCGCGCTGTCATCGACGCCGCGCCCATCGCTACGCTGTCGGCGCGGGATGTCAGCTCCCACCCCTCGTGTCGCATGGCGGTGAGGCGACCGTCGCGGTCGGCGCCGAGCTGCACATGTTGCCGGCTCTCGGCGCGATAGGTGGAGAGGGTGAACCCCTGCCCGCGCGTCGGCACCAGCTTGACGGGCCGGCCAAGCCGCCGGGCGGCCAGCGCGACGAGCGCGGTGCGCGGGGTGATGAAGCCCTTCGAGCCGAACGCGCCGCCGACATAGGTCGAGATCACGCGGATCCGCTCGGGATCGATCCCGAGCTGCTCGGCGAAGTCCGAACGTGACATTGTACATGTTCTGGCTGGGCTCGTGGACGGTCAGTCGGTCGCCCTCCCAGACGCACTGCGTGGCGAACAGCTCCATCGGGTTATGGTGCTGAGCGGGTGGTCGTGTAGACGGCGTCGATCTTGACCGGTGCCGCCGTGAAGGCTGTGTCGAAGTCGCCGGCGGCGATCGTCATCGGCTCCAGCGGCTGCGCCGCGGCGCCCGGTGCGTCCATGCGTGCGGCCGGCGCCTGGTGCGGCGCGTAGGTCACGCCGATGCGGTGCGCCGCCTCGCGCGCCGCCTCGAACGTTTTCGGCGAGGACCATCGCGATCGGCTGGCCCAGTAGGCGATCTCCGCCGAACCAAGGGGGCGCACGGAGTTGGAGAGATAGCCGCCAGCGTAGATCGCCGGGACCTGCCGGATCTCATCGCCCACCGTCGCATGGATCAGGATGTCGAGCACGCCGGACACGGCCCGCGCGGCAGCAAGGTCGAAGGACTGCACCGACCCGCGCCCGATGCGGCTCGTCAGGAGATAGGCATGCGCCGTCCGAGCGAGGCGGACATCGCTCGCATAGTGCGCCCAGCCGGTCACCTTGGCGTGCCGCTCGTAGCGCGGCAGCGCCTCGCCCATGGTGCCGGTCGGCCCGGGGAACAACGGACGGGTCATGCGCGAGGCTCCATTGCTGCGGCCTGAAGGAGCGCGCGAACGAGCGTCGCCTGGCCGAGAGTGAACTTGAATGCGTTGTGGGATCGCGGCAGTGCACCGGCGAAGGCCGCGCGCGCAGCCGCCTCGGCCGTCGTTCCGGTCAGCCGGACGCCGGCGAGCGCCGCTTCGGCCTCGTGCGCCCGCCACGGGACGCTCGCGAGGCCGCCGAGCGCGATGCGCGCCTCCCGCACGTCTTCGCCGTCGAGGTCGAGCGCCACCGCGGCCGAGGCCACGGCGAACTCGTAGGACTGGCGGTCGCGGACCTTGAGGTAGAGCGACCGGCGCGCCCATGGCCGCGCCGGCACCACGAACTCGGTGATGATCTCGCCGGGCTCGAGGACCGTCTCCAGATGCGGAGTCGCACCCGGAACACGGTGCAGTGCGGCGGTCGGGATCGTACGGCGGCCGTCCGGGCCGACCGTCACGGCGGTGGCCTCCAGCGCGATGAGCGCCTGCGCGAAGTCGCCCGGATATCACGCGATGCAGTGATCGCTCGTTCCGAGGACGGCGTGCGAGCGGTTCGCTCCACCCAGCGCCGCGCAGCCGCTGCCAGGCGTCCGCTTGTTGCAGGCGCTCCATGACGGGTCGCGGGAATACGCGCAGCGCGTGCGCTGGAGGACATTGCCGCCGAGGCTCGCCATGTTCCTCAGCTGCGCGCTCGCCGCCAGCGCGAGGGATTGCGCGAGGACCGGATAGTCCTCGCGGACCCGCGCATCGGCCGCGACGTCGGCCATTTTGGCGAACGCGCCGAGGCGAAGGCCCGACCCGTCGGCGCGGATGTGCCCGAACTCGCCTGCGAGCCCGTTGAGGTCGATGATCCGCTCCGGCCGCATGACGCCCAGCTTCATGAGGTCGATGAGCGTGGTCCCGCCGAAGAGGAAGGCGTGCGAGGGCTGCGGATCGTCGGCGAGCAGCCGCCGCGTGGCGACGACCGCCTCCGCCATCGAAGACGGGCGCGAGTATTGGAAGGGACGCATGAACCCTAGCTCTCCATGATTTCGCGCGCCTCGATCACGGCGGCCACTATGTTGGGGTAAGCGGCGCAGCGGCAGATGTTACCGCTCATGTATTCGCGGATCTCGTCGGCCGATCCGGCGTGCCCCTCCTCGACGCAGCCGATGGCCGAGAGGATCTGGCCCGGCGTGCAGTAACCGCATTGGAAGGCGTCGTGGTCGATGAACGCCTGCTGCATCGGGTGGAGGGCCCCGGTCGTCCCCGCGAGCCCCTCGATGGTCGTAACCTCGCGAGAGCCGAGCGACACGGCAAGAGTAAGGCAGGACAGCTCGCGGCGGCCGTCGACGAGGACGGTACACGCGCCGCATTAACCGTGATCGCAGCCCTTCTTCGCCCCGGTGAGGCCGACGTGCTCGCGCAGCGCATCGAGCAGGGTGGTGCGCGCGTCGACCTCCAATCGGTGGGCCTGACCGTTCACGCGCAGCTCGACGTCGACGGTTGCCTCGGCTCCTGGCGGAGGCTCCGGTGTCGCCGCCTGCGAAGCGGCGCCGCGCGGAACGAATGGAAGCGCTCCGGTCAGCGCCGTTCCGATGAGGAAGCGGCGCCGGCTTCCGGAGTATCGGCGTGGTTGGTCGTTTTCGTCCATCACCACCCTCTTTTCTGTCGACGGGAGCGCAGACCGCGCGCTTGTGAGGGCACGCTAGAAACAGCGCGCGCCTCATCCACTCTCGAATTGCAATGATGCCATCGCTGCGCGCCGGGAATATGCAGATCCGATCAGAGATCGAAGGAATACGCTCAGCGTTGCTCAATGATGCGCGTGCTACGGTGCACGGTCGCCGGGTGCGTTCAGCAGCCAACCCGGATACTCGATCGGCAGGCGACTGACGGCATCGAGCTCGGTCATGTCCTCGTCGTCGAGCGCAACGTCGGCGGCTTTCAGGTTCTCTCGCAGCTGCTCGACCCGCTTGGCACCGATAATGACAGTCGACACCACGCCCTGTCGCAGGAGCCAGGCGATGGCGATCTGCGCCGGGGAGCGGCCGTGCTTCCGGGCGACCCGCTTCAGAGCCTCGATCAACGGCTCGCCGCGAACGCGGTCGATCGGCGGGAAGTCGAGTTCGGTCTGCCGCCCGCCGGCGCCGTCGCCGCCGCCGGAATACTTGCCCGTCAAGGAGCCGCCAGCGAGCGGAGACCAGACCATCAGGCCGACGCCTTCCAACTCCAGCATCGGCACGATCTCACGCTCCAGATCGCGCCCCACCAGGCTGTAGTAGGCCTGCAGCGAGGTGATCGGCCGGTGTGCAGCGTTCCGGCGGCGACCGCCATCGCCTCGGTTTCGGCAAGGCTCGCCCCCAGCGGGGGCTCGCTGTAGACGGCCTTGCCCGCCGCGAGCGCTGCGAGGACGAGGTCCTTGTGCGCAGGCACCTTCACCGCGACCGTGATGATGTCGATGTCGTCGTCGCGGATCATCGCATAGGGGTCGGCGAACCAGCGTGCGGCGCCGAAGGCCTCGGCGGCGGCTTTCGCGCTTTCCTCGCTGCGCGTCGCCACCGCCGAGAGGACTAGCGACGGCTGCGATATCAGCGCCGGAATGTGCGACGCCCCCGCCCAGCTCGCCTTGTTGTCCGCCCCGATGATCCCGACGCGATATTTGGTTTCGGCCATGTGTCGACGCTCCGGTCGTTCGATATCTGGGCGCCGGACCGGCGCCGTCATTTTGGAGTTGGTGACGGGCGTGCGCCGGCCGCTATGCAGATCCGATCTGCGATCAACGCTCTCCTCTCAATTGCGCCCAGCGCGGGACGGCATATCGGTACTCACCTTGAGAGGATCGAGCCGTCTCCTGAGCGGAACAGCAGAGCGTTCGCTGCAGATCGGCGCCACTTGCGGCTGCGGAAGGGCTGCCGCGGCGCGCCCGCCCGCCCACCGGATGAGGCAAGACATGACGGACATTGTTTCCCTTGACGCATTCGCCGAACCCGCCAAGCGGTCACCGCGGCCGGGTTGGGCCGAGATTGTCGTCGGCCTTATCGGCATGGTCATCTTCGGCTATGGCGGCGGGGCAGCGATCCACGCCCTGGACCTCGGTCGCGTCACCGAGGGCCTGATCTTCACCGCGCTCACGGGCATCGCTGGACTTGCGGCATTCGCGGCGGCGGCGCTTCTGCGCCTGCGCTTATGGAGCGCATTGGGGGTCAGACCCGTTTCTCGCCGCTGGCTTGTGGTCGGAATCCTGGTCGGGCTCGCCGCCTTCGTAAACAAGGGGCTCGCCGCCTTCGCCTTCATGGCGCTGACGGGTATTACTAGCACTCCGCAGGACATCTACGCCGCGGGCGGCAGCGGCGGCGCCATGTCGCTTGTGCTGGCGACGCTGTTCCTCACCCTACTCTCACCTCTCGGCGAAGAGTTTCTGTATCGCGGGGTCGCAGCCAACGCATTGCGGAAATACGGGTGGTTCGCGGGCGTCGTGGGCAGCACTGCGATCTTCGCTCTGATGCACGGGATCAACATCGTTCTGCCCGCAGCGATGGTCGCCGGGCTCGCTACGGCGGAGCTGTTCCGCCGCAGCGGCTTCGTCTGGCCGGGTTTCGCCGCCCATGCCGTGATGAACCTGCCGACCATCCCTGTCCTGGTGCTCGCCGACGCTGCAAAGTCGGCACCGGCGACGTAAGAGCGGCGTGGTCCGCGCTTCGGCGAGCGCGCTCTTGAGAGGAATGAGCGTTCCCTTGATCGGAAACGCACAGCGGCTTTCGCGGGCCGGCACCATCTGGTGCTCCAGGATCCGGGAACTGATCGAGCCCGGCGCCGGCCAACTCGTTGACTTGGCGAGGTGCGGCGCCGCTCCCCACGATGATGGAGCAAGAACATGAAAGTGCTGATAGTCTTGACGTCGCACGACCGTCTTGGTGACACGGGCCGCAAGACCGGCTTCTGGCTCGAGGAGCTCGCGGCACCCTACTACGTCTTCAGGGACGCGGGTTACGACATCACACTCGCCTCACCGAAAGGCGGCCAGCCGCCGCTCGATCCGAAGAGCGCCGAGCCGGATTTCCAGACTGACATGACGCGTCGCTTCGATTCGGACGCCGAGGCAAACGCGGCGCTCGCGAACACCGTCAAGCTTGCTGACGTGTCGGCGACGACTTCGATACGGTCTTTTACCCCGGCGGCCATGGCCCGCTGTGGGACCTCGCTGAGAATCCGGTCTCGGCCGAACTGATCGAGGGCTTCCTCGCCGCCAGAAAGCCCGTCGCGCTGGTGTGCCACGCGCCGGGCGTCCTGCGCCACGTCAAGGCTGCCGATGGCCGGCCATTGGTCGAGGGCCGGAAGGTGACCGGCTTCACCAATAGCGAGGAGTCCGCCGTCGGTTTGCTCAAAGTCGTGCCGTTCCTCGTCGAGGACGACTTGAAGGCGAGAGGCGGCGTCTACTCGAGCGGCCCGGACTGGAGCTCGTACACCGTCGAGGACGGCTCGCCCATCACCGGTCAGAACCCGGCCTCGCCCACCGCCGCCGCCGAGCGGCTGGTCGAAGTGCTCAAGGTCCCTGCCTGTTGGCGCGGCACGACCGACGGCTGACTTGCCGCGCGCCGGCCAATCACCGGTCCAGAAGGACAATCTCGATGAAGGTCTCCATCATCGGTATCGCCGGCGGCGTCGGCCGCCGGGTGGCGGACAGGCTGGCCCGTGAAATGGACGAACCGCTGATCGTGCGTCCGGCCGCGCTGACCAGCGAGCCCGGAAGGGGCCACGTCGCGATCGGCGAAGCGGTCGACGCGCTGAACGAGCCCTCGTGATGCACCGGGCATGGACCGCCGCCGCCGCCGCTCGCGGCGTCAGGCTCGGGGCGGCGCGTGGCTTGCGCACGCGCCGCATCGCAATCGCAGGCTTCGGTGGCGTGGGGCGCGCGACGGCCAACCTTCTGCTGTCCCGGCGTGAGCGCTACCGCCATGTCCACGGAACCGATGTCCGGCTGGTCGCGGTCTGCGGATCGCGGTCCGGCGTCGCTGACGCGAACGGTCTCGACGTGAAGCGGTTGAACCGGCTCGAGCAGGGGCTTTCTGGGCCGGACTTTATCGAGGCCAGCCGAGCTGACATTCTGATCGAAGCGGGCCCCAGCGACTTTCGCACCGGCGGTCCGGGCCTCGCCTACATCCGGGGGGCTCTTGCGGCCGGCCGCGACACGATCGTCATCTCGAAAGGGGCGCTGGTCCATAGCGGACGCGAGCTGCGCGAACTCGCGCGCACGTCCGGAGCGATGTGGAAGATCAGCGGAGCGGCCGGTGACGCGCTGCCGACGATCGATCTCCTCGAACACAGCCTCGCGGGCTCCACCGTGCTGTGGCTCGAAGGCATCCCGAACGCCACCGCCAACGTCCTGCTGGACGGCATGACGACGCGGGGGCTAAGCTTCGACGCGGCGCTCGCCGATGCTAAGGCCGGCCGGTTCGCCGAAGCCGACACGCGCAACGACACCGAAGGCTGGGATGTCCCGTCTAAGCTCCTGATCCTCGCCAACTTCGGCCTGGGTGCCGACCTCATGATGGACGACCTCCCCGTCGACGGGATCGAGAGCGTCACCCGCGAGCGCTTCGGGGCCTGGCGGGCGGAGGGGCTCGTCCCCAAGCTGATCGGCAGCCTCAGCCGCGAGGGCAACGCGATCCGCGCCGGCGTCGGCATGCGGACGTATCCGCTCGCTGACCCATTCGCGCAGGTGCGCGGGACGGACAAGGCGATCCGCATCGTCACCGACGCGATTGGCGAGACGATCGCGACCGCAAGCGGTCTGGAGCCGCTCGCCACCGCGGCCGCCGCGCTGAAGGATCTCGAGCACATCCTGAAGGCGGATTGAATATGAGGACATTCGATGACGCGCGATGATATGAAAAGCGCCCGAGCACGTTGGTCCCCGTCGCGGCGCAGTCTCCTGCGCGGAGCCGCCGCCGTGGGGATTGGCGTCGGCGCCTCCCTTGCCGCCGGGCCACTGCTGGCCCAGCCCCTAGTCCGGCACGTCTTCCCCGTCCGCGAGTTGCAGGTGGATGCCAACGGCCTATCGTTCCACGTGCTCGAGCAGGGGGAAGGGCCGGCGGTCTTGTTCTGCCACGGCTTCCCGGATACAGCACGAACGTGGCTGAGCCAGATGCGCGCCGTCGCCGAGGCCGGCTACCGCGCGGTGGCACTCGACATGCGGGGCTACGGCGAAAGCTATGCCCCCGCCGACGCGAGCCTTTACACCGCGCTGCACATCGCGGGCGACCTCGTCGGCGTGCTGGACGCCCTTGGCATCGAGCGCGCCGTTCTCGTCGGTCACGACTGGGGTGCCGATCACGCCTGGCGCGCCGCGCTGATGCGCCCGGACCGCTTTCGCGCGGTAGTGAGCCTCGGCATTCCGTATCTCCCCCGCGGCGAGGTCAGTCACTGGGACGCCCTGCGCAGCCAGGGACTGGAGGACCGCTCATACTATTTCGACATGCTGGAGCCGGGCGCCAAGGCCCGGTTCGCAGCGGCCGAGGAGACGATCCCCAGCGTCCTTTACTGGCTTTCGGCGAGCCCGCCGGCCGACGCGCGGTGGGACCCGAAGGATCCCGCGAAGAATATGCTTCGACCGGCGCCGGTGGACGTGCCCGGCTGGGCCGATCCGGACTATGTGCACCACACGATCCGAACGTTTGCCCGAACCGGCTTCCGCGGCGGGCTCAATCACTATCGGGCGCTGCAAGCGACGTTCGACCTGACGCCGGCCTACAAGGACGCGGTCGTCCGCCACTCCAGCCTCTACATCTACGGCGCCGCCGACGCACTGACGGACATGTTCCACCCCACGCCGCCGACGCTCGAGGAGCTTCGGCGCACCCTTCCCGGCCTGGTCGACATCGTCCGGTTGGAGAACGCCGGGCATTGGATGCAGCATGAAGCGGCCGATCGAGTGAATGCTGCACTGCTGGACTTTCTCAAGGGTATCGAACCGGAGGCCGGCGCAGTGAGTTGGGACGGCTGAACCCGCTGGCGACCGGCACGCGGCCCGCGCGTCCATCCGGCTGGACGACGTTATGCGGGCAAGGCGTTGCCGCGTGATGGCCGCCGCCATACGTAGCAATCGATGCAGAAATCAGGGGCACCCTCCGGACGCGGCCAGTCGGCAACACCGCGAACGCGGGGGCGACCTCGCGAATTCGATCGCGACGCGGCGCTCGAACAGGCGATGCTGCTCTTCTGGCGCAAGGGCTTCGAAGCGACGTCCATCAGTGACCTCACGAAGGCGCTCGGCATCGGAGCGCCGAGCCTCTACGCGGCCTTCGGGTCGAAGGAGGCACTCTACGTTGAGGCGCTGCGACACTACCGGCAGACCCGCGATGGCAACCTCCTCGCTCAACTCCGGTCGGAGGCGCCAGTGCGGGACGTCATCGCGCTCTACCTCATGGAGGCCGCGGAGGTGCTAACCGGGGATTGCGACCGGCCGGCGGGGTGTATGGTCACCTTAGGATCAGTCGCCCCCGAGGAACATGGCGAGCTCCACGAGCTGATGCGGTCCGAGCGCCAGGTCATTCTGGACCGGCTGAAGGAGCGCCTGGAACAGGCTTTGGCGGATGGCGAGATTCCGGCCTCGGTCGACGTCCACGCGCTCGCCCGCTTCGTTCAGACCGTCGTGTCCGGCATCTCTATCCTGGCCCGGGACGGGGCGAGTTGCGCCGAGCTGGAAGCCGTCGCCCGGCTCGCGATGGAGGGCTGGGACGCCCGCGTTTCGGCGGCCGGCCGGACGTAGGCCGTTCGAGACCCCACGACCACCGCCGAACGGTCGGAGCGTTTCCGTACGTTCGCTCTTCGACCGGTCGGGAGCGTTGATGTCCCCGACGGACCGATCCACCAACTCACGGAGGCGTGCCCGGATCCGTGTCACGCCGCTTAGGACAGAGATTCATGCTGAAACTATCGTGCCACTGTGGGCAAGATAGCATCGAACTCCACAAGCGCCCGGACTACACCAACGAGTGCAACTGCTCGCTCTGCAGGAAGACCGGCGCGCGTTGGGCCTACTTTCACCCATCGGAGGTCGACGTGGGCGGGGTGACGAGCACCTACGTTCGCCAGGACAAGGAGGAGCCGGGCGCTCGCGTGAACTTCTGCACGACCTGCGGGGCGACGACATACTTCACCCTGACCGAAAGCGCCGTGGCAAAGCATGGCAACAGCGTGATGGGTGTGAACATGCGGCTGGCGGACGAGAGCGAGCTGGCGGGTATCAAATTGCGTTTCCCTGACGGGCTTGCCTGGCCGGGGTCCGGAGACTTCAGCTACGTACGGCCGGCTCGAATTCATCGAAGGATGAGCCGCGCCGCCCCGGCTATGAGGAGCTATCGCGGTATCGGACATGTCGATCGCCCCGACGTGAGGCGCCCGCTCTGGTGGCGTCACGATCGCGACGAAGCCACGAGTGTCCCGTTTCTCGTCATTTGGACGTCAGAGTCCGCTCAAGAAAACGCGCAATGCCCGGCACGAGCTCGTCATGGAGGGGTAGAGCTGCAAACGTATATGTGGCCAGAGAATCCCCCGCAACCGCTGTTTTCAGCGTATGTGTTCCGCCGGGTAAATTCAGGCGGTGGGCCTTCTGCAGCGCGGCTTCGAGTAGATCCGCATCATGGTCACGAACTTGTACATCGTCGTCCGCATGAACGACCAGGACGCGGCCCTTCCATTCTTCAGCGATGCTGACTGGATCGTAGGATAAAAGGTCGATCATGTAACGCTGCAAAGCCGTGGAAAAGAGCGGTTGTAGAACCGGTGTCAGAGTGGTGGGGTCACGGTCGCGCCCCCTCTCTAGAGCAGGTTCAACGATCCCGGAGTCGCAACGGTCGGTAAGTCTCACCGTGATTCGCTTGTCCCGATTGATTCGGGAGGACCGTATGGGGCGGGCGATGAGCATGGATCTTCGGCTTCGGGTGGTGCAGGCGATCGAGGACGGCCTGTCGACTCGCGAGGCCGCCCGCCGGTTCGCCATCGGCATCGCGACGGCCGGTGCGTGGCACCGCCTGTTGCGCCGGACCGGCAGCGTCGAGCCCGGCCGGCAAGGCCATCCTGTGCGCTCCAAGCTCGACGCGCACGAGGCCTTCATCATGGCGCTTGTCGAGGCCGACAAGGACATCACCCTCACCGAGATCGCCGAGCGGCTGGACGCCGAGCGCGGCGTCAGGGCAAGCCGCGCGCTCGTGTGGTACTTCTTCGACAAGCGCGGCGTGACGTTCAAAAAAAGACCGCGCACGCGGCCGAGCAGGATCGGCCGGACGTCGCGAGCCGACGCCGGGCCTGGTTCGAAGGCCAGCTCGACCTCGACCCGTCTCGCCTGATCTTCATCGACGAGACCGGCACCAACACCAAGATGGCCCGCCTCCGTGGCCGGGCGCCGCGCGGGGAGCGCTGCCGCGCCAGCATCCCGCATGGCCATTGGAAGACGACGACGTTCACCTGCGGCATCCGCATGGACGGGCTGGTCGCGCCCTTCGTGCTCGACGGCGCAATGGATGCCGACGCCTTCCGCACCTATGTCGGGCGCATCCTCGTCCCCGAGCTGCGCCCCATCTGCGGGGAATTTCCATCTCGGTCTATCGGGCCTGATCCGGGGACGATGACGACCACATGGGTCGCCCCTCCCAGGGCGATCTGCGCCGCCTCGAGCGGCCCCTGCGGTGCCGGAATTTGAACGACTTCATCCGCTACCGCCGATGGTGTCACCCACGCGGCCACGGCCAGCGTTGCCGCGCCAAGGGCAATGAAGGGAGTGCTCTTCATGGGAGATCGTCCTGATGAGGTAAGGAAGGCCGGCGGGCGATCAGCGGACCGTAGCCGTTTCCAAGAAAGGAGGAGGTTCGGCGGAAGCCCTCGCCGCGGCGGTTCCGCGGGTGCCTCACGATTGCCTGGAGGCGGACCAGGCAGCGGCCAAGCTCCAGCGGCGCGCGCCGCGGCGTCAGCGCGCGCGGATGACTTCGACGATCGTGCCGGCGATCTCGGCGACCGCCGCGTTGCGTGCCTCAAAGTCGGCGGCCGTGTCGGAAACGTAGATCGCCACGAAGTAAGGCGAGCTTCCCTGCGGCGTGACCATCGCGACAAGGCCGCGGGTGTAGCCGTTTCCTGCGCCGGATTTGTCGGCGACCTCCCATCCGGCCGGCACGTGAGCTCGGATCAGGCCTTGGGTGACGCCGCCGCGCCTCATCCAGTCGGTGAGCGTCGCCCGCGAGCGGCCGCTCAGGGCCCGGCCACGCAGCATCGCTTCCCAGGTGGTCACCATAGCGGCGGGGCTCGTGGTGTCGCGGGGATCGCCGGGCTCCCGAACAACGTCGGCGAGGGTCGCGTTTTCGTCGCTCGCCGCGGGCGGCGCTAGCGAGATCGCGGTGGCCAACGCCGCCGCGCTCGAGAGATTGTGAATGGTGGTCATCGTGATGGGTCCTCAACACGGGTTGGCGCGGCGGCGGGGCCGGTCAGCCGAACCTCGGCAGGGTGATGAAGGCGACGAGGCCGTGCGGGTCGTTGGGGGCGAACTGGAGCGTACCGCCATGCGCGGCGATGATCTCAGCGACGATCGACAGACCAAGGCCGACGCCGGAGCCCGTCGCGGCGCGGCCCCCGTTCCCGCGCGACGCGTCGATCTTGAAGAACGGCTCCACGACGCGAGGCCACAGCGCCTCGGGAATCCCCGGCCCGTCGTCGGCGACCGCGATTGTGACGGACGCCTCGTCGCCGGACAGGCGAATCTGCGCACGGGTGCCGAACTTCAGCGCGTTGTCGCACAGGTTGGTCACGGCGCGGGTGACCGCGACGGGCCGCACCAGCGCTGCGAAGCGAGCGGGGCCGTCGTAGGTCACGTCCGCCCCGACGTCGGAGAAGTCGGCCTCGATCGTCTGCAAGAGACTCGCCACGTCGATCCGCTCTCGCGCCTCCTCGGTGGCGTCGACGCGCAGATAGTCGAGCGTCGCCTCGATCAGCGCATTGATGTGGCGGATGTCGGACAGCATCCGTGCCTGAAGCTCCGCGTCGTCCACCCGCTCCGCCCGCTGGCGCAGCCGCGTCAACGGGGTCCGCAGGTCGTGGCTCACGCTGCGCAGCATCCGCGTGCGGGTCTCGAGGAGGTCGCGGACGCGGCTGCGCATCTCGTTCAGCGCCTCGGTCAGGGCAAGGAACTCGGAGGAGCCCGTTTCAATGCGGAAGCTGCCGTCCTTGAGAGCGTTGGCCTCTCTCGCCTCTGCCGAGATCCGGGCGAGCGGGCCGAGGAACGTCCTGCGGGAGTAGGCACGCAGCAGCACGAGCAGCACCATTAGCGCGAGGAGGTAGTAGCTCGCCGGTCCGACGAAATCGTTCGTGAGGATCTGGTTCGGAACGTCGATCGCGACGAGGTGGGTCCGTTCGTCGAGCGGGACGAGCAGGAACCACGTGTGGCGCTCGACGAGGAGCTCGCTATCTGGCGGAAAGGCGCTGTCCTGGGGGAAGAGCTCGCTCAGGAGGCGGCGCAACACGCCTGGTGGGTGCGCGCGTTCCCTGAGCGCAGCGATCTCGCGGCGGTCGAAGAGTGCGACCTGCGGCTGTCCGGCGTTGGCCCAGGAGAGGATGTCCGATCGCGCCTCCCCCGGCGCCGCGTGCAGGAGACCCACCAGCGTCACGACGCGCTCGGTGACCACGTCCATGTCGCCGAGCGCCAGCTGCGGACTGCGGCGCACGCCCTCCGCGAAGCGTCCGATCACGATCACCACAAGCACGGTGACGATGGCGAGGATGGTGAGCTGGCCGAGGACGCTGCGCGGCAGCAGTCGAACTCCCGACGGCTTGCAGGGCGCGTTGCCCCAGTGTCTTCGCTCGTCGCAGCATCACCAGTCCTCGCCCGACATTCGCGCTCCGTCAGAACCGGTAGCCGAGGACGAGCATCGCGGACGGCTGCAGCTCGTCCTTCACGATCGGGCTGTCCGCCGCGTCGCCAACCAGGAGCCCGACGCCGACCTCGCCGCGGACGAACCAGTTCTCGCTGAACGCGACCGTCGCGGTCGCCTTCAGGTCGAGCCGCTTCAGCCCCGCGTCCGGGTCGTATCGGTCGTAGCCCGAGCGCTGCGACTGGCCGGGGTCGATGCCGAAGTAGGCCTGCATGTGGTTCTCGTCGGCGACCGTCGCCGACGCCTCGGCGCCGAGCCGCAGCCACCGCCGGACCGCATAGTTGACCTCAAGGCCGCCGGTGCCGGTGAGACCATCGCTGCCGCCGAGCGTTTTGTCGATGTCGGCGAACGCCGTGAACACTCCGAAAGCCGCCTCGATGCGGCCGCCGACCGTCGCGCCGAAGTCGACGTCGCCGAGACCGTCGAGCGCATCGGACTCGTCCTCGGAGCGTCCCGTTTCGTAGCCGACCGTCCCGTAGAGGCTGAACGGGCCGGCTTCCACAGCCTTCGCGCTGACGCCGGTCACGTCGACCGTCACGCGATCATAGAACGTCATCGAGGCATAGGGGATCGGGCTGATCTTGAATTCATCACTGCCTTCATAGTTCGGCTCGACGCTCCCCCCGGCCGCGACGACGGTCTCGAAATCGCGCAGCCGCTGGGCGAGGCGCTGCAGACGCGAGAGCTCTTCCGTCCGCGGGTCGACCTCCTGCGCAACGCCGAGATCCGTGGCGAAAGCGAATGCCGGGATGAGGAGGGGCGTAGCGAAGATGAGGCGGATGCCGAGGGCGCCCTTCCACGAGAACTTCGCGGGAAACCGAAACATGACGCGCTCCGTATGGAAATTGGCAGGCGCTGAGCGCCTTTCCATTTTCCATACGCAGGGCTGCGGCGCTCGGGGGCAAAGAGATGTTGCGAGATGTTGCGACGCAGCATCTCAGACCGGCTCGACGGCGGCCGTGAACATGTAGCCGCCGAGCCGCACAGTCTTGAGCAGCACCGGCTCACGCGGGTTCGTCTCGATCTTCTGCCGGATCCGGCTGATGTGGACGTCGATGCTGCGCTCGATGGGCCCCGCGAGCCCGGCATGGGTGAGCCGCAGCAACTCCTCGCGCGACAGGATGACCCCGGGGTTGCGGCAGAAGGCGAGCAGCAGGTCGAACTCCGCCGAGGTCATCGCGATCCGGGTCGCTTGCGGGTCCCAGAGCTGGCGCCGCACAGGGTCGATCCGCCAGCTGTCGAATTGCAGCGTCGTACGGCGGTCGACGACGGCCGCACCGTAGGACGCGCGGCGCAGGAGACCGCGGATGCGCGCGATCACCTCCCGCGTCGAGAAGGGCTTGGTGATGTAGTCGTCCGCGCCGATCTCGATGCCGACGATCCTGTCCACCTCCTCGCCCAGCGCCGTCAGCATGATGATGGGGATCGTCTGCTGCGCCCGGATCCGCCGGCAGATGGCGAGCCCATCCTCGCCCGGCAGCATGATGTCGAGGACCACGAGGCTGAACTCCTGCCGCTGCATGGCGGCGTCCATCTCCTGGCCGGATGTTGCCAGCTCGCCCTGCATGCCGCTGGCGGCGAGCGCGTCGACCAGCATGCCGCCGATCTCCGGATCGTCCTCGACGACCAGGATGCGCGGCTTTTCGATGTGCGCGTCGCTTGATGCCACGGTTCGACCCCTGTCCCGGATCCTTCAAACAGCGGCCAAGTGGTCTGATCAACAAGCGGATTGTTACGTTTGATGAAGCGGCCCTTCCGGCCGTTGTCGACGCTCGCCGGGGTGAATACCTCTCCGCCGACCGGACGGCGGAGCGATGTCGATGGCTCGCGCGACCCGTGTCGGTGGCTGGGGCCGATCCCGCCGCTCGTCACTCGCGGACCGCCGTCAACATCGGCGGGCGGCGCGGCACCTGAGAGGAAAGCGCATGTTGGACACGCCCGTTGCGAGCGGCACTCGGTCCGCGTTCCGCGCGCCCGCCGACCCGCGCCCGGCACGGCCCTACCCCCTGCTGCGACGCTTTCTGATCCTCGTCCTGCCGATCCTGCTCGTTGCGCTGGCCGGCATCCTGTTCGCCGCCACGGTAGCGATCTCGACGATCGTCGAGCGCGTCTACGAGGTCGACGCCGCCCGCCGGCACGGATCGCTGGAGACGATCGCCGCGGCGGAGGTGCCGGAGGCCCTGGAGGCGCTCGCCGGCGGCCGGGCCCCGGCCCCCGCCGACGTCGCGCGGATGGAGGCGCTCCTGGATGGCACGGCGCGCGCGCTGGGGCTCAGCTGCGTCGCGGTCATCGCGCCCCGGGGAGATGTCCTGGTCGGGGAGGGCCCGGCGTGCCCCGCGCTCGACCGGGAGCGCCGCGAGGACATCGAGGCACGGGTCCGGGCCGAGCTCGCGACACCGGGAGCGCGCGTGTTCGAGGTGATCAGTAAGCCCGTCCCGACCTGGCTCGTCGCCAGCGTGTCACCCAGCGACTCGGGGACCGTGGTCATCGCGACGCTGCAGGAGTTCTTCGCCGCTCGACGCGGTGATCGACGCGAACACGTTCGCCTGGGTCGGAGGGCTCGGCGTCGCATTCCTCGTCGCCGTCGGCGCCCTGTTAGTGATCGTCGCGCTGACGCAGCACGAGATCGAAAGGCGCTCCCACGCGCTCAGCTCGGCACGCGACGCGATCGCGCGCTTCGTCTCGCGCCATGTCCGCAGCGCCGCGCTCGGCCAGGACCGCGCAAGACGGTCCGAGGCGACGGTCCTCTTCATGGACATCCGCGACTTCTCGAGTTTCGCCGAGGCTGCATCGCACGACGAAACGGCAACGCTCGTCGGGTCGGTCGCGGCGATCGGTTTCGCCGCCGTCCTCGCGAACGGCGGTGACGTCGACCGCCTGACGGGCGACGGTCTGATCGCCCGGTTCGACGGGCACGCCCGGGTGGAGCGCGGCTTCGCCGCCGCCGAGGAGATTCTCGCCCGTGTCGCACTGGCACAAGTGGCGCGGTCGGTCGGCATCGGCCTGATGGACGGAGAAGTGATCGAGGCGACGATAGCGGTCGGCGACCGCGCCGACGCGACGATCCTCGGCCGCACCGTCAACCTGTGCGCCCGGCTGTGCTCGTCGGCACGCGCTGGCGAGCTCGTCGCCGGAGCCAACATGCCGCTCCCGCAGACGCTCACGCTAATCGACACCGGGACGGAAATGCTCATGCTGAAGGGCCATAACACCGCCGTCCTGGCGCGCCGTCTCAAGCTTCCGCGTTAGGCGATGCGGCGTCGCAGCCGTCATAGGCCAGGTGGTCCCGGTAGAACGGCGCAAGCCAGGCGATGGCCTGGTCCACATAGGCCGGCCGGCTGTACCTGTCGTAGTGCCCGGCGCCCTCAACTACGAAAAGGTCCTTCTCGGTGTTTGCGAGGGCGAAGAGGGACTTGCCGACTTCGAGCGATCCGGTGCTGCCGGGGCGGCCCGCAACAATGACCCGCAGCGGCTGGCGTAGCAGCTCCGGCACGAGATGAAATGCGTCGAAGGTCAGGAGCTTCGCGAGACTGTCGACGTGGAGGCGGTTGGTCGAGTTCGAGTGGCGGTACGGCGAATCGCGGTAGTATTGGACCGCCTGGAGGAGGTCGGCATCGGTGATGCCGGCGGCTTTCGCGTCCGGCAGCGTGTCGGGGATCCACGGGTCGCGACGTGCCGCGCCGCCGCGCGCCTTGCTGGTGCGCTGGGCGCCGACCGTTGGAGCCTCCGGACGGCCTCGTCACCGGGGAGCATCCTGGAAACGCGGCGCCGATATTGCTCGGCACGACGACCCCCACCGCCTTCAGCCGATGCTACGTGATCGCGGCTCTCGCCGCATAGCCACCGCAGGCGCAGATGCCGAGCAGCCCGACCGCGCCGTCGGCGACGAAGGGCAGCGTCTCGAGGAGATCGATCGCGCAGCGAACGTCCTCAACGCGCGCGGCGGGATCCTCCAGATCGCGGGGCAGGCCGCCGCTCTCCCCTGGTGCGAGGGATCGAATGCGAGCGCCACTATCCCCGCTGCCGCCAGCCGCTCGCCATAGAAGACCCCGATCTGCTCCTTAACGCTGCTGCCGGCGAGGGCCATCGTGCACCTCTTCGACGATGTTGAGGGTCTGACGATCGGGCGTCGGACGTTGTGGCGTACGACCTCGGGTGTCGTGAGCGTCACGACAGCAGCGAGCGTTCGAGCAAGGGCCTCATGTATTGGGCAATCTCGCGGTGGTGGGTCTCGAGCGCGAAGTGTCCCGTGTCGAGGAGGTGCACCTCAGCGTCCGGCAGATCGCGCCGGTAGGCCAGCGCGCCCGCGAGTAGAAAGGCCGGATCGTGACGGCCCCACACCGCGAGAAACGGCGGCCGATGCGTCCGGAAATAGGCCTGGAAGTCGGGATAGAGCGCGACGTTGCTGCGGCTCCGATAGAATACCTCCACGTCCCCGACCGTCGCGGTGCAATAGCGCGCGAGAGACATCGTTCTTCTCCGAAATTATAGTTGTGCCTGGCGGGGCACCATTGGGAATGGGGCGACGCTCCGCCGGGCACGACGGTCAGCCCACCTCAGGCCGTGTCGCCGCGGTCTTCACCCCTGTGATGTGCCGCGCCGCCGGACCGGCGAGGAACGCCACCGCCGCGGCTACGCCCCACGGCTCGCCGCGGCAAGTTCGTTCATTTCCGCACCGTTCTGTGTCGGGCAATACAGAAATGGGTGGTTGGCGAAGCCGCGTTTCAACGTTATTTTCATCGGTCATTCGACAATTAATTTCGAATCCCACCGGTGGCCGTCGAACCTGATGCGGGCAGATTTCGGCGCCGTCGTCCGATCGTCCGCCGGAAAGGAGCGGTTGCATGCCCACGGGTCGGCGGCCGGTAGAACGTAGGGGAGGCCGGCAAACCGTCGGCGGCACCCCACCGCGCAGCAATGCCGCTTCCCGATCAGGCCCGCTGACTGCGGGAAGGCGCCCCGCCGACCTTTTGCATTTCAATGAAGGGGGCAGCTGGGATCAGCCTCAGGCGGCGGGCGGGAACCGGCTGGCGATGGCCCTTCAGGGTCAGGTTCTCGGTTCCCACGTCCGCGAGGGCGCACGAGGCTGGCGGGGTGAGCATCGCCGAGGCGACGATCTCGCCCGCCCGCGCCGTGGAGCACAGGCGGGCGCATATGTTGACGGGCCGTCCAAGGATGGTGGCATCCGCACGGTCGCCGACCGAGATGGTCGCCTCAACGACCTCACCGTCCACGATGCCAATCCCGACGGCTCGCGCCGTCCGCGCTGACGCGACCTGACGGAGAATTTCGGTTGCCGCGGCGAACGCACGATCGACGCGGCCCGGCCCGTCGAAGCGGGCGATAAGGCCGTCTCCGGTCAGCCTGTCGACGTCGCCCCCGTGCGCCTGCACGGCGGCGAAACCGATCCCTGCGATCGATTCCACGAGCGCGGCCATCTCATCGGGTGACGCCGCATCGGCGAAGCTCGAGAAGTCGCGGATGTCCATGAACAGAATAGTGCTCTCGGATCGCTTTGCCCGTTCCGCGCCGAGCGCCGATGTGCGGACTTGGCGAGAAACGAAGCGGGAGAACCGATCGCGCGCAAAGCGTAGTGTTTCGGAGCGCCGGTCGATCTCGTTCTGCGTCTGCGCCACAAGGGCGAGTGCGCTCCCGACGGCGATGAGCAGGGCGAGGCCAAGACCTCCGATCCAGCTGGTGATGCTTGCGCCGACCACGTCGTCCAGCGGCGCCGAATCCTGGAACGTTGCGATCACAAGCGGGCCACCGGCGCTCGGCACGACACTCGCGACCAGCCAGGCGGGAATCGGATCCTCGATCGCCTTGAACAGCCTCGCCTCGGGGTTCGACAGAGTGTCGGTGATGTAGCCGACGATGTCCTTGCGGCGTTCCCGATCGAGCGCGGGGCAGGCTGGCCCCTCGTTCACGTAGGAGGCTCCCCTGGTCGCGATGAGCGCGACACAGGTCAGCCGGAACATATCCGCTTTTTCGGCGAGTAGCGCCTTCGTCTGCGCGGCATCCGACGGCTCCGGGAAACGGCCGGCCGCGATCGCAGCGAGCGCGTCCGGCGCCGCAATCCCGACGATGGCGGCCATCGAGGCATGGCGTCCCGCAGCATCCGCCTCGTAGACCCGCTCCGCGACTGCGCAGAGCGCCAGCGCCGACGCGACGAGGAGGCCCGTCAGCCCGAGTGCAATCACCGGCAAGACGATGAGCAGAAAGTGCCGCAACAACGGATACGGTTGGGCGGCATCTGCGGGGCGGCCGACCGCGGCGTGTAAGTCCACCAACTGGTGCGGGACGGCGTCCGAAACATGCGCATTCGACATGGGTTTTCCTGTACACCTCGCTCCGGCCGATCATGCGGAGCAGATCTTCCCGATCTCGGTCCCGGGGAGCGGCGATAGGGAAGCGTCCGGCAACGCTGCTCGACCGCCCCTCTTGGGTCCGCTCTAAAGTTCGACGCCGAGCCGTTGGTCGACCGAGTAAAGACCGCCTCCGCGGATGGAGATGGCCAGCGCCACGAAACCCAGCATGATCGGATACTCGATGCCGCGGTCGATCCAGGGATAGGTCGGCCCGATCGCAAGACAGATCACGGCCATCTGAATGGCAAGCATCGGCGCGAACAGGCGCGTCGCGAGGCCGAGCGCGACGGCGAGACCGCCGAACGCCTCGAGCAGCGCAACGAACATCGCGAGCTGCGGCGCGAACGGCAGACCCAGCACGTTGCCGATCAGGTTGGTGGAGCCCGCCATGGGGTCGGGCATCGAACCGTGCGGGATGTCGAGCATCTTGGGAATGCCATGGGTGACGATCGTGAGCCCGAAGGCGACTCTGAGGAGCGCGTAGGCCATTGGCTCCATCCGGTCGTAGAACGTGCGCAGGCCCGGTATGAGCAGCCTCGGGGGGCGGTCGCGGCGTCGAGCCTGGAAGCGGGGCCGTCATAGGTCTCGGTGTCGATCGTCATGTGTTTCTCCTGTGTGAGCAGGCGGATCAGGCGAGTACGAAGTCGAAGCGGCCAGTGCGCGCGTTGCTCCTGCGCGAGAGCGTGAGGAGCAGTCGCGGGTCGAACTGGTGGTCGCGAGCCTGGCTGGGGTCGCCGGGGAAAAAGACTTGGGTCGTCAGCACATCGCCGCCCGGCCGCTGCACGCGGAAGTGGATGTGCATGCTGCGGAAGGTGTAGGGGGCCGGCACGATGGTCACGAACGCCCAGCGGCCGTCGTTGTCGGTGTACTGATGCCCGCGCAGGAACGTGCCGGCCAGGTCGTAGCGGCCGGCGTCATCGGTCTGCCACAGATCGACCAGCGCACTCGAAATCGGCTGGCAATTGCGGTCCATCACGCGTCCGCCAACGTGGAGCGGCGTCCCCTGCGCCTGGCCCTCGGTAACGTCCGCTCGCAGGGGGCTGTCCGGCCGGAAGTAGGGACCGGTTGTCGCGGACGGCGTCACATCGGCGTCGTCCGCGCAGGCGGGGGTGAGGTCCAGCGGGGTCTGCGCGAAGGCCGGCAGCGGCCATGCGGAGAGGCTTGCCCCGGCGGCCATGGCATTCAGGATCACACGTCGTGACGGCATGGTGTCTCCTCGGCGTTGGCGCGGCACTGAGGCTGCGCGGTCAGAAGAGGTCGTCGATGCGGATCGGGAGGTGTCGGACCCGGCGCCCGGTCGCGTGATGAACCGCGTTCGCGATGGCGGCCGCGGCGCCGACCATCGCGACCTCGCCCAGGCCGCGCACGCCGGAGGCGTTGAGCACGGGATCGGGAACGTCGAGGAGGTCGACCGTGATGTCGCCGATGTCCGCGTTGACCGGGACGACATAGTCGGCGAGGTCGTTGTTGAGGACGAACCCGTAGCGCGGGTCGATCTCCGCTGCCTCGCGCAGCGCCGCGCCGATCCCCCAGACGACGCCGCCCTCGACCTGGCTCGTCGCAGTGCGGCGGTTCATCACCCGCCCGCAGTCGGCGACCGAGACCACACGGGGGACGCGGATGCGCCGGGTCGTCCGCTCCACGCGCACCTCGACGAAGTGCGCGATCCAGCTGAAGGCGACGAAGTCCGGGTACTCCGGCCCGACCACCGCCACGCCACCGCGACGCATCGTTTGCAGCGCCTCAGGCCCCTGGCTGGTGCCGAGATGCTCGACCTCGACCTCCAGCACCGGCCGCTTGAGCGCCATCAGCCGCTGGTGGACGCTCTCGCCGGCGCGCGGCGTGCCGCCGAGCTCCGTCAGCGCCGCCATGAACTTCTCCGCGACCGCGCGCGTCGCCGAGGCCGCGCCGGCGGCGCCCCACGATCCCGCGGTGTGGTGCTGCTGGACCGCGGAGGTGTCGCCGCAGCGGATCTCCAGCCGGTCCGCGTCGATGGGGAGGAGCTCCATCAGCTCCGCTGCCGCGACGCTGCGGAACCCCTGGCCCATCTCGTGGCCCGAGAGGGACAGGCGCGTGACGCCGTTCGCCTGCACCCGCAGCCTGGCGACGCAGGGGAACATCGAGCCTTTGTAGATCCCGGCGGCGACGCCCCAGCCGACCAGCGAGCCGTCCTCGGCCACCATCGAGCGCGGCTCGGGCCGGCGGTCCTGCCAGCCGAACAGCTCGGCGCCCCGCGTAAGGCACTCGCCGAGCGTGCGGCTCGAGAAGGGTTTTCCCGTGACGGGATCGCGCTCGGCGTCGTTGGCGAGGCGCAGCGCCACCGGGTCCATGCCGAGGGCGCCGGCCAGCTCGTCGACGGCGCATTCGAGCGCGAAGCTTCCTGGATGCTCGTGCGGGGCGCGCATGTGGCCGGGCGGGCTGGTGTCGATCCGCACCAGCCGCTCGCGGCCGAGATAATTGGGGATGCCGTAGTGGCGGCTCGTCGCCTCGTGGTAGCCGTAGCGGAAGAAGTGGTCGTAGCGCGCGTTCTCGTGCTCCGTGTCGTAGAGCACCGCCGCGATGCGCCCGTCACGCGACGCGCCGAGGCGGATGTGGTGGCGGCTCGCCGGCCGGTGCGAGGCGGTGTGGAAGAGCTGCGCGCGCGGCATCACCAGCTTGACCGGTCGCCCGACGAGCATCGCCGCGCGCGATGCGAGGATGGACTGGAGTTGGAGGACGTTCTTCTGCCCGAACCCGCCACCGCAGTAGGGGCTGAGGACGGCGACCGCGCCGGCATCCAGGCCGAGCGCCCCGGCGGTGGCGGCCTTCATCGAGTTGGAGTTCTGCGTGCCCTCGCGCACGACGAGACGGCCGTCCTCGAATTGTGCCGTGGTCGAGATCAGCTCGATCGGGTTGTGGTGGTTCTGCGCCAGGCGGTACTCGGCCTCGATGGTCACGTCGGACGCGGCGAAGGCGGCCGCGGCGTCGCCCGCCTCAATGGTCGTCTCGGTGGGCTGCGGTTCGGCGCCCGGCTCGTCCATCGTCGCGGTGAACGGCGAGGCCTCGTAGGTGACGTCGACGAGGCGGGCGGCCTCCGTGGCCGCCTCCAACGTTTCTGCGACCACCAGCGCAACCGGTTGGCCGCGGAAGGCGACGTCGGGTCCGGTCATCGGCTGGAAGCCGGGCTGGTTGCCGCCGAGGGTCGCCGGCGTCACGGGGATGTCGGCGAAGTCCTCATGCGTGAAGACGCGCACGACACCTGGTACCGCTGCGGCGGCCGTAGTGTCGATCGCCGTGACGCGGCCCTTCGCGATCCGCGCGGGGGTCGTCATGGCGTGGAGGAGGCCGGCCAGCGGGACGTCGGCCGCGAAGATGGGGCGGCCGAGAACTTTCTCGCGCGCATCGATGCGCAGGCGCTCGGCGGTGGGGGTCAGGGTCATGCGGTCCTCCCGGCGGCGATCATCACCGCGTCGGCGATCACTTCGGGCGCGAGGTGGAGCTTGAAGGCGTTGTGGTTGCCGGGGCGGGCGTGGACGAACGCGGCGCGGCCGGCCTGCAGCGCGTGCTCGCGGCTGAGTTGCTGTCCCTCCAGCGCCGCCTCCGTCGCGGCGGCCCGCCACGGTACGGTCGCGACGCCGCCGAGCGCGACGCGGGCCCGGCGCACCACGTTCCCGTCGATCTCCAGCGCCACGGCAGCAGAGGCGAGAGCGAAGGCGTACGACTCCCGGTCGCGGATCTTGTGGTACGTGGAGGCGCGGCCGGCGCGCGTCTTCTGAACGCTGATGGCGGTTATCATCTCGCCGGGCCGCAAGGTGAACTCCTCATGCGGCGTGTCGGCCGGGCGGCGGTAGAGGTCGGCGATCGCCAGCGTGCGACCGCCGCGGGGGCCGATCACCTCGACCCGCGCATCGAGCGCGACCAGCGCCACCGGCCAATCCCCCGGCGAGACGGCGGAACAGTGAGCGGACACCCCGAGCACGGCCTGGCCGCGATCCAGCCCACCCTGCGCCGCGCAGCCGGAGCCGGGCGCGCGCCGGTTGCACGGGTACGCGCCGTCGCCGTTGCGGAAGTAGAGGCACCGCGTGCGCTGCAGGAGGTTTCCGCCCACGGTCGCCATGTTGCGCAACTGTTGCGATGCGGCCTTCCACAAGGCCTCCGCGAGGACCGGATACTCCTCCCGCACCACGGGATCTTCAGCGACGTCGGCCATCAGCGCCATCGCGCCGAAGCGAAGGGCCGGCCCGCCCGTGACGATTTCGGCGAGCCCGTCGATTTCGCTCATGTCTATGAGGTGGGCGGGCGCTTCCACGCCGAGCTTCATGAGGTCGTAGAGCATTGTCCCGCCGGCGATGTATCGAGCGCCGTCGCCGGCTGCGGCGAAGGCTGCGACAGCGGCCTCGGCAGTTTCCGGCCTGGAATAGCTGAACGGGCGCATCAGCCTTCTCCCATCCGGCCCGCGGCATCCTCGATCGCAGCGACGATGCCGACATAGGCGCCGCAACGGCAGATGTTGCCGCTCATGTACTCGCGGATCGCCTCGCGGCTCGTGGCGTGACCCTCGCCCACGCAGGCGACGGCGGCCATGATCTGGCCGGGCGTGCAGTAGCCGCACTGGAGCGCGTCGTGATCGATGAACGCCTGCTGCATCGGATGAACGGTCTCGCCGTCAGATAGCCCCTCGATGGTCGTCACCGCCCGCCCCTCGACCTTCTGCGCCAGGGTCAGGCAGGAGGCGACGCGCCGCCCGTCGACGTGGACGGTGCAGGCGCCGCACTGGCCGTGGTCGCAACCCTTCTTGGCGCCGGCGAGGTCGAGCCGCTCGCGCAGGACATCGAGGAGCGAGGCGCGCACGTCGGCGTCGAGGCTGACCGGCGCGCCATTGACCGTCATGCGCAGCGGCATCGTCGGCCCCGGTTCGGGTGCGGCCGCCGGGCGGTCCTGCGCCGCGGCCTCAAATGGCAACAGCGCGCCGGCGGCGACACCGGAGCCGACCGCGAGCGCGCCGCGCCGGGTCAACGTGAAGAACGCATCATCGTCGTGGTGCATAAAGGCCCCTGTCGATTGAGGAGGAGCGTTCACGTGCCGCTCCGACACAGCGACATCTGGAGGCGTTCTCGTTATTTAGTTACAGCTCATTTTGGAAACGCATCATCCGCTAGGTGGATGACGCGCGAAGGGGGGTCTCATGCTCGAGCAGGATTTCCGCAAGCTCGACCTCAACCTCCTCGTGGTGCTGAGAAGCCTGCTCGCGACGTCGAGCGTCGGGCAGACCGCGAAGCGTCTTGGGATGAGTCAGCCGGCCACCAGCCGCGCGCTGGCAGCGCTCCGCGACCTCTTCGATGATCCGCTGTTCGTGAAGAGTGGGACGACGATGCGACCGACGCGGCGGGCTCTGGAACTGCGAGACCCCCTCGAAGACGTCCTGTCCGGCATCCTGAGGGTGATCGAGCCGCCGGCGCAGTTCGACCCGGCCTCCTCCCGCCGGCGGTTCCGGATCGCCGGAACGGATTACAGCGCCACGGTGATCCTGCCGCTGCTCGCCGGGCGGCTCTTCCGCGAAGCCCCGCATGCCGAACTCGACATCCTCCCGCTCGGCGCGTCGACGTTCGACGAGCTCGGGAGCAGTGACCTCGATCTCGTCTTCTACAGCGACAATCCCGTCCCCTCCTCGCTGATGGCGATGGAGATCTATCGGGAGCGCTTCGCCTGCGTCGTTCGCCCGGCCCATCCGATCGCCACCGAGGGCGGACGGATGTCGCTGGACGACTACGTCCGGTTCGCGCACATCCTCGTAACCGTCACGGGCGGGCGTACGGGGCCGGTCGACCGGGAGCTCGCCGCGCGTGGCCTTGAACGGCGGATCGCGATGGTGCTGCCGTACTTCGCCACCGCGGCGCTCGTCGCTAACACCACCGACTTCATCCTGACGATGCCTCGCCGCGCGGCCCAACCCCTCGCCGAAGCGACGGGCCTCGTGTTGATGGACCCGCCCATCGAGCTCGGCGATTTCGGGTTTCGGATGGTGTGGCACGAGCGGGTCCACCAAGATCCGGGACACACGTGGCTGCGCCGCACGATCGCGGCGGTGATGCGGCCGGATGCGCAGCCGGGCCCGATGCATGGCTGATGAGCTGTCGTCGGACAGGCCGTCGGCGGCCGGTCCCACGTCAGCGAGCAGGCGTTCGAGGGAGCGGAATCCTCGGAACCGGCTCGCCATCGGTGGCTGGGCCGCTTAGTTGGCTTCGACGCGTCCGATGAACTCGGTCAGCAGACGGATGACGTCCTCCGGTGCCTCCTCGGCGATGTAGTATCCGACACCTGGAAGGTGCTCGATGCGGGGCTCGCTGAAGCGGTCCTCCATCAGTTCGACGAGGAGTGGATGGCCGAGGCCGCCGATCCCGAGGGAGGGCACCGTCAACCGCTCGGGGTAGGTGAGTTGGTCATCAAGATCCTGCGCGTAGGCCTGATACCAGCCGTTGCCGCCGCGGATCCCGTCGACCGTGTTGTACGCAGCGGCGTAGACCGCGCGATCGCGCTCCGTCAGGGCGTCCTTCCTGTAAAGGAGCTGGTCCCAGAACCAGTTGTGCAGGATGTGGGCTCGGCCTTCGATCAGCTCCTCGGGAAGGTCCGGCACCTGGTTGAAGGCGAACCACCAGAGGAAGAAGTCCTCCGAGAAGGTCCCCGTCAGGGGCCGGGGCGGCACCAGACGCAGGTCGCGCGTGTTCTGCGGCTGCGCCGAAACGTCGAGGAACGTCACCGACGTCGTCGCGTCCGGGTGGTTGGCCGCGAAGGCGTAGGCGACCTGCGATCCGATGTCGTGGCCGACGATGTGCGCCTCACCATAGCCGAGGTGCGCGAGCAGCTGGCGGATGTCCTCGGCCATGGTCCTCTTGTTATAGCCACCGGCCGGCTTGTCCGTGGCGCCCATGCCGCGAATGTCGACGGCCACGACATGATGGTTCTCGGCGAGGGCGGGCATGATCTTGTGGAACGCCCACCAGGTCTGCGGCCAGCCGGGCATCATGATGATCGGCGTGCCGTCGCCGCCTTCGACGTAGTGCATGCGGATGCCGTTCACGGCGGCGAAGTTGCGTTCGAAATCGGGGAGTTCCTGGACCAGGCTGTCGTCGGAGACGTCGATCCCGGCGTAAGGGTTCCCTTTGTCGGTCGTCTGGGCCGGCGCCCCGATGGGGAGGACGAGCGTCAGTATGCCGGCGGCGATCAAAGCAAGGCGGTGTGTCATTGTACGGAGCTCTGCTTTCGGGGATGGGAAGGACCTGCGAGCGCGATGGTCTCGGCGGCTTCGGCCAGCCTCTCGACCCAGTCCTGGTGATTACCGGTACAGGGCTCCGGGGTTCTCCCGGCCGATCAGATCCAGGAAAAATGGGCCCTGCAGGGTCTTCTTCGGTGAGAAGATGAGCGCCGGTCGCCGTGGGCGAGACGAGCCAGCCCTGAACCGCGGTGGATCCGGTTTCGTCGCCATCGACGGTCGTCGCCCAGGTGAGTTTGCGCGGCGGCACACATTCGGTGACGACGCACCGCATCGCAAAACCGACCGTCAGGCGGGTGAAATGGGTTCCGAGGCGAAGCTCACGCTCGTCGCCGAGGATCGAGATCCGGTCCTCCGGCGGAAAGTAGCGCGACCAGTCCTCCGCCTCGACGAGCAGCTTCCACACCACCTCCGGCGGCGCGTTCACGTCGATCTCGTTCAGCGCATAAAGTGCCGATACGCGAGGATCGTGCTCGGGTGGAAACTGCGACCTTCTCTAGCATATCAGGCTCCAGATTTCGGTGCATGGACGAAGGGAAGGATAGCTGTCGCGCCGGAACGTGCCGCTACGGTGGCGGACTTCATTGGCAAGGAACGTGTCGAGGCTGTACTGAACGCGCTGGGCCGAGGTGAGCGGTTCGGCCATTGGTCTACCTTTTACGAGAACGGCAGGTACAGGCAATCGTCGACGCGATGCGCTCGGCCAGCATCATCGTCGGGAAGGCGGTGGCAACCGAGGGAACATCCGGCCAGATCGAGGCATCGACCACACGCAGCCCGGTGACGCCCCGCACGAGCCCGTCGATGTCGACGACAGCCCTGGGGTCCGTCGATCCGCCCCTCGGCGCGGTCGAGGTCGGATGCTGGTAGGTGAGCACGGCGGCGGCAAGCGTGGCGTCGATCGCCGCTCGGTCCGACACCGCCGCGCCGGGGGCGAGTTCGCCGCCGATCATATCGGCAAATGGCTTGTTGCGGGCGATGTCGCGGATGATCTCGACGCCGTCGACCAGCCGCTCGCGGTCGCCGGCGTCCTTCAGGAAGCAGAGGTCGATCACCGGCGCCGCATCGGGATCCCGGCTGTTGATGGTTAGCGAGCCGATCGAGCGCGGGCGCACCAGCGCGGCGAACAGCAAGAACATCGGCGACGCCTCGGGATCCTCAGGCAAGACCGCGGTGCTGATGCTGAGATCGGCCTCGTCGTCCAGCGCATGGTTCGATGCGGTCCACAGCATCGCGCCGATCGGCGGATAGGGCAGCCCCACCGCGTCCGCGCGGATCGACCATACCGTCGGCACGAGCGGATGGTCCTGCAACTGGCGGCCCACCGGCAGATCGGCGACCACTGGAATACCGAGCCCACGCAGCGTGTCGGCCGGACCGATGCCCGAACGCATCAGGATCGCGGGACTGACATAGGTGCCGGCCGACAGGATCACCTCACCGGCGGTGACGATCTCGCCGCCTGCCAGTCGGACGCCGGTGGCGCGGCTGTCCTCCATCACCACCGCATCGACCAGCGTCCGGTCGCGGATCGTCAGGTTCGGGCGCGCACGCACCGCATCGCTCAGCAGGGTCATTCCGGTGTTCAGCCGCACGCCCATCCGGGTATTCATCACATACGGCCCGACGCCCAGCGGACGCTCGGTCGCAAACCCGGCCGAGCGCGCATGGCCGGCGGCGAGTGCCGAGTTGATGAAGGCGCGGTGCTGATCGGAGATTTCCTCCGCGCCCATTTGGTGCACCGGGAACGGGCCGTCATGCCCCTCCCCGCCGGCGCCCGACCTTCGCTCGAGCGATTTGTAGAACGGATGGGTCGCGTCCCAGCTGAGCGCGGCGAGATCGTTGTTGCGTGCCAGCGATCATGGTCGTTCGTCGGCAGGCGCATCGCCACCGCACCGTTGATCGCCGAGGAGCCGCCGAGCACCTTGCCACGATTGAGCGGGATCTGGCGACGATCCTCTTCGAGAAGTTCGGCCAGCATTTGCCGCTGAACCGGCAGAGCGAGCGCTACGCCCGCGAGGGCATCGACCTGTCGGTCTCGACGCTGGCCGATCAGGTCGGCGCCGCGACCGCGGCGCTGCAACCGCTCCACGCTCTGATCGAGGCGCATGTGCTGGCAGCCGAGCGCCTTCACGGCGACGACACCACGGTGCCGATCCTGGCCAAAGGCAAGACGATCACCGGCCATATCTGGGCTTACGTTCGCGACGACCGGCCGTTCGGCGGCAGGGCGCCTCCGGCCGCGCTCTACTATGCCTCGCGCGATCGGCGGCAGGAGCACCCCGAGCGCCATCTGCGCGGCTTCGCCGGCATCCTCCAGGCCGACGCCTACAGCGGGTACAACACGCTCTACGACCCGTCGCGCGCCGACGGCGCGGTGACGCCAGCGCTGTGCTGGGCGCACGCGCGGCGCCCGTTCTTCGAGCTCGCCGACATCGCGGCGCGGGCCCGGCGCGGCGGCCGGCGCCGGTGATCTCGCCGGTGGCGCTCCAGGCTGTCCGGCGCATCGACGCGCTGTTCGACATCGAGCGCACCATCAACGGCCTCGATGCGGCCGAGCGTCTGCGCATGCGGCAGGAGACGAGCGCGCCGCTCGTGTCGGACCTCGAGGCGTGGCTGCGCGAGGAACGCGCCCGCCTGTCGCGATCGGCCGCCGTCGCCAAGCCGATGGATTACATGCTGAAGCGATGGGACCGCTTCGCCGGCTTCCTCGAGGACGGCCGGATCTGCCTCACGAACAACGCGGCCGAGCGGGCGCTTCGGGGCTTCGCCCTCGGGCGCAAGTCATGGCTCTTCGCCGGCTCCGAGCGCGGTGCCGACCGGGCCGCCGCCATGGCGACGCTGATCGCGACGGCCAAGCTCAACGACGTCGACCCGCAGGCCTGGCTCGCCGACGTGCTGGCGCGGATCGCCGCGATGCCGCAGGGCCGGCTCCCCGAGCTGCTGCCGTGGAACTGGCGCGCATCAGAGGGGGCCGGGACATGAGCCATGTCGACCGCATCGCCCGCCTCCGCATCGCGCTCGACAATTGGCAACCCGCCATCTGGCGGCGCGTCGAGGTGCCTCTCACCGCATCGCTCAAGGCCCTCCACGACGTCATCCAGGCGGTGATGCCGTTCGACGACCATCACCTGTTCGAGTTCCACGCCGGCGGGCAGCGCTTCGCGATCCCTGATCCGGAGTGGGACTTCGGGGCGGAGAAAACCCTCTCCGCCAAGACCACGAAGCTCGGCCTTCTCATCGACCGCGGCATCACCGAACTCGGATACACCTACGACTTCGGCGATGACTGGCGCCACACGATTATGGTTGAGGCGAGCCGGCCCCGCCGATCCGGCCACCGACTATCCCCGCTACCTGGACGGCGTCCGGCGCGCCCCGCCCGAGGACGTCGGCGGCCTCCAGGGCTTCGAAAACTTCCTCGCAGCCATCGCCGACCCGGCCCACCCCGACCACGAGGAACTCACTCGCTGGCACGGCGAGCCCTTCGATCTCGACGTCCTCGACGAGGATGTCCTCAGAGCCCGCATCGAAAAGCTCGCCCGCCGCCGAGCCGTCGGCAAAGCCGCCTTCGCAAAGAGCCGACGCCAGATCCACTGATCCCGCCCTCACCGCGGCCTTCACCGGCTTTCAATTACCCACATTCTCCTCCCGAGTTTTCGGCAAGCTCAAGACCGAGTTCTGATGTCGGCGAGGCGGATCATGCCGCGCCACATGACAGTATTTCCTGGTGGAGGATCGCTGCCTCGCGCGAGATAGCCCCCGAGGCGGGCGAGCTTCGTCAGGTAGACGGAGACGATTTGACGGGACGGAGGATATTTCGTCTTGTTCGGTACGAGACGGTCGAGGATACGCATTTCGGTCGGGGTCAGTGCGATGCTGGCCGGGGCGTCGGGGTGCGCACGTCGAACCATGGTCATCCAAAACACCCGCCACGCGAGAATGCAGAACACGCTGATCAGCCTGGTCAGCCGTTCCGCTGTCCGCAGTCTGGCGTCTTCCGCCTTGCAACCGGACTTCAGGATTTTGTGGAAGACTTCGATCTTCCACCTGAGTGCATACCAGTGAAGTTTTTCGACGGCCTGTGCCAGGCCATTCTACAGGCAAATCCGCTTCATCAACTTCCACTCGATCCGGGGGGCGGCCAACCGGCTCCTCACGTTCCCTGGCATGAAGGACGGTGAGGGTCAGCGCAGGATAGCGCTTCTGTTTGCCGATCGGCGGTAGAACGCGAAGGCGATGATATTTCAACTCGACTTCGGCCGTCTCGATGATGCCCTTGCCGGTCTGCACCTCGACGGTGTGGGCGCCGCAGGCCTCAACCGCGCTCATCTCGGCGGCGATCGTATGGCTCTCCCTCGCCCGCCAACCGATCGACGCAGGTTCTGACAAGGATGTGCGTCCCGAGTTCCTCGGCGAGGCAGAACAGCTCGTAGATGTCGCTTTCCCGATCTCCCACATGCACTGAGCGGCCGGGATCGTCCAGCAGAGCGTTCGACTGCCGCAAGTTCTCGAGCCAGCGAAAACTCTCCTTCTGCTCGATTGGAACGCGGGTCGGGTTGATCTTCCTCTTGAGCGCGGCGGTTCCCTTGAACTTCGAACGCGTCCAGAACTTGACGGCCGCAAGCCCAAGCGGCAGGCCCTCCAACGTGACCACAAGGCTTGAATGCATCAGCAGCCCGCAAACCGAGTGTTTGCGCAGTCTGCCGGCCTTGTCCCTACCGCTGTTGGTGCTCTTCGTGAGGCCGATCGGTTCCGACCGCTCCCGCTGATAGGTGAATTCGGTGGTGTCCTGGAGAACGAGCACCGGCCCTTCACTCGCCTTGAACCGATCGCGCGTTGCCTGAAAATGGCCGGCGAGGATCTGCGCTTCGTCGACGCGATCATTCGAGAAGAAGCGATACGCCGCCTTCGTGTTCGCCCAATCCTGACAGGCCAGAGGAATGCTGCAGCCCACGGCACCCTCCATCATCTCCAGAAGCTTGCGCAGGCGTTTCGTCAGACGCCTATCTGCGAGGCTACACCCGGCAAGCTCGTCATCAAGCCACGCGTTCCCGCCCTCATCCATGGCACCGCCCCCTCAGGCTTTGGTGCCACCCAACGAATCACGCAAGAATTAATGAATGCGCCATCACCGGAAATGGCTGCATTTTCGAGAAATGTGGGTAATTGAAAGCTTCATCGGAGGCTTACGCACAGTCAGCCATTCCTCCCGGTACAGACGGAACAGCTTCTTGTGGTTCACCTCGATGCCTTCGCTTCGCAACAGGATGTGCAGCCGCCGATAGCCGAACCGACGTCGCTCGTTAGCAGCGCCTTCGATCGTTCGCGCATGGCCGCGTCGGCCGGCCGCTGCGACCGGTATCGGTAGGTTCCGGATGTATCCCGATCAGCGCACAGGCGCGTCGCTGGGAATATCCGCCCCGTAAGCTGCAGAGCGAGACCTACACCGGGCCGATCACGCTCACCGGCTACCAGCGCTTCGAATGGGTGCGCAAGCAGCTAGAAGAAAGCGGCGTTAACATCGGTCTGCCCACCGGCAACTAAGCCTCGACTGTCGATATCGCGGCGCGCGTCGCCGCCCTGCCGGGCCGTTCAGGCGGCCCGGTTCCGTAGACGATGAAGCGGTCGGGACCGGCGGCACCGGCAACCGCGAGACGATCGGACGCTGGTGTCTTGGACAGACAGGTCGTCGACCGCACGCTGTGACAGGCCGTTGCCCTCGTTCATCGTAGCGCACCGATGCGAAAAACGCTTCGAGGGTTTCGATCAAGCGGCGCCAGAGCGGGCCCGACCTGTCGTGCTCCAGGTGGGTCAAGCGACGACCGGCGCGCACGGCCGGCGGCTCTTCCCCAACGCGGTACAGGCGATCCCGGTGCCGTCCCCAGAGTGGCCGAAGCGATCCCAAGATCTCCTCTTTGGCGATACGCCAGCATCCGCTTTGCCGTTCGCACCGACCGCTCGCGAAAGGCCAGCCGCCTCGAAACGGGCCATGTGAAGCCGCCCCTCCCGATCCAGGCCTCTAGATGACCAGGCGCATCCTTTGCTCTCTTGGGGCAATCTCGATCCTGTTCCTGCCGTTCAGCTTCGCCCGATATAGCGCAGCATCGGCCTCCTCCAGCGCATCGGAGATCGATGCCTCGGCCCCGACGATCAATGCGATCCCAGTGCTGAACGTCGCCCCGATGTCGTGTCCACCGAGAGACTTCGCGGCCTCCGCGAACGCGGAGCGGAGGCGGTCCGCAATCTCGTACCCCTGGCTCGTGTTGGTCTCGGGGAGGAGGACAGCAAACTCTTCCCCGCCGAGCCTGCCGACAATGTCGCCTGGCCTCAGGTGCTCCCCTGCGACGGCTGCGAAGACCGTCAGAACCTGGTCGCCCACCGCATGGCCGAAGGTGTCGTTCACGCCTTTGAAGCGATCGAGATCAATCGCAAGAACAGTCATAGGTGCGCTGTTTCTCTGGCGGCGCGGCAATATCCGTTCGCAGGCAGCGTAGAACGCACGTCTGTTGGGCAGCCCGGTGAGGGGGTCGGTCAGCGAAGCGGCCTGGTGGCCCTGCTCGCTCCGCTCCTTCAGCAAGGCCACGACGAACAGTGTCGTACCGATGAAGTAGACCATCGATTCGACATGAACCGCACCATACCAGTTGGTGAAGGATGCGATGCCTGACGGGATCGCATCCTGCAGGACCGCCTCGGCAAGGCCGACAGCATTCATGATGGTGTGCAGCACGAACAGAGCAGCCAGCGGCAGCCGAGCCTGTAGGCCATCCCGCGTCAACAAGAGCACGAAGGCGGCGGCCGCGAACGTGGACATCACGATCGAAAGCTGAAGAATGCGGACGTGGCCGGCATCCTGATGCATGCTGCTCGCCACAGCGCTCACGGCGACGGCCGCGATGGCGGCGCCCCAGACGCCAAGCGGGACCCGCCGGCGATCGAATGCAAGAACAGCGAAAAGCGCAAGGAACGCCGCCAGCACGAAGGCCGGCTGGGCGAGCGCGACAGGCACGGCAGCGTGAAGCCCGGCGAATGCGAGCAGTGCTATCGCACCTCCGCCAACGATGTGGGAGGCGCCGAGGCGAACAGCAATGCGGCTGTCGCCGTACTGCGTCCAGGCGGCAATCAAGAGAAAGCCGCAGATGAGCGCAACCAAAGCTCCCGCAAACGTCAGCGTCGCAAAGTCCAGTGTCATACAGTTGGAGTCCCCTGCGCCGCCTCCATTAATTAGCGCAAACGCAAATCTCTTGGCAGTTTCGTTAAACGAACGCCACGTGATTTGGGAGCCGGCGCGCGTCACAGATCGTCACGCGCGCTCGGAAGGATAGCGATGCTGCGGCAGCGCGACACGCCCGAATACGAAAAACGCCGCCCGGGGGGCGGCGGTTGTCGGAGCCGACGGCCTGAATTTGCCAGCCGGCGTTGATGCAGAGGAACAGGGCCACCGCACCGGCAGATCTCTGAAGTCCCTTCCGGCCCGCGAGGCGGTCAGAGCGATCGGGCGTAACGAGCCCAAGCCGCTATCCTGCCGGCGCAGACCGCATCACAATGCTTCGAAGGCCGGGCGCATCATGGCCGACAACGGCTCAGCCTGGGTGTCCATGCTCCAGCGGGCTGAGACCCTGTCCCGTTACGGCGCCCCGGAATGATTTCGGCCTGTAAGAGCCCGGATTGATCAACGGTCGCGCCTTTGGTCATGGGCACCTAACAATCCCGCTGTCGCGACTCGGGACGCACCTCCCCAGTGGACGCGCCTGTCCCAGCCAGCCGGGACTTTCAGCTAATCCAGGTCGCGGCGCATGGTAATCATGCCACCGCGGCGTGACAGCTCTTCGTAGCCGGCACTCTGATAGACCTTGAGCGCGGGTGCGTTGTCCGTCTCCACCTTCAGGCTGAGCGAGATGGCCCCCAGGCTGCGCGCCATCTCCTCGGCCATCGCGGTCAGAACGGGACCGGCGCCGCCCCGCATTTCCGGGGCGATGTAGACATAGGTCAGATGGCGCACCTCCGGACCGACGCCGACGCGCAGGGCGAAGAAGCCGACCTCCCGGCCCTCCTCGTCCAGCACGTAGTACGACGCGTCGTCGGGCTCCGCGAGCCACTTCTCGTGCCACTCCAGCGGGTCGAACGGGTGCTTGGCGCTCGGATTGACCAGGGACAGATGGTCCTCGTCGGTGAGGAGAGACGCGAGCGGCGCGAGGTCGAAGGGGTCGTTGGGGCGAACGGACAGCGTCACGTTGGGGCCTCTTGCAGTTGGGCGGGCGGCTTTGGCGTGTGTGCGCTGCGCGTCGCACAGGACGCCGGCCGATGGCAACAGGCACCCGGTATAGCGTTCAGCTCATCTTCGACAGCGCCGGCGGCATTGTCTGTTCGCGCCCGAGGGCCGGCAGCGGCCAACTCCGTCACGGCAGGCGACGCGTACACAGCCGCCCGCGGCTGGCGCTCTACGGTGGTGAGGCGGCCGCGGAGATACACTTCGCAGTCGCCGCGCGACGTCGCGCGCTGCTCCAGCGGCTCTCCCCGTCAGGCGGGCGGGACGGTCGGACGCAATGGTACGTCGATGAAGCCCGGCCCCTGCCGGTCCGGTTCCCGCGCGACGATGAGCCCGTCGAAGGCGTAGCTCTCGGGCATGTCATGCTCGGCGATGAGGACATAGCCGGCGCGATCGAGGGCCTCGAGGCAGGCGATCTGCTCGCGCCGCCCATGGGTCGAGACGAAGATGAAGCCGATCCGCCGCTCGCTGAGCAGATCCGCGATGTCGTCCATCAGCGCGATCTCGGCGCCCTGGATGTCGGCGTGCAGGATGTCGATCGTCTCCCAGCCCCGCGCGCGCATAAGCTCGGCGACATTCACGCGGGGCGCCTCCAGAGTGGCACCGTAGCGCAGAGGCGTGGCGGGCAGGCGCGACGGGCCGATCCGGCCCAGGATCACCTCGGCCGCCACACCGTTGCGGCGCAGGTTGTGCAATCCGACGAGCACGTTTTCCGGGTCAGGCTCGACGGCGATGGCCGATCCCTCGCCGTTCAGCGCGGCCAGGAAGGATGCGCAGTAGAAGCACCAGAACGCGCCCAGCTCGATCATCCGCGCGCCGGGGCGCACGTGCTCGAGGACTTGGTCGAACACCAGCTCTTCCTGCGGTTCGTGATGGCCATCGCAGCGGGCGATCAGGTCCGTCATCCAGGGGCCGAAGTACCCGTCCCTCAACATCTCCAGGCCGTTGTACATGACCTGCCATTCGCCCTCGGCGTCGCACACGATACTTCCGGCGTCCGCGCGGCGCGGCCGCGTCCCGATCCGCCTCGCCCCCTCGATGGCGGTGGCAATGCGGCCGTCGAAATCTCCCGCCTCGGGGCTCAAGCGGTACGGGCCGGCCGCCTTGCGCACGTCGATCAGGAACCGGCGGAAGACGCGGTTGAACTCGGCATGCCCGGCGAAGGCCACCGCGCGGCTGCGCAGAAGCGCCGTCCCCTCGGCGAGCTGGCCCGCCTGCCGCAACGCGCGCGCCCAGCCGATCCACGCGCCCGCATTCTCCGGCGCCGCCTCCGCCAGCTCGGCGAAGACAGCCGTCGCCTCCTCCACCCGGCCGAGGCGCAGCAACGCTTCGCCGAGGCGGATGGCGTGGGACGGCCACTGCTGCCGGCCCCGGCGCAGCAGCGCTACCGCCTCCTCGTCATCGCCGATGGAGCTGCGCCAGCCCGCCCCGCGCAGCACGGCAAGCCCCTGCGTGGGGTCGGCGAGCGCCCACGCCTCGTAGAGCGGGCCGGTCACGGCGATACCATCGCCGCGCGCCTCGGCGAGCGCCACCTCGACGGAGGCCATCGCGCCGCTGGTGTCGTGTGCAAATGAAGCGACGAGCCTGTTCGCCTCGTCAGTCATGCCGCGCCGAACCATGTCGCGACCGAGCCGCGCCCGGTATCCGGTCGCCCACACACCCAGTCGTGACGGCATCTCGTAGCGGTCGCGAGCGATCCTGTGCGCGACGCAGACCGGCGCCAGGCACCGGGAACGCGCGGCGAACTCGTCTCCGTGCAGGTACCAGCCGTCGAAGAGCGAGAGGTCGGAGAAGACACGTCGGTATCCCCTCGCGGCGAGGAAGCGGTCGATCTCGGCCTCGCGGGCGGTGTGGTTGTGCTCGACGGTCAGACAGCGGACGTGGACCGTGTCGAATGGGAAATCCTTCAGGATCTCGAGTTCGTTGCCTTCGGTGTCGAGCGACAGGTAGTCGACCGTCGACGGGGCACCTGCGGCACGCAGTGCCGAGCCGATGCGCACCGACGGCACCTCGATGACGTCGTGGCTGTCGCGGCGCCCGGCATTCTCGTGCTGATCCCCCGGGTCGACCGTCTCGAGGCGAGAGAGCTCGGCAACCTCGACACAGCTGCGGAAGGCGAGGCGCTCACCGTCCACCGCGCTCAGCGCAGCCGCCCGCTTGGAGACGTGGCGCCGCTCCGTCAGCGCGGCGAAGGCGGAGGGCAAGGGCTCGACGAGGAGGCCGCGCCAGCCGAGATGCTCCAGCAGGTAGGTATTGCTGTAGGTGAGCCCGTCGTAGGCGCCGGCTTCGACGAAGAAGCCGTCGCTCGCGCCTTGCAGCGCCCAGAGGACGAAGAGGTCCTGGCACAACTGACCGTGACTGAGCGTGGCATGCTCGGCGACGAAGTCGAGGAACGCCTGGGTGAGGACCTCCTCGTCCAGCATCGTCACAAGGACATCCATCGCCGCGCCTCCTCTCCCCTCCGCACCGCGGCGCTGACGCCAGCAACGCTCCGGTGCCAATACCCATCATAGCTACCTTTGATTGAATACTAGGCGAAGGCGGGATCGAATGACAACGGCCATTCCATCTAAGGATGCAGAATTCCCCGCATCGTAGCGAAGCAGGGGAAGCCCCGACCCCTGCCTCCTTGACCGGCCGAGAGGATCCGGGGCCGCTGGCTCAGGCGGCGCTGGTGGCGTGCGACGCGGACAGGGCCCGGACCCGCTCCAGCACGGCGGTGCCGGTGTCGGCGATCAGGTTGATCTCATTGGTGGCGACGATCATGTCGGCGCCGAGGTCGCGGGCGTGGGAGCCGATCAGCGTCTCCGGCAGGCCCATGGTGGCGAACGATTTGCCGGCGGCCGTGGCCGCGCCGGCCACCCTGCGGAACGCGTCCTGGACATGCGGGTGATCGATCCGCCCCAGGTGGCCGAGCGCGGCGGCCAGGTCGTTGGAGCCGATCATCAGCGCGTCGATCCCATCGAGTGCGGCGATGGCGGCCGCGTCTTCGAGCCCGCTGCGGCTTTCGATCATTGCGACCACGCGCGTCTGCATCTCCGATCGAGTAACCATCGTCTCCACGTCCACCGGCTTGAAGCCGAAGAGGGCCACCGCGCCGGGCAAGGCGCGCTCGCCGGTCGGCGGAAAACGCGTCTTCTTCACGATCAGCTCGGCCTCTTGGCGCGTGTCCACGTGCGGAATGATCACCCCGGTCGCACCGCAGTCCAGCACCCGCGCGATGTCGGGCGAGGTCGGTCCGGTGACGCGGACATAGACCGGGAAGTCGCCCATCAGACCCGCGACGCAGATGCTCGCCATATCGTCGACCGTGATCCGTCCATGCTCCATGTCGACGACCAGGAAGTCGTATCCGCACTGACGGACGATGGCGGCGGCATCGGGCGTGCCCAGCACACACACGGCCAGACCGATTGCGGGGCCGGGCATCTCGGTTTCGATTTTTCGCATGAACAACCCGGAGTGCGGATGAGGGGCCGCCTCGTTATCGCGGAGTGCGTCACGCCGCACAATGCGATTTCTGCCTGTTATATGTGCAGGCCAATTTTTTATACACCAAGCTCTGGCGAGCGTCCGAAACCTCGGTAGAGTTGCGCTGAAATCCACCGGATCCGCACCGATCTCGGGCCCGCTCATCGTTCCAGGCCAACCCAAGGGTGTTCATGAGACCTGCCTCTTCGTCCGCGGACGCTCAGCCCGGTTCACCCACCGTCCAGCCTGGCGCCCTGGCCACGGCGATCGCCATCGGCGCCTTCGCGCTGCGGTGGCTGCGGCGGACGGTCAACCTCGTGGCGGGGCTCCTGTTCATCTACATGTGCTTCGCCATTCTGGCGCAGATCCTGGGCCGCTACATCTTCAACTACTCGATCGCCGGCACAGAGGAGACCGCCACCTACGCGCAGATCTGGCTGGTGCTGCTGGGCGCGGGCATTGCCATGCGCAACGGCCAGCACGTGGCGATCGATATCCTCATCGCCCGCTGCCCCGCCGTGGTGCAGCGCGTCGCCAAGACGGCCTCCCTGGCGCTCGGACTGTGGTTCCTGGCGGTGGTCTTCGTCGGCAGCTTCGGGCTCCTCGCCATCGGCATGGTCGTCAAGTCGCCGGCGCTCCGGATCCCGCTGGCCTACCCGTACGCCGCGCTCCCCATCGGCATCGCTTACTTCATGCTGGAGTTCGCGGTCGCCACCGTGCCCGAGATCGTCCGCGGCCACATCGCCGCGCGTACGCGTGCGCAGGATCTGAAAGCGGGGGCGTCGCTGTGACCCTCGCGTTCGGCGGCTTCGCCCTCCTCATCTTCTCCGGCATCCCGATCGTCCTGGCGCTCGGCATCGCGGCGCTCATCACCATCATCACCTTCACCGACGTGCCGCTGGCGATCCTGGCGCAGCGCGTCTACGGCGGCGTCAACTCGTTCCCGCTGATGGCGATCCCCTTCTTCGTGTGCGCCGGTCTCATCATGGAGGCGGGCGGCATCGCCCGGCGCTTCGTCGACCTCGCGTCGGCACTGGTGGGCTGGATCACCGGCAGTCTCTTCATGGTGGCGATCACCACCGGCACCGGGCTTGCGGCCATCTCCGGCTCCGGCTCGGCCGACACCGCCGCGATCAGCTCCATCCTCATCCCGGAGATGAAGAAGCGCGGCTACGACGTCGACATGTCGGCGTCCATCATCGCCGCGGCCGGCTCCATGGCGTCGATCATCCCGCCCAGCATCATCATGGTGGTCATCGCCATCACGACGAACCAGTCGATCGGCGCGATGTTCCTCGGCGGGATCGGGCCGGGGCTGCTTCTCACCGCCACGCTGCTCTTCGGCGCGTGGCTCTTCGCCAAGCGCGGCGGGGTCGCCTACCGCGATGCCGAGGCGTTCTCGCGCCAGCGGCTGTGGCGGGCTTTCGTGCGGGCGATCCCGGCGCTGTGTGTGCCGGTGGTCATCGTCGGCGGCATCGTCGGCGGGGTGTTCACCGCGACGGAGGCGGCCTGCATCGCCGTCTTCGTGACGCTCTTCATCTCCTGCTTCATCCACCGTGAGCTGGGTCTCACGGACCTTTGGCCGCTGATCCAGCGCACCATCAGCCTGTCCGCGGCGGTCCTCATCATCGTCTCCACGGCGAGCATCTTCTCCTGGATCATCGCCAGCCTCGGCATCCCGCAGGCACTCGACACGTGGCTGCGCGGCGTGACGAGCTCGGTGATCGGCTTCCTCCTCATCGTCAACATCATCCTGCTGGTCGTCGGCATGTTCATGGAGAGCATCTCGGCGATCCTGATCCTGCTGCCGGTGCTGATGCCGATCGCGATCGGCTACGGCATCCATCCGGTCCAGTTCGGGGTGCTGGCCGCGCTCAACCTGTCCGTCGGGCTGATCACGCCGCCCTACGGCATCTGCCTCTACGTCGCCTCGTTGGTGGCGGGGCGGAGCGTCGAGCAGGTCTCGCGCCGGGTGTGGCTGGTGCTGATCCCGATGCTGGTGGCGCTGTTCCTCACAGCGTTCGTCCCCGCGGTCACCCTCTTCCTCCCGCAGCTGGTCTACGGCTGAGCCGTGCGCTGCGGCCCCCTCGCCTTCCGTCATCACAAAGGATCTCACATGAAGCTCTTGCGCATCGCTTGCATGGTGGCCGCGGTCTGCGGCGGCCACCTTTCGGCCCAGGCCGCCGACTACACCTTCCGGATCGCCCACACGAACGCGGCCGACGAGGTCCAGGACAAGGGCATCCAGCTGATGCGCGACCTTCTCGAGGAGAAGACCGATGGCCGCGCGACCCTCGAAATCTTCCCCAACGGCGTGCTGGGCGACGAGGCGCAGCTCGTGGAGGGCGTTTTGCTGGGCACGCTCGACATGGGCATGACCGCCAACTCCACATTGTCGAACTACGTGGAGGACTACCGCGTCTTCGATCTGCCGTTCCTGCTGACCACCATCGAGGCGCTGTCGACGGTGATCGAGAAGCCCGAGGTCTATTCGATGCTGGAGACGTCGGCCAACGACGCCGGCTTCGAGCTGATCGCGTTCTACTCGTCCGGCGTGCGCCACATCATGACCAAGGTGCCGGTGACGGACATCAAGGACATCGCGGACATGAAGATCCGCACGATGCAGAACCCGATCCACGTCGACGCGTTCAGCGCGTTCGGCGCCAATCCGACGCCGCTCGCCTACTCCGAGCTCTACGGCGCGCTGCAGAGCGGCGTGGTCGACGGCGCCGAGGGCGCGGCCACGAACTACACCGGCCAAAAGCTTTACGAGGTGGCGCCGGACTTCGCGCTGCTCGGCTGGCTGAACATGACCGCCGACATCTTCATGAACAAGGGCGAGTTCGATGCGCTGCCGGAGGACATCCGGGTCGCGCTGAAGGAGGCGGGCGAGGAGTCGGCCGTGTGGCAGCGCAACTACGTGGACGAGCAGGAAAAGCCGCTGCTGGACGCGCTGATGGAGAAGGGCGTGGAGATCACGCAGCCCGACCCGGCCCCGTTCCGCACCGCCGTCACCCCGCTCTACGAGGAGATGCTGGAGACCGACACACAGCGCAAGCTGTTCGACGCCGTCACCGCCGAGTAGCGCTCACCGGGCCGCGCCGCATCCCCGCCGCGCGGCTCCATCGACCTGCAATCCCCGCCACGCGTCACCCCACGCCGCCGCCCCGCCTCGTAGCCACCCCCAAGGCGCCAACGCTCCGGGCTCGGCCTGAGCCTGTTCTTCGGAGCCAGCCATCGCTGAAGCCCGATCAGAGCCGGACGGAGGCGGGGTGCAAGGCCGAAGAGCGAAGCGTGCCTTGCGCGCCGTCTTCGTCCGGCTCAGGGCTTCGTTCAGCGATGGCTGGCTTCGAGGAACAGGCGCTCGCCCTGTTCTTTGGTGAAGCCGGAGCCCCTCGGCGCCGCCATATGGCCCCGGTCCTAACGATGCGTCCCGCCGGTCCCGTCGCGAAGGGCCGCGACACGAACCCCCACCTCCAGGATGAAGTTGTTGACGAACTCGCGGGCCGGGCGCGACAGGGTCTTCTGGCGCGGCATGATCGCGGCGAGCGAACGGCGGATGCTCGGCTCGAAGGGCAGCACGGCGAGATCGTAGTAGCGTCCGGATGCGGCCGTAATCTCGTCGAGAATGGCGACGCCCCACCCCTCCTGAACGATCTGCGCCGCGGCGTTGAGGAAGCGCACCTCCACCTTGGGACTGTACGGCAACGACGACTTGCGGAACGCGTCCGCCAGCAAGGTCGCGATGCGCGTGCCGGAGAGCGGGCAGATCAGGCGCTCGCCGATCAGGTCCTGCGGCGTGACGAAGGGGAGCGCGGCGAGCGGACTGGTCGCGGCGCACACGCACACCGTCTGCAGGGTGTCGATGGGCTGCAGGATCAGCGAGTGGCGGTCGCTGGGATCCATCGCAAAGCCGATGTCGGCTATCCCGGACTCGACCGCCTCCAGCACGTTGTGCAGCGGCTTGGTGTCGAGGGTGACGTAGACGTCCGGACAGGCGGTGAGGAACTTTGCCATCGCCATCGGCATCAGCGCCTCGGTGACCTCAGACGTCGCCACGACGCGCACGCGCCCGACGTGGCCGGCGCGAATGTCGTCCGCGCTCTGGTTGACGGTGCCGAGGAGCTGGAACAGGGGCTCGGCCCGCTCGAACAGAAGCCGCGCCTCGTCGGTCGGGATGAGCTGGTTGCTCCGGCGCTCGAACAGCTCGAATCCGATCACCGATTCCATGTGCTTGATGGCGGTGCTGACGGCGGGCTGCGACATGTTGAGATCATGCGCGGCGGCAACCGTGGTGCCGTTGGTCATGATCGACCGGAAGATCTCCAGCTGACGCAGGTTCACCCGTTCCCTCCCCTTCCGGCCGCTCGCGCATTCCTTTTCGGCCACTCGCACATTGGCCGCCGCCGGTTCGCCTCGTTGCCTGCAATCACGCTGCCAATCGACCGCCGGCCCGCCCTTACTGGACGCGCGATCCACCACAAAATTGCCACGGCGGCGTTCGCGACTTATTGCCAAGCCATGCGGTCGCCACGCGCGGGTGCTGCGCTGAACAAGAACCGTAGAGCAAAACCCTTCGGAGGAAGCCTGATGTTGAGATATTTGGGAACGGCCGCCGCGCTGGCACTGGCGGCATCACTCGCCACCGGCGCTCAAGCCCAGGAGCGCATCACCTACAAGTCGGCCAAGACCGGCTCGTCCTACTACCAGATGGGCGTCGAGCTCGCCGAAGCCATCAAGGCCGGCACCGACGGCGACGTGAGCGTCACCGTCGAGGAGAGCCAGGGCTCGGTGCAGAACGTGATGGAAGTGCGGGCGCGCGGCGCGGACTATGTCTTTACCACCCCGCCGGCGCTCGTCGCGCTGGCGCAGGAAGGCAAAGCGATGTTCGAGGGCAAGAGCGCCCCGCAGTTCGACGAGATCCGCGCCCTCTTCCCGATTCCCTCGCTGACGATGCACTTCGTCGTCTCCAACGACAGCGGCGTGGAGAGCCTCGCCGATCTGGAGGGCAAGACCATCCTCCTCGGCTCGGGCAGCTTCGGCGCGACGGAGGGAGCCAAGTACCTCGAGATGTTTGGCCTCGACGGTAAGGTCGAGATCTCGAAGGCCGAACTCTCCAACGCCGTGGCCGCGCTGAAGAACGGCCAGATCGACGCCTTCGTGACGGCCGGCTCCTACCCGGCCCCCAACGTGATCGAGGCGGCCGCCTCCACCGGCGTCACGGTGCTCTCGTTGAGCGACGAGCAGGTCGCCGAGACCAAGCGGACGCGGATCGTCATCCCGGCCGGCACCTACGCAGGACAGGACAGCGACGTCGTCACCACCTCCCTCCCGGTGGTCGCCTATGCGACCTCGGCGATGAGCGACGACACCGCCTACCTTCTGGCCAAGACCTTCTGGGAGCAGCAGGAGATGCTGGGCGGACGCGTCGCGCTGGTGGGCCGCCGTGACCCCGGAGATGCTCTCCAACATCACCACCCAGATCCATCCCGGAGCGCTGCGCTACTACGAAGAGATCGGCGCGCCCCTCACCGACGAGCACAAGTAATCGACGATCGGCGCCCGCTCCGGCGAGGGCCCCCTCCGACGGATCCCCATGACCTCAATTCCCTATCGCCCGGTGTGGGTCGCGCTGGGCGCCGTCACCGTCGTGGCGCACCTCGCCCTGATCTTCCACGGGCTGGTGCCGAACCTCGTCAGCCGGCCGCTGCATATGGCACTCCTGCTGCCGTGGGTGTTCCTGCTGCCGGCCCGCACCCGGTGGCAGGCGCTCACCGGCGGGGCGATCGCCGCCGCCGGCATCGCCGGGCTGCGTCTGGGTCGCGTGGAACCACGCCGCGCTCGCCGAACAGTACGGCTATCTGGAGGGGAGCGCGCAGCTGGTGCTGGCAGCCGGCCTGCTGCTCATCGCCATGGAAGGGGCGCGGCGGATGATCGGCTGGCCGCTCCCGCTGGTGGCGCTGCTGACGCTTCTCTACGGCCTTTACGGGCAGTACATCCCCGGCCAGTTCGGCCACGCCGGCACCCCGGTGGCCAGCTTCCTCGGCACGCTGACGATCACCGAAGGCGGACTTTGGAGCAGCCTGACCGGCGTCTCGGTGGGAGTCGTATCCATCTTCGTGATCTTCGGCGCCGTGCTGAACGCGGGCGAGGCGGGCCAGGGGTTCATGAACGTCGCGGCCGCCGCGGCGGGACGGTTGCGGGGCGGCGCGGCGAAGGTCTCGGTGCTCTCGTCGGCGCTGTTCGGATCGATCTCCGGTTCGGCCTCGGCCAACGTCGCCTCCACCGGGGCGATCACGCTGCCGGCGATGACGCGTCTCGGCTACCCCAAGCGGCTCGCCGGCGCGGTCGAGGCGGTCGCGTCCTCCGGCGGGCAGATCATGCCGCCGCTGATGGGCGCCGGCGCGTTCGTCATGGTCGAGCTGACGGGCGTTCCCTATACCGAGATCATCATCGCCGCGCTGCTGCCGGCGATCCTCTACTTCTTCACCGTGTGGGTCGGCATCGACGCCTTCGCCGCACGACTCGGCCTCGCCGGGCTGCCGGACGACGAGCGGCCGCAGCGGCGCGACGTGCTCGTCACCTCGGCGTTCTTCCTGGTGCCGTTCGGCGCGCTGCTCGGCGCCATGTTCGGCCTCGGCTACACGCCGCAGTACGCGGCGAGCCTCGCCATCCTGGTCGGCGTCCTCGCGCTCTTCGTCGACGGTCACCGCGGCGTCGCGCCGCGTCAGGGCCTCGCCCGCACTGGCGAGGCGATGCTGACGGCCGGGCGGCAGATCGCGATGATCGGCTCCATCATCCTGTGCGCCTCCATCGTGATCGGCGTGCTCGGCATCACCGGTCTGGGCGTCAAGCTCACGTCCGCGATCATCGCGGGGTCGGGCGGCGAGGTCTGGCCGACGCTGCTCCTGACGGCGCTCGCCTGCCTCATCCTCGGGATGGAGGTGCCGACGACGGCCGCCTACGTGATCTGCGTCTCGGTCGCGGGGCCGGCGCTGACGGGCCTCGGCATCGCCCCGCTGCAGGCGCACCTCTTCGTATTCTGGTTCGCGCTGTCTGTCGACCATCACGCCGCCGGTGTGCGGGGCGGTGTTCATCGCGGCGGGGATGGTCGGCGAGGACTGGCTGAAGGTGGCGCTGACGGCGATGGCGCTGGGCGTCGGGCTCTACCTCATCCCGCTGGGCATGATCGCCAACCCGGAGCTGATCGCGCTCGGCACCGAGCCGATCGCCGCCCTCGCGACCGCGGTGCAGATGGGGGCCGCGCTGGTGCTGCTGTCCTTCGCCCTCATCGCACGGGGGCGGCCGGCGGCGCGGCTCGGCGCCCTCGTCCTCGGCGCGGCGATCCTCTTCGGCCGCGCCTTCCTCTGAGCCGCCCGCTCGCTCAGCGCGCGTCCGGCCCTGGCGTCAGCGTCAGGTCTGCCGGGCGGCTCTCGCCGATCACGCGGCGCACGTTGGGCATGTCGTTGCCGTCCATCTTCAGCGCCAGCGCCTCCGGCGACAGCTCGGCCCAGCGTTCCAGCAGGCGGCGGCGCACCTCGTCCTCGTCGATCTCCAGCATCACCGTGAGGTCGAAGTGCGGCGCCAGCGCCGACCAGGGCGGCGCATCGAGGAGCAGGTAGTTCCCCTCGACGATGACGAGCCGTGCGCTGGGCTCGATGATGGCCGCCCAGGCGCGCGCGATCTCGATGTCGCGGTCGAACACGGGAACGGCCACCGGCCGCCCGTCGTCGGCACGCAAGCGCGCCAGCATCGCCGCCAGGCCGTCGACGTCGAACGTGTGCGGCGCGCCCTTGCGCGGACGCTCGCCCCATTCCTCCAGCACGCGATCATCGTAGTGGAAGCCGTCCATGCCGAGGACGGCCACGCGCCCCACGCCCGCAGCGCGAGCCGTCACGCCGTCGGCGAGCCACGCCGCGAAGGTGGACTTGCCCGCTCCAGGTGGGCCGGCCAACGCCACGATCATGCGTCGCCCGTCGCCCGCGACCGCGTCGGCGAGCCGCTCCACCAGGGCCGCGGCTGTCGTCCTCTCGCTCACGGTCACCTCCTTCGCCGCCCCGCCTGTCAGGGCGCGAAGCCGAACAGCCGCGGCGCCCACATGAAGCTCTCCGGCACGTAGGTGACGATGCCGAGAACGACCAGCATGATCGCCAGCATCGGCAAGAGCGGCGGGATCAGCTCCACCATCGAGATCTTGGCGATGCGACACCCGACGAAGAGGGCCGTCCCCACTGGTGGCGTGATCAGCCCGAACGTCAGGTTCACCACCATGATGACACCGAGGTGGATGAGGTCGAGCCCCATCGCCGTGGCCAGCGGCAGGAGAATCGGCACCAGCATGATGAGCGCCGGTGTCAGGTCGATGAAGAGGCCCGTCACCAGGAGCAGAGCGTTGATGATCAGGAGCTGCAGGATGCGATTGTCCGTCAGCCCCAGCACATTCTCCGACACCCACTGCGGCACGTTCTCGTAGGTGAGGATGAAGGTGAAGATCGACGTCGTGGCGATGAGGAAGAGCACCACCGCCGTCGTCACCACGCTCTCCCACATCAGCGCCGGGAGCTGGCGCACGTTGATCTCGCGGTAGATCACCATCGTCAGGAACAGCGCGTAGACCGAGGCGATGGCGCCGGCCTCCGTCGCGGTGAAGATGCCGGTGGTGATGCCGCCGAGGATGATCACGAGCGTCATCATGCCGAGCCCGCCGTCGACCACGCGGGCCAGCTTCTCGCGCCCGGTGAGCTTGGGCGTGCGGGTGTTGTGGTACATCCGCCCGTGGACGTAAGCGACCATCAGCAGCCCGCCGCCGATGAGCAGCCCCGGCGTCAGCCCCGCGAGAAGCAGCCCCCCGACCGAGACCGAGCCGGCGATGTAGGCATAGAGGATCATCGAGATGGATGGCGGGATGATCGGCCCCATGGTGGCTGAGGCCAGCGTCAGCGAGGTGGCGAAACGGCGGGTGTAGCCGTCCTTCTCCATCGCCTCGATCATCATGCGGCCGATCGACGACACGTCCGCCACCGCCGAGCCGGACACGCCACCGAAGAGCATCGAGGACATCACGTTGATCTGCCCCAGCCCGCCGGGCAGACGGCCGACGATCACCTCGGCCAGCCGCACCAGGCGGCCGGCGACACCGCCGTTGGCCATGACGACGCCGGTGAAGACGAAGAAGATCACGGCCAGCAGCGGGAACGAGTTGATCCCGAAGATCATGCGCCGAACGATGGTCATGCTGGTCATGACGTCCATCGTCATGGCGGCGATGGCCGACGAGATGCCGATGGCGAACGCGATCGGCATGCCCACGAGCATGAGGACGACGAACGTCACAAACAGGATAAGAACGGTCATGGGGTCATTCGTAGAGCGGCGTGTCGACGGGACCGCGCTCGATGCCGGCCCAGGCGTTCAGCTGATTGCGCACGGTAAACAGGATCATCAGCGCGCCCGAGACGGGGGCGGCGGTGTAGAACCACACGTTGGTGTACGGCAGCGAAGTCATGTAATCGCCCCCGAACCGCTCGGTGAGCTGGGTGCCGAAGACGAGAAGCACCGCGCCGAAGGCGATGATGCCGATATCGAGGAGCGTCGACAGCACGCGGTGCGCGAGGCCCTTCAAGCTGTCGTGCAGCAGCGTGAAGGCGACGTGGTCCTTCGCGTCCACCCCTGCCGCCGCGCCCAGGAAGCCCACCCAGATCAGGATGTACCGCGGCACCTCCTCCGACCAAGAGAACACGTTGTTGAAGCCGTAGCGCATCACCACCGTCATGATGATGATGACGAAGAGAGCCGTCGCCTGGAGGAGCGCGACGACGCGCACCAGCCAGACGACGGCATCCACCGCTCGGTTGAAAAGAGCCATCGCGGTTTATCGCGGGTCGGCTGTCAGTACTTCGAGCCGCTTTCCAGGAGGTACTGCACCTCGTCGGCGACGCCCAGCGCCTCGCCCTGCTCATTGAGGAGCGGCGTCACCGCGTCGATGAAGGGCTGCTTCTCCGGCTCGATGATCTCGCTAAAGAGCGGCCGCAGCTGCTCCAGCGACATCTGAGAGGATGCCGCCCAGGCGCCGCGCATGTAGGCCTCGGCCTCGTCGGCCGCCTTGTCGACCGCAGCCCGCTCTTCGTCGGACAGGCTGTCGTAGACGTCCTGCGACATGATCAGCATGTCCGGGATCCGCGCGTGCTCGTCGAGCGTGTAGTAGTCCGACACCTCGTAGAACTTCATGGTGAAGACGGACGGATGATTGTTCTCCGCCCCGTCGACGACGCCGGTCTGCAGTGCGTTGTAGAGATCGCCCCAAGCGATCGGCACGCCGGTGCCGCCCATCGCCTCGATCATCTTCACCTGCACGGGCGACGCCATGACGCGGATCTTCTGGCCCGCCATGTCGGCCGGGGTGCGGATCGGCTTGTCGGCGAAGAAGTTGCGCGCGCCCGAATCGATGAAGGCGATCACGTGGATGCCCCGATCCTCGAGCGGCTTCACGAACTCCTCAGCCTTGGCGGAGGTCAGGTAGTCCCAATAGTGATCGGCATTCTTGAACAGGAACGGCAGGGAGAACATGTCCATCCGCCGGTCGATCTGCGACAGGTTGGACGCCGACACCGTGACGAAGGCCAGCGTGCCGTCGCGCATGCTCTGCACCGACTCCACGGCGTCGCCGAGGGCGCGCGCGTGGTTGACGTCGATCTTGAGTGACCCGTCGGTCAGCGCCTCGACGCGATCAGCGAAGAACTCATGTGTCATCGAGACGGGGTGGGACGGCGGCTGGACACCGTTCAATTTCAACGTTCGCTGCGCTTGTGCACTCGATACAGAAGCAACCAGCAGTGCAGCAATCGCTGCGGTTCGCATAATTTGCATGCGTGACATCCTCCCATGGAACACAGCCTCGCTCTCCGGCGCGGTCTGGTTGACACACCATCAGATTTCGGGTGCCTCGCCAACAGTGAAATGAGGGATCCAAGATGCGAATGAGCGTCGTCGGCCTGGGGATGGCCGTCAAACCGCACGCTAGCGCGTTGTTAAGTCTCGATGATCGGGTGGAAGTGGTGCACGCGGCGGCCCGGTCCGAGGCGCGCACCGCCGCGTTCGCGGACGCCACAGGCTTTCCCACGACCACCGATGTGGAGCGCGCCCTCACCGACCCGGCGGTCGAGGCGGTGCTGCTGCTGACACCGCCCGACACGCACCTCGCCCTCGGGCGCATCGCATTGGACGCCGGCAAGCACCTCCTTGTCGAGAAGCCACTCGACCGCACGCTCGACAGCGCGGAGGCGCTGGTGGCGCTGGCGGCGGCGCGCGGGCGCACGTTGGGCGTGGTCCTGCAGCACCGCTTCCGCGACGCCGCGTTGCGTCTCGCCGCGCTGATCGAGGCGGGTGAACTCGGCGCCCTCACGATGGCGACCGTCAGCGTCCCCTGGTGGCGGCCGCAGAGCTACTACGACGAGCCCGGGCGCGGCACGCTCGCCCGCGACGGCGGCGGCGTCCTCCTCACGCAGGCGATCCACGTGGTGGACCTTTTCCGTGCCCTGACCGGCCCCGTCGAGGTGGTCGCGGCCGACGCCACCACCACGCCCGCGCACCAGATGGAGACCGAGGACTACGCCGCCGCGCTGCTGCGGCTGCGCGATGGTGCGCCGGGGGTGATGATGACCACGACCGCCTTCTATCCGGGCCTCGCCGAGCGCATCGAGATCGCCGGCACCAAAGCCAGCGCGACACTGACCGGCGACGCGCTGGAGGTGCGTTGGGTCGACGGACGGACAGAGACGGTGGCCGCCGGCGATTCGGGCGGCACTGGTGCCGACCCGATGGCGTTCTCCAGCGAGCCGCACCGCCGCCTGATCGCGGACTTCGTCGAGGCCGTGGAGACGGGCCGCGCGCCGCGTGCCTCTGGCGATGAGGCGCTCGCCACGCACCGCCTCATCAACGCCGTGCTCGCGCGAACGGGCGTGCCCATCGCGTGAGCGGCCTTCGGGCCGGGCCGACAGGCGCGCGCCGTCAGTCGGCGAGGTAGTCGTACACGACCTCGCCCAGCCCGAGGGTGAGGTCGGCGATGTAGTGGCTCGCGGAGATCACGCTGTGCACCGGGAGCCGTGCCACGTCGCACAAGGCGTGCTCGAAGAACTGCAACGCCGCCGGGCCGGTCCAGGCGCCCTTCAACGTCACGTCCTCCATGTAGTAGCGCACCAGCTCGCAGATCCGTGCCGTGCCGTCCACGTGCGGGATGATCTTGATCATGAACGCGGGCTTGGTCATCGCCTTGGCCACCGGCGCCAGATCCGCCTCGACGTGCTTGTAACCCATCGTCGCCACCACGACCGGAATCGAGCCGTAGTGCAGCGTGCACACCAGCGTCTCCTTCTCGTGGCGGATGACCGGCGTCGCCAGCTTCTTGGGGAAGCCCCACAGCTCGCGCCCGCCGGCGATCGGCGAGTTGTCGTCGAGGTACATGGCGTGGACGTAGCCGCCCTCCTGCACCTCCCCCGACGGGGTGGTGAAGCGCACCGGGATCACCTGACCGGTCTCGGTATAATCGCCGAATCCGGTGGAGTCGGGCATGCGGATGAACTCGTAGGAGACCGTGTCGCCCACCACCTCGAGCGGCTCGGGCACCACCGCGCGCAGCAGCGCCGGGTCCGTGCGGTAATTGATGACGACGAATTCGCGGTTGTAGAACTTGTACGGCGGCCGCGGGTAGGACGGGTTGTTCAGCGGCATCGCAAAGGCGTTGGCGCGCACGTCAGCGATCTTCATCGGGTTCCTCGTTGCTGCAGAGAGGTGGTGTCGTATCGGGGACGCGCGGGCCTGGCGCTGCGCGGCGGCGACGCAACCAGCCGCCGGCCAACTGTCAAAACCTCAACGCTCCGCCACGTCGAAGGTCGCGATCCCTTCCGGGTTCTGCGGCCTGGCCAGCGCCTCCGGATGGCGCAGCGTGCGGCACATGTCGGCATAGCCGCTCGCCCAGTGCTCTTCCATCGTCAGGCGCGAGAACTCGTAGTCCTTCGAGGCGCCCTCGTAGTGCTTGGCGCGATAGATGAGGTGGACGATGTTGTAGACCTTATCGTCCGCCTCCTCGATCAGCGCCTTGAGCTCCGGGTCGGCCATCAGCGCGTCCGAGTCCGGCACATGGTCGAGCAGGCGTCCGAGCGCACGGCGCATGCGCTGCATGTTGGTGAAGGTGTCGGTCGCGGCGCGCGTGCGGCTGGAGAAGCGGATCTCCTTCTGGCGCACCTCCTGGGTGATCAGGTCGCGCGGGAACTCACCCTTGGCGCTCCAGAGGTCCACCTGGAAGGCGAGCGTGTCCTTGCGCGGCTTGTTCTCCAGCACCCACTGCAGCGGCGTGTTGGAGACGAGCCCGCCGTCCCAGTAGGGCTCACCGTCGACCACCGTCGCCGGGAAACCCGGCGGCAGCGACCCGCTCGCCATCACGTGCTCGGGGCCAATTTCGTGGGTCGTCGTGTCAAAATAGGTGAAGTTGCCGCTTCGCACGTTCACCGCGCCGACGCTGAAGCGCATGGCGCCGGCGTTGATGCGGTCGAAATCGACAAGGCGCTCCAGGGTCTGACGCAGCGGCGACACGTCGTAGTAGCTCTGCGCTTCGACGGTGCCGGGCGGCGAGAAGAACGGCGGGACCATGCGCGGGGTGAAGAAGCTCGGCGCGCCGCCGACGAGGTTGCCGAAAGCGCGCGCCTGGTTGAGCATCGAGTGGGCGACGTCACCCTGTGGAACGCCGAGGCCGAACGACTTCCAAAACTCGGCCGGGGGACCGAGCGGCGCGACCGTCACGGCCTCCCAGAACGCCCGCAACGCGTCGACACGCCCCTCGGGCGGATTGCCGGCGATCAACGCGGCGTTGATGGCGCCGATCGAGATGCCCGCCGTCCAATTCGGATGGAGGTCCGCCTCGGCGAGCGCCTGGTAGACGCCGGCCTGGTAGGCCCCCAACGCGCCCCCACCCTGCAGCAGCAGCGCGATACGCTCGAACGGGACGTGCGACTGAACCCGTGGTTTGCGCGTTGACGTGGGGGCCTTGCTCATTCGCTCAAACCTTCGATCTCGCCAGGTCACTTCTTAGCCGCCCGCGGAACGAACCGGAAGACGATCCGGTCGCGAGAGGGGACGACGGCGTTCGTTTCGTTCACGCGTTGCTTATGTTGCAACGGATTGGGTCGATCCCGATCACTTGCCGTGCCGCCACGCTGCGACGATCCGCGCCCGGCCGGGCCTGACGTATGGTCCCCGATTTGCATGCCATTTCCACGGCCGGCCGGCGTTGGCCGGCCGCATCCGTTCGACCAGCGGGCCCGACCGGGCATCGTGCCGAGCGCCGACCCAGCGTCACACAGGAGTTTACGCTTGAATATTCGCTGCACGTTTCGCGCCATGCTTGCCGGGACCGCCCTGACCCTGTCCGGTCTCACCGCCCACGCCCAGGAGACGACCGATGTCAGCTTCGTGCTCGACTGGGCGTGGCAGGCGATGCACGGGCCATTCCTCATCGCGCTCGACAAGGGCTACTATGAGGAGGAGGGTCTCGACGTCACCATCGACCGGGGGTTCGGAAGCGGCGATACCATCTCCAAGGTCGCCTCCGGCGCCTATGACGTCGGCTTCGCCGAAGGCACCGGCCTCTTCAAGTTCAACACCGACAATCCGGACGCCAAGGTCATCCAGGTGATGGTCATCAACGACCAGTCGCCGACCGGTGTGATCTCGATGAAGGACACCGGCATCACCGAGCCCGGCGACCTCGTCGGCAAGACCATCTCCGCCACGCAGAACGAGGCGACCGTGCTGACCTGGCCGGTGGTGGCCAAGCTGCACGACATCGACCCCGAGGGTGTCGAGTTCCTCTACGTGGAGCCGAACCTGCGCGATGCGATGGTGCTGCAGGGCCAGGCGAACGCCACCTTCGGCTTCGCCACCACCACCGTCCTCAACATGGTCGGCACCGGCATCGACCTCGACGACATTGCCTACTCCACCTTCGCCGAGTGGGGGCTGAAGCCCTACAGCTCCGGGATCCTGGTGAAGGCGGATTTTGCCGAGGAGAACCCGGAGGTCGTGCGCGGCTTCGTCAAGGCCACGATGCGCGGCCTGATCGAGATGCTGGAGAACCCGGAGGAAGGCCTGCAGCTTCTGAAGGAGCGTGAGCCGCTGGTCGACCTCGATGTCGAGACGGACCGTTGGGAGCTTGCCAAGGAACTCTCGATCGTCACGCCAGACGTCATCGAGAACGGCATCAGCGAGGTCGATCCGGAGCGCTTCGCCACCGCCGCGAAGCAGATCTCGGAAGCCTACGGCATCGAGCTGACGGTCGAGTCGGAGAACTATTTCGATCCGAGCTTCCTGCCGCCGATCGAGGAGCGCCAGGTTCCGGACGCCGCGAAGTAATACGCGCTCGGCTGTGCCATCCGAAGAGGCGGCGTCCTGCGGGCGCCGCCTTTTTTCGTGCCGTGTCGTCTGCCACGGCTGGCCGAAGCGTCAGCCGCCGCCGGCCTCGAACCGTGCCGTCTGCCCGCGCGTCGCCCAGCCCGTGGTGCGCGTCTCGATGGCTGCGAACCCGGCGTAGATCGCAACGCCCATCACCGCGACGACGAAGAGGCCGGCAAACACCAGCGGCACGTCGAAACGGGAGCTGGCGTTGAGCATCAGGTATCCGATGCCGGCGTTGGCGGCGATCGTCTCGGCGATCACCGAGCCGACCAGCGCCAGGGTGATCGCCACCTTCAACGAGGCGAAGAAGTACGGCATCGAGCGCGGCAGGCCGACCTTGAAGAGGATCGTCCGCCGCGTCGCGCCCAGCGAGCGCAGGACGTCTTCCAGCTCCGGTTCGACGGTCGCGAGCCCCGCCGCCACGTTCACCGCGATGGGGAAGAAGGACAGCATGAACGCGGTGATCACGGCGGGGATTGTGCCAATGCCGAACCAGATCACCAGGATCGGCACGATCGCCACCTTCGGCACCGAGTTGAAGGCGATGAGGATCGGATACAGCGCCTTGTAGAGCAGGCGCGAGTATCCGACCGCGATCCCGAGCGCCAACCCGCCGATCACGGCGAAAACGAAGCCCAGCACCGTGGTGTAGAGCGTCTGCCCCGCGTGGACGAGGATGACCGCCTTCCACTTCCACAAGCTGGCGGCGATCTCGCTGGGCGTGGGGAGGACGAAGCGCGGCACGTCGAACACCCAGCAGCCGATCTGCCAGAGGAGCAGCGTGGCCCCGGCGATGACCCACGGCGCCGCATTCTCTCGCGCGGCGCTGGAGCGCTCGGTCTCGCCCGCCTCCTCGAACTCCAGCTCCAGATCGGAGACGCTCGTCTCGTCCGTCATGCCTGGCGCTCCCGGCCGATATGGTCGCGCAACTCGTGGACGATCTCCACGAACTCGGGCCGGAAGGTGTCCTCCAGCGTGCGCGGGAAGGCGAACGGCACATCCCGTGTCGCCACGATCCGCCCGGGCCGGGACGACATGATGTGGATCGTCTTGGCGAGGTAGACCGCCTCGCGCAGATCGTGCGTCACCAAGATCACCGTAAACTTGCGCTCCATCCACAGCTTCTGCAGCACGCCCCACAGCTCCTCACGGGTGAAGGCGTCGAGCGCGGCGAACGGCTCGTCCAGCATCAGGAGGTCCGGCTCGTGGATGAGGGCGCGGCAGAGCGAGGCGCGTTGCTGCATGCCGCCGGAGAGTTGCCAGGGCGAGCGGTCCGCGAAGCCCTTGAGGCCGACCGACTCCAGCAGCGCCTCGGCCTTCGCCTCGTACTCTTTGCGATGGCGGCGGAGCTGGCCGCGGTGCGGGTCGACGATCTCCAGCGGCAGCATCACGTTGTCGAGCGTGTTGCGCCACGGCAGCAGCGTCGGGTTCTGGAAGGCCATGCCGGCGATTTTCAGCGGCCCGTCGACCGCCTTGCCGTCGACGCGCACGGCGCCCAGGCTCGGCGGCATCAGGCCTGTCACCAGCTTCATGAGCGAGGACTTCCCGCAGCCGCTGGGGCCGACGACCGCGACGAAATCGCCCCGCGCCACGTTGATCGTCGCGCGCCGCAGGGCGAGCGTGCGTCCCGGGCCGCGCCCGTAGGCAAGGCTCACATTGTCGATCTCGACAAAGGCAGCGGGGGGCGCGGACACGCCCCCGTCCCCATCGGGACCCACGACAGACTCGGCGACTGCCATCAATTCACGTTCCTTTTCACCGCTGCATCTCCGGGACCGACGCACGCAATGATCGCGCCACCCGGCCCCGGGCGAACCGCCGCACGCGTCGCCGGACCGCTCCGGCGCGAGAGGTACGTGGGCGGCATGCCATCTGGTGTCAGATCGGCGCGCGCGGGTCCACTCGCGGCGGCCGGTCGCCGGTCCATGGCGGTGGCCGCACGTCGCTCAGGCGATGGCGGTCTTGGCGACGGGCATTCCCAGCCCCCGGCGCTCCAGCGCCGCCTTGATGATGCGCGCGGTCTGCGGCCGGCGCTCCAGGCAGCGCGTCGTCGGCCCCGCGACCACGATGGACAGTACCTTGTCCCGGGTCCCCACCTCCAGCGCGACACCGGCCAGGTCGGCGATGAACTCCGAATTGCTCTGGTGAAAACCGCGCTCAGCAGCTGCGGCGAGGTCGGCCTCGATGCGCTCGATGCTCATCGGCGCGGCATCGGTGAACTTCTCGAAGTTGATCTTGCGGTAGATGGCGCCGCGCTCTTTCTCGCTGAGCTGGGAAAGGATGGCGCGGCCCGCCGAACTCGCATGCAGCGGAACCTTCGTGCCGATCTCGGCGAAGTAGCGGATCGGCTGGCGCAACTCGCGCACGTAGAGAAAGATCGTGTCGAGGCCCGAGATCGAGCCGATCGCCGTCGTCTCCCCCGTCTGCGCGGCGACGTCGTCGACCAGGTCGCGCATGACCTCGGGCAGCGGGTCGCTGTCGCTGATCATCTGCGTGACGGCGTGCCAGCGCGGGCTCGGGTAGTAGTTGCCGCGTTGCCAGGGCTCGTAAAGGTAGCCCTTTTTGACCAGCGTGCCGACGATGTTGAACGTCGAGGACCGCGCCCAACTGAGGTCGTCGGCAATTTCGGCAAGGGTCGCGGGACGCCCGCGCTCGGCGAAATACTCGAGCAGGTCGACCACGTTCGACACCTGTTTGACGTCCATCGTTGGATGTTTCCCTCGTCCTCGGTTCGTTCGGCCGCGCTCGCTCGCGAGCGCCGCCCACCCGTAGCGGCCGCTGGCGCCTTGGGTTCAGTATTGTGAATTCTTGCCGCCCGCGAAAGTGACCGACCTTTGAGCGACCAGCGCGGCGTCCCCCGCGATACGTCGATTTTCGCTTCTCACGACATTGACGAAAATTCCGTATCGTGTCTTCCATATTCAGAATAAAGAATAATGGAGGAAACCATGGAGCGATTGTCCGCGCATCCGCCAACCGCCGAACGCCAGCGCCGGCACCCGTGCGCGCTGCGCCCGGCTGGACCGTTCACGCCCGGCGACTGATCGCGGACCACCCGTCCGCACACTCCATCTCACGTCACATCCATGGGGACGGGCCCCGCCGGCTCGGCGGCCCCCCGCCGGCTTGACGGCCCCCGCCCCCACCCTCACGACATCAGGCTTGGAGACCCGGCCTTGCGACTACAATCCAAACTCGCGGTGATCACCGCAGCGGCGTCCGGCATGGGACGCGCCGGCTGCGAGCGGTTCCTGCGTGAAGGCGCCAGCGTCTGCGCCATCGACATCAACGCCGACGGCCTCGCCAAGATGAAGGCGGACCTCGATCCGGCCGGCGAGCGGCTGCACACCATCGTCGCCGACCTCAGCGACCCGGCCGATCAGCGCGGCAGCATCAACGCCGCCGCCGAAAAGCTCGGCGGGATCGACATCCTGTGGGCGCACGCCGGCATCCCCGGCCCGGCCGGGATCGAGAACCTCGACATCGCCGACTACCAGCTCGCCCTCAACCTCAACATCCAGTCGGCGACGTTCGCGGCGGGCGAGGCGATCAAGCACATGCGCGGGCGCAGCGGCGGCTCCATCATCTTCACCGCCTCGGTGTCGGGTCTGGTGGGGTCGATGTTCAGCCCGGTCTACTCCAGCTGCAAGTTTGCGGTGGTGGGCCTCGCCAAGTCGCTGGCGCAGACGTTTGCGCCGGAGGGCGTGCGCGTGAACGCGCTCTGCCCAGGCCTCGCCGAGACGCCGATGAAGGTCGGCTTCACCGGCCGCAGCGGCGATCCGGCCGAAGCCGCCGCCAACGAGGCGAAGATGATCTCGCTCATCCCCATGGGCCGGCTCTGCCACGCCGAGGACGCCGCCAACGCCGCGCTCTGGCTCGCCTCGGACGAGGCGGCCTACGTCACCGGGATCGAGCTGCCGGTCGACGGCGGCTTCACCTGCAAATAACGCCGCCACACGGCGACAACGACAATCGGGAGAGAAACATGAAACTCAAGACACTCACCCTCGCCGCGCTCTTCGCGGCGACTGCCCTCACCGCGGCCGACGCACAGTCCCTGCGCTACGCCTCCGGCTTCCCCCCCGGCGGCCCGGTGAACGAAGGCGTCAAAGACTTCGTCGCCTACGTCAACGAGAACTCCGACATGAGCGTGAAGCTCTACGAGCTCTCCCTCCTCGACCTGAAGGAGACGCCTCCCGGCATTCGCGACGGTGTGGCCGACATGGGCTACGTGCTGATGCCCTACTTCCCGGCCGAGTACGCAGAGGCGAACCTTGCCGCGGACCTCTCGATGCTCGCCACCACCGGCGAGAAGGGCGCCGCGCCCGCCGTCGCCATGGCCGGCGCGCTCACCGAGTACGCCATGCTCCACTGCGCGGACTGCCAGACGCAGTTCACGCGCGAGAACCAGGTCTACCTCGGCAGCGCCTCGACGCCGGATTACGTGCTCCTGTGCGGGCAGCCGATCCGCACCGTCGACGACCTCAAGGGCAAGTCCTTCCGCTCCGGCGCATCCAACTTCGGCCGCTGGGCCGAGAAATTCGGCGGCACCAAGGTCTCGATCCCCGGCAACGAGATCTACGAGGCGATGAGCCAGGGGGTGGTCGACTGCACGATGATCTCAGCGCCCGAGCTCATCAACCTGCAGCTCATCGACGTCACCAAGGCGATCACCCTGGACGTGCCGGGCGGCGTGTTCGCCGGCTCCGGCGCGGCGACGATGAACCAGGACACCTGGCAGAGCCTCTCGGAGGAGCAGCGCGCGTTCATGCTGAAGGCCGCGGCCCGCAACGTCGCCACCATCACCATCAACTACAACGACGCGGCCACCGATGCGCTCGACGCGTCGCGCGAGAAGGGCATCGAGATCATCGAGCCGTCCGAGGAGCTGGTGAAGGCGTCGGCCGACTTCGTGGCGAACGACGTCGACGTCATCGCCGACGAGTTCGTCAACACCTACGGGCTCGATGGCGTGGACGAGAAGATCGCCACCATCCGCGACCTCGTCACCAAGTGGAAGGAAATCGGCAAGGGCCTCGACAAAGACCGCGACGCCTTCGCCGAGACGCTGTGGAACGAGGTCTACTCCAAGGTCGACGCCAAGACCTACGGCATGATGTAACCGTCGGCCGCCGCAAGGCAGCCCCGCGGGCCGGTCCCTCGCGACCGACCCGCACCACGCCCAGGCCGAAGGCCATGAGGGAGACACGCGCCGTGCCCGACGCCCCCGCGCCCAGACCCGCCGCATCGAGACCCGCCGCATCGAGACCCGACGTACCAAGTGGCCGCGCGACGCTCCGCCACCGCGCCGGGGTGACACCATGATCGGCCGGATCCTCGGCCCCGCCGTCAGCCTCGCCACTCTCATCGGCGTGACCGCGGTGGCGCTGATGATGCTCCACATCGCCGCCGACGTGGTGGCCAAGTACGTGTTCTCCTCGCCCCTGCCGGGGACCATCGCCATCGTCTCGCAGTACTACATGGTGGCGGTGGTCTTCATCCCGCTGGCGTTCGCCGAGCGGCGCAACGCGCACATCTCGGTCGAGATGCTGGTGGAGCACATGCCGGTCGTGGTGCAGCGACGCCTGAACGCCGCGTCCGCGACCTTCTCGGCGGCAGTGTTCGGCATGCTCGCCTGGCGCGGCTACGGGGAAGCGATCCGAAAGCACGACACCGGCTCGTTCATCATCGAGCAGGGCACGCGGATCGACACCTGGCCCGCCTACTACCTCCTGCCACTGGGGACCGGACTGATGGTGCTGACCTTGCTCTACAAGCTGGGCCGATACGCCCGCGGCGACCCGGCTCCGACATCACCGCCCCCTTCTGACGGCTGACGAGACCCCATTGTGACCGGACATTGAGATCGGCTTTGCCGGCATCGCGATCCTGCTCCTGCTGATCGCCCTGCGCGTTCCCATCGGCCCGGCCCTGATCGGCGTCTCGTTCGGCGGCATCTGGGTGCTGGTCGGCGAGCGCGCGGCTTGGGGCGCGCTCGGCGTCATCCCCTAGAACTTCGCCGCGACGTGGCAGCTCTCGTCCGTCCCGATGTTCCTGCTGATGGGCTTCGTCTGCTACCACGCGGGCCTCACCAAGGGCCTGTTCGAGGCGGCGCGCGTGTGGCTGGCGCGCCTGCCGGGCGGCCTCGCCGTGGCGTCCATCTTCGGCGCGGCAGGGTTCGCCGCCGTCACCGGCTCGTCGATCGCCTGCGCGGCGGCCATGGGCAGGATCGCGGTGCCGGAGATGATGCGCCAGCGCTACGACGCCGGGCTGGCCACCGGCACGGTCGCCGCAGCCGGCACCATCGGCGCGCTGATCCCGCCGTCGATCCTGATGATCCTCTACGGCATCATCGCGGAGGTGCCGATCGAGCCAGCTGTTCCTCGGCGGCGTCGGTGCCGGGCTTCTCACGGCGCCGGCTACGTCGCGGTGATGATCGTGCGCGCGTCACTCGACCCGAAGCTGGCCGCGCCCGTCGACGAGCGATCCCACCTGGGGCGAACGCTTCGCCGCGCTGACGGACACCTGGCCGGTGCTCGCTCCTGATGTTCGGCGTGTTCGGCGGCCTGTTCGCGGGCATCTTCACGCCGACCGAGGCCGGCGCGGTCGGCGCGGCGCTGGCCCTCATCATCGCTCTGGTGAAACGCTCGCTGAGCTGGCACGGCGTGCAGGAATCGCTGATCGAGACGCTGGTCACCTCGGCCGCGCTCTTCATCATCGCCATCGGCGCCAGCATGCTGACGCGCTTCCTCGCCTCTCCGGCGCCGGGGACGCGATCTGCCGACCTCGTCGGCGGGATGGAGGCCTCGACTGCGGTGCTGCTTGGTGGGCATCGCGCTGATCTACCTGGTGCTCGGCATGTTCCTCGAGCCCGATCGGCGCCATGCTGCTGACGCTGCCGATCCTGCTGCCGATCATCGATGGCGCCGGCTTCAACCTGATCTGGTTCGGCGTGCTGCTGGCCAAGTTCCTGGAGATCGGCATGATCACTCCGCCGATCGGCCTGAACGTCTTCGTCATCAAGGGCGTGGTGGGGGATCTGGCCTCCACCGGCACCATCTTCCGCGGCGTGATGTGGTTCCTGGTGGCGGACCTACTTCATCGTCCTCGCGCTGGTGCTGGTGCCGGACATCATCCTCTGGCTGCCGTCGCTGGCGCAGTAGGGAGCGGACCATGAAGGACATGCTGGGCGGCGTGCGAATCATCGACGTCACGACCATCGTCATGGGTCCGATGGCGAGCCAGACCCTGGCCGATCTCGGCGCCGATGTCGTGAAGATCGAGGCGCCGGAGGGCGATCTCGCGCGCCATTCGGGCGCGCATGGGGCCGGAGGGGATGGGCGCCGTCTTCGCCAACAACAACCGCAACAAGAAGAGCCTGGCGCTGGACCTGCGCCAGCCCGCGGGGCGCACAGTGCTGACACGCCTTCTGGAAGGTGCCGACGTGGTGCTGCACAATATGCGCCCCAAGGCAGCGGAGAAGCTGGGGCTATCGGCCGCCGACGTGCGTCGCGCCAACCCGTCGATCATCCACTGCGCGGCGGTCGGCTTCGGCAGCGGCGGGCCCTACGCGGGAACGGCCGCCTACGACGACGTCATCCAGGCCGCCGCCGGCCTCGCCGCGCTGCCGCTCAAGGTCGGCCGCGACCCGGACTACGTGCCCTCGATCATGGCCGACAAGATCGCGGCGCTTCATGTGGTCTACGCCATCCTCGCCGCGCTGGTGCGGCGCCAGCGCACCGGCGCGGGCGTCGCCATCGAGGTGCCGATGTTCGAGGCGCTGGCGTCGTTCCTGTTCAACGAACACCTCGACGCGGCCACGTTCGCCGAGGACGGGGCGCCCGGCTACAGCCGCCTCCTCAATCCCAACCGCCGCCCCTATGCGACGGCGGACGGCTGGCTCGCGGTGATGCCCTACAGCGGCGCCCAGTGGAGCCGGACGCTCGCCGAACTCGGCCGCGAGGACGTCGCCGCCGAGCCGTGGTTCGCCACCGCCGCCGGGCGCAACGCGCACTCGCACACGCTCTACGGCGTGCTCGCCGCCGCCCTTCCCGCCCGCCCCACCGCCGAGTGGATCGAGGTGTGCCGGCGGCTCGACGTGCCGCACGCGCGGGTCAATACGCTGGACGACCTCATCGAGGACCCGCATCTCGCCGCCGTGGGCTTCTTCCGGGAGACGGACGGGCTCGCGGGGCGGCGCCGCTCAGTGCCGCAGCCGGTGGCGTTCGCCGATGTGGACGACGCGCCCGACCGGGCCCCGCCTGCGCTCGGCGCCGACGGCGAGGCGATCCTCGCCGGGCTCGGCTATACGCCCGCCGAGATCGCCGCGCTGAAGGCGGACCACACCGTCGGCTGACGTTGCGGCGCCAGTGTCGCATCTAAGGCGGCGCCGCGCATCCGGCGCCGCCTGCCCGTCAGTCCGCCGCCAGGCCCAGCGAGCCGGGGTTCATCCGTCCCTCGGGATCGACCGCGCGCTTGACGTCCTGAAGCAGGGACCAGGTCTCCGGCGCCAGGAGATCCTTGAACGGATAGTCCCGCGCCACCTGCCAGCTCACGCCGCCGTGGCTGGCGTAGAGCTCCTGCGTCCCGCGGCGCAGGCGCACCACCGCCTCACGCGCGGCGGGGTTTGCGGGCCGGTTCATCCACGGACGCACCGTGTCGGATCCAACGCTCTTCTCGTGCAGCGGGGTGATCTCGTCGTGCCAGTAGAACGCGGGCTCGAGGAAGAACTCGGACCCGACCGTCATCGACATGACCGAGTAGGTGATGCCGTGCTCCTCCATCATGGGGCGCTGGCTCTCGAAATAGGCATCGTTGGCGGCGACCACCTCGGGCGTCTTGCTGAGCGGGAAGACGGCGTGGATCGGCACCCAGCGCTCGCCGTTGAGGCCGAGCATGCCGCGCACCGGCCCGAACGGTTTGGACGCGCATCACCCGGGGCACGGCGTTGTCGATCTCGACCCCGTGGCGCGTGCCGATCGTCTCGACAGTGGCCAGCGAGGCGTCGAGCCCCGCCTTGGTCGTCGCCTCGACCACGAGGTGGAGCGTGAAGTTGTGCGCCTTGATGAACGAGGTGCCGGCGGTCGCCACCTTCGCGGCATCCTTGAAGCCGCCCATCAGGCGTCTTGCCCGCCGCCGCAACGTTGCCGAGCGAGCGGAGCCCGTCGGAAATCCGGTTCACGCTCGCCGAGTGCTCGGCCTTGTTGCGGTCGATGCCGAACCCTTCGCAGACGTGACCCGTGCGGGCGATCTCAACCTGCGCGGCTGGCCATCGCCGTCATCGTGGTGAAGCCGAACGAGAGGAAGCCCACCTCCGCCGGCCGCGGGATCAGCGCCAGGTCGCGGACGAGCTTGACGCCGAACGCGCCGTTGTCGCCGAGGAACAGGCCCGTGAGGTCCGGTCCGCCGTAGCGCGTGAACGGCTTGGCGCCCGACGCGCCCGCCCGAACCGGTCGTCACGATGCGCCCGTCCGCCAGCCCGACGGTAACGCCGAGCACGCTGTCGGCGACCGTGCCGTGCCGCGCCGATCCGAAGAAGGCGCTGTTCTGCGACAGGCGCCGCCGACCGTAGCGTTGACGCCGGACAGCGGACCCCAGTAGCGGGTGCGCAGGCCCGTGCCTTCGAGCGCGGCGTTCACGCTCTCCCAGGTGCAGCCGGCTTCGACGGTGATGTAGCGATCGTCGGCATTGACCTCGACCACGGTGTCGAGCCCGCGGCAGTCGATCACGACGCTCTCGGACGCGACGGCAGGTAGCCCTTCGTGTAGCTCATGCCGCCGCCGCGCGGGACGATATCGACCCCCGCCTCGGCGCGCTGCGCAGCACGGCCGCGCCGCCTCCTCGCGCGTCGTCGGCAGGATCGACCGCGAGCGGCTCGATCCCGGGCTGCCAGAAGACGTCGTTGGCGTAGTAGGCGCGCGTGGCGGTGTCGGTCAGCACCTTGTCGGTGCCGATCGTCGGCGAGCGCGGTGAACGCCGGCGGGCGCGCCTCGGTGGTCGGTTGCGCAGCGCCATCAGTCCTCGCCGTCGAATTCTTCATGTTGATTGACGATCAGCGGCACCGCGAGGATGCGGACGGTCGTAGATTGGGCCCGATGTCCGCGCGCCGGTGGCCAGGCTCATCGGATCACTCTACGACACGCGTCAATTGACTGACACGCGACCCATGCGATACGTGAGGCGAACAGCTCGGTGAAGCACCTGAAGAGCACGGCATGACGGAACCATCGAAACAAAACATCCGGTCGGTGTCTCGCGCGCTCGCCGTGCTCAACACGTTCTCGCAGAAGCGCAGCCAGACGCTGGCCGACGTCACCCAGGCGACGGGGCTCGACAAGGGGACGACGCGCCGCCTCCTGATCACGTTGATGGACAACGGCTACATCGCCCAGGACTCGGCGACGCAGCAGTACCGCATCGGCCGTGCACTGCGGATGCTGGCGGCCGACGTGCCGGATGGCTTCGACCTGCGCGCCATGGCCAACCCCGTCCTCACGCAGCTCGCGTCCGAGCTTCCCGATCACCGCGTTCGTCTCGGTTTACGACGACGGCGACGTCGTCTGCCTCGATCGGCTGAACGACATGAAGGGCATCGAGCTGCACTGGTGGGCCGTCGGCGGCACGCTCCCCTACAACTGCGGCGGCGCGCCGAAGCTGCTGCTCGCCTACCAATCCGAGGACGAGATCGAACGCGTCCTCTCCCGCGAGCCGACTGCGATGACGCGCGTCTCCATCACCGACCGGGACAAGCTGCGCGAACGCCTCAAGCAGATCGCGGCGCGGGACTACGAGTTCGCCATCGACGACGTGGCCCTGGGGCTGACCGCCATCGCGGTGCCGGTGCGGGCGCCGGACGGTGTCATCGCCGGGGCCATCAGCGTCGCCGGTCTCACGCCGCAGCTCTGCAGCGACGAGGGCGAGCCCCTCCACCTCGACGATCTGCGCCAGGCGGCCCGGCAGATCGAACGCCGATCAAGCTGGCCGGCGCCGCATAACGCCACCACCACCCGACGTGTCATTCAGTGACATGTGTTTTATCAGTTGACCTGCAGGCACTGATAGAATAGCTATAAACAAAACAAAACGAAGTCGTCCGGGAAGAACGCCCCATCCGTCACGGTCCCTCACCGCGTACACCGCGAGGTTGAGGCGCCCCCGGCGATTCGCCGTCCACGGGCTCGCAACGCGATGCCACGTGCAACGAACAAGAGGGAGGATCTGACGTGAACTATCGGACCATCCGCGGCTTGACCGCAGCGGGACTGCTTGCGGGCAGCATCGCCGCGCCGACCTTCGCGGCGGCGCAGTCGCTCGACGCCGGCACCTACGAGGTCGGCTTCATCACCGAGAAAACGGGCCCGCTCGCGGCTGCCGGCATCTCCTATCTGGAACGGTGCCGTCCTGGCGATGGAGGAGATCAACTCCGGCAACCTCCTCGGCGAGGGTGTCGAGCTGGAGCTTGTCGAGAAGGAATCGGGCTCCGACGCCGCGCGCGCCGTGCAGGCGTTGACGCAGTTCGGCGCCGATCGCGATATCAAGGTCGCCACCTGCTGCATCCTCTCGCCGGTCGCCGGCGCGCTGAAGCCGGTCGCCGAGAGCATCGGAATCCCGCTGATCATCTACGGTGCGACGCGGCCCGGCCTGCCCGAGCTGCCGTTCGTGTCCTCTGTCGTCGCCCTCCCCGGCCCGGCCGAAGTGAAGATGACGCAAACGCCTCGCCGACACGCTGAAGCCGAAGACCGTCACCTACTTCGTCAACGCGGACAACGACGCCTTCCAGGCGCGCTTCAAGGCCGCGCAGGAGGTGATGGAGAAGAAGGCATCGAAGACCGGCGAGGTGATCTCGATCCTCAGCAACGACACCGACTTCACCGGCCCCGCCACCCAGGCGATGGCGACCAACCCCGACCTCATCATGGTGTGGACGACGCAGACGCCCGCCGTCGGCATCATCTCGGCCCTGCGCCAGCGCGGCTACGAGGGGTCGATTTCGGCCTCCGACGTGATCTCCCCGGTGGCCGTGTTCGAGAAGGCCGGCGCGGCGATGGAGGGCGTGCCCTTCCCGATCCTCTTCTCGCCGTCGCTCTCCAAGGACCCGCGCGCGCAGGCCTTCATCGACGCCTACCAGGCGAAGTACGACGAGCAGCCCGACACCTACTCGGCCCAGGGCTACACGTTGATGTACTACCTGACCCAGGCGCTCAACACGCTGGAGGGCGACCCCAGCCGTGAGGACATCGCCAACGCGCTCGCCGCCGTCGACGACGATCGAGGACAACATCTACGGCGGCCTGCCGATGATCGACGGCCAGGCGACCGTCGAGAACTCGCTCATCGTGAACTGGACCGACGCCGGCACGCTGGCACCGTGGGACGCGAACTAAAGTGCAACTCTTCTTCGAACAACTGATCAACGGATGGGCGCTGGGCTCGCTCTACGCCCTGTTCGGGATCGGGTTCGGGCTTGTGTTCGCGACCCTCGGCATCCTCAATGCCGCGCACGGCGCCTACGCCAGCTGGGCCGCGATCATCGGCTACTACACCGTCACCGCGCTCGGCATGCCTTTGCCGATCGCGATCCTCGCCGCGGTCGTCGGTGGTGGCGTCATCGCCATCATCGTCGACCAGATCGCGTTCCAGCCCCTGCGCTCGGTGGGCGCGGGCATGCTGGGGGCGCTGATCACCTCGATCGGCTTCTGGATCATCCTCGACAGCCTGGCCGGCTTTGCCACCAACCAGCAGAGCCTGGCCTTCCCGCCGTCGTCCTACCCCTACAACATGGTCGACTTCGGCGTGATCCGCGTCCCGGCGATGCAGATCATCACCATCGTCGACACTGATCCTGGTGACGGCCGGCATGTGGTACCTCATCACCCGCACGAGCATCGGCGCGGCCATGCGGGCGGTCGGCTGGAACCCGACGGCCGCCAGCCTCGGCGGTGTCAACGCACGCATGATCATCCTGCTGACGGCGTTCCTCGCCGGCGCGACGTCCGGTCTCGCGGGTGTCCTCGGCGGCATCACGACCAACAACGTCTCGTACCTGCTGGGCGAGGCGCTGCTGCTGAAAGGCTTCGCGGCCGTGGTCGTCGGCGGCTATGACGACGTGCGCGGCACCGCGATCGCCGGCATCTGCCTCGGCATCATCGAAGTCTTCGTGGCGCAGTACATCTCCACCGCCTTCCGCGACGGCTTCACCTACATTCTCCTGTTGACCTTCCTCGTCGCCCGTCCGCGGGGCCTCTTCGGGTCGATCAGCGCTACAGAGGGCCTGAGGCATGGACATGCTCCTCGACTTCTGGGCCGCCTACGGCTCCACCGTCGTCTTCGCGATGGTCAACGCGTTCTTCGCCCTTCTCGACGTACGCTGTCCTTTCGGTGGGCGTCTTGTCGTTCACGACGGTGGTGTTCGCGGCCATCGGCGGCTTCCTGGCGGCGCAGCTCGTCGCCAAGTTCGGCATCTCGCTGTACCTGACGCTGCCGCTCGCCGCGGTGGCGGGCGGGCTCGGCGCCGCGGTCATCGCCACCACCTTCCTCAAGCTGCAGAGCCATTGGATGGCGCTCGCCTCGCTGGCGCTGGTGCTGATCACGCGCATCGTCGCGCTGAACGCGCCGGGGCTCACGGGCGGGGTCAACGGCCTCTTCGTGCCGGCGCGGATCGCGTGGTGGGAGCTGGCCATCCTGCTCACGCTCGTGACCTTCATCTTCTACCGGCTCTATCATTCCTGGTACGGCCTCGCCTCGCTGGCGGTGCGCGAGGACCCGGCGGTCGCGGCGACGATGGGCATCAAGCCGCGCCGCATCCAGTTCGTCGCCTTCATCATCTCCGGCCTCGTCGGCGGCCTCGGCGGCGCGTGCCTCGCCTTCACTCTGCAGTTCATCTCGCCGGAGACCTACTTCATCGGCATCGCCTTCACGATGATCGCGTCCACGGTGCTGGGCGGCTCGTTCCACTGGATCGGTCCCGTGGTCGGCGCGGCGGTGTTCACCGCGCTGCCGGTGACGATGCAGGCCGTGGCGCCGGCGATCGAGGACGTCGCCAAGGGCGTCGCGCTGCTTCTCATCATGATCTTCCTGCCACGGGGACTCATCGACCCGCGGGCCTTCCGCCTGCGCCGTGCCCGCAAGACACGCGCCGTGGAAGACGACGGCACGGAGGCCGCCCATGCCTGACGCGACCCCCGCACCAAAGGCGGCAACGAGCGCCGCCCCGCTCCTGGCGCTAGAACATCTCGAGAAGCGCTTCGGCGGCGTCACCGCCGTGTCGGACCTGTCGATGACGGTGCGTCAGGGCGCGATCCACGGCCTCATCGGCCCCAACGGCGCCGGCAAGACGACGATCATCAACCTGCTGACCGGCCTCTACGAGATCGACGGCGGCACGATCACCTTCGACGGCGCCGCGGTCCGAGGCCTGGAGCCCTATGACATCGCGGCGCTCGGCATCGCCAGAACCTACCAGAACGTCCGCCTCTTCAAGGGTATGACGGCGCTGGAGCAGGTCATCACCGGCTGCTGGCTGCGGCGCGGGACGAGCCTCCTCGCCTCGTTCCTGGGCCTTCCCGAAGCGCGCCGCGCCCGCAAGGCCACCGAGGCGCAGGCGCTCGCTCTGCTGGAGCGGGTCGGCATGGCGGACCGCGCCAACGAGCTCGCCGAGACGCTCTCCTACGGCGAGCAGCGGCGGATCGAGCTGGCGCGCGCGCTCGGCTCGGACCCCAAACTCCTGCTGCTCGACGAGCCGACCGCCGGCATGAACGCGTCGGAGGCCTCCGCCATCGGCCACGTGGTGCGGGACCTGCGGGATCAGGGCCTGACGGTGCTTCTGGTGGAGCACAACATGGGCCTCGTCACCGAGTTCTGCGACAGCTGCACCGTCATCAACTTCGGCCGTTTGCTGGCCGAAGGCGATCCCCAGACCTGCCTCTCCGCGCCCGACGTGCAGGAGGCCTACTTCGGACGACGCACGATGCTGACCGTATCCAATCTCTGCGCTAGCTACGGCGCGATCCGTGCCGTGCGCGACGTCTCGCTGAAAGTGGACGCCGGCGCGTTGTGCGTGCTCCTCGGCGCCAACGGGGCGGGCAAATCGACCACGCTGCGCTCGATCGCGGGGCTGCACCGGCCGGTCACCGGCACGGTGCGGCTGGAAGAGCGTGAGATCCAGCGGATGGCCCTGCACGCCGTGGTGCGCGAACGGGCTGGCGCTGGTGCCGGAGGGCCGGATGGTGGTCGCGCCGCTGACGGTTGAGGAGAACCTCGCGCTCTCCCGCTTCGCCGGAGCGCCCAACGCCAGCGAGATCGAGGAGCGCGTCTACAACCTCTTCCCCCGTCTCGCCGAGCGTCGCACGCAACCGGCGGGTCTCCTGTCGGGCGGCGAGCAGCAGATGCTGGCCATCGGCCGTGCGCTGATGACCGGCCCTAAGGTCCTCGTGCTCGACGAACCGTCGATGGGCCTGGCGCCCGCCATCGTCGATCTCGTCTTCGAGGCGATCGTCGCGCTCCACAAGGACGGCCAGTCGATCCTTCTGGTCGAGCAGAACGCGGCGATCGCGCTGTCGGTCGCCGACTACGGCTATGTCATGCGCCGCGGTCAGATCGTGGTGGAGGGCGACCCGGCCTCGCTCAAGGAAAACCCAGAGGTCCTGGACGCCTACCTCTCGTAGTCCCCTCGACAACCGCGCCGCCCCACACTCGGCGGCCCGCCTCTGCGCGCGCCACGGCACGGCGATACCGTCGCCTGTTCCTCGGAGCCGTCCGTCGCGATGCCCGATCAGCGCCGGCGGGGGAGAGGCTGCAAGGCCGAAGAGCGAAGCGTGCCTTGCGGCCTCTCCCCGCCGGTGCAGGGCTTCTTCGCGATGGACGGCTCCGAGGGACAGGCGACCCGCCCTATGTTCCTTGGTGAGTCCCGAGCCCCTTCGGCGCCGGCCTATTCGCCGCCGCCATCGAGGAACGCCGTGTAGATCGCCATCGTCTCCGCCGCCTCATCCGGCCCCGGGTCCGGCCACCACACGGTGGTCGGTGTCGTGCGCACCGTCACCGACGGCACCGCGAGGGCCTCCGTCTCGGCGAGCCCCGCGATCAGCATATCGTTGGGTCCGGCGCAGACGAGGGCGGGGCGTGTCAGCTGCGGCATGCGGGCGCGCGTGTCGTAACGGAAGGCGGTGCGGTAGGCGTGATCGTAGGTGGTGCCGCTTTCCATGATGCCGATGGCATAGAAGTGGAGGTCCTCCGCCGACGGCAGGCCGATGGCCCGGACCGCGGCCCGGTCGATGCGGTACCACGGCCAGAAGAAGAAGGCGTCGCGCCGCCAATTCCAGATCAGTGCCAGATGGCGGCCCCATGGGTCGGGCGTGAAGTCTGGGAAGTAGTTGGCGAGAAGATCCTCCTGGAAGTCGGCCGAGATGAACACCGGCCCTTCCATGACGATGCGCCCCACGCGTTCGGGTGCCGCACCGCCAGTCTCCAGCGCCACGAGCGAGCCGGTGTGCGAGCCCCAGACGTCGACGATCTCGTGCCCGAGCGCATCGAGGAGCGCGATCATGTCGGCCGCCAGCGTCTCGGTGGTCGACGGGGCCGGCCGGAGCATCCGACAGCCCGTTCCCGAAATAGTCGACCGAGAACGCCTGCCGCCCCGCAGCCGCCAACCCTTCGACGACCGGCGCGAACTGTGCCGATGAGCCACCGCCGGTGGGAATGACGAGGGTCGCCTGCCCCACGGCGCCAGCGCACCGGAGGTGGAGCCGGCCACGCGCCGTCTCGACATAGCGATGGAAAATACCCTGCGTCGGCGCGGTCGGCGGCAGAGAGCCGGCTCCCGGCGCCGTAGGGTCCGGCAGCAGCGCGGCGAGGTCGTCGACGGTGGCGGCCGACGTGAGCGCCGGCACCGGCTCGCGCGACAGAGCGGACCAGAGGCCGGCGAACCGCTCGGGGCGGACGGCGGCGGCGGTGACCGCACGGTCGAGGGCCGAGGCGCTCGGAAGTGCGTCGCCGGCGCCAGCGGGCGTGCGCGGATCCTGGGGCTCCAGGATGTGGCGGTCGCGCAGGAAGCACCACAGCGCGGTGAGGTGCGTGCCGTCCTGTCGCGGAGTGAGGTCGGGCGGCGACGGCGCCGTTGCCGCCCAGCCGGCAACGCGGTCGAGACCGACGGCAAGCGTGTGCCGGCCCACCGGTGCCGCGTGCGCCACGATCGCCGCGTGCTCCACGCCAACGACCATCGCCCCCGCCAAATCACACGCATCGACGAGGTCGCGCACCGCCTCGGCCTGTGCCGCCAGGTCTTTGGCGACATGGCCGGCCGAACCCCCGATGCCCGGAAGCTCGACGGCGGTGACGCGCCAGCCCGGACAGGCCGAGGCGACGGCAGCGGCCTGGTCTTCGGCCGCCATGGTCAGGCCGGCGAGGAGGAGGAGGTCGGCCCCCTCCCCGCAGCGCCAGACCCGCACCTGCCCACCGGGCAGCGTTACATAGTGCGGTACAGGTCCCGCATCCGGCGCCGGCATCGCGGTTTACTCGGCCGCGATGTCGGCCGGCCGCGTCTCGGGCAGATACTTCAGCTGCAGCCGCTCGATCTCGGCGAATCCGATCTTCTCGACGAACGGGTCGTGCTGGGCCACCGGCCGCGGCAGGCTCTTCGTGGTCTTGGTCTTCACCAGCTCGGCGAGGTTCTCCTCCAGCGCCTTGGCCACCGTCATCAGCGGCACGAGCGCGAAGGTCGCCATGCCCGCCACACCCTCGACGTCCTGGGGCGAGAGGTCCCGCTCCAGCCAGCCGAGCATCTGCAGCGACAGCGGCACGCCGGCGGCCTGACGCATCGCCTTCAGCCCCTCCAGCGTCTTGAAGGTCTTGGAGATCGGCTGGATGATGTCGGCACCGGCGGCGACATAGCGCTTGGCGCGCGCCATCGCTTCCTCTTCGGTGGCGGCGTCGGTCCGGGCGATGATCACCATGTTCTTGTTGCGCCGCGCTTCGACGGCGGCGGCGATCTTGCCCTCGGCCTCCTCGACCGAGATCGTCTCCACGCCGCCGACGCAGATCGGGCAACGCTTGGGCGCGACCTGGTCTTCCATGATGACCGCCGCCACGCCGGCGTTCTCGAACTCGCGGATGGTGCGCATCACGTTGATGGCGTTGCCGTAGGCGGTGTCGATGTCGGCGACGATCGGCAGCCCCGTCGCCGCCACCACATTGCGCACCACGGCGAGGTTCTCGGACATGGTGTAGAGCTCGGCGTCGGGCATCCCGAGGTGGGAGGCGGAGACGCCGAAGCCGGAGGTCATGCACGCGTCGAAGCCGGCCGCCTCGATGAAGCGGGCCGAGAGCGCGTCGTAGGCGCCAGCGGACCAGACGGTCTTGCCGCCGGTGAGCCGGGCGTGGAACTCCTCGTTCTTAGTGTAGGGCATGGGGCACCTTAGCGATTGGCCGCGCCAAGCGCGGCAGTGTGGTCGGACAACGGGAAGTGAGACGGCCGGCGCTCAGGCCGCGTCGGGCCGCTTGAGGTAGCCGACGAGGCCGCCATGCTCGAGCATGGAGCGGTCGGCGAAGGAGAGCGGCTCCATGGGGAGCGCCGTCCCCTTGGTGAGATTGCGCACTTCGGCGGCGTCCCAGTCGACCTCGATCTCGTCCCAGCGCTCGACGAGGCCGAGGATCCCCGGGCAGCTCGCCTGCGGGAAGCCCATCGAGATCTCACCGCGCCAGTACCCTGGCGAGAAGCTCTCGGCGACGACGCCGGCGATCCCGAGGTGCCGCATCGCCTTCATCGGCGGGTAATGCGGGTGGCCGTAGCCGAAGTTGGCCGCGCCCACGAGGATGTCGTTCGGCTGGACCGTGTCGCGGAAGGCCGGATCGTAGGCCTGCATCGCCGCGGCGGCGAGCTCGTCGATATCCTGGATCTTGATGTTCTTGACGCCGACGATCTGGTCGACGTCGAAGTCTTCTTCCTCGAAGATGAAGGCCACGCGGCCCTTGAGGTTGGCCAGTGACATCACCGCCTCCTAGAGGTAGGGCCGCGGGTCGGCGATCTTGCCTTCGACGGCAGTCGCGGCGACCGTGGCGGCGTTGCACAAGTAGATCTCGGAGTCCGGGCTCCCCATGCGGCCGCGCACGTTGAGCGTGCCGGTGGAGACCGCCTTCTGCCCCGCGCTCATCGTGCCCATGCGGCCGAAGCAGTAGTCGCACGACGGCGATGTGACGAAGGCACCGGCCTCGGCGAGCGTGGAGAGGTAGCCCGCGCGCCCGGCGGCGGCCATGATCTCCTGGCTCGTCGGCACAACGTTGAGCTGGAAGCCCGGCGCCACCTGCCGGCCCTGCAGGATCTCGGCGGCGACCTTGATGTCCTCGAGGCGGCCCGAGGCGCAGGAGCCGAGGTAGCCGGTGTTGATCGAGATACCGAGATACTCCGACAGGTTGCGGCTGTTGGCCGGCGTCGGCGGGATGACGACGATGGGCTCCAGATCCGTGAGGTCGATCTCGTGGACGGCGGCGTACTCGGCGTCCTCGTCCGACCAGACCGGCTCGATGTCTTTCTTGGCGCGCGCCTGGGCATATTCCAGCCGCGCCTTGTCGGGATTGACGATGGCCGTCACGGCGCCGGTGAACATGGCGAGGCCAGTGATGGTCTGGAGCCCCTCGGTGGAGATCTGCTCGATGCCGGGCCCGCCAATCTCCAGCACCTGGAAGCGGCAGGAGGCCGGGCCGAGCGTGCGCACCAGATGGTGGAACACGTCGCGCGCGTAGACGCCCTTCTGCAAGGTGCCGGTGAAGTTCACGCGGACCGTATGCGGCACCTTGATAGAGATGCGCTCGCGCACGAACGCCTCCAGCAGGTTGCGCCGGATGCCCATCGCCAGGGTACCGAAGGTGCCGAGCTGGGAGATGTGACCGTCGAAGTGCACCACGAATGCGCCGGGCACCGCATAGCCGACTTCGGCGGCGACCTGGTGGCCGATGCCGCGCCGCTCGTAGAGGGCGACGCCGTTGTCGCGGCACCAGTCGCGGGTGATGATGTGCAGCTCCTCCTCCTTGGGCGTGGCTGCGGGCACCATGTGGTCGATGAAGATGGCGAAGCGGTCCGGCTCGGCCACCTTGTCGATGCCGAAGTCTTCCTTCATCTGCTTGAAGATGACGTCGGTGTAGCCGGGGAAATCGTAGGCGACGACGAAGTCCGGCTTGGCCATCACCTCGTCACCAGCTTTGACACTGTCCTTGTCAGAGACGCGGGCGAGGATCTTTTCGGCAATTGTATAGCCCATGGGTCTCATCCTTTCTGAAACATGGGGGCGCGGCTGGCTCAGTCCGGCGTGACCGGCCGGAAGGCGTAGCCGTCCCCGTCGCGCACGACATGACCGGCGTGCGGCGGGCCGAAGTGCATCGGCAAAAGCAGCGCGCCGGTGTCGGCGCAGTGAGCGAGAAGGCGCCGGCGCGTCGTCTCGGCGGCATCGGGCGCCTCGCAGAAGCAGCTCGACAGCTCCGGCGCATAGACCTGGATCGGCTGGTGCAGGCAGTCCGCCGAGACGACGAAGCCGTGCCCGGCGCCGTCGTCGTACTTGAGGATCAGCTGGGTGATCGTGTGGCCGGGCGCGGCCTCCACCGTGAGTCCCGGGGCGATCGTGTCGCCCGGCTCCACCAGCTCCACCATGCCCGCCTCGAGCACCGGCTTGACGCTGTCCTCGATCACGTCGACGTTTTGGGGGAAGACGCGCGGGCCGTCGCCCGTGGTCCAATGCTCCAGCTCGGCCTTGCCGAAGATGTAGCGGGCGTTCGGGAAGGTCGGCACCCATGCATCGCCATCGGCCCGCGTGTTCCAGCCGACGTGATCGATATGGAGGTGCGTGCAGAAGACGATGTCGACATCCTCCGGCTGCACACCGGCAGCGGCGAGATTGTCGAGATACGGGAAGTCCAGCATGTGGAAGCGCTTGAAGAGCGGCAGCGCGCGGGACTTGCCGTTGCCCGAGCAGGTGTCGACGAGGATCGTCTTTCCGTCGAGGCGGATCAGCCAGGAATGGATGCTCGACCGAACGCTGCCCGTGGCGGCGTCCATGAAGTTCGGCGAGGTCAGGATCGGGTCGCGGTCCAGCACCGCCGGGTCGAACTGGGGGAACAGAAACGACGGCTTGAAGCCGACCTCCAGCACCTCCTCGACACGCACGACGGACGCGGCCCCGACCGTGAAGGTCTTCACAACGCTCCTCCAGCATTTTTCTAATTTGTTATTGCGCTACCTTTAGCACGGCGCGGCGCGCGATGCCAAACAGTAAAACACATGTCATTGCATGACATGACGCGCGCAGTGTCGGCGCACGGTCTCGTGTGCGCGGCAAGGCGCGGCCGCTCTTGGGAGTGCATGGCCGCTCGCCGGAGGACGTGCGTCGGGCTAAGACGAGGCGTGCGCCGGCGTGACGCACCGGCTCATTCAAGGGGCGTGCGCTACGCCTTGTGAGCGGTGCCGTGCATGACGCCGGCGATCGTCATGCCGCCGTCGACGGCGATGTTCTGGCCGGTGACGTAACCGGACACGGCCCCGTCCAGGAGGACGATCGCCATCGCCGCCACCTCGGCGGGCATCCCGTAGCGGTGCGCCGGAACGCGCTCGTAAAAGGCTTTGCGCGCCTCGGCGGTGTGGACGGCAGCCACCAGCGGGGTCTCGATCGGCCCCGGAGAGATCGCGTTGACGCGGATACCGTGCTCCGCCCACTCGACCGCCAGCACCTTGGTGGCGGTGATGATCGCGCCCTTCGAGGCCCCATAGGCGACGCGACCGCTGCTCCCCACCATCCCCGAGACGGAGGCGATGTTGACGATGGCGCCCTCGCCCCGCTCGGCCATGAAGCGCGCCGCCGCCCGCGCCACCACGAACGAGCCGATCACGTTGACGTCGAGGATCTTGCGGAAAAGGTCGGTGGGCGTGTCGAGCGCGGGAATGTCCGCGGCGATGCCGGCGCAGTTGACCACGCCGTCGAGCGCGTGCCCCTCCCCCTCCAGGCGCTCGACCAGCGCCGTCACCGCCCCTTCGTCGGCCACATCGAGGCGGGTGCAGATCAGACGGTCGCCCGCGGCGGCCAGCTCCTCGCGGCAGCTGGCGAGGGTGTCCTCGGAGACGTCGACCGCGATCGCGCGCCACCCCTTTTCGAGCACCGCCTCGGTGACGGCGCGGCCGATCCCGGATGGTCCGCCGGTGATGAGGATGGTCTTCACGGCACTCTCCCAGGATCCATTGGTGCAATTAGGCGGCTAGATCGCCGCGTTTCCCATCAGCAGCGCCATCCCGCCGTCGACACGCAGGTCGACGCCGGTGATGAAGCCGGCCGCGTCCGACGCCAGGAATACGGCCGCCTCGGCGACGTCCCAGCCGGTGCCTTGGCGCTTCATCGGAACCATCGCGGCCCGGCCGGCGCGGATCGCGGCGGGATCGGGCCCCTTGTCCACCATCGCCAGGACGTGCGGCGTGTCGATCAAGCCCGGAACGATGGTGTTGGAGCGCACCCCGCGCGCGGCATACTCCGCGGCAATGGAGCGCGAGAGCCGGCACAGCGCCGCCTTGGAGGTCTCGTAGGCCACGTAAGGGTACGGCCCGTTGAGCTCCGCCGCCAGGGTCGACACGAAGACCAGCGCGCCGCCGCCGTCCGCCTCGATCAGCGGTAGCAGCGTCTGCGATACGGTGAACGCCGCGTCGAGGTTCACCGAGAAGACCCGGCGCCAATCGTCCATCGGCGTATCGGCGACGCCGCCGCGGGTGGAGATGCCGATGTTGAAGTGCAGGATGTCGAGCCCGCCCATCGCCTCGGCCGCACGATCGCGCACCGCCGCGGCAGCGCCCTCCGCCGTGAGGTCGGCGGCGATGACGTGCGCCGTGCCGCCCTCGCCGCGGATGATTTCGGCGGTGACGGCAGCGGCGGCCTCGTCGCGATCGACGCACAACACCGCGCCCCCCTCGCGCGCAAACAGAACCGCAGCGGCCTTGCCGTTGCCCCAGCCCGCCCCGACCGATCCGGCGCCAATCACGGCAACGCGCTTGCCCGCCACACGACCGGTCATTGCATCAGACTCTCTGGCAGCCACAGGACGATCTGCGGGAAGGCGATGCACAGTCCCAGCACCACGAGCTGCACCAGCACGAACGGGATGATGCCGCGGTAGACGTCGCGCATGGTGATGACGGTGCCCGCCGCCCCCTTGAGGTAGAAGAGCGCGAAGCCGAACGGCGGCGTCAGGAACGAGGTCTGCAGGTTGAGCGCCACCAGGATCGCGAACCAGTAGATCATCTGCCCGGAGGTGACGTGGTCGCCCAAGTCCATCAGCTGCACCACCGGGGCGAAGATCGGCAGCATGATGAGGGTGATCTCGATCCAGTCGAAGAAGAAGCCCATGACGAAGATCATCCCCATCATGGCGATCAGCAGCCCCCAGTCGCCGAAGGGGAGCGACCGCGCCGTCTCGACGATGAAGTGCTCGCCGCCGACGATGCGGAAGATGTAGGAGAACGCCGTCGCGCCGACGAAGATGAAGAACAGCATGGCGAGCTGCTTGACGGAGGAGTCCATCGCCGCGTTCAGCGTGCGCAGGTTGAGCCGTCCGCGCAGGAGGCCCAGCAATAGTGCGGCGAACGCGCCCACGCCGGAAGCCTCCGTCGGCGTCGCGATGCCGCCCAGGATGGACCCCAGCACCGACATGATCAGGATGAGCGGCGCGAACACCGACTTCACCGTCTCCAGCCACAGTCCCGCGCGGTCCTCCTCGCTGGGCGCCTCAGCCTTGGGGGCGATCCCCGGCTGCAGCGCGCTGCGGGCCACGATGTAGACGACGTAGGCAGCCGAGAGCAGCAGCCCGGGGATGAGCGCCGCCACGAAGAGGTGGCCGAGGGAGACCGACAGGAGGTCGCCCATGAAGACGAGCATGATCGACGGCGGGATGAGGATCCCGAGCGTGCCGGACGAGGCGACCGTCCCGGCGGCGAGGCCCTTGTCGTAGCCGCGCTCGATCATGGTGGGGAGGGCCAGCACCGTCAGCATCACCACCGAGGCGCCGATGATGCCGGTGGCGGCGGCCAGCACCGTGCCCATCAGCACGACGGCGAGCGCCAGGCCGCCCGGCACCACGCGCATCAGGCGTTGCAGCGTCAGGAGCAGGTCTTCAGCGAGACGCGTCTTCTCCATGACGATGCCCATGAAGATGAACATCGGCGCCGCGACCAGGACGGCGTTCTCGATCGTGCCGGAGAAGATGCGGTTCGGGATGAGCGTCGCCTGCACCACGCGCATCTCGCCGACCGCGATGGCGAGAATGCCGAACACCAAACTGATGCCCATGAGCATGATCGCGACCGGCGCGCCGGAGAACAGCGCGACGATCAGGGCGAGGAACATGGCGCCGGGAAGGCCGGCGGCGATGATCTCGGTCATGACGGCGTCTCGTCGCCGAAGTGGTCCGCCGCGTCCTCACCGCCCCAAGCGTCGGCGAGGAGGTCCGGCCGGCGCAGCGCCACGACCGCGCGCAGGAGGACCGACACGCCGCCCAGGATCGCGAGCGCGGCGCCCAGCGGGATGGCGGACTTGATCACCCAGCGGTCCGACAGGCCGACGCCGCCCGAGCTCCCCTCACCCCGAACGAACGAGCGGTGGGCGAAGTCGAACCCGTACCAGACGAGCAGCCCCATGAAGGGGACGAGGAAGAAGACGATGGCGAGGATCTCGATGCGCATCTTGGTGGCGGTGGCAAAGCGCGACGAGAACACGTCGATCCGCACGTGCGCGTTGTGGATGTAGGCGTAGCCGAAGCCGAGCACCGCGATCGCGCCGTGCAGGTGCCACTCCAGCTCCTGCAGCTTGAACGACCCGGTGGCGAAGAAGCGACGGCCGATGACGTCGTAGAGGATCACCGCCATGAGGACGACGAGCGTCCAGCCGAGAAGCCGCGCCACGAAGCGGCATGGTACGGCCAGAATATCGGCGATGATGAGGAGAGACTGCATGGGGTCGCCCGGTGCGGGCGCCCCTGAGGCGCGCCCGCGGTCAGATTACTGCACGTAGCCGATGTCGGACCACTTCTTGTAGTTCTCGCGGAAGTCCGAAAGGCTCTCCCAGGCCCGCTTGAAGTCCGGGTCGGCCTCGGTCTGCTCGGCGACGACTTCGTCCCAGGCGCCGCGGAAGGCGTCCATCATCTCGGGCGACCAGGTGTGGACATTGACGCCCGCGGCCTCGAGGTCGGCCAGCGGCTGCAGCTGCTCGGCCTCGCCGCGCGCCGAGGTCATCGCCACGTTCGCCTGGCAGGCGGTCTAAATCGCGAACTGCTTCTGCTCGTCGAGGGCGTCCCAGGCGTCCTGGTTGATGATGAAGGTGATCAGCGACGTCTGCTGGTGCCAGCCGGGGAAGTAGTACTCGCTGGCGTGCTCGTTCATGCCGAGCTGCTTGTCGATCAGCGGGAAGGAGATCTCCGCGGCGTCGATGGTGCCGAGGCGCAGACCGGTCATGGTGTCGGCGACCGGCATCGACTGTGCCTCCACGCCGAGCTTCTGCATCACCGACGCGCCGAGACCGAAGATGCGCATCTTGAGGCCCTTGAGGTCCTCCGGAGTGTTGATCTCCTTGGCGAACCAGCCGGAGGCTTCCGGCACCAGGATCGTGCACAGCTCGGTGTGGATGTTGTACTCGGCGGTGATGTCCGCCCACAGCTCCTTGCCGCCGCCGTAATACCACCACGCGGTGTACTCGCGCACGTCCGGCCCGAACGGGACGGCGGTGAAGATGCCGGCCGACGGGATGATGCCCTGCGCAAAGCCCGGCGAGTACCAACCCGCATCGACCGCGCCGGTGGAGATCGCGTCCCACATCTCGTTGCCGCCGACGATGGCGTTGGGTTCGTTGAACTCGATCTCGAGCTCGCCGCCGGTGAGCTTGGAGACCTGTTCGGTCAGCCGCACGCCGCTGTCGCCCAGCAGCGGCAGGGTCGAGGGGTAGATGCTCTGCATGATGAGCGTGTCCGCCTGAGCGGCGGTCGCAAAGCCGAGCGCTGCGGCGAGTGCCGTGCCGATGATCTTCATGGATCCTCCCAAGGATTGTCCGTCCCGCGATCTGGGCCGCGGTTCATCCACAATGTGGACATCTATGCCTGGAGGATAACGGATCGCTTTGGTCCTCGTAAAGCGGCGATTGCTATTGAACTCAGGAATTCCTTGTGCCGGAATGGCCGAACCGACGATAGTAGCCTCCATATTATGGATATAATCGACACAGATCCCGACCGAGGCGGCGGCGCGCAGAGCGTCGATCGTGCGCTCTCGCTGCTGACGCGCATTTCGCGCGCCGGGAGAGGCGTGTCGATCGGCGCGCTCGTCGCCGAGACGGGGCTCAGCCGGCCGACGGTGCGCCGCCTGCTCCTGGCGCTGATCCGCGCCGGCCTCGTCGAGCAGGACGAGAGCACGCGCGACTATGCTCTCGGTCCCGAGGCCTACCTCGTCGGCCTGATGGCCCAGCGCCGGTTCGATGTGGTGGACCTCGCGATCGACAGCCTCGTCAAACTCTCCACCGAGAGTGGCGACACCTCGTTTCTGACACTGCGCCGCGGCGCCTACGGGGTCTGCATGCACCGCGAGGACGGGGACTTTCCGATCCGCACGCAGGCGCTACAGGTGGGGGACCGCCATCCGCTCGGCGTCGGTGCCGGATCCCTCGCGATCCTCGCCGCGCTCGGCGAGACCGAAGCGGAGGCGGCCATCGCGCAGAACGACTGCGCGTTGACGAACCACTATCCGAACTATTCGCCGAGCCTCGTGCGCCGCCTCGCTGACGAGACGCGCGCCCGCGGGTGGTCGCTGAACCCGGGTCTCAACGTCGCCAACTCGTGGGGCATCGGCGTGGCGCTGCGGGCGCCTGGCGGGGCGGTGATCGGCGCCTTCTCCATCGCCGCACTCGACGTGCGGCTCGGGCCGCCACGCCAGGCGCAGCTCGCCGCGCTGCTCGCGCAGCAGGCCAAGACCTTCGAAGAGCGGCTGGGCCGGCGTCTCAGCGCCACCGCCGCCCTCGCCTAAACACGAACGAACATAAGAACCGGGAGGATGCGCATGGGTCAGAACGATATCGACGGGGGCGGGCCGAGGGGCGGCATCACGCCCGTCAGCCGGCGCGTCATGAACCTCGCCCAAATCCTGCGCCAGAACGCCCGCCGCTTCGGGGACGAGATCGGCTTCGTCTGGGGCGAGGCGACGTGGACATGGCGTCAGATCGACCGCCGCGTCGACGCGATGACGGCGGCGCTGCGCGAGCGCGGCGTGGAGAAGGGCGATCGTATCCTCGTGCAGTCGAAGAACTGCAACCAGATGTTCGAGACGATGTTCGCCTGCTTCCGCGTCGGCGCCGTCTTCGTCCCCACCAACTACCGCCAGACGCCGGACGAGGTCGCCTACCTCGCCACCGCCAGCGGCGCCCGCGCCCTCGTCTGCCACGCATCCTTCCCCGAGCATGCCGCCGCCATCCGCGCCGCCGCCCCGGCCATCGACATCGTCGTCTCCATCGGCCCGTCCGACTTCGGCGACGACTACGACGCCCTCGTCGCCGCGCACGAAGGCGCAGCGCCGGAGGTGGCGCTGGTCGAATACGACGATCCGTGCTGGTTCTTCTTCACCTCCGGCACCACCGGGCGCCCAAAGGCCGCTGTGCTGACGCACGGCCAGATGGCCTTCATCATCACCAACCATCTCACCGATCTGATGCCGGGCTACACCCACGCGGACGCGTCGCTGGTGGTGGCGCCGCTATCGCACGGGGCCGGCGTCAACCAGCTCGTCATGGCCGCGCGGGGGGCGAAGTCCATCCTCCTGCCGGGCGAGCGGCTCGACGTGGAGGAGGCCTGGCGCCTCGTCGAGCAGTGGCGGGTGACGAACATCTTCACGGTGCCGACGATCGTGAAGATCCTGACCGAGCATCCGGCGGTGGACCAGTACGACCACAGCACGCTGCGCACCGTCATCTACGCCGGAGCGCCGATGTACCGCGAGGACCAGAAGTTCGCGCTCGCCAAGCTCGGCAACGTGATGGTCCAGTACTTCGGCCTGGGCGAGGTGACGGGCTGCATCACCGTGCTGCCCCAGGCGCTGCACGAGGCGCAGGACGGCCCCGGCGTCAAGGTCGGCACCTGCGGCTTCGAGCGGACCGGCATGGAGGTTCAGATCCAGGACGCGGCCGGGAACGCCCTCCCCACCGGCGAGCCGGGCGATATCTGCGTCATCGGACCGGGCGTATTCGCGGGCTACTACAACAACCCCGACGCCAACGCGAAGTCCTTCCGCAGCGGATGGTTCGTCACCGGCGACATCGGCTACATGGACGCCGAGGGCTTCCTCTTCATCACCGGTCGCGCGTCGGACATGTACATCTCCGGCGGCTCCAACGTGTACCCGCGCGAGATCGAGGAGCTGCTGCTGACCCACCCCGCGGTGAAGGAGGTCGCCATCATCGGCGTGCCGCACCCCAAGTGGGGCGAGGTGGGCCTCGCCGTCGTGGTCGTCGAGAGCGCGGTCGACGAGGCGGCACTGACCGCGCATCTCGGCGCCAAGCTCGCGCGCTACAAGCTGCCGGCGCGCTACGTGTTCCTGGATGAAATGCCGAAGACCGGCTACGGCAAGATCGCCAAGAAGCTGGTCCGCGAAACGCTGGAGGCCAAGGGCCTCCTCACCACCGAGCCGGCCCGAGCATGAACCGCGCCGAACGAATTACGCATCCGGGGACGCCCGGCCCCATCCGCCAGCACGTGGTCCCCGGCCTCGTGCGCCGCGTCCCGGTGCGGCTTGCCGCGGGGCGCATCCTGATGGACGCCGTCGCCGAAGCGATGGATGCCATCGGCTGCGACAGCGCCATGCTGCTGCTGGATGGCCTCCCCCTCGGCCCCTACAACTACGTGATGCCCCGCTTCGGTTCGCCCGACGGCATCCGCGTCGCCTGGTACAGTGACACCCACTCCGGCACCGCCACGACGCTGGACCACGCCGTCGCCTCCGTCGGCCGCCGGGAGGGCGCCTGGTTCCTCCATTGCCACGCGGTCTGGGATGCCGACACCGCGGCGCCGAAGTCGGGCCACCTGCTGCCGGACCAAGTGACCATCGGAGAAGACGCCACGGTCACCGCCCTCGCCTTCACCGGCGGCGTGTTCGAGTTCACGCCCGACGAGGAGACGCGCTTCTCCTTCTTTCGCGCCCGGCCGACCACCCCGCCGCAGGACATACCCAACGCCGCCATCGCCACCCTGGCGCCGTTCGAGGATCTTCGCACGGTCATGCCGGACCTCGCCAGCCCCTATGGCGCCGACGACGCTCAGCTCTTCGGTCTCGGCAGCATCATCGGCGCGGATTTCGCCGAGGGGCCCTCGATGGAATCGCTTGCCTCCGAAGTGCTGACACTTCCCGGCGCCTCACCCCGACGCATCCCGCTTCACTGCGTCGACCCGGACGGCGGTATGTTCCGCGGCGACCTGTTGCCGGGCGCGGGCCCCGTGCTGATCACGTTCGAGCTGATGCTCGTGGCACCGGGGGTGTGAGGCGGCGCAACCACGCACACCGGAAGGGCTGCGACACGCGGAGTCGCCGATGCGAGGGGGGTTCCCCCCTCGCGCTCCCTCCGCCTCGCCGGCAGGCAGCCGTTCAGATCATCCGTCCGCGAAGAGCGGACGATTGAGCTGAACCGCTGTTTCCAGGCTGGGTCGGGCCGCGACAGCGTCAAGCGCCCGTCCTCGCCATGCTCGCCCCCCAAGAGGGAGGGCTGCGCGTGGCTCCGGGCGCGCACTTGACCCCGCCGCACCCCTCGGGAAGCGGCGGAGCGCCCGGGTCACCGCTGCAGGTGAGATGGTGCCCGTCGCATCGTCGTCGCGGTGTCTCGGGCAGCCGTCGGGATTGGCCCGCCTTTAGGCAGCCAAGGGGTTGCCGGCCGGACGCACGATGACGCGGCTTCCGTTGGGAACGCGCTCGTAGAGGTCGATGATGTCCTGGTTGATCAGTCGCACGCATCCGGACGAGACAGCCCGGCCGATGGAGTAGGCCTCCTGGGTGCCGTGCAAGCGGTAGAGCGTGTCGCGGCCGTTCTGGAAGAGGTACAGCGCGCGGGCGCCGAGCGGGTTCTCCAGCCCCGGCGCCATGCCGTCACGATACTGCTCCAAGTCGGGTTCGCGCGCGATCATCTCGGCCGGCGGGGTCCATGTCGGCCATTCGCGCTTGAAGGGGATCGTCGCCTCCCCGGCCCACGAGAAGCCATCGCGCCCGATGCCGATGCCGTAGCGCATCGCCCGCCCGCCCTCGCGAACGAGGTAGAGGTAGCGCGCGCCGGTGTCGACGACGATCGTCCCCGGCCGCTCGCCGGTGGGATCCGGCACCTCGCGGCGCCAGAACTGCGGCTCGATCTTCGAAAGGTCCACCGCCGGGATGGGGAACCGCTCGTTCGGCCGCGGGCCATACATGGCGATAACCTCCGGCGGGATCGTTGGCCGCTGAGGTGCCACCGCGACCCCCGGGGTCATCTGGCACCCGCCCAGCGCGACAGCACCGAGGCCGAGGGTGAAGGTGCGTCGGTTGATGATGCTCATTGTCCGGCCTCGTCATGGCGCGTGTGGCGGTGGGATAGAAGCGCGTGGTGGGGCCAAGCGCGGCTCCGCCGCGTCGCTCTGTGGCGCGCCTGGGGTGACGCGACCGGGCAATGGCCGGAGGCGAGAAGTGGTTCCGTCATGGTGTGATCCGATTGCGCCCGCAGTCCGTTGCAGCAACGGATCTGGGGGGATGCGTGGCCATAGGGGCACACGCGAAGCCGTGATGTCGCCCCGTCGGCATTCGTCCATGTGGCGGCGCGCACGCGGAGAGGCGGCGCCGGACCAAGGCTGGAACGTTGAAGACGTGGCGCGTGATGGCGCCGAGCACGCGAAGGATGGCTCGGCCGGCGGTGCCGACGCGCGGCAGCGCCGCGGTGGGACAGCCTAGATCACGCAGGCTCGGGGCGGCGGCGGATCGGTCAGCGTGGTGTGGACCGTGCAGCCGGTCTGTTCCGTCGCGACGGCGGCGGCGCCGACCCGCGGCTGCAGCGCGGGCATGCTCGGAAGGATGGCCGCGAGCGCCGACGCGCAGTGCGCCACCGCCGCGAGGCAGTCCAGCTTGTCCCGGTTGACGGGCAATGTGCAATCGCCGCCCGGGCAGGGCCGCTCGGCCGCAGCGGCGACGGCGCGCTGCACGTTGGCGATCTTGCCCGAGATCGAGGACGCGGAGAGCGGCGCCGCTACGATGAGCGCCGCCAACACCGCGATCTTCACTATGAGCGCGACCATCTTCATCAGAATCGAGTACGCGGACGGTGTGGGCGGTGTCAACGCGTTGACACCGAAGTGATCGGCCCGCGCGCGGTGGCGGTCAGGCGGCGAGGTAGCCACCGTCCACCGGGAGGATCGCCCCGTGCACGTACGAGGCGTCGGGCGACAGCAGGAACGCCACCACCTTGGCGATTTCCTCGGTGTCGGCCCAGCGGCCGAGCGGGATGCGTGCATCGATCCCCGCCCGCCGCTCCGGGTTGTTGCGCGCGCCAGCCGACAGACGCGTCTCCACCCACCCCGGCGCCACCGCGTTGACGCGGATGCCGCGCGGCCCCCAAGCGACGGCGAGCGCCCGCGTCAACGAAGCGACTGCGCCCTTGCTCGCCCCGTAGGCCGGTGCCGCGCTGCTGCCGAAGAACGTCCACATCGAGGCGACCGTGACCACCGAGCCGCCGCCTCGCTCCAGCGCCGCCGCCGCCGCGTTGGCCGATGCCAGCACCGCCGTCACGTTGACGCCCATCACCTTGTCGAACACCACCGGGTCCCACTCCTCGGCGAGACGGATGATCCCGGCGCAGGTGACGAGCCCGCCCAGCTGGTCGATCCCGCCGAAGAGGGCGCCCAGTGCGGCTGTATCCGTCACGTCGCACTCCACGAACTGTGCGCCGTCCGGGAAGCTGTCATCACGCTCCAGGCCGGCCGCCGTCACCTGCCAGCCGCGTGCGGCGAGAAGCTTCGTCGTGCCGAGGCCGATCCCGGTGCCCCCGCCCGTGACCACCACATGACGCGTGTCGTTCATTGTCCCACCTCGTCCAGCGCGCGCATGGCGGCCACCAGATCGGCCACACCCAGCGGGCGATAATAGTGCGCCGCATAAGGCGCGGTCAGCGAGGGTTCGGCCATTCTCACGAAGTCGGCCTCGTCGGTGATGCCGAACGCGGCGAAGGAGGTCGGCAGGCCGAGGCGCTGGAAGTAGGCCGCCAGCGCGGCGACCTCCTCGCGCGTCCCCTGCCCGGCGGCGAGCTGCGTCAGCGTGCCCAGCGCCACCATCTCGCCGTGGAGCAGCGTCGCGAGCTGGGGCATCAACGAGAAGCCGCGCGTCATGGAGTGGGCGATGGAAAGGCCCCCGCTCTCGAACGCGAGGCCGCTCAGCAGGATCGATGCCTCGACCACGCGCTCGAAGGCGTCGTTGGGATCGACCGCGGCCATCGCCGCCTCGCCGTCCTCCAGGAGGATCTTGTGCGCCCGCTCGACGATCGCCTTGGTGAGCTCGGTCGGCGTGCCGCCGAAGAAGTTGAGCCCGCCGCCCGCGAGCGCCCCGGCCAGCTCGTAGGGCTTGGACATCGCGTCGCCGATCCCCGCCGCCAGGAAGCGCCGCGGCGCCCCGGCGATCACCGCGGTGTCCACCAGCACCAATGCCGGGTTCACCCGCATGCGCAGCACCATCTGGACCGCGTGGGCGGCGGTGTAGACCACCGCGATGTGGCTCGTCGGGCTGTCGTTCGAGGCGATGGTCGGCACGATGCCCACCGACAGGCCGCGCCGATGCGCCGCGCCCTTGGCGGTGTCGATCGCCTTGCCGCCGCCGACGCCCAGCACGAGGCGCGCGTCGCCGAGGTCCGCGGCGCGCGCGTCGATCTCCGCGTCGGTACACTCGCCGCCGAAATCGATCATCCGGGCATCGGGAAGCTGCGCCGCGATCTCGCCGCCGACGAGTTGGCGCGCCACGGGGTCGATCACCACCGCCACCGGCCCGCCGCCGGCGATCTCCACCTCGGCGGCGAGGCGGGCGAGCGCGCCCGGCCCCTGCACGTAGCGCTGCGGCGCGCCGAGTATCCGCATCGTCATCGTCTCACCCCTTCACCGCGCCGGCCGTCAGACCCTGCACGAAGTACCGCGACAGCATCACGAACGCAGCAAACAGCGGAAGGGCGATCAGCGTCGAGCCCGCCATGATGTCCCCCCACCGCAAATCGAACGCGCCCACCATGGAGGCGAGACCGAGCGGCACCGTCTTGTTGGCGTCCGAGCCGATCATGACAAGGGCGAAGGTGTAGTCCGTCCACGACAGCAGGAACGCGAAGATCGCCACCGTGACCAGCCCCGGGCACCGAGAGCGGCAGCACCACGCGCAGGAAGGCGCCGAGCCGGGTGCAGCCGTCGACCATGGCCGCCTCTTCCAGCTCGAACGGCATCGTTTTGAAGAAGCCCCACAGGAACCACACGCCGAGCGGCATGGTGATGGTGAGGTGCGAGATCACCAGCGACAGCAGCGTGTCGTTGAGGCCGATGCGCGTGAACATCGCGTAGAGCGGGATCGCAAGCAGCAGCGGCGGGAACATGTAGGCGTAGAGCATGCCGCCGATGATCAGCTGCTTGCCGCGGATGCGCTGCCGCGTGACGCCGTAGGCGATCATGATGGAGAGCACCATCGTCAGCGCCACCGTCGCCAGCGCCACGATGAGGCTATTGAGGAACTGGCGCGGATAATCCGTCTGCGCGAGCAGGCTGTAGTAGTAGTCGAATGTCAGCCTGGTGGGGATCAGGGTCGGGTTGAGCAGCATCTCCTGCGTCGGCCGCACCGAGGATGCGATCATCCAGTAGATCGGAAACGCGCTGTAGACGGCGAGCACCACGACGGCGAAGTAGAGCCCGGTCCGGCCGACGATCTTCGAAGGGTTCATTTCGCCTTCTCCATCGGGAAGAAGAAGAGGTAGAGCGTCACCGCCACCATCAGGACCAGGAACGACAGCGTCGCCACCGCCGCACCGCTGCCGATATCGTAGAGCGCGAAGGCCTTGCGGTAGGACAGCACCGGCAGATGCTCCGTGGCGCCGAGCGGCCCGCCCTGCGTGGTGAGCCAGATCACGTCGAACTTGTTGAACATCCACACGCTGCGCAGGAGGATGATGACGGTGAGGATCGGCCGCAGCGACGGCAAGGTGACGTGGAAGAAGCGGCGGACCGGGCCGGCGCCGTCCACCCGCGCGGCCTCGTAGAGCTGCTGCGGCACCGTCTGCAGCCCGGCGAGGAAGGTTGTGGTGACGAACGGCGTCCACAGCCACACCGAGATCATGATCACCGACACCATCGACGCGGTCTCGGTCTCGAACCAGTAGATCGCCGGCAGGCCGAGATCCGCCATCGTGATGGTGACGATGCCGAGCGAGCCGTCCACCATCCACTTGAACGTGAGGACGGCGATCACCGTGGGGAGCAGATAGGGCAGGAAGGCGAGGCCCCTCAGCAATGTGCGGCCGAAGAAGTTCTGATTGAGAAGCAGCGCAAAGCCGATCCCCAGCACCACCTGCAGGATGATCGCGAGCCCTGCGTAGACGATGCCGTTCCAGAGCGCATTCCAGAACTCCGCGCTCGCCAGAAGCTCGGCATACTTGGCAAAGCCCACCCACACGGGCGCGGACGTCAGCGAGGGCGCGTCGTAGAAGCTGAGCGAGACGGCATAGACGGCCGGACCGACGATCAGCACCAGCGTCGCGATGATCCCGACGGCCAGGAAGCCGGGCAACATCCACCGGGTCATGAGGCACCTTTCAAGGGGAGACGCCCCGCGGCGACGGCCAGCGGGCGCGGCCGCGCGAGGGCCGAGAATGGCCCGCCGTCAGTGGCGGCGGGCCGATGGGCGTCAGTCGATGAGCTGGCGCATCTGCTCGGCGGCGAGGTCTACCGCTTCGCCCGAAGTCCATGTCGCGCAGGATCTTGTTCTGCAGCATCTCGGGTAGCGTGAAGGCCTCGAACACCGTGCCAGGACGCACGTCCGGCTCCGGCCCCTGCGTGTCGATCGAGGTGAGCACGACGCTGTCGTCGGTGATGAGGTTGCGCACGGTCTCGATCGCCTCGCCGTACTTTTCCACCATCGGGTTGTCGCGCCAGGCGTCGTTCTCGTAGATGTCGAGGCGGGCGGGCTGGAAGTGGACCGGGGCGGTGTGCAGGAAGTCCACCAGCCGATCGGTCGTCAGCCAGCGCATGAACTCCATGGCAGCACCGGTGTTGTCGGTGTCGAGCACCACCCAGCCGTCGTAGCCGTGGCTGACCGCCTTCTGCTTGCCGGCCGAGTCCATGTACGGCATCACGCCGAGATTCTGCGCCATGTCCGGGTTCTCGCGCTCGGCCACCTCGTAGACGCGGCCCGCGTAGGCGCCGTGCGCCACGGCACCGGCGACGAGGTTGGTCAGCATCTCGCCGTAGCTGGCCTGCAACGCGCCAGGAGGCATCATCGGGTAGAGGCGGGCCATGAAGTCGAGGTAGGCCGCCGCCTTCGGCTTCATCTCCTCATTGTCGAGGAGGACGTTCCACTGGTCGTCGAACAGCTTGACCCCCTCGGCCCACATGAAGCCGAACGACATCCAGTTGGTCGCACCGTTGGAGCCGATCGGGAAGAGGCAGCCCTTGCGGCGGCCTTCGATCAGCGCCTCGCAGTTGCCGGCGAACGCGTCCCACGTGTTGGGGATCTCGAGGCCGTGCTCTTCGTAGAGGTCCTTGCGGTAGTAGACGAGCGACAGGTTGTAGTCGAACGGGTACCAGTAGACCTTGTCGTCGATGGGGAAGAGGATGTTGTTGCCCCACTCGTGCTCGTCCGTCAGCTCGTTGAGCGGGACGATCTGGCCCTGCTCGGCCAGCAGCAGCACGTGGCCGATGAAGCCGACGTTGGCGACATCGTAGGGCTGGCCGGCACGAATGGCGTTGGTGATCTTGGTGAAGGTCTCGCCCAGCGGAACCGAGTCGACGATGACCTCGGTGCCGGTCTTGGCCTCGTACTCCTCCGCGATCTTGGCAAAGAAGGCGAGGCTGTCCTTGCCGGTCTCGCAGTTGAGGAACCGGATCGGCCGGTTCTGCGCCCGCAGCGCCGGAGCGCCGAGGCCCGACAGCATCAGCCCCGCGCCGAGCGCGCCCGCGCCGCGCAGGGTCTGGCGACGGGTGATGAGGCCGTTCTGATACGTCCACTTCGTCATGCTTGTTCCTCCCATTGCCCGCGTATGCCGCGGTGGTTGTTGTCGTCGTTCAGGCGGTTTCGGCCGTCCTGATCCGCTCGCCGCTGTTGCGGTCGAACAGATGGATCGCGGCGGCCTTCGCCCCGACCGTGATCGTGTCGCCGCGCGCGACGTCGTCGCGCCGCTCGGTCATCGCCCGGACGCGGTGCCCGCCTAGCTCGCCGATGAAAAGCGTCTGCGAACCGAGCTGTTCAATGCCGCGGACCGTGAGCGGCAGGCCGGATTCTCCCGGTGTCAGCGCCTCGGGACGGATGCCGGCGGTGACGGGACCGTCCGCCGCGCCCGCGGGCGCCTCCAGCGCGATGCCCTCGCCCAGCACCACGCGCCCGCCCGACACTTCGGCGGGAACGAGGTTCATCTCCGGCGAACCGATGAACCCGGCGACGAAGGCGTTGGCGGGGCGGTCGTAGACGGCGAGCGGCGATCCGATCTGCTGCACGTGCCCCTCGCGCATGATGACGATGCGGTCGGCGAGCGTCATCGCCTCGGTCTGGTCGTGGGTGACGTAGAGCATCGCCTTGCCGATGCGCCGCTGCAGGAGGGCGATCTCCTCGCGCATGCGGGCGCGCAGTTTGGCGTCGAGGTTGGAGAGCGGCTCGTCGAGCAGGAAGACCGCTGGGTCGCGCACCAGCGCGCGACCCAGCGCCACGCGCTGCATCTGCCCGCCGGAGAGCTGACCGGGCTTGCGATCCAGGAGATGCGTGATGTCCAGCATCTCCGCCGCCTGGTCCACGCGGCGGGTGATGTCGTCCTTCTCCATGCCGCGCATCTTCAGCCCGAAGGCGAGGTTGTTGCGGATCGTCTTGTGCGGGTAGAGCGCGTAGTTCTGGAACACCATGGCGATGTCCCGGTCCTTCGGCTCCAGCTTTGTGACGTCCCGCCCTTCGATGAAGAGCTGGCCCGAGGTGGTCGTCTCCAGCCCCGCCACCATCCGTAGCGTCGTCGACTTGCCGCAGCCCGAGGGGCCGAGCAGCACGATCAGCTCGCCCTTGGCGATCTCGAGGTCGACCCCCTCCACCGCCACGACGCGGCCGTAGGCTTTGCGCAAGCTCTTGAGGATGACGTCGGCCATCAATGTGCCCCCCGCGCAGCCGCGACGAGGCCGTGGTTCACTGGCGTCAGCGCAACCGCCGCCTCCCGGAAGAGCGCGAAGCCCTGATCGTAGGCGCCGGCGTTTGCAGGGTTCGGCTGCAGCGTCTCGCCGACGCGGATGGCCTTGGCGGCATCATCGGTATCGGCGAACACACCGGCGCCGATGCCCGCGATCAGCGCGGCGCCGAACGAGGCGTCGCCCTCCGCCGGCACTTCGATGGTGAGGCCGGTGACGTCGGCGATAATCTGCCGCCACAGCGCCGAGCGGGTTCCGCCGCCGACCAGCCGCGCCGTGGTGAAGCCGATGCCGCGCCCGCGCAGGACATCCAGGCAGTCGCGCAGCGAATACGCGACGCCCTCATAGAGCGCGCGGCAGATGTGCGGTCCCTTGTGAGCAAACCCCAGCCCGACGAACGAGGCGCGCAGGTCCGGATCCCAATAGGGGCTGCGCTCGCCGGAGAGGTAAGGGTGAAAAAGGAGCCCGTCCGAGCCCGCGGGCGCATCCTGTGCCTTGCGGTCCATGCCGTCGAAACCGATGTCCTCGAACAGCGCGTCGCGCAGCCAGCGATGCGCCGAGGCGCACGAGTTCGTCGCGGTGATCGCATAGGCGTGGCCCGGCACGAGGTGCGGGTAGTGGATGACGTCGTCGGAAAACTGCGGCGCCGTCGTCAGGGTCGAGACGGTGGCGGCGGTGGCGAGCTTCAGGGCGCCGATGCCGGGGCGCGTCATTCCGGCCGAATAGGTCTCGGCGTTCGTGTCGGACGTGCCGCAGATGACGGTGGTTCCCTCGCGCAGCCCGGTCTCGGCCGCCGCGTCCGCAGTGACGGTACCGGTGGCGTCGGTCGAGGACACGATCGCCGGGAGCACCGCGGGGTCGATGCCCGCCAGCGCGCACAGCCGCTCCGACCAGCCGCCGGCCTTGGCGTCCGCCAGCATGATGCCCCAGGCGTCGGTGAGGTCGGTAGCGGCGCTGCCGTCGAGCTTGCGGCGCAGCCAATCCTTCGCGGGCAGAAGCCGGGCGATCCGGGCGTGCGTCTCCGGTTCCTCGTCGGCGAGCCACATGAGCTGCGGCAACGTCCACGTGGCGCTGATGCGGTTGCCAGACAGCGCCAGGATCTCGTCCCCCGCCTCCGCACGTCCGCGTACGACCTGCGCGCCGGAGCGCGCGTCGTTCCACATGATCGCCGGGCGCAGGACGTTGCCCGCCGTGTCTTCCAGCACGGACGTGTGCGCGCCGGCCGTCAGCGACAGCGCGACGATGCGCTGAGCGTCGACACCCGCCGCCCACAGCTCGTGCAGCGAGGCGACCAGCGCGGCCCACCAGCCGGCAGGGTCCTGCTCGCTGTGCCCGGGCTTGGGCGTCAACGTCTCCACCGGGGCGGATGCGTTTGCGACGACCGCGCCCTCTCCCGTGATGACCGTCGACTTCAGCGAGCCGGCGCCGAGATCGATGCCGAGGAGCAGCGCGTCAGACATTGGCGCGCCGGTCCCGGTACGGGTCGATGGCGCCCGGCCGCGGGGGCAGGCCGAGCTTGCCCGGATTGAAGAGGTTCTGCGGGTCGATCGCCTGCTTGATCGCACGCAGGAGGTCCATGCCGACGCCGTGCTCGCCGTCCATCCACGCGCCGCGGAACAGGCCGCTACCGTGGTGGTGGGCGATGGAGCCGCCGTGCGCCAGCGTCTCGCCGGTCGCGATCTGCCACATCTTCTCGTGTAGCGGGAGCGCCTTGGCCTGGTCCATCGGCGGCAGGCGCAGCGTCATGTACTGGCACACGCCCTCCGGATAGACGTGGCTCCAGTGGGCGCTGAAGTGCGCCTCGGGCGAAAGCTCGGCGATCTGCGCGGCGATGGTGTCGTAGAGCGCGGCCGCCTTCGACCAGTTCACCGTCACCTCGATGGTGTCGTTGTAGTAGCCCTTGTCGAGCCACTGCTTGGTGATCGACGTGTAGCGGTGGTCGCGCCAGGCGTCGAACGGGGCGCGGGTGGTCTCCACCGCGTCCGCCTCGCGGGCGAAGCCGCGCACCACCTCGGCCTCGGCGGCGACGATGGGCGCCTCCCCCGCCAGCACGATGTTGGCCATCACCGGGCGATCCGCGAATGCCTCGATCCCCTCGACGCGGCCCTTCGTTTCCTTCTCGTCGTAGAGCCGCACGATGCGCGGGTGGAGACCGGCCTGCATGATGCGCTTGGCCAGCCCCAGCGCCGCGGGACGACCGGGGAGCGCGAAGACCAACGCCTCTTCGGCCTCCGGCAGCGTCCAGATCCGCATCGTCAGCTCGGTGATGACGGCGAGCGTGCCCTCGCTGCCGACGATGAGGTCGAGGATGGAGGGGCCGGTGGCGCGCTTCGGAAGCGGGCGGATCTCCATCACGCGCCCGTCCGGCAGCACCGCCTTCAGGCCGACGACGATGTTCTCGATCTTGCCGTAGCGGCTGGATTCCTGGCCGCCGCCCCGGCATGCCGCCCAGCCGCCGACGGTGGAAATCGTCAGCGACTGCGGCAAGTGGCCGGACGTGAAGCCTTGCGCGTTGAGCGCCGCCTCGAACGCGCCGCCGTTCATGCCGGCCTCGACGGTGACGAGGTGGTTCTCGGCGTCCACGGATAGGATCCGGTCCATGCGCTGCATGTCGAGCATCAGCTCGGCACCGAGGGGGATGATGCCGCCCAGCACGCCAGAACCGCTGCCGTAGGGGATGATCGGCTGGTCGGCCTCGGCGGCGAGGCGCACGAGCGCGGCGACCTCCTCGGTCGTACGCGGCCGCAGCACCATGCCCGGCAGGGTGCCGACGCGCGCCCCCTCGCGGGCCCGGAAGTTGGCGTAAGGCAGGCGGTCGTGCGCGTAGCCGTTGCGCGCCAATTCGTCGGTCAGGACATGGTCCGCGCCGATCAGCTCAACGCATGCGGCGGCGAGGTCGTGGTCTTGCAACGCCAAACTCCTCCCAGCGCTCTTTTCGAGCGTCGATTGTCTCGTGAGCCGAGTTGGGCAACGACAGTGCCGTTTGCGCAAACGTTTGCTCAAGACGGTTAATGCCGTGCCGAGGCTGTCATGTCAAGCCTGCTTTCAGGACTTCGGCGGTGCGGCCGACCCGCGCACGATCAGTTCGCCCGGCGGCAGCAGAACGACGGCGTCGGCCTCGTCGGCGTCGCCTTCGATCTGCCCGACGAGGCGCCTGACCGCCGCGCGCCCCATCTCCTCGGTCGGCAGCGCGACCGTCGTGACGTCCGGGAAAACCACGCGGGCGAGGAGGTCGTCGTGCATGGTGACGACGGAGACGTCGTCCGGCACGCGCAGGCCCAGCGTGTGGAGCCGGGCGATGGCGGCGGCCCCTGTGAGGAGCGTCGCGGCATGGATCGCGGTCGCGCCGGCCGACAGCAGCGCATCGACCGCATCAGGCACGCGGTCCGGGTCGTAGCGCGCCTCGGCCACCAGCTCGTCCGCGGCGTCGAGCCCCGCCGCCTCCATCGCCTCGGCCCAGCCGCGGCGACGCAATTCGCCGTTGAAGCGCCCCAGCCGGCCGGCGAGGTGGCCGACGCGCCGGTGCCCCAGATCGATGAGGTGCGCCGTGCCAATTCGCGCGGCGCTGCGGGTGTCCATTGCGATGCAGTTGTCGTCGCCCGGCAGCACGCGGTTGATGATGACATGCGGGCGGACGGTGCTGGCGAGCGTCTGGCGCATCCGGTCGTCGTCGTCGTAGCTGGCGATCACGACGCCCTCGATCATCGAGGAGCGGGAAATGTCCTCGATGATCTTCGCCCCGGCGCCGCCCTGGTCGTAGGCGACGAGCAGCGCGTAGCCAGAGACGCGCGCTTCGATCTCGGCGCTGATGATGGCGGAGGCGAAGATCGGGTTCTCGATCTGCGGCACAACCATGAGAATGGTCGAGGAGCGCGCCGTCTTCAACGCCCGGGCGACCGGGTTCCCCTGGTAGCCGAGCTCGCCCGCCACGGCGAGAATGCGGGCGCGCGTCTCCGCCCCCACACGGCCCTTGTTCTGCAGCACGCGCGAGACGGTGGACACGTCGACGCCCGCCGCGGCCGCGACGTCACGCAAGGTCGTGGGGCTGGAGACGATCTTCTTGGTCAATGGCGCGGTCCAGCGTCGTCATGCCGAGGCATTCGGCGCGACAGCATTGTTCAATGCGCGCGCGGCCGCAATGCATACGATGACCGTGCCGGAGCCCCCGGCGTGTCTACCCCGCGACGGCCGGCAACACCCTCTCGGCCACCAGACGGTGCAGGTCGCCGACGTGGCCCGCCGTCCTGGCCGGGCGGAGCGGATCGGAGGTGATCGCGACCGTCAGCGCCGCACCTGGCAGCACGTAGATCATCTGGCCGCCGTAGCCCCTCGCGTATGCGGCGCGCTCGCCGCCGATTTCGGCGAGAAACCAGCCGTAGCCGTATTCGTCGCCGGAGAACGGCGAGCGGGTTCGCGGCACCATCGACACGTCGATCCAGTCGCGCGGGATCACCTCCGTCTCGTCGATGGTGCCGCCGAGGCGCACCGTCTCGCCGATCCGCGCCATCGCCGCCGGCGTCAGCGCCATGTTGTTGCCACCCATGTAGTGGCCCTGCGGATCGCGCGTCCACGGCGGGATCTCGATGCCGAGCGGCTCGCCCAGCCACGACCGCGCCAGCTCGAGCAGGTTCGCGTCGGCGACGTGCGCCAGCGCGATGCCGAGGATGTGGTAGCTGCCGGTCGAGTACTGGAAGCGTGTGCCGGGATCGGCGACGACGGGCCGGGTCAGCGCATAACGCAGCCAGTTCGCGCTCCCCACCCACGCGCCGTAGTTGGGGCCGGACGTGCGTTCCAACCCCGCCCGCATCGTCAGCAGGTCTTCGACGGTGATGTCGTGAACACGCTCGTCCACGTCGGCGGGGATCATCTCGGGGATGAGATCGCCGAGCCGCGCGTCGGTGCCCGACAGCAGCCCGCGCTCGATGGCGATCCCCGTCATCAGTGCCACGATCGTCTTCGAAACGGACTTCACGTTGACCGGCCGCTCCAGATCCGGACCGCGGAAGGCGCGGGCGAAGCGCGTCGTCCCCTCGTGCACCACCACCATCGCGTGGAGTTGGTCGAGCGCATCGGCGGCGGCCGCCACCTCGGCGAACGCCCCCTCCCCCTGCTCGGCACTCCAGGCGAGGCCGGGCGCCGCGACCGCCCCGGCCAGCGCCGCCAGTACCGTTCGCCGATCGGGAGTGGACAGGGACATGCGGCGATCTCCGGACGCGAGGCGAGCCGAACCGGCGCGCCGATGAAAGGGTCGGACCAACTGCAATCCTAGCGCTCCCGGATACCGTCCCCAACGCGACACGCCGGCACGGGCCCGACGCCCCGCCCGCCCGGTGCGGCGGCCGGGGGGTCTTAGAGCGCGTCCAGGATGCGTTGTGCCCGCGAGGCGACGTCGGCCTCACCCCCGTCAAGCCCCAGCTCACCCACCTGCGCCTGCCACTCGGTCGTCGCGCGGGTCATCCGGCTCGGCATGCCGAGCGCCTCCAGCGTGACGGCGACCTCACGCATCTCGGCGGCGCGGCGGCCGCCATGGACCATCATGCGCTCGAGGTTGAACGCCGACTGCCCCGGCCAGTTGCGCCCCGGCTCCGACCCCGCCAGCGATTGCAGCACCGGATCCACGACGCCGGCTTTGTGCGCGGCGAGAACGCACTCGGCGGTCAGCGCCTCCATCCCCTTCATCATCACCGAGCGGATCATCTTGATCGTCGAGGCGTCGCCGATGGTCGCCCCGGCGACGGTGGCACGCATGTCGAGGCCGGTGAGCGCGGCGGCGGCATCCTCCGCAGCGGGGCCGGCCAGGAGCAGCGGCGTGTGGTGGCGCTTGGGGAAGACCGCCGCCATGATGGCGACGTCCACGTAGCGGCCGCCCGCGGCGTCGATCGCCTCGGCGGCGGTGCGCTTGGTCCCGGGCGCGCAGGAGTTCCCGTCCAACCAGAAGGTGCCGGGCGCGATGGTCTGGGCGGCCATCTCCGCCGCCCCCAGCGCACGATCGGCTGTGACGAGCGAGAACACCATCTGCGCCCCGGTCAGCGCCTCGGCCATCGTCTCTGTCCCGGTGACGCCGGCGGCGGTGTAGTGGGCGCGCATCTTCTGGGCGGTCGCCGGGTCCTCGGTCTTGATGTCGAACGCCCGGACGCGGCCGCTGCCGCCGAGGCCCCATCCTGCGAGAAACGCGTTGGCCGCCTCACCGAAACCGACGAGGGCGATCGTCGGTTCGGACGTGTCGTGGTCTTGCATCATCGTCCCCTATGGTCGTCGCCGGATCGGACCCGCCACGCGCCGCGCTGGTCCGCCGCCATCCGGCGACCATGCTGCCCCGGCCACCAGACTGAATCCGGCCGCGCGGGATTTGATAGCGCAGATCGCGCGCCGTTCGCAGCACCATGATCCGAGGGAACACAGCTTCCGGCCCCGGTGCCGCGCCTGGGGCGGCACGCCGGGCGACGCCGCGGTTACTTCGCGGGTTCGGAGGGCACCGCTTCATCGCCCATCACCTCGCGGCGCACCGCCTCGGTATGAGCGCCCAGCGCCGGCACCGGGCCGGACGGCGGCACCTTCCCGTCCACAGTCGCGCCCGGCGCAAGGAGCCGCACCGGGCCTGCCGGCGTCTCGGCCTCGACGTAGCGGTTCTGCGGGTGGACGGCGACATCGTCCATGGTGTTGACGCGGCCGTTGGCGATGTTGGCCGCCGTCAGCCGCGCGGCCAGCGCATCACGGTCGTGCAGGCTGAAGACGGCGTCGATCACGGCATTCAGTGCCGGGCGGTTCGCGACGCGGGCCGAGTTGTTGTCGAACCGCGGATCGGTCGCAATTTCGGGGCGCTGCAGCACTTCCTCGCACAGCCGCACCCACTCGCGCTCGTTCTGGATCGCGAACAGCACCTCCTTGCCGTCCCGCCCCGCATAGGCGCCGTAGGGGGCGATGGTCGGGTGGTGCAGCCCGTCGCGCCGCGGTGTCACGCCGCCGTAGGCGTACTGCAGGTAGGGAACGTTCATCCAGTCGGCGAGCGCGTGGTAGAGGCTGACGGCGATGTGCCGCCCCTCGCCCGTCCGCTCACGCGCGAACAGGCCCTGCAGCACCGCCTGCAGCGCCGTCATCCCGCACGAGATGTCGCACACCGACACCCCCACCCGCGCCGGGCCGGCGGGATTGCCGGTGATCGTCACGAGCCCCGTCTCAGCCTGCACCAGAAGGTCATAGGCCCGCGCCTTGCGCATCTCGCCCTCGTCGCCGTAGCCGGAGATCGACACGGTGATCAGCCGCGGATAGGCCGCGCGCAGCCTCGCCGGCGCAAAGCCCAGGCGGTCGATTGCGTCTGGCGCGAGGTTCTGGATGAAGACGTCGGCCTTGGCGATGAGCCGCTCCAGCACCGCCTTGTCGTCCGCCGCGCGCAGGTCGAGGCACACCGATTCCTTGCCCCGGTTCAGCCACACGAAATAGGCGCTCTGGCCTTCGACCAGGCGGTCATACCCGCGCGCGAAATCGCCCTCCGGCCGCTCCACCTTGATGACGCGCGCTCCCGCCTCCGCGAGACGCGAGGACAGATACGGCGCCGCCACCGCCTGCTCGACGGACACGACCAGCAGGCCCTCCAGATCGCCGCCCATAAAATGCTTCCCTCCGCGCGAGAATTTCGAAAAGCTTCGCACACGCGGCGCGGGGACCGGAAGTCCGCGCCGGCGGTCGGCCGCTATTGGACCACCCTATGGCAGCAAGCGCCTGCCGGAGGCTTCTGACACGTCGGCGCGACTGCCACATGAAGCCGCGCCGACACCAAGAGGATACGCATGGACGAGTTCGACCCCACCGCCGCCTACGCCGACATTCGCCAGGGCGTCGCCAACGTCTGCGCCGACTTCCCCGGCTCCTACTGGCAGCAACTGGACCGCGAGCGCGCCTACCCGAAGGACTTCGTCGACGCGCTGATCCGCGAGGGCTACCTCGCGGCGATGATCCCGGAAGAGTACGGCGGCTCGGGCCTCGCCGCTGACGGCGGCGGCGGTGATCCTCGAAGAGATCCACCGCAACGGCTGCAACGCCGCAGCCTGCCACGCGCAGATGTACACCATGGGCACCGTCCTGCGGCACGGCAGCGAGGCGCAGAAGCAGGCCTATCTGCCGGGCATCGCCGACGGCTCGCTGCGCCTGCAAGCGTTCGGCGTCACCGAGCCGACGAGCGGCACCGACACGCTTGCGCTGAAGACGACCGCCCGGCGCGAGGGCGACACCTACGTCGTCGACGGCCAGAAGATCTGGATCTCGCGCGCCGAGCACTCCGACCTCATGGTCCTCCTCGCCCGCACCACCCCGGTCGACCAGGTCGCCAAGCGCACCGACGGCCTCTCGGTCTTCCTCATCGACCTGCGCGAGCTGCGCGGCAACGGCGTCGACATCCGCCCGATCCGCACCATGATCAACCACGCCACCACCGAGATCTTCTTCGACAACGCGGTGATCCCCGCCTCCAGTCTGATCGGTGAGGAGGGGAAGGGCTTTCGCTACATTCTCTCCGGCATGAACTCGGAACGCATCCTGATCGCCGCCGAGTGCATCGGCGACGCAAAGTGGTTCATCAAGACGGGCTCCGACTACGCCCGCGAACGCGTCGTGTTCGGCACGCCCATCGGCGCGAACCAGGGCGTGCAGTTCCCCCTCGCCAGGGCCCACGCGCATCTGATGGGCGCCGAGGCGATCGTCTACCGCGCCGCCGCCATGTACGACGCCGGCCACAACCCGGGCGTCGAGGCCAACACCGCCAAGATGCTGGCCGCCGATGCCAGCTGGGAGGCGGCCGAGGCCTGCCTCCAGACCCACGGCGGCTTCGGCTTCGCCGAAGAGTACGATGTAGAGCGCAAGTTCCGCGAGACCCGGCTCTACCAGATCGCGCCGATCTCGACGAACCTCATCCTGTGCTACATCGCCGAGCAGGTGCTGGGGCTGCCGAAATCGTATGGTGTAAAGGGCTGAGCGGGGCGCACTGATCTAAGCAAGGTGCGCGGCGCTGGGCGAGCCGCTCCGGGTTACCGCGCCGCTGCGGCCCGCGGAACCACCGTTGCGAGGGGGGTTCCCCCCTCGCGCTCCCTCCGCCTCGCCGGCAGGCAGCCGTTCAGATCATCCGTCCGCGAAGAGCGGACGATTGAGCTGAACAGCTGGCTCCAGGCTGGGTCGGGACGCGACGGCGTCAAGCGCCCGTCCTCGCCATGCTCGCCCCGAAGGGGCTGCGCGTGGCTCCGGGCGGGCGCTTGACCCCGCCGCAACCCTCGCAAACGAGCTGTTACGGCAGGCTGCCCTCCCACAGGCCGCGGCTGACGAGCTCGCGCACCACCTTCAGGGTGATGGCCTCCACCGCGCGACCGGCCCGGCTCAGCACCACGTCGCGGTGGTTGACGAGATGCACCGGCCGGGTCAGCACCGGATCGACGATGCGCGCCCGCACCAGTTCGCCGCGCGCCACGAAATCCTGTGTCGCCGCCGGAGCGAAGATCGCATAGCCCGAGCCGCGCGCCACCAGCTCCTTGATCTGCGTCATCGCGTCCATGTCCATCACAACGTTGAGCGCGACACCGTTCGCCTGGGCGTACCGCTCGATGGTGCGTCTGAGGCCGTTGGAGGGCAGGATCATCTCCACCGCTTCCAACGCCTTGAACGGCACCGGGCTGCCTGGATCGCTCTCGAACGGCCAGCTGTCGGGCGCGGAGATGAAGTCGAGCTCCTCGCTGACGAGGTGGGTCGCCTTCAGATGATCCGCGTTTTCCAGGTCGTATACGATGGCGAGGTCGACGGTGCGGTCGTCGATCCACGACTTGATGTAGCTGCTCATGGATTCGATCGCCCTGAGGCGCACATGCGGCAGCTCCAGGCGCACGGTCTCGGCCAGCGGCACCGACATCGCCATCGCCGCCGACGGCGGGATGCCGAACGCCACCGTCCCGCGCACGTCGCCCGAGAGGCTGCGCATCTCGTCGATGCAGTCGTCCAGCATGCCGCAGATGCGCCGCGCGTGGTTGACCAGAACCTCGCCCTCCTCGGTGAGCATCGTGCCGCGCGGCGAGCGCTCCACGAGCTGCACGCCCAGCTCCTCCTCCATCCGCCTCAGATGCTGCGACAGCGAGGGCTGGGCGACGCCGATCGTGTGCGCGGCGACCGAGATCGACCGCAACTCGGCGATCGCCAGGAAGTATTTGAGGTGCCTCAGGTCCAAGGGCTTGCCCTGAATGTTGGCGAGGCGGCGCGCCCCGTCTTGGTCCGGCCGCTCCGTCCGCCGGAGGGCGCGGCGATCCTATTCCCTTTGCGCCCGCCCCGCACCTGTCGGCGGGGCGGGCGATCGTCTCGCCTCTCGTCAGCCGCCGTCCGGCGACAGGCCCAAGACCGAAAAGCTCTGGCGGAAGTGCGGCGAGACCGGCGCCGTCACGTTCAGCGTTCCGCCGTTGGGATGCGGCAGCTCGATCTGGCGGGCGTGCAGGTGCAGGCGGTTCTGGATGCCACCGGGCAGCGCCCAGTTCTCGACGTTGAAATATTTCGGGTCGCCGATGATCGGCACGCCCATGTGCTGGCAGTGGACACGCAGCTGGTGGGTCCGCCCGGTGACCGGCGACAGGCGCAGCAGCGACAGCTGACCGGACCGGTCGAGCGTTTCGTAGAGTGTCGTGGCGCGGCTGGCGTCCTTGGTCTTTTGCGCCAGCACGGCCATCTTCTCGCTGTCGCTCGGGTCGCGGCCGAGCCAGGTGGAGATGCGCCCCTCCTCCGGGACCGGATGGCCGCGCACCAGCGCCCAGTAGGTCTTGTGCGCGTCGCGGCCCTTGAAGGCTTCCGCGAGGGACGCCGCGGCGCTGCGGGTGAGGGCCACCACGAGGATGCCGGTCGTATCGCGGTCCAGCCGGTGCACCAGGCGCGGCTTGCGGCCCTTGCGGTCCCGCCAGCCCTCCAGCATGCCGTCCACGTGGCGCGAGATGCCCGAGCCGCCCTGCACCGCGAGCCCGAACGGCTTGTTGAGCACCACCAGCGCCTCGTCGCGGTGGATCACCATCGCCTCCAGCGCGGCCGCATCGCCGCCGAGCGAACCCGCCGGGGCCGGCATCGTCATCTGCGGCGGCAGGCGCACGCTCTGCCCGGCGGACAGCCGCGTGTCGAGCTTGGCCCGCGCCCCGTCGATGCGCAGCTGACCGGTGCGCACGATCTTCGACAGAGCCCCCAGCGGCACCTCCGGAAAGGAGCGGCGCAGCCAGCGATCGAGCCGCATCCCTTCATCGTCGGGATCCACCTCGACGTGGGACACCTGCGCCTCGACCATGGGTTACCTCCTCAAGAGCCCGCAGCCGGGCGTCGCGGTGACGCGGACCGCGTCATCGCATATGCTGAATGCAACATGCGGGCGACGGACGCCACAGTCGATGCACGGGCCACTGTCCCGCGTCGCCACCGAACCATCCGAGCACCTGACCATTTACCGGATCACCGAACATGCGGAACTCCAGGAGACCAACCATGCGCTTGATGCACAAATTCGCGCTCGCCGCTCTGGTCGTTGCTGCCCTCGTCCCGCTCGCCGAGCCCAGCGCGGCCCAGAAAGCCACCCGCACCATGGGCGCGCTGGGGGCGATCCTCCCCGAGGCGACGTCCGACGGAGCGTGGAATTCCCGGACCACCCCGACCGGCTTCACCATGACCAACCGCTCCGACGCGAACGCGGTGCGCTACTTCTACGTCGACGCCGGCCAGCGCCCCGGGGCACGCACCGTCCAGGTCGACGTCAGCGTCGAGCCGCGGGGCATCGGGCCGGCCATGGCGGGGCTCCTCTATGGCTTCGACCCGCAGAGAAAGACCTACATCATGCTGGTGATCGAGAGCGGTGAGACCATCGGCATCTACCGCCGCGGCCCCCGCGGGCTGGAGCGCCTGATCGGCACCCGGATCGACGGTATCGGCGGTGGCCCCTTCCGCCTGACGCTCGAGGAGCAGGGCGAGCAGGTGGCGATGAAGGTCGATGGCAAGCGAGTGGCGCTGATCAAGTCCAAGGCGCTCGGAAGCGGCGCGACGGGAATTATCGCCGCCGGCGTCGGCACCTTCGCGTTCAGCGCATTCTCCGTAACGTCCGAGCGGGCCGACCTCCGGCAGTGAACGCCGTCGGTGGGCGGCGCGGACGCAAACAATCAGGCGGCGCGGACCGCGCGATGCCCAGCGCCGCCGCCACCACACATGCGACGAGGCTGAGGACGGCGTAGCCGACGCCGACCATCCAGCGGCCGTCCTCGATGAGCCGACCGTCTCGATCGAGAATGTGGAGAAGGTGGTGAAGCCGCCCAGCGCGCCGGTCACCACCAGCGCCGTGAGCGCCATCCGGCCCGACAGCAGCGTCGCCAGGATGCCGATGAGGAACGAGCCGAGCACGTTGACGGCGAACGTCGCATAGGGCAGTGCGGCCCCCGCGATGCCGCTGATGAACACGCTGGTCCAGAAGCGCCCCAGCGCTCCCATCGCCCCGCCGAGGGCGACGCAGAGGCTGACGGTGAATGCGCTCACGGCGCGGGAGTCGCCGCCGCTCCGCCTCGCGCCGGCGCCAGACCGGACGGCTCGCGCCCCGCCCCGTCCCGCGCGGCTTTAGGCTGGCGCACCGGGACCCCGCCATCCGGCAATGTCTCCCAGCGTTCCACGCCCTCGTCATACCCCGAATGAAGCGTGCCGCAGACGCGGTCCCAGAAGGAGAAGAAGTTCGCGAAGTTGTAGTTGAACTTCGAATGATGCAGGTCGTGGAACAGGGTGCACACCATCGGCGACGGCACCCGCGTCCACTTCGAGGCGGCGAATTCGAATCCCGAGTGGCCGATCATGCCGTTGAAGTGGTCGTAGACGCGTTGGCCGATCAGCACCAGCGCCGGGATCGGCAGGATCAGCGGGGCGATGAGGTAGTAGCTCTGCATCGCAACGGCATCGACCATCGTGTCGGAGTAGTTGGACCACACCGTCGGCGCGACGGAGCGATGATGGTACTGGTGGTGCTTGTAGAGCGGCCCCCAGTGCATCAGACGGTGGCCCCAGTAGAACCATGCGTCGAACGCAACGATGGAGACCACCGCCATCAGCGGGACGGACCACCAGGACAGCTCCAACGGGGCGAACAGGGTCCAGCCGCGATACTGCGCGTAAAGACCGCCGGCGAGACAGAAGCAGGTGCCCAACAGCGACCAGGCGGACTGGCGGATCTCCTTGCCGCGCCGCTTGAGACCGTCACGGTTCTTCTGGATGCGCCGCTCCGGGTGGCGGAAGGCGTACCAGTTGAAGATCGCGCCGAAGGCGAGGTACGAGCCGAACGTCACCGCGTAGACCACCGCCCAAACGGCGAGAAATTCCAGAACCGTATGCATGACGCGGTACCCTTGTCCCTACCCTGCCGACATAGATCCGTCCGGCTGCCGAACGCAACTGCACGAGCGCCGATCGGAATTAAGTCAATTCAAGCCTGCACGACTTGCGGCAGATCAAGCGTCGCCAGGACCACCCCCACCCGCTCCGTTACCGAAACGCGCGGCAACGTGACGACGGTGTAGCCCAAAGCCGGATAGGCCTCGCTCAGCCGCCGATACTCCCCGAGCGCCTCGCCCAGACCATGGCGGCGCTCGGCGGTGTTCTGGAAAGGGCCGGCCAGGGCGGCGCCAGGAAGACGGTGGTATCGTAGCGGGTACCGCGCCAAGCTCGGGGAGCACGTTGCTGCCGGTGACGTGGTCGAGGAACGAAGCGGCGTCGATCAGGCTGCGGTCGAAGAAGACGAGCGGGCCGAGGGTCGCGGCGCGGGCGTGGTCCTCCTGCGCCATGTCGATGGCGCGCCGGGCGAAGCGCTCTGTGTCGCGCCT
>CAVYVL010000001.1:0-91024 GCA_963771975.1 uncultured Alphaproteobacteria bacterium | reverse complement strand
GAATCATCATCCCCGACACCGCCAAAGAAGCCGCAGGAAGGCGAAATCGTCGCTGTCGGCCCCGGCGCGCGTGAGACCGGTGAGGTCCAGACACTCGACGTCGAGGGCGACCGCGTCCTGTTCGGCAAGTGGTCCGGCACCGAGGTGAAGCTCGACGGTGAGGATCTCCTCATCATGAAGGAGAGCGACATCATGGGTGTCGTCGAAGGCGTCTCCGTCTCCGCGTGATCCGCCGCGCCGCAGTACAAATTTAAAGGGAGCCCCCATGGCTGCTAAAGAAGTCAAAGTTTTCTACCGACGCGCGCGACAAGATGCTTCGTGGCGTCGACATCCTCGCCAACGCCGTCAAGGTGACGCTCGGCCCGAAGGGTCGTAACGTCGTGATCGAGAAGTCCTTCGGCGCTCCGCGCATCACGAAGGACGGCGTACCGGTCGCCAAGGAAATCGAGCTCGAGGACAAGTTCGAGAACATGGGCGCGCAGATGGTGCGCGAGGTCGCCTCGAAGACCAACGACCTCGCTGGTGACGGCACCACCACCGCGACCGTTCTCGCCCAGTCGATCGTCCGTGAAGGCGCCAAGTCCGTGGCCGCCGGCATGAACCCGATGGACCTGAAGCGCGGCATCGACCTCGCCGTCGACGGCCGGCCATCGCGGACCTCGACGCCCGCGCTCGCGTCGATCAACACCTCCGACGAAGTCGGCGCAGGTTGGCACCATCTCCGCCAACGGCGACAAGGAAGTCGGCGCGATGATCGCCGAGGCGATGCAGAAGGTCGGCAACGAGGGTGTCATCACCGTCGAGGAGGCCAAGAGTCCTCGAGACCGAGCTCGAGGTCGTCGAAGGCATGCAGTTCGACCGCGGCTACATCTCGCCGTACTTCGTGACCAACGCCGAGAAGATGCACGTCGAGCTCGAGGATCCCTACATCCTCATCTTCGAGAAGAAGCTCTCCAACCTCCAGGCGATGCTGCCGATCCTCGAGGCCGTCGTGCAGTCGGGCCGTCCGCTGCTCATCATCGCCGAGGACGTCGAGGGCGAGGCTCTCGCCACGCTCGTCGTCAACAAGCTCCGCGGTGGCCTGAAGGTCGCAGCCGTGAAGGCACCGGGCTTCGGTGACCGTCGCAAGGCCATGCTGCAGGACATCGCCGATCCTGACCGGCGGTCAGGTCGTCTCCGAGGACGTCGGCATCAAGCTCGAGAACGTCTCCATCGAGATGCTCGGCCGCGCCAAGAAGGTCTCGATCAACAAGGACGAGACCACGATCGTCGACGGCGCCGGTGACGGCGAGGACATCAAGGGTCGCGTCGGCCAGATCAAGGGCCAGATCGAGGAGACCACCTCGGACTACGACCACGAGAAGCTGCAGGAGCGTCTCGCGAAGCTCGCCGGCGGTGTCGCTGTCATCCGCGTCGGTGGTGCCACCGAGGTCGAGGTGAAGGAGAAGAAGGACCGCGTCGACGACGCCCTCAACGCGACCCGTGCGGCCGTCGAGGAAGGCATCGTCCCGGGCGGTGGTGTTGCGCTGCTTCGCGCCAAGACGGCCGTGTCCAAGCTCTCCTCCGACAACCCGGACGTGGCGGCCGGCATCAAGATCGTGCTGCGCGCGCTCGAGGCTCCGGTTCGTCAGATCGTCGAGAACGCCGGCGTCGAAGGCTCCATCGTGGTCGGCAAGATCCTCGAGAACGACAACATCGACTACGGTTTCGACGCGCAGAACGAAGAGTACGGCAACATGATCGAGCGCGGCATCATCGACCCGAAGAAGGTCGTGCGTCACGCCCTGCAGGACGCCGCTTCGATCGCTTCGCTGCTCGTCACGACCGAGGCGATGGTCGCCGAGGCCCCCAAGAAGGACTCCGGTCGTTCGATGCCCGCCGGCGGTGACTGGGCGGCATGGGCGGCATGGGCGGCATGGACTTCTAAGTCCGGCCCGGCGGATGGATTGCTGCGCATCGCCAGCGATCCGGCGCCTCCGGATAGCCCTCGCCACGTGGCGAACGTCAGGAAGGGCCGTGCATCTCGCACGGCCCTTTTTCGTGCGCTCGGCATGCCGCGAGCGGCACTGGCTCGATGACTTGCGCCGCTCGCAGCATCGCATGGCAGCGCACAGCCGGGTTCGCGGCTGGCCGCGCGGACCCGATACCCGAGAGGTCCGCGATGGCGAAGATCCGCACCGAGGACGGCGAACATCGCCAAACGCCGGGCAACGCGAGTTCTGGAACACAGGCCAGATGGAGCGATGGCTCGCCCAGCAGCCGACCCTCGACGCCCTCTTCGACCGGCATCACGGCGCACCTGCTCGACACTCTGGCCCCCTCCGCCGGCGAACATGTGCTCGACATCGGCGGTGCCGCCGGCGACTCCACCCGGCCGCTCGCCGCGGGTCGCACCCGGCGGAACCGTCCTCGGGGTCGACATTTCGGAGGCCCTTCGTCCAGGCGGGCGTGACGCGCTCGGCGCGCACGCGGTCGACAACGCCGCCATCATCGTCGCGGACGCGCAGTCGCATGCTTTTGACCCGGGCCGGTTCGATGTCGTCTTCTCGCGCTTCGGCGTGATGTTCTTCGTCGACCCTGTGGCCGCGTTCGCCAACGTCGCGACTGCGATGGCTCCGGGCGGACGCCTCGCCTTCGCCGCATGGGGCGCGTTCGATGCCAACCCGTGGTTCCACGTGCCACGGACAGCCGCGATCGCACGGCTCGGCCCGTCCGAGCCCGCGGCACCCCGCGAACCTGGCCCCTTCGCGTTCGAGAACCTGGACCGATCCGATCACCATCCTGAGGACGCCGGGCTGGAAGCGGTCGAGGGCGCGCCGAGGCGATCGCCATCGTGTGCCCCGGCGATGCGCGGACTGCGGCGGCCATTCGCGTGCACGCTCGGACCCGCGTGCCGCGATCATGCGGCAGTACGACGGCGGTCCGGCCGACCGCGGAGGCCATCGTCGAGGCCGTCGCCGAGTGCGTTCGCCCGTTACGAGCAGGACGGCACCGTGAGCGTCCCGGCCAGCTCAACATCCTCGAAGCGCGCGCCGTCGGCGGGTCGTAGAGCGTCCAAGCGGCGAACGATTCGTGCGATCAGACGTTGAGTTCGATTGCGCCGCTCCAACCGAACCGCTTCGCCATGCCAGACTTCAGCACGCTTCGCGATATCGCGCCCATCCTTCAGCTCTTCGTTGCGGTTGTGTCGGCAATCGTGTGGATCGCGTACCTGCAGATCTTTCTACGCGCAGGTCGTTCACCAGCGCCGCTCGCAGATCCTCATCAACCTCGGCGCCAGCAATACGCTGGACGGACGCTGCTTCATCGCCAACCTCGGCATTGAGCCCATCTACGTGTCCGACATCTCGCTGGTGATGCACGACCACGACCAGTACGTCGCCACAATCACCGACCGCACCAATTCGGAATCAGACGGCCACGACGACCCGGCGCCCAGGTCCGCGCACCTACCAAGGGCCAGCTCGAAGCCGGCGAATACATGAACATCGGCAGCTTCCAGTCGATGTTGGATCGCGCGGCCCGCGCTTCCGGCCGACTGAACGCCCCGGTGGATCCAGCGGAATTCGGCTCGTTCGACATTGTCGCGGTCGCATCCACCAGCGGAAACGCGATGATCTCCGCCGCGGTCCGCACGTTCCGCCTCTACAACGATGACGACACGTGGCTGGTGGTGCCGCGCCGCATCGACACCACGCAGATCCGCTCGCGCTGCCGCCCGGGTGACGAGTGAAACGGTACTTCGAGCTGCGGATGATAGCCGAGACGACCGACCATCGATTCCCCCAGAAGGACAGCCGCTCGTGACGTGTTGCCCCACAGACCGGTTGCGCCCTCGACGCCACACACCTGGCTCGGTCGCCTCCTCCAGACCGGCTGACGTTCGCCAACGATCCGGCGTCCCGACACAAAAAGACCGGCCGCGCGATGCGCGGCCGGTTTGTCTGTCTGCACGCCCGGCGAAGCCGGTCGCTGCCGCGTCAGGGGCTTCGCCTCCTCGGCCTCGCGGCGGGCCGCGTCGGCCGCACCCTTGGCGGACACATCGCGGTCGACGAACTCGATCACGGCGATCGGCGCGTTGTCGCCATAGCGGAAGCCGGCGCGCAGGATGCGCGTGTAGCCGCCGTTGCGATCCTTGTAGCGAGGACCGATCGTGGCGAAGAGCTTGTGCCACCACCTCGATTGCGGATCTTCGAGATCGCATTCCGGCGCGCGTGCAGATCGCCGCGCTTGCCGAGCGTCACGAGCTTCTCGATGTACGGGCCGCAGTTCCTTCGCCTTCGGCACGGTGGTCACGATCTGCTCATGCTCGATGAGCGAAGCGGCCTGATTGGCCATCATCGCCATGCGGTGGCTGGACGTGCGATTGAGGCGGCGGCCTTGCTTCTTGTGGCGCATGGCGATTCTCCGTTGGCTGTGGGGCCGGGCGCATCCGGCGTTCGCGCTGGGGTGCCGACCGCGACGGTCGGGACCGGGAACAAACGGCCGGAGCGTCAGCCCCGGCCGGTCGTCAGATCCTAGTAGTGATGGTCCTCGTACCGCTTGGCCAGCTCCTCGATGTTGTCGGGCGGCCAGTTGGCGACTTCCATACCGAGGTGCAGACCCATCTGAGCCAGCACTTCCTTGATCTCGTTCAGCGACTTGCGGCCGAAGTTCGGGGTGCGGAGCATCTCCGCCTCGGACTTCTGGATGAGGTCGCCGATGTAGACGATGTTGTCGTTCTTCAGGCAGTTCGCCGAGCGCACCGATAGCTCCAGCTCGTCCACCTTCTTGAGGAGCGCCGGATTGAAGGCGAGCTCGGGAACCTCGTCGGTGCACTTCCGGCTTCGTCGGCTCCTCGAAGTTCACGAAGATCGACAGCTGGTCCTGCAGGATGCGCGCGGCGTAGGCGACGGCGTCCTCGGGGCTCAGCGAACCGTCCGTCTCCACCTGCATGGAGAGCTTGTCGTAGTCGAGCACCTGACCCTCACGGGTGTTCTCGACGCGGTACGACACGCGCTTCACCGGCGAGTACAGCGAGTCGACCGGGATCAGGCCGATGGCGGCGTCTTCCGGACGGTTGCGGTCGGCCGGCACGTAACCCTTGCCGGTGTTGACCGAGAACTCCATGCGGATGTCCGCGCCCTCGTCCAGCGTGCACAGCACGTGGTCGGGGTTGAGGATCGACACGTCGCCCACCGTCTGGATGTCGCCGGCGGTGACCGCGCCCGGGCCCTGCTTGCGCAGAACCATGCGCTTCGGACCTTCGCCCGACATGCGCACCGCGATCTCCTTGATATTGAGGATGATGTCGGTCACATCCTCGCGCACGCCGTTCATGCTCGAGAACTCGTGCAGAACGCCGTCGATCTGGACCGAGGTCACAGCTGCACCCTGCAGCGAGGACAGAAGCACCCGGCGCAAGGCGTTGCCGAGCGTCAGGCCGAAGCCGCGCTCCAGAGGCTCGGCCACGACGGAGCCGATGCGCTTCGGATCGTAGCCGGGCGTGACCTCGAGCTTGTTCGGGCGGATCAGCTCCTGCCAGTTCTTCTGGTTAGTCGTCACGTCAAATGCCTTTCGATCTCGTGGGGCGTCGCCCGGAGCGCCCGCGGGGGCCGGCCCGCGGGCCAGGGCGCGCGAGCCCGGATGGCCGCGCAGCCGAGAGTGCGCCCCGTATGGGCGCGCCAAATGTTGCTAAACGCGACGACGCTTCGGCGGCCGGCAGCCGTTGTGCGGGATCGGCGTCACGTCACGGATGGACGTGATCGTGAAGCCCGCCGCCTGCAGCGCGCGCAGCGCCGACTCGCGGCCCGAGCCCGGCCCGGTCACCTCGACCTCGAGCGTACGCATACCGTGCTCGGACGCCTTCTTGGCGGCATCCTCTGCGGCGACCTGCGCAGCATAAGGGGTCGACTTACGCGAGCCCTTGAACCCCATCGCGCCCGATGAGGACCACGAGATGGCGTTGCCCTGCGCGTCGGTGATGGTGATCTTCGTGTTGTTGAAGGAGGCGTTCACATGGGCGATGCCCGACGTGATATTCTTACGCTCCCTGCGCCGAACGCGCGTGGCTTCCTTCGCCATTCAGTCCCTCTGAGTGTGTGGCCAAGTGGCCAAATGTCTGCGGCGGAAATTACTTCTTCTTACCGGCGATGGGCTTCGCGGGGCCCTTGCGGGTGCGCGCATTGGTGTGCGTGCGCTGACCGCGAACCGGCAGACCACGGCGATGGCGCAGGCCGCGATAGCAGCCAAGGTCCATGAGCCGCTTGATGTTCATCGCGGTCTCGCGACGCAGGTCGCCCTCGACCATGTAGTCGCGGTCGATGACCTCACGAACCATCAGGACTTCGGCGTCCGACAGTTCGTTTACGCGGCGCTCGGGCGCGATGCTCACCTTCTCGGCGATCTCTTTGGCCATCGAGGGGCCAATGCCGTGAATGTACTGCAGCGCGACGACGACGCGCTTGTTCGTCGGGATATTGACGCCAGCGATACGAGCCACTTTGCCTCCTGCCGGTGCGACCGGCATCTCATATGACCGGACGAGCCGGTTAGACTTCGTGCCGGTTGCCCGGCGGTTCCACACCGGCCCGAGCCGGCAATCTCAACACCGGCATAAGCCGGAAATCTCAGTCGTCGCCGGCCTGAGCCGGATTGTCGCCTCGGCCTTCTCTCGCGAGCGGAGGCGAAGAAGGCGCCTCCCGAAGCTTGGCACTTCGTCAGCCCACCTGTGGCCGAGCGTCGCGGCCTGACGCGACCGCAGCTCGGCGTTCGGTACGCCGCCGGCCCCGGCAAGCCCCCGCGCATCATAGCCTGCGGGCGGACCAACCAACCCGCCCTCGCGCCGCCCCATCCATTCGGGAGGCGCAGAGGCTAGACGGGCATCAACCCCAAAAAGCCGAGCGAACCGGAAACTCCCACCCGGCGGCGACCGCCGGGATCGAGCCTCCTGCCGCTGATACCAGTCCTGCTGGCCCATCACTCGACCCAGCTCGCCATCGCACAGAGATCGACCTGGGTCGAAACTCTCTGCCGCAACGAGGAACGGGCTGACGCCGCCGCAACCTACGACGTGCCCAGCCCTGACGCTGTCGGGTTAAGTGGCCCACACCAGATCGCGCGGACGCGACGTACCGCGACTCCTCCAGTTAGGAGCGGTGGGTAGCGCGGTGCAAGCTCCGCGTCAACCTTTTTTCCCCATCACCCCGCCGCACTGACGCGGCGATCCCGCGCAGACGACAAGGCCTCGTTGATCGCACGCTCCACCTCGTCGATCGACTGCATTCCGTCGATCGTGACAAGATTGCCGACCTCGCGATAATGATCGACCAGCGGCGCCGTCTGCTCGCGGTACACGACAAGACGCTTCTTCAGCGCGTCGACGGTGTCGTCATCGCGCACAGCATCGCCGCTTTCGGCCGCGCGCTGCTCCACGCGGGCCGCCAGCGCGTTCTCGTCCACGTCGAGCTGGACCACTGCATCGAGGTCCATGCCGTGACGATGGAGGACCTTCTCCAGCGCCTCGGCCTGAGCCACGGTACGCGGGAATCCGTCCAGGATGAATCCGTTGCTGCAGTCCGGCTCCTCGATCCGCTCCTCGATGATGCCGACGACGACGGCATCGGGGACCGAGATCGCCGCGGGCCATGATGTCCTTGGCTTTCAGCCCGATGTCGGTCTCCGCCTTTACGGCGGCCCGAAGCATGTCACCCGTCGAGAGCTGCGGGATGCCGTGGGCCTCCATCAGCCGCTTCGCCTGGGTTCCCTTTCCCGCGCCGGGCGGGCCAAGCAAGATGAGCCTCATCGGCGATTCCCCTTCAGTTTGGCCTTCTTCACGAGGCCCTCATATTGGTGCGCCAGCAAGTGGCCTTGCACCTGAGCCACCGTATCCATGGTGACCGACACCACGATCAGCAGCGATGTGCCTCCGAAGTAGAACGGGACGGCCGTGGCCGAAATGAGGAACTCCGGCAATAGACAGATGATGACCAGGTAGATCGCACCGACGACGGTGATCCGCGTCAATACGTAGTCGATGTACTGCGCGGTTCGATCGCCAGGGCGGATTCCCGGGATATACCCGCCATGCTTCTTCAGATTGTCCGCAGTGTCGGCGGGATTGAAGACGATGGCGGTGTAGAAGAAGGCGAAGAAGACGATCAGCGACGCATACGTCAGCATGTACAGCGGGCGGCCGTGGCCGAACAGCGTCTGGATCGTGCCCATGATGCCGGTGCCCTCGACCGCGCCGAAGCCCGTCAGCGTCGCGGGGATGACCAGCAGCGACGAGGCGAAGATCGGCGGGATGACGCCCGCAGTGTTGAGCTTCAGCGGCAGGTGCGACGAGTCGCCCTGGAACATGCGGTTGCCGACCTGGCGCCGCGGGTACTGGATCAAAAGCCGCCGCTGCGCCCGCTCCACGAAGACGATGAACGCGATCACGACCACCGCCATCACGAGCACCAGCAGGATGATCGGCGTAGAGAGGGCTCCCTGGCGGCCGAGCTCCAGCATCCCGGCCATCGCCGACGGAAGCTCGGCGATGATGCCGGCGAAGATGATCAGCGAGATGCCGTTGCCGACACCGCGCGAGGTGATCTGCTCGCCCATCCACATCAGGAACATGGTGCCGCCGACCAGGGTCACGACCGTGGTGAAGCGGAAGAACCAGCCCGGATCCGTCACGATCGATCCCGCGCTCTCGAGGCCGACGGAGATGCCGTAGGCCTGAACGGTCGCGAGGATCACCGTCCCGTACCGGGTGTACTGGTTGATCGTCTTGCGGCCTTGCTCGCCTTCCTTTTTCAGCTGCTCGAGCTTCGGCACCACCGTCGTCAGCAACTGGATGATGATCGACGCCGAGATGTACGGCATGATGCCGAGGGCGAAGATCGCCATACGCCCGACGGCGCCGCCGGCGAACACGTTGAAGAGGCCGATGATCCCCTGCTGCGCCTGCTCGAACGCCTGGCTCAGCGCGACGGGATCGATTCCGGGCAGCGGGATATAGGTCCCGAGCCGGTAGATCACGAGCGCACCCAGGGTAAACCAGATGCGCTTCTTCAGTTCGTCCGCCTTCGCGAACGCCTTGAAGTTCAGGTTGGAAGCAAGCTGTTCGGCGGCTGACGCCATTGGACGGTCCGATCCTCGACCACGAGCACTCGAATTACGAACGGGGCGCGACGGCGAGCGCGTACCCGGCTCGACCAGCCCCTATCGGGTTATTTCCAGACTGTCACGGCCCCTCAAACGTCCGCACAGTCAGACCCACTTAATATCGGTTCGAAGGGAGAGCAATCCCAGCCCCGACGTGGGCCATTTTCGTCGCCCTCCCCGCTCTCGGCACGCAGAAAGGTGCCGGAGGCGGGAGGAGAGAGCCACGCGCAAAAACCCCACTGGTTCGCCAGCGGGGTTCTTGCACCTCAGGCCTTACGCGCGGCTCAGCTCTCGGCCGGCTGCGGCACCGCCTTCGGCGCCAGCACCTCGATCGAGCCGCCGGCCTTCTCGACCGCCTCGCGCGCCGACTTGGACACGCCGGCGACCTTGAGGGTCAGCGCGGTGCTCAGCTCGCCGTCGCCCAGAACGCGCACGCCATCCTTGGCACGGCGCAGGATCCCGGTCGCAGCCAGCGACTCGGCGGTCACGGGCTGGGAGGGATCCACCCGCCCCGCATCGATCGCCGCCTGCAGCTTGCCGACAGCGATGATGTTGTAATCCGGCCGGAAGATGTTGTTGAAGCCACGCTTCGGCAGGCGCATGTGGAGCGGCATCTGCCCGCCCTCGAAGCCCTTGACGGCCACGCCCGAACGCGACTTCTGACCCTTCACGCCACGGCCGCCGGTCTTGCCGGTGCCCGAGCCGATACCACGACCGACCCGCTTGCGGTTCTTCGTGGCGCCGGGATTGTCCCGGAGTTCGTTAAGCTTCACGTCAGCCCTCCCGCTTCTGGGCGTCGACGACGCGCACAAGGTGAGCCACCTTGGCGATCATGCCGCGCACCGCGGGAGTATCCTCCAGCGTGCGGCGGCGGTGCATCTTGTTCAGGCCGAGACCCTTGAGGGTCGCGCGCTGTTCGGCCGGACGGCGGATCGGCGACCCGGTCTGCTCGACCGTCACGGTCGCGCGGCCGGCCTGCTGGGCTGCTTCCGCCCCTTTGGTCATACGCACGTCAGGCATTGGTCATCTCCACGACCTCTTCGCCCTCGGCCGGGGTCTCGACAGCCGGCTCATGCTCGGCATCGCGACGACGGGCCTGCAGCGACGACACCTTGAGACCGCGGCGGGCGGCGACGGAACGCGGCGAATCCTGATCCTTGAGCGCCTCGAACGTGGCGCGGATCATGTTGTACGGGTTCGACGAGCCGAGCGACTTGGCCACGATGTCGTGGACGCCCAGCGTCTCGAACACGGCGCGCATCGGGCCGCCGGCGATGATGCCGGTACCGGCCGGAGCGGTGCGCAGGAACACCTTGCCCGCGCCCCAGCGGCCGGCCACATCGTGGTGCAGGGTGCGGCCTTCGCGCAGCGGCACGCGGATCAGCGTGCGCTTGGCGCTCTCGGTCGCCTTGCGGATCGCCTCTGGCACTTCGCGCGCCTTGCCGTGACCGAAGCCGACACGACCCTTCGTGTCGCCGACCACCACCAGCGCGGCGAAGCCGAAGCGACGACCACCCTTCACCACCTTCGCCACACGGTTGATGTGAACGAGCTTGTCGACGAATTCGTTGTCTTCGTCGTCGCGGTCGCGCCTGCGACCGCCTCTCCTGTTGTCGTCAGCCATCTTCTGCTCCTTGGCCGGCCGTTCGGGTCGCCCCGCGTTCCGGCTTCAGATTGCGTATCCGATGCGCCCCGTCCGCCGGCCCGAAGGTCGCGGCGGGAGGGAGCGTCGCCCCGGCGGCTCATTCCGCAACGGGGGAAGCCCGTCCGCAGGTCTGGCGAACCAGAGCCGCGGGCGGGCGAACATCCATGTCAGCCGCGGCGCGCGCGGCCGGACCGATCAGAACTCGAGGCCACCCTCGCGGGCCGCATCGGCGAGCGCCTTGAGGCGCCCGTGGTAGAGCCGGCCGCCACGGTCGAACACGACCTTGTCGATGCCGACGGCCTTGGCGCGCTCGGCGATCAGAGCACCGACGCGCGCCGCAGCAGTCGTGTCGGCGCCCGTCTTGAGCTCTTCGCGCAGCGCCTTCTCCAGCGACGAGGCGGCAGCGACTGTGTTGCCGGCGGTATCATCGATGATCTGGCAATAGATGTGCTTCGACGAGCGATGCACGGACAGGCGCGGACGACCGCCCGCCGCCTTCTTGAGGGCGCGGCGAACTCTGGCGACGCGCCGCTCGGAGCGAATGCGTTCCCGGCTCACTTCTTCTTTCCTTCCTTACGGACGATGGTCTCGTCCGCATACTTCACGCCCTTGCCCTTGTAGGGCTCCGGCGGACGCCATTTGCGGATCTCGGCGGCCACCTGGCCGACGCGCTGCTTGTCGATGCCCGACACCTGGATCTCGGTCGGCTTCGGACATTTGATGTCGATGCCGTCCGGGATCGGGTACTTCACCGGGTGCGAGAACCCGAGCGACAGCTCGAGGTCCTTGCCCTGGACCGCGGCGCGGTAACCGACGCCGTTGATCTGCAGGGCCTTGGTGAATCCCTCGGTCACGCCGGTGACGAGGTTCTGCACCATGGTGCGCGACAGGCCCCACATGGCGCGGGCCTTCTGCTCCTGGTTTACCGGATCGACCTTGATCGACCCGTCCTCGAGCGTCTTCACCGCCACCAGATCGGGGACCGTGAACTCGAGCGTGCCCTTCGGACCCTTCACGGACACCTTCTGCCCGTCAACCGTCGCCGTAACCCCCTTGGGGATGGCGATCGCGAGCTTACCAATTCGGCTCATGTCGCCCCCTTAGAAGACCTGGCAGAGCACTTCGCCGCCGACGTTCGCGTCGCGCGCCTGATGCTCAGACATGACGCCCTTCGACGTCGACAGAATGGAGATGCCGAGGCCGTCGCGAACCCGCGGCAGCGTCGTCACCGACGAATAGACCCGGCGGCCCGGCTTGGAAACGCGCTTGATCTCGCGAATCACCGGAGTGCCATCGTAGTACTTCAGCTCGATATCGATCTCCGAGCGGCCGTTCTCGAGCGGGTTGACGGAGAAGCCACGGATGTAGCCCTCCGACTTCAACACCTCGAGCACGTTCGCGCGGAGCTTGGAGCCGGGAGTGGAGACCTTCGTCCGCTTGCGGATCTGCGCGTTGCGGATGCGGGTCAGCATATCGCCGAGGGGATCGGTCAGGTTCATGTGTCTGCCCTCCCCTTACCAGCTCGACTTCACGAGACCGGGGATCTTTCCGTCAGATCCCAGCTCGCGCAGTGCGATACGGCTCATCTTCAGCTTGCGATAGAACGCCCGCGGACGGCCGGTCACTTCGCAGCGGTTCTTCACCCGGTTCGGCGCGGAATTCCGCGGCATCTCGGCGAGCTTCAACGTGGCCGCGAACCGCTCCTCCATCGGGAGGTCCTGGTTCTTGATGATCTCACGCAGCGAGGCACGCTTGTCGGCGTACTGCTCGACCAGCTCGCGGCGCCTCTGGTTGTTCTCGATCTTGCCCTTCTTGGCCATCTCTTTAAGCCTTCTGCGCCTGGTCACGGAACGGGAAGTTGAAAAGGCGCAACATCTCGCGCGCTTCCTCGTCCGTCTTGGCGTTGGTCGCCACGATGATGTCCATACCCCAGACCTGATCCACCTTGTCGTAGATGATCTCGGGGAACACCAGGTGCTCCTTCATTCCGCATGCGAAGTTGCCGCGCCCGTCGAACGACTTCGGGTTCAGGCCCCGGAAGTCCTTCACCCGTGGCAGGGCGATCGTGACGAAACGGTCCAGGAACTCGTACATCTTCTGCCGGCGAAGGGTGACCTTGCAGCCGAGCGGCATGTTCTCACGGACCTTGAAGCCCGCGATCGAGTTCTTGGCGCGCGTGACGACCGGCTGCTGACCGGCGATCAGCGCCAGATCCTTCAACGCGGTCTGCACCTTGCGCGAATCCGCCGTCGCCTCGCCGACGCCCATGTTCAGGACGACCTTCTCGATGCGCGGCACCATCATCGGGTTGGTGTAGTTGAACTTCTCGCGCATGCCCGGGACGACAGTCTCCCGGTACAGCTTCAGGAAGCGCGGCTCGTAGCCCTCGGGCAGGCCGGTGCCGGCCTCGGCGTCCGCCGTGTCCATCGTATCAGCCATCGATCAGCTCCCCGGAACGCTTGGAGAAGCGCACCTTCTTGCCATCCTCGAACCGGAACCCGACGCGGGTCGGCTTGCCGTCCTTCGGGTCCTCGATCGCCACGTTCGACAGGTCGATTGGTCCCGCCTTGGGAATGATCCCGCCTTCCGACTGCGCGCTCTGCTTCGTGTGGCGCATCTGGGTGTTCACACCCGCCACCGTCGCACGGCCCTTCTTCGGGTCGACGGACAGGACCTCGCCGGACTTGCCCTTGTCGCGGCCGGCGAGAACGACGACGCGGTCGCCCTTCTTAATCTTCGCGGCCATTACAACACCTCCGGTGCAAGCGAGATGACCTTCATGTGTCCGGACTGGCGCAGCTCGCGCGGCACGGGGCCGAAGATGCGAGTGCCGATCGGCTCCTTGTTGTTGTTCACCAGGACGGCGGCATTGCCGTCGAACCGGATCACGGAACCGTCCGCGCGCTTGATGTCCTTCGCGGTGCGGACGACGACGGCTTTCGCCACATCGCCCTTCTTCACACGGCCACGCGGTGACGCTTCCTTGATCGACACCACGATGATGTCGCCCACGGAGGCGTACTTGCGCTTCGAGCCGCCGAGCACCTTGATGCACATGACCCGGCGTGCACCGCTATTGTCGGCGACGGCGAGGTTAGTTTGCATCTAAATCATGGTTCAGCTTCTCCACAGGGCCTTGGCCCCAGACCAGGGGCAACGTGCCCCGACGAAATGGAAGGCTAGACCTTCCAATGAGAAGGGGTCGCCCCCTCAACGAAACAGGTCGCCTGTGACCGGCGACCCCGTGGCCGCGAGCGCGACCTTTGTTCGACAGGTTCGGGCGCGCCCGAACCATCTGCGACAGGCAAACCGCCGTAAAGCGGCGGCGTCAGCCCTTGGGCTGGCCCGACGCGTCCTGCGCCGCGCGCGAAGCCTCCTCGGCAGAGGCGCCGTGCGCCACCGCGCCGGCCGCCGCAGCCTGAGCCGCCGCATCGGACTCGATGAGCTCACCCGCCGGCGTCAGCGCACCGACGACCGTCCAAGACTTGGTCTTGGAGATGGGCCGGCACTCTTCGATGCGCACCCGGTCCCCGGCCGCATAGCGGTTGGACTCGTCGTGCGCGTGGTACTTCTTCGTCCGGCGCACGGTCTTCTTCAGCAGCGGATGGGCGAAACGGCGCTCGACACTGACGACGATCGTCTTGTCGCCCTTCGCCGAGGCCACCAGGCCTTCCAATGTACGCTTCGGCATCTAATCCCTCACTTGGCCGCGGCAGTCGCCGCAGTCTCGCGACGGCGCTGGCCCAAAACAGTCTTGATCCGCGCGATGTCGCGGCGGATGACGCGGGTGCGCGCCGTATTCTCGAGCTGCCCCGTGGCCCGCTGGAAGCGCAGGTTGAACTGCTCCTTCTTCAGGTCACGCAGCGTGTCCACCAGCTCGTCCGACGTCTTGGCGCGCACGTCCTCGGTTTTCATCGCTTTGTTATCGGCCATGATCTACTCCGGAACCCGCGTGACAAACTTCGTCTTGATCGGCAGCTTGGCGCCGGCGAGGCGGAACGCTTCACGCGCCACGTCCTCAGGCACACCGTCGACCTCGAACATGATCCGGCCGGGGTGGACGCGGGCGGCCCAATACTCGACCGAACCCTTGCCCTTACCCATACGAACCTCGGTCGGCTTCTTCGACACCGGCACGTCCGGGAACAGGCGGATCCACACGCGGCCCTGACGCTTCATGTGACGCGTCATGGCCCGACGGGCGGCCTCGATCTGGCGCGCGGTGACGCGCTCCGGCTCGAGAGCCTTGAGGCCGTACGACCCGAAGTTCAGGTCGAACCCGCCCTTCGCGTCGCCGTGAATGCGGCCCTTATGCTGTTTGCGGAACTTGGTCCGCTTCGGCTGCAACATCGATCCGCCCTCTTAGTCCCGGTCGCGACCGCCGGAGCGGCGACCCGAAGAGCCCTGGTTCGCAGCCTCGGTGGCGCGACGCTCGGACGCCATCGGATCATGCTCCAGGATCTCGCCCTTGAAGATCCAAACCTTGACACCGCAAATGCCGTAGGCGGTCTTCGCCTCGGCGGTGCCATAGTCGATATCGGCACGCAGCGTATGCAGCGGCACGCGGCCTTCGCGATACCACTCCGTCCGCGCGATTTCCGCGCCGCCGAGACGACCGCCGCAATTGATGCGGATGCCGCCAGCGCCCATGCGCATCGCCGTCTGCACGGCGCGCTTCATGGCGCGGCGGAACGCGATGCGGCGCTCCAGCTGCTGCGCGATCGAGGCGGCCACCAGCGTCGCGTCGATCTCCGGCTTGCGGACCTCGACGATGTTGATGTGGACCTCGGAGTCCGTCATCGCCGCCACGCGCTTGCGCAGCTTGTCGATATCGGCGCCCTTCTTGCCGATGACAACACCCGGGCGCGCCGAATGGATCGTCACGCGGCACTTCTTGTGCGGACGCTCGATGACGATCTTCGAGACGGCGGCCTGCTTGAGGTGCTTCATCAGCATGGAGCGGATCGCGAGATCCTCATGCAGAAGCTTGCCGTACTCACCGCCCTCGGCGTACCAGCGCGAATCCCAGGTGCGATTGATGCCGAGCCGCAGCCCGACGGGGGATACTTTATGACCCATCAGGCGGCCTCCTCGTTTTCACGCACCACGATCGTGAGGTGCGAGAACGGCTTCTGAATCGAACCGACACGACCGCGGCCACGGGGGCTGAAGCGCTTCATGACGAGCGCCTTGCCCACGTACGCCTCCTTGACGACGAGCGCGTCGACGTCGAGGTCGTGGTTGTTCTCAGCGTTGGCGATCGCAGAACTCGAGGGTCTTCTTCACCTCGCCCGAGATGCGCTTGCGCGAGAACTCGAGCTCGGCGAGCGCCGCCGAGACCTTCTTGCCGCGGATCATCGCCGCGACGAGATTGAGCTTCTGCGGCGAGATGCGGATCATCTTGTTGACCGCGCGGGCCTCGGTGTCGGCGAGCGAACGGGGGGTCTTTGCCTTACCCATTATTTCCGCCTCGCCTTCTTATCCGCGCCGTGGCCGTAGTAGGTCCGCGTCGGCGAGAACTCGCCGAACTTGTGACCGACCATGTCCTCGGACACGGTCACCGGCACGTGCTTCTGACCATTGTATACGCCGAACGTCAGCCCCACGAAGTGAGGGAGAATGGTCGAGCGCCGCGACCAGATCTTAATGACCTCGTTACGACCGCCCTCGCGGACCTTCTCCGCCTTCTTCAGAAGGTATCCGTCGACGAACGGACCTTTCCAAACCGAGCGAGTCATTTACTTCTTCCGTGCGTGGCGCGAGCGGACGATGTACTTGTCCGTCGACTTGTTGGAGCGGGTGCGCTTGCCCTTCGTCGGCTGGCCCCAAGGGGTCACCGGGTGACGGCCACCAGAGGTGCGGCCTTCACCACCACCGTGCGGGTGGTCGAACGGGTTCATCGCGACACCGCGGGTCTGCGGCCGGATGCCGAGCCAGCGCGAACGGCCGGCCTTCGACAGGTTGATGTTGCCATGGTCGGGGTTGGACACGGCGCCGATCGACGCCATGCACGCACCCGACACGAGGCGCTGCTCACCGGACTGCAAGCGAAGGATCGCCCAGGGACCGTCACGGCCCACGAGCTGCGCGTAGGTGCCGGCCGATCGCGCGATCTGCCCGCCCTTCATTGGCTTCATCTCCACATTGTGGATGATGGTGCCGACGGGGATGGCCGACAGCGGCATGGCGTTGCCCGGCTTCACGTCGACCTTGTCACCGGCGATGACCTGGTCGCCCTCGGCCAGACGCTGCGGCGCCAGGATGTATGCCAGATCACCGTCCATGTACTTGACCAGCGCGATGAACGCCGTGCGGTTCGGATCGTACTCGAGCCGCTCGACGGTGCCGGGCATGTTCCACTTACCGCGGCGCTTGAAGTCCACCACGCGGTAGGTGCGCTTATGACCGCCGCCGCGATGGCGGGCCGTCTTGCGACCGTTGTTGTTGCGACCGCCGGACTTGTGCAGACCCTCGGTCAGGGTCTTGACCGGCTTGCCCTTGTACAGGCCGTCGCGCTTCACGATGACGAGCTGGCGCTGGCCCGGCGACGTCGGATTGAATGTCTTCAGTGCCATGGTTTAAAGCCCCGTCGTCACGTCGATGTGCTGCCCTTCGGCGAGCGTCACGACGGCGTGCTTGACGTCCGACTGACGGCCCTTGATGCCGCGGAAGCGCTTCACCTTGCCCTTGCGGACCAGCGTGTTCACGGCCGTCACCTTCACGGAGAAGAGCGCCTCGACGGCCTCTTTGATCTCCGGCTTCGACGCGGTCTTCGCCACGCGGAACACGATCTGGTTGTGCTCGGACGCCTCGGTCGCCTTCTCGGTGATCACCGGGGAGACGATGACGTCGTAGTTCTTCAGTGCGATGGCCATCAGTTCGCTCCCTCAGCCGGAGTCTCGGCCGCGGTGGCCGGGGTGCCGGAGAACCGCGCCTCGATGCCGTCGAGCGCAGCGCGCGTCAGGACCAGCGTGTCGCGGCGCATGATGTCGTAGACGTTGAGGCCGGCGACCGGCAGCACGTCGACCATCGGGATGTTCCGAGCGGCCTTAGCGAAGCCCGCATCGACCACGTTGTCGATGATGAGCGCGTTGCCGACACCCAGACCCGCGAACTGCTCGCGCAGCGCCTTGGTCTTGATGGCGTCGATCTTCGTGTCCTCGATGACGATCAGGCCGTTGGCCTTCGCCTTCGCAGAGAGTGCGTGCTTCAGGCCGAGAAGGCGGACCTTCTTCTGCAGCTCGATCGCGTGGCTGCGCGGCTTCGGGACCGTGCGCCTTCGAGCCGCCACGGAACTGCGGCGCCTTCTTGTCGGAGTGGCGGGCGCGGCCCGTGCCCTTCTGACGATACATCTTCTTGCCGGTGGCGTTGATCTCGCCACGGGTCATCGTCTTGTGGGTGCCCTGCTGGCGCTGCGCCAGCTGCCAACGCACGACGCGGTGGAGAATGTCCGCGCGGGGCTCCAAACCGAAGGTCTCGTCAGGCAAGCTGACGGTCCCTGCGGAGCCACCGGCGAGCGTTTTGACTTCGATGTCCATCACGCGTCACCCTTCGTCGTATCGTCACCCGCGGCCGGAGCGTCGGTGGTGACCGGTGCCGTGTCGTCGGCCGGGGCCGCGTTCACGGTCTCGTCGGCGGCGGTCGGCGTGGCGTCGTTCGCGGTCATGCGGAAGGCGCCGGGGGTCGGCGCATCGGCGTGCAGCTCGCGCTTCACGGCGTCCCGAACGATGATCCACGAGTTCTTCGAGCCCGGGACGGCACCGGCGACCAGCAGGAGGCCGCGGTTCACGTCGGCCCGGACGATGCGCAGGTTCTGCGTCGTGACGCGAACGCCGCCCATGTGCCCGGCCATCTTCTTGCCCTTGAACACCTTGCCGGGGTCCTGGCACTGGCCGGTCGAACCGTGAGAACGGTGGGAGATCGACACGCCGTGCGAGGCGCGCAGACCGCCGAAGTTGTGGCGCTTCATGGCGCCGGCGAAGCCCTTACCGATGGACGTGCCGGTGACGTCCACGAACTGGCCCGGAACGAAATGGTCGGCGGTGATCTCGGCACCGACGTCGATGAAGGCGTCTTCGTTGACGCGGCACTCGACGAGCCGGCGCTTGGGCTCGACGTTCGCCTTGGCGAAATGCCCGCGCATGGCACGCGATGTATTCTTGGCCTTGGCCTTGCCGGATCCGAGCTGGAGGGCGGAGTAGCCGTCTCGGTCTTTCGTGCGATGGGCGACGACCTGGCAGCCGTCGAGCGAGAGCACCGTCACCGGCACATGCTCACCCGCGTCGTTGTAGACGCGCGTCATGCCGAGTTTCCGAGCGACAATGGAGGAACGCTGCTGGACTTGGGTCATGACGGAACTCTTAAAGTTTGATCTCGACGTCCACGCCGGCCGCGAGGTCGAGCTTCATCAGCGCGTCCACGGTCTGCGGGGTCGGGTCGACGATATCGAGAAGCCGCTTATGGGTGCGGATCTCGAATTGCTCGCGGCTCTTCTTGTCGATGTGCGGCGAACGGTTCACGGTGTAGCGCTCGATGCGCGTGGGCAGCGGCACGGGGCCGCGGACCTGGGCGCCGGTACGTCGCGCCGTCTGTACGATCTCACGCGTGCTCGAATCGAGCACGCGGTGATCGAACGCCTTCAGGCGTATGCGAATATTCTGGTTCATCGGTCTCTAACTTGCACCCGCCTGAACGGACAACGCGGTCTCAAGAACCGCACGAACTCAACGGCAATATTGCCGTAACGACCATCGGCCCCAAGGGCCGCAACGGACAAAGCGGCCTGTCCGGCCCTCCCCAAGGCTGACCGACACGCCGTTTGTCAAACTCGTTTGGCTAACGCTCCATCGTCCGGAGCGACGGCTTACCTAATGGAAGACGACGCGGAACGCTAGCCCCTTTCGGGGAAAAATGAAGGAATCATAACGGTCACGCGCGTTAGGCCGACCGTTGCGTCCACCCCATATGGGTCCCCGGAAACCCCGGCGATCCAATCGTTAGACGATGGCGCACTGTTAGACCACCCGTCGGCCGACCTCAACCCCCAATCCCGGGCACCAGCCTGGCAGACAGGCGCGCACCCACCGCCGCGGCGCGCGGCCGCTCGCCCAAAGCATGCGAGCGAGCTCCGACTGACCGCCGAGTCCGCGGGCCGCTCTGTATAACGCGGAGGTTGTCGTGCAGGCGGGTGTTCCAAGGCAGCGCCGCGGCGCGCCCCGCGCCCTCACGCAGCGAGAGCCAGAGAACGCAGGTCTACGGTCCAACCTGCGCAGGCTCGCAGGTGGCCGCCGAAAGTGATTAGCGCTGTCACTAAGGCGATCAGAGGGTGCTCGGCGTGCCGCCCTCACCATCCGCATCCTTCTCAGCAGCAGCGGTTTGGGTGTGGAAAGACCGGCGATACCGCTCCGTCGTTCCACCGCATTCTCGCGGAAGCACGTCCCTCGCGACCGATCGCCGATCCGTACGCCCGAAACAAAAAAAGCGCGGCCCGGAGGCCGCGCTTCTCAAAGCGGTTGTGAAAGTCGCGACTTATTCGACGATCGTCGCCACCACGCCGGCGCCGACGGTGCGGCCACCCTCACGAATAGCGAAGCGGAGCTGCTCCTCCATCGCGATCGGCACGATCAGCTCGACGTTGATCTCGACGTTGTCGCCCGGCATGACCATCTCGGTGCCCTCGTTGAGGGTCACGACACCGGTCACGTCCGTCGTCCGGAAGTAGAACTGCGGACGATAGTTCGTGAAGAACGGCGTGTGACGGCCACCCTCTTCCTTGGTGAGGATGTAGGCCGACGCCTTGAACTTCTTGTGCGGCTTCACCGAACCCGGCTTGCACAGCACCTGGCCGCGCTCGACGTCGTCACGGCCGACACCACGCAGAAGGGCACCGATGTTGTCGCCCGCCTGGCCCTGGTCGAGCAGCTTGCGGAACATCTCGACGCCGGTAACCGTCGTGCTGGACGTGTCGCGGATGCCGACGATCTCGACAGTCTCGCCGACCTTCACGACGCCACGCTCCACACGGCCGGTGACCACCGTACCGCGACCGGAAATCGAGAACACGTCCTCGATCGGCATCAGGAAGGCACCGTCGATCGGACGGTCCGGCGCCGGGATGTAGGCGTCGACTTCCTTCATCAGCTCCAGAACGGCGTCGTGGCCGATCTTCGTGTCGGAGTCCTCGAGGGCGGCCAGAGCCGAACCCTTGACGATGGGGATATCGTCGCCGGGGAACTCGTAGGACGACAGCAGCTCGCGAACCTCGAGCTCGACGAGCTCCAGGAGCTCCTCGTCGTCGACCTGGTCGACCTTGTTCAGGAAGACCACGATGGCCGGGACACCGACCTGACGGGCGAGCAGGATGTGCTCACGAGTCTGCGGCATCGGGCCGTCGGCCGCCGACACGACCAGGATCGCGCCGTCCATCTGGGCGGCACCGGTGATCATGTTCTTCACGTAGTCGGCGTGCCCAGGGCAGTCGACGTGCGCGTAGTGACGGTTCGCGGTCTCGTATTCAACGTGCGCGGTCGAGATCGTGATGCCGCGGGCCTTCTCTTCCGGCGCCGCGTCGATCTGGTCATACGCCTTGAACGTTGCGCCGCCCGTTTCAGCCAACACCTTCGTGATCGCCGCGGTAAGCGACGTCTTGCCATGGTCGACGTGACCAATGGTGCCGATGTTCAGGTGCGGCTTGTCGCGAGTAAACTTCTCCTTCGCCATTGGCGATTCTCCACATTCCTCTTAAAGCTTAGGGCTGACGCTATGTCATTACTCACGGCGACGACGCGTGCCGGCCATGGGTGAGGCCGCTGTCTATCACCGAACTTCGCGCGCAGGAACACGCGATTTCGACTTTGTTGAGTCTATTTGATCCTAAATCGCCGGTTCCCGAAGTTTCATGCGGCGACAAGCCACCGAAGTGTCCCGTCGCGCGCAAATCGCTCGGTCGGGGCACCCATGCCCCTGGAAATCCGACGCCGAAGTCCTTCGATCACGGTCCGCAGTTTTTCGCTACAGTTTCTCGCGACGATGGGCCGGTTCGAGCACCCGGCCGCCCCAGCCCCGGCCCAGCGCGAGATGCGAGGGCCGGTTCCGGTTCGTTGGATCAGGCGAACTTCGACTGAACCTCGTCCGCGACGTTCTGCGGCACCTGCTCGTAGTGCGAGAACTGCATCGTGTACTGCGCGCGGCCCTGCGTCATCGAGCGGAGGTTCGACACGTAGCCGAACATGTTGGCCAGCGGCACGAAGGCATTCACCACCGTCGCGACGCCACGGTTCTCCGTGCCCTGGATCTGGCCGCGGCGGGAGTTGATGTCACCCATCACCGTCCCGGCGAACTCGTCCGGGCCGACGACCTCGACCTTCATGATCGGCTCGAGCAGCTTCGGCTTGGCCTTCTGGCAGCCCTCGCGGAAGGCGGCGCGCGACGCGATCTCGAACGCCAGGACCGAGGAGTCGACGTCGTGGAAGGCGCCGTCGATGAGGCGGGCCTTGATGTCGACCATCGGGAAGCCCGCGATCGGGCCGGACGTCATCACGGACGCAATACCCTTCTCGACGCCCGGGACGTATTCCTTCGGCACCGAACCACCGACGATCTCGGACAGGAACTCGTAGCCCGCCCCCGGCTCATTCGGCTCGATCACGATCTTGACGCGCGCGAACTGGCCGGTACCGCCGGTCTGCTTCTTATGCGTGTAGTCGATCTCGGCCTTCTGCGAGATGGTTTCGCGGTAGGCCACCTGCGGCTGACCGATGTTCGCCTCGACCTTGAACTCGCGCTTCATGCGGTCGACCAGGATGTCGAGGTGCAACTCGCCCATGCCGGAGATGATCGTCTGGCCCGACTCGTGATCCGTCTTCACGCGGAAGGACGGGTCCTCGGCCGCCAGGCGGTTGAGCGCGAGGCCCATCTTTTCCTGGTCCGACTTCGTCTTCGGCTCGATGGCGATGTCGATCACCGGATCCGGGAACTCCATCCGCTCCAGGATCACCGGCGAGTTGGGATCGCACAGCGTATCACCCGTGGTGGTCTCTTTGAGGCCCGCGAGCGCGACGATGTCGCCGGCGTAGGCCTCTTTGATCTCTTCCCGGGAGTTGGAGTGCATCTGCAGCATCCGGCCGACGCGCTCGCGCTTTTCCTTCACGGTGTTCATCACGCCGCCGCCCTGCTCGAGCTTGCCCGAGTAGATACGGCAGAAGGTGAGCGTCCCCACGAAGGGGTCGTTCATCACCTTGAAGGCGAGCATCGCCAGCGGGTCCGTCTCGGACGAGCGGCGGATGATCGGCTCCTCGGTCTTGGCGTCGATGCCGCGGATCGACTCGACGTCGATCGGAGACGGCAGGTAGTCGACCACCGCGTCGAGCAGCGGCTGCACGCCCTTGTTCTTGAAGGCGGAGCCGGTGAAGATCGGCGTGAAGGCGTTGTCGATCGTGCCCTTGCGGATCAGCGCCTTGAGGGTCTCCTCGTCCGGCTCGGTGCCGTCGAGGTAGGCCTCCATCGCGGCGTTGTCGAGTTCGACGGCGGCCTCGACCAGCGTCTCACGGTACTCGGCGGCCTGATCGGCGAGGTCGGCCGGGATGTCCATGTAGTCGAACTTCGCGCCCAGCGACTCGTCGTGCCAGATGATGGCCTGCATCTTCACCAGGTCGATACAGCCCTTGAAGTCCGTCTCCGCACCGATCGGCAGCTGCATCACCAGCGGCTTGGCGCCGAGGCGCTCCTTGATCATCTCGAGGCAACGGAAGAAGTCGGCGCCGGTCTTGTCCATCTTGTTGACGAAGATCATGCGCGGCACGCGGTACTTGTCCGCCTGGCGCCACACCGTTTCCGTCTGCGGCTCCACTCCTGCGTTGGCGTCGAGCAGCGCGATCGCGCCGTCGAGCACGCGAAGCGAGCGCTCCACCTCGATGGTGAAGTCGACGTGGCCCGGGGTGTCGATGATGTTCAGGCGCTTATCCTGCCAGAAGCAGGTGGTCGCAGCCGAGGTGATCGTAATGCCCCGCTCCTGCTCCTGCTCCATCCAGTCCATCGTGGCCGCACCGTCGTGCACCTCACCGATCTTATGCGAACGGCCGGTGTAGAACAGAATGCGCTCGGTGGTCGTGGTCTTGCCGGCATCGATGTGGGCCATGATGCCGAAGTTGCGGTAGTCTTCGATTTTGTGCGTACGGGGCATGATCGTCTCAGGACTCTGTCAGTTCGGCATGAAGATCGAGGGCCGCGTCACCCGCGGCAGACATCGCGCGGCGGCGGATACGAAGGTCGTTCGGTTCTATTCGTCGAGGTCGGCCGGAGCACAATAGGTGTCGTGGACGTTGCAGCCAGACCCGCCGTTCGACTGGCATGTGGCCACGGCGCGCTCCTGCGCCATCACTCGGGTATCGTGAATGCTCAGGCCATATGTATGGTCATCGCTCGAGCGTGCCAGAGCGGCACATTGATCGTGGAAGCTATTCGTGTCGCGACAGTCGACATTATTCTCTTGGCAGAGGGCCTTCAGCGCGGTGAGCGCCGCGTCCGCGCTCGGCTGGCTCGTGATGAAGGCGACCTGGCCGCTAGACGGGTCGAGACCGACGGCGCCGTAGTTCTCCTGCGCCGCCACATCCGTGGGGGCTGCTCCAAGGAGCACCAGCCCCATCAAGAGCACCAAGAGACCCTTCGCCATCCGTCGTCGTCCTTCCCTAAGATCGGGGCCATGGCAAACCGCGCCGGTGTTCGGTCCGTCGCGGTCTGCGCCCCTTTAGCGGAAGGGGCGGCCGATGGCTACCTCCAGGCCGTCTACCAGCGGTAGTGCGAGAACGCGCGGTTGGCGTCGGCCATCTTGTGCGTGTCTTCGCGCTTCTTCACCGCGGTGCCGCGGTTGTTGGCCGCGTCCATCAGCTCGCCGGACAGACGATCGACCATCGTCTTCTCGTTGCGCTTGCGGGCGGCGGTGATCAGCCAGCGGATCGCCAGCGCCTGACGGCGCTCGGGACGGACCTCGACCGGAACCTGATACGTCGCACCACCGACGCGGCGGGAGCGAACCTCGACCTGCGGCGACACGTTCGACAGCGCGTCGTGGAACATCTGCAGGGGATCGGTGCGGGCCCGCTGCTGGCAGTTGTCCAGCGCGCCGTAGACGATCTTCTCGGCGACGGACTTCTTGCCGTCGAACATGATCGCATTCATGAATTTCGTCAGGACCAGATCACCAAACTTCGGATCCGGCAGGACTTCGCGCTTTTCGGCGCTGTGACGACGCGACATTCGCTAACCTTGTTTTTCATTGCGACGAAGTGGGTCGTCGCGACCTTGCAAATCTTGTTCACCCTCGGCGCGGAGCGCCCGCCGATCCCGCTTGCGCGGTCCGGCTTGGTGGCCCGGGTCTTGGCCACCCCGCGTCCCGCTGCCCAATCGGCACCGGAACCGCATCGTCGCCCGGCGCGCAAGGTCGAGTGCCTGCCCGCCATCCCGATCCGAAGCGCCGTCGGCCACCTGGAGCTCTCTGCCCGCTCGGTGGCCCGTGCGCCTTGCCGGATCGTCAGGCCGCCCTGGTGCGACGCACCGGCGGCCCCTGCCATCCAGTCCCGGACCGCTCCCCTAACCGGGGTGCGTGACGCAGCAGCAGCGGCGCAATCACACCGTCTGCGCGCCCCGGAACGGAACGGCTCCGTCTTACTTCGGACGCTTCGCGCCGTACTTGGAGCGGCGCTGCTTGCGGTTCTTCACGCCCTGGGTGTCCAGAACACCGCGCAGGATGTGGTAACGGACGCCCGGAAGGTCCTTCACGCGCCCGCCGCGGATCATCACCACGGAGTGCTCCTGAAGGTTGTGGCCCTCGCCCGGGATGTAGCCGATGACCTCGTAACCGTTGGTCAGGCGGACCTTGGCCACCTTACGCAGCGCCGAGTTCGGCTTCTTCGGAGTCGTCGTATAGACGCGCGTGCACACACCCCGCTTCTGCGGGTTGGCCTCCATGGCCGGAACCTTGTTGCGCTTGACCGGCGCCACACGCGGCTTGCGGATCAACTGGTTGATCGTTGGCATCAAACCTCTCACGCGGCGGGTGCCGCAAACTTCAAACCGGCATCCGCCGGACCAACACCCCGGCAAACCGCCGGATCGGAACACGACGCGCCACGCCAATCGCGACGACGCCAACGGGCAAACGCGCCGCTACAGCCCCCCTCTCCGGAGGACAGGCGCGACGCGAAACAAGAGCGGAGCGAGCGATCTGCCCGCTCGAACTCGAGACGGGGTACCTGAGCAGCGGATCGAACACGAAAACGCCCGCGCTCGACGGCCTGCCGTACGGTCGGCGTCACATAAAGACAGACACGCCGCGCGTCAAGCCTCGCACAACGGGCGCGGTTCGGTCAGAACCCACCGTCTGGTGACTGTAGGGGTTGATTTCATGCTGATCAATGTGCGTCACCGGCGCTTTGCTGTAGAACCATCCGACGCAACCTGAGCCAGAATTCATCATCATGCCGCGTTCGAGTATCGCCCGCCTCGTCATAGCCGCGCCGGCCGTGTTGACGGCGGAGAAGTCATTCCGCCGGAACCCCGTCATCGGCTCCCATCGCCTCAACGCGAAGGGGCTGCATCGCCGGCGCGTCAGCCTGGCGGCGAAGATGGCCGAGCGCCGCCGCGCCGCCCTCGCCTCACAGATCGACGCCGATGAGCGCGCCCGGTTCGACCGCGACGGTTTCGTCATCCGCCCGAACGTCCTCCCGCTGGACCTGCTGGAGCGCGTGCGCGAGCAGCTCGCCACCACGCCGCTGCCCGCATGGGAGATGCGCCAGGGACAGACCATCAATCGCGTCATGCCGGTCCCGCTCGACGGCTCGGCGCTGACCGAACTCGGCCGCTTCGTGCGCCAGCGCGACATCAACGCCCTCATCGGCTACGCCGCCGGCCGCACCGGCAACGTGCTGACGATGCTGCAGACCATCGCCGTCGATCCGGCGTCCGGCGAGGCCGACCCGCAGGCGCACCTCCACGCCGACACCTTCCACCCCACGGCAAAATTCTGGCTCTTCCTGCACGACGTCGGCGACGACGACGGTCCCTTCGCCTACGTCCCCGGCTCGCACAGGCTGACGCCCGAGCGACTCGCCTGGGAAGACGCCGAGGCCCGCACCGCCACGCAGAGCGACGACCCGCATCACGCCGCCGGTTCCTTCCGCCTCACCGAAGATCAGCTCGGCCGTCTCGGCTACGGCCCGCTGCAGCGCTTCCCGGTGCCGGCCAACACGCTCGTCGTGGCCGACACCTACGGCTTCCACCGCCGTGTCGAGAGTCTGCGGCCGACCGTGCGCACCTCGCTCTACGGCGTTGCCCGGCGCAACCCGTTCGCGCCGTGGAACGGCCTCGACCTCCGCGATCTGCCGTTCGTGCGCGAGCGCGGCATGTCCTTCTATCTCTCCGGCGAGGATCGGCGCGCCAAGCAGGGCAAGAAGGTGGTGTACCGCAACGTCGGCACCATCCTGGCGAACGCGGGACAGCAGATCTAGGCGTCGCAGTCGCAGCCGCGGCGCGTCGGGACGCCGGCTAGCGCCCGCCCAGCGCCATCGCGGAACCGAAGGCGACGAACAGCGCGCCGGTCGCCGCATCGACACCGCGGCGGGCGGCACGGTAAGCGTTCGCCACGGACCGATGCGTCAGCGACAGCACGACGATCGTGTACCAGCTTGCCGAAATGACCAGCATCAGCACCACCGCCACGAGGCCCTGCCACCACGCCGGGTCCGGCGGCATCGCCGCGGCGAACAAGCTGGCGACGAACGCCGCCGTCTTCGGGTTGGCGATGTTGGTGGCGAGCCCCAGGCGGAACGCCCACCACAGCCCGTGTACCGGATCGGTGTCCTCGCTACCCTGCGGGCGCCGCCGCCGCGCCTTCCAGAGCAGCTTGGCGCCCAGGAAGGCGATGTAGATGCCGCCGGCGATCTTGAGCACCGCGTACGCGAGCGGCGCGGCGGAGAACAGCGCGGTGATGCCGAGCCACCCGGCGATGCCCCACATCGCGGTGCCCACCAGCGTGCCCGCCACCGCCGCCGTCGCGATCCGCCGCGACCCACCGACGGCGCAGCGCACCGCGACGAGGAAATTCGGCCCAGGCGTCACCGCCGCCACGGTCCAGATGAGGGCAACGGTCAGCAGGAACATCGGATGTCGACTTTATCGAGGGATCGTGTCCGCGTAACACCGGCCGGCCCGGCCGCCAAGCGCACCACAGGCTGCCGACGGCGCCGCCCACCGCGCCCCTGCGGCGATGAAGGACTGTGATCCTTCGGCCATCTCGACTACGCTGTACCGAATCGTGAAGCGACGCCACGTCGCCCGCCGGTTGCACCACGGAAGCCTGACCCCTTGCACCTTCGCCAACTCGAAGCGTTCCGGTTGACCGTCGAGAAAGGGTCCATCACCAAGGCCGCCGACGCGATGGGCCTGTCGCAGCCCGCAGTCACCAAGCTCGTCGCCGCGTTGGAGGCCGACCTCGGCTTCACCCTCTTCGAGCGCACCGCCAACGGCGTCGTCCCCACGCCGGAGGGGATCGCCTACCACGCCGAGCTGGAGCGCGCGCTCCTCGGCCTCGCCCGCTTGGAAGAGGCGGCGCGCGAGATCCGCGGCCTCAAGCGCGGGCATGTGCGCATCGGCACCATGCCGGCGATCGCCACCGCCTTCGCGCCCGACGTGATCTGCCGCATCAAGGCCGACCACCCCGGCATGCGCGTGATCCTCGACGTGCACACCTCGCAACGGGTCGTGGACCTCACCGCCGCGGCCGCGTTCGATATCGGCTTCGTGCACCTGCCCGAGCCACGCAACGACGTCGAGGTGGTGGCCAGCTACGCCCTGGACTGCGTGGTCGTCATGCCGCCCGATCATCCGCTGGCCGCGCTGCCGACGATCCGCCCGGTCGACCTCACCGGCGTCGAGATGGTCGCGCTCGGCCAACACACGGTCATGGCCTCGATGCTCGACGCCATCTTCGCCGAGGCCGACGTCGCCCGCACCATCACCGTGGAGTGTCAGCCGGGCTTTGCCGCCTGCGCCCTCGTGGCGCGCCGCGCGGGCGTCGCCATCGTCGACCCGATGACGCCGACGCTGTTCGGATCCGACACGCTGGTGGTGCGCCCGTTCAAGCCCAACTGCCGCTTCACCTTCCGCGTGATCCGCCCCATCGGCGTGCCCCACTCGCACGCCGCCAGGGTCGCCCTCGCCGCTGTGCTCGAAATGGCGGAGGCGAACCCGGTGCTCCACTGCGAGCGGAGCTGAGGCTGGGGTCTGAACAGCCGCGGGCAGTCTGGGACCCCGGGAGCGGCCCCGATGCGCTGTCATTCCGATCGGTTATCCGTCCCGCGAATTTGCGAATTTGACGGCATGGAATGCCACTCCGTAAACTTGCCCCTTCATCCTGCTTCGTGAGGGCTCGTCCTATGGCGCACCGCAAGCCGACCGGATCGTTCGTCGCACTCGTCACCCCGATGAACCGCGATGGTTCCATCGACTTCGAGGGCTTCCGCTCTCTGCTGAACTGGCACCACGAGAACGGCACCCAAGCCGTCCTCATCATGGGGTCCACCGGCGAAGTGTCGATGCTGACCCCCGAGGAGCGCCGCGCGATCGTCTCGCAGACGGTGAAGATGCGCCCCGGGTCCATGCAGATGTACTACGGCTCGTCCGGCGCCAACACCGAGCAGACCATCGCCAACGTGCGCTACGCTGCGGCCGAGGGCGCCGACGGGGCGATCTTCGCCGCCCCCTCCTACATCTGCGCCGACAATGCCGACATCCGCGAGTACGCGCGTGAGGTGCTGGACTGCGCCGATCTCGCGATGGGCTTCTACAACAACCCGCCGCGCGTGAAGACGGACCTCCACTGGTCCGACATCCTCTCCCTCGCCGACCACCCCAACATGGTCGTCCTCAAGGAGAGCACCACGCGCGTCGGCCAGGTGGCGCAGGTGTGCGCGGCCAAGCCCGACATGTCGATCATGTGCTGCTGCTCGCCCAACCTCGGCCTCGTGATCCCCACCATGGCGCTCGGTGGCCACGGCACCGCCAACATGACCGGCAACATCATCCCGCGCGAGATGGCGACCATCTCGGTGCCCTGGCAGTCGGGTGAGGACGCGTTCGCCTGCCGCGAGGCGTGGCTGACCAACCTGCCGATCCTCCACTTCGCCTACTCGGCCATCAATCCGGTGGCGGTGAAGAGCCTGATGCGTGCGCTGGGGCTGCCGTCCGGCCCGCTGCGCAAGCCGCTGCGCCCGCTCGCGCCCGAGGCGCTGGCCAAAGGGCTCGACGCCGTGAAGGCTCTCGGCCTCGACCGCGCCTACGGCTTCGACCTCCGCCCCGCGCTGGCCGCAGAGTAACCGGCGCCGCACCATGAACGACGCACCGACCAGGCCCCGCCCGTGGCGTTAGAACGTGCGGTCGTGATCACCGGGGCCGCCAGCGGCATCGGTGCGGCGACGGCCCTCCGCCTCGCCGCGCCGGACACGGGGCTGCTGCTCACGACCCGCGGCAACGCCGACGGCCTCGCCGAGACCGTCGCCGCCGCCCGTGCCGCCGGTGCCGACGTGGCCGAGATGCTGGGCGACCTCACCGCGCCCGGCGTCCCCGAGGCGGTCATCGCCGCGGCCCGCGAGGCGTTCGGCCGCGTCGACCAGGTCGTGTCCAACGCGGGCAAGGCCGAGAAGGCGCGCGTGGCGGATATCGGCCCGGCGGACGTCCTGCGCGGTGTCACGGTCAACGCGTTGCCGTTCCTCGCGCTCGCCAATGCCGCACGGGCCGACCTGGAGGCCTCGTCGATCGGCCGCGTCGTCGCCGTCAGCTCGTTCGTCGCCAACGACTTCGGCATCAACGGGACGATCTTCCCCGCCACCGCTGCTGGCAAGGGTGCCCTCGAGGCGCTGATGAAGGCCCTCGCCTTCGAGCTTGCCCCCACCGGTGTCACGGTCAACTGCGTGGCGCCCGGGTTTACCCGCAAGCGCGGCGGCCATGCGGCTCTGAATGAAGACGCCTGGCTCGCCGCCGCCCGCGCCACCCCCTCCGGCCGGATCGCCGAGCCGGAGGACATTGCCGCCACCATCGAATTCTTCCTCTCCGCCGGCGCCGCCCACATCACCGGGCAGGTGCTGCGGGTCGACGGCGGGCTGTCGTTGTGAGCCGCGGACCGGATCGATCCGGCGTCGCCTTGCCCTCCCGCACGGCAACGATCTTGCAGGAGGCTCGCACGGCGCCCCACCTCAACGCCCCATGCCGCAGGATCCCCATCGTGACCGCCGCCCCCGACCGCCACGAGGCCGCCACCCGCCCCCCCGAGTTTCCACTCCCCACCGCTGGCGTCCCGGCCGGAGCCCCCCCGATGACCGACCTCGCCGCCCTCTCCGCCGCGCAGATGACCGCCGGCTACGCCGCGGGCGAGTTCACCCCGCTCGAGGTGCTGGCGGCTGTCGAGGCGCGGGCCCATGCGATGCAGCCGCGCCTCAACGCCTTCTGCCGGTTCGACCCCGAGGGCGCCCGCCAGAGCGCCGCCGCCGCGCTGGATCGCTGGCGGGACGGCCGCGCCCTCGGCCCGCTCGACGGTGTGCCCGTCAGCGTCAAGGACATGATCCTCACCGACGGCATGGCGACGCTGAAAGGCTCGCGAACGGTCGATCCCGCCGGTCCGTGGACCGAGGACGCCCCCTCCGTCGCCCGCCTGCGCGATGCCGGCGCGGTGATCTTCGGCAAGACGACGACGACGGAGTTCGGCGGCAGCCCCTTCTCCACCAGCCCCCTCACCGGCGCGACCAACAACGCCTGGAACGACGCCTACGGCAACTCGGGCTCGTCCATGGGCGCGGCGGCGCAGCTCGCCGGCGGCGCGGGGCCGCTGGCGCTCGCCAACGACGCGGCCGGCTCCATCCGCATGCCGGCGAGCTTCGGCGGCTGCTTCGGCATCAAGCCGACCTACGGCCTCGTCGCGACCTATCCGCCCAGCGCCGCCGGCAACCTCGGCCACGTCGGCCCCATGAGCTGGACGCGTGGCGGACGCCGCCGCCATGCTCGCCGTCATCGCCGGGCCCGACCCGCGCGATCCCGATGCGCTGCCGCCCCAGCCGGCCGCCCTCGCCGAGATGCGCGGCTTGCAGCGGCCTGCGCATCGCCTATTCGCGCAGCCTCGGCGTGCGCGACCCGGAGCCGGAGGTCGCCGCCGCCACCGACGCCGCCGCCCAGGTGTTCCAGGAGCTCGGCGCCGTGGTCGAGGAGGTCGACGCCCGACCTGTCGGGACTTTTCGAGGCCTACGACGTGCTGCGCCTGTGCAACCGCGCCGCCGGCATTCTTGCGCTGCCGCCGGCGGAGCGCGCCAAGCTCGACCCGGTGGTGGCGCGCGTCGCCGAGATGGCGGCCGACTACACGGTATCCGACTACGTGAGAGCGCTCGCCGAGCGGCAGCGCCTCAAGCGCGTGATGCTGGAGTTCCACGCCCGGTACGACATCCTGCTGACGCCGACGATGGCCGTGCTGCCGCACCGCCAAGGCATCGCCCAGGCCCCCGGCGACCGTCACTGGTACGAGATGAACGGCGAGATCTGGGCGCCCTACACGTTCGCCTTCAACATGACGCATCAGCCCGCGGCCAGCATCGTCTGCGGCCTCACCGGCGCCGGCTCGCGCGAGGCGCCGGGGCTCCCGATCGGCCTGCAGATCGTCGCCGCGCCGTTCCAGGACGCGCTGGTGTTGAACGTCGCCGCCGCGTTCGAGGCCGCGCGCCCGGTGACGCGGCCCGTCTTCGCGGAGGTCGCCGCGTGACGAAGCGCATCGCCATCCTCGGGCTGGAGCACGAGACGAACACGTTCCTCCCCGGCACGCACCACCTACGAGGATTTCGTCGCCCCCGGCGGCTGGCCCCCGCTGTCGCGCGGCGCGGACGTGTTCGCGGCGCTGGAGGGCTCGGGCGTCGCCACCGCAGGCGCCATCGCCGCCGCCGGCGCGCACGAGGACGTCGAGCTGGTGCCGATCCTCTGGACCATCGCGCTCCCCGGCGCCACGGTCGCCGAAGACGCCTTCGCCCGCCTCACCGCCGACATCGTGATGACGCGTCTCGCGGCGGCCCATGCCGAGGCGCCGCTCGACGGTGTTTTCGCCGAAATGCACGGCGCCATGGTCACCGAAGTCGCACGACCATGCCGAGGAGGCGCTGGCGCTGGCGATCCGAGGGGTCATCGGCCCCGACCTGCCGCTCGCCATCGCGCTCGACCTCCACGGCAACATCTCGGACGGACTGGTCGACGCCGCCACCATCATGGAGGCCTACCGCACCTATCCGCACGTGGACATGAAGGAGACCGGCGCGCGGGCGATGCACCGTCTGCTGGCGCTTCTCGACGGCGGCCCGGCGCCTGCCAAGGCCGTGACGCGGCCGCCGTTCCAGATCGCGCTCACCTGGCAATGCACGCTGCACGGCCCCGGCGAGGCCGCCGTCGCCGAAGCCGAGGCGATGATGGCGGCCGACCCCGATCTCGCCGTCGCCACGTTCTTCGGCTTCCCGCTGGCCGACATCCCGGGCGCCGGCCCCGCGATCGTCGCCCAGCACCCGGACGCCGCCACCGCCCGGACCGCCGCCACCCAGCTCGGCGCCCTCTGGGAGCGGCTGGAGCCGCAATTCGACGGCCCGCTGCCCGACGCATCCACCGCCATCGCCGAGGCGATGCAGCGCTGCGATGGAGCCCGGCCGCGGCCCCGTCGTCATCGCCGACACGCAGGACAACCCCGGCGGCGGCGGTCCGGGCGACACCACCGGCATGCTCGCCGCGCTGCTGGCCGCCGACGCGCCCGCGCTTCTCGTCCATATGGCCGACGCGCCGGCCGCCGCGGCCGCCCACGCCGCCGGTCTCGGCGCCACCATCGACGTCGCCCTCGGCGGCCGCGCCCTGCCGGACACCGGTGCCCCCGTCCCCGGCCCATGGACCGTGGCGGCGCTCGGCGACGGCAACTTCGTCGGCGAAGGGCCGATGTACGGCGGCAACGCGATCACCCTCGGACCGGTCGCCTGCCTGTCGCGCGGCAGCGTCCGCGTGATCGTCGCGCCCAAGCGCATGCAGGCGTCCGAGCCGGCCCTCCCCAAGCACCTCGGCCAGGATCCGTTCGCGGCGCAGATCCTTGTGGTCAAGAGTTCCGTCCATTTCCGCGGCGCCTATCAGGACCGCGCCCGCGCGGTTATCGTCGCGCGCGCCCCCGGCCCGGTGACCGGCGACCTCGCCGACCTTCCGGCGCGGCGCCAGACGCGACGCGCCGCAGGTCGGACACGTCAGACACGCCCCATCACCACCTCATGAGGGAGACTTCTGTGAAAGTTCACGCAACCGTCGCCTTGGCCGCGCTCCTCGGCGCCGCCAGCCCGGCGCTGGCCGGGCCCGACGACAACTCGCTCACCATCGGCCTCGGCGAGGAGCTTCCCGGCTTCGACGGCTACACGTCGACCTCGCGCGACGGCGTGGTGATGACGCGCCACCTGTTCGACACCCTCATCTGGCGCAACCCGGAGAACTTCGAGTACGAGCCCCTCCTGGCCACCGAGTGGGAGCGGGTCGACGACAAGACGTACGAGTTCAAGCTGCGCGAGGACGTCACCTTCACCGACGGCTCGGCCTTCACCGCGGAGGACGTGGTCGGCACGCTCACCTTCTGGGCCGATCCGGAAAACGGCGCCCGCTCGCAGTCCTCGGTCTCCTGGATCGACACGGTCGAGGCGGTCGACGACATGACCGTGCGGATCGTCTCCAAGGAGCCGTTCCCGGCGGCCCTCGAATTCATCGCCGGCTCGCTGCCGATCTACCCGTCGGACTACTTCGACGAGGTCGGGCCGGACGGCTTCAACAAGCAGCCCATCGGCACCGGCCCCTACAAGCTGGAGGGCGTCTCCGGCGGCACCACCACGCTGACGATGAACGCGGACTACTTCGACAGCCCGAAGGCGCCGTCGATCGAGACGCTCATCATCCGCACCATCCCGGACGACGCCACCCGCATCGCCGAGCTGCTGGGCGGCGGCATCGAGTGGACGTGGAACGTGCCCGCCGACCAGGTGCCGCAGATCGACTCGGTCCCCGGCCGCACCGCGGTTCTCGGCTCGACCATGCGCATCGCCTTCGTCGGCCTCGACGCCGCCGGCCGCACAGGCGAGGGCAACCCGCTCACGGACGTGAAGGTGCGCAAGGCGATCAACCACGCCATCGACAAGCAGACGATCGTCGACAACCTCGTCGGCGGCGATGGCGAGGTGATCGACGTCCCCTGCTACCCGATGCAGTTCGGCTGCGACACCGACGCCGCCGTCACCTACGACTACGACCCCGAGAAGGCCAAGGCGCTGCTGGCCGAGGCCGGCCACGGCGACGGGCTCACGGTGTCGATGACGTCCTACCGCGACCGGGCCCGCGCCGAGGCGGTGCAGGCGTACCTCGCCGCCGTCGGCATCACGGCCAACCTCGAGATGCTGCAGGCCCGCGCCTCGTTCTCGGGCTGGCGCGAGGGGCAGACGGAAGTCTGGTACGGCGACTGGGGCTCGTTCTCGATCGCCGACGCACAGGCCTCGCTCGGCAACTTCTTCGACGGCTCGTCCAACGACGGCTTCCGTGACGAGGAAGTGATGGCGCTCGTCTCCGAGGCCGCGACCACCGTCGACGAGGCGGTGCGCAAGGAGAACTACGCCAAGGCGATCGAGCTGATCACCGAGCGGGCGTACATGGTCCCGATGCACACCGTCACCATGGGCTATGCGTTTGACGAGGCGCTCAACTTCACGCCGAATGTGGACGAGTTGCCGCGGTTCTTCATGGCCTCCTGGTAATCGCCGTCCACGACGGTCATCACGGCGACATGCAACGCGCCGTGGTGATCGACGGACCTCCTCGGGCACACTAGATCAGGCTCGTCCCGGGACGCTCGGGGCGGGCCATCCGAAAGCAGTTCCATGCTTCGATTCCTTCTGCGCCGGTTGATCGTTGCCGTTGCCGTCGCGCTGACGGTCTCGGTCGTCACGTTCGTCCTGTCGCATGTGGCGGTGGACCCGGCGGTCGCCGTCGCGCCCGACAGCGCCACCGACGCCGACCTCGCCGCCATCCGCACGCGCTATGGCTTCGACCGGCCGCTCCCGGTGCAATATCTCGACTACCTGGGAAACATCGTCACGCTCGACCTCGGCGTGTCCTACCTCACCGGGGAGCCGGTCGCGGCGATGATCGCCGAGCGTGCGCCGACGACGGCGCTGCTGGCGATCCTGTCGATCCTCTTCGCGCTGTCGCTGGCGATCCCGCTGGGCGTGCTGGCGGCGGTGTTTCCCAACACCATCATCGACCGCTGCTGTCTGATGCTCGCCGTCGCAGGCCAGGCGATCCCCAATTTCTGGGCCGGGCTGATCCTGATCATCGTCTTCGGCGTGCAGCTGCGCTGGCTCCCCATCTCCGGGTCGAGCTCGCTCGCTCACTTCGTGCTTCCCACCATCGCCCTCGGCACCTTCGCGATGCCCGCCCTGATGCGCCTCACCCGTGCCGGCATGCTCGACGTCCTCTCCTCGGACTACATCCGAACCGCGCGCGCCATGGGCCTCGCCTCACCGGCCATCCTTTTCCGCTGGGGCCTCACCAACGCGCTACTGCCCGTCATCTCGCTGACGGCGGTGCAGTTCGGCTTCATGCTGGGCGGGTCGATCATCATCGAGAGCGTGTTCGCCATCCACGGGGTCGGCTACCTGGCGTGGCAGTCCTTCTCGCGCTCGGACATGCCGGTGATCCAGGCCATCGTGCTCCTGGTGTCGCTCGCCTACATCGTCCTGACCCTCCTGGCGGACCTCATCAACGCCTGGATGGATCCGCGCATCCGGAGCACGGCGTGAGCGAGAGCGCGGTATCCGCCCCGACGCCCCGCGCCCGGCGCCTGCGCGCGCTCCTGGCGCAGAAGAGCCTCGTCATCGGCGGCGCGGTCGTGCTCGTCATCACGCTGGCGGCCATCTTCGCGCCCTGGCTCACCCCCTACGGGCCCGCCGATCCGGACATCGCCAACCGCCTCAAGCCGCCGTTCTGGGACGAGGGCAGCGTCCCCGGCCACCTCCTCGGCACCGACCAGCTCGGGCGCGACTATCTCACCCGCCTCCTCTTCGGGGCGCGCATCTCGCTGATCATCGGCCTCGTGGCGGTGGCGATCTCGGCCACCATCGGCATCACGCTCGGGCTCGTTGCCGGCTACTTCGGCGGGCGTGTCGATGCCGTCATCGGCTTCGTCATCACCACGCGGCTCTCCATGCCCATCGTCCTCATCGCGCTTGCCGTCGTCGCGGTGGCGGGGGGCTCGCTCACCACCGTGACGCTCGTGATCGGACTCCTGATCTGGGACCAGTTCGCCGTCGTCACCCGAACCGCCACACAGCAGGCCCGCTCGGCCGACTACGTGCGCGCCGCCGAGGCGATGGGCTGCTCGCTGGCGCACATCCTGGCGCGCGAGATCCTGCCCAACATCATGCCAGCGGTGATCGTCGTCGCCACGGTTGAGCTGGCCAACGCGATCCTGCTGGAGGCGGCGCTCTCGTTCCTCGGCCTCGGCGTGCAGGCTCCGCTGCCGTCCTGGGGCCTGATGCTCTCGGAGGCCAAAAACTTCATGTTCTTCGATCCCTGGCTGATCACCCTGCCAGGCCTGTGCCTGTTTTCGCTCACCATGGCCATCAACCTCATGGGAGATGGCCTGCGCGACGGCTTGCGCGGGGGCCGGCGATGAAGGTGCTCGCGATCGACGATCTCTCGGTGGAGCTTCCCACCGGCGCGGGGCCGCTCTCGGCCGTGCGCGGCGTGTCGCTCGAGGTGAAACGCGGCGAGACGCTCGGCATCGTCGGCGAGTCGGGCTGCGGCAAGTCGATGACGGCGCTGTCGCTGCTCGGCCTCACCCCGCCGGGCGCCAAGGTGTCCATGTCGCGCTTCGAGTTCGAAGGCACCGATGTGCTCGCCCGCGGCCGGCGCGGGATGAAGGCGCTGCGCGGCGCACGCATCGGCATGATCTTCCAGGAGCCGATGACGGCGCTGAACCCGGTGTTCCCCATCGGCTCGCAGCTCAGCGCGGTCTACCGGCGCCACAAGGGCGGCACGCGCGCCGCCGCCCGCGACCGGGCCGTGTCGCTCCTGGAGCGCGTCGGCATCTCCAACGCCGCGGCGCGCCTCTCGCAGTACCCGCACCAGCTCTCCGGCGGCCTGCGCCAGCGCGTCATGATCGCCATGGCGCTGATGTGCGACCCGGCGCTCATCGTCGCCGACGAGCCGACCACCGCGCTCGACGTCACGATCCAGATGCAGATCCTCCAGCTGCTGCAGGACGTGCGCAAGGCGTTCGGCACCGGGCTCGTTCTCATCACCCACGACCTCGGCGTCGTCAGCCACGTGGCCGACCGGATCGCGGTGATGTACGCGGGCCAAGTGGTCGAAACCGGGCCGACGGGCGATATCCTGAAGACCCCGCGCCACCCCTACACCGCCGGCCTCCTCGGCAGCCTGCCGCAGCCGGACCGGCCCGACCGCGACAGCCCCCTCGCCACGATCCCGGGCGTGGTCCCGTCGCTGATCCACCCGGGCGACACCTGCACCTTCGCCGAGCGCTGCCCCCGCGCCCTGCCCCGCTGTGTGGCGGAAACGCCCGGTCTCAAGCACGATGGGCCCGGCCGCGAGGTGCGCTGCGTCAATCCCGAGCCACTCGGATGGGTCGCATGAGCGCCGCCAACGTCCTCAAAGCGCGCGGCGTGGTGAAGCGCTACGACGTCGCCACCGGGAGGATGTCCGCCCCGCGCCAACTGACCGCGCTCGACGGGGTGGACCTCGCGATCGCCAAGGGCAGCGCCCTGGGCCTCGTGGGCGAGAGCGGGTCCGGCAAATCCACCCTCGCGCGGCTGCTGCTGGGCGTGGAGAAGCCGACCGCCGGCACCGTGACGTTCGACGGCGCGCCCCTCGGGACGCTGAGCCGGCGGGCCATTGCGCGGCGGGTGCAGCCGGTGTTTCAGGATCCGTTCGGCTCGCTCAACCCGGCCCACAGCGTCGCCGAGATCGTCGGCCTGCCGCTGGCGGTCCACCGGATCGGCGAGCGCGCCTCGCGCCCCGCGCGGGTGGCCGAGCTGCTCGACCAGGTCGGCCTGCCGGCGCGCGTCGCCACCGCCCGCCCGCGCGAACTTTCGGGCGGCCAACGCCAGCGCGTCGCCATCGCCAGGGCGCTGGCGATCCGGCCCGACGTCCTGGTGTGCGACGAGCCGACCTCCGCGCTCGACGTCTCGGTGCAGGCGCAGATCCTCAACCTGCTGGCGGACCTGCGACGGGAGACGGGCGTCGCCATGCTCCTCATCAGCCACGACCTCGCCGTGGTCGAACACCTGTGCGAGCGCGTGGCGATCCTCTACCTCGGCCGCATCGTCGAGGAAGGGCCCGCGCGCGCGGTGCTGAAGGATCCCAAGCACCCCTACGCCGAGGCGCTCGCCCGATCGGTCCTCACCATCGGCACCGGCGCGGGCCTGCCGGACCTCGGTCTCGGCACGCAGTGGCCCAATCCGCTCGACATCCCGTCCGGCTGCCGCTTCCACCCGCGCTGCCCCCGCGCCGTGCCCGACTGCCGGGCGATCGACCCCGCGCTGCGCCCCGTCGTCCACGCCCGCAGCGGCGCGGCGGGACAGGCTGCGTGCATCCTCGCCCAGCCGCAGCCTGCGTAAGGTTTCGCAAGATTGCCCCTCACGCCCGGAACGCGCACGCGGTATGACGTGCGGATGACGATCGACGCAGCATGACGACCCGCCCCCGATGCCGCCCCCACCCGCGATGACGAGCCGCACGCCATGAGCGTCGGCGCTCCGGACGTGATCCTGACGGCCGACCTCGGCGCCGGCTCGCTGCGTGCGGCTGCCATCGGGCTCGACGGGCGCACCCATGCCATCGCCCGGCGCGCCCTCACCATCGCCGAACCGTCCCCCGGCTGGGCCGAGGCGGATCCCGAGGTGTGGTGGCAGGCGCTGGGGCAGACCTTCGCCCAGGTTCTCGCCGGCGTCACGCCGCGCGCCATCGCCATCACCGCGATGACCCGCTCGCAGGTCTTCCTGGGCCGCGATGGCCGCGCGCTGCGACCCGCGATCACCTGGCGTGATACGCGCGCCGCCGCCGAGGCCGCCGAGTGCGCCCGCTGGCTCCCGGTGTCGAACCCCGCCACTGCGGTGAACCCCTTCCACCCGCTCGCCCGGATCGCCTGGCTCCACCACCACGAGCCGGACGACGTTCGCCGCGCTCGCTGCCGTGCTGGAGCCGAAGGACGCGCTCAACCGCCGCCTCACCGGCGTCACCGCCGCCGACGGCGTGACGGCCGCACGGTTCGACGATCTCGCCCCGTCGGCGGGCGCGCCGGACTGGATCGGCCAGAGCCTCGCCCTCCTCGACCTGCCGCGCCGATGCCGTGGGAGGCGGTCGGCACCGTCACCGCCACCGACGCGCCGTTCGACGCGTTGCGCGGCCTCCCGGTGTTCGGCGGGGCGATGGACACCTGGGCGGGCGCGGTGGGCGTCGGCGCCGTCGCGCCCGGCCTCGCCTACGACGTCGCCGGCACCTCCGAGGCCGTCGGGCTGATCACCGCGGCCAGCGCGCACGTCGACGGTCTGGTGACGCTCCCGTGGACCGAGACCGCCTTCCAGCTCGGCGGCCCCACCCAGGCCGGCGGCGACGCCGCGCGATGGGCGTTCGACACGCTGCGCCTCCCGGGCGCGCTCTCCGATGCGGTGGAGAGGGCCGGCCGCATCGCCCCCTCGCGCGCGCTGCCGATCTTCCTGCCCTACCTCGCCGGCGAGCGGGCCCCAGTGTGGCGGTCCGACGTCACCGGCACCCTCGCCGGCCTCACCCGGGCCCATGGCGCGGGCGAGGTGATGTTCGCCGTGCTGGAGGGCGTTGCCGGGGCGGTCGAGGACATCGTGCGCACCGCCGAGGGTGCCGGCACCCGGGCCCGCGCCGTCCACATCTGCGGCGGTGGCGCGCGCAGCGACGCGTGGTGCCAGATCAAGGCCGATGTGCTGGGCCTCCCCGTGGTGCGCCCGCGCGAGGTGGAGACCGGGCTCGTCGGCTCGGCCGCCGCCGCCGCGGTCGGGATCGGCGCCTTCGCATCGCTGGCCGAGGCGGTCGCCGCCATGAACGGCCCCGAGCGCACCTTCGAGCCGCGCGCCGCCTACGCCGATGCCTTCGCCGACCGCCGCACCGCGCGCGCGTCACTCAAGGCGTTTGCGCTCGGGGGCGCGGTCGGCCCATGATCGCCCCGCCCTTGCAGCCCACTACGAGCCGTCCACCGTCATGACCGATCGCTCCGCCCCGGAGACCAACGCCAGCGCGGCCGGCGGCGGCACCGCCACGCATCCCGCAGCCACGCCGCCGCCCGGTCCCGCCGCCGACACCCCCACCGGCGCGACCAGGGCGCGAGCCTTCGTCGCCACCTACGGCACGGCGCTCGGCGCGGTTCTGGTGTTCGCCGTCTTCGCGCTGACGGCGGACAACTTCCTCAACCTCGGCAACCAGTTCACGATCCTGCGGCAGGTCAGCTTCCTCGTCGTCTTCTCGGTCGGCTTCACCTTCGCGCTGACGGCAGCCGAGCTGGACCTGTCGTTCGCCGCGATCGCCTCGCTCGCCGGCGTGGTGTGCGGCGGGATCGTCCACCACGGCTACCCGTGGCCTCTGGGCGCCGCGGCAGCACTCGCCATCGGCGGCCTCTTTCGGGCTCGCCAACGGGCTCTTCGTGACCCGCGCCAAGATCCCCTCGCTGATCGCAACCCTCGCGACCGCCTCCATCGCCACCGGCTGCGCCTTCGCGCTGACGGAGGGCGTCGCCTGGGTCGGCCGCTGGGACAAGTCCTTCCTGTGGCTCGGCCGGGGCGACCTCGCCGGGGTGCCGGTGCTCGTCGTGTGGATGGTGATCGCCGCCCTCGTCGCGCTCTTCGTCATGCGCCAGACGCGCTTCGGCGTGTGGCTGACGGCCACCGGCCAGGCCGACGAAGCCGCTCGTCTCGCCGGCATCCCGATCCGCGCCATGAAGGTCTGGGGCCTCACGCTCTCCGGGCTGTTCGCGGGGCTGGGCGCCATCCTCCTCACCGCGTCGCTGTCCTCCGCCGGCCCCAACAGCGCCAACGATTTCCTGATGAAGGGGATCGCCGCGGTGCTCCTCGGCATGACGATGTTCGAGCCGGGGCGCGCCAACGTCCCCGGCACCGTGGTCGGCGCGCTCATCATCGGCATGCTCGCCAACGGCCTCGTGCTCGTCGGCGCGGCGTACTACGTCCAGGAGATCGTGCTCGGGGTCATCATCCTGGCCTCCGTCGCGCTCTCCGCCTCCGTCCTCACAAAAGCGGCCTTCACGGTCTGATCCAGGGAGATATTCATGCGCCTACCGTCCCTCCTCGCCGCGGCCATGGTCGCGCTCGTCGCCACGCCGGCGGCGGCCGTCGACCTCGGCATCGTCGCCTTCCAGATGTCGTCCGACACGCACGCCCGCGTCGCCAACGCCGCCCAGGCCGCGGCGGAGGACCTCGGCTGGGACGTCACGCTGCTGAACTCGGCCGGCGCCATGCCCGAGCACGCGGCCCAGATCGAGAACCTCATCCAGGCCGACGTCGACGCGATCATCATCGCCATGGGCAAGCCCGTCGAGACCGACGCCCAGCTCGCCGCCGCCAAGGAAGCCGGCATCCCGGTCATCACAGTCGCGTCCGGCGGCAGTCAGCAGACCCTGTTCGACGTGCAGGCCAACGAGTACCAGGTGGGCGCGATGATGGCGCTCTACCTCATGGGCGAGCTCGGCTACGAGGGCGCCATCCTGGAGGAGCGGTTCGAGGGCAACGTGGCCACCCGCATCCGCGGCCGCATCCTCGACGCGGTGCTGGCCGAGAACACCGCTGTCGAGGTCGCCGGCAGCCATGCCATGGCCCGCACCAAGTCCTGGCGCGAGGACGTGCGCTCCGGCATGGAGGCGCTCATCCTGCAGAACCAGGGCGGCATCGACGGCATCTGGGCCTCGTTCGACGGCCAGGCCTTCATCATCGACGACATCCTCGCCCAGCAGGGCATGGCCAAGGGCGACGTCGTGCTGGTCTCCGCCGACGGCGGCCCCGAGGCGTACGAGCGCATCGCCGACCCGTCGAGCCTCCTGATGGCGACCGTCACCGTCCCCTTCGAGGAGATGGGTGAGATCGCCGTCGACAGCGTGAAGCGCATCCTGGACGGCGAGAGCGCCACCGACATCACCCCCGGCCCCTACTACCTGGTGGCCCCGGTGCTGGTGGATCAGAGCAACGTCGCCGAGTACGTCTCCGAGTGACGCGCGCGGCCGGCGACACGCCGATCCTCGAGCTCCATGGCGTGGGGAAACGCTACGGCGCGGTGGAGGCGCTCGCCGGCGTCTCCTTCGCCGTGCGCGAGGGCGAGACGCTCGCCATCTGCGGCGACAACGGCGCCGGCAAGTCGACGCTGATCCGCATCGTTTCCGGTGCGCAGCCGCCATCCGCCGGCACGATCGAACTCGCGGGCGAGGCGGTGACGTTCGCCTCGCCCGCCGACGCCCTCTCCCAGGGCGTCGCGACGATCTACCAGGACCTCGCCCTCGCGCCGACGATGACGATCGCGCAGAACGTCTTCCTCGGCTCGGAGCTGACACGCCGCTTGCTGCCGGGCATTACCGTGCTCGACAAGCGCCGCATGAAGCGAGAGGCCGCCGCCCACCTCGCCCGCCTTCGCCTGTCGGTGCCGGACATGTCCCGCCGTGTGGCCGACCTTTCCGGCGGGCAGCGCCAGGCGGTCGCCATCGCCCGGGCGCTGCGCTGGCGGGCGCGCATCGTCATCATGGACGAGCCGACCGCCGCCCTCGGCGTGCGCGAGACACGGCTGGTGCTCTCGCTCATCAAGGAGATCGCGGCGCAAGGGATCACGGTGATCCTCATCAGCCACAACATGGCCGACGTGGTGGAGGTGGCCGAGCGCGCGCTGGTCCTCAAGGCCGGCCGCCTGGTGCGCGACACGCCGCTCGCGGGGTGGACCGCCGACGACCTGTCGCACCTCATCATGAGCCACGAAGCCGCCGCCTGAGCCACGCCCCGACGGACCGCCGTGACACCGCACCAGCGCTAATTCGGTGGTACCATCCCCTCGCGGCCGACGTTCCGCAGGGCTGCCCGCAGGCCGCCCGGGTCGATGATGCGGATGGTGCGATAGGAGCAATCGATCAGCCCCTCGGCGCGCAACTCCTTCAGGATCGTCGCAAGGCGCGAGCGGGAGAGGTTCGCGAGCCCGCCGACCTCCTCGTGCGTCAGGTCCACCGACGGCTCGTCGCCATCGGCCTCGCCCCTGCGGCAGCCGCTGAGGCTGAGGAGCATCGCGATCACGCGGCCACGCGAAGATGGGATCATCATATCGTCGACCATGTCGATCGCGTGCAACGACATCTGCGCCACCAGCAGCGCCAGCCAGCGCCAGGCGGATGGATCGGCCGCGGCGATCGCCTCGAATTCCGGCGCCGGAATATGCAGCAAAGTCGTCGGCCGGGCGGCGACGACGCCGACGACCCGTGGCTGCTGCGCGATCAACGAATCCCCGCCGAACCAGAAGCCGCAGGTGCCGACATAACCGATTTTCGGGTCGTCCTCGTGCGGCGCGATCTCCACACAGACGGCACCCCCGGCGACCCCGAATGGCCCGCCGATCGGGTCACCGATCGCATAGACCGTTTGGCGCCGATCCACGTGGATCAGCCGGCACGACTGGAGCACCCGATCGCGGAAGTCGGCCGGCACCCGGGTCAACCACCCCGTATTCGAAAGTCGCCGCGAGGCTTCAGCGATGCCCAGTCGGCTCATGGAATCATCCAGATGTTTAATCGAGTGCAGCCCATCAGTAACTGGACGAATCCCACAACACCAGCCCACCCGGCCGGCGGCGCAGCCATATTCAAGCAAAACGCCGCCCGCCCCCGCTTCAACCCTCGCGCCGTACGACGGCCGCTGCCGCATCATGCCACGGGCACGGCGGTCCAGGTCGCCTGTTCCTCGGAGCCCTCCGTCGCTGAAGCCCGGTCACCCCAGGCCAGGGCTTTTTCGGCGACGGGGGCGCGGCGTACCGGCGACCCGCCCCCTGTTCCTTGGTGACTCCCGAGCCCTTCGGCCTCGCCACCACCAGCGCGCCGGCGAGCGACTGACGGAATTGCCACGCTCACCAAGCGGCACGCGTCCCGCGCGCCGCCCCGACGCACCCGGGGCTTTACCGATCGGCTGCGCCGTGTTGCCAATGATTTCGTCTCTCATGGTGCGCTCGCGATGGTACCCGTTCCCACGCGCCAGCGTCCTTCGAACCGTGTGCGAGGTTGGACCATCCGGATGCGCCTCATGCGACTTTTTCGACCTCACTCCGCGCGCCCCCCCGTCTCATCCCGGTCATCGGCCCAGCGCGACGGCCTTCCACGCCGCACCGCACTTGTGGTCGCCGCCTGCCTCACCCTTGCCGCTTGCGGGGGCACGATCGAGGGTGTGCTCACGCCGGTGCCATCCGCCCGCGGCATCGGGACCGAGGTGGACATTCTGGTCGCCACCACGCGCGAGCCATCCGACGACCCGGCCGACCTCTACTCCGGCGAGCGCGGCCCGCGGCTGTCGTACGTCGACCTCACCGTCTCGATTCCGCCGACAAACGTCCGCACCATCGGCGAGGTGCAGCGGCCGAAGACCGCCGTCGGCGACCCCGAGCGCGAGTTCGTCGTGGTTGCCGCGGAGCGGCTCGATCCGGCCGGCGCTCTGACCGCGGTGAGCCGGCGCGCCGCCACCGTGCCCGGCCGGCGCGTGATGGTGTTCGTCCACGGCTACAACAACCGGTTCGACGATGCCGTCTTCCGGCTGGCGCAGATCGTCCACGACAGCGATGCGGACGTGACGCCGGTGCTGTTCACGTGGCCATCGCGCGCCCGGCTCCTCTCCTATGGCTACGACCGCGAGAGCGCCAACTTCTCGCGCACCGAGCTGGAGACGGTGCTGCGCAGTCTCGCGAACGATAAGGCCGTCGGCGAGGTCAACATCCTCGCCCACTCGATGGGCAACTGGCTGACGATGGAGGCGCTGCGGCAGATGGCGATCCGCGACGGCGCCATCAGCCCCAAGATCAGCACCGTGATGCTGGCCGCGCCGGACGTGGACGTCGACGTGTTCCGCGAGCAGATGCGCGACATCGGCGACTCGCACCCGGAGATGATCCTCTTCGTGTCGGGCGACGACCGCGCGCTCGCCGTCTCGCGCAGGCTCTGGCAGAGCTCTCAGCGTCTCGGCGCCATCGATCCGACGATCGAGCCCTTCCGCAGCCAGATCGCCGGCAGCGACCTCACCGTCATCGATCTGACCGAGGTGCGCACCGGCGACAGCCTTCACCACGGCAAGTTCGCGGAGAGTCCGGAGGTGGTGCAGCTGATCGGCACGCGGTTGATGGCGGGCCAGACGCTCACCGACTCGCGGGCGAGTGTCGGCGATCGCATCATCCAGCTCTCCACCGGCGTCGCCACCGTGGCCGGAACCGCGGTCGGCATGGCGGTCTCGGCACCGGTCGCCGTCATCGACCCGGCCACCCGCCGCACCATCAACGAAACGCTGGAGGCGACGCTCGACGCGCCGGTCGATGCCGCGGACGAGGACGACGAGGACGACCGCCCCAGCCGCTGACGTCCGGCTGGATTACCCGTAGGCCTGGGCCGCCAGGGCATAGGTCACCGCCCCGCGCGCGCTCACACGGTATGGCTCCGCAGCATCCGGGTCCTCCCGCACCATCGCCACATCCCCGGCATCCTCGACGAGGCCGCAGGCCTTCAGCCAGTCCCGCAGTGCCGGGTGAGACGTATCGATCCGCGCCGTGGTGCCGCCGGTTCGCACCAACTGCGTCGCAATCAGCCGCTTGGCCGCGGCGAGGCTCGGCGCCACCACGGGGCCGATCACCAGCCCGGTGCCGAAGTGCCGGCGGATGGCAAATCCGGTGATGAAGGGATCGCGCAGCACCACCGTGTCGCCCACGTCGAGGAGCGCGGCGATCAGCGGGCTGCGATCCGCACCGAAGGCCGCCTTGTCGAGCGCATAGATCGAGGCATGGTCGCCCGGCTGCGCAGCCAGCACGCCGTTGCGGGGGCCCAACGCCGCCATTGATGCCTGACCCTGAAGCTTGAAGATCTTGCCGCCGTCGACGAACCCGAGGGTGCGATAGAGCGAATAGCCCGCCTTGGTGGAGACCAGCCGCAGCGTACGGCCGGACGTGTTGTCCAGGGCGCGCTGCATCAGCATCCGGCCGATCCCGGCGCCGCGCCGCGACGGCGTCACCATCACCATGCCGATGCTTGCCATCCCCAGGCCGTAGGGCACCCAGAATGCCGTCCCGATCAGCGTCGCTCCATCCCGGGCGACGACGCCCTCCCCGACCGACGCCAGCAGCGCCCAGTCGTCCCGGGTATGAGGCCACCCCTCGGCCTGCGAGAGCGCAACGGCGGCGTCGAGGTCGCCGCGTTCGAACGAGGACAAGCTAACGGCCATATCCGTGCCACTCGGTTCGATGTCAAAGGGTTCGGCGACGCTCACGCCCCTCGTCGGTGACGCCATGCCATCCCCGGTTCAGCAACAATCGCGCCAAACCGTGCCGGCATAGCCGCACCGCCCTCCCTCGGGCGCCACAACAATTATCATATATGGAGTGTTAAATCTGCGTCCTGGTCTCGGTCCAGGGCTGATGCGCCCGCCGGCGTCCAGGAAAACGCTTCGAGAGAAGGGGGCCGGCCGAAGCCGGCCCCGATGGAAGCTCAGCTGTCGGCCGGCAGGATCTTCGGCTCCGGCGCAAACCCGACCGGCGTCATCAGCGCATTCTGCTGCGAGACGAGATAGCCCGCCTCGCGGCTCTTCTTCAGGTACTCGGCCCACTCCGGATCGGCCGCCAGCGCCTTGCGCTTGGCCTCGCGGTCGCCCGCGCTCTCGTACACCCAGACGTGGACGTAGGAGTTGGGATCGCCCGTCTCCGTCGCGGCATAGAGCCAGGGTTTGCCGAGGTGACGCGACTGCGCCTTGTACCCGTACTCTTCGTAGAGCTTCAGATGCAGCTTGATGGTGCCGGGACGGCAGGAATAGACGCGATGATCGATCAGCATGCGACCTCTTCAGATGTTGGAGGGTGAATGGACGATGGCGCGGATGGCCACGACGAAGTCGCGCACGCTGTAGAGCAGCATGAGCGCGGCGGAGACCGGGATCACCGCGTAGATGTAGGCGGTCGGCACGCCCAGGATCGGCGTCACCGCCCGGCTGCGGGAGGCGAGGTCGTAGCCCTTCCAGGCCATGACCGCCAGGAAGACCATCGACAGCCCGATGCTGACGAGCCGCAGCAGCGACCCGGACCGGGGGCCCAGCACGCTCTCCAGCCAGTCGACGCGAAAATGCTCGTTCTCGCGCCACAGCGCCGCCGCACCGACGAACACCATGATCGCGAACAGCGATTCCACGATCTCGTCGAACCAGGCGGTGGTCCAGATCTGGAAGTAGCGCGAGACGACGTTGCCGAACAAAATGATGAAGAGCGCCACCAGGCACACCACCGGGATCGTCCGCAGCACCACGCCGAGCGCAGCGTCGATCCGTTTCAACGCACTCATGACGACGCTCCCATCATCATGTTGGGCAGCCACGTCGACACCGCGGGCCAAGCCGTGACCAGCACGAGCACCGCCACCAGGCCGATGAGATAGGGCCAGAGCGCCCGCGTCAGGCGCCCCACCGTGAGCCCCGAGATCGACGACACCGCAAAGAGCACCATCCCGACCGGCGGCGTCAGCAGGCCGACCATGGAGCACATGATCATGATGACGCCGAACTGCACCGGATCGACGCCGATCTTCAGCATGACCGGCAGGAACAGCGGCACGGTCAGCACGATCACCGCGATCCCCTCCAGGAACATGCCGAGGATCAGGAGGATCAGCACCACGATGGTCAGGATCACCGCCGGGCTCTCCGAGACGCCCAGCAGCCCGTCGATCAGTGCGTTGGGCACCCGCTGGTGGACCAGCAGCCAGCCGAAGAACCCCGCCGCCGCGATGACGAACATCACACGGATGGTGTGCACCAGCGTCACCCAGAGGATGCCCGGCAGCTCCTTCAGCTTCAGCTCACGGTAGACGAACATCGACAGCACCAGCGCGTAGGCGCAGGCCGCGACCCCCGCCTCGGTGGGGGTGAAGATGCCGGTGAAGATGCCGCCGATGATGATCACCGGCGTCAGCAGCGAGAGCACCGAGTCGGTGAAGCTCGTCATGAGCTCGCGCCACGGCGCCCGGTCCGAGCGCGCCATGTTGGTGCGCCACGAGACGAACCACACCGCCACCATCAAGGCGCCCGCCATCATGATGCCCGGCACCACGCCCGCCAGGAACAGCTTGGCGACCGAGACGCCCGTGATCGACGAATAGAGGACGAACGGGATCGACGGCGGGAACACCGGCCCGATGGTCGAGGACGCCGCGGTGATCGCGGCGGAGAAGGCCGGGTCGTAGCCCTTGTCCTTCATCGCCTTCAGCTCGACTTGGCCCAGACCCGCCGCATCGGCCACCGCCGCGCCGGACATGCCCGAGAAGATGAGACTGGCGACGATGTTCACCTGCCCCAGCCCGCCGCGGATGTGGCCGACGCAGGCGTTGGCGAAGCGGAAGATGCGCTCGGTGATGCCGCCGGTGTTCATGAGGTTGCCGGCGAGGATGAAGAACGGGATCGCCAGCAGCGTGAACGCCGTGGTGCCGGAGTACATGCGCTGCGGCAGCATCGCGAGGATGTGCCAGTCGCCGGAGAGCATGTAAAAGCCCGCCGCCGTCAGCCCCAGCGCCACCGCGACCGGCACGCCGATGGCGATCAGGAGAACCAGCGCGCCCAATATGATGAAGGGAAGCATCGACGCGTCCAATTGAGCCGGCGCCCCGCCGGCGATGATCGGTGCAAGGTCGGAGGTGGCGCGGCCGCGACCGGGGCCGCCGCGCCCGTCGGGACCGCGCCTCGCCGCGAACGCCGGCCGCCGTCGTCGGACGAGTGGCGGTCGGCGCGACGGCAGGCGCGGTGGCCTGCGATCAGTCGCCGAGGAAGCTCTGGAACTTGTCCATGTTCTCCTGGCCGGTGTACTCGGTGACGCGCTTCATCGCCTCCGAAGTCGGCGACCGTCTGGCGGAACGGCGCCAGGTCGGGACGCGTCACCTGCATGCCGCGCTCTTCCAGCTTGGCCAGCTCGTCCTCTTCCTGCGCGGCCACCAGCTCGCGCATCTTGGCGCCGGCCTTCTGGCTCTCCTCGCGCACGATCTCCTGCTGTTCGGGCGTCAGGCGCTCCCAGGAGTCCTTGTTGATGACGTGCACCATCGAGTTGTAGACGTGCCGCGTCAGCGCCAGGTGGTCCTGAAAGTCGTCCAGGTTGTAGTGGTAGATGACGCCGATCGGGTTCTCCTGGCCGTCCACCACGCCCTGGTTCAGCGCGTTCGGCAGCTCCGGGAAGGCGATCTGCGTCGCCGATGCGCCCAGCCCCTCGACCGCGGCGACGATCTGCAGCTCCGGCGGCGTGCGCAGCTTCAGCCCCGCCACGTCTTCGGGCGTCTCGATCGGCCGCACGCTGTTGGTGATGTTGCGGAACCCGTACTCCCAGTTCGACAGGAGAACGAGGCCCTGCTCCTCGAGCTTGGGCGCCACCCAGTCGTTGAACGGTCCGTCCAGCACCTCGTGCGCCTGAGCGTAGTCCTTGAAGGCGAACGGCGTCATGACGGTGCCGAAGGCCTTCTCGTACTTGTCGAGGCCGCCTTGCGTGGGAAGGTTCATGTCGATGGCGCCGAGCACCGTCTGCTCGAGCTGCTCGGGCGGCGAGCCCAGCTCGTTCGCCGGATAGAGCTCGACCGCGACGGCACCGTCGGTGCGATCGGCGACGTTCTGCGCGAACTGCTCGGCGGCGATGTGGCCGGGGTGGGTCTCGGCCGCAAAGTGCGCCAGGCGCAGCGTGACGTCCTGGGCCAGTGCCCCGGTGGTCAGCGCCGGGGTGGCGAGAAGCGCGGCGAGTGACGCCGCAAGAAATGTTGTCCGCATCGTTTCCTCCGTTTGTTGTGGTGCGCGGTGTTCAGTCGTCGGCCGATGCGGGCAGCCGCGCTTCGATGCCCGTCAGCTCTTCGTAGGCCTTGATCACGGCCGTGCAGCCCTCGTCGGCGTGACCCATGATGGAGGCCAGCGCGTAGGTCTGCTCCACCGAGCGTGACATGAAGGCCGGCAGCCCGGCTTGCGACATCCACTCGGCGTAGTAGCGAACGTCCTTCTGGGCGTTCGCGAGGGACATGTGCGGGGTGAAATCGCGCTTCAGCGTCGTCTCGCCGTAGAGGTCCATCATCCCGGACTTGCCGCCCGCGGCCGAGATGATGCCGATGACCTTGGTCATATCGAGCCCCTCGCGCGCGGCGAGCGCGAAGCCCTCGCAAAACGAGGCGACGTTGGCGAAGGCGATGTAGTTGTGAATGAGCTTCAGCCGGATCGCGTGCCCCGCCGGCCCGACGTGGAAGATGTTCTCGGCATACGTCTCGAACACCGGCCGCAGCTCTTCCAGGAGCTCAGCGTCCCCCCCGAAGAGGACGTTCACGATCCCCGCGTCGGCATGCTTGGGCGTGCGCGTCATCGGCGCCTCGCAATAGCGGATGCCGCGCGCCTCGCACGCGTCGCGCATGGTGTCGACATGCGCGGGCGAGACCGTCGTGTGATCGAGGAAGACCGCGCCCTTCTTCATGGCGTCCAGCACGCCGCGCTTGATGGCGATGTCCTGCACGGCCTCGGCGGTGGTGATGCAGATGCCGAAGATATCCGCCTCGACGGCCATCGCGACCGGGTCGGACCCGGCGACGGCGCCGAAGCTCACCGCCTCGTCGACAGCGTCCTGGCGCAGGTCGGTCGCGGTGACGGAGAGACCCTTCAGCGCCATGTTCTTCACGAGCCCGCGGCCCATGCCGCCCAGCCCGACGAACGCGATTCTCCGATCGTCGCCCACAACGCCCATGCCGTTTCCCCTCGCCGGTCGCTCTTGTCGCCATTCGCGTGCGGCCGGTTCTGCGCCGGCCTGGGCGCAACACACCACAAAGTCATTTGTCTGACAACTGTTTTGGCGGTATGCCTTGCCTGAGCCGCCTGTCCGGCACACACTTGCCATTGCACGGATGCGACGCCAGACGCGGCCGCACCCGGCTGCAGAGGACGAAGGAGACCCCATGACGTCAGGCCTTTTCGAACGGATCGACCGGCCCCGCCGGCTGCCTGACGAGATTGCGCGGTCCATTTCCGAGGCCATCGCCAGCGGTCAGCTCAAGCCCGGCGACCGGCTGCCGACCGAGCACGACCTGTCGGCCCAGTTCGGTGTCGCCCGCACCGTCGTGCGCGAGGCGGTGTCGCTGCTGAAGTACGACGGCGTGATCACGCCCAAGCGCGGAGTCGGCGCCTTCGTGACCGAGCCCAACGCGCGCTCCGCCTTCCGCATCTCCACCGCCTGCTTCGAGAAGCGCCGCCAGCTGGTCCAGCTCCTGGAGCTGCGCACCGGGGTGCAAGCGGAAGCCTCGGCGCTCGCCGCCGCCGCGCGCAGCCCTAAGGACCTCGCCCGGATCGGCCTGCACCTGGCCGAGATGGCCGACGCCACCGACGAGGGGCCCGACTACGCCGAACAGCGCTTCGACGCGGAGACCGCCTTCTACCGCGCCATCACCGAGGCGTCCGGCAACGACTACTACGTCGAGTTCGTCGGCATGATCGAGCGCAACGTCACCGAGAACCTGCGCTCGGTGGCGGTGAAGAACGCGATGGCGGCCGAGTGGGGCCGCGACGTCCTGGAGGAGCACCGCGCGGTCTATCAGGCGCTGGAGCGGGGTGATGCCGAGCGCGCCCGCACCGCCACGCGCACCCACTTCGAGCGCGCCGCCGGCCGCCTCGCCAACCGGGCCGACATCGCCGACATCTGACCCGCGCTCCTTCAGAGCGCCCGCGCCTCGTCCCAGCGCCCACCACCACGCCCCCGCAGCGCCCGACACCCGCGCGGCGCGAACGGGGTCCCTCGGCCCAAGCCTGTTTCCCGGAGCCAGCCGTCGCGATGCCCGATCAGCGGCAGACGGAGGCGCGGTGCAAGGCCGACAGAGCGAAGCGTGCCTTGCGCCGCGCCTCCGTCTGCCGCAGGGCGTCTCGAGCGACGGCTGGCTTCGGGAAACAGGCGCCCGCCCCTGTTTCCTGGTGAAGCCCGAGCTCCCTGCGCCAGCGGCTCACGCCGCAGCGGCACAGCCGGCGTCCCGGATCGCACGCCACACCCGTTCCGCCGTCGCCGGCATGGCGATGTCGGTCACGCCGAGCGGCGCCAGCGCGTCGACGATGGCGTTGATCACGGTCGGCGGCGCCGAGATGCAGCCGGCCTGGCCCGCCCCCTTCACGCCGAGGAGGTTGCGCTCGGTCGGCACCGGGTTGAACGTCACCTCGAAGTGCGGCAGGTCGTCGGCGCGCGGCAGCCAGTAGTCCATCAGCGAGCCGGTGAGGAGCTGCCCGGCGGCGTCGTAGACGATGTCTTCGCCGAGCGCCTGGCCGATCCCCTGGGCGAGGCCGCCGTGCACCTGCCCAGGGTCAGCATCGGGTTCACCATCCGCCCGTAGTCGTCCACCGCGACGTAGCGCACGATCGTGACCACTCCGGTGCCCGGGTCCACCTCCACCTCGGCGACGTGGCAGCCGCTCGGAAAGGTGATCGGCGCATCCTCCCGGCGCACCAGCGTGTCGAGCCCAACGGCGGGCCCGACCTCGGCGCCGGCCGCCGCGCCGGCAACCTCGGCGAGCGACACCGCCCGCCCGTCCCCGCCGCGCCCGCCGGCATCGCGCACCACGAAGCGCCCCGCCTCGTAGACGACGGAGTCGGCATCCGCCTGCAGGAGCTGCGCCGCGATCGGCCCCGCCGTCTCCAGCATTTGCTCCAGCGCCAACGCCAGCGTGCCGCCGCCCATGTGCATCGACCGCGCGCCGCCGTGGCCGTTGCCCATGCGGGTGCGGCGCGTGTCGGCCTGCACGAAGCGGAACCGCTCCATCGGCAGCCCCAGCCGCGCCGCCGCCACCTGGGTGAAGGCCGTCTCGTGCCCCTGCCCGTTGGACTCGGTGCCGGTGACGATCTCGATCATGCCGTCCGCGGCGAACCGCACGCCGGCCTCTTCCGCCGGGGACCCCCGCGCGCTCTCCAGGAAGCACGCCACGCCGAGGCCTCGGAGCCGCCCGCGCGCCGCCGCCTCGTCCCGCCGTGCGGCGAAGCCGGCGGTGTCGGCCGCCGCCGCCGCCGCGTCGATCGCCGCCGCGAACGCGCCGCAATCCATCACGGCGCCCAGCGCCTTGCGATAGGGAAAGGTCTCGACCACATTCATCCGCCGCAGCGCCACCGGGTCGAACCCGCATTGGCGCGCCGCCGCATCGATCAGCCGCTCGACGATGAAGTTGGCCTCCGGCTTGCCCGCACCGCGATAGGCGTCGACCGGCGCTGTGTTTGTGAAGGCGCCCCGGCTCGTCATGGCGATGGCGGGAATATCGTACACCCCGCCCATCGCCGTCGCCGGCGCCACGGTGGACGAGCCCGGTCCCACGGTGGAGGCATAGGCGCCGAGGTTCGCGGTGATGGCGACGTCCAGCCCCAGGAAGCGCCCGCTGGCGTCCAGCGCCAGCCGCCCGCGGCAGGTCTGCGCGCGCGCATGCACCGCGCCCATCAGGTCGTCGGCGTTGGTGGACATCCAGCGCACCGGACGCCCCAGCCGCCGCGCCGCCCACAGCAGCAGTGCATGCTCCGGATAGGGGAAATTCTTCAGCCCGAACCCGCCGCCGACGTCCTCGGCGAACACCGCCAGCGTCTCCGGGTCGACATGGAGCACGTCCTTGGACAACGCGTCGCGGATGCCGTGAACGCCCTGCCCGGTGACCTCGAGGCGCAGCGCCCCGGTGGCCGCGTCCGCCTCGGCGATCGCCGCCCGCGGCTCCATCGGCACCGCCGCCACACGATTGTTGACGATGGGCAGCTCCACCACGTGCGCCGCCGCCGCGAAGGCCCGCTCCGTCGCCCCATTGTCACCCCGCTCGAAGACGAAGGCGAGGTTGCCGGGCGCCTCGTCCCAGAGCTGCGGCGCGTCCTCGTGCAGCGCGTCGGCCGCATCGACCACGGCGGGCAGCGCGTCGTAGTCGATCTCCACCGCCTCGGCCGCATCCATCGCTTCGGTGAGGCTCTCGGCCACCACGAACGCGACCGGCTCGCCCACGTAGCGCACGCGCTCCCGGGCCAGCACCCGGCGCGGCGGTACGACGAGCGGCCGCGTCGCCTCGAATTTCACCGCGCACGGAAACGTCCCGAGCCCATCTTCCGCCAGGTCCGCATCCGCAAAGACGCCGAGGACCCCCGGCATCGCCCGCGCAGCGTCGAGGTCCACGGCCCGGATCGCGGCATGGGCGTGCGGCGCGCGCACCACCACCGCGTGCGCCTCACCGGGGCGGTGGTGATCGGCGGTGTAGCGACCGCGCCCGCGGAGAAACCGCTCGTCCTCCAGGCGCAGGACGGACTCGCCCGGCGTCGCGTCGCGTGATGGCATCGCATGCAGCTCCCGTGGTGCCCTAAGGCCGGCCAGCGCCGGCACGCCCCGTTCCACCGCGCCCGCCGAGCGCAAACGCACGCGGCGGCCGCCGGGCCCCGCCGCTCAGAATGCGTTGGTCTCGAAGACCTTCGTGATGTCGCGGTTCCAGGCGCCATAGTAGGCGTCGACCAGCTCGTCGGCCGGCGAGCGGCTGGAGTGGGCCGCGTCCTCGAGCAGTGTCAGGAAGGTGCGCTCGTCGGGCAGGTCGTTCGTCGCCCGCGCCCGCCGCCGCAACCCTTCGGAGGACAGCGCCAGTGCCTCGCGCGCGATGGACGCGACTGTGCGACCGCGCACATGGGTCATCAGCCCGTCCGTCGGCACACGGTTCCACATGACCTTGCGGTCCGCCGCCGTCAGCTCCTCACACATGGCGAGCGCCTGATCGAGCACGCCGTCGTCGTAGAGCAGCCCGACCCAGAACGCCGGCAGGGCGCAGATCCGCCCCCACGGCCCGCCATCGGCGCCGCGCATCTCCAGGAAGCGCTTCAACCGCACCTCGGGGAAGAGGGTCGACAGGTGGTTGATCCAGTCGCCCATGGTCGGCAGCTCGCCGGGGAGCTTGTCGAACTTGCCGTCCATGAACTGGCGGAAGGTGTGGCTGGTCGCCTCGATGTAGCTGTCGCCGCGCTTGACGAAGTACATCGGCACGTCGAGCGCCCAGTCGACATAGCGCTCGTAGCCGAACCCGTCCTCGAACGCGAAGGGGATCGGGCCCGAGCGGGCGAGGTCCACGTCGCGCCACACCTCGGCCCGGTTGGAGCGGAGGCCGTTGGGCACGCCTTCCACGAACGGCGAGTTGGCGAAGAGCGCCGTCGCCACGGGCTGCAGCGCCAGGCCGACGCGCATCTTCTTGACCATGTCGGCCTCGGACGAGAAGTCGAGGTTGACCTGGATGGTCGTCGTGCGGTGCATCATGTCGAGCCCGCGCGTGCCGACCTTTGGCATGTGCCGGCGCATGATGTCGTAGCGCTGCTTGGGCATCTTGGCCGCTTCGTCGATCGTCCAGGTCGGACAGAAGCCCAGCCCCAGGAAGCCGATGCCGAGCGCCTCGGCGATGCCGCGCACCTGGACCAGGTGGCCGTTGGCTTCCACGCAGGTCTCGTGGAGCGTCTCCAGCGGCGCGCCGGAGAGCTCGAACTGCCCGCCCGGCTCGATGGAGATGGCGCCGCCGCCCTCGTTGGCCGCCAGGCCGATGATGTGGCCGGAGTCGGTCGATCGGCTCCCAACCGGTCGCCTCGCCGAGCCCGGACAGAATCGCCGCCGATCCCCCGCTCACCCTCGTAGGGGACCGGCGAAAGGTCGGCCAGATTGAAGGCAAACTTCTCGTGCTCGGTGCCGATGCGGAAGTCGTCCACGGGCTTTTCGCCCTCGGCAATATGCGCGATCAGCGCGTCCCGATCCTCGATCGGGGTATCATCCAGAGTGTCGCGCGCCATCGTCCCCTCGCCCATCGGCCGGCGGACCATAGTGAGAGGTTCGCGGCGGCGCAACTGCGTGTCATAACACTTAAGTGCCTACGAAGATATTCAGCTGGGGAATGCCGCCTCGACCAGCGACAAAAGCGCAACAGCCGCGGTGTCGGCCCGCAGGATGCGCGGCCCCAGCGAGACGCGCACGGCTCGCGGCGCGAACAGCGCGCGCTCCTCCACCGAGAAGCCGCCCTCCGGCCCCACCAGCACGGCGAGCGGCTGGCCGGCGGCGCGGATCGTCGCGACACCGTCGATGGCCTCGCCCGGCGAGCGCCTCATCGGCCACCACGAGCGGCCGCGTCGAGGGCGCCGAGGAAGTCGGCGAGCGCGACCGGCTCGTCGATGGTCGGCACCGTGAGGATGCCGCACTGCTCGCACGCCTCGACGATGTTGGCGTGCAGCCGCTCGGCGTTGATCTTGCGCACCTGGCCGTGCTGCGTCAGCACCGGGACGAGGCGGCCCGCGCCCATCTCGGTCGCCTTCTCGACCATGTAGTCGAGCCGGGCCTGCTTCAGCGGCGCGAAGGCGTACGATGAGCGTCGGCGCGGCGGGTCTGCTCTGCGGTCTTCTGCGTGGCCTCGGCACGGCCGGCCTTCTTGCCGAGCTCCGCGATCTCGGCGCGCCACTCCCCGTCCCGCCCGTTGAAGACGAGGATGGCGGCGCCGCGGCGCAAGCCGCAGGACGTTGCGCAGATAGTTGGTCTGGCGCTGATCGAAGGCGATGGGGCCGGGCAGATCGGCGTGGACGAAGAGGCGTGGAGCGGTGAAGTCTCGCACGGGGGTGGTTCCGGTGGGGGTGCGAAGCGCCTATCATAGTGCCGATGGCGGCACCCTTCACCCTCCTCGATGACGATCGCCCGCTCCCAACGCGGCCGAATTCACGGTTTCGGAGCTGTCGCGCGCGGTCAAGCGCACGGTGGAGGACGGGTTCGGCCACGTGCGCGTGCGCGGCGAGATCGGCGGCTTTCGCGGCCGCCACTCCTCCGGCCACGCCTACTTCTCACTGAAGGACGCCGACGCCTGCATCGACGCGGTGGTGTGGCGCGGCGCCTGGTCCAAGCTCGGCGTGAAGCCCGAGGAGGGGCTGGAGGTCATCGCCACCGGCCGCCTCACCACCTTCCCACGCAAGTCGAACTATCAGGTCGTCGTCGACAAGCTGGAGCTCGCCGGCCTCGGCGCGCTGATGAAGCTCCTGGAGGAGCGGCGCAAGACGCTCGCCGCCGAGGGCCTGTTCGACGAGGCGCGCCGCCGCCCGCTGCCGGTGATGCCGCGCGTCATCGGCGTCGTCACCTCGCCCACCGGCGCCGTCATCCGCGACATCCTGCACCGCATCGCCGACCGCTTCCCTGCCCACGTCATCGTCTGGCCGGTGCGCGTGCAGGGCGAGACGTCCGGCGCCGAGGTGACCGCCGCGGTGGAGGGCTTCGCCGGCGACTACGGCGGCCCGCGGCCGGACGTCATCATCGTCGCGCGCGGCGGCGGCTCGCGTGGAGGACCTGTGGGGCTACAACGACGAGGCGCTGGTGCGCGCCGTCGCCGCCTCGCCGATCCCGGTGGTCTCGGCCGTCGGCCACGAGACGGACTGGACGCTGATCGACCACGCCGCCGACCACCGCGCCCCGACGCCCACCGGCGCGGCCGAGCGCGTCGTCCCCGTCCGCTCCGAATGCCTCGCCACCTTGAGCGACCGCGCCCGCCGTCTGGACACGGCGATGGCGACGCACCTGCGCCACCGGGCCGAGCACCTGCGCTTCCTCGGCCGCGGCCTGCCCCCGGGCGCCGCCCTCGTCGAGCCGCTGCGGCAACGGCTGGACATGGCCGGCGACCGCGCCCTCGGCGCTCTCTTCAAGGCGACGGCCGATGCGCGTCACCGCTGGCTCGTCGCCACGCGGCACCTGTCGCCGGCCATCGCGCACCGCCCGGTGGAGCGCGCGGGCGACCGTCTCGCCATGGCACGCGCCCGCCTCACCCGCGCCGCCGATGCCACGCTGACGGACCGCCGCGCCGCCGCCGCGCGCAGCGGGGCCCGCCTGTCGCCGCACCTCCTGGCGCGCCCGGTGAGCGAGCAGCGCCAGCGCCTCGCCCGCGCCGTGGAGCGCCGCGACCGCGCCGCCACCCATCTCCTCGCCGGTCTGCGCCACCGCCTGACCGGCGCCGACAAGCTCCTTGCCGCGCTCTCCTACCAGGCGGTGCTCGACCGCGGCTTCGCCCTCGTGCGGCGCGGCGACGACAGCACCGTGCGCTCCGCCGGCGATGTCGCGCGGGGCGAAGCGCTGCAGCTCCAGTTCGCCGACGGCCGCGTGGATGTCGTCGAAGGCTCCGGCCCCGCCCGCGCCGCCGCCGCCAGCAGCCCGACACCGCGCCGCCGCTCCCGCAAGGTCGACGAGCGCCAGGGCACCCTCCTCTAGCGCGCAGCCCCGCCCACAACTCAGCGCCCGCCTCGCATTCCATGCCCCCGCGCCTCCGGCACCCACGCCAGCATCCTCCGGCGGCACGGCACGGCGGCTGCCGAAGCCTGTTCCTCGGAGCCAGCCATCGCTGAAGCCCGATCGGAGCGATCCGTGCGCGGGGCGCAAGGCCGATAGAGCGAAGCGTGCCTTGCGCCGCGTGCGCGGATCGCTCAGGGCTTCAATCAGCGATGGCTGGGTCCGAGGAACAGGCGACCCGCCCTGTTCCTTGGTGAAGCCGGAGCCCCCTGCGCCGGCCCCGGCTCTACCGGTTGCGCACCACGACGCACGGCACCAGCGCGCGGGACACGCGCTTGCATTTGGCCTCGGCCTCGCCGCGGCTGGCGGCGGCGAACTGCACGGCGTGGATCGGCCCGGCGCCCGCGCGCGGCAAATCGGCGAACCACCACGCGCGGCCCCTCGGCCACCAGGTCGCCCGGCAGCTTGCCCTTCACGCGGCCGTACATGCCCATGGCGATGTGGCGTTTGGGATGACCGGCCACCTGCGCCCCCCATGGAGTCCAGCCCGACACGCCGCCCGACGGCGGCGAGATCGAGCGGGCGCGGCCGAGTGCGGCAACCAGCTCGGGACAGTCGGTGCGGGGAGCGTAGGCGGGCCGCGGTTCCGGCACCGCCGGCAGGACCGGCAGGGGGGCGCCGCGCTGGACGCTCCGGCCGGGCCCGGCACCGTCGGCGGCCACGAGCTCCAGCCCCAGACCCACATCCGGGTCCTCCGTCGCCACCGCGTCCGGGTCCAGCGGGAGCTGGCCCCCGCCCGCGACGACTCCCGGCGGCGGCTGCGAGGTCAGCATCTTGCGCGCACGCGCGGCGCGGTTGGCCCAGTAGCGCGCCGAGCGACCGGTGATGGAGTAGACGTAGTCGATGGTCTCGTACGGCAGGCCGCCGTTGCCTTCGACGAACCGCGGCACGCGGTTGGGGCCGCCGTTATATCCGGCCGCGGCGAGGCCCCACGAGCCGAACCGCGCCTCGAGGTCGGCCAGGAAGTGGGCCGAGGCGTAGAGCGCCTCCTCCCGGTCGAACGGGTTCTTGAGGCCGCGGATGCGCGCGGTCCCGGGCATGAACTGGGCGATCCCCTGGGCGCCCACCGGGCTGACCGCGTTGGGATTGAACCGGCTCTCTTTCCAGATGAGGCGGATGAAGAAGTCGTGCGGCACGCCGTGACGATCGGCGGCGGCGGTCATGAGGTTGCACAGCTCCGCCACCTCGCCCGCCTTCTCTGCCTCCCCATCGTCGGCCGTCTCCACCTCGCCATCCTCGGCATCGGCCGCGGCATCGGCGTCGGCGTCGGCAACGGCGTCCGTATCCTGCGCCTCGTTTCGCGTGCGCTCCGCCTCACCCGGCTCCGACGCCTGCGCCCCGGCATCAGGTCCCTCGCCCGAGGCCGCTGCGCCCGCATCTGTCGTTGCGCTCGGAGGGTCGCCGCCATCCGCCGCAGCGCCGCCATCAGGCGCGAAGTCACCATCAGGCGCGGCGTCGCTGTTCGTCTCGGCGGCGGTCGCGGCTGCCACGTCATCGGTGCTCGCCGGATCGTGATCGCGCGCCTCGGCCGTGGGGTCGGGGTCGCCGCTGCCGCTGCTCTCGCCACGAAGCGGGGGCTGCGCGGGATCGCCCGCGCCCGGACCGTCGGCCTCTGCCGCGCCAGCGGTCGCCGCGTCCGCCCCCTCGGGGTTGCCATCCACCGTCGCCACCACGGCAGCGTTCCGGCCGCCCTCCGGCGACTGCGACTCGCAGGCCGCATTGCGTTCGCATGCCGGCCATTCGTTGGCCAACACGGGTCCGGCTACTATGTGTGCGCAAACGATCGCCGCGGCCATGCCGAGCGGCACGGTCCACACCCGGCTCACGACCCGCCGGCGTGGGGCCGAATGACCGGCTGAACCATGGATCCTGCGCCACAAGACGTCGTTATTATTTACCAACCTATGCAAGCAATTATCACCAAGCCATTGTCAAGCTTTCCCTGTACCCCCATCACATGGCGGACAAGACCGAAACGGACCACGCCTTGACCATCACGCTTCATCACGGTGACTTGCCAGAGCGCCCCCGGGATGTGACCTCCATCGCCATCGATACCGAGGCGATGGGGCTCCAACACCCACGCGATCGCCTTTGCCTCGTTCAAATGTCCCGCGGCGATGGGAACGTCGATCTGGTCAAGATCGCCAAGGGGCAAAGCGCCGCACCCAATCTCACGGCCATGCTCGGCGACCCCTCGATCGAGAAGCTGTTCCACTACGGGCGGTTCGACATGGGGATCCTCGCTGCCACGTTCGGTGTCATGCCCGCGCCCATCTACTGCACCAAGATCGCGTCGCGCCTGGTGCGCACCTATACCGACCGCCACGGCCTGCGCGAGCTGGCCCGCGAGATCGCCGGGGAGGACATCTCCAAACAGCAGCAGAGCTCCGACTGGGGCGCCGCCGAGCTGACGGACGCGCAGAAGGCCTACGCCGCCTCCGATGTTCTCCATCTGCACAAGATCCGCAAGGGTCTCGATGTGATGCTGGAGCGTGAAGGCCGCGCCGACCTTGCCGCGCGTCTCTTCGCCTTCCTGCCCACCCGTGTCGAGCTCGACCTGTCCGGTTGGCCCGACGTCGACATCTTCGCCCACTCATGACCGACAGCGCCGCACTCTTCCCGCCGGCCGACGGTGCCAGCTCGGACTTCGAGCCCCGCACCCGGCACCGCGAGGAGCGCCGCGCCAGCGCCAACACGCGCCGCGTCAAGCGGTTGCGCATCGTGGTGCCACTGCTGGGCGTGCTGATCGCCGCCGTCATCGCCGTGGGGGCGGTGCTGCCCAAACTCTTCCCCATCGCCGCGCTGGCGGGCCTGTCGCTCACAGCCGATGGCCTCGTCATGAACGAGCCGCGGCTCGCCGGGCACCTCGGCGGCGGACGGCGCTACGAGGTGATCGCCGCCCGCGCGATCCAGAGCCTGCTGACGCCCTCGCACCTCGCCATCGAAGGTCTCGACGCCAAGCTCGAGATGGGCGACGGCGAGCGCGTCTCGATGCATTCCGACGAGGCCACCTACGACACCGGCACCGAGGTGCTGACCCTGGTCGACGGGATCCGCATCGCCTCCACCGATGGCACCAAGGCCGCCATGGAACGCGCCACGGTGCTCTTCCAGGAATGGCGCCTCCACAGCGAGGCCGGTGTATCGATCAATTCGCCGCGCGGCGACATCCGCGCCGGCCGTATCGAAGTCATCGACGGTGGTGACCTCATCCGCTTCTCCGATGGCGTTGCCATCACCATCCATCCCGCGACCTAGACCTCGGAGCCGACATGGTCCCCCTCTTCGCCCGCGCCCTCCTCATCGCCGTTCTGGTCGCACCGCTGCCTGCCGCCGCACAACAGCTTCAGACCGGTTTCGCCGATTTCGGTCAGGACCAGGATACGCCCATCGAGATCGAGGCCGACGCTCTGGAGGTGCAGGACAAGCAGTCGACCGCCGTCTTCACCGGCAACGTCACCGTGCGCCAGGGCAACGCCGCCCTGCAGACCTCGCGCCTCACCGTGATCTACGCCCGCTCGGCGCTGCCCTCGCCGGACGACGCCACCGGCGCCGCCTCCACCGGCAAGGCCCCCTCCACCCCCGGCGAACAGCGCATCTCCCGCCTGGAGGCCTCCGGCGAGGTGCTCCTGGAGTCGGACGGGCAGACCGCCACCGGCAATGACGGCGTCATCGACTTCGACTCCAACACCCTGTCCCTCAACGGCAACGTCACGCTGACGCAGGACCAGAACGTCATCACCGGCGACACGCTGACGGTTGACCTCAACACCGGCGTCGCCCGCGTGCAGTCGACGGGCCGCGTGCGCGTGCTGCTCAATCCGGGCGGCAACTGACGGGCGCCGCCGCCCACGAAACAGGCCTCGTGCTTGCCGCGGCGGCAATTGCCCCCTTGCCGCCGCGCTCATCCCCCGATACATACCAGCCATGATCGACGCCACGTCCCCTTCGCGCCTGACGCCGCCCTCCGGGCCGGCCGCGCGTCCGGCCGTGCGCCTTCTCCTCCTCCTTACTAGCCCCTGAGCGTCGGCGGCCCGCCGGACGGGCGCACGTTCAGGGGATGATCGAACCGCCAGACCCGATCATGCGGCCCCGCGCCCGAGCCACAGCGCCCGCGCCAGCCGCCCCAGGAGACGACCATGACCACCGAAAACAACACGCCCACCGCGGCCGACAATCACGTCATCATCTTCGACACCACGCTGCGTGACGGCGAGCAGTCCGCCGGCGCCACCATGACGCACGACGAGAAGGTGCAGATCGCCCTCACCCTGGACGAGATGAAGGTCGACGTCATCGAGGCCGGCTTCCCCATCGCCTCCGAGGGTGACTTCGCCGCCGTCGCCGAGATCGCCCGCCAGGTGCAGACCTCCATCGTCGCCGGCCTCGCCCGGGCCGTCCCCGGCGACATCGCCCGCGCCGGCGAGGCCGTGCGCCACGCCCGCCGCCCGCGCATCCACACGTTCGTATCCACCTCCCCCATCCACCTGCAGCACCAGATGCGTGCCACGCAGGACGAGGTGGTCGACATCATCGAGAAGACCGTCACCCAGGCCCGCGGCCTCGTCGACGATGTCGAGTGGTCCGCCATGGACGCCACCCGCACCCCGCTCGACTATCTGACCCGCTGCGTCGAGATGGCGATCAAGTGCGGCGCCACCACCATCAACCTGCCCGATACCGTCGGCTACGCCACCCCCACCGAATACCGCGCCATGTTCGAGCACATCCGCGAGCGGTGCGGCGACGACGTGACCTACTCCGCCCACTGCCACAACGACCTCGGCCTCGCGGTCGCCAATTCGCTGGCGGCGCTGGACGGCGGCGTGCGGCAGATCGAGTGCACCATCAACGGCCTGGGCGAACGGGCCGGCAACGCGGCGCTGGAAGAGATCGTCATGGCGCTCAAGGTGCGCGGCGACGTGATGCCGTGGACCACCGGGGTCGACAGCGCCAAGCTGATGCGCGCCTCCAAGCTGGTCTCCGTCGCGTCGGGCTTCCAGGTCCAGTACAACAAGGCGATCGTCGGCAAGAACGCCTTCGCGCACGAGAGCGGCATCCACCAGGACGGCATGCTCAAGCACGCCGAGACCTACGAGATCATGCGCCCCGAGGATGTCGGCGTGCATGCGTCCTCGCTGGTGATGGGCAAGCACTCCGGCCGTCACGCCTTCAAGTCGAAGCTGAAGGAGCTGGGCTTCGAGCTGGGCGACAATGCCCTGCAGGACGCCTTCCGCCGCTTCAAGGAGCTCGCCGACCGCAAGAAGAACGTCTACGACGAGGACATCGAGGCGCTGCTGGAGGATCAGATCCAGGAGGTCGCCGAGAAGGCCAAGGTGATGAGCCTGACGGTGATCGCCGGCACCGGCGGCCCGCAGAAGGCGATCCTGGTGATGGACGTCGAGGGCCGCCACATCACCGAGGAGGCGACGGGCTCCGGCCCGGTCGACGCGGTCTTCAACGCGGTGAAGAAGATCGTCCCGCACGAGGCGAAGCTCTCCCTCTACCAGGTCCACGCCGTCACCGAGGGCACCGACGCCCAGGCCGAGGTCTCCGTCCGCCTGGAGCACGACGGCCGCATCGAGTCCGGCCGCGGCGCCGACGTCGACACCCTGGTCGCCTCCGCGAAGGCCTACGTGGCGGCGGTCGAACAAGCTGCAGGCGCGGCGCCGGCTGCACGCGCAGGGCGCGGCGCAGGACGGGGTTGTGGCGGCGAGTCAGGGCTTCTACCAGCGAGTGCGGATTGCGACGTGCGGCTGCGGCAGAGAATCCGCCGCGCCGCAATACCGCAAGCACCGGGACCGCGCAGCCAGCCTCTAAATTAGCAACGATTGCTTTCCAACATTGAAATTGAGACGAAGTGACTGACGAGCACTCAGTCTGTCTGCGCAAGCCGAATATCTTCAAAATATTGGACCCGCACCACGCAGAGCTAATACAATGAGCTTCTTCATCGAAGTATAACTTCGCTCGCTACACCTCAGCGTCTGCACTCTTTCTGATGCTTTCGAAATCGGACGGTCTCGGCTTACGAAGAGCCGATCTGATGAAATAACTTCAATGAAGTTGAACATGGAAGGCAGTGCCTTTACAAAAGCTTTCACCCCTCCAGCATCACGATCTAATTCAGGATTTTAACGATACAATTCCGGACCTCAACGGCGCGATTTTCAACTATTTGGATTACTGAGCGTTTTCGCTACGCCGAACAAGTTACATTTTTTCTTCATCTCGACATCACGAAGAAGAAAATTCGAGCATGGACGCCTCTCGATGTGGAGAGCCTACGGCGGCGATGCAGGAGTAGCACTTATCATCAAGCCAGACATTATCATGGAACAATCGCCCTCTCCTGGCCTTGTGGCGCTGCCAGTACAGTACATTAACACCCGACCATTTGCGCAGCAGTTCAGCAAATTGTCGGCCATGTAAGAGAGTTTCTTCACGATGCGATCTGCGAATGAGATCCACTTCAACGCAGAAAATTTTCGCTGAAGCGCTACAGAAATTTTGGCACCACTGTATTGCTATCGACTCAACACCCCGGATTTCGAAGGAAAGAGAGTGGCGACTTATTTCAGAAATACCTGACGATCGCCAATCCGATCGTGGCATCTGAAAATGTACATCATAAAGGAATCCCCTCAAATGATATGCAAACTTAAATACGACAATCTTCCAGCCGCAACGAACAATATACACTCACTCAACACCCTCATTGAGAGGATCATCATCGGCCCGACCGAGTTTCCAGAGGTCATCCTAGATTCTTTATCAGCAAAGTTGAAATCGAGGCCGAGCGCCAAGTGCATCATCCCAAGTCTGCATTTCTCGAACTCCTTGCACTAGATCATCAGAAATTTCAACGTGTGGTGCCCTGTTCCGTCTGCGCCATTCGCTGCAGCACATCAGCCCGCAAACTATCCGACCCCGCCCACCATGCCACACTTCCCCCGTCCCTCACCCAGGGGAGGCGGAACCGGACCGACCGACGACGGGGTGAGGGGCACCGGTTGCCTGCCGCCGCGGCGCGTAACGAGCGCCAAGCAGCAGGTGGAGCGGATCGGGCCGACGACGACGCGCGGTGGTCGACGGGCTCCTGACACCCTCGATAGCCGCGACTGTCCCCTCTCCGGGGCAGGCCCGAGTGGTGTGACGACGACGACGCCCTAACCCCACCCGATCGCGTGAAAAGCCAGACGGGACGCGTGAGGACGGCCTCACCTCTCCCCGTCGCGGCCGCCCTCACGCGTCCCGCCTCCCCTCTGCGCCCCGCACGGCGCCGAGCCGTCGCCGCACGCCCGGCGTCATCGGCCGTCCGCACCCGCCATCCGCACCGCGCATAAAAAAGGCGCCCCGAGAGCGCCTGTCGCCGATCGCGCCGACCCGCCGGCTCAGCGGATCGGATTGGTATTGTTCACGCCGGGCCGATAGGTCGGCCGGAAGGTGTCCACCTGGCGCTGCGAATTGCGGATCGCCCGGTCGCGCAGCTCGTACGACTGAAGCTGCCGGTCGACCGACTGCTGGCGCTGGATCTGCTGCTGCTCCTGGCGCTGATCCTGCAGGATCCGCCGGTTCGAAGGTCCGATCATACTGCGCCAGTGCCGAGCCGCCCGACACCACGCACGCCAACATCAATAAGAGTTCTCGCCATCGCCCACTCTCCCACAACGCGTTCAACCCTTCGCGGTAGGTGGGATACCGAAGCCTCACCCAACTCCTGACGGATGCGACCGTTCGACACGCGCTTCACCTCCCCGTAGAACGAGCGGGCCATCGCCGACAGCTCCGCCTCCTCGAACGGCACCTCCGGCGGCGGCTCCACGCCCATCAGCTCGGCGGCGTAGGCGATCACGTCCTGCGGCGGCGCCGGCTCGTTGTCCGCCACGTTGTAGATCCGCGGCCGGCGGCCGCACGGAGGCGACCAGCGTCGCGCGATGTCCTCGACGTGGATGCGGTTGAACACCTGGCCCGGCTTGATGATCCGCTTGGCCCGACCCTCCTCCAGCGAGACGAACGCGTTGCGGCCCGGACCGTAGATGCCCGCCAGGCGGAAGATCGCCGACCGGCACGCCGATGCGGCGGCCGAGCGCGGACCAGCCGCCTCCGCCTCCAGGCGCCACACGCCGCGGTCGGCGGTCGGGCAGCAGCACGCGCGCTCGTCCACCACCGCGCCCGTCGTGGTCGCCGTAGACGCCGACGGTGGACAGATAGCCGATCCACTCCAGGTCCGGCGCTGCGCCAGGTCCCGCTCCAACACGCGCAGGAACGGGTCGCCGCTCGCGCTCCGGCGCGGCCGAGACCAGCACGTGCGTCGCACTGCGCGACGGGCTTCGGCGAGCGTCTGGCGCTCTCCCCGCCGTCGTACACGACCGAGCGCACGCCCCACTGGTGCAGATCGTCCGCCTTGTCCTCGCGCGCGCGTGGTGCCCACCACGCTGTGCCCGGGCGGGCGCGCGCATGAAGGCTCGGGCGCGAGTAGCCGAAGCCGAGGCCGACAAGGCGCATGTCGGTCTGGCGCGATCGTCGTCATGCGCTCCGCTCATGGTCCCACTCCGTCGCGCACCATCGGGTCACGCTCGTCGCCGAGCCGGCGTGCCGCGCAGCCGGCGCAGGCATGCGGCCGGCAGCGCTCGCCGCGCCGCCCAGACGGCGGCGGCGCGCACCTGGGGCGCCTCGTCGGCCGTGCCGCGCTGCGATCGACGCCGGCAAGCGCCGCATTGCCGGCATTGCCCACCGCCACCATCACGTTGCGCACGAACCGCTCGCGCCCCAGCCGCTTGACCGGCGTGCCGGCGTAGCGCTTGCGGAAGGCGGCGTCGTCCAGCGCAGCCAGCTCGTTCGAGCGGCGCCGGTCTCGTCGCCGCGACGCCAGCTTCATCTCGCGCGCCTCGTGGCGAACTGGTTCCACGGGCACACCGCCAGACAATCGTCGCACCCGAAGATGCGGTTGCCCATCGCCGCGCGGAACGCGACGCGGCATCATCCCCTGCGCCTCGACGGTCAGGTAGGCCAGGCAGCGCCGCGCATCCAGCCGGTAGGGCGCGGGAAAGGCGTCCGTGGGGCAGACGTCGAGGCAGCGCCGGCACGAGCCGCAGTGGTCGCCCTGCGGCGCGTCGGGAGTCGAGGTCCAGCGTGGTGAAGAGCGCGCCGAGGAAGAGCCACGAGCCATGCCTGCCGCGACACGAGATTGGTGTGCTTGCCCTGCCAGCCGAGCCCGGCCGCCGCCGCCAGCGGCTTTTCCATCACCGGCGCGGTGTCCACGAACACCTTCACATCGCCGCCGAAGCGCGCCACCAGCCGCTGCGCCAGCGTCTTCATGCGGCCCTTCATCACGTCGTGATAGTCCCGCCCGCGCGCGTAGACGGAAATCACGCCCCGGTCGCGCCGCCGCAGGTCGGCCATGCGGGTCGCGCTCCGGGCCGTAGTTCATGGCGAGCATGACGACCGAGCGCACCTCGGGCCACAGCGGCCGCGGATGGCGCCGGCGCGCCTTGCGTGTCGGCGCAGCCAGGCCATGTCGCCGTGGTGGCCGTCGCGGACAGCGCCTGGGCCAGCCGCTCGCCCGTGCGACTGCGGCGAACGCGCCGGGTCGCACGACGCGCGCGTCGTCGAAGCCCGGCCGCCGCGCGTCCTTGACGCATCGACGCGCCTTCGCGGCGTTCGCGGCCTTCGCTAGAAGTCGAGGTCGGCATAGTGCGGCGCCGGTGCCACGAGGCGCGCCCTGTCGGTCAGGAGCGGACGGAACGACGGGCGCGACTTCACCTTCTGATACCACGCCTTGACCGCAGGATCGGCGTCCCACGGCACCTCGCCCAGATAGTCGACGCACGACAGCGACGCCGCGGCCGCAAGATCGGCGAAGGTAGAGTCGTCCCCGGCCAGCCAGATGCCGCGCGGCGTCAACGCGCCGAGATAGTGCATATGGCTGACGACGTTCTTGCGCGCCACGCGCAGCGCCGCCGAAGTCCGGGGCCCCGCCACCCTGCTTGGTCGGCATCTCCAGCTTCAGGATCCGCTCCGTGACGAACGGGCCGGCCACCTCCTCCTCGAACTTCTGCGAGAACCAATGACGAGGCGCCGCACCTCGGCGCGGTGGAACGGGTCGGTGGGCATCAGCCGATGCGCCGGGCCGCGCCTCGCCGTAGCGCTCGTCCACATATTCCATCAGCACCGCAGCGCCGACCAGCGGCCCGCGATCGCCGTCATAGGCCATCGGCAGCGTCAGTCCCGGGATTGACGGCCACGAACTCCGGCCGCACCTCCCAGAAGGGCTCGACGTCAGCTCCACCTCGAGCGCATGCTCGGCCAGCACGAGCCGGACGAAGCGGCACGGCGGGAGGAAGGGGTGGTGGTGGAGGATCATCAAGAACTCCTGCGCCTGAGCGCTGTGAGACAAAGGACGGGTTGGGACGCCACTGCGCATGCCGGACGCACTCCGCGGCCAAGCGCGGTATAGCGGCTGCACGCGGCCAGTCACGTAAGGGCGAACGACTGGAAACCGAAACCATCGCATCGGCCGTGCTGCTCGGCGTCGTGGAGGGGCTGACGGAGTTCATCCCGGTCTCCTCCACCGGGCACATGCTGCTGCTCGGTGAGCTGCATCGGCTTCCAAGTCCACCGGCAAGACGTTCGAGGTGCTGATCCAGCTCGGCGCCATCTGCGCCATCCTCGCGGTCTACACCGTGCGCCTCACCGCGCATCGCGCTCGCGGTGCCGCACGACCCGGCCGCGCGCCGCTTCGTGCGCCGGCATCGTCCTCGCCTTCCTGCCGGCCGCCTTCGCCGGCGTGCTCCTGCACGACTTCATCAAGACCGTGCTGTTCGAGACGCCCGTCGCTGATCTGCTCGACGCTGATCGTGGGCGGCGTCGCGCTGCTTCTGATCGACCGCCGCGCGCCGACGCCGCGCTACACGACGCCACGCACTTTCCGCTTTGGCTGGCGCTCGCCATCGGCTGCTGCCAGATGCTGGCGCTGGTTCCAGGCGTGTCGCGCTCGGGCGCCACCATCGGCGGCGCGCTGCTCTTGAGGGCGGACAAGCGCTCGGCGGCGGAGTTCTCGTTCTTCCTCGCGCATCCCGACCATGACGGGCGCCTTCGTCTACGACCTCTACGCCAACCGCAACACGCTGTCGGCGGACGACGCGGTCATCATCGCCATCGGCTTCGTCACGGCGTTCGTTGCGGCGCTGCTGGTGGTGCGCGCGCTGCTCGACTTCGTGTCGCGGCACGGCTTCGCGCCGTTCGCCTGGTGGCGCATCGCGGTCGGCGTGCATCGGCCTTGCGATCATCCACTACGGCTGAGCGTCGCCGTGCCGCCTGCCGAGGAGCGCTGCGCCGGCGCGTCGCTCAGGCGGCGCTGCCCGGCTCGGCGAACTGGCCGTCGACGGCGGTAGGTCCACAGATAGGTGGGCAGGATCGCCGCCAGGCTGCGCGGCGTCGATGCCGGCCGCACGAAGGGTGCGGCCCTCGCGATGCGCAGCGTCGCTGACGCACGTTGTCGCGTCTTCAGCAGCTCGACCTGGTCCTCCGTCAGCGGCGCGTTGGGCAGGATCGACAGCACCTTGGCCTGCAGCCGCGCCAGCCCGAACGGGCATCGCCACGACGCGCGCGCTTCTGCCGCGTGATCTCGCACATCAGCTCCATCAGCTCGCGGAAGGTCTTCACGTCCGGCCCGCCGAGCTCATAGATCGTGCCGCCGGCACGACGTCGCCCTCGACCGCAGCGGCCGCGAACTGGCCGCACATCGCCGACATAGACCGGCTGGAAGCGCGTGTCGGGCGCCGATCACGGGCACGAACGGGCGAGAGTCTTCGCCATGCCGGCGAAGCGGTTGAAGAAGTCGTCCTCCGGGCCGAACACGATCGGACGGGCGGCACCACGACGGCGTCCGGCACATCGCTCCAGCGCGGCGGCCTCGCCGGCGGCCTTGGTGCGGGCGTACTGCGCCGCGCTGTCGTGGTCGGCGCCGATCGCCGACATCTGGACAGCCGCGCGACGCCGGCAGCCTCGGCGGCCTCGCGCGACGTTGCGCGCCCCTTCGGCCTGCACCGCCTCGAACGTCTGCTTGCCGCCTTCGGCCAGGATGCCGACGAGGTTGACCACAACGTCCGCGTGGGCGACGCGCGGCGCGCACGCTCTCCTTCGCTGCGCACGTTGGCGAGCACCGGCTCGATCTGGCCGACGCCGCCCATCGGCTGCAGGTGGCCCACGAGGTCCGGCCGGCGCACGGCGACGCGCACGCGCCAGCCGCGCTTGGCGAGGGCGCGCACCAGGTACCGCCCGACGAAGCCCGAGCCGCCGAAGACGGTGACCAGCTTGCTCGGACTTGCGCTCCATGCGTGCCCCTCGCCCGCCACCGTGGTGCCATGAGGTTAGGGCGCCGCGGCGCGAAGAGGCAACGGTCGATGCGGCCTCGACATCGCCGCGGCTTGCGCGAGTGTCGGTGCCACAGCTTCGCGCGCCGCGCACGAAGTTGACTTGCCACCGGCGAGCCATTACGCCGCGGTCTCCGACACGCAGAGCCCAGGTGGCGGAACTGGTAGACGCGCACGGTTCAGGTCCGTGTGCCGCAAGGCGTGGAGGTTCGAGTCCTCTCCTGGGCACCATTCATCCCGTTCGCTGGCGTCCGGCGACGTCCGCCAACGGACTGGATTTTCAGGGCTTTTTCCGCTACGTTTGTTCTCTGACGTCCGCAGGCGTGCGTCGGCTTCCGCGCAGATTCATGGTCGATACCATGAGATTTGTCGCCGTTTTGTTCGCCTCGGTACCATGACCGGTCCGGTCGCAGCGAGCATGGTGGCGGCGATGAAACTCACCTTCCTGGCGATCCAGAACGCAAAGCCGAAGGGCAAGCCCTACAAGCTCGGCGACGGCGAGAACCTCTATCTCACCGTCACACCGAATGGCGCCAAATCCTGGCGCATGAATTACAATTGGCTCGGCCGCCAGAAAACCATCGGCTTCGGCCGCTGGCCGACTGTCACGCTTGCAGAGGCGCGGGAAAAGAAGCTTGCAGCCCGCAAGCAGCTTGCGAGCGGGCTCGACCCGGTTGAGCAGAAGCGGCTCGCTGAACTGCGGTCTCTGCTCGACGCGCAGAACAGCTTTCGTGCCGTCGCGGAGGAATGGGTCGAGAAGAACCGCCGCGAAGGGCGCGCACTCGTAACGCTCGAGAAGATCGAGTGGATTCTGCGGATGGCGTACCCGATGATCGGCGAGCGACCGATTGCCCGGATTACGGCGCAGGAGCTACTTCTCGTCCTGAAGAAGGTGGAGGCCACGGGCCGCTATGAGACCGCCCGGCGTATGCGTAGCGTCATGGGCCGCGTGTTCCGCTACGGCATCGCGACGGGCCGCGCCGAACGGGACATCGCCAGCGACCTGCGTGGCGCGTTGATCACGCCAAAAGCCCAGCACTTGGCCGCGATCACCACCGCGGACGAAGCCGGTTCGCTGATGCGGGCCATCGAAGGCTTTAAGGGCAGCGCACTCACGCTGTACGCCTTACGTCTTTCCGCCCATTTGTTCGTCCGGCCTGGGGAACTTCGAAAAGCCGAATGGTCCGAAATCGATTTTGGCAAGTCGATGTGGTCAATTCCCGCTGAGAAGATGAAGATGCGCCGAGCTCACAAGGTGCCGCTTTCCGATCAAGTCTGCACCATGATCGAAGAGTTGCATGATCTGTCGGGCCACAGCCCTTACCTTTTCCCATCCTTCCGCACATGGACGCGGCCAATGTCGGAAAACACCGTCAACGGTGCCCTGCGCCGGCTCGGCTACAGCCAAGATGAGATGACTGCGCACGGATTTCGCGCGATGGCAGCAACGCTCCTCAACGAGATGGGTCGATGGAATGCGGACGCGATCGAACGTCAGCTGGGGCACCTTGAGCATGACGGCGTCCGCCGTGCCTACGTCCGCGGCGAGCATTGGGCCGAGCGCGTGAAGATGATGCAGCATTGGTCAAACTATCTGGTCGAGTTGCGCGACGGGGCGCGCGTGGTCAAACCGCGCTTCGCCCGCGGTTGATCACGAGGCCTCGTGCGACCGTTTCACGAAACGCTTCAGACTCTCCACGGTGATGAGCGTGCAGCGTCCCACCTTCACCGGTGTCGATCTCGCCCGCCTGGATCAGTTCGTAGAGCTTCGACCGACCGATCCCAATCATCCGGATCGCAATCGGTATCCTCACGGTCAGCGGCTCGACGACTGGATGGCCGCTCGTGGACTTCACTGGATCTGTCGGGACGTTCGCCATACTGCGAACTTCACGGTTTCCCGGCCGCACCTCAAGGGCAGCAGGCCCTCGATCGTGCTCTAGCGTGTCATTGCTGGCCAACGACGATCGCTCCGGCCAAGGAGCCTAGCAGCTCCTCGTGGGTCACCGGCAAACCAAGAGTTCGCTGCTGCTCGAAGGTCGCGAATTGCTATGACCGTCCTTTGCGGACCGAACCTTGCTGCTTGAACGCGGCCCCGCCAATCTCTCGTGCCATGCGGAACATCTTCATCCGTTCGCTCGGACAAACAACCCCAGCAGATTTACGGATCGAACAGCGTCTCGATGATGGGGCAATCAGGGATGTCGCCGCGCGCGCATTGCGACGCCATTTCGCTGAGGGTGATCTCTAGCCTGCGCAGACGCGCAATCTTCTCGCGCACCGACGCGAGGTGCTCCATCGTAAGTGCGTGGACCTCCCGGCAAGTGACGTCGTCGCGATCCACCATCATGAGCAACCCCCGGATCTCTTCGATGCTGAAGCCGAGATCGCGGCTGCGCTTTATGAACGATAGACGCTGCAGGTGGTCGTGAGTGTACTGCCGGTTTCCGCCGGGAGTGCGCGCGGGCTTCGGCATCAGTTCGATGCGCTCATAGTATCTGATGGTCTCGATGTTGACGCCGGTTTCGTGGGACATGGCGCCGATCGGATAACCTCGCGCGTTCGTGATCGTCGCCATGCGGGAAGTCCTCTTCCATCTGTAGCCGCTACAGACACTAGGGTTCGGGCGATAGTTCACCAAGCGGGACGCACCGAAATGACGACGCGAACCAGTCCGCTCGACGATCAGCCGTCTGAGGTCGGTGCACGCGCCGCGACGGCCGGCGGTGTCCTTGCGGCACTGGCCATGACGTCATGCTGCATTCTGCCGCTCGTCGCGTTCAGCCTCGGGGCGACGGGCGCCTGGATCGGCCAGCTCGGCGCACTCTACCAGTACAAATGGATCCTCTTCGCCTTTGCCGCGGCAGCGCTCTTCTATGGGTTCTTCAAAGTCTATGTCGAGCCGGCGCACGTCTGCGCGAGTGGCGCCTGCGCCAGCCCGCTAAGCCGTCGTCTCATGAAGGTATCACTTTGGATCGCGACGAGCGTGACCGGCGCCTCCATGCTCTTCTCCTACGTCGCTCCTTACGTGCTGCGCTTCTGAAAGGAGTGTTCAATGCGAACTCTTATCCTCACCGCCGCTTTGGCGATTGCGAGCGCCAGCCTGGCCTTCGCAGACGAGCGGCAGGTTCGTATCAAGGTCAGCGGCCTGTTCTGTCCCTCCTGCTCCTACATTGCCGGCAGGTCGATGGAGAACATCGATAGCGTCTCGGTCGTCGACGCGACAGAAGCGAACGACGGTTCGACCGCTGTCTATCTCGTAACCTACGATGACGATGCGACCACCGCCGACGAGATTGCTGAGGCACCCGCGCAATATGGCTACTCGGCGAATGTGCTTGAACCCGAAAAGAGTGGGTCGTAGCACCCCATGCGGGACAAGCTCCTATCGGCGGGTATCGTTGGAACGATCGTTGCCGCGCTCTGCTGCTTCACGCCGGTGCTGGTAATTCTCCTTGGCGCGATGGGGCTGTCGGTGATCATCGGCGTGCTCGACTATGTCCTGCTGCCCGCCCTCGCGGGCTTCGTCGGGCTCACGATCTACGCATTGCTCGCACGCAGCCGACGCGCTTCGGCCGGACGTTAGGAACCGTGCCATGACGACATCCCCGTCGGACCGGAACGGCGCTTTCGATCTGGCCGTGGTCGGTGCGGGGTCGGCCGGCTTCTCCGCCGCGATCACCGCGGCCGAAGACGGGGCCCGCGTCGCGCTGATCGGCCATGGAACGCTTGGTGGCACGTGCGTCAACGTCGGCTGCGTTCCTTCGAAGACTATGATCCGCGCGATGGAGGTCATGCACACCGGAGTCGCCGCCGATCTGCTTCGACGGCGTCGAGGCTGCGGCTCGTCTGACCGACTGGCGCGCGCTCGTGCGCCAGAAACATGCCCTCGTGGACGAGCTAAGGTCGGCGAAATATGCCGACGTTCTGCCGAACTACGACCGCATCGCCTATCTGGAAGGTGCGGCGCGGTTTGGCGCGGACGGCACGCTCACGTTGAACGGCGCGCCCGTCGATGCGGGCAAGATCGTGATCGCCACCGGCGCACGGCCACACGTTCCAATGCTTAAGGGCCTGTCCCAAGTTCGCTACCTCGACAGCACGTCGATCCTGGAGCTTGAGGCGCTGCCCAAGTCGCTCATCGTGATGGGGGGCGGCTACATCGGCGTCGAGCTAGCGCAGGTGTTTGCGCGGGCGGGCGTGACGGTCACCATACTGACCCGCCGCGGTCTTCTGCCCGGGGCCGAGTCGGAGATCAGCGCCGCACTGACCGGATACTTCCAGGGCGAGGGAATCGGGGTCCGGAAGGTCCGCAGCTACAGAAAGGCCACCGAGCGGGAGGGACGGATCGCGCTTCTGCTCGACACTGGGGCCGGCGAGGAGACGATCGAAGCCGACGAATTGCTGCTTGCCACCGGTCGCGCCCCGAACGTCGAAGCGCTCGACCTGCCGAGCGGCGGCATCGAGATGACTTCCAACGGCGGCATTGCCGTCGATGACAAGATGCGCACGAGCCGCGACGACATCTATGCAGCCGGGGACGTCACCGGGCGTGACCAGTTCGTCTACATGGCGGCCTACGGCGCGCGGCTCGCCGCGAAGAACGCGCTCAACGGAGACGCTCTGACCTACGACAACACGGCGATGCCCGCTGTCGTATTCTGCGACCCGCAAGTTGCCAGCGTAGGCTTGACGGAAGCTGGCGCGATCGCCGCGGGCCACGATGTTCGAACATCCGTCCTGCCGCTCGCGCACGTGCCCCGGGCCCTTGCCGCACGGGACACGCGCGGCCTCATCAAGCTGGTGGCCGAGCGCGCCACCAAGCGGCTCCTGGGCGCCCACATTCTCGCGCCAGAGGGTGCCGACAGCATCCAGACCGCCGTCATGGCGCTGAAGGCCGACCTCACCTACGAGGATCTCGGCGCAACCATCTTTCCGTACCTCACGACCGTCGAGGGGCTGAAGCTTGCCGCCCAGACCTTCGACAAGGACGTCGCGAGGTTGTCCTGCTGTGCCGGCTGAGTCGGCAGTCCGACAGGCCAGTCTTCATGCGCCGGTCTGCCGGCACGCGGAGGTTAAGGTGGATGCTTCGTCCGCGTCGGCGTTCGGTCGGTCCTTCACCGGCGCGCGCAGAAGGCGCAGCGCGTTGGCAACCACGAGGAGCGTTGCCCCGACGTCCGCGGCGATAGCGCCCCAAAGCGACGCGAGCCCCCATGCCGTGAGCGCCACGAACACCAGCTTCACGCCAAGCGAGAACGCGATGTTTTGGCGGATCACCCCAAGCGTGCGGCGCGAATGGTGGATCAGCCAGGGAATCCGCGACAGTTCGTCTGTCATCAGTGCGACATCGGCTGTCTCGATGGCTGCGTCTGAGCCGATGGCGCCCATAGCAATGGCAAGGTCGGCGCGGGCCATGGCCGGGGCGTCGTTCACGCCATCGCCGATCATGGCGACCGTGCCATATGCGTTCGCAAGTGCCTCGACAGCCGCGACCTTGTCTTCCGGCAAGAGTTCGGCGCGGACCTCGTCGATACCGAGCTCGTCCGCGACCGTGCGGGCAGTGGCGGCATTGTCGCCGGTCAGCATCACGATCCGCTTCACGCCGGCGCAGTGCAGGCGCTCGATGATCCCGCGCGCTTCCGGCCGCATGGTATCGGCAAGGGCAATCAGACCCGACGGGCCATGCTGATCGCCGAGCACAACCACCGTGCGTCCATGTCCCTCCAGCGCCGCGATGCGATCCACGATCGTGGCCAGTGCGTCGGTCTGCGCATTCGCGTCCGGCAGAGTGCCGCGCTCGCTGGCATAGCGTGCCGAGCCGAGCCACAGCGCGCGGCCATCGACCGTTCCGGTTAGACCCTTGCCGGCGAGCAGCGTGACATCGGTCGCTGGAGCGATGGCGATCCCGTCAGCCTCTGCACGGCGCAGGATCGCGTGGGCGAGCGGGTGGGACGATCGCGCCTCCAACGCAGCGCCGATGGCCAGCACCTCGCGGTCTGTGGCTCCATTCAAGGGAATGATCTCGGTCACTTCCGGCTCGCCGAGGGTCAGCGTTCCGGTCTTATCGAGGGCCAGTGCCTCGATACGGGCCGGCATCTCCACAAACACGCCGCCCTTGATGAGCACCCCGTTGCGCGCCGCAGAGGCGAGCGCCGCGACGATGGACACCGGTGTTGAGATGACGAGCGCGCACGGGCAGGCGATCACCAACAGCACGAGCGCGTTGTAAATGGACGTCTCCCAAGGTGCGGCGAACGCTAGGGGCGGCACCAGAAGGACCAGGATTGCAAGCACCATCACCGCCGGCGTGTAGATGCGCGCGAACCGCTCGACCCATTGCTCGGATGGGGCACGGCGGCTGTGTGCCTCACCGACCATGCGGATGATGCGGGCGAGCACCGTGTCGTCGGCGGGCTTGGTTGCCTCGATGGTGAGCGTGCCCTCACCGTTGATGGTGCCGGCGTAAACGTCCGCACCAACTTCCTTCAAGACCGGCACGCTTTCGCCGGTGATCGGGGCTTGGTCGACGGACCCGGCCCCTTCCACCACGCGTCCATCGAGCGCGATGCGGTCCCCGCCCCGCACGACGAATCGGGCCCCGAGCGGCACGTCCGCCGCCAAGGCGTCCCGCTCCGTGCCGTCCGAGTTCACAAGGCGCACCGTATCGGGCGCCAGGTCGAGGAGCGCGGAGACTGCGTCCCGCGCGCGTCCGACACTCCAGCTCTCCAGAAGCAGCGACAGGGCAAAGAGGAACGCGACTGTCGCGCCCTCGAACAGCTCGCCGATCAGGACAGCACCCGTAACCGCAATGACCATGAGGAGGTTCATGTCCGGCCTTAGCGAGCGGGCCGCGAACCATGCTTTGGGTGCGACATAGCGGACGCCGAACCCGATGGCGGCAAGGTAGAGGAGCGTCGCGGTCCACTGGGGCGCTGTGCCGGTCTGGCCCGCCAAAAGCGCGAGCGGCCCCACGACGCCGCCGGCGAAGAGGAACTGCACCAGAAGTCCGGCGAGGAGGGACACACCGCTCGCAGTCGTCAGCAGCTTTTGCGACCCAAAGCGACCCTTGTCTTCTGGTGTTTTGCCTGGTGAGGAACGCCGCGCAGACATACCGGTGCGCGCAACGGCCGCGACAATCGCCTCGTCCGACGCGGAGTCCGCCGCGTCCAGCACCGTCATGCGCCCATTCAGCACATCGAAAGCCAGCCGGTCGGCGGTGCCGACAAGCGGACCGACCGTGCGCCTCAGGATTGCCACTTCCTCCGCGCAGTCGAGCCCCGAGACGTCGAATGACCGCCCGGCTGCATCGTCTATCGGTGCGGCCGGCGCCTCGCCGACGCAGCGTGTGCAGCATTCGTCGCTGTCGCGCGCAGGAGCGTTCGGGCTGGGCAGCTGGTCAGTGGTCGCCATGGGCTTGATGCCTATTCGATCTGGAACGCATCAAGCGGTACGACCTACAGCGACTAGAGGGTCAAGGGTTGACGTATGCTGACAATGCGCGAGAGGACGGCAGCCATGTTCAGCGATCGCGTCCTTCGAGCTGGCACCAGCGCAGCAATCTTAGGGTCGCACCAAGCAACACGACAGCGGCTCGACATCGTCGACGCCGTGCGCGGGCTTGCCATCGCCGGGGTGGTGCTCTTTCACCTCGTGTGGGACCTCGCCTATCTCAGTCTCATTCCGCCCGAACTCGCACTCCATCCGCTCTGGCTGCTGTTCGGTCGCACGCTTGGCTGGAACGTTCATGGTGCTTGTTGGGGTGAGCCTGGTGCTCGCCTCGCGCAACGGGTTCCGTGGACGCCCCTTCGTGCGCCGGCTTTGCGTGATTGTCGTTTGCGCGCTTGCGATCACGGTTGCGACGCGGTTCCTCTTTCCGGAGACCTTCGTCTTTTTCGGCATCCTCCACGCCATCGCCGTTGCCAGCATCATCGGTGCGGCTCTGCTACCGCTCGGCAAGTTCGCTCTTGCTGCGGCGGGTCTCGTCATCCTCGTCCTCGGCTACACCGTCGCGTCCGCCGCGTTCGATCCGCGATGGCTGGCGTGGACCGGCTTCGCGCTCACGCCACCGCGCAGCAATGACTTCGTGCCGGTCTTTCCCTGGGTGGGGCTTACGCTTCTGGGTATGGCGCTTGCCGGGTTGGCGCTGGAACGCGGCTGGACGGCGCACATCCGGCCCGTGGAGGGGCCTACCGCACGCTCACTTGTCTGGCTCGGTCGGCACAGTCTCGTGATCTACTTGGTCCATCAACCCGTGCTGCTTGGCGTGCTGATTGGTCTTGTCCGGCTCGTCGGATGACTGATCTCCGGACGCGCCGTCGTCAATCCACCGTCGCAGTCCACGCGCTCCATCTCTTCATTCGTTGCACCCCGGATCGGGCGCTCCCCTTTTCCTACCATGCCATCGTGGCCGTAGAGCGCCGCGTTCTCGTGTGCGCGATCATCGTGCTCGAACTCCAGGCTTTAGTGGCCGATGCCGAACCGGTCCCTGAGATGGCCCTTGATCTCCCCCTTGATGTCTTCGATCCACAACCATCCCTCGCTTGTCAGAACCACGTGGCAGTCGAGCGCGGTCTCGTGCTCTGGCATCTGCCACAGGTGCACGTGATGGACATCGCGCACGCCCTTTGCGCTTCGCATTGTGTCCACCACGCCATTGCAGTCGACGTTCGGCGAGTTGACCAGCATGGGCGCGCGGATCGGGCCACCTATCCGGTCTATTCGGTTGAGTTCGTTCGCACCCACGCCCCTTGATTAACCCAGCAGTGGTTGGGGCCTTGAAGTCCACCAGGCTTGTGTCAGCAAGCCGGGGATCGGCGGCATGCATGACAACTCCTCGGGTCGGTCCACGATGGGGTGATCGCAACAGCGACTATAGCTTAAAGCCCATACGTCTCGGCTGCGCGAGTCGCTCAGGCGCCGATCGCCTCGTGGTCGGTGAGACACTCGGAATGATCGCGCAGCACGTCGAGCACCCGGCAATCCGCAGCCCTGCCGCCGCTGCATTCGCGCACCATCCGCTTGAGCTCAGTGCGCAGCGCGTGCAGCCGTGCGATGCGCTGCTCCACCTGCTTCAACTGCCGGCGGGCGATCACGTCAGCTTCATCGCAAGGCCGGTTGGGCTGGTCGCTGAGGTCCAAGAGCTCACGGATCGCATCGAGCGAGAAGCCCAGTTGCCGCGCGTGACGGATAAAAGAGAGCCGGTCGAGGTCGGCCTCGCAATAGCGCCTTTGACCGCCCTCGGTCCGTTCGGGCTCTGGCATCAGCCCAATCTGCTCATAGTAGCGGATGGTCTGCACCTTGGTGCCAGTTTTCTTCGCCAGGCCACCGATCGTGGACAAACAAGTCTCCCCAATATCTACAGCCTTGGTAGCTTCATACCGTTGGCCCCGCAAGGCTTACAGCGGCGTGTGCGCCGATCTGCCGTGCCGGAAGCGCCGAAACAGTTCCACACGATTTCTGAAACGCCAACAGTTTTACAGCAACCAAGCGAACCACCAATCGGCAAACGATCGCGGGCCTTACTCGACCTCATGTATGGCGGAGATGACGCCAAGCGGCGAACGTCTCCGATGTTCCGGCCATCGCGCTAAACTCACGGATTTTTCGATGGGAGTCGGACCCGTGGGCGAGGGCAAGCCGTTTGACTGCCGCGCTCCGCCACGACGGGTCGCGCCAGCGGTTAAGCAGCAACCCGACGCCTTCGACGCGAAAGCCCAGATTGCGGGCCCCTGCACACGAAGCGCAGCATACAAACCTCCCGCTCCAAACACACGATATCCCGCGTCCGCTCGTACGGCAGATGGTGCCAGACCGGTCCCCCCGAAGTAGCGCATCTTTCTGGCCGAGGCGCCCGAGGCATAAGCGGCTTCGCAGAAATTCATCGCATTATCTCTTGCCTCCGGGTGGTCATGCTCGCTTCGCCTTTCCAGCGGGCTGCTCGGGCGTGAAGAACGCGTCGGCATGGAGATCATCCTGACGGAGGCCGGCCGCTAGCGTGGTTTCGGTCAAGGCGTCAATCATCGCAGGCGGACCTGCAGCGTAGCATTTCCAGCCGTCGAAATCGGCAATGTCAGCCGCAATAGCCTCGTGGACAAGCCCCGTTCGGCGATCCGTCGGCCCATCCGACCGGGACAAGACCGGTGTGACGTTCATATCGCCTTGCCGCCGGGCAAGCTCGCCAAGAACGTCGAGGCCGTAGAGATCGTGCTCAGTCCTCGCGCCGAAATAGACACGAATGGGCTGCCGAATGCCAAGGTCGATGGCCGTGGCAAGGATGGATAGAATTGGGGCAAGACCTGAGCCGCCCGCCACGGCGAGGATTGGCCCAGCATGGAGTGCACGCAGATGCGCCGCGCCAAGCGGGGCTTCGATCCGGACCCGGTCGCCGGGCCTCAACCCGTGCAAAGCCCGCGAGGTTACCCCGTGCGACACCAAACGGATGTGAAACTCGAGCTCGCCTGCGCCGGGACGGTTCGCCATGGAGTAGTCGCGTGGCGGCGCGCCGAGCATGGTCAAAGTCGCGTATTGCCCTGCAGAGAAGTCAAGCGGCAAGCCGGGCAGCCTCAGACGCAGGATGCGGATGTCGTGGGTCGCGTCCTCGACCTCTGTCACCACTGCCGTTTCCCGGCGGAGCGCATGTTCGGCGCGCGTCTCATCGGCGTCGAGCCAGGCCACGGTCAGATTGCTCTTTGGGACAGCTCGGCGGCGAGAATGAGGCCGGCGACTTTCTCCTCCTCGCTGAGCGCGAACCGCGTATGTTCACGTAGCGAGAACAAGCCGTCGACCAGCCGCGACTTGCAGGAACCGCAGCGGCCAGACTTACAGCCATGGGGGTAATCGACCCCGGCCGCAAGCGCAGCGTCCAGCAGGGTTTCATCTCCGTCGACGTAAACCGACCGGTCCGCATTTACGATGACGACCTTGTGGCGGGTCATGTCGCGCGCACCCGCAGTGGCGCCTCGACCTGCGGCTTCTGTTCGGCGAACCAGTCCCGGGGCTCGGTGATCGGCTGCACGCGAACGCCGAAGCGGCGCTCAGCACAATCCATTGTCGCATACCCCGGCACGTCGTGCTCCGCATGGCCGGTGCCCTCACGACAAGGCCAGATCTTGAGCGCCCAGCGGTTCGGGTAAGTCGGGTTAGTCCAGAGAATAGTGGCGGGGCTCATGTTGGTCTCCAACGCTCGGGAGGCCCGGGCGCGGCGTGCGCACCCGGGGATGAGGCGTCACTGCGCAGGGGCCATGCGCGGCGCAGGTGAGGACGCGGCGCGCTGCGCGACGTCCCGCATCGGGGCCGCCCAGCCCCGCAACCGCAGCGCGTTTGCGAGGACGAAGACGGATGAGAGTGCCATGGCAGCAGCCGCGAAGATCGGCGACAGCAGGAGGCCGAACGCCGGATAGAGGGCGCCGGCCGCCACCGGCAGCAGCGCGGTGTTGTAGGCGAACGCCCAGAACAGGTTCTGCTTGATGTTCCGGATGGTGGCCTTCGAGAGTGCGATGGCATTCGGCACGCCCTTCAACGACCCGGACATCAGCACGACATCGGCCGCCTCGATGGCGACGTCCGTGCCCGTGCCGATGGCAAGACCCACATCGGCTTCGGCAAGGGCCGGGGCATCGTTGATGCCGTCGCCGACGAAGGCGAGGCGACCGTGCTCAGCCTTCAACGCCTTCACCGCCTCCACCTTGCCGTCCGGGAGGACCTCGGCGACAACCTCGTCGATGCCGAGCCGCCGGGCGATGGCGTCTGCGGTGCGGCGGTTGTCGCCCGTGATCATCGCCACCTTCAGGCCCAGATCGTGGAGTGCCTGGATCGCCTCCGGTGTCGTCTCCTTGATGGGGTCGGCCACCGCGACGATCGCGGCGAGCTTGCCGTCGATGGCCGCGTAAAGGGGCGACTTGCCCTCGTCGCCGAGCCGCTCGGCGGTGTCCGCGAAGATTCTGACGTCGTGGCCGAGCGAGCTCATGAACCGGTCGGCGCCGATCTCGACACTCGCGCCGCCCGCAGTCGCGGACACGCCCATGCCGGTGACGCTGTCGAACCCGCTGACCTCAGGCAGAACCAATCCCTGTGCCTCGGCCGCCGCCGCGATGGCGCGGGCGATCGGATGCTCGGACTTGGCCTCGACGGCGGCGATCCGCGCAAGCACATCGACCTGCTCGACGCCGTCCGCGACCGCAAGGTCGGTCATGCGCGGCTCGCCCTCGGTGAGCGTGCCGGTCTTGTCGAGGGCGACGACGCGGGCCTCCTTGAGGAGCTGCAGCGCCTCGCCCTTGCGGAAGAGGACGCCCATCTCGGCGCCGCGTCCGGTGCCGACCATGATCGACGTGGGCGTCGCGAGCCCCATGGCGCAGGGGCAGGCGATGATGAGGACCGCCACCGCGTTGACCAGGCCGAACGTCAGGGCGGGTTCTGGTCCGAAGAGGAACCAGACGCCGAAGGTCAGCAGCGCCAGCGTGATGACGGCGGGGACGAAGAACCATCGTGACCTTGTCCACCAGCGCCTGGATCGGCAGCTTGGAGCCCTGCGCCTCCTCCACCATGCGAATGATCTGCGCGAGCAGCGTGTCGCCGCCTACGGCGGTCGCGCGGAACGTCAGGGCGCCGGTCTGATTGACGGTCCCGCCGACGACGGTCGCACCCGTTTCCTTGGCGACCGGAATGGGCTCGCCGGTGATCATACTCTCGTCGACGTAGCTGGACCCGTCGCTGACCTCGCCATCGACTGGCACCCGCTCGCCAGGGCGCACCTCGACCACGTCGCCTGGCGCGACATCGGCGACGGCGATCTCGACGATCTCGCCGTTCCGGAGCACGCGTGCCGTTTTGGCCTGCAGCCCCACGAGCCGTTTGATCGCCTCCGACGTGCGCCCCTTGGCGCGCGCCTCCATCCAGCGGCCGACGAGGATCAGCGTCGCGATGACGGCGGCGGCCTCGAAATACACGTTGACCGTGCCTTCGGGCAGCAGGCCTGGGGCGAAGGTCGCCACCACCGAGAACAGGTAGGCCGCCGACGTACCCACGGCGACGAGGCTGTTCATGTCGGGCGCGCCTTTGAAGAGCGCTGGGAAGCCTTTGGTGTAAAACCTGAGACCCGGCCCGAAAAGGACGAGCGTGGTTAAGGCGAACTGGATCACCCAATTCGTCTGCGTCTGCATGCCGATGGTCGACATGATCAGGTCGTGCATGCCCGGGATGATGTGGTTGCCCATCTCCAGGACGAAGACCGGTAGCGTGAGGAGACCCGCGATCAAAACGTCGCGCCGCAGCTTTCGCGCTTCCTGGTCGCGCTTTTCGGACACAGCGTCATCAGGCGAAACGATCCCGGAGATTTCCCGCGCCTCGTAGCCGACGTCGCCGATAGCGGCGATGAGGGCATCGGCATCGGCCGTGCCCTTCACAGTGGCCCGCTCGGTCGCGAGGTTGACGCTGGCCTCCGATACGCCGGCCACGGCCTTTAGCGCTCGCTCGACCCGTCCGACGCAGGACGCGCAGGTCATCCCTTCGACCGCGAGGTCGACGCTGCCCGACGGCACGTCGTATCCGACATCTTCCACGGCCTTCACGAGCGCCGCCCGGTCAGCCGCACTGGCGAAGCGAACGTCCGCGCGCTCGGTGGCAAGATTTACGTTCGCCTCCGCGACGCCCGGCACGGCGCGCAGCGCCTGCTCCACCCGGCCAACGCATGACGCGCATGTCATGCCCTCGATGGGCAAACTGACCGATTGCGAGATCTTCGAAGGCGCGTTCATAACGCTCTCACCCATCATTGGAATCTTCATCGAGATAGAAGGTGGGGGTTCCAACCATGGGAAGGTCAAGGACTGGGGATCCGAAGAATCCCACTTGACCTTACAACGATGGGAACCTCTATCTCGAGCTGCATCGAAGCGACACATGGAGCGAGCGATGCAATTCCATATCGAGATGATGACCTGCGGAGGCTGTGCTCGGAGCGTTACGAAGGCGATCCAGCTGGTGGACCCCGCCGCCAAGGTCGAGGCCGACCCAAAGACCCGGACGGTCGAAGTCACCTCCGACAAACCGCGCGAGGCCTTCCTGCCGGTTCTTGACGAAGCGGGCTATCCCGCCGCCGCAGCCTAGCGCGACGCACGACAAATAGACGGGTGTTCGCCTAGGTGGGCCTTGTCGCTGGACAATCGCCTGGACCCAGGCTCTGAGCTGTTGGCGATCGCGGCTCACGCGGCGATGCGGCCTCAGCGTGGTAGCGTCCGCCGACGACGCGGCATGCACCGTCGAGATCTCGATATGCCTGCCGCGATCGAGATCGCGGCAGTTGAAAGCGACGGTGGTTCCTGGACCTTCACGACGCTGAGCGTCTTTGCATTCGCCTGCCTGATCCGCCAGGGATACGATGCTGCCATGTTCGTCCCACCTCTCCATGCGACGGGAACCGGTCCGACGAGCCCATCATCACGGCAGGCCCCACCGGGCCGTCGCAACCACGAAGCGGCAGACCGGAGACGCGCAAATGGATCATTCGGCCCACGGAGGTCATGCCGGACACTTGCCCTCGACCGGACGAGCGCTGACGATCTCGGCCTGGTTGACAGGCATCTACTTCGTCATCGAGCTCGTGGTCGGCCTGTGGACCGGCTCGGTGGCGGTGCTGTCCGATGCCATGCACACCTTTTCGGCCGTTGGAGGGGTCCTTCTCGCCATCGTTGCCGCTCGCCTGGCGAAGCGCCCAACCAACGATCGTCTCAGTTTCGGCTGGTATCGCGCCGAAATCGTCGGAGCACTCGTGAACGGCGCGTTCTTGCTGATCATGGCCCTTGTGGTGATCGCGATGGGAGCGATGCGCCTCTCCGACCCGATCCACCTCGCGACTGGTCCGATGCTTTGGGTGGCCGCCGGCGGCATCGCTCACCGAAGTCGTGGCGCTCGGGCTGCTCTATCGTCAGCAATCGGGCGATCTCAACGTCAGAGGTGCCTACTGGCATATCCTGCAGACATTCGTCGGCAGCATCATCATCATCGTCTCGGCGCTGGTGATCCGCTTCACCGGCTTCCTCGCCATCGATCCGCTCCTCGGTATGGCCTTCGGTGTTGTGCTGCTGTGGGCGAGTTGGGGCATCCTGCGCGATGCCACGCACCTCCTGATGGACGGCACGCCGTCCGGCGTGAACCTTCGCGATATTGCAGCGGACCTGTCCGAACCGCCTGGCGTCCGCGATGTCCATCACGTCCACGGCTGGGCTCTGACAAGCGGGCGTCACGTCTTCTCGAGCCATGTGCGCGTAGACGACGACACCGATCCCCAGGATGTGCTGGAGCGGGCGCATCGGTTGCTGCGCGACACCCACGGCTTTTATTTCTCGACGCTCCAGGTCGAGACCCGTTGCCTCGACGAAGCCGCTGCGGCGGCGATTGACATCACCGCCGCTCACCCGCTTGCCGAACGAAAGTCCGTCCAACGAGACTGACGACGTCGCGCGGTTCACCGCACGCGCTGCGTCCGCTTCTCGCCGCCGCGGTCATCACGAAGCGGAGATGCGCTACTGTGAAAGGGATCGGCGGCAAACGTTGCGCAGGGCCAACAAGAGGGACGTACGCAAGCGGCAAAGCGCTTAGGACGACGGCGATTTGAGGAGCGAGGCATGAACATCGGCGAAGCGGCAAACGCATCCGGCATCTCGGCCAAGATGATCCGCTACTATGAGGAGACGGGTCTTATCCAACCTGCACCGCGCAGCGACGCGGGTTATCGCGTTTATACGAGCCAGGACGTCCACACGCTGCGCTTCATCCGGCGCGCGCGGGACCTTGGTTTCTCCGTCGAAGCCATTGGCGATCTTCTCAGTCTTTGGCGCGACCGATCGCGCCAGAGTGGTACCGTGAAACGCCTAGCGCTCGACCACGTGGCTCGGCTGCGCGCCAAGATTGCTGACCTTGAGTCGATGGCCTCGACCCTGGAGATGCTTGCGCAGAACTGTGCTGGCGACCATCGTCCTGACTGTCCGATTCTCGACGATCTCGAAGATCAAGGTGCTGTCGCTAGGAAACAGCAGTAGCCTCGAGGCAGCGCCGCTCGCCAAACGTCCCAAACGAGCTCGCATAGCGTGGTCGCCTCCACGCCGGGGCATGATGTGAAGGAGGAACGAGCCACATGCACAGCCATGATCTCGCGCGATGGCAGCACGATCACACGTTCGGGCAAGACGCTGTCCAGCCCGGCGAACGGCGAACGCTTGCCGTCGTCATCATCACCGTGTTGGCCATGGTCGTTGAGATTGCGGCCGGCCTCGCGTTCGGCTCCATGGCCCTTCTCGCCGATGGCATCCACATGGCGTCCCATGCGATGGCCCTTGCCATTGCCCTCTTCGCCTACGTGTTCGCACGGCGCTATGCCGGGATGGGCGGTTCTCGTTCGGCACCGGCAAGGTCAACGCGATGGGGGGCTTTGTCGGTGCGATCCTCCTTGTCGTGTTCGCGACCGGCATGGCCTACGAGAGCGTTCATCGTATGGCCGCGCCGGTCGAAATTCAGTTCGATCAGGCAATCGCCGTCGCCGTCCTGGGGCTTTTGGTCAACGTTGTCTGTGCAGTCATTCTTGGCGGCGGCCATTCCCACGGTAGCGGGGGCCATCATCACCACAGCCACAGTGAAGATCACAACCTTCGTGCGGCCTACCTCCACGTTGTGGTCGACGCACTGACCTCTGTGCTGGCGATCATCGCACTCGTTGCCGGCAAGTTCGCGGGCGCCACATGGCTCGACCCCGCGATGGGGGTTGTCGGCGCCGTGCTCATATCGCGCTGGTCGTGGGGCCTCTTGAAGGACAGCGGCAAGACGCTGATGGATTTCGAGGCGCCCGATGCCATGCGCGCGGCTCTTGGCGACGCGCTGGAACGCAACGGCGACCGCGTCGCGGATCTCCACGTTTGGTCCATCGGCCCCGGCATCTATGCCGCCGCCGTAAGCCTCGTGAGCGACGCGCCCGAGACCGCAAAAGCCTATCACGAGCGGGTCCCCTCGCGGCTCTCTGTCCGCCATCTCACGGTGGAGGTGCACCACTGCCAAGCGCATTAAGATCGCAGCCGTCGTGCGGACGCGTTGCGCGCGCTAACTCCGGACCTTCGCCATACGCAACCACAGATTTTCATCATCGTTGAGAGCCCACGTTGGTTGTGCTCGAATTGGTGAAGGTGAATGGGTGAGTAAAGACGACAGATTTGCGGACAAGGTGACCATTCACTCCGCCAGCCGGTAGTTTGACACGATGAGATAGGTGCCGCTTCCGATGATCATGGCTGCCTCGGCATAGACCATCGCGCCGGGGACATTTCCCCAAACGGTTCATCCAAGCGCGGTGGCCCAAATCAAAGCCGTATAGTCGAAGGGTGCGACAATGGCCGCATCCGAAATGCAGAACGCCTGGAAATGAGAGCCATTCCGTGCGTGCCGGTGACTGCGAGCGCCACGGAAAATCCAAAATCCATCGCAGCCATCGAAGGCCACTCTGTTGCAAGAGTGAACGCGCAGAAGACGCTTGGGCACAGGGTCATGTACAGGGACATGGTCCAGAAGTCGTCACGTTCATCGATCCACCGAGCGCGTATTATAACGAAAGCGCTCAGAAACTCGGCGGCTACCGCCAGCAACGATGCCGTTTGCAAGGTGGAATCATCTGATCGAAAAGAACTCTCTCTAAATTTAATTGCTTAAGTGACTTTCTCATGTTCGTTATCATTCAATTCAAACAATAATCGCTCAATTTTCCCGAAACCCTCTGGTTGACATCTTACGCCACCCATCTCTACAGCGGCAAGCCAAGTCCGATTTGAACTTTCTATGCCAGTTCATCGTAGTGGTGAGCGGCCCCCGCAGCGCGGAACTGCTTTCAGAAGCGCTCGACTACACATTCCGCTGTTTGGATAGGAGATCAGTCGGGGAACGGGTTTACCTGCGCGCTCACCTTCTCCTTTAGCCAGTCGCAAAACGCATCCAACGCGGCGCTGGGATGCGAGTTTGGATTTCGGACGAGCGAATAGGTTCGTTCGGTCTGATAGGGCGACCCCACTGGCGTGACCAAAGAGTTATCTTCCACGTTGCTTACGACAAGGATCTTTGGAACCAGCGCGACGCCAAGGCCAGAGATTGCGGCCTGTATTGCAATGTAAAAATGTTGGAAGCTGAGACCAAGGGTGACTTCTGCTGATGGAGCAATCTTGTATGCTTCGAACCAATTTCTCCAGAATTCGGATCGCGTCGTCGTATGGATCAACGCGGTTCGGCTGAGGTCGCTTGGTCGGCGAAGTTCATGCGTGGCAGCGAAGGTCGTGCTGCAGACGGGCTCGATGATCTCGTCGAAGAGATGATCCTTCCCGGATGACCTGTCTCCGCGCGGCTCGGAGACGATTGCCGCATCGCATGCTGTGGTTCCGAAGTCTGGGCGGACATCGGACGTGCTCAGTTCGATCAAAACCCCTGGGCACTGCCTCTGGAAATCATGCAGCCGAGGCGTCAGCCAGCGCAACCCGAAACTCGACAGCGTCGATATGCGCAAAACGCTGACACCTTGGCTCGCCGCGCGGCATTCCATGGCAGCGTCGCAGATGTTCTCGAGTGCCGATCGGGTGGCCTGGAAAAACGTTTGTCCGATTGGCGTAAGCTCAGCGCCCCATGCCTCGCGCACGAACAAAGTACATCTTAGAACATCTTCCAGATTGGAGACATGGCGACTGACGGACCCCTGACTCACCGAAAGTTCTCTCGCAGCCGCGCTGAAGCTGCCGAAACGTGCAACTGCATCGAACGCTTTCACGGCGTTTAGTGGCGGTAAATCACGATGCCTCAGCTCACCCTCCTATGCCATTTTGAGATATCCTCGTGAGAATTATGCCCGTTCCCCACTGCGAAAAATAGGCGTCTATTCAAAAAGCAATTCGAGAGGTCGCGAACGACCCAGGCGACGGCAACGACGGAGCGCTTACGGCAGCATTTCCGTTTGACGGAGCATAAGCATGAGAGAGAACCTGTTTCCGAGCGACCCTCACGAGCATGAACGGCAGAAGATAATTGCGGACGCGTACGACACCAGAAATCGGACCGTGAAGAAGATCGCTCGGTCTTTTGTTCCATGGATTGTGATGGTAACGCTATTACTCGCGATATTTAATCATCTTGTTCATCCGTTTACTAATTGACCCCTTCAATCGATCTCCCATACCTCCCCTCGCCT